>NZ_OZ034792.1:0-1264178 GCF_964028495.1 Wolbachia endosymbiont (group A) of Cydia amplana | reverse complement strand
ATCTATTCTATTTATTCTTTTGTATATTAAAGTATAGCAATAATAATAGTTCTATCAATAACTTGTTACTAACTTAAAATTCAGTAAAAATTGGCGTTGTTCAACTTGTGGATAAATATGTGAGTAACTTTCGTATATTATTGATTTTCTGTTATGATTTATGTGTATAAGTAAGGTGTTTAGAGTGTTAGTAATTTTCTTTTATGGAAAATACTTTACCATCATGCATTGTTACACAACTATGTATATGTTGTTGAAAAAGTTGTTGATCAATTGTTGGTATTTTATATCAACAAATAATTCACAAATTAATTTGACATTATTCACATGCTTATTAAACATTTAATAACAGTTTTCTTGATAAATCTAATCTGAAAACGTTTTTGCCATTACAGGGAATAAATTGAGTAAAAAAAGAACCTTAGTAGAAAAAATAGCATATAGAATTTTTCTCTTCCTTTTCAAAAAAGCTTCTGTGTTGAAAAAGTGTGCGACTGAGGCATTAATGAAAGATCTGCCAGACCTTAATATATTTAATGGTCTATTAAAATTCCGCGATTGTGGTATAATGGATATAATGACTCCACGTACAGAGATATGCGCAGTAGACATTGAGTCAAGCGAGCGTGAAATAATAAAGAAGATAAAAAACACTTGCCACACTAAAATACCAATTTATAAAAATAACTTTGATAACGTAATAGGCTTTTTTTATGTAAAAGATGTTATTTTTAATAGGGATAAAAATTTTAATCTGAAACATATTATACAAAGCGTAATATTTGTTCCACCCTCGATGAAGACAACTAATCTTTTTGTTAGGATGAACTCTTCTAAATCATGCTTAGCTATCGTATTGGATGAATATGGTGGAACTGATGGTTTAATTTCAATGACTGATCTTATAGAGGAACTAATACCAAACATTGATAGTGAAAACGAAATAAATTCAGAATATACCATTACTGAATTGTCTCAAAATAAGTTTGAAGTATCAGCAAGGGCTCTTATAAAAGATATAGAAGAGGATCTAAAAATAGAATTACGTGACCCTGAAGAAGACTATGTTACACTTGGTGGTTTGATTCTTTCGATTGCTGGTAAAGTGCCTTCTGTAGATGAAGTCATTAAATATAAAAATGGTATGAAGTTTATCATCAAAGATGCAAATGAGCGCTACATTAATAAAATAGTACTAGACTTAAGTGATTACAAAAATTAGATTTGGTACCCCTTGTCGGGGAATGCCTTGACACGAAGAAAAAGTTGTAATAACCAAATATGCAACTCAAGTTATAGTTAAACCTATTTCCAGCAAATTATTTTCGCAAGTATAATGCATTTCAGTGTTATAGTACTCTAATAATAAAGAGGTCATATAGATATTAATATCTTTTGTATTTAAATTAGTGTCATTTTTTTTGATTAATTTGTCTACTAATGATTTGCTTATTGGTTTGTGTTCATTTAGAATTTTTATAGTTAATAGCATTTTATCTTCTGTTTGACTCAGTAAAACAGATACTAGTTCAACTTCCGCCACTGCACTGGCTATAGTTAGCACCATATTAGAAATTATCTTATTTATCTTTTCAATTAAATCTTCCTTATTTTTTGCAGAGTATGCGTCTATTTTCCACGTAAGCTTTACTTTTTTTTTAATAAATAATTTTCGATATTAGATTTGGTCTTATCAAAGCTATAATTATCCATTGAAGAAGAATATGCCTGCTTCATAACTTTATGTTTATATATTAAATCATCGGAGCTTTCTTTAAGAAACAACAACGCTTCCTTCTGCGCATCAGCATCATTCTTATCTATTACTTCAAGCTCTTCTACGCCAAACGTTATTCCATTCATAGAGTTAGCAAAGTCATGAAGCAGCCGTCCTGATAGCAGTTCCGTTATTAACAGTATGTTTTTGGTATTTTCGTTCATTGGATAATTATAAATGATTTAAGTTACCCTATATTGGTAAGTATATAATAGTCAATTAAGAGAAAGTTTCGTTGCACTTTTTATATCAAGGCATTAATATAGTATTAACAATTTTAAAATTTATAAAAGGATTATGAATACTTATACCAGATCAGGAATAGATATTGAACTATATAATAAGTTAATAAAAGAAGTCAAGCCTATTGCTCAAGAAACTACTAGAGAAGAAGTAATCAGCGAAATAGGTTCATTTTCTGCGTTATTTGATTTTGCTGCACTAAGTAAGAAGTATGACCATCCAGTACTCGTTTCCTCAACTGATGGAGTAGGTACGAAACTGTTGATAGCTCAAGAAGTGAATAAACATGATACTATAGGTATAGATTTAGTTGCAATGTGTGTAAATGACTTACTTGCACAAGGAGCAACGCCTTTGTTTTTCCTTGATTACTTTGCAACAGGCGTTTTGACCAAAGATGTTTTATTATCTGTGGTTAAGGGCATTGCAGAGGGGTGCAAGCAAGCTAAAATAGCATTGGTTGGTGGGGAAACTGCAGAAATGCCTGGAATGTATGGTAATAATCACTATGACCTTGCAGGGTTTGTGATTGGTGTAGTTGATCGAAAGCAAATTCTTCCAAACTGTAGTATGATGAAAGCAGGTGATTATATAGTTGGCTTAGAGTCAAGTGGAATTCACTCAAATGGGTTTTCTTTAGTGCGCCATGTTTTCAAAAGCTTAGGTATAAATTATAACGATACATCTCTATGGAATAATAAATCTTGGAGTGAAATACTACTTGAACCAACAAAAATATATGTTGATTCTTTGCTGCCTATCATGTCACAAGTAAAAGGTATTGCGCACATCACGGGTGGTGGTTTGGTAGACAATATTCCGCGAATTCTTCCAAAAAACTTATTTGCAAACATAGACATTAATTCCTGGAAATGGCCAGATATATTTTTATGGCTAACAAAGGAGGGTAAAATAGAGAAGAAAGAAATGCTAAAAACATTTAATTGTGGTATTGGTATGGTATTGATCGTAAGTTCTGAGAATATGCAAAACGTGAAAAATCATTTCCAAAAACGTGGAGAAAAAATTGAAATTATTGGAAAACTTGATGAGGCATGTAACCCTCCACTTGATAGAGTAGTATTTAGTTAACCTAACTTTACTGACAGTCTTTTTGCAACTTCTAGGTATGCTTCCTTTAAATCTCCTAAATTCAAACGAAAGACGTCTTTATCTAGCTTTTTATAAGTATTTTTATCCCATAACCTGCAGTTATCAGGGCTGATTTCATCGGCTAAAATGATTTTAGTACTGTCATTTATCAATCTGCCAAATTCCAATTTAAGGTCAACTAGATCTATGCCTGCATTTGAGAATAAATCAGTTAGGATTTCATTGATCTTTAAAGTTGTAGTTTTTACTTCATCCATTTCTTTGCTAGATAGCCAATCAAAATACAGTATGTGATTTTCATTTACCATTGGGTCGGCTAGGTCATCATTTTTGTAAAAAAACTCGATTATAGGAGATGCAAGCCTCTCACCTTCTTTGATATTAAAACGTTTGCAAAAGCTGCCAGCTGCAACATTTCTAACTACCACCTCAAGAGGTATTATCTTGAGCTTTTTGACTAGCTGTTCTCTTTCATTCAGAGTTTTTATAAAATGCGTGCTAATTCCTGCTTCTTCGAGCTTTTCCATGATAAAAGCACTAACATGATTATTAATTATTCCTTTGCCCTCAATAATTTCATATTTTTCCTTATTGAATGCTGTGACATCATCTTTAAAGTGCTGTATGACAGTTGATGAATCTTCAGTTTCAATAATGGCTTTCGCTTTACCTTCGTATATCGTTTTATTCAGTGACATGTTTAATTTAACTATATATTATATCAATTTACTGTTCTTAGAGTATAGCCCCAAATAACTTAAAATAAACCTTAATGGCATTCAATGTTACAATATTAACCATATTTCCAGAAATGTTCCCGGGGTTTTTGAACTATTCTCTTGCCGGAAAAGCGTTAGAAAAAAAAATATGGAACCTTGAAGTAATAAATATTCGTTCTTTTGCGAAAGATAAACATTCAACTGTGGATGATGTTCCATATGGAGGTGGAGCAGGAATGGTTATGCGTTCTGATGTAGTTGGTGATGCAGTAGATAGTATGCTCTCTGTTCATAAAAACACTAAGTTTATTTACATGACTCCATCTGGAACTAAGTTTAATCAGAATATTGCCAGAGAATTATTAGAGTTTCCTCATATAACAATATTGTGTGGTCGATTTGAAGGTATTGACCAAAGGATAATTGATGCGTATACTCCTTATGAGTTAAGTATTGGAGATTATATACTTTCAGGAGGTGAGCCAGCTGCAATGGTGGTTCTTGATGCATGCATTAGACTTCTTCCAGGTGTAGTAAATAATACCGATAGTATTACTGAAGAAAGTTTTAATTATGGTGGTGGTGTACTTGAATATCCTCAATATACTAGACCTGAGCAGTGGAAGGGATATAAAGTACCTGAGGTTTTGTTATCTGGCAATCACAAAAAAATAAGTGATTGGAGGCAGAAGCAGTCTCATGTTATAACAAAAAAGCGTAGGCCTGAATTATTGAGTGGAGAGATAAATGACAAATTTACTTAAAAAATTTAACGAACAGCAAATGCAAGTGTTAGCTAAAGAAATACCAGAATTTCGTCCTGGCGATGATTTGAAGGTCACTTTTAAAGTAGTTGACGGTACAAGTGAACGTATACAGATATTTGAAGGTGTATGTATATCAAAAAGGAACCGCGGGTTACATTCTTCTTTTGCAGTCAGAAAAGTTAGCCATGGAGAAAGTATAGTGTCTCAGTTTTTTGTTTATTCTCCTGCACTGGTTTCAGTGCAAGTGACAAGAAAAGGAAAGGTTCGTAGAGCAAAACTGTATTATCTGTGCAAACTATTTGGAAAAGCTGCAAGGATCAAAGAACGTACTACTTATGTTAAAAAGAAATCTAAGTAGATACAATAGGGAATGACATCAACGGTTATTAAACTGGACGTTTGTACAGCTGTGGGCTTGACGATGGGATCCAGGAAAAATAAATGAGTATAAAGAAAAAATTCCTTAAATTACTTCAGTCAAGGCGTGTACATGCTCGTATAAAAAGGAAAAATAAAAAGAACAGAGCGCTACGCTTTTGTTCTTTCACGGCACTAGTTATCTCACTTGGCTGTCCTGTGTGTATATTGTTGAGTATATTAGTTAACTCTTACAGTGCCTTAACAGTAACGAAAATTTTATTGCCAGTTGAAATAAATGCTGATCTTACTTTGGCGAGTAATCCTAGTGATTTGCGGTATAAGTCCATTGGCTTACTCAACAATTCTTTACGTAAGGTGTTTGGAGGAACTGATTTTAAAGACGGTGACGAAATTTTAAGTCGTAATTCTTACAAAGAACTAGAGAAATTTTTTCGTAAGAAAGTAAAAGATAGTGGTGAATATGAGATCTGGTTTACCGCGTCAAGTATAATTAATTCAATAAATAAAGATAAATATTTGAATGATCGTTATGCTAAATTACTTGATTGGCTAAAAGAAAAGAGGAGAGTGAAAAAATTTTTTAATAAGTCTTTATTCCTTAAATCTGACTCTCGTGAACCTGAGAATGCAGGGATTTTAGGAGCGTTTATCGGTTCATTAATGACAATTATAGTGTGCCTAGCATTAGCATTACCAATAGGAATTATGTCGGGCATCTGTCTTTACGAATTTATGCCTAAAAATAGGCTAATGACTAATATTGTAGAAATTAGCATAAATAATCTTGCTGCAGTGCCTTCAATAATATTTGGTGTAGTGGGCTTAACTCTCTATCTTGGCATATTTGGGCTACCACGCTCTTCACCACTTGTTGGTGGAATGACTCTTTCATTTATGATGTTACCTAATATTATAATTGCAACAAAAAATGCCTTTGCGAATGTTCCTATTACGATAAAAGATGCAGCGTTTGCGCTCGGTGCACCTCACATCAAGGTGATATTAGATCACTCTTTACCGATTGCGTTACCAAGAATAATACATGGTACTGTGCTTGCAATTGCAAGGATTTTAGGTGAATCTTCTCCTTTACTTATGATGGGTATGGTGGCATTTATTGCTGATACACCTACGTCCTTTTTCGATCCGGCAACTGTTCTACCTGTGCAAATATACATATGGTCAAGCAATCCTGAAATTGCATTTGTTGAACTTGCTGCTATCGCAATTATAGCTTTATTATTGGTGTTATTTGCGTTAAATTTAGTAGCAAATTTTGTAAAAAGGAAATTCGAATTTTTTAATTTTTAGCAATTCATGAAAATCACAGTCCTATCTGGTTATGGCTTAAATTGCGAAAAAGAAACTGCATTTGCATTTATGGAATGTAGCAGAAAACTTGGTATTGGTAATATTGAAGTAAAAATCGTTCACATTAACGATATCATAGATAATCCAGGTGAACTGAAATTAAGCAATATACTTGCAATTCCAGGGGGTTTTTCCTATGGTGATGACACTGGTGCTGGTAATGCATTTGCTTTACGCATTAAAAACAACTTGTTGGATGAGTTTCAAGAGTTTTTATCTCAGGACAAGCTGATTATAGGAATATGTAATGGTTGTCAGATATTAGTAAAATTAATTCCAGAGTTCTCTAATCTAGCTTTAATCCATAATGATATAGGCAATTATCAATGCCGTTGGATTAGAGTGAGAGTTAATTCAAAGAGTAATTCTGTTTGGCTACGGGGCCTGAGTGAACTATATCTCCCTATTGCTCATGGGGAAGGCAAATTTTTTATGGATCAAGATACTTTGAACCAATTGATTGAGAGCAATTCCGCCGCATTACGTTACATTGATGAAAATGGCAACTACGCTAACCTACAATTTCCTCACAATCCAAACGGATCTACATACGATCTGGCAGCTTTATCAGATAAAAGTGGGAGAGTATTGGCTTTAATGCCCCATCCAGAAAGGGGAATATTTTTTACTCAGCAAGATAATTGGCCTCTTGAAAAAGAAAAATGTAAACGTTTAGGAGTGGCTATGCCAAAATATGGTGATGGAATGCTTATATTTGAAAATGCACTGAAGTATTTTTGTTAAAATTTATTGATAGGGATTTATGGTCGAAATTATCCCCTGATATTGCAAAAAACTTGCTTGACAAGCCTTGCCAGTCCCCTTATCATGAAACTGAAGCTATTTATTTATCTTCTCTGTACAGATTAAATGACAAAAAAACTCACGTATCTGGCGTCCCATGTTTAATTTTTTGCACTATGTGCATCTTATGTCTTTATAAAATTTCTAGGTTTTTACCTAATATAAGCTGAAATGCGCTTATAAAGCATTTAAAACATCAAAAAACGCCGATTTAAAAAATGGATAGTGAATAACTAGCTACCCTAGGGTTTCTTTTGCCTTTTTTTCTGTTTAGTAAATTTCTTAATGTTTATAATTTAGATTAGTTGCGGCTTAAAAGCAACTGAATCGCGGTTATTAAACGTTTAGAATAAAAAAACGCCATACTTGAAAGTATAATGTAAGTAATTAGCCAACCACGGGGCTTCTTTTGCCTTTTTTTTATTTGGTAAATTTCTTAATATTTATAGCTAAACAACAACCGTCATCCCGCTACTTATTAGCGGCTGAGATACCGCAGCAGTATGACGGTTCGCGGCGGCATAGTAATTCGTCATCCTGCTGCTTGTTAGCGGGATCTATGCTTTGAGATACCGCGAATGAATCGCGGTATGACGGTGTAGATGATGGTTAAGTAATTCGTCATCCCGCTGCTTGTTAGCGGGATCTAGAGATACCGCGACGTCTCACCTATAGCCTTCAGTGCTCCTTTTTTTGTCATCCCAGCGTCACGCGTTGGTTTCAACATTATATCATGAACTTTCTAAAATTCATTGAACTGTGCTTTCAAACGGTGGTGCCGGGGTGTGAGTATAATGATTATCAGTATATAAAAGTCATAGCAGACAGACTTGAAGCGGCAAATGTTGGCAAAATGAGGCGAATAATATTCAATATGCCTCCGCGTTCAATGAAGTCCCTGTGCGCTAGTGTTGCGTGGCCCGCATGGATACTGGGAAATCAGCCAACTGCAAGAATAATAGTTGCAAGCTACTCTCGGCTGCTTAGCGAAAAGCACTCGCTCGATACAAGATGCATAATGCAGTCTAGTTGATATAGAGAGCTGTTTCCAGAGGTAGAACTATCCAAAGATCAGAATACCAAATACAAATTTCAAACAGTGCAGAGAGGATACAGAATCGCAACGTCCGTTGGAGGGACGTTAACAGGTGAAGGTGGTGATTTCATCATCGTGGATGATCCACTGAGTCCCGCCCAAGCTTTGAGTGAAACGTTTAGAAAGCGTGCTACAAATTGGTTTGACCAGACTCTAGTAACCAGGCTCAACGACAGAAAAAAAGGAGTAATTGTTCTTGTGATGCATAGGCTACATCAGGAAGATTTGACCGGACACCTTCTCTCCAAACCGAAAAACATATGGAACCATACTTGTTTACCGATGATATCTGAAAATAAGGAGATTATCTATTCAATCAAAAAGCCAGCGCCTCCTTTTCTTGTTCCTGTCACCCGAGTAACTACAAATGAGTACAAAAGCTGGATTACAGCATCAAGTGCTAGAATGATACCACCCGTAATATTATACTCAAGAGAAGAAGGTCAGTTGCTATATCCCCTCGATGGAGGAAAAGAAGAAGTTGAGATGATAAAGGTTGAACTTGGAAGTTACGCTTTTGCTGCACAATATCAACAAAACCCTCTGCCACTTTCAAGTGGTATAATTAAACGAGAGTGGCTGAAGCGCTATAGAAATTTTTCTGATAGTCTCTCATATGTTACTCAGAGCTGGGACACTGCAGTTTCAACAAGCAGCATGAGCAACTTTAGCGTCTGCACCACCTGGACAAAAGTGGGCAATAAATTCTATTTACTCGATGTATATCGCGCAAAGCTTGAGTATCCAAAGCTTAAAGAGCAAGTTCTGTCACTAGCTGCAAGATGGACACCGCACGCAATTTTAATCGAAGCAAAAACAAGTGGTCAGCAATTGGTGCAAGAGCTAAAGACAAACAGTGATTTACCAATTATCGAAATAGTACCACATGATGACAAACTCACTCGATTTTATCAAATTGTTCCGATTATAGAGTCTGGCAAGGTTTTTCTGCCGCACCAAGCAGTATGGCTGAACGATTTTGAGTATGAGATTTTAATGTTTCCTGAAACTCGACACGATGATCAAGTGGATAGTACCGTGCAATATTTGCAGTGGGTGAGAGATAGTAGCTCTAGGGTCGCAGCTTTACGGGCATTGTGATTTAAGCCTACCAGATCCAAGTAGTCAGCTACTTGCATGACACCCTAACAACCGTCATCCCGCTACGTGTTAGCGGGATCTCTTGTTAGCGGATGAGATACCGCGAATGAATCGCGGTATGACGGTTAAGTACGTGTTAGCGGCTAAGAGATACTGCGGCGGCATGACGTAGAGCTCGCGTTAGCTATAAGATTAGCTAAATTCTGCACGTCCATAAAAAACAAACCTTCTTTTTCGTCTTGAACGCTAATAATAGCGTGAGTGTTAAAAGGTAAAGGATCATTTGTATGTCCATGGCCTACCCCTTTCATTGTAAATACAGGAAAGTTAACACTTTTTGCAAACCTTTCTTTTACAACTTCAACAAGGTTATCGTTATAGCAGTTAACGAAATCCCCAAAGATTACTGCATGTACTCCATCAAAGATGTGAGCTTGTTTTAGGTGATCTAAACTGCGCTCTATTGCGTATGGGTAGACTCTTATGTCCTCTAAAAATAGAATTTTACCTTTCGCATTTATTTGCCAAACAGTTCCTATACTGTTTTCAACTAAAGTCATATTACCACCGATGATTTTAGACTTTAATCTGCCATCTTTTAGTCTAATGCCATTATTTATCATCTTTAGCTTATCAAATCTGATAGAATCCTGCTTGTTAAGAATTAACTCTTTCAATTTTTTAACAGAGCTTTCAGAAATGGAGTTATTTACTATCATTTCCAACATGGTGCCGTGAAGAGTTTGCCAATTATATTTAGCTTGTAGATAGGTGTGCAAGGCAGTTATATCGCTATAGCCTATGAGGATTTTTTTGTTTTGAGCAATCCTTTCTTTTTTATCATTGGGTAACTTTTCTAGATAGGGAATTAACCGAGAAGCCCCTTCTCCTCCTCTGATACACCAAATTATTTTACTGTCATTAGTTAGTGCACTAATCAAATCATTTGCTCTGAATTCATCAGAGTTGGAATAAAATGGATTATCATTACTATATATTTTCTCCGAAATATGGGGATTAAAATCCAAAGCTTCTACATATTCTTTTATAGTAGTCAGATCTGATTCTTTTCCCTTCGAAGAAGGAGCAATAATATCAACTTGGTCGATTGCATGAATACCTGTGTTAGCACATAAAGTGAGAATGAAATATAAAAGGTAAACAATCATTAAAATATCTTATAAAACTCTTTTTTTAGTATATCATCCAATTCAGAGAGTGGAACTTTCACTCCTAGTTCTTCCATTGACGTGACGCCATAATCTTGCAGTCCACAAGGAATAATACCCTTATAATGAGAGAGGTCTGGAAAGACGTTAAGCGCTATGCCATGATAAGTTACCCATTTTCTTAAACGGATACCAAAAGCTGCAATTTTTTTTTCTACTCCGTTATGGTTTACCCAAATACCTATTCTATCTTCTCTAAACTCTCCAAGTATATTAAATTGCTTTAAAACATTTATGATCCACTTACTTAGATCTCTAATATATAGCTTTATATCGCATTTGTTTCTTTTTTTAAGGTTTAACATTAAATATATAATGCGCTGTCCTGGACCATGATATGTGTGTTTACCACCCCTTCCTGTTTTATATATGGGAAATAGTTTTTCAACAATATCATCAGCTGTTGCACTGATTCCTGCAGTATAAAGTGGAGGGTGCTGGAGTAGCCATACCAATTCGTCTGCTGAATTATTGTGAATTTGTTGAATTTTCTCTTCCATGGATTTTACAGCACAGTTATAATCAATAAGCTGATTAGATATTAGCCATTCTGTCATATTCTATTTCTTTTTTTTTAGTATAGCAGTTCGTTTTTTCCTGTTATTCCAGTGTGTGACACTGGGCGCAGCCTTTCTTATTCCTAATATACTTAATACTAACTTCTGTGCTATTTCTCCTTAACAAACATAGTACATGACAAATGTTTAATTATTTGTCAACACAGGTCCTCTTTACGTATAGGCAACTTTTTTTATTGAAAAATTCAGAAAAATGTTGTATAATTATTAGTAGATTTTAGGTAAAATATATGGCAAACTCAAAATTTAGCATAACTTTCAACAACGAAATTTCAGAGTGTCTTGCTGGACTGGCTAAAATAAGAAATAAGTCCATTAAAGAACTAGCAGAGAAGCTAATACAAGAAGCAATTGAAAATGAGGAAGATAAAATACTAATTGAGCGTGCTGCTAGACGTAATGTTTCAGGTGTGAAGAAAATTAGAAGTGAGGATGTAGACTGGAATACAATATTATCTTCATAGAAAGCGTTCTTGAGAAAGACCTTCCAGCTCTTCCAAAAACAATAAGATTAAGGATCATAAATGCGATAAATAAGCGCCTTACAGTTGATCCCATTAACCTTGGTGAGCCATTATATTACAGATTTAAAGGACAAAGAAGATTAAGGGTAGGTGATTATCGCGTTATCTATTCCGTAAATATTATAAAATATGAAGTGGTTATCACAGAGATAGGACACAGAAAAGATATTTATAAGTAAGTACATCATATAAATATTAAATATATTTTTACTCCTTCCTGATTCATTTTCTACCTTAGGTGGCTTCGCTCAGCTCAAAAAAAAAGCTCATTCTTTTTGCTACCCCTTATTGTGCCTGCCATTTAACTACTGTGTAGAGATTGCTCTCAAACATAATGTTCGTACGTTAGTATATCCTTCCTGTGACACCAATTGATATAATTCTACCACAAATTCAATTTTTTAGGAGGCACATATGAATTTCAACATCTTTCAAAGAAAAAAAAGCGCAGTATTTACTAAATATTCTGCTTTGCAACTAATGATGGAGCCAAGTTGGAGTAAGCGTGATTATGTAAGTTTTGCTGAGGAAGGTTACATAAAAAATGTTATTGCCTTTCGAGCAATCAATATGATTGCAAGTGCTGCATCTTCGGTACCTCTTACTCTCTGCCAGCTTACTGAACAGGGAAAATCGCAACTAAAAGCCCATCCATTACTGAAATTACTTTATTCTCCTAATCCAATGACATCAAAATCGGAATTTATTGAGGGGATTGTAACTTATCGGTTAGTTAACGGCAATTCTTATATATTGATGGTTGAGTCGCAGAACAATAGAAAACCACCAACAGAGCTTTATCTTCTGCGCCCCGATAGGGTTGAAATTGTTCCAGGGAGAAATAACGTTCCTTATAACTATCGTTATGCCATAAATAACAACAGTTATGACTTTAAAGTTGATAAACTAACCGGACGTTCAGCAGTGTTGCACCTAAAGACCTTTAACCCTTTGAATGATTGGTATGGGTTATCACCAATTGAGGCGGCTGCATATAGTATAGATCAGCATAATCAGGCTGGTGCTTGGAATCAAGCGATGTTGCAAAACGGAGCAAGACCAAGTGGTGCAATAGTTGTAAAATCAGCAAAAGATGGAAGTGGTGGAAGTTTAAGTCAAGAGCAGTACCAACGCTTAAAAGCACAGATAAATGATCATTATTCAGGTCCTGTCAATGCTGGGAGGCCGATATTGCTTGAAGGAGGCTTGGAGTGGAAAGAAATGAGCTTATCACCAAGGGATATGGATTTTATTGAGTCCAAACACAGTTCAGCTCGTGATATTGCCCTGGCTTTTGGCGTTCCGCCGCAGTTGCTTGGCATACCAGGTGATAACACTTATAGCAATTTAGTCGAAGCACGCTTGTCCCTTTGGGAACAGACGGTTTTACCAACGCTAGAAAGTATTATCTGTCACCTGAATTCTTGGCTAACACCAAAATTTGGTGAAGATCTGTGCTTGTCGTACGACAAAGATGCAATAGAGATTCTCATGGAAAAGAGACAAAAGTTGTGGAAATACGTAGAAAACGCAAGCTTCATGACGCTCAACGAAAAGAGAGAAGCATTTGGCTTGCCACCACTGCCAGGTGGTGATGAGTTAGGTTAAGTTTGTACCCGTTCAGATGAGTTCATTGTCTCCTAAACCGTACGCCTAAGTAAATCAACTATTTTTCTTGCCAACCAGAGCGGTGAAGATTTGGTCTACATCAAAACTCATCTTAGGACGCCAAATAGGGCCATCCAAATGCATATCGATATAGATTGGATTACTATAATTTGGTGGTATGAAAAAGAACCTGAATATAGAAGCTAAAGCGAAGTTAGATAAGGTTAAATTAGAAGAGATTGACCCTGATGCTTGATCAATCCCGAATTGTAAACTAGTTGAACATATACCACTCTTAATACTTGCTTTTCCGCTAATATTTTCAAAAGATGTTTTACCGTTATATATATCAACATAAGCAAGTGTGGAAATTTCAGATTTATTCTTACTGCTTAACAAATTAGTGATAAATGAATTGAAATCTACATTAGTAACTTCTATTCCTTGCGCTTGTAAGTTTACATCTCCTGATAAGTTACTAGCCCAATCATGAAAACTTTTTCCTTGAGTTTTGATTTCACCATTTAAGCTTACCTGACCATTTACATTGTCAATTCCTATAACCTTACCAATCTTTTTAGTGTCCAAATTTACAATAGAAAACCTTGTATTTATTGAGTCTGATCTTAAATAACCCTGAAAAAACACTTGCCCGTGTTCTAATACGTAACTTGCCTGCCTGATAGTGATAGTGTTGTTTCTCATTACCGCATCCAAATTAAAATCTTTTAAAACATTCTGCTCGGTTTTAAATTCTGCAGTATTGATTTGCACATTTGCATCAAAGCCTTCTTTATCATCCAAAAAATCAAGCTGCTTTGTTGACCATTGAATTTGATCTATCTCATTTCTTGAATTTCTTTTCGTCTCTACTAAATTCGGTAATTTAAAGATATTTCCATTAAATTTACTGCCCGTAAGGTTAACATCTAATAAAGGTTTGGCGTATTTTTGATCTGCTAATATTTTTGCATTACCGGTAATATCGAAATCTTCTCCAGATAGTTTTATTTTATCTGCAACTAGCTTACCTTTTTCCATTTTCAGCAAAAAATCCAAATTTTTAATTTTCGTATCATTCAATGTAAGGTTATTAACACGGGCCTTTATATTTGCATCATACTGAAAATTTTTCAGCCATTGCATTTTAGGTAAACTGCTAAATAATGAATGATCATATTTATCTGCATCAAGATTATGCATGCTAAATTCACCATTGACCACATTGTGTTTTTTTGTATGGCTTACTCTAATTGACCCTTGCAAGGATTCCTTATTATTTAGCAGTCTAATGTCTGAGATAGATAATATTCTTGGTGCAAGGTGCAGTTTAGAACTTAGTGTAAATTGATTTTTCTGGTTTTCTTTCATCTTTATAGAAGGGAAAAAACATGAAATGAATGACTCAAAATCATTTCCTTCGACTAATAAATCACCGTTGAATTCAGATAGGACATTATTGTTTGAGATCTCTCCTGATAAGTAAGATATATTATTGATTCCAGGAAATTTAAGAAGCGTATTAACTTTTACTTTGCCATCAGTGGATTTTAGTACAGCACGGAAATTGTCCAATATTTTGTTTTGATATTGAATGTTAGAAGCTTCCATATTAAAATTTAAGCTCAAGTTCTTTGGCACAACTGCTCTAAAACATTCCAGAAGATCCTTCATATTCATTGTTCTTTGTGAATCATTTTGTATGGAATCTAAATCAACTTTACTGAAGCTAATATTGAAATTAGTGTGATTGCCTTTTCTATCATTTTGTATTGTACCGCTGGCTTGCATGCTTTTGGAATCAATTTTTAAGTCAGTTGCCGTAAACTCACTTTCATTAAGACTTATATTGGATGATATCTTGATATTTTCGCTAGGAATAACACAAGAGAGAAAGCTAAGATTAATGATTTTTGCTAAATCACTCACAGAACCGGAACTGTTATTAATTGTTAATGTTAAATTACCCTGGAGTTCTTCTTGATTTCTATTACCTGTAAATAGCAAATTTACAAAATTTGATTCAACACTAATGTGTACATTCCTTTTTGTGATATTAACCTTTCCTGAAAAATCGTAATTATTATCACCTACCTTTACTTTACCAAAAAACTGCTTATTTTTTTTTACAGCAACTTCCTTTATGTTAACAATATCAGCGAAATCATTCTTGAAACTTACTTGGCTGTCTTTTATTACTATATCGACTGTGTTACCACTGGCGTTTGTATTTATAATATTAAGTAAATTTTCTTTGTTGCTTTTCATGCCAAACAATGTGATTGACTTTGGTTGCAACGAAAATAAAAACAACGATAGGAACGATGGCCTTATTTCAATTTTTCTTACACTAATTAAATCTGACAACTTTTGCTCTTTATTTTCGTTGTATTGTACGTATACATTATAAATAGTGAGCTTTGGGGTAATCAACGAAACTTTAATTTTTCTCCCAATATGCACTTTAGCATCATACGTCTTCTCTAACTCTTTTATGATATATTTCCTGTAGCCACTCCAATCCTTAAAAGTTGCAGCAACATGCATGAGAATTAATAGCAGTGAGATTGATAATATAGCATATAAAGAAAGTCTCATAATTTACACATGCTTAAAGTTTCCCTTAAATATTAAATAGAGAATACCAAAATAAACAATAACACTCAAAGCTATTAAAGTCGTTAAATAAACAATACGAGCCAACATTTTATCAAAAAATAATCCTGCCAACAAAGAATTAAAAATATAAAGGGCTATTGACATGACTGCCGTTGCTACAAAAATTTTCATGACATTTAACAATAACGCTTGGCTAACCTTATACATTTTATTTATTGTTAAATAACTAATTAATAGAATAGAGTTTATCCAAGTGGAAACGGAAGTAGCAATAGCAATCCCCGTATGCTGATACTCGTTCATTAACAAAAGGTTTAGCACTACATTAATTCCAAGACACATTAGCGAAAATATGGTTGGTATTTTCAGATTGCCTTTAGCAAAAAATGTAGGTAGCAATACTTTATTTATAATAAATGCAGGTAAAGAAAGAGAAAATGCTATTAAAGTGGGAACAGTTTGCTGCACTGCATAATGATCAAACCGGCCGTAAGAAAAAAGCGTAAGTAAAATTATGTCGGGAATAATGATAAAGGCAGCAGTTGTTGGCATAATTAACATTAATCCTATGTTGAGAGCCTTGTTCTGTATTTTGACTATATTTTCAGTATTATCCACCTGTTTTGAAATTAAAGGAAGAAGCACTGTACCAATTGCAGTACCGATTATTCCCTGCGGTAGTTGATTTAGTCTATCGGCATAATATATATAGGACACCGCATTTGGTATAAAACTCGCCATGATTGTATCAATCCATAAGCTTATTTGAGTTACACAATTGTTGATAATTGCAGGTACCACACGCTTAAAAAACAACCTTACTTCATTGCTTAATTCAAGGCTAAAAGAAAAAGCTGCCTTTAACTTGTATGCACTAAATAGCATCAGCAACAATTGAAAAACTCCTCCTATCAGAACAGCTATAGAAAGGTTGTGCGCTGGAGTTTTTACGTAAGGCACAAATAAACTGATGATTAAACAGAGATTCAAAACAATTGGTGCAATAGCTGTTGAAGCAAAATGCTGCTTTACTTGCAGCATTCCACCAATAAGTGATGCAATTGAAACAAAGATTATGTAGGGCATCATAATTCTTGATAAAGTAACAGTAAGGGTAAACTTACTTTGGTCAAATCCAGGAGCAAAAATTTGAATCATATAAGGGGAGAAAGTTTGCATAATAAGGCAAAAAATTACTAAGATAATAAACGTAATGGATATTACACTACTTGCAAAATTAAATGCCTTTTTATTATCATATGATTCTGTCGAATATAACGGTATGAATGAGGTAGTGAACGCTCCTTCTGCAAAAAATGCTCGAAATAGATTGGCAAAGCGAAACGAAGAAAAAAATATGTCTGCAAGAGAGTTCGCACCAATAACCGTAGCAATTAATACATCCCTTATTAACCCTGAGATCCTTGAAATAGCCGTAAAAAAACTAAATGTGAAAATACTTTTAAACATACCACTACTTCATTAGTGTCAATACGATTAACTATAATGGTAAAAGTATCAATGAAAATATTTATTGGCTAAACTTAAAACCCTCTGCAAAAAGAGAGTTAAATAATCAATTGACTATTTGCGCTCTTATGTTAGAAATTTTATATCTTGGCGGGCGTAGCTCAGTTGGTAGAGCGTCAGTTTGTGGTACTGAATGTCGCCAGTTCGATCCTGGTCGCTCGCCCCACTAAAACCCGATAATTTGAAAAACCGTCATCCCGCTGCTTGTTAGCGGGATCTAGAGATACCGTGACGGTATGACGTGAGTTAGCTATACATTGGCCACTGATGATTGAAATAGTTAATTACTGTAAAATTTGACATTAACCGCTAATAGTTAGAATATTAGTAGAGTAAGAATTACTCAAGAAGGCATGCATAAATATGATGTAGTAGTAGTAGGTGGTGGTCATGCAGGGTGCGAAGCTGCTGCTGCTGCAGCTCGCCTTGGTGCAAACACGCTGCTTATAACTCATAAAATTTCAACTATAGGGGAAATGTCCTGCAATCCAGCAATCGGAGGAGTTGCAAAGGGTGTTGTAGTCAGGGAAGTTGACGCTCTTGATGGAATAATGGGAAGAGCAATCGATCAAGCAAGTATACACTCAGTCATTTTAAATAGCAGCAGAGGTGCAGCAGTATGGGGCCCGCGTGTACAGGCAGACCGAAAATTATACAAGCAAGCAATACAGGAAATTATTCTAAATTATAATAATTTGACGGTAAAAGAAGAGTCGGTTGACGATTTTCTTATAGAGAGTAATAACAATGGAGAATTGTGCATTAAAGCTGTAATAACAAGCTCAGGGGAGCATATACTGACAAGCAAAGTCGTTTTAACTACAGGGACTTTCCTGCAAGGTGTGATTCATATAGGAGAGCAAGCAACTCCTTCAGGGAGAATGGGAGATAAGTCTGCCGTAGAACTTGCAAATACGTTGAAGAAATATAATTTCAAATTAGGTAGACTGCGTACCGGAACTCCACCAAGGCTCGATCGTGGCACTATAAACTGGTCAATATTGCAAGAACAAGTGGGTGATAACCCACCTGTGCCGTTTTCTTACTTAACAGAAAAAATTAACCAACCTCAGGTATCATGCTTTATTACCCATACTAATGAAAACACGCATAAAATAATCAGAGAAAATCTCCACAGGTCAGCTTCTTCATATTTAGATGACGTTGTTGCACCAAGATACTGCCCATCAATTGAAGTTAAAGTTAAAAAATTTGCAGAAAAAAGTAGTCATCAAATATTTCTAGAGCCAGAAGGCCTGAATGATGATACTATATACCCGAACGGAATTTCAAATTCATTGCCTATTGAAGTGCAGTGTGAAATGATAAAGAGTATCAAGGGACTTGAAAATGCAGAAATACTAAGACCTGGATATGCAGTTGAGTATGACTATATTGATCCACGAGAACTAAGCCATACTCTTGAAACTAAGAAAATTAAAGGCCTATATTTTGCTGGCCAAATTAATGGCACTACTGGATATGAAGAAGCAGCAGGGCAAGGAATTATTGCCGGAATTAATGCAGCACTCTCTGCATCTGAAAAAAAAGAAAGCTTTGTTCTTCATCGCACAGACTCATATATCGGCGTAATGATAGATGATCTAGTCACCAAAGGGGTGATCGAACCTTATAGATTATTTACCTCACGTGCAGAATATAGGCTAGCTATCAGGTCAGACAATGCAGATAGAAGATTAACACAAAAAGGTTATGATATTTCCCTTGTTTCGCATGAGAGATACTCTGTTTTACAGAATAAACTTGAATCCATTAAGCAGCTTGAAGAGAAGTTAGGGAGTCTGACGATTACTCCTGAGCAGCTTAGGTCTTATGGTATCAAAATATCTTATGATGGGATAAGAAAAACGGCACTAGATTTACTTAGCTATCCAAACATCGACTGGAATAAATTACAAGAAATATGGCCGGAGTTAAGCAGCATCACGCGCTGGGATGGCACCGCAATGGGTAGCATAACTAAGAATGAAATATGCGAAGCGGTTGAAATTGAAGCAAAATACAAACCTTATCTAATAAGACAAGAAGCGGATATGAAGTTTTTACGAGAGGAAATTAACACTCAAATTCCAATTGATTTTAACTATTCACAAGTTAAAGGCCTGTCAAGTGAAGTAATAGAAAAGTTGCAGACGATAAAACCAGCGACGATTGGCATTGCAAAGCAAATACAAGGCATCACTCCTGCAGCGATAGTGAGCATATTAGTGTATTTGAGAAACAGGAAAACGAAAGTGGCTGCTAATTTTGTGTGAGGTGTTCTATGTCAAAAATCGAAGAATTTCGTTCTTTTATGCGTGCAATAAATGCTGAGGCGTTTATGTTGCACACCAAAGATGAATATTTAAATGAGTATTCAGAGGAGCTAACAAAGCTGTGTGGCTTCACAGGAACAAATGGGCTGCTCATTGTTACAAAAAACAACAAGTGCCCATTTTTTACGGATGGACGCTATATCACACAAGCTCACAATCAGCTCGATCAGGGCAATTTTCAAGTATATAATATACAAGAAGAGGATCCACGCGAATGGATAAAAGCAAACTTAACATCGACTGCCTCACTAGGTTATTATTTGCAATATTTTACCATAGAAGATATAAGAAAGTATGAGAATATCTGTAAATTAATACCCTGTTTAGCTGGAAAAAAAAGTGACTATCGAAAACAAGCAGTGGTTTTACATTCTATTGAACATGCTGGTGAAAGTAGTAAGGACAAATGTGAAAAAGTTGCCAAAAGCATAGATAAAGAAGCTGAAGCAGTGCTTTTAACTGATCCAAATTCAATTTCATGGTTATTAAATTTAAGAAATGAAAATGCTAAATATACTCCATGTATATTGGGCCGTGCTATATTGTATAAAAGCGGTAATGTTAATTTGTTTATTCAAGATAAAGAACATTCAACTATAGAAGCAAATTTAGGCAATCATATAAATATTTTTGATATTAGTGAGCTAGAAAATTCGCTGCACAAGCTAAATTCAATAGTCATGGATCCAAGCACAACTCCAATGAGTATCATGGCTGTAATAAAAGATAAACAGGTAGCTGAGAGAGAAGATCCTTGTCTAATTTATAAAGCAGCAAAAAACCAAACTGAAATAGCTGGGGCTATAAATGCGCATATCAGAGATGGAGTGGCAGTTACAAATTTTCTATCTTGGCTTGAAAATAATGTTGGTACAGAACTTGAAGCTGAAGAAAAGATTTTAGAATACAGAAAAGAGCAGAATTTGTTTAAACAATTGAGCTTTCCAACAATTTCCGCATTTAATGAAAATGGTGCAATAATTCACTATCGTGCAAGCAGTAAGACGAATAAGGTAATTCAGAAAAATGGACTATATTTGATTGACTCTGGTGGCCAATACCTTAGTGGCACAACTGATGTGACAAGAACTGTAGTAGTTGGTAATCCGACCAATGAGCAAATAATCCACTATACAATAGTGTTGAAAGCTCACATTGCTATAGCAAGTGTCATCTTTCCCCCCGGCACTACTGGTGGAGAATTGGATATATTGGCACGTACGCATTTATGGAAATTTGGAATGGACTATATGCATGGTACAGGGCATGGAGTAGGAAGTTACCTATCAGTACACGAAGGACCACAAGCAATATCAAAAAGTAATAAAGTGAAACTCACGCCAGGGATGATACTTTCCAACGAACCTGGCTATTACATTCCGGGAGAGTATGGAATAAGAATTGAAAATCTGATATATGTTGACAGGCAAGAGAATGGCTTCTTAAACTTTAAACAACTGACCTCTATTCCATATGATAGAAGACTAATAAATGTGCAAATGCTTACTAAGGATGAAATTGAATGGATAAATGGCTACCATCAATTTGTCTATAAAAACTTAGAAAATAGCGTAAAAGATAAGGAATGGTTAAAGAAGGTATGTGACCCTTTATAAGCAAAGGAGCATTTTTTATTATTTAAAAAGTATTAATGCAATTGTGACAGGTATTTTGTATTGTTTTTAATTTTAAAATAATATATAATAAAGAACACGTATTTTTAGGTAGATTATAATTATGATAGACAAAGGGCAAGAAGATGAATTTATGAAGCAGTATATGGATACTTGCAAAGAGCAAATAGAAAAATTAGCCAAGGATCCTGAATTGCTTAATCAGACTTTAAAACCATTTATGCAAATGTCTCAGCAGCTTATGGCTGGCGGTATGTTAGAAGGGGCTATGCCTGGCATGATACCTGATTTGGGCAGTATGGATGTTAACAAGATGATTGCTCAGATGAAGGAAATGATTGACTACATAAGAGGTAACTATAAGGAACTAATGAAAGAGCATAGCTCGCAGATTCAAGAGCTTGATGAATCCAGTAAAAAGCTAAGAGGCTTAGTTAAAAAATTGATAGAAAAGATCGAAAGTAAATAAATAACATCTGGATTTCTGTCATTCTATATACAACTTTCTAGTTGGACGGTAAGTCGAGGTCAATTATTGATGCCATGCAAGTAGTGTAGCTACTTGCATAGCATTTATACCAGTTTTCGTAAATAAATAAGGTACGTTGCTTAAGGCTGCAGTTATAGTGAGGTATTTTTTCTAGTTTGTTTTCTTATTTCTGAGGTTTATAGCTAAGGTTTTCCCTACGTCATACCGCGATTCATTCGCGGTATCTCAGCCGCTAACGAGTAGCGGAATGACGGTTTTTCAAATCGTCGATGAACCTAAGTTACTTTATCTGTAGTATCGGGAACGTAATTGCACATTGGTTTTACAAATTTGAAAATTAGTGTTAAATAAAAATATAAACGCAAAAGGAAAAGAAATGATTGAACTTAAAGGCCCAGAAATTTGTGCAGGCGGAAATAAGAAAAATTTGATTATTTTTTTACATGGTTGGGGCTCAAGTGGCGATAATTTCATTCACCTTGCTAAAGTTATGAGCAAGTTTTTACTGGGTTCATATTTTGCAGTACCCAATGCTCCGTTTGAAAGAGAAATAGGTGATGGTTATCAGTGGTTCAGCTTGGAAGATCGTAGTGAGGAAGCGCTATATAATGGAGTAAAAAATGCTACATCAATTGTAAATCATTTCATTGATACAAAATTAAAGGAGCTTAATTTAAAAGATACGCAACTTTCTTTAGTTGGATTTTCTCAAGGAGCAATGCTTGCAATACATACAGCTCTCACCCGCTCTCAATCCTGTGCATCAGTTGTTGCATACTCTGGTAGATTTCTTTCACCTTCAAAAACTGCACCAGAGATCAAGTCAAAACCTAACATATGTGTTATCCATGGTGATGCTGACGACGTGGTACCTTTTTCGTCCCTCGACTTAGCGGTTAAAGCTCTGAAAGAAAATGGAGTAAATGTTGAAGGACACCCAATTCATGCATTAGGGCATATTATTAATGAAGAGGGAATAAAATTAGGAGTAGAATTTATCAAGAAGAATTTTAAAAATTAATTTTCATGCACTTGTTTTGCTTTGGTTATGGATATGTAGCTAAATTTTTATCGAAAAAACTACTGAACTTAGGTTGGAAAGTTAGTGGCACATCAAGAAGTAAAAATATACAAGATGTAATCCTCTTTAATTATGAGAAAGTTAGTCAAGATCTGCTTAAAAGCGCAACGCACGTTTTAATTTCTATTCCTCCAGATGGCGATGATGTTGTGGAGAGATACGGTGATTGCCTGCAAAATGTAAAATGGCTTGGTTATTTGTCTGCAACTAGCGTCTATGGTGATCACTCTGGTAATTGGGTGAATGAGGAATCTGAAACAAAACCTATAGAAATCAGAGGAGAAAAGCGTCTTAAATCTGAAAGGAAGTGGCTGAATAGCAGATTGCCTGTACATATTTTTCGTTTAGCTGGAATATACGGCCCTAGTAGGAACGTGTTAATTGACTTGCAGCTTGGCAAAGCAAGAAATGTGAAAAAAGAAGGGCATTTTTTTTCTCGTATTCACGTTGAAGATATATCAAATATTTTATTTTCTTCCATGCAAAACATAAAACCTGGTGAAATATACAATTGTGCAGACGATTTACCCACTACACAATCTGAAGTGGTAATATATGCAACCAAACTTCTCAATGTTAGCCCTCCAGAACCAATTGAGTTACCAGATTATGCACAGAGTTTTTATTTAGGATCAAAGAGAGTAAGTAATGTTAAAATTAAAAAAGATCTTAATGTCTCTCTAATTTATCCTAACTACAAGGTGGGATTAGAGAGTTTGCACGTAAACAAAACTGAAATCACATCAGAATGATAGATAGGCTTATTGTCACTGCCATTAAGTTAAGGAAAGAATGGTTAAAAACTGAACTAAAAAGTCAGAAATAATTAAGGATTTATGACAAATGCTGAAACAGAATAGAGTAAACTTTAAAGCAGATAAACTCTGAAGTGTAAATTACTTAACAAATAGTGACCTTACCCAGAAAAAGTGGAGAGAAAGAAAGGAGTTTTTTCGGGTAAAATAAAATTTTGGAGGATTAGAAATGGTAAGAGAATATACGGCAGAATTCAAATTGGAAGCTGTTAAGCTGGCAAATGAACAAAGAAAGGTAGGTCAACCAGTTGCAAAAGTAGCAAGAGATCTAGGAATAAGGGATAGTGTATTAGGAAAATGGATGAAGAAATATAACGAAAAAAAGTCAGCGGCAAATGCATTTCCAGATGTAGCACCTTATGACAAAGAGAGATTTGATTTACAGAAAGAGTTAGCAAAAGTAACAAGAGAAAGAGACATTTTAAAAAAAGCCCTGGCCAGTCAAAAAGAGTAAAATATTTTTTCATAAAAGAGCATAGTAAACACTATAAAGTGCAGGAGTTATGTAGGGTTTTCTGCTAGTGGCTACTATAAGTGGACTACAAGGAAAATAAGCAGTAGAGAATCAGCAAATAAAGAGTTATTAGCAGATATTCAAAAAATATATCAAGCTTCTAAATGTAGATATGGAGCTCCTAAAATTCATGCTGAATTAAAGGCTTTGGGTAAAAGTTGCAACTTAAAAACAGTGCAAAGTATTATGCAGAAAAATGGTATTCAGGCTATATTGAGAAGAAAATTTAAAATTAAGAAACAACAAACGGACAGTAGCTCCCAATATATTAGACCAAAACTTTATTGTCGATCAACCAAATAAAGTATGGGATTACTTATATAAAAACCAAAGAAGGATGACTATATTTGGCAACAATAATCGATCTATATTCACGCATGGTAGTTAATGAGCAGTTCAATAAATAAACAATTGGTTATGGACTCTTTATTAATGGACGTTAACAAGCGTAAACCTGCCAAAAATCTACTATTACATAGTGATCAAGGTTCACAATATACTTCGCAAGGTTATCAATATCTCTTATCCATAAAAAACATAGATGAGTCATAAAGGTTGTTGTTACAACAATTCTGTTGTGGAAAGCTTCTTTAGCTCATTGAAAAGAGAAATACTTATTGATACTTCACAACACTCTGCTCAACAAACTAGAACTGCAATATTTGAATACATAGAAATTTTTTATAACAAACAACGTCACTATTAACTATTGCATTCCAGAACAATTTGATGCATCATTCTTTTTGTAAAAAACATTCCAAACTTTCTCTCCACTTTTTCTGGGTAAGGTCATATGTGTACATCCCCATCATGAATGCTATTTTCGGTAAAATCTCTTACAACGCTCAAAAGCAGAAAAACAAAAACTTGATTTTCTCAGCTAAATAGTGGACCATCAAAAGCACGCATAAATATCTACAATGAAAGAAAAAACTTTCACAATCATCGATGGCTATGGTTTTCTTTTCAGAGCTTACTATGTACTACCTCACTTAATTACCACAACAGGAATGCCAATAGGTGGTGTATATGGCTTTCTGAATATGGTTCTTAAGTACATTGCCCATTCGGACTATTTAACTATAGCACTTGATGCAGGAAAAAAGAATTTTAGGCACGATTTATATCCTGAGTACAAAGCGAACAGAGTAACGCCTCCTGAGGATCTAACTCCACAGTTTACCATACTGAGAGAAGCGGTAGAAGCTTTTAACCTCAGCTATGAAGAGATTGAAGGTTATGAAGCAGATGATATAATCGCAACACTAGCTGCAAAATACGCCAACCACCAAGACTTTAAAGTGGTAGTCGTTTCATCAGATAAAGATTTATTTCAACTCTTGAACCACAATATTTTAATATTCGACCCCATTAAAAATATATATATAGATGAAAAACAAGTAATAGAAAAATTTGGTGTAAACTCACACAAGCTTCTTGATTTATTTTCTCTAACTGGTGATGCATCTGACAACATTCCAGGCGTTCCGGGAATAGGTCCGAAGACTGCAGCTAAATTACTAGATGAATTTGATTCATTGAATAATATTATAGAGAACATTGATAATATCGAGCAAACGAGGATTCGTAATATTCTCACCGAACATAAGGAAAAAGCTCTAATTTCAAGAGAACTTTTATCACTATGCGAAAAAGTAGACCTTCAACATGATATTGCAAAATATGAAGTCCATTCTCCAAATATGGAAAAACTATTATCCTTTTTAAAGAAGTATGAATTCAATTCTTTAATAGGTAAAATGGAAAAGCTTTTTTCCTATAATGGGTCTAGCACAAAAGAGAAAATAGAATATAGTAGTGAAGAGTTAGAGAAATTTTTGGAGCATTGTAGATATGAAGGCAGAATTGCAATTCATTGCCACTTTGAAGACAACTTATTAAATAAAATTTCCTTATCTTATAGCGAAAGTAATATTTTTTATATAGAGCAAGACAGCATACAAGATGCACTTATTACAATTAACTCAACTTTACTCTCAAATGGAGTGCTTAAAATAATACATAACATTAAAGAGATCAGGAAAATCTTCCCTGCAATAGAGAAGATGTTAGATTCAGTTGATGATTTGATGATAATGTCGTATAGCTTGGATACAGGAAAGCATGATCACAGTATTCCAAACATAGTTGCACATAATTTGAGTGGAGATGTAGAAATTTTCTCGGCAAAAACTTTAATAGCAATTCGCGAAAAGCTAAAGCAAAGGTTGTTTCAGGAAAAATTGTTCACAATTTACGAGCGCTTCGATAAGCCACTTATGAAAGTAATATTTGATATGGAGAAAAATGGGATATTACTGAACATACAAAAATTACAGGAATTGTCCGATAAATCTCAGCAGGTAATTGCCGTGCTTGAAGATGAGATATATAACTTAGCAGGGGAAAGATTTAATATTGCGTCGCCAAAACAATTAAGTGATGTTTTATTTAATAAAATGGGGCTTAATAAAAAGAAAAAGTCAAAAAAATCTGGATCGTATAGCACCAATTATGAAGTTCTAGAGGCACTCGAAGAAGAAGGGGTAGAAATCGCAAGTAAAATCTTAAATTGGCGACATTTAAGTAAATTAAAAGGCACCTACACTGATGCGCTAATAAAGCAAGTTGATTCCATTGATGGTAGAATACACACAAGCTTTTCAACGACTGCAACTGCAACTGGAAGGCTGAGCTCCAGCAATCCTAATTTACAGAATATTCCTATCAGAAGCGAAGAGGGAAATCTTATCAGACAAGCATTTATTGCGCCAAAAGGGCATAAGATAATTTCTGCTGACTATTCACAAATAGAATTGAGACTCCTGGCACACGTTGCAAACGTTGCAGCATTTAAAGAAGCTTTTGCAAACGGACAAGATATTCATGAGATCACCGCTAGGCAAGTTTTTGGAGTGCAAGAAATAGATGAGCAATTAAGACGCAAAGCAAAATCCATCAATTTTGGAATTATATATGGCATTAGCCCATTTGGTCTTGCAAAGCGGCTTGGAATTACCATTGCGGAAGCTGCTGAATACATTAATTACTATTTTTCCTGTTACCCAGAAATAAAGGCCTATATGGAAAAAGCAGTGTCTATCGCAAGATTGCATGGTTATGTAGAAACTTTGTTTGGCAGAAGATGCTTTGTAAGAGACATAAACAATACAATTCCTTATATAAGACAATTTGCAGAAAGGGCAGCAATAAACGCACCACTGCAAGGAACCGCTGCTGATATAATAAAACGTGCGACAATTCAGCTTTTTGATCAATTGAAAGTAGGTAAAATAATCCTCCAGGTTCACGATGAACTACTGGTTGAAGTAGAAGACGAAAAGGTGCAAGAAACAGCAAAACTTGTGAAAAATATAATGGAAGGTGTAGTAGAAATTTCTATACCACTTGAAGTAGAAATAAAAGTTGGCGACAACTGGGCTCTTAATTATGACTTAAACATGGCGGATTCTAAGAGTATAGATTATTTGAATTAATATGAAAAATATGCTACAATTGAAGTATAGTAAATGTGAGTAACTCAGTTATGACAAAAATATTAACTCCACAAACAAAGAATTTGGAACCTTCAAATCAGGTAACTAACAAAGATGAGAAAATTTTTGAAAAAGAGGAACATCAGGTAATCTATGATTACTTTGTAAAAGTATTAGAAGGTAAAGCCGAATTAAAGGAGAACAAAGAAATAACTGATTATTTTATATCAGCTTATAAGGACATACTACTTAATAATGTCAATCCAAAAGATATAAAACCACTCAGTGAAGAGAATTTTTCTCAGTTTTTACTTTCCGTATTTGAGAAAATTAGAGAGAAAAAATTAGCTAATGAGGAGAATCTCAAGAATGGTAAAATAAAAGAAGTAGTAGATGACTGTGTAGCTGATATACGCGGTACAGAAGCTAAAGATTCATCCATAAAGTTTGTATTGGAAATGCTGCTGCTGCTAATTGGAGGGATCAAAATAGACCCGAAAAATATTTCTGGCTCCTTTATGGATGGGATGAAAGAAAAAATACCATTCTTAGGTAAAGACAAGAAAGAAGAGGATGAACCACCACTCAGTGATGAAGAGATGGTAACAACGTTCTTAAGCAAGATCTTTTTTCCTGTCCTTCTTTCCACTATTCCAATGTTAATTTTTGGTCCTACTACACTCGGAGTAGTTCTTACTGCTATCGGCACAATATTTGCCATAAAAGGAGGAGTGGAGGTTCTTTTTTCAAATAACAAAAAAGGTACTTTGTATGACCCTAGCTCACAAGATAAAGATGATACAGAAAAGAGAGCAAAACTGAATGGAAAAATTCTCGAGGGCATTGATGATATTTTAAAAACCCCAGTTACAGAAGTTGAGAAAGGCACCTCTGTTTCTGAACAAATTTCCCAAGGAAAAGAAAAGAGTGAACAACAACCTGTTCCTGAGCAAATTTCCCAGGAAAACAACAGGGGAAACGAAGAAAGCAAACAGCAAGATCAACCTTGGACAAGAAAGGAAAACAAACGAAGGGAAGAAAACACAAGCAACAAACAAGCAGGGATTACCTAAGTTTGCCAAAAAGTGAGTTGTGTAAGAGGTCTACTATTATTCTATAGCACATACAACAGGAGTATGGTCAGACGGATTTTCTAGCTTACGCAATCTATCATCTATGTAGCATGTTTCCAATTTATCTACAGCTTGTGGTGATAACAGCATATAATCTATTCGCATTCCTTGATTATTTCTGAGTGAATTGCCTTGATAATGCCACCAAGTGAATTGTTGCAAATTTGGGTGAGATATTCTAAACGCATCTTTAAACCCAAGATTCAAGATCGCTCTTAACTTCTCACGTTCTCTTATATGAAAGCACACTTGGCCATTCAATAAGTTTGAATCAAAGACATCAATTTCATCCGGTGCAACATTATAATCGCCAGCTATAATAGTTAACTCTTCATTCTTTAACAAAGTGCTCATCCTTTCATATAGATTATCAAAAAACTTGAGTTTATATTCAAATGCTTGAGAGTCCGGGCTTTGACCGTTTGGAACGTATACACTTCCTACCCTTACCTTATGATTGGTGTGTTTTATCACACACTCTATATAACGTGCTTCTTGATGACTTTCCACAATGTCAATTTTAAACTTCTCCAGTATCGGATATTTAGATAAGACACAAACGCCATTTCTTGCAACTTGTCCATAGATAGCATATTCATATCCTAACTTTTCTATCTCTGCGTAAGGAAATTGCTCTTCTGTACATTTTATCTCTTGCAGCAAAATTATATCTACCTGACTATCAACTATAAAACTACAAAGTTGGTTAACTCTTTTGCGTATAGAGTTTACGTTCCAAGTTGCAATCTTTAGCATCAACAATCCTTATTAATTATATCAATTAAACTCTCCCCAGTAGGCAACCTCGATGTTATAATTTTTTTCCATTTGATTAACTTTAAACTATCAGCAATGTTTTTACTCATGGTATATGCAGTTATATTGCTCATCACATGAGATAGCCCACTTTTTAGAACTAATGAACAAAATACCCTTGCTGTCTGTGAGGAAAAAAAAGCAACACTATCAATTTTACCATCCAACAGCAAATTTTTACACCTATTAGTTAGACTCCTTTTAATAATTGTTTTATAGAGTACAACTTCTCTTATGTTAAAATCTTCTTCAGATAATCTCTTTTTTAGATCACATGATACTTCTTGTCCCCTTATATACAAGAACTTTATTGCGTTTGAATAATGAGCTTTTATGAATGATATCAGAACATCAACGTTGCTGTCTGCTGAGATTATATCAGAAAATCCCAAATTTTTTGCAGCCTGCATGGTTGAATTACCAACTGTAATAATCGGAAAGTCATCCTCTTTGCATATTTGACTAAGAGCCTTTACACTGTTTTTACTTGTAGATATCACAACGTCAAATTCGTACGCAGATATATCAGGATTTAAGTACTTTATTGTGAATACTGGTTCTATAAAAACTTTGTATCCATACTTTCTCAATATATTTCTTGTATTGAACGAGTCCAATAAAGGCCTCGTTAATAAAATAGACTTCATTCTGATTTATTTCACTACTAGTAAAATAGTACCCTTTATACACAAATTACTGAATAAAAACTTTTATTTTGATAGCTTGAGCAATTATTCAAGTAATTGATGTGGAAGTAGGAGTACTAAGCGCTCCTACCCCAATAAGCCCACAATTTCTGCTTACACTTTTTTGACGCTAATTACATCGAACTCTTTTGAATGGCTCTCTTCAGTGGAATTATATAGCTAATATTCCTGTATAAGTTAATACTTAAGCTGCTTTTGCAGTTAGGGAGTGGTCATCAGTAGGTTTTTTTGCCTGTGGTTCGCTAATCCTAGTCCGAACGATATTAGTTGCCATAAAGGCACAGCCTAGAATAAAAAAGGCAGTGGAAACAAAAGGAATGATAGGAGATTCAAAGGGCAATATAGGTGTAATTCCTCCTATTAAAAACAAAACGTTAGATGTAATATCAAGACAGATCTTCGTTAGTTTTTCTTGTCCAGGAGTGTTTTCTACACCAAGCTGCTTATTAAGATCACGCTGCCTAAAATGATCAGCTAATGACCATATGTTTAAGGTAGATGAAAGTACACTTAATATAGTGCAGGCAATACTAAAATACAGACTTAAGACAGGAATATTCAAGACCAATGCCGCTATGTATCCAATGAAAGAGATAGTAGATAGTGTAGTAACTAAGCGTTTCGAGTAAGTTCGTACCTTCTTTCTGCAGGCTAACTTATTTTTTTCACTATACATAGCATGAATATTACCTAATATGTTATATTATAACATTAATTAATTCAATAAGCAATATGGAAGCTAAGAGTGCCCGAGAGAAGACTTGAACTTCCACAACTTAAAAAGTTACTAGCACCTGAAGCTAGCGCGTCTACCAATTCCGCCACCCGGGCTTTTTATAGTTTACTATGTTAAAGTTAAATAATATACTTAAACAATTTTTAGTTCAAAGGTAATGCCAAATCTAGATCAAATATTTTTTGCTCAAAACAATGTTAATATTAATAACGTATATAAAATAGTCAATAACGCTTTGAGCAATAGCGATGGTGGTGAGCTGTTTCTAGAATTTTGCCAGTCGGAGTCCCTGGTTTTTGAGGATAACATATTAAAACACATGGACTTGAATACTAGAAGGGGATTTGGTTTAAGGTCTTTTTGTGAAGATAGTACATCTTTCGTTTGTTCTTCTGAGATCAGCGAAAAAGAAATTAGTAATGCTGCTTCTATGGTAAAAAGCTCAGTGTCTTTAAACAAGACAAATTCAATAAATTTAAACGAAGAGACAAAAAGCCTATATTCGAGGATTAACCCTATAAATGAAATGGATCTGAATTCAAAGATTAAGCTACTCAATGAGGTTAATGAGTATGTAAGGTCCAAAAATAACTGCGTGAAGCAAGTAAAAATAACTCTAAGTGGAGAATGGCAAGTTGTACAAATAATAAAGGGTGATCACAGATTAAGCGATATCAGGCCTCTGGTACGTTTTAATGTGCTAGTCATTGTAGAAAAAGATGGCCGTACCGAAAGAGGTTCTGCAGGGCATGGTGGAAGGGACTCTTATAGTAAGTTTATTTCTGAGAAAAAGTGGAAAGAAGTTGCAAACCAAGCGTTAGAACAAGCACTGGTAAATCTTGAAGCAATTCCAACTCCAGCCGGAGAAATGACAGTCGTTTTAGGTCCAGGCTGGCCAGGAATATTGTTACACGAAGCCGTGGGTCATGGACTTGAGGGCGACTTCAATCGCAAAAAAGTCTCAGCATTTTCAAATTCTGTGGGTAAACAAGTAGCAGCTAGTGACATCACAGTAGTTGATGACGGAACTCTGCCCAATTTGCGCGGCTCTATCAGCGTAGACGATGAAGGCACTCCACCCAGTTATAATATATTGATAGAGGATGGGATCCTAAAAGGATACATGCAGGATCATATGAACGCTAAACTCATGGGTGTAAGCCCAACTGGTAATGGTAGAAGAGAAAGTTATAAAGAAGTTATTATGCCGCGCATGACAAACACCTATATGTTGCCCGGAAAGTATACACCGAAGGAAATAATATCTAGCGTAAAGAAAGGTCTATATGCAGTAAATTTCGGTGGTGGGCAGGTTGATATAACGTCAGGAAAATTTGTTTTTTCATCTTCGGAAGCTTACCTAATAGAAAATGGCAAAATTACACAGCCAGTAAAAGGAGCAACACTAATTGGTGACGGTCAAACAGTGTTGAAAAAAGTATCTATGGTTGGTAATGACTTAAAGTTAGATCCTGGTGTTGGCACATGCTCGAAAGATGGACAAAATGTGCCCGTTGGAGTTGGTCAGCCGACACTCAAAGTCGACGCAATAACTGTTGGTGGAACTGAGATATAGATAAGGGCTAAAACGGATTCCAGCGCACGGCGCACAGCTGTACAAACATTATGATTTGGAAGCAATTGCCACCAATAGGGTGTCATCCCAGTGTCTGGGCACTGCCTTTGTGTTTGAGGCAAAACTGGCTATAACATTTAACACACTGCTTTCGCAAATAAATGTTCGTACAGTTATGTGTCAGCTACTTGGATGACACTTTTGTACTTGATGCAAGATTATATCTTGAAAAAATTAAGTTTTAATGCTATAAAATAATTGTAAATTTTGTCTCCGTGGTAGCTTTATGAATGTTGAAAGTAAAAAAATACACGATGCTAAAATAAAATTACCAATATTTCTTGATTATCAATCTACTACTAAAGTAGATCCCCGTGTTTTAGAGGTGATGATACCTTACTTTGGTGAGTTCAGTAATGCACACTCTCGCAGCCATTCATTTGGTTGGACTGCTGAAGAAGCAGTGGAAAAAGCAAGGAAACACATCGCTGATCTGGTGAACGCAGATAGCAAAGAAATTATCTTTACCTCAGGTGCAACTGAGTCAAATAATACGGCAATCAAGGGCGTTGCTCACTTTTATAAAAATAAAGGAAATCATATAATAACTGTCTGCACGGAGCATAAGTGTGTTCTGGATTCTTGTCGGCATCTGGAAAATGAAGGCTTTAAAGTTACATATTTGCCTGTTAAGCAAAACGGAATTATAGATTTATTAAAGCTTGAGGAAGCAATTACTGATAAAACAATCCTGGTTTCAGTGATGATGGTAAATAATGAAATCGGAGTAATTCAGCCTGTAAAGGAGATTGGTGAAATATGCAGGAAGCGTAATATATTTTTCCACACAGATGCAGCTCAAAGCTTTGGAAAAGTTCCAATTGATGTTAATGAGATGTGCATTGATCTTATGAGTCTCTCTAGCCACAAAATTTATGGGCCTATGGGAATAGGTGCATTATATGTCCGTAGAAAGAATCCTCGTGTTAGGCTGATACCACTAATTAGTGGTGGTGGACAGGAAAGAGGCATGCGTTCTGGAACAGTTCCAACACCTCTTGCAGTTGGTTTTGGTGAAGCGGCACGTATTGCTAAAGAAGAAATGAAAAAAGAAACAACTAGAGTGGAAGAATTAAGGGATATTTTGTATAACAAGATAAAAGAAGCGTTTCCTGATATCGTTTTAAATGGTGATTATGAAAATAGAATTCCTGGCAACCTAAACTTGAGCTTTCCCTATGTTGAGGGTGAGTCTCTCATCATGGCAATCAAGGATTTAGCAGTAAGTTCTGGTTCTGCGTGCACGTCTGCGTCTCTTGAGCCTTCCTATGTCGTACGGTCGCTAAATAATGGCCATGACCTTGAGCATTCATCAATTAGATTTGGCCTAGGCCGATTTACAACTAAAGAAGAAGTTTTGTATGCAGCAGATCTTGTTGCTAAAAATGTTGGCCGACTGAGAGAAATGAGCCCACTTTGGGAGATGGTACAAGAAGGAGTAGATTTGAACACCGTGAAATGGGACTCTCATTAAATGTGTCCGTTCCAACTGCAAATGCACTTTGAAATTACTCTGTACCGTTCACACTTAATTCTTCAATCTCACTAATAGAAAGGCCAGTAAATTTGACAATAGTGTTGACATCAACATTGTTAGCCAGCATTGCTTTTGCGACTTCAATTTTCCCTTCAATTTTCCCTTTCTCTATACCTTTTTGTATACCTTTCTCTTCAGCAAGATCAAGTCTGTATTCAAGAATAGCTTCTTCTTTGCGTAGATCCATTATCCTTTCTTCATAGGCTACTAAATCTTTTTCGTTCCAACGAAACTTGTCTAATTCATCATATGCTAGCTTTATTATTGGCGCTTTTTCTGCTATCTCTTTTAAGTCCTCTTCTGTTGTTTCTTCTGCGTATTTAAAAAAGAAACACCACCTTTCTACTATACTTTCTAACTGCTCTACTTTATTTTTTGCGAATTTAGGCAACTCAATAAAGACAAACTGAAAATCTTTTAAGTAATGGCCGTTAGTTTTTATATCACGTATATTGTGAGTAGAAATATAATCAACTTCTTCAGGAAGTAAGTTACAATTTGATATAGCAATAAAGAAAACCTTCTTTAAATCAATGTACTTACCAGATTTATCAGCTTGCCTTGAGTAAGCCTTAGCAGCATATAGTTGAGCTCGTTTTTCGAAGCCTTTATCGCGAGTAAGCTGCATTTCAATCACATACCTGGCCCCACTAGAATCCCTGCAAAGAACATCAACTATACTTTGTTTATCAGATGCAATTTCAGGATCCATTATAGTACTGAGGAATTCCACTTCTTGTATAGTATTTATCTCAGTAAACCCTAAAATATCATTCAAAAAATGTATGAGAATATTCTTATTTTTTTCAGTGCCAAAGATTCTTTTAAAGGTTAAATCCAGCTTAGGGTCGAGAAACTTAGATAAAGCCATAGCCAAAGTGCTTAAAAATATTAATAATTATACACTATTATTAACAATTATTCAACCATATTTTTGAAGATAGCTATAGCTATGCCGCCGCGAACCGTCATACCGCCGCGGTATCTCTAGATCCCGCTAACAAGCAGCGGGATGACGAATTACTTAACCGTCATACCACCGCGAACCGTCATACCGCCGCGGTATCTCGGCATAGATTCCGCTAACTAGTAGCGGAATGACGATTGTGTATCGTGCTTTGCTAAAAAAAAAAATCACAGAATGCAGTCTGGTTACATTACTCTAGCTATACGCAACAACTTTACTTTCAACAATTTTGTGAGCAATAATACGACTTTCACAATCAATATTTATTATATCAGATAGTGAATTAATATCAGTATAACTATCAAAACTTTCCATTGTTGATTCCACTACTTCTACTATTTTTAAAAAGCCGATTCGTGACTTCAAAAATTCATTAACAGCTATTTCATTTGCAGCATTGAGCACAATACTGTTTGTTTGTGGAGCAGAAGAGTTTAACACTGCCATGCTAAGCTTTAGCGCAGGAAAACGCTTATGGTCTGGTTCTTGAAAGGTCAATTTTCCTTGCTTTGTTAAATCTAATTTACGATTTAAAGCTGATCTTTCCGGCCAAGACAAAGCATATGAAATGGGAATTGCCATGTCAGTCTCTGCAAGCACAGCAAAGTTGAACCCATCCTTATAAGTTACAATTCCATGTACTATTGACTCAGGATGCACTATTGCTTCAATTTTATCCGGGCTGATGTTAAACAAGTTATGTGCTTCTATTATCTCTAGTGCCTTATTCATCATTGTTGCGCTATCAATCGAGATTTTCTTTCCCATATTCCAAGTGGGGTGACTAAGCGCCTGATCTACTATGACATTTCTTAATTGCTCAGAACTATAATTTAAGAATGGTCCACCAGAAGCAGTAAGTATGATCTTTTCTATGCATTTGTCGTCATTTTGCAAAATTTGAAAAATTGCGTTGTGCTCAGAGTCAATAGAGATTATTTGTACGTTTTTTTCTTTAGCTTTTTTAAGTAATAACTTTCCACCGCAAACAATGCTTTCTTTGTTTGCCAATGCAATGACTTTGGTACCGCTTTCTATAACCTCCATAACTGGCTCAAGGCCTGCAATGCCAACTATTGCAACAACTGAGAGATCAACAGGTATGGTAGCAATATTTGTAGCACCAATTGCTATTTTTACATCTGTACCAAGTAGATTTTCTTTTAAATCTTTGTAAAGCCTTTCATCGGAGATAGCAACATATTTTGCATTTAGCAGTTTTGCTTGGTGTGCCAGTAGAGCAAAGTTCGAATGGGCACTTAGTGCTTCCACTTGGTATTCTTCTTTTCTCTTTGAGAGCAAATCTACAGTCTTTTTTCCAACACTTCCTGTTGACCCTAAAACTGAAACCTTTTTCACTAAGACAAACTCATGTTAATTATAACAACAGCAACTTTTCTTATTAGGCCTTCTCGCATACTATTCAGCAGTTTTTAAGCGTTTAACCAAGTTCATGTCCGTGGTCATCGCCAACAGATGGTGAAGGACCAGGTGAAAAAGATTGACCATGGTGATCACCTGCATCATGCATGTCTTGCAAACCATCAGCATTATGAGCTATTTCGTTATTGGCATGAGGGTAATCATCTGAGTGATGTCCATCATCACCATGAGCCATATCCATTCCTTCTGATGGCATATCTTCCCCACCTCCACCTGAAAAATATTCTGCAAGGCCTTCAAGAAATTTTATGCCAAACATATTACCTGATTTTCCAAACAGCGTTACTAGACTACTACCACTCACCAAACCTTCAAACACGTTACTATAAGCAGCAATTGCTCCTTCATGAAAGTTGAACAACCATTTCATTCCATCCACGACTGTTGAAACAGAGTCACTATGACCAAGACCAAAACCACTTTTCTCACCAGCAGCCTCTTGGTGTTGCTGCTGCGCTTGCCATTCTGCAATATTTGGACCTTGAGCTTCACTCATAAATTTTTACTCTCAACCTTAAGCTATTATTTTATCACAAATATTGCAAAATATCAATAGAGCTTTTGAATATAGCTAATACAAACAATTTCTGTCATCCTATATATAGCTAAACTGACTTACGACAATTTGAAAAACGACAAATTCGTCATTCCGCTACTAGTTAGCGGAATCTATGCCGAGATACCGCGAATGAATCGCGGTATGACGTGTTAGCTATAGGATCCAGTTTGAAAAAAATCTGAATTCCAATGTCCACTACCTTTTACAAAGTTAAAACTTAAAAATATGACTGTTAGCAATAGTGTATATATCTTTAGCTATATATAATGAATGAATTTTTTTATATATTCGTTATTAGTATTTTGTATTTCCTGAACAGTTCCATGGGAAATGATCTCCCCTTCATATAATACTGCTATTTTATCAGCTATTTTAAATGCGCTATGAATATCATGTGTAATCGTGATAATTGTAGGGTTAAGATCTCTAGATAATTTTATTATTATCTCGTTTACTATATCTGACATAATTGGGTCCAATCCTGAAGTTGGTTCATCCAAAATAATGATTTCTGGATTGTGTGCAATCGCCCTTGCAAGTGCCACTCTTTTTTTCATTCCACCTGATAGCTCTATTGGAAACATATCTGCTATGCTTTCCTCCAGTCCAACATCATTTAACTTCTCGATTGCTAGCTGTTTTGCCTCTTTTTTGCTGATATTAAAGCGCTTTTTATAATTAAAAGATATATTTTCCCACACTGTAACGTAGTCAAATAAAGCGGAATTTTGAAATAAAACCCCAAATTTATTTTTGCTTTTACTATTTATTTTAACAGACCCTGAGTCTGGAGCAAGCAAGCCGATAATTGTTTTTGTTAATACAGATTTGCCGCTTCCTGAGCCACCAAGTATGACTAATGATTCCCCTTTTAATATATCAAAATTTAGATCTTTTAGTACTGTCCTATCATCAAAAGATAATCTTAAGTTCAATATTGATATTATGGGGTTACGCATGTATCAAAGTAATCATGTAGTTTGCTAAAATGATCAGTATGGACGATAAAACAACAGTTGATGTTGTAGCAACACCTACTCCTCGTGCACCTTCTTTGCAATGGTAACCGTAATAGCAGCTTGAGACAGAAATTATGGCGCCAAATACAGTTGCTTTTATTAGCCCAGTTATAAAATCATACGTATTAAAGAACTGAGCTGTGTGTTTAATATATATATTTAAATTGTGGTTAAATTCGAAGACTGCAGTGATACATCCTCCAAATATTCCTATTAAATCTGCACATACTGTAAGTATGGGAAATACTATGATTGACGCTAAAATCCTTGGTGCAATTAAATATTTAAAAGGGTTGATGTTCAAGGTTGTAAGTGCATCTATTTGCTCGGTGATGCGCATTGTACCAATTTCTGCTGCAACTGATGATCCAACCTTTCCTACCATTATTAAGCTGATCAAAACTGGTCCTAACTCTTTAATGATAGTGATCGTAACAAGTTTGGGTATTATCTGTTCTTGGTTAATTAATGGGTCACTCAAGCTACTTTGTAAAACTATTGCCGCTCCTATAAAAACTCCAGTGAGCCCAACAATTGGCAGAGAGAAAAAGCCTATCTCTATAATTTGTCTTGCTATGTTGCTAAAATAATATGGTGGCACAAGGCAGTGGTATAGAGATTGAATAAAAAATATGAATGCACTACCAAGCCTTAACAAAAAATTGATAAAGTACCTACCAATTATTCTAACACTATTTATATCAAAAAAGCTCACTTTGTATTCATTTTAGCTAGAGGTTAGTCTTACTGATTTTATTAAAATTTTTATTAACTTTATCGCAAAGTATAGCTGAGATATGTTTTAAGTTCAATATACTTGATGTTTTAATTTAAAGCTTAACCCAAGAAAGGTTTCCCTACGTCATACCGCAATTCATTCGCGGTATAGATTCCGCTAACGAGTAGCGGAATGACGGTTTTTCAAATTGTAGAGCCACTTTAGCTATAGAACTCAATTACATAAGCAAACCTTACTTATTTTACTATCCCTGTTTACTTCCTGTAAAAAACATGTTACTAATGAATTGAATTTTGTAGTAGAATGGAGGAAGTTTTGGCAGTTCCAAAAAGAAAAAAGTCAAAGTCAAGGCGTAATATGCATCGTTCTCATCATGCTATTGAGCCTAAGAATATTGTGGTATGTTCAACAACTGGGGAATTCATGTTGCCTCATAACGTAGCAGTTGATGGCAGTTACAAAGGAAAACGGGTTTTCATCAAGCAACAGGCAGAGTGACTATTATGATATGTTACCTACGGTCAATAATAATATAGTTATTGCACTTGACGCTATGGGGGGCGATTTTGCGCCTCTTTCCGTAATTCATGGTGCTGGTTTTTTTTTAGACAACCTTGTTGACCCAGGCATTAAAGTTTTTTTTCATATTTATGGAGATAAGGAAGAAGTATCTCCTTTGCTTTCAAAATACAAAAAAGTAAGTAACAATTCTGAGTTTACTCATTGTTCTGACAATGTTCTTGCAAATGATAAGCCATCTTTTGCACTGAGGCATCGTAAAGACTCAAGTATGAAAGCTGCCATTGAGGCAGTAAAAAAAGGTAAAGCTTTCGGAGTGGTGTCTTCAGGCAACACCGGAGCATTGATGGCAATTTCCAGATTTATTTTAGGAACATTACCAAACATTTATCGTCCTGCTATTGCCTCTATCTGTCCAACTAAGACAAAAAGCTTCGCTTTGCTTGACCTTGGTGCAAATGTTGATTGTAATGCCGACTCATTATTTCAATTTGCGTTAATGGGTAGTATATTTGCAAAAATAGCATTAAAAATTGACAATCCTGAAGTTGCTTTGCTAAATATCGGCACAGAAGAAGTTAAAGGTAATGACTCAGTGCGCGGCGCTTTTGAGTTGCTTAAAAACGCTCCAGGCATTAATTTCAAAGGGTATATAGAGGCAAGTGAATTTTTAGAGGGTAGTATAGATGTGATTGTTGCTGATGGTTTTGTTGGCAATGTAATGCTCAAAACGGCTGAGGCAACCGCTAGTACCTTTATCAATCTAATAAAGCAGGAAGTATTCAATTCGTGGATAGCGAAAATGCTTGTTGGTATATTGTTAAAATCCAAACTAAATAAAGCTTTAACGCGTTTTAATCCCAAAATTAGAAGTGGAGCTATGTTTTTAGGGCTGAATGGTATCATCATTAAAAGTCATGGAAATTCTGATGCTATTTCTTTTGCCCATGCCATAAAATTTGCAGTAAATGCAATTAGTGAAAATTTAAATCAAAAGATAATTAACGGGGTAAGTCATATTGAATAAAAGTTTCATATTAAGCACTGGATCTTACCTACCAAGAAAAATGTTGAGTAACAACGAAATTGCATCGATAGTTGAGACGAGCGATGAATGGATAAGGCAGAGAACAGGAATAGTTCAAAGGCATATAGCAGATGAAGGAGAACTAACGTCAGATCTAGCTGTAAATGCAGCAAAAAGTGCTATAGAAAAAGCTAAAATTTCAGTAGATGAAATTGACTTGATTATAGTTGCTACAACAACTCCTGATAAAACTTTTCCTAGCTGTGCAACGATTGTACAAAGTAAGTTAAAATGTAAAAACGCATTTGCTTTTGATGTACAAGCAGCATGCTCTGGTTTTATATATGCAGTTACAGTTGCTGATTCGCTCATAAAATCTAACAATAGAATTAAATATGCATTGGTTATAGGTGCTGAAATAATGTCTAGGATTGTTGATTGGGAAGATAGGTCAACTTGTGTACTCTTTGGTGATGGTGCTGGTGCAGTGGTGATGAAATCAGAAATGGGTAGAAGCGGCATCATATCAACAAACTTATACTCTGACGGCAATGTGGACATACTATGTACGAACGGAGGGGTATCCTCTACTGGTGATTCTGGAAAAATATGCATGAATGGAAGAGAAGTGTTTAAACATGCAGTGGATAAGTTAACAGCCTCAGTAGAGGAAACTCTGAAATGCAATAATTTGAAAATCACTGATATTGACTGGTTAATTCCCCATCAAGCAAACATTCGTATTATTGAAGCAGTAGTAAAGAAATTAGATTTTCCTATAGAGAAAGTGATTAATACCGTTGATAAGCATGCAAACACCTCAGCGGCATCAATTCCACTGGCCTTAGACTATGCAATACAAGAATCAAAAATAAAATCAGGAAATCTGGTACTGCTGATTTCAATAGGTGCAGGCCTGACCTGGGGTTCCGTGTTGCTGCACTATTAGACTTCCTGCATTACCTCCTGTCATCCAAGTACCCTCTTTGTCATTCCAGTGCCTCTTTCTCCTGTCATCCCAGTAGCCCCTTCGGTGTCATTCCAGTCTGGAATCCAGTTCTTATTGTACATTCACCTGGTGTAAAGTTAAGTTTCCTGGATCCCAGTGTCAGCTACTCGGATGACAAAAAAAGGAGCACTGGAATGACAGCAGTCCTACGTCATACCGCGATTCATTCGCGGTATCTCTAGATCACGCTAACAAGCAGCGGGATGACGGTTGTCGTTTAGCCACAAATATTTAAGAAATTTACCAAATGAAAAAAAAGGCAAAAGAAGCCCTGGGGTTATTATCCGCTTTAAAATATTGGCGTTTTTTATGTTTTAAACGCTTGACAAGCAAGATTTAGCTGCTTTTAATTGCAACTAACCTGCGCTGCAAATGTTTAAGAAATTTACTAAGCAGAAAAAAAGACAAAGAATCCCCGAGTTAGCTAGTCTTTTACTATCTCTGTCGAGTATTGGCATTTTTTGATGTCTTCTAACGCTTTATAAGCGCGTTCAGCTTATTTAGATAAAAATCTAGATGTAGATGAAGTTTTGTAAAGACATACAGTATCTATATACTGTAAAAAATTGAACATAAGACGCCGATACATTAAGTAATCCTTACCTTTTAATCTGCAGATTGGCGAAAGCAAATACAATAGCTTCAGTTTCATGATAAGGGAGCTGGCGAGGTTTGTCAAGGAAGTTTTTCTTTCCCGTGAATTCCCTTCGAAGTCGAGTATTGAAAATTGACTGGAGAATTGTGGATTACTTTGTATATGTCATGACAAGCCATGGCACTCTCAGCAAAACCACTTAATATTAACTTTAGTTTGCCTGAATAAATAGCTATATCTCCGATTGCATATATCCTATCTCTACTGGTTTTAAGTGTAGCTGGGTCGACAACTATGCGGCTATGTTCTAACTGTATACCCCAATTGTTTATTGGACCAAGATTCATTGACAATCCAAAAAATGGCAGCAAAAAATCAGCGGATATTTCTTTTTCTTCCTTAGAGGCAATGTTTTTTACTATCACTGTGCTCAATTGCCCATTACCTCCTGCTAGTTCGTGTAATTGATATGGCACTACCAGTTCTATCTTTCCATCACTTTCAAGTGATTCTAATTTATTTCTAGTTTCAGGAGTGCAGCGAAATTCCTTTCTCCTATGTATCACATAAATTTTCTTCGCAACTTTAGAAAGTTCTACAGTCCAATCAGCCGCAGAATCACCCCCCCCTGCAATGACTATAGTTTTATCCTGAAAATCAGAAATTTTATTTACACTGTAAAATACAGATTTATTTTCATATTCTAATATACCATTCAAGGGCGGACGGTTAGGTTCAAACATTCCGTTACCTGCAGCAACAATAACGGCTTTGCATTTTACCTCTGTACCTGTATTAGTTATGATAATAAAGCTTTGATCGCAGTTATTCGAAATCTTTTCTACTTTTTGACTTAAATGGTAAATAGGCTTAAATGGCGAAGCTTGCTCCATTAGCTGCTCAATTAATTTTTGGGCAGTAATTACAGGATAACCAGGTATATCATATATTGGCTTTTCTGGGTAAAGAGCTGTGCATTGTCCTCCTGCTTGATCCAAAACATCTATTATATGACATTTCATATCAAGCATTCCCGCTTGAAAAGCAGTGAATATTCCAACAGGTCCTGCACCTATTATTACTATATCGGTTTTCATATTCAGATGGTGATCTATTTATAGATATTAGCTTTCTTTGCTAACAAGGTCAATTTACAAAGGGATGTATTTTTAAAAGATGTGGCTAGATTAGACAAGATTTCCAGCGTTATGAACCACATAGTCCAAATAAGCTCTAAAAATCAGCTAGCATAGCGAGATGCTGTGCGGACGGAATGGGATTCGAACCCATGGTACGCTCATCACGTACGTCAGTTTTCAAGACTGGTGCCTTAAACCGCTCGGCCATCCGTCCATTTCTTTTCTATCACAACATTTGATTTTAAGCAATCTATAAAAGCTTTACTTGCCCACGCAAAAGTTGCTAAACACACTACTCAATATTTCCTCAACATCAATAATTCCAATCACCGCACCAAGTTCAAATGCAGCAAGCCTCAAATCTTCAGATATCAACTCAATTGGATTATCGATATTAAAACGTTGTAAATGTTCCAGTGCTTTCTTCATGTGATTCCTATGTCTTTGCCGAGTGATTACAGGGGTGTCTCTATCATGCCCAAATTTTTCCTCTGCCTTCTCTTTTATGAGAGAGATCAATTTGTTTGTACCTATTTCCTTTAGAATAGAAATGGGTAAAAGATCTATGCCATTAATTTTTATATTGTGATTATTGATAACATCGTCAGCTTTGCTCAATACATAAATAGTATCGCTATTTACAACGTTGCAATTGATATTATGACGCTGTTCAAAAGGAAATAGTTCTATTCTTAAATCAGCTTCAAAAGACCTCTTTTTCGCTCGACTTATACCTTCTGATTCTATTGGATCTGAACTCTCACGAATTCCAGCAGTATCAGAGAGAATGATTGGGTATCCGCCAATGTCAATATGAGCTTCAAGTATATCTCTTGTTGTGCCTGCATATTCAGAAACAATAGCAATATCACGCTTGGCTAAGAAATTAAACAGAGTTGATTTACCGACATTTGGTTTACCAGTTATTACAATATGTAAACCCTCACGCAACCTTTCGCCCCGTCTATTATCATTTAAATGCTCTTGTATCAATCGCACGAGAGATTGCACTTCATTATTAATTTTTTCCAACTCACTTTTTTCTGCCCAAATGTCCTCTGGAAAGTCTATATATGCTTCGATTTTGGATTGTATCGTTATCAATCTTTGCCTCCAATTGCTGTATAGTCTCTCCAATTCTCCTGATATCTGCTTAATCGCTTGTTTAGCTTGCATTTTCGTCTCAGCGTCAATTAAGTCTGCAATTCCTTCTATTTGAGTTAAGTCAAATTTACCATTTAGAAAAGCCCTAAGTGAGAATTCTCCAGGCCTGGCCATAACGAAAATTTTTGATAATTCCTCCAAGATGATTTTTATGACTGCCTTACTTCCATGCACTTGTAACTCTATAACATTCTCGCCAGTGAAACTGTTTGGAGCAGGGAAATAGATGATTATTCCATTATCTATCAATTGATTGAAATCATCATATAGATCAACTAAAGTAGCAAATCTTGGTTTAATTTCTTTCTTAATATGAAAATGATTTAAAGCTTTAAGCGCGTAATTGCCTGAAATTCTGATTACTGCAACTCCTGACTTACCAAATACGGTCGACAAAGCGAAAATAGTTTCATTTGTGTTTGTCATTATTTATATAAACTACTTAGCAATATTACACTTAAGAAACCAAAATACCTAATTTGAAAATATTCAAAATTTTTATCTATCTTGCTAGTTTATATTAATGCAGTACTATCATACTAGTGAATGTATTATATAGAAAAGCTGTAAAAGTCACCCAGGTGAAAATATTTATTTTGAAAACTGATAATATGATTTATAATGACTGACACAAGTTTTAAATATTTTATGCTCAAGAAATTAGCTTGGTATTGGTCTTTTGCAGAGTTAATCAAAGGGTTTGCTATTACATTGAAATATATGTTCAAACCAAAGGTTACGTTAAGATATCCTATGGAGAAGGGCCCTTTAAGTCCAAGGTTTCGTGGTGAGCATGCGTTGCGTAGGTATCCAAACGGTGAAGAACGGTGCATAGCTTGTAAATTATGCGAAGTTATCTGCCCTGCTCAAGCAATAGTTATTGAAGCAGAGGAAAGAGAAGACGGTAGTCGTCGCACCACACGCTATGATATTGACATGACAAAATGCATATACTGCGGGCTTTGCCAAGAGGCATGTCCAGTTGATGCAATTGTGGAGGGTCCTAACTTTGAATTTGCTACTGAAACGAGAGAGGAGCTAATGTACAATAAAGAAAAGTTATTGCGTAATGGTGAAATTTGGGAAGACGCAATTGCACTCAGGTTAAAAAAGAATAGACCTTATTATTAATGTTCAGAGCTTATAACCCTGTTATCCATTATGATTTAGGGGCAGTGCCCACTAGGGGTGGTGTCATCCAAGTAGCTGATACACAACTGTACGAACATTTGTTTGCGAGGGCAGTATGTTAAATGTTATGGCCTGTTTTGCCTCAAACACAAAGGTGTCATCCCAGTGCTTGACACTGGGATCCAGGTATAAAAATATTTGCAAATTGTGCAATGGACAACAGATTTTAGGAGCATACGTTAAACTAATTTCCATTATAAAAATAAGATGGATCCCAGTGTCACGCACTGGGATGACAAAGAGAGGGTTAGACAAAAGGGTCGATAAATGATTAGGATTACTTTCTCAACCGAACAAAAAGTAAAAGAATACAGTGGTAAAGTCACTGGCTTTGATATACTACAGCCGAATGTTTTAAAGGAAGCAGTTGCATTGAAAGTAAATGGTGAGTTATATGATCTCTCACGTGAAATTGAATCTGATACAGAGATAGAGGTAATACAACTGAGTGACGAAGCGGGTTTAGATATAATAAGGCATGATGCTGCTCATATAATGGCGCAGGCAGTGAAAGAGCTATTTCCTAATACTCAGATTACTATCGGCCCAACAATTCAGGACGGTTTTTACTATGATTTTGCTACAGATCGTACCTTCACTACGGACGATCTTACCGCAATAGAAAAGAAAATGAAAGAGATTGTAAAAAGTAACCACAGATTTGTTCGAGAAGTTTGGACTCGCAAGCAGGCAATTGATTTCTTTAGTGGTATAGGCGAAAAATATAAGGTTGATATTATCTCATCCATACCAGAGGGTGAAAACCTAACTGTTTATAGGCAAGGTGATTTTATTGACCTATGTCGTGGTCCGCACTCACCATCAACCGGCAGAGTTAAAGCGTTTAAACTTATGAAAGTAGCGGGTGCATACTGGCGAGGTGATGCAAAGGGCCCAATGTTGCAGCGAATATATGGCACAGCATGGAGAAATAAGGATGAATTAAACGCTTATCTTGAGTGTCTCAAAGAAGCAGAGAAACGTGATCACCGCAAAATTGCCAAGGATATGGATTTATTTCACATCCAAGAGGAAGCTGTTGGGCAGGTTTTTTGGCATGAACAAGGATATATTCTATATAATGTTCTTGAGTCTTACATCAGAAAGAAGCTAATAAATAATGGCTATTTTGAGGTAAAAACTCCTATTTTAGTAAGCAAAGAGCTGTGGGAAAAATCTGGACATTGGGATAAGTTTCGTGAAAATATGTTTATTGTTGATGAATCTGAAAGCAAAAAGCTAGCAATAAAACCCATGAATTGTCCTTGTCATGTGCAGATTTTTAATTCTCACACCAGAAGCTATCGTGATTTACCAATACGTATGGCAGAGTTTGGCACATGCCATAGAAATGAAAGCTCAGGCTCATTGCACGGACTGATGCGAGTGCGTGGTTTTACGCAAGACGATGCACACATTTTTTGTATGGAAGAACAAGTGAATTCTGAGACTATAAAGTTTTGTGACCTTTTAAAAGAAGTATATTCAGAGCTTGGGTTCAATGAAATTTCTGTGAAATTTTCAGACCGTCCAGGTATTAGAGCAGGTAATGATGAAGTATGGGATAGAGCTGAAAAAGCGCTGCTTGAAGCCGTTAAAGAAGCGGGCTTGAGTTATAAACTTAATCCTGGTGAAGGTGCATTTTATGGTCCAAAGCTAGAGTTTGTTTTAAAAGATGCAATAGGCAGAAGCTGGCAATGTGGAACATTGCAAGTTGATTTCATTTTACCAGAACGTCTGGGAGCTTTTTATATAGGGGCAGATGGACACAAGCATCACCCTGTTATGCTACATAGGGCAATTCTTGGGACTTTTGAGCGTTTTATTGGAATTTTGATAGAAAATTATGCAGGAAAATTTCCAGTTTGGCTTGCTCCAACGCAACTTGCTATTCTGACCATTACAAATGAGGCTGACGGTTACGCCACAGAAATCAGCAATGTCTTAAAAGAACAAGGTGTGAGAGTCAAGACTGATTTGACCAATGAAAAAATTAGTTATAAGATACGTTTGCATAGTCTAAACAAGGTTCCTATATTGTGGATTGTAGGCAAAAATGAAGTTACAAGTAAAACTGTGTCAGTGAGAAATTTAGGATCGGAAAGACAGGAGTCTTTTTCTTTGGAAAAGGCTAATGAATCGCTGTTAAAAAGTATTAATTTGAATTAAGGGAGTTAAAGTTTGCAAGTTAAAAAGAACAATAAAAACAGAATTAATGGATTCATCACAGCTAAGGAGGTACGCTTAGTTGATCACAGTGGTGAAATGGTCGGAATCGTGCTAATAGAACGAGCTTTGGAACTTGCACAGGGTGTTGGTTTAGACTTGGTAGAAATTGCACCTGATTCAACTCCTCCAGTATGTAAAATACTGGATTATAGCAAACAAAAGTATGATATAAAAAAGAAAGCAAGTGAAGCAAAAAAGAAACAAAAAACATTAACTATAAAAGAAATTAAACTGGGTCCCAATATTGGTGATCACGATTACGGAACAAAATTGCGTCAAGCAAGAGACTTACTTGCCCACGGACATAAAATCAAAGTTACAATGAGATTTAAGGGCAGAGAGCTTATAAACACTGAAGTTGGATTGGAAAAATTAGAACGGCTAATTAGAGACACTGAAGATATCGCAAAGGTAGAATTAGCACCTAAAAGGGAAGGGAATCAATATTTTTTAGCTCTGGTTGCTAAGTAGCAAGACGGCTTAAGAAGTATAAGTAGAGTTAAACTATCGCTCTCTCTTTGATAACATGGCGAAAATGTCTTATTAATCCTTGAATCGGCCAAGCTGCAGCATCGCCAAGCGCGCAAATTGTATGTCCTTCTATTTGAGTTGTAAGGTCAAGCAGCTTATCTATTTCATCAGGTTTAATATCTCCTGCCACCATCCTCTTCATAATCCTCCACATCCATCCAGTACCTTCACGGCATGGTGTGCATTGCCCACAGGACTCATGCATATAAAAGTGTGATAACCTCTCTATTGCAGCTATTATATCAGTTGATTTATCCATCACTATTACAGCAGCAGTACCAAGCCCTGATTGTGCAGTTCTTAATGAATCAAAATCCATTTCAATAGTATCGCATATAGATTTTGGAATTAATGGCACTGAAGACCCACCAGGTATTACAGCAAGTAAATTATCCCAACCCCCTCGCACTCCACCTGCGTATTTTTCAATCAATTCACGTAATGGAATTCCGAGCTCTTCTTCAACATTACACGGGTTGTTTACGTGCCCTGAAATACAAAAGACCTTGGTACCAGTATTATTTGGTTTACCAAGAGATGCAAACCATTCTCCTCCGCGATTCAGAATATCTGGAACCATGGCTATAGTTTCAACGTTGTTTATTGTAGTTGGGCAGCCAAAAAGTCCAACACCTGCAGGAAATGGAGGTTTCATGCGAGGAAAGCCCTTTTTTCCTTCAATTGATTCAAGTTGAGCTGTTTCTTCTCCACATATGTAAGCTCCTGCACCCCTATGGATAAACACATCAAGATCATAGCCTGATTTGCAGGCATTTTTTCCAATTAAACCTTCTTTATAGGCTTCCTCAAGTGCCTTTTTTAGAACTAAATATTCATTATAAAATTCACCCCTGATATAAATATATGCAACTGATGCGCTGATCGCTCTGCCGGCCAGGAGAATTCCCTCAAGTAACTTATGTGGCTCATATCGCAATATATCTCTATCTTTACATGTACCAGGTTCTGACTCATCTGCATTGACTACTAAATATGTTGGTTGTTTTTTTGGAAGATTTTTGGGCATAAAGCTCCACTTAAGGCCGGTAGAAAATCCTGCACCTCCTCGACCTCTCAAACCAGATTTCTTTACTTCATCAATGATTTTTTCTGATCCTAAATCTAGTAACTCCTTTGTTTTTTGCCAGCTACCACGTTTTTTTGCACCCTCAAGTAGTGGAGTTTCTTTACCATTTAGGTTGGTGAATATTTTGTCTTGTTCTTTTAGCATGTTTTTCAAAATTTGTGAGTGATCCCGACGCGATTCGAACGCGTGACCCACTGATTAAAAGTCAGTTGCTCTACCGGCTGAGCTACGGGATCATTTCATTTTTCAGCTATACTAAACATCAATACAGTTTTTATCCATTTTAATCAAACTAAAATTTTCATGTGTGGTTAAATAAATTATATAATATACTGCGTTAGTGATAATTTAGTTAAAAAATTTTTAAAGGAAAACTTCTTGTTAATTTTCAATTCACAGATTCATTTGGCAAAGCTTATAGTGTGATGTAAAAATCTGAGAAGACAAAAAGATAGAGAATTGTACATAACTGCAGAATTTGTGCACTATTTAGCAATAGCCTAACAGATAAATATTTCTTGCATTTCAGCCTGAGTGATTTATGCTTTAAGCAAGAATTACCTGGGGGTATAGCTCAGCTGGTAGAGCATCTGTTTTGCACGCAGAAGGTCAGCGGTTCGATCCCGCTTGCCTCCACCAGTCTATATTAGCTCTAGCCGCCACAAAACCTGTCAAAGCAGCTTATTTTAATCTATGAGGATTTTATACTACTTCCCTGAAAATCCCTATTTCTTTTCGTAACTTTTCTCTACACAAGTAATGTTGGTTATTACAATTGTAATATATACCAACTTAACAATAAATTAATTGTTAGAATACTAACAATTAATTTATTGGTAACGCCTATGAGTGGAAAAAAGCATGTTTTTAAGATGGTACCTGGAAAAGAGGTGTTTAGAAAAACCCCGACTAAATTGATAAAGTGGCCTGAAGGTTATGATCCTACAATGTCTATTAAAAAAGTTGAGCTTGTATCGCTGGATGATAAAAACGATGTAGCACTAGGCTTATTACCTATAAAACTTTGCGGCAGTTCTTGCCTAGACAGTTACATATGTCTGGAGGAAGAAAATGAAGGAAATCTGGTAGCCAAAGATTATAAAAGTGATTCTAACTTAGATTATGTAAAAAGTAACCATACATTTGTATATTACGGTAATGAGTTGGCTAAGTTATCATATACAAGAGAACTTGTGCAGCCTTTCAAAACTATGTGTAGCAGTTCTATTAAATCAAAAAAATTGGAATACAAATATGTAACATGGGAAGATTCAGATACTGGCAACAATAAATATTATTTTTCAGACGAGGCAGGAAATATAATCGATTCACCTGACAATGAGGTATTACAAGACATTATGTTATACTACGGTGAGAGACATATAAGAGATGTGCTACTGTTGCTATCAAGCACGTTTACCAAAGTTTTTATTCAGGGCCTAACAGACGACCAACTAAAAACTCTTACCAATACTCTTAGTAACGAGCAACTGCAAAAAATAATTCCTGAACTGAGCTCAAGCCAACTACAGACCTTAGCAAAGAACTTAACAGATGAACAACTCCAAGCTTTAGTGGATCATCTAACCAATCACCAATTACAAACTCTTGCTCAGGAACTAAATCCAGAAAAGTTACAAATAATTGTTCCTATTTTAAATGATGCTCAGCTTGAAGCTCTAGTTAGAGACTTAAATCCAGAGCAAGTAAAAGAAATTTTACCTCACTTAAAAGTGGATCAGTTCAAAGCACTTATTAAAACTTTAAATGACGAACAATTTACAGTGCTTGCAAAAGACTTGGCTGAGCACCACTTGACAATACTTTCTAAAGAATTAGAAGGTGACCAGTTGAAAGCTTTAGTAAATAGTCTGCAAGAAGACCAACTGAAAGACTTAGTTAATAAGCTTGATCATGATAAACTTGGCATAATTGCTCAGGATTTAACTGATTCTAATAGGATCCAGATTATCATTAAGTCTTTAGCTAACAACCCAGAAAAACTTCAAGCTTTTGCTCGCAATATGTCTAATGAGCAGTTTAAGGAACTTTTGGATAACGTGGGTGCAGAAGAGCTTAAAGATATCATTCACAAACTGCCTTATGAGAAAGTGACAGCTGTGATTGGTGATCTCGGCAGTAAGGATCAGTCTAAAGCTATTATTGATGCATTAAAAGAGAAACTTGAAGAGCAAAATGGAAAGATAGGAGAGCTTATGGATAAGATTGACCAGATGCTTCCTGAGCAAAGTGAAGCAAATTGGGATAATGCACATCTATCACCTTACGTCTTTCAAGATACTAATACTGAATTTACAGTAATAGATGTTTAGTGCGAACTTGGATACTTATAAATTAATGTTTATAAGTTAAAAGAAAAAACAGTTTGCATGTGAAACTAAAAAATAATTTAAACTTTAATAATTTATGGAGGTAATTTATATGAGCAAGAACTCGCAAAACCTTGTACAAAATGAGGATAATTTTACTACTGGTAATAAAGAAAAACTTATAAGCGCTCTTGATCTTATTATACTTAAGACAGGTACTGATAAGGATATACAAGACCTTGGCAAAACAGCAAGTGGTCATACTGTTAAAAAAGCAGTTGATGCATTAGTTAATAATATAAATGAACAACTTATTAGTGGGTTGAATATTATGTTAGGAGAAGAGCAAGCTAAAGTTAAAAGTTTGGAAGATATTATAGGCAACGATGATGCAGGATTAAAAAAAGATCTAAGTGAGTTAGCAGGTAAGGTAAATAGTATGTTACCTGAGGAGGCACCAACCCATCCTGATATATTGTAGTAGTTAGGAAAGTAACAGCCTGATACAGGCTGTTACTCTTTCCACATACCATTTCAGTGTAGCTGAGTTGATTTTAAAAGTATAATTTTTTATAGGAGTTAATATGAGTAATTACAGTGTAAAAGAAAGCGAAAAAGACTATGAATCAATAGGAAGAATAGTCGAAGACGAATATAGAATAATAGATGACATAGAAGTCAAAATTAAGCCTAAATCTTTTGAGAGCAATAAAGAAAAGAATGCGTCGGTTGGTTATGTTCACAAAGTTCTAGACAAACTAATCACAGAATTAAACGACACATTTGTTTCTGACTTGGATTACCAATTGAGGCTTAATGCAAACTATGTTCAGAATAAATTGAGTAAGGATTTATATGATTTGGACAAGGTAGTTATCGATACTAGTAAGAATTATGAAATTTTGGAAAAAAACTTTAATAATCTAAGAGAAGAAGTTGAAAAATTAAAAATAGGAACGGTTAGTGATGACAACATAGATGAATGGGAAGCACCAACTCACCATGATATATTATAGTAGTTAAGAAAGTCACAGCTTGCTAGCAGGCTGTGACTCTCTCTACATACCGTTTCAATACAGCCAGGTTAAGGAATCTATTTTAAAACTTTCGGCATATAGTTCTCATCATGTTTTGCAAACACCGTATCTGCAAGAAAGGTATTATTATCAAACATTTTACCTTGCACAACAACACCACTTTTTTCTGAAAACATTGGTGGAAGTATTCCCTGGTATTTTACCACAACGCTTTTGTTAAAATCTGTCATTTGAAAAACTACTTCACTTTCGCTCCGTATCACACTATCTTCAACAACCATTCCACCAATATGGATTGGCTTTTGACTATTTGGTAAAACTATTGCCTCACTTACTGTATAGAAAAATGAGATATTTTCTTTGAGCGTTGTTAAAATAAAAAAGACTATGCAGCTTAAAAAGCAGAAAATTCCTGAAGTTATAAGTAATCGCTTATGTTTCTTCTTCATTATTATCTTTCAGGCTTTCTAGAATTTTTTTACTTTTAATATAGCAAGAAATGGTAAAAATCAGTTCTCCGGTAATCAACGTAAAACTAATAAGGTAAGCAAAAATTACATATGTATTCATAATGCACTGCCAATAAATAACTCACCTGCATCAAAATAAATTAAGCTTCCATCCTTTTGCTGCAACACCAATTTACCACTTTTATCTATATCAGCAAAAATTCCTTCATACAATTTGTCAGCTAACTTTACACTGATTTGTTCATGCATTTTGAATGCTTTTTTTAACCACATTTCTCTTATAGCATAAAACCCATCAAATAGCCATTGCTTTCTTAGCTTATTAAAATTTATTATTAATTTTTTTAGTAGATCTATGTTAGACACAGACTCACCGTAATTGCTAATGCACGTTGTTCCTGGAAGTGGTGCATGATTGACATTAATTCCAATTCCTATAATGAGCCAATTCGAATTGGATCTTTTTTCAAGCAATATTCCACTTATTTTCTTGCCATCGATTAGAATGTCATTTGGCCATTTATACTGGAGATTTAGACCATTTATAAATGACAGTATAGTATTTCCAACAGCAAGAGCAGTAACAAAAGTCAATTCTGTTAATTTGCTGACATCCGCAATTTTATTCACCAAACCCCTCTCTGTCATCCCAATGCCCTCTGATGTCATCCCAGTGCTTGACACTGGGATCCATTCTTCTTTTTTTCTAGATTCCAGCGTCACGCGCTGGAATGACACCGAAAGCTGGCTTTCATTAAGATAATCGTTAAAGAGGTTTATTACCAAACTCGCATAAAAATTACCCTCTGGAGAAATCCAGTTTTTTCCAGTGCGCCCTCTACCCTCTGTTTGTTTATCGGCAATAATAACGGTTTCATTTGATATTCCTCTCCCAATTAAATCCAACGCTTCTTTATTAGTGCTTGAAACTTCTTTGTAATGATGAATATGAAAACCCTCAGGGATCACCTTGTCAGTCCTTTAGTTCAATGAGTGAGTAAAACGTACAAGAAAAGAACGAGGTTGATCAGTGAAGCCACTGAAGTAATAATGAATAGACCCTTAGAATAAGCAACCTTATTACCACTAGCTTTATCAAAATACATAACTTTCATGATATTTAAATAATAGTAGCATGATATCACACTCGCTATTACAAGGATCAAGGACAGGCTGATAAAGCCAGAATTTATTAAACTTTTGAATATAAAAAATTTAGCGATAAAACCTGCAAGTGGAGGTATTCCCGACATCGAGAGTAACAGCACAGAAAGATGAAATGCTACAATTGGGCGTTTCTTCCCTATACCAGATAAATTTGCAATATCACAATCGTCATCGTCAATTTGTACGAGATATGAGAATAGCCCTATGCTTGTGATGATATATATCACCAGATACATTAAGGCACTATCTGTTCCTGCTTGTGTAAAAATAGAAAGTGAAGCAAATATAAAACCAATGTGACCAATTGAACTGTAAGCAAGCAGCCTTTTTAAGTTTTGCTGACGCAAGGCCCCAAAAGCTGAGATAAGCACAGACAATGCTGAAACGTATAAGAAAATAGGCTGAACATAACTTTTTACATTTACTAACTCTTCATTCATCAATCGAATTAAAAATGTTACAAGTGCAGCTTTTGGAGCTGTAGAAAAAAACGCAGTTACTATGGTAGGTGCACCTTGATAGACATCTGGAGCCCACATATGAAAAGGAGCAATAGCAAGCTTGAAACACAAACCAATTAGGATAAAGACTAATCCAAAAACTATTCCATAAGTTATCTGATGGCTTTGCAAGAATGAACCGAGCTCAGAGAAATTGACTTGTCCTGTATATCCATAAAGCAGCGACATTCCATATAGCATAATGCAGGAAGATAGTGCACTAAGTGTAAAATATTTCACTCCTGCTTCACATGAATAAGCTGAATCTTTATTAAAGCTCGCAAGAACATACAAAGATATACTCATCAACTCAAAAGCTAAATAAAAAGAAATCAGACTATTTGCTGAAACCAAAGTTATCATGCCAAATAGCGCAAAAAGAATCAGTATTGAAAATTCATATTTATAGTCATATTTTGATAAATTCAGCATCAAAAGTATTAAAATTCCTGTGCTGAGAATTAACCCTTGGGCTGACCTGATGTATAAATTGAGTTTTAACAACGAATTAAAGAGAAAAATTTCATTGTTTTCTGCCGAAATAATTAAAATAATCAAAGTTACCACTGTGCAGCCAAGTGCTAATAAGTTGATAGTTCGGCGGTTAAATATAATTCCAAGCAGCAGCAACACTAACGAGGAGATAATAGAGAACGTTTCCGGCAATATCTGTATATAATTCATAGCGCATTATATTTGACTAACAAATTTGCCATACATGGCTTCAAATAATTCAGTGCAAGGGTTGGGTAGAATCCAAGCAAAATAACAAACACTGCAAGCAGAATTAAGACAGAAAATTCTATGCTATCCAAGCGGTTATTTAATAATTTAGAATAGCTAACCCCCCATATTATTTGCTTACATAAATTCAGCATATAAACTGCGCTTAAAATAGTGCCAAGTGCGATAAATCCTGTAAAAAACCCTATGCTCTTAAACATTCCAACCATAGCCAAAAACTCACCTATGAATCCAGATGTTCCAGGTAGCCCTATTGAAGCCATTGAAAATAAAATGAACATAAAACCAAATTTTGGCATTGTGTTTACTATGCCAAAATATTTTGCAATCTCCAAAGTTCCAGTTCGAGTATATAGCATTCCAACACACAAAAATAAAGCAGCAGAAATAAGGCCATGACTAATCATTTGAAATATGCTACCCAGTACTCCTTCCTCACAAAATGAAAAGAGGCCAGCAGTAACGATCCCCATATGTGCTATTGAAGAATAAGCTATTAACTTCTTTATATCATCTTGAGCAAACGCAACTAGAGAAGCATATATTACCGCAATAATGCTCAGCACAACAACGAAATTTGAAAAATACAAACTTGCCTGAGGAAGCATTGGAATAGAAAACCTTAAAAATCCATATCCCCCCATTTTAATAAGCAAGCCAGCTAAAATCACAGATCCAGAAGTTGGTGATTGCACATGCGCATCAGGAAGCCAAGTGTGAAATGGAAACATCGGTACTTTTATTGCAAAAGAAATAAAAAATGCAATCCATAGCAATGACTGCACTTCAAGATCAAGACTTGGCACTAATGTAGCTAATTTTTGTATATTAAACGTCCCAAAAGTGCTATAGATGTACACCAAGCCAAGTAGGAATAATAATGAGCCAGTTAATGTATAAAGAAACAACTTAAACGTTGCATATACCCTGTGTTTTCCTCCCCAGATGCCAATAATAAAGAACATTGGTATTAAAACAGCTTCAAAAAACACATAAAAGCTTATAGCATTCAGTGAAACGAAAAAACCGACTACAAAACTCTCAAGCAGTAGAAACAATGCCATATATGGACTGAGGGTCGTATAACTCATTTTGCAGTTGTAGAGTATACAAATTACAAACAAGAAAGTTGTAAGCAGAAGGAAAAGCAACGATATACCATCTATCCCTATTCCAACATTTCTAATTGGGTAGCTGACAAACTGAAAGTCCGCATTGTTATAATCAAATTCTATACAAGCTACAATGCTAAGCAAAAATGGAAGTACAGCAAAAAATAGGGCAAGGAATCTTAGGTGTATAGATTGATGATTAATCCTGATTAAGGATAAAATCAACGCTCCTATCAGTGGAAGCAAGAATATACTAAGTAACAACACCTTCTATTTAATTCCAATAATATATAAAGCACCGATTATTAAAGTAACAAACATAATAAGTGCATAATCAAATATATAACCAGTTTGCAACTTTATAGAACTTTTTGAACATTCATTAACCAACCTTACAACACCATTTGGTCCAAATGAATCAATAGCCTTAACATCAAACTTCCATAGAAGCCTAGATATAAACCTTATTGGTACAATTATAACAAACTCATACACCTCATCAAAGTACCATTTATTCTGCAAAAATTTAAGTAAAAATTTACTCTTAATTTGCCTAATTACTTGATATTGGTAAATTAGGTACGCAAGTGCTATTCCACTTAGGCTCGCCAAGGTTGGCAGTAGTTTTATAAAGAAATTATGAACTCCATGCTCATCAACCACCACTAAACTTGATTTCCAAAACGCATTACTAGTTATGTTCAAAATATTTGCTCCCCACACTCCAGAAAATACCGATCCAAAAGCAAGTATCAGTAATGGTATAAGCATAATCTTCTGTGCTTCATGTATATTAATTTTACTTTGTTTTTGGCTGTGGAACACAAGAAGCAATAACCTCCAAGAGTAAAACGCTGTGAAGAATGCAACAACTAAGCTTATTACAAAAGCAAAGCTATCCGTGCTATAAGCATGTTCAATTATCAAATCCTTTGAGTAAAAACCTGCAAATGGAAATATTCCAGAAAGCGCAAGAGACCCAATCCACATGAGAGTGTAAGTGCAAGGGATTTTCTTCCAGCAATTTCCCATTTTCTGAATGTTTTGCTCATGATGCATTGCATGAATCACATTGCCAGCACCAAGAAATAGTAGAGCTTTAAAAAAAGCGTGGGTCATTAAATGAAAAATAGCAACATTGTAAGCAGAAAGCCCACATGCCATGAACATATAACCAAGTTGACTGCAGGTTGAATAAGCAATTATTTTTTTTATATCATTCTGAGTAATCGCAACGGTGGCTGCAAAAAAAGCAGTAAGTGCACCAACGATAACTATTAATTCTCGTGCCACATTTGATAACTCAAACAATGAAGAACATTTTGCTATTAAAAATATACCGGCTGTTACCATCGTTGCTGCGTGAATGAGTGCAGAAACAGGGGTTGGCCCTTCCATTGCATCTGGCAACCAAACATGTAAACCAAGCTGTGCAGATTTACCCATACAGCCAATAAAAAGTAATATGCATATTATATGAATTACTTTGAATTCACAGCAGAATGCCCTAATGTTCTGCGCGCCAAGAAGATCAGCTGTGTCAAAAACTTCAGTAAATTTCAAAGAGTGAAATGTATAATAAATAAGAAAGATTCCAATCAATAGTGCAAAGTCTCCTACCCTATTCACAACAAATGCTTTAATTGCTGCATTATTTGCAGAATATTTTTGGAACCAAAATCCTATGAGTAAATAAGAACACAGGCCAACTCCTTCCCAGCCAAAAAAAAGCTGCACGAAATTATCGCTTACAACCAGCACAATCATGCAAAATGTGAACAGCGATAGGTAAGAAAAAAACCTCGACTTCCCATGCTCCATATAGCCGATAGAATAGAGATGCACTACCAGCGAAACGGTGGTAATAACAATCAGCATTAAGGATGAGAGAGCATCCACACTAATTGCCCAATTTACTTTTAATACACTTAATGAAAATAAAGGAAATAAACTCAAGTGATAATTTTCAGAGAAGGTAAGAAAAACATACCAAGATAAAACTGCAGATATTCCAATCCCTGCCGTTGTAATTAACTGACCAAAAACATCCTTTCTAAAAAGTGCTGCAAATAGTGAACCAAAAAGTGGCAAAAATACTATTAATTTCAGTATATCCATCATACTTTCATTCTTTCATTAAGTTCGCTTGTTCAACATCTATATTGCCACGGCTTCTATAATATACAACCAATATTGCAAGTCCAACTCCTGACTCTGCTGCCGCAACAGTCAACACAAACATCACAAAGATTTGCCCAACTATATCATTCATAAAGGCAGAAAAAGCAACTAGATTGATGTTAATCGCCAACAATAATATTTCTATTGATAACAATATATTGATTATGCTCTTACGGTTGATGAAAATACCGCACACCCCAACAGTGAACAAAATAGCAGCAACTATCAAAAAATGATTTAATCCTATTTCCATTCCACTCCTTTTCCAAATTTAGCCTTAACCAATTTTACAGATGAAGATTGCGTCAATTGCTTTAATACATTCTGTTTTTTAACTCCTTTTTTCTTGTCCTGCAAAGTAAGAGCAATTGCACCGACAATTGCAACAAGTAGCAAAATTCCAGAAAGATGAAAAGCGTACATGTAGTCGGTATACAGCAAATTACCAATAGCTTTCACATTATTGGTATTATAGTTTATAACATTGCTTATATTCGGTGCTGAGCTGCGGATTACAAAGCTGATGACTAGAAAAAACACAACACACAACATAGCACCAAGAGTGCAATGCTTTGCAAAACCCTGGCGCAACCTTATGTAGTCAATATCGAGCATCATAACTACAAAGAGGAACAACACCGCAACCGCACCGATGTATACTATCAGCACCATCATAGCAATGAATTCAGCTCCAAGGAGAATAAAAAGCACTGCAGAGTTAACGAAGGTGAAAATTAAAAATAATACTGCATGCACAGGATTTCTTACACTAATTACGCATACAGCAGATAAAATGCTAAGAATTGCAAAAAAATAAAAGAAAAAAGGCATCGATACTTTAACTGCAACAATAGTTACTAATTTAAAGTAACTATCGTGGTAAAGTCAATATTATATTAAACGTTTAAAAACATTGTACTACAAAGCTCCAGCTCCATTTTAAATTATTATATAGAGCATTTTCTCAGTAATGCAATAAACACTTAACTTGTTCTTGATAATTTTAATTTATTAACGTATAATATATGTATATTCATAATTAATGGCAGCGCGAAATGTACAACATATTTGGTTATTTCAAAACTTGTAACACACAAAGTGGTAAATTAAATAGTGAAAGTTATCAGTACACTACAAGAGATTACATGACAATTTACTTCAATAACACACTAGCAAGTTTCAGTAGATCATGGAGAGAATTTAAAGAAAAAGCGTATGGATTTATGTATGATATCGGAACTTGGTTGAAAGAAACATATGAAAATCTCACTGAACGACCTGCAACGCATAACCACTATGCCTCAAAGTTCCCTGTTAAAGTTGAAGAAAGAGAAATGGAGGAGCTAAACCGTACATATAAGTCATTCCAAACTCCACCTATCCACCTAACAAACAGCAGCCTAGATCAGATCAATTTATCGTTACCCACCACATCCAAGCTGCCTAACAAAGGTATATACAAAACGTAACACTTGAGTGAAGCATTCTTTAACTGTTCTATTCAATAAAACCTTTACAATATTTCAATCATAGGTTTAACTTTACGAAGTTATAATCTATAGGGCTACGATGAACGATTATCTCTCACTGCTAAATCCAGAACAACAATCAGCTGTAACTAACATAGATGGACCAGTTTTGATACTGGCAGGAGCCGGGACGGGAAAAACAAGAACGATTACTTCAAGAATAGCACACATAATTAGAAACGGTCACGCTTATTCTGATGAGATATTAGCAGTTACATTTACAAATAAAGCAGCAAATGAGATGGTATCAAGGGTACTTGAGCTAACGGGCACAAACATACCATGGCTTGGCACTTTCCATGCAATTGCAGCAAAAATTTTGCGCATGCACGCAGAAATTGTGGGCTTAAACCCCAATTTTACAATCATTGGTGTGGATGACCAATTACAGGTAATAAAAAATATTATCAATGAAATAAATCCTGATTACCTATCAGAAAAATGTAAGACCATTATGAATATTATTCAGCAATGGAAAGAGAAGTGCTTATTGCCATCTGAAGTGGAAGATATTCAATCATTTAGGCCAGTATATGTAACTGCACTCAAGGTCTATCACCAGTATCAGGAAAGGTTGAAATTCCTTAACTCTGTCGATTTTGGTGACTTATTGCTATATAACATACAACTCTTTAATCAAAAGACCGAAGTTCTGTCCTACTACCAAAACAAGTTTAAATATGTCATGGTAGATGAATATCAAGATACAAATGCGATACAATATCTTTTGCTAAAATACCTTGCAAAAGAGCACTCAAATATTTGCTGTGTAGGAGATGATGACCAGTCGATATATAGTTGGCGTGGTGCAGAAGTTGAAAATATTTTGAAGTTTTCTGATGATTTTAAAAATGCAAAAACCGTTAAACTAGAGTGTAACTACAGGTCAACATCCCACATACTTGCAACTGCGTCATATGTTATCAATCACAATAAGACTCGCTTAGAAAAAAAATTGTGGACAACAAACATTGAAGGGGAAAAGGTAAATCTAATAAAATTATGGGATGGGAAAGCTGAAGCAAGGTTCATAAGCGAACAGATATTGAAACTCAATAAATACAGATTTAGTGACATTGCAGTCCTGGTAAGGGCCACTTTTCAAACTAGAGTTCTCGAAGAGTATTTTATAAAATATTCAATTCCCTACAAGATTATAAGTGGCGTAAAATTCTACGAACGTCAGGAAGTCAGGGATATAATTGCATATTTAAGACTTGTTACAAACAATAACGATGACTTAGCTTTCGAAAGGATAGTAAATCGGCCAAAAAGAAGCATAGGAGCTACAACTCTAAAGAAAATATACACGACTGCTCAGGATAACAAAATTTCTTTTTTTGAGGCAGCAAAAATATTAGTTAATAGTAATCAGGTAACCGAAAGAATTAAACTCTCACTCAACGATTTTTTAAATAAAATTAAAGCTTGGGAAGAAATAGTAAGCGTAAAACCACTGCATGAATTCGTTAAAATCGTAGCAAACCAATCAGGATATATTGAAATGCTTGAAAATGAGGAGGTAACAGGCTTAGCACGAATAGAAAATGTTAAAGAGCTCATCTCATCTTTAAAAAATTTCGATAATGCCACAACTTTCTTGGAGCATATAAGTCTGGTGATGGAAGTGGATAATATGAATAACGATGACACCGTATATGTTATGACTCTTCATGCAGCCAAAGGACTTGAATTCCCGTGCGTGTTTCTACCTGGTTGGGAAGAGGGATTATTTCCTCATCAAAGATCTTTTGATGACAAAAGTGGTAAAGCTTTAGAAGAAGAAAGGAGACTCGCATATGTTGGCATAACCAGAGCCAAAGAAAGGTTAATCATTTCATGTGCAGATAGGAGGGAAATTAACAACCAGTGGCAACCGATGCGCACTTCTCGGTTCATTAAAGAATTGCCAAGAGAAAATGTTGAGGTAATTAAAAGCAACATTGCCTACTGTTGAAGCTATAATTGCAGATAAACATATCTTACAAATCTGAATTACTTTAACTATATGTTTCTCTTGGCAAAAATTCTGTAACCGTTCACACTTAATTCTTCAATCTCATACCAATTTCTATTACATAACAAACAAATAGACAATAGAAGTGAGAAGGTTATACTAAGGCAGTATAATGATGGAGTTTTGGAATGGCATTGGTATCAGGTTGCAATTTTAGCTTACATTGTGCCAATCTTTCTTCAATTGCTGCTCGCATAAATTCTGCCTGTCTTTTAGTTCTGCAGTGCACTATCGCATCATCCACATATCTTTCAAATGGTACTGTTGGGTGATTTTGTTTCATCCATATATCAAATGCATGGTGCATAAATATGTTTGAAATGATTGGGCTTATTGAACCTCCTTGCGGAACTCCTTTTTTCCCTAACTACCTTACTGCCATCTGCTTGCTGAATAGGGGATTTCATCCACCTTTCAACATACAGTATGACCCATTTGCAGTCTGTGTGCTTCTTGATAGCCTGCAGTGCTAAATTGTGGTCCAGATTGTCGAAAAATCCTGTAACATCAACAGCTTTCTTGGTAATCGTATCCTGTCTCCAATAAACAGCGGTTTTGCTATGTATCCTTGATCAGCAAAAAACTTACGTAAAGTTGGAGCCTTGTATTTAGCTTGAGTGAAAAGATTTAGAGCACCATCACGATCTTGAACACTTGCACTATGAACATCAGCCGCAATAATTAAGCCCACTGTATCTACAACAATATGACGTTTTCTACCCTTTATTTTTTTTCAGCATCATATCCTCTGGATCCCCTTTTTGAGTGGTTTTTACTGATTGACTGTCAATTATTCCTACTGAAGGTGTTTCATTTTTACCAAACATTTTTCTTACCTCTTTTACTAGCATATTATGTATTTTTTCCAATTTGCCATTACTACGTCACCTGAGAAAATAGTCATACACCGTCTTCCATGGAGGAAAATCTTTCGGCAGCATTCTCCATTGACAACCACCTCTCATTATATACCTTATTGCATTAATAATTGTTCTGATATTGTGCTTTCTTGGCCTCCCTATCTTTCCTTGTGCAACATGTGGCTCCAAAATTTCCCATTCCTTATCACTTATATCACTTGGATACAATTTTCCCTCCTATTTTTTACTTACACTATCATATTTTTTTCCTCATTCCTTTTCAAGACATACTCTTAGACAACTGGACGTCAAGCCTATCCTAGTGCTGCATATCAAGCTCATACTCAGTATGTAAATCTTTGACTAAAGCTACAGCGCATTCTTTTTGAACAATTATACTGATTTTGATTTCAGATGTTGTGATAGCAAGTATTTCTATCTTTTTTTCGCTTAAAACCTTGAGTGTGCGGTGCATCACTTCAGTGTTAGACATAACACCAATACCAATTATTGAAATTTTAGCTACATTATCGTTTATAGCATAATTTTCATTCTTATTCAGTAACTTTTCCATTGAATCAATATCAAATTTGGAGATAACAAAACTTGACCCATGTATCATATCAATTTTAACGTTTGCTCCTGCTATATCTCTTAAAGTACGCAAGTTATTTGCAAGGTTAGTGAAAGTTACAAGAGCTTCATTAGTGCTATAAGTTATTCCAGTAATTAAGTATCTCTCTAGTACATCCCTTTTGTGTAGCACTGTGGTGCCTTCTACTTCCTTAAAAGTGGATAGCACTTGCACTTTAATGTTATGTTTCATTGCAAGTTGTACTGAACGATTATGCAGTATTTTAGCACCAGATGACGACATTTCCAACATTTCATCGTAAGAGATAAATTTGAGCTTGCGTGCCTTTGGAACAATTCTCGGGTCTGCTGTATATATTCCATCAATATCAGTAAAAATTTCGCAAGTTCTAACACCAAAGGCTACCGCGAAGGCAACTGCTGATATATCAGAGCCTCCTCTTCCAAAAGTAGTGATTCTATCATCATTTATACCCTGAAAACCAGCAATGATCGCAGCAGTATAACCCTCAGCAAAAGATCTTTTCACACGTTCAATCTTTATTGTTTTTATTTTAGACTCAGAATAAAAATCATCAGTTGCAATTGGTAACTGCCAGGCAAGCCACGATTTAGCATTAACTCCGATCGATTGGAGAGTGATAGCTAATAGACCGCAAGAGATTTGTTCTCCTGCTGAAAGCATAACGTCATACTCTGATAACTCTTGTCTATAACTTAAATTTGAGATTTGCCTAGCCTGAAAAACCATTTGGTCAGTAAATCCTGCAACAGCAGATACAACAACGATTACATTACAACCTTTCTCAATATCGTTTTTTATCAAATTTGCAACTCGGTTTAAATCAGTTAGCGAAGTCCCACCAAATTTTTTTATGATTATTTTGTCCATAGTTACAATATAACTCTCTTCTGAAGAAAAATATAGTTTTTGTAGAGATAGCAGCTTGCAAGCCATTCAGAAAAGGGAAGACAAAGCTATAGAACACGTCATACCGCCGCGGCGCTAACTAGTAGCGGAATGACGAATTTGTTGTTTTAAAATTGTCAGTAAATCTAAGTTAGTTTAGCTATATAGCACGAACTAAACCACTAAGCAGCAGAAGACCTTGCATGACCTCCAAAAAATGCTTTTACTCTTTCAAGATAAGTAGGTGGTTCTGCAGGTATTTCTATATTATACATTGAATAATACACTGCTTCCTTTATACTATCATCTGTAACTAATTCCCTTAATTTTTGCTTTATGGCACCTCTTTGAATACTTTTTCCATACTCTTCGTAAAATTTTATGTAAAGCTCTTTAAAGACAAATTCTCTTATTTCTATTATTGATTGGTTAATGTTGCTCTTCACCTCATCGCTTATATTATTTTTATCCGCATAATCTTCGGAGTAAAAATCTTCAAACTTGTCTACCAAAATTTTTAATTTTTTATAATTGCAATATTCTTTTAAAAATCTTTCAGTAAATTTAGGTGTTAATACGTTCACTGCTCCATTTATTTGAACCAAGAAATTATTTTTCGCTTCAAGACAACTAAGCGAATAAATAATACGATCGAACATTCCCAGAGTACATAAACCAAGTCCATCCTTTAAATTCATTAGTAATAGTGAATTCACATCTGATTTTTGATTCTTAGCAGCAGTTGAAACTAAGTTTGCAGCTTGTGTGAGAGTTAGTCCAGTTTTTGATTCTTGCCAAGCTGCTTCATTGGAACCATTAAAGTTAAGATAAAGTTTTAATTGCTCTTTTTGCTCAGTTGTAAGCTCATCTGAATTATTTATGTAGTCTTCAAACTCTTTATTGAGTACATTTGGTTGAGCTCCAAATTTCTGTTTTAACTCTTGAGCGCATTAGAGAATACTATGTTCAAAACTACTTGTGTGAACGCTCTGACTGCCAGTGCCCACATCACTTACATTAAACAAAAAGCTTAGCTGCTTTACATTCAAACCCAAAGGTGAGAAAAGCCTCACTAATGGATACTTTATCAATTCAAGAAGTGCCACTGGAATTAGCAGTGCATAATTTAACAATAATAAACCAAAATTAAATATAAGAAACCCACGTAGAGCTGATACCTTTGATGCAATATACAAAAATGGAAGCTGTAGGTAATATATCAAGTGTATACTGAAGAATAAGATTTTGTCCTTTAATTTTATTGTTGGATCTTTATAAACCTCAAACAACATGCTATTGCTATCAATATTGTTGTTTTTAAAGGAGGTATAGTTGTTTATGATCTTCTCTTGCAAGGGAAGAAGCATTTTATTCAGGCAAATAAACGCAGCAATAACAATAAAACCTGTAGCCAAAAATGCTAGTGCAGGGCTAGAAGTGCTTGTAGATAAATAGGCATAAAGACCATCAACAATTAAGTTTTTGTATAATCTTTCAAAGGGACGAACTAGAATCGGGTCAAGGATATAGTTAACAAGAAGATTTAAATAATACACGAGAAACAAAAGTGCAATCAAAAATGCAATAATACTACAAACAACCAAAAATGCTTTTAATCTCGGATTCATAACCCCCTCTTAATAATCTGTTAATATAATCTATTTTAGGAATAAATTGAAAAAAATGCAAGTTTTTATGTTAAAAGATCAATTGAAATTTCTGAGTTTAGGGTATATTGTTAATCTATTTAGATAAGAATTATTGTGTCAAATAAAATAGGTTTTTGGGCTATTTTTGCCTTAGTGATTAGCAGCCAAATTGGCTCTGGAATTTTTATGCTTCCAATTAGCCTTGCTCCATATGGCATGTATAGCCTTATAAGCTGGATAATATCAGGGCTTGGTGCTATATCTCTTGCTTTAGTTTTTGCCTCACTCTGCGCAAAATTTCCGGAAACGGGTGGCCCTCACGTCTATGTAAAGCATGCTTTTGGCCCTGCTGCAGCTTTTTTTGTTGGTTGGACGTATTGGGTGATCTCATGGGTTAGCACAACAGCCGTAATAGTTGTGGGTGTTGGTTATCTTACACCATTTTTCCATGAAGATATTCAAAACGTACATCTGTTTTTAGAGATGTTATTACTTACAATTATTACACTAATAAATTTTAGAGGAGTAGCTACTGCTGGACGTGTTGAGTTTTTATTGACGGTGATAAAAATTTCTGTATTGCTTGTAATACCTATAGCAGCATTGTTTTTTTTTGATAGAAATAACTTCATCATAAGTGAAGAAATATCAAATCTTACAACATCGCAGATTCTTGCACGTTCTACACTTATTACTCTATGGGGTTTTATTGGAGTTGAATTGGCAACAGCACCTGCAGGGTCAGTTGATAATCCAGCTAGAACAATACCAAGAGCTGTGGTACTTGGAACAATCTCTGTTGCTGTTGTGTATTTTATCAACAATCTTGCAATTATGGGATTAATAAATGGCAATGATTTAGCAAGTTCAAGAGCACCATATGTTGACGCAATAAAAATTATGGCCTCTGGCAATTGGCACTTGATTATTTCTATAACTGCGTTCATTTTTTGTGTTGGTACTTTAAACGCTTGGGTACTAGCTAGTGGACAAGTGGCCCTTGGCCTTGCAAAAGATAAACTGATGCCACAGTTTTTTGCTCAAAGAAACAAGCACGGTTCTCCTTTCTGGGGCATAACAATCAGCTCCGTTGGCACTTCAGTTCTACTAATCCTCACTTCAAGCAACAATTTTGCTAAGCAGATCACATCAATTATCGACTTTTCTGTAGTTTCATTTTTATTTGTTTACCTTGCATGCAGTCTTGCTTTTCTCAAAGTTATTGTGCAAGAAAAGAGTTGTTACAAATTTTTAATTGGCAGTATAGCAACAACCTTTTGCTGCTGGGTAATATTTGAAACTTCTGTGAATACCTTGCTGATCGCAAGCTTATTCACTGCAAGTGGCGTACCTCTTTATTTATTTTGGTATCGCAGAGTTTCTGTATAGCAAATGTTATGTATCTGTTCAGCAGAGTGGCAAAATAAGGTAGACGAGAAAAGACAACTATAGGAAGAAATGGGTGTCATGCCAGTGCGTGACACTGGCATCCAGTTCTTTCGCGCAGTTCCATCAAAAACGTTGTAAAGGATTAATCGCTTTCGTGTTTACCAACTTAGTGCCCAATCTGGATCCCAGATACTGTCTCTGCTGTCAAACAAATTATCCAACAAAATTACAATTAAATGGTTGATTCTTTTTAAGAATACCAAAAAAGACATGCATTAATTTTCGCATTAACGCAAGAACTATGACTTTTGGACATTTGCCTTTACTTGCTAGACGCTGACAAAACTTTTGAAAATGATTATTATGGTTTTTGACTACTATAGCTGGCATATAAAGAGCTTTTCGAATACGCTCAGATCCTATTTTGCATATGCAACTTCTCTTACTTACTGACGATCCCGATTGATAATGTCCTGGCAGCAAAAGCTGTAAATTGTTTAGCATTGTCAAAGTTATCAACTGATGGCATTTCTGCGACAACAGCAACAGCAGTAAGATATCCTATACCTTTTATAGTCTTAAGGTTTTCCACCATATTTTTTAGATGTGGATAGTTATTTATATGCTCATTAATTTCTTTTTCGAGAACAATAATTTGCTCCTCTATTGCCAAAATTACTTTAGATATAGCTTCTTTGCAACTGGAATGCATATTTTTGTTTTCCAAGCGATTTGTCTGTTGCACCTTATCATCTTTTAGCGATTGCATGCAACGCCCTCAAATGCCTCATTTCAGGTGCAATGGGCTTCCAAAGAGCAGGTTTGTTGGCGATACAAAATCTAGCTATCATAGCTGCATCTGATTTATCTGTCTTATTTCTGAGCAGCTCACTTTTGCCAAAAGCTTTCTGGGTTTACTATACTGACATTATGTCCTAAATCATGCATAAAAGTAGCCAAATCTTCTCCATACCAACTAGTTGCTTCAAGACATAAATGAGTAAGATTTGCTCCATGGCCATTGCACCAAACTACAAGTTTTGCAAAACCATCTTGATTATTTTGAAAGACTTTGTGTCGTTTTTTACTGTCCACTAACAAACAAACATCAAATTTCTTTTTTGAAATATCCACACCCAAAATAGCATTTACTTGCATAAAATTGCCTCCAAGACTATAAATAAACTGAGAGTTTAGACTAACCTTGTAATACGGGATATAATTCCAAAAGATACTGTTCAGTCTTTAACTCTATGGGAGGGAAGCAAAATCTGGCTTAATGGCATTAGTGTCGCATCAGCTTCACCCTCCCTGTGAGGTATTTTAGCTCTAATGCCTCACATCATAAAGATACAAGTGTCACGCACTGGGATGACGAGAAAGGAGCACTGGAATTTTTGTTTCAATATTTGTACATGAGCCATGCATCTGAACAGATACAATGTTATAACTAGAGATAATTTTTAAATGATTGATATTTATGAACTACGACTTTTCTTGTTGTCCACTTGTTCAACATTACCCTTCTCAAGTTTACTATCTACTTCTTTTGTGTGTTCATCATCTATACTAGTTTCATCTTTTATCTTACTAGGGTAATCTTCCTGCGATTTTTTATATGCTTCCATGTTGTCATATATAGGGTTACTGATGATTTCTATTTTTTCAGGTGTGAAAATCCTTGCTAAAAATCTCCTTATTATTGGTATTGACCTTAAGAGATCTCTTAGCTTTGAAGATTCTTGTCTTTTGTTTAGAGACTGTTGGTCTATTTTAGAGGTTTTTACACCATACTTTTTATCATCAAAATTTATTGTAGGCTTTCTTTTATTTGAAAGAACACTTTGGGCCTTTGATCCATTGGTTCCTTCAGGCCCTTGAGGTGTAGACATTGCAGGTTTAACCTTAGTTTCATCGTATTCCTTACTCATCTTTCATTTCATTATGTAATATTACTAATATTGCATAATAATAGCTAAATTACAATTAATTGCAAGGTAAAAATATTAAAACAATTGTAAATTTTGTCAGTAAAAATATAATAGAACTTTAAAATTAGAGGTTCATCTATATGAGATACAAAATTGCTGTTATTGGAGCAACCGGAAGAGTAGGGCGTGAGGTATTAAGCACGCTTGCTGAATTTCAAGATGAGGCGATAGATTGCGTTATTGCACTTGCATCGAAAAAATCAGAAGGGAAGAAGGTGAGCTTTGGTGACAAAGAGTTAACAGTTTTATGCCTTGAGGATTATGACTTCGTTGGAACTAATGTAGCCATTTTCTGTGCTGGATCTCATGTTTCTGAAGAGTATGTACCAATTGCAACACAGGCTGGATGCATCGTGATAGATAACAGTTCCCATTTTAGAATGAAAGAGGGTGTGCCACTCATTATTCCAGAGATTAATAAAGAAAAAATTATGGAATATAAAAACCACAACATAATATCCAATCCAAACTGTACTACAATACAGATGCTGCTAGTACTACATCTATTACACCAAAAAGCAAAAATAAAGAGAATCGTTGCTTCAACTTATCAATCAACTTCTGGTGCAGGCAAAGCAGCAATGGATGAGCTCTATGACCAGACAAAAAAAATCTTTATGAACGAAGCTAAAAAACCCAAGATATTCTCTAAGCAAATAGCATTCAATTGCATTCCCCATGTAGGAGAATTCATGGAAAATGGTTCTACAGAAGAGGAATGGAAAATGCAAGAGGAGACAAAAAAAATTTTAGAGGAAGATATAAAAGTTACTGCAACTTGTGTAAGGGTACCCGTCTTTATCGGTCACGCTATGGCAGTAAATGTGGAATTTGATCAACATATCACTGAAGAACAAGCTCGTGAAGTGCTAAGTGAAGCCGAAGATAGTGGAGTTTTAGTGTACAACAGGCGTGAAGATAGTGAATACATAACTCAAATTGATGTTGTACAGGAGAATGCTGTATATGTATCGCGTATTAGAAGAGACAATACTGTTGAGCACGGATTAAATATGTGGATAGTGGCTGACAACCTGCGCAAAGGCGCAGCATTAAATATAGTGCAGATTCTTGAGATTTTGATAAGAGAGCATTTGTCAATCAAGTGCATATAGAGCGCACGTACGTTGTAATTCGAAGGAAATTGTATATCACATGGCAGCGCGTGACGCTGGAATGGCTTTGTTGCATCGCTACTTATGAAAGGCTAACTATAATTAGGATTATAAGCAACTTATTGAAAATCTTGTTTTTTTTGCAATCAATCTGATCAAATTTAAGAATAGTAACTTGTTATTTATATTAATAAATTTAATTCTATTGAAAATAGCTAAAGCATTGAAATTCTTGAATTTTAGCCGGATTAGTGAGTGGTAGTGAAATTTCTTTTACTCAAATTTAGGTATTCACTGACCGTTCTTGTTATAAATACCAGAATAATAAGCTACTGATATTCTCCACCTTTTTTATCTTTAATCCATCATAGCTAGCGATGCAACAAAGCCGGCTGGATTCCAGTGTCAAGCACTGGAATGACACCATTTGCTGTGCAGTTTACCTTCAAAAATGAATGTTCGTACAGCTATGGAATAAATCGCGGTATGACGGTTCGCAGCGGTATAGTAACTCGTCACCCCGCTACTTGTTAGCGGCTGAGATACCGCGGCGGTATGACGTAGAAGCTATACTTTTATACTCACCAACTCAGTATCCAATCTGGATCCAAGTAGTCAAGCTATTCGGATGACACCCTCATAAAGTGAAATGAGATCCCGCTAACACGTAGCGGGATGACGGGAAAAGAGGTACTGGGAGACATCCTTCCTGGTAGACCCAAATCACAATGTTCGCACAGTTGTGCGTCACGCGCTGCCGAACACTGTATGGTTATACAAGAAAAATTAAGGCTTAAAAGGAAACTTAAGCAGCTAATAGGACCTAAGCCTTCTTAATAAAACATAAAAAGCTCCTTTACCACCATGTTTTTTCGTAGCTTGCTGGTAGTATAGAACCATATGCTGGATTTTAGTATCATTTAACCACTTATTTAAGTTATTCTTTATAGTGTCTGTTTTATTTGTTGCACTGCCGTATCCCGTAATTACCAATAAACATCTATTCCCTGCTCGATAATTTTTGATAATAAAATCTATCAATTTACAGTAAGCATCCTCTATATTATAGCCATGCAAATCGAGCTTGTCGCTTATAAAATATTTACCCCTATCAACTTTTGATTTTGTGTTTTGGTCAAGACAAAATGATGAGTTACCATTATTGGTATTAAGAAAATTCCCTTGTAAGTCGGAGGTACCTTTATCAACCATAGACTTTATATTTACTTTATGATCAACTTTCAAAGTAACTTTTCCACATTTTATTGGCTTAACATTTTTTTGCCAATCCAACTCATCGTCCGACATAAACGCATTAATCGAATTGTATAATTTTACAACAATATTCAAACATAGTAAAATGTTGCTTATTCTATAAAAACCAGATTTTCGATAATACGATGAAATCGTCAAAAACTAATGAGAATTTTTGGCTGTATGGAAAGCACACCTGCATGTCAGCACTGAAGAATAAAAATAGGCGGTGTATAGAACTGTTAGTAACAGAAAATTTCTATAGAGAACACGAAAAAGAAATTAAGCAATGTGCAAATAGTAAGGGCATTAAAGTTCGATTAGTAGAAAACAAAATACTTAATGACGTTTTACCCAAAGGTGCTAATCATCAAGGGATTGCTTTAAAAGTTGCTCCTATCCTTCATAACTTAAGCATCGAAGAAGTAGCTGAAAGCTCAAACGACAGCTCTACTATAGTCATTTTAGATCAAGTCACTGACACGCACAATATTGGGTCAATTTTAAGAACTTCAGCTTGTTTTAATGTCAATGCATTGGTTTTACCACATAACCACTCACCGAGTGAAAATGCATCTATTGCAAAAGCAGCAAGTGGAGCTTTAGATATCGTTCCGCTAATATACGTTACAAATATAGTGAAAACTATGGAGTATTTAAAAAAGGTCGGCTACTGGTGTTACGGGTTTGATTGCAATGCTAAAGAAAATATAGATGAAATAAAGAGCTTTGAAAAAAAAAGAGTAATCATTTTTGGCTCTGAAGAGAAAGGGGTACGAAGACTAGTTAAAGAAAACTGTGATTATCTTTTAAAAATCCCAATATCAAACGTAATTGACAGCTTAAATGTTTCAAATGCAGCAGCAATAGGCCTATATTCTATTTATATTAAAACAAATGCCAGCGCATAGCTGTTTATAATAAAAACACTTGATAAAAATATGGTTTTATATTATAATGTGTTAAGTAATGGATAAAAGGAGTTATATTATGTCTTATATGAGAAATGAACAGGATATTCGCTCTCAAGGCGCTTATTATAGTGCTGGGCTTAGAAGTTACCTAACTAAAGTATATAATTACATGGCTTTAGCTTTGGGCGTCACAGGGCTTGTTGCATTCCTAACAGTGTTTTCTGGTCTTTTTCAGGTGATTCATTCTAATCCCGTCCTATCGCTTGTGGTAATGTTATCTCCAGTTGCATTGGTGTTCTACATGTCTTATAGAATTCAACACCTAAGTGCTCAGTCTGCCGTTACTATATTTTTCTCGTTCTCAGTGTTAATGGGGCTTTCCTTATCTTATATTTTTATAGTTTATACTGCAGAAAATATAGCAAGGGCGTTTTTCATTACATCAATCATGTTTGGCTCTATGGCTTTATATGGTAATACTACAAAAAGAGATCTTACAAGTATGGGCTCTTTCTTGATTATGGGAATCTGGGGGTTAATCATTGCGTCTATAGTAAATTTATTCCTTGGAAGTAGTCCTCTCTACTTTGCAATATCGTTTATATCAGTAATAATATTTACCTTAATGACTGCGTATGATGCTCAAAGAATCAAGGACGTTTATTATAAACATAATGACGGATCAGAAGTTGCTACTACTAAATTGGCAATACTCGGTGCAACTAATCTTTATTTTGACTTTATTAATATATTTCTCAATCTACTCAGGTTACTTAACTTGTTCAACAATAGGGATTAGATGTTTTCCTTTTTAAGGAAAGGCAGTAAGAATTCTATAGTTTTCTTTCTAATATCTCTAGTTGTATTGATGTTATGTCTTGCATATGCATCGGTGCCTCTATATAGCATTTTTTGTAAAGCTACTGGGTATGGTGGCACAATAAGAAAAGTAACTAACACAACAACAAATATAACTAACCAAAAGATCAGGGTCCATTTCAATGCTGATATAATGTCCGATCTACCTTGGGAGTTTAAATCAGAAACTAACTACGTTGACGTAAACATAGGAGAACAAAGTTTAGCGTTTTATTACGCAAAAAATCTATCTGATCAGCCTTCATTTGGTATGGCGGTGTATAATGTTACGCCTTTCAAAGCAGGTAAGTATTTCAATAAAGTTGCATGCTTTTGTTTTGAAGAGCAAATGTTGCTAGCAAAACAAAAAGCAGCTATGCCCGTATCTTTCTATATAGATCCTGAGATAATGCTTGATAGTAATACAAAAGATTTGAGCGAAATAACACTATCATACACGTTTTTTAAGCTTAAGTAATAAACTTTTTCCTATTGTCACCCAAGCAGCGTGAGCTATAGCTAAACTGACTTAGATTTACCGACAATTTGAAAAACTGTCATTCCGCTACCCGTTAGCGGGATCTATGCTTTGAGATACCGCGGCGGTATGACGTAATCCGATAAGGTAAACCTCGTCATCCCGCTACGTGTTAGCGGGATCTCCGCGGCGGTATGACGTGTTAGCTATAGAAGGAGTGCGTTGTTATTCAAATAATGATTATGCAACAGATCTATTGAATTGAGCAGGAGTTCTTATTTGCTTTTTGCGCACCGACTACTTGTGTCTCAGTGCTTGGTGTTATCAATTCCCATCCTTCATTCTTTGCTTCACAAGCATTCCAATATTGAGCCAATTCCTTATTATTTTTTACAGAATCTGGCATTTTTTCATGAGGTTTTTTTTCCAATGTATGCTTAATTAGAATCTTACAGCAATCTTTGCATTCAATTGACTTCTCTGCATCATATAATTCAGTAACACAATCTAAAGCGGTATTTCCACCGTAGTGTTCATGTGGGCTATCACTTACCCCCGCTTCTATGAGAGCCTTTAACACGTCTGGAGAACGAGTCAAAGCGCAGGCATGTAAATATCCTTTTTCATTTTGCACGTTAGTACCTGCTTTTATTAAAACTTGCGCTAGATTTGGTAAAGCGTGAGGTTTGTTATTAATAGCAATAGAAAAAAGACTATCTACTGGAAAGCCATCATAGTCTTTCAAATCAAATTTGTGATTAATATCAAAACCTTTTTTTTCCCAAGAAGCATATAAATATTCATAATAGTTTTCTTTGCTTGAAGTTCGCATTCCACTTTCTAGCCTTTCTTTTATTTTTTTTATTATATTACTAGTATCTAAACCGTTATCTTTATCCACTTTGTACAACACATTATACAAAACACTATAAAGCAAATTTTCTCTATCCATCATAATTTATACCTTAAAACTATTAATATGCACTTATATAGTATATAAACTCTAAATAACATTTTGCAAAATATTAATTGTTAGATAACATAATCAAAGTTTTTATCTTACATTCATCATGGTTAGAGCTATACAAATTAAAAAAACTGGGGGACCAGAAGTATTAGAATTTGTAGATAAGAATATAGGTGAGCCAAAAGGCGAGGAAGTCTTAGTGCGTCACACAACTATCGGCTTAAATCGTTATGATTTAGAGCACAGAAAAGGTACGCGCAAAATTAAAAATTTACCATCAGTGCTTGGGGTAGAAGCAGTGGGAGTTATTGAAAAGCTTGGTAAAAAAATCAGTGATGGGTTGAAGGTCGGAGATAGAGTTGGATATTGCACAGCTCCTCCAGGGGCATATTGTGAAAAGCGCATTATACACCAGAAATATCTGATAAAAATCCCAGATGACATATCTGATGAAGTTGCTGCTGCAGTGCTGTTTAAAGGTATGACAGCTCACTATTTAGTTAATCAATCTTATAAAATCAGGCCTGGTGCTTTTGTGCTAGTTCATGGAGCTAATGGTGGCTTAGGGCAAATAATATGTCAATGGGCGAAGGATAAAAAAGGTGTAGTGATAGGTTCTGTAAGCTCTGATGAAAAAATGAAGATAGCTTTACAAAGTGGCTGCACATACGCAATAAACTACAATGATAAAGACTTCGTTTCTAAAATTATGGAGATTACGCAAAACAGAGGAGTAGGTGCAGTATATGACCCCATAGGTTACGCTACAAGCAAGCTCTCTTTTGAATCTTTAGGCAGGTTCGGCATATACGTTTCCTATGGGCAGATATCAGGTAACGCTCCTATTAGTTTTTCTTTACTTAGTTCACGCTCGTTATTTGCAACTGGAACCTTAATATATCATTATAAGCATGATAGATTCACATTAGTGCTTACCACAATGGAAATCTTCGAGATGATAAGAAAAAAACTTTTAACTGTACGGATCAATAAAAAATATAAATTTGATGAAATAATTCAAGCCCATCGCGATATGGAAAACAGAAAAGCAAGTGGGTTAAATATTATCAAAATCTCTTAAATAAACTAGTAATTTAAACTAACCATTCATTAAATCATATCAACTAGAACTTCACATATTTAATTCTCCTTTTGAGGGAATTAAAAGCATATAGCTAAACTGACTTAGGCTTACCGACAACCGTCATCCCGCTACGTGTTAGCGGGATCTATACCGCGAATAGACTTCTTGCATAACCCAAATTAAGTAGAAAAAGGTATCATCCGAGTAGCTGACACTGGTTCCTTTATGACGGTAGTAGCCCCCCTTCTCCTGTCATTCCAGTACCCTCTTCTTGTCATCCAAGTAGCATGACACTGGGATGGCTTTGTTGCATCACACTTTATGAGATGGTGATTTATGGTAAATTCATGTAACTATCTCAAATTTAGCCATACCAATATCAGTGAATTTATTAAGCAAATAGCATTTGATTAGCAGTTCTTTTTCTCGATTTATCTCAGATTTATTCCTAAAACTAAATCCGAATATTTGCTTTAATCTTGAGAAAAACCCTTCAATATAAGATCTTTTCCCATAATTTACTTCTTTTTTCCATTCTTTCATGCCATCTTCACCGTATAATTTTATTAACCTAATAGCAGCATTCCTGTCAGACATATAATCTATTTCTGGATGTTCTGCCGCATTGTTTATTGGTGGAATTTTTGTCTTTATATCATATTCGTTACACAACTTATAAAACTTGTGCCTATCACATGCTCTATCTGCATATAGTGCTTTTATGGCATGCTGAAAATCAACTTCTTTTAGCAAATCACAAGCTCCATAGTGATCAGAGTAGACACCGTTACTGTATTTTACAGCTATGGCTTTTTTGTTGTTTATATTCAACATTACGTGCAATTTTCTCGTTTGCTCATAGCCACGATATTTTCTGTCAGTGCTATTTTCCTTGCTGTGACCAGGAGTGTTGTTGTATATACTAATTCCTGTACTGTCTATAGCAATTTCGATATCTTCCATATTATTTTCTGCAATCATTTATCTTAATATTAAGTTTCTTAAACCTTCTTGATGCTTGTGAATAGCTGATAACTGCCAAATCTCTTCCTATTTGTTGCAAATACCCTTTTATAAACCCGACTGTTTGTCTTAAACCAATTCTAAAGAAACTGACGATTATATGCACCAAAATCACAACTTTATCACTATAAATATAGTTGCCGCCCTGCATTTTTGGACAATTCTCGTACCAATTTTCTATGGCGTCATTGATATAACAAAAAATGCTTCCTCTTTCTTGGAGAAATTTGTTATATTCATGGCAGTTACTGACTCTCATTTTTTGTGGCATATTTTTTCTTCAACAGTTAAATGGCTATTTATAATGAATTTTGTCAGTAACTGCCAGTTCTTTTCACTTGAGCGATGCAACAAAGCCATCCAAGTGTCAGCTACTCGGATGACACCTTTCCTAGCAGAGAAATCACAATGTTCATACGGTTGTACGCATACCGCTGGGATCTAGGATTTTTCTATAATTTAAAAACAAAAAAGGATGTTACTCATTGAGTAACATCCTTTTGGAGAAGGTGGATAGCTTTGTTTAGTTCGTTTTCACAGCTGTTTGTGCAGCTTGCTGTTGAACGTCAGTGTCAACAGCTACTTTCGTAGAAGGCTGTCCCACCAGTTTGTCCAGATGACCTGTCTTTCTTAAGTCAGCTTGGGTTTTTGCCTTGCCATTTTCAGTAAACATTGTATGTGTTGGAGAAGAAGTTGGTGAATTGAATCCACTATCAGAACCATTACGATTACTAAAAGAATTGTGTAATGTAGATTCAGTTTTAGCACTTAAACTAAATTCTTTTAAGTTTTTCTCCATTGCTGCCCCAACTTCATCTTTACTGAAAGATTGTTCCAATCTTTCTAATGAGCTTGTTGGTGTAGAAGGACCAGATGAACCTCTTGCACTATCAAAAGAATTACTGCGAGTTAGAGTTCCTTTATTCGAATTACCAAAATATTGGTTTACTTTAGGATCACTGAGAACATCTTCACTGAAAGAACTTTGTCCATTTAAGTTAGTCAATGAGGCGCTTCTAGTTGGTACTTCTGGAGTTCCTACCCTAGTAAGGTTGCTAGTACTATTACGTCGTGCAACTCCTGGTCTTCCTCCTATTGTTGCAGTTTTATTAGTATTCTCAATTGGAGTAGGAGTATCAACGTAAAAAGTGCTATTTCCTATTTTTCTAGGCAACGTGTCTGATTCAGAAAGAACTTGATATTTAACTTCAGAAGTTTTTTCTGACTTTTTGCCACTTTTGAAAGGTGATGAAACCCTATCCCAAAGTGAAGAAGGTGCTTTTACTTCTTTATGCTCCGCAGGATTTAACAATTCCGCTTCGCTGCTAACAGTACTGTCAGTCTTTACAGAATTTAGTGAATTGCTTTTTGACAAGCTGTTAGATTGTTCAGAGCCTTTTCTTCCCAGTGAAGAGAATGATGATGACACAGACCTAGTTAAACTTTTGACAGAAGGCCTGTTAGCTTTTTTCTCTGCTCTGTCAAACATATTGCTTACGCTTGAGTACAAATGATTTTCTCTACATTCTTTAATAACCTTCTTAATTTCATCGTAATGTTCAGAGAAAACACTGTCGATGAAATAACTACCTTTAGGTAATGACCTTTGTGTTAACAAGTTATGCAAGCTTTTTTCATTTAAACTATTAATGAATTCTTTCTGTACTTGCCATCCAGAAGTATGTTCAATCTCCCCTGATTTTGCCTTCTCTGCCATTTTTAAATCAATTTCTGACGATATTCCAGAAAGTACATTTTTCACTAACCCAGAATTATTTCCTTTATCAGCAAAAATTGCTTTCATATCATTTCTTATTTCGTCAGATTTCTTAATTGCATCTGGAGTAAACCTTTTTACCTTATCTAAATAGTCCGTCTCACCAGATGCCTTATGGAATTTATTTGCCACTCCTTCGCCTACAAAACTAGCGCCTTTTTTCAGTGAATCTACTGAATGTTCATAACCTTCTTTCACCTTATCTTTAACATGCACAGCACCATCTCTAACTTTTCCGGCAGCGTATGTTGATGCGTCCTTAACTTTCCCAGCAGTATATTTTGCCCCATCAACTGTTTTTTCTGCTGACCACTTGAGCCCTTTATATCCAGATTGAACTGTTTTTACAGCGACTTTTACAGCGAAATATAAAGCAAGACCAACTATAGCACCTGGTATAGCAAGTGTTGCACCAACTGCCAAAAGTGGTAGTACTGCCGTAAATAATCCACTTGCTGCACTTACTACAAGAATCTTATCTCCTTGTTTCATCTTAGAGAATTCTGTATCCCCTTTTAACAGGTCAGTAATTCTTTCTTTTAGCTTCTTGGGATCATTAGCAATATCTGAATTTGGTAGATTTTGCATCGTTTTATTCAAATCAAAACTATCTTCTGGTTGGTTTTGTTGAGTTCCAACAGAATTTGAATTTTTTTCATTATGTAACATTTTAAACCTCACTATTAATTAAATATATTATAATTGTATTCCTTGATTCTTAAGTTAGTGTTAAATTGATTGCCAGTATTTATTTGTCTTCAAATAATTTCGCTTGACGTGTTTTGTGGTAACATAGAAAATTAGGTCAAGAAGCTGCAGCATTTATGAAGTATAGAAAAAGAACACTCATCTTTTTGGCTGTTATAACTTTAATAATAATAGCTTTACTATTTAGGTATAATTCCCATTTTCACAAAGACGTAGTGCACTTAAAGAGTGACAACAAAGAATTCAAAAAAAAGCCAGAAAATTCCATAGAGTCGACCATATTACATAGAGAAAAGGAAGTGTACGATCATGTTTTCCATCCTGATGATTAATTTGTAAATAAAATAGCAATTTATGTTTGCATTTTCTTATTAAAGAAGTAATATTAGCGTATTAATTATAGAATCAATCATTATGTTTGATGATAATAATCCTTGGAATCTGGGAAAGAAACCGGTAGGGAACAAAACTCCTAATAATGAAGATATTTTAAGTAAAGCTGTATCTGATATAAGGTTCTTTCTTAATGGATTAACCAGAAACAGGGGCAAAAAACCTTATTTCATCATTTTCATTATTTTGCTGTTCTATGCTTGCACTGGCTTTTATATTGTCCATCCTAGTGAAGAAAGTATAGAACTTACCTTTGGTAAATATTCTAATACGGAAACACCTGGTTTGCGTTATCACTTCCCCTACCCTATTGGCAAGGTTTTTAAAGTGAACGTTAAGGAAGTAAATCGTGAAGAAATTGGGGTAAGTAGTTCTTATGGGCGAGATACAGATCGCGGTGAAGGCGTGATGCTAACTGGAGATGAAAATATAGTCAACGTTAACTTCGAGGTTCAATGGCGCGTTAGAGATGCTAAGGACTATTTATTCAAAGTGCGGGATTACAAACCCGGTTTCAGTGTTAAAAATGCTGCTGAAAGTGCCATGAGAGAAATAATAGGTAAAAACACGATCTCTTTTGCACTTGGTCAAGGCAGACCAGAAATTTCTAGAGATACTAGAATTCTATTGCAGCAGATTCTTGATGGATACCAAATGGGTATAGAGATTTTATCTGTTCAAATGAAAAAAATTGATCCACCAGAAAAAGTAATCAGTTCGTTTAGAGATGTACAAAGTGCTCGTGCAGACAAAGAGCGTACTATAAACGAAGCATATGCTTATAATAATGATATTATACCTCGAGCAAAGGGTGAAGCGATAAAGATAAAATTAGATGCACAAGCATATGAAAATGAAGTAATAAATGAAGCAAAAGGTAATGCAAATCGCTTTTTATCTCTTTATGAGGAATATAGACAGAATCCTTCTCTCGTTAAGAATCGTATTTATCTTGAAACTATGGAAAATATTTTCAGTAAGGTAGACAAAGTTGTTGTAACTGATGATCTGAAAGGTATGTTTTCTTATTTACCTCTTACAAATTTAGGAAAATAACCATGAGTAGTAATATTAAAATTGTTTTTGTTTCTGTATTTGTTGTTTTATTGATTGCTTTATCTAATTCAATATTTGTTGTGCAAGAAACAAAGCAAGCAATAGTTATACAACTGGGTAAAGTTGTAAGGGATGTTAGGGAAAGTGGCTTATATTTTAAGTTGCCATTCATAAATAGTGTAGAGTTTCTTGATAAAAGAGTTTTAGATTTAAGTCCTGACAAAACTCCAAGAGAAGTGATAACTGCAGATCAAAAACGTATTATAGTAGATGCGTATGCAAAATATAAAATAACGAATCCTATTACTTTTTACCAGGCTGTGAGGAATGAATCAGGTCTGGTTAGAAGATTATATCCGGTTATAGAAGCTCACATAAGAGAAAATATAGGCAGATTTTCGTTGATTAGCTTGTTGAATGAAAAAAGATCAGAGGTTATGCAATTGATTCAGCGTGGAGTTTATTCTGAAGCTGAAAAATTTGGCATAGAAATAATAGATGTAAGAATTAAGAGAGCAGATTTACCAGAAGAAAATAGTTCTGCAATATTTCGCCGTATGCAAACTGAAAGGGAAAAAGAAGCAAAAGAAATTAGAGCAGAAGGAGAGCAAGCTGGGCAGGAAGTTAGATCAAAAGCTGATAAATTAAAAAGGGAAATTATCTCCAGTGCAGTAAAAGAATCGTACGAAATAAGGGGCCGTGGTTATGCTGAAGCAACTAGAATTTATAATGAGGCATTTAAGGTTGATGAAGAGTTCTTTAACTTTTATCGCTCTATGAGCGCTTACAGTAAATCATTTGCCGAAAATAATACTAAATTTGTACTTTCACCAAACAATAACTTTTTAGATATTTTAAATAAAGGATGGAAATAATTTATGAAAAGTAAGGCATTTATTTTATCTATATTTGCATATTTTCTAATTGCGTTTTCTTCGTATGCTAATATGTTTGATTGGAATGCAAAAAAGGTCGTTGATGCTAGCACTACTGCATGCAACTGTAATCAAGGACTTGCCGATTTAGTGGAAGAACTCATTCCTGCGGTTGTAAATATTTCAAGCGAACAAATCATCAAACAAGAAAATAACAGCAGAACTAGAGTTCCATCTATGCCAGGAAATAATTTTTTTGATGATTTTAGAGAGTTTTTTGAGCATTTTGATCAGTTTTTTATGGATAGGGGCCCTAGTGTTAACAAAGAGGTGGTGTTGCTTGGTTCTGGGTTTATTATAGATAAAGGTGGAACTATAGTAACCAATTATCACGTTATTAAAAACGCCAAAGATATCACAGTTACTATGAACGATAATACTTATTTCAAAGCAGAAGTTTTAGGCTATGATGCAAGAACTGATCTTGCTGTGCTTAAGATTAATTCTGATAAAGATCTTTCTTCTGTTGCATTTGGTGATTCTGATAAAGCAAGGGTTGGTGATACGGTTATGGCAATAGGTAACCCATTTGGTTTGGGTGGCTCTGTAAGCACAGGAATTATATCTGCAAGGTCCAGGGACATTAGTATTGGCACTATGAATGAATTTATTCAAACTGATGCTGCAATTAATAGGGGTAACTCTGGAGGACCGTTATTTGATTTAAATGGAAAAGTTATAGGTATTAATACTGCTATCTATTCTCCATCTGAGTCTGGCGGCAATGTGGGTATAGGTTTTGCCATACCATCTAATTTAGCTATGTCAATTATTGACACATTAAAAAGTGGCAAAAAAATAAAACATGGTTGGCTTGGTGTGCAAGTTCAGCCTATAACGAAAGAATTTGCTGAGTCCTTGGGTTTAAAAGATATAAAAGGCGCATTGGTTGCAAGTATAGTAAAGGATAGTCCTGCAGAAAAAGGTGGGATTAAAGTAGGTGATATATTATTAGAATTTGACGGTAAAAAAATCGATAGAATGACACAATTACCTCAAATGGTTTCAAGAGCTGGACCTGAGAAAAAAGTGCAAGTTAAGTTACTTAGAAAGAGCAAAGAGGTTAATATTAAAGTTGTGATCGGAGAATCTACAAATGATGGCCAAGATAACAATCAAGAAGAAAATAAATCAACATCTGATTATGTAACCGGTTTAACTGTTTCAAATCTGCCAAAAGAATCAAAAGAAAGTAAAAATAATGTACCTACAAAAGGTGTGATAGTTACCAATGTAGATAGTAACAGTAATGCCACGTTGCGTGGTATTAAAAAAGGAGACATTATTATCCAATTAGATGGAACCGATATAGAAAATACTAATGATTTTCAAAAACAAGTTGATTCAGCAGTAAAGAAAAACGGTAAAGATTCAATAATGTTGCTCATTTACCGCAATGGAAATCAATTTTTCGCTTCAATAAAGTTAAAGAAGTAATTTTATTCACTAAATTTACAAAACAGTAGTGTTGTAAGCTCGCTACTGTAACACTTCAATCTTATAAAATAAATTAAAATCTACACTAGATTTCTTGCATAACCATATAAAAAACCAAAGGATGTCATCCCAGTGCCCAGACACTGGAAACTTCACTGTAATGAGCACATTGAGCAGCTGTATAATAAAAACTGGATTCCAGTGTCAGCTACTTGCATGACGCCGTCATAAAGGAACCAGTGTCGGCTACTTGGATGACACCATAGGGGTTACTTGGGTGATACTATAGGAGGTCTAACATGAACTTTCTAAAATTCATTGAACTGTGCTTTCAAACAGTGGTGCCGGGATGTGAGTATAATGATTATCAGTACATAAAAGTCATAGCAGACAGGCTGGAAGCAGCGAATGCTGGCGAAGTAAGGCGCATAATATTCAATATGCCTCCGCGTTCAATGAAGTCCATATGTATGAGTGTTGCGTGGCCCGCATGGATACTGGGCAACTGCAAGAATAATAGTTGCAAGTTATTCTAAGTTGCTTAGTGAAAAACATTCGCTCGATACCAGGTGCATAATGCAATCTGATTGGTATAAAAAGCTATTTCCAGAGGTAGAACTATCCAAAGACCAGAACACTAAATACAAATTCCAAACAGTACAGAGAGGATACAGAATCGCAACATCAGTTGGAGGAACATTAACCGGTGAAGGTGGTGACTTTATTATTGTGAATGATCCGCTTAACCCTGCTCAAGCTTTGAGTGAAACATTTAGAAAACGTGCCACAAACTGGTTCGATCAGACTTTAGTAACGAGACTCAACGATAGAAAAAAAGGAGTAATTGTGCTTGTGATGCATAGGCTCCACCTGGAAGACTTAACAGGGCACCTCTTATCCAAGCCAAAAAACATATGGCATCACATTTGTTTGCCAATGATTTCTGAAAAAGTGGAGATAATCGACTCAATTATAACACAAGAAAAAGGTTTATATTCAAGAGAAGAGAATGAGTTATTATATCCCCTGGAGGGAGGAAGAGAAGAAGTTGAGATGATAAAAGTTGAACTCGGGAGTTACGCTTTTGCTGCTCAATATCAACAAAACCCCCTGCCGCTTTCAAGTGGTATAATAAAACAAGAGTGGCTAAAGCGCTATAAAAATTTCCTTGATAATCTCTCACATGTAACTCAAAGCTGGGACACTGCAGTTTCAACAAACGATTCCAGCGACTTTAGCGTCTGCACCACCTGGGCAAAAATAGATAATAAATTCTATTTACTTGATGTATATCGAGCAAAGCTTGAGTACCCAAAGCTTAAAGAGCAAGTTCTGTCACTAGCTGCAAGATGGGCACCACACGCAATTTTGATCGAAGCAAAAACGAGTAGTCAACAATTAACACAAGAGCTAAAAGCAAATAGCGATCTACCGATTATTGAAATTGTGCCACACAATGACAAACTCACTCGATTTTATCAAATTGTTCCGGTGATAGAGTCTGGCAGGGTTTTTCTGCCGCATCAAGCGGTATGGCTCAATGATTTTGAGTACGAAATTTTAATGTTCCCAGAAGCTCGCTACGATGATCAAGTGGATAGTACGGTGCAATATCTGCAATGGATGAGAAAAACTAACACCAGTGCTTTCAGGGTCAGGGATTTTGGTCCCAACCCTAATAAAACACTTGGGTGGTTAAGATATATCTAAAAACCTAAATTTCTTTCCCCAAAGCTTCTGACGTATGCTTTACCTGTTGCGGATGTTTAAGCTCTGAAGAGACACTTCCCTTATGTTGCACATCAGGAGAACCCATAGAACAAAAACCACTATCTCTATCAACTTTTTTAGAACTAGAGTTATCAGATCTATACTCTACAGGTAGTACCTCCCCTTTCCCCGAAATAGTACCTTGTGACGGGCCTGGATCACCATCTAGAGAACTTACAGGAGAAGTCTCTTTTGAGGGTGAATTATTTTCTGCTCTTACTCTATTTGGTAATGAAAGTCGTTTAGAAATAGGTGGCTTTTTACTTACAGAACCCCCAGGAGCACTTACACTTGAAGATATCGAACACACCGAATCACGCCCTTCATCATGTCGCTTAAGGTTTACGTCATGTTGCTTCTTAAAATGTGAAAAGAAAAATTTTTTTATTTTTTGAACACCACCCCCATGTTTCTTCGGAGATTTACTATCTTGTGACTTTGCTTCAGAATACTCATCACTACTTTTTCGATCACTTTCATCAGTAACTTGCTGTTTTTCAGGTTCCTCATTACAAATGTTCTCCGTATCTTTTAGAGAGTCTTCAGAATTTAAGAATGTTGAACTATCCCATGCTCTAAAAGAAGGAATCGATGATGATCTTTTCTGATCCTGAATATTAGCCTCTGTTAGCGTACCTTCACCACAACTTCGCTTGGGAAAACTCCTGTGTCGGTGATGCTTCAGCTAATAGCGTTCGAGGAAGCCCAGGATCAATCTCTATTTGACCATCTTTATTGATTACAGAGTTTTCTATAATTACAGGAATTAAAAGAGCAATCTGTCTATTGGAAAAAGCATATACACCACCAAATCTACCTGATCGTGTGGTTTCAGTTTGACCTTTAATATCAGTCAAAAGATCATAACCAAATTGAGCATTAATCTTATTTGCCTCACCACGATTTAGGTACCTTGAAATATTACCCTCTTTGATTGTAGGTATAAAAGCAAAGCGATCTCCATTACTTATCTTGTCTTTATCGATAAACTCATCATAGTAATACCTGTGGATTGATATTTCAGTTAAGCGAAAGATTAGCTCGCCTATAGCATCCTTGTAGTGTTTAGCTTTCACTTTTAAATTATCACTGTGCTGAAGGTAAAAATTATACCCCACCTCTTTTTTAGAAGCTTCTGTTATATTTCTAATGAAACCAATATTTTCAACATCTTTAACATATACCTTATTGCCATCAATATGATAGAAATCTGAATAACTACAACCATGCTCCTCCATTTGTGCTTGAAGTGCCATCACAAAATACGTTTGCAGATTTGGGCCATTAAACAACAGACATTTTATATAACTAGATGACGGATCCATTTTTGCCTGCTTTATACTTGCGTTTAAAGTCTCTTCAATGCGTTTTTTACCAAGATGATGTTTTTCATCAATTTTCTTAATCACTCGGTCTTCGACATCATTTTCAAATTCCTCAGCAAAGTGCACCTTGAGATTAAAAATTACTCTAGAGTCTATAGGAACTGTGAGCTTAGTTATTCTTGTTTTCTTGTCATACTTTAACCATTTCTTATCAAAGTGAAATGGAAAAGATTCAAGATCAAAAACGTGACAAGCTACAAACTCATCAGAATAATATTCTCTTACTAAGTCTCTTGCCATCTGTGATAAGTACCTCTCTGCAGAGCGCCGACCACAATTAAACTTAACGACGATATTATCGCCCTCCACAACAAAATTAGTGTTGACTTTAGAGCCGTAATTACTAACGTTAAATGCATTAACCAGCTCCTTAACAAAATCTAAACTAGTCATAACTCCTCCCCTATCAAAATATTACTTTTCTTTATTTTTACTCCCAGCCTTATCAGCTTTAGTACCACTCATCCTCGTATAAGGATACTTACCACAATCATCAAACCTACTACGACCCTCGTGCATGTCTGGTCCACCACCTTCTCTAGGATTAGCTTTTAGCCAGGCAGCAGAATCATACTCACCAGAGCCTACCTTAAAACGAGGATCTCCTTGTGAACTAGAGCTCGCTTGTTGTTTTTTATCCATAATACCCTCCGTTAATAAAAATATTATGTAATCTATATATTATAAATAAATCATAAGTGCAACAACTTTTTTGCATTTTCATAAATTTTTTTTTCATTTCCCTTTATAACCTCCTTTAGGCTGAACATTTATAGAATTAAGTTCTGATTCTGGTGAAATTTGATCCTGCTCAGCAAGTAATTCACCGCAAATTTTATCTATATCAATTGTTTCTTTGCCAGTATTACTACTCTTTTGTCCACCAATTGACCCTACTGTTGGTGTCTGCCCGCTAATATTCATGCTTTTCTTTTCTGATTTTTCACTAGACCGCCCTGTCTTTTCAACAAATATTGGCCCCTTCTCCGCAGGTTTCTGTGGACACACCTCTTTCTTCTGTTCCTCCGGCTTCGCTTTTTTCTCTTCTTTGTCCACTTTTTGTTTTTGTGAATTTTCATGAGATTTTCTTTCAAGCTCAGTAAGACGCAATAGATGTTTCAAAGGATCTGACACAATTTCAAGTTCTGGTTTGCTCAGAACAACCGGCCTTACAAATCCTGGTGAAATTTCAAAAAGGAAAACTGGCACTTTAGGTTTTTCTCTTTCATCCACTTTCATTTCTACGTTTTCGCAAACTTCTTTATTTTCTTCCTTTAATGATGTTTTTTCTGCTTTTTTATCTTCTTTTTTTGTAGATGCCTCTACCGCAGCCGCCAACTCAACTCCAAACATCTCTGCGAACATTGTAACAATCCATCCGACAACAGCCATTTGTAACCTGAGTTTCAGATCTTGCAATGCAGTTAATCTTTCTAACGCCCTTGCAAACTCTTCTTCTGATAACTCACCACTGCCTAATTTCTCCTGCAATTCTTTTATCTCTTTGTCCAACCTCTGATTGAAACTTAAATCGCGTGCAAAAATCTTCTTGATTAACTCCTTAAGCTTATCACGCAAAAACTTCATTATCGTAGCAATCAGGTTTTTTTCTTTCTTCTCCTTGAGCATTTGGTAGATTTTCGGATCATCTACATCTACTTCAAAAAGGGTAAAGAGAGATTCAAAGAAATTCCAGAAATCTCCGAGTACTCTTCCTTTTTCACCAGTGAAGTAATTCTCATCATCACCTTGCCCGATATGTAGCTCTGCTTGAGATGATATTTCATCGGTACAACTAGAAGCCTGACGCTCACACTCGAGCCTCCTGAGCAAATCTTGTCTGGTGAGCTCCTCTACGCACTGCCTCTATTGTCTGATATAGCTAAAGTGACTTACGATAATTTGAAAAACAAAAATTCGTCATTCCGCTACTTGTTAGCGGAATCTATACCGCGAATGAATCGCGGTATGACGTAGGACTGCTGTCATCCCAGTGCGTGACACTGGGATCTCGTTCCTTAACTTTATAGTGTAAATTATTTCAAATTGTGTCTAGCTGCAAGTATAATAATTTCCATTTATAGATAAAGTATGTTGCAAATGTTATGCCAAAGAGTATAATAAAATCTATATCAAATACTTTACAAGAAAAAGTGGGATAGAGGCAAAAGCAAATATTAATAAGGATAATTTAAGAAAAGTGCATGCTAGAGTTTGAAGAAGCAGTAAAAATAAAAAATATTATTGAAAGGTTAAATAGCACATGTATATATATGGTGTAAAAATGTAAATAATTTTATTGACATCTTTACATTAATAGTTCTTAAATATTTAGTACTGTAGAATTAAATTATTAAGTTTTATGAAGGAAGTAAAAATGGCGGAAAGCTTTTCAGGTAACAACAGAGGCAGTAATTTTATTGAGCAGGCAAAAATAATGGAAAATTTTTCAGATAATAACGGAAACGGTAGCTCGATCTTCCAAGGAAAAATCAGGGAGCAAGATTTCTCTGCAGAGCAGAAGCTAAATGAACTAAAAGCAGCCATAGAGGAGCTCACCAGACAAGATTTGCTCAGGAGGCTCGAGTGTGAGCGTCAGGCTTCTAGTTGTACCGATGAAATATCATCTCAAGCAGAGCTACATATCGGGCAAGGTGATGATGAGAATTACTTCACTGGTGAAAAAGGAAGAGTACTCGGAGATTTCTGGAATTTCTTTGAATCTCTCTTTACCCTTTTTGAAGTAGATGTAGATGATCCGAAAATCTACCAAATGCTCAAGGAGAAGAAAGAAAAAAACCTGATTGCTACGATAATGAAGTTTTTGCGTGATAAGCTTAAGGAGTTAATCAAGAAGATTTTTGCACGCGATTTAAGTTTCAATCAGAGGTTGGACAAAGAGATAAAAGAATTGCAGGAGAAATTAGGCAGTGGTGAGTTATCAGAAGAAGAGTTTGCAAGGGCGTTAGAAAGATTAACTGCATTGCAAGATCTGAAACTCAGGTTACAAATGGCTGTTGTCGGATGGATTGTTACAATGTTCGCAGAGATGTTTGGAGTTGAGTTGGCGGCTGCGGTAGAGGCATCTACAAAAAAAGAAGATAAAAAAGCAGAAAAAACATCATTAAAGGAAGAAAATAAAGAAGTTTGCGAAAACGTAGAAATGAAAGTGGATGAAAGAGAAAAACCTAAAGTGCCAGTTTTCCTTTTTGAAATTTCACCAGGATTTGTAAGGCCGGTTGTTCTGAGCAAACCAGAACTTGAAATTGTGTCAGATCCTTTGAAACATCTATTGCGTCTTACTGAGCTTGAAAGAAAATCTCATGAAAATTCACAAAAACAAAAAGTGGACAAAGAAGAGAAAAAAGCGAAGCCGGAGGAACAGAAGAAAGAGGTGTGTCCACAGAAACCTGCGGAGAAGGGGCCAATATTTGTTGAAAAGACAGGGCGGTCTAGTGAAAAATCAGAAAAGAAAAGCATGAATATTAGCGGGCAGACACCAACAGTAGGGTCAATTGGTGGACAAAAGAGTAGTAATACTGGCAAAGAAACAATTGATATAGATAAAATTTGCGGTGAATTACTTGCTGAGCAGGATCAAATTTCACCAGAATCAGAACTTAATTCTATAAATGTTCAGCCTAAAGGAGGTTATAAAGGGAAATGAAAAAAAAATTTATGAAAATGCAAAAAAGTTGTTGCACTTATGATTTATTTATAATATATAGATTACATAATATTTTTATTAACGGAGGGTATTATGGATAAAAAACAACAAGCGAGCTCTAGTTCACAAGGAGATCCTCGTTTTAAGGTAGGCTCTGGTGAGTATGATTCTGCTGCCTGGCTAAAAGCTAATCCTAGAGAAGGTGGTGGACCAGACATGCACGAGGGTCGTAGTAGGTTTGATGATTGTGGTAAGTATCCTTATACGAGGATGAGTGGTACTAAAGCTGATAAGGCTGGGAGTAAAAATAAAGAAAAGTAATATTTTGATAGGGGAGGAGTTATGACTAGTTTAGATTTTGTTAAGGAGCTGGTTAATGCATTTAACGTTAGTAATTACGGCTCTAAAGTCAACACTAATTTTGTTGTGGAGGGCGATAATATCGTCGTTAAGTTTAATTGTGGTCGGCGCTCTGCAGAGAGGTACTTATCACAGATGGCAAGAGACTTAGTAAGAGAATATTATTCTGATGAGTTTGTAGCTTGTCACGTTTTTGATCTTGAATCTTTTCCATTTCACTTTGATAAGAAATGGTTAAAGTATGACAAGAAAACAAGAATAACTAAGCTCACAGTTCCTATAGACTCTAGAGTAATTTTTAATCTCAAGGTGCACTTTGCTGAGGAATTTGAAAATGATGTCGAAGACCGAGTGATTAAGAAAATTGATGAAAAACATCATCTTGGTAAAAAACGCATTGAAGAGACTTTAAACGCAAGTATAAAGCAGGCAAAAATGGATCCGTCATCTAGTTATATAAAATGTCTGTTGTTTAATGGCCCAAATCTGCAAACGTATTTTGTGATGGCACTTCAAGCACAAATGGAGGAGCATGGTTGTAGTTATTCAGATTTCTATCATATTGATGGCAATAAGGTATATGTTAAAGATGTTGAAAATATTGGTTTCATTAGAAATATAACAGAAGCTTCTAAAAAAGAGGTGGGGTATAATTTTTACCTTCAGCACAGTGATAATTTAAAAGTGAAAGCTAAACACTACAAGGATGCTATAGGCGAGCTAATCTTTCGCTTAACTGAAATATCAATCCACAGGTATTACTATGATGAGTTTATCGATAAAGACAAGATAAGTAATGGAGATCGCTTTGCTTTTATACCTACAATCAAAGAGGGTAATATTTCAAGGTACCTAAATCGTGGTGAGGCAAATAAGATTAATGCTCAATTTGGTTATGATCTTTTGACTGATATTAAAGGTCAAACTGAAACCACACGATCAGGTAGATTTGGTGGTGTATATGCTTTTTCCAATAGACAGATTGCTCTTTTAATTCCTGTAATTATAGAAAACTCTGTAATCAATAAAGATGGTCAAATAGAGATTGATCCTGGGCTTCCTCGAACGCTATTAGCTGAAGCATCACCGACACAGGAGTTTCCCAAGCGAAGTTGTGGTGAAGGGTTAGAGAAGCATCCCAGGCAAGGATCAGAAAGAGAGAAAGAAACAGAGCCTTTTCGGGGGGTGCTGGGGGAAGAGATAGGTCAGGCTAGTACTTCTTCTCAGCAAACGGACATGCCATCCAGTTCATACGCGTACATAGATAAACGAGATGAAAGTATGCCAGAGGATTCGTACTTTTTGCCATCAACGTTAACTTCTTTTCCACGTGTTATAACTCCTCCAGTTCATTACACAATATCGACGAAACCAATTCTACTTACGACAAAGAATGATCAAAAGTCCTCAAGTCTTGAGTTTTCTGCACGTTCTCCATGTTTGAAAGATGTGAACATTTTGGGTATGAAATCTGAAGAACATGATAAAAGCGAGCAAGGGGCTTGCTCACAGGTGGGTGTGAGAGCATTGGAAGGTGATCAGGCAGATGATGAAAGTATGCTAATAAAGATTCAGGGTCAGCAAGTGAGCTATAGGCCATCATTGACTCCTTTTCCTACAGCATGGAATGATTCAATGTCCTTAAATTCTGTGGCTTCTAATGAGGAACCTGAAAAACAGCAAGTTACTGATGAAAGTGATCTAGAAAGTAACGATGAGTGTTCTAAAGCAAAGCCACAGAGTGAATCTCCGAGTAGCCGGAAAGGGTCAGAAAGTAATTCGTTTTCAGGTAGTAGCACTCCATCAAAGGTACGACAATCTAGTATATTAGAGTCTCTAGAGAACACGTCTTTTGGTGGTATTCCAGAACACTTGCCACAAGATGCCGTAAGCAAGCCAAATGTGCCCGGGGACCGTAGTTCTAAAATTTCTGTAGATAGTGGTTTAGGGTCGCTTGAGCGGCCACAGTCGAATTCTTCTATAACTACTAGTACTGTTCCAGGGATATCTGAATCAAGGAAAGATCTAAATCCTCCCGTAGACAATAAGCGGCCACAGTCACTGCCACTTGCGGATTTTTCTACTTGTGCTAGTAATGAAACAGTAAAAGCTTTTTTGTGTTTTCTAGATTATTTTTCTTCTTCTGAAGGGAAGAAGCAACTACCCTTACTTCTTTCTTCTGAGGCGGGAAAGCAGTTATCCTCGATTTCGGATCCTCGTGAACAGGAAAACCTACTAGACTTTCTTTTTTCTACTGAGGGGAATAAGCAACTATGCTCGCTTTTTTCTTCTGAGAATAAACAACAACTGCATTCACTTTTTTCTCCTAAGGGAAAAGAGCTGCTGTTTTCACCTTCTCCTGAGGGGCAAAAGACGATACCTTTAGTTCTTTCTCCTGAAGGGAAGGAGCGATTACCCTTACTTTTGTCTCCTGAGGGAGAGCGAATATCCAAACCTTTCTCTCCTGAGGCAGGCAATATAATATCCTTACTTATTTATTCTCGTGTAGAACCTAAAAATATGTCACACCGTTCATTTCGTGACAAATTAGCAAAATGGCTTCACCGTAATTCTTCACTCTCAAAAGTGGCTTCTCCTCAAGAAAAACCTCTTACTAATGACGAGAAGAAGGAACTACGCCCATTTCTTTGTCCTAAGCTGCAGAAGAAACTAGATTCCAACTCTCTTGAGGATGCACAGTTAAAATACTTGCTGTATACTCCTGGTGGGAAAGAGAAGCTAAACTTACTCCTTTCTTCTCCTGAGAAGGAGGGAAAGCAACTACACCCAGGTTTACCTTCGGAGGCAGAAAAAGGCTTACTTTTTAAGTTCTTTGATGAACAAGAAATTAGTGGTAACACTTCTACAAATTCTAAAAATAGTGGTTATTCAGGATCGTCTTCACAAAAATCGACTAGTGATACTGGAAGTGATGAAGATGGACTAGAAGCTAGTGGTGGGTCGTCAGTCTCATCGAACTCCAGTACTTCCACTGTTAGAACTAAAATGGATGCTACTAAGATCGAGCAATACTTGCAGGAGAAAAAAGTTAACAGTTGTACCTAATCCACTGCTCTCAGCCACCTAAGTGTTTTATTAGCTGACCCTGAGAGCACTGGTGTTAATTTTTCTCATCCATTGTAAGTATTGCATGGTACTAAATGTTTAAAAAGTATTAATATAAAGATATCAATAAAATTATTTACACTTTCATGCTATGCCCATAGCATCATATATTACTTAACCTTACAATAATTTTTTTATTCTTGCTGCTTCTTCAAACTCCAAATTTTTAGCATGCTCTATCATTTGCTTTCTCAAATCATCCTTATTAGTATTTACTTTCGGTTCTGCTATTGCCCTCTCCTGTAAGGTGTTTGATATAGGTTTTATTATAGTCTTCGGGATAATATTGTGCAATATATTATGTTCTTCTTGTTTTTTTCTTCTTCTTTCGGTCTCTCTCAATGCACGATCTAAAGAACCAGTGATTTTATCTGCATACAAAATTACTCTACCTTCAGCATTACGTGCAGCACGACCAATCGTTTGAATTAATGAAGTTTCCGATCGCAAAAATCCTTCTTTATCAGCATCCAAAATTGCAACCAACCCACACTCTGGAATATCAAGACCTTCCCTCAGCAAGTTAACACCTACTAAAACATCGATTTCTTTAGATCTCAATTTGTATATAATTTCTATTCTCTCCAGCGCAGCAATATCAGAATGCAAATAACTCACTCTCATATTCAATTCACTCATATATTCAGCTAAATTTTCAGCCATCTTTTTCGTCAATGTAGTGATTAAAACACAAAATCCCTTCCCTATTGTCACTTGTGCCTCATGAATTACATCATCAATTTGACTCTCTATTGGTTTTACAATGCAGATTGGGTCTGTAAGCCCTGTTGGACGGATAACTTGCTCTATAAATACATTATTGGTCTTTGCCAACTCATACTTTCCTGGAGTGGCTGAAATGTAAACAGTCTGCGGCCTAACTCCCTCCCACTCTTCAAATTTTAATGGACGATTATCAAAAGCGGAAGGGAGCCTGAAGCCATAGTCAATCAATTTCTTTTTACGCGCCTCATTACCACTGTACATCGCACCAACCTGAGGAACGGTGACATGACTCTCATCAACAAATAAAATTACGTCTTTGGGTAAATATTCAAACAAAGTAGGCGGTGGATCCCCAGCTTCCATTCCATAGAGATAACGCGAATAATTTTCAATACCTTTACATATTCCTGTTGTTCTCATCATTTCGATATCAAAATTAGTGCGTTGCTCGAGGCGCTTTGCTTCAACAATCTTATTTTGCGAGTAGTAATAATCCAAGCGTTCATGCAGCTCTTTTTTGACTAGTTCAATTGCCTGCAACAAAGCCTCACGCGGGGTTATGTAATAGCTATTTGGAAAAATGGTGATTTTATTTACGCCTTTGGTAACATTGCCCGTTATAGCATCAACTTCAGAAATTTCTTCTATTTCATCGCCAAATAACGATAAACGCCAAGCTTTATTTTCATAATGGGAAGGAAATATATCAATAATATCGCCGCGCACTCTGAAATATCCTCTCTCAAACCTGGCATCAGAGCGCTTGTATTGAAGATCAGTTAAGTTGCTCAGGAAATCATTAATACGAATTTTATTTCCAACACTAAGCGGTATGATCATGCTGCGGTAGCTCTCAGGCGAACCAAGACCGTATATGCAGGAAACACTGGCAACTACGATCGTATCCCTGCGCTCCAAAAGGGAGCAGACGGTGGAATAACGCAGCATCTCAATTCTTTCGTTAATTGCAGAATCTTTTTCGATATAAGTATCAGTTTGTGGTAAATAGGCTTCAGGTTGATAATAATCATAATAAGAAATGAAGTATTCAACAGCATTATGGGGAAACAATCCTTTCATTTCCTCATAAAGCTGTGCTGCTAAAGTTTTATTGTGTGCCATAATTAATGCAGGCCTGTTTGTCCTTGCAATAACATTTGCCATAGTAAAAGTTTTCCCAGAACCAGTAACTCCAAGCAAAACCTGATCTCTTTTATTGCTATTTAGCCCTGCAATTAAGCTATCGATTGCCTGTGGTTGATCCCCAGCCGGTTGAAAATGTGTAGCGATTTGAAATTCCATAGACTTTACTTACTATCTTTGATTCATTGTATAGTAAACACTATATTGCTTTTAAGATAAGTTGTATAGCTATCGTAAAGCCATAAAACATTAACCAACAATGTCATGCAAGTAGCTGACACTGGAATCTTGTTTCAATGTTAAACAAAATACCATAGAATTCAAGAAGACAATTCCTAAAAAATCCCTACATCCAAAAAAAGGCAAAATGCTGCTTGAATAAGCTAAATTTTTTTAGATGCAAAAACAATAAAACATAGTTGATACTAAAGTTATAGTACTCCTATGACAACGTTACAAAAATTAAGGAAATGGATAGCTCTGATCAATTGGAATAGTATTTTCAGGTACCGGTGGTCAATATGACATTTTTAAAATAAAGATTTAGAACCTGTTTAAAATCTTCTCAATAGAAGAGAAATGAAGGAAAGAACGACCATTTGTAGGCTAGTGTTAAGTTTTCGCTCGCAATTTTTCCACAATCGTCTGCATTTTTCTAACCAAGCGAAAGATCGCTCTACAACCCATCTTTGTGGCAATACAGCAAAGGAATGTAATTCACTTCGTTTTATTACTTCTACAGTTGCTCCAATAATCGTTTTTATTTTAGTTGCAAAATTTTCTCCTGTATAACCTGCATCGACCAGTATATTTTTAACTTCCGAGAGGTTTTCTTTTGCGCTTTCAACCATTCTCACAGCACTGCTAACCCCAGTTGTAAATTAGAAAAAATAGAAAAGGTAAGGAAATAGGGTAAACTCCGAGGTATTTGATATTCATTCCTAAAATAGGAGGTTACCAATGAAAGAGAAAGTAACAGAAATCTTTTGTATAGTCGATGATTTTTGCAATACAGTCGATGAAAATTTTGCAGAAAAACTTCTACCAAGTGGCAAAAAACCAACCAGGACGCCAGAGATTACGCATTCAGAGATTTTTACCATAATATTGCTATATCAAGTGCGACAATTTTAAAATTTTCTATGTGCATTATTTGAAATTATTATACGAATCAGCGTTTCCAAAATTGCCATCCTATAGTAGGTTTATCAGGTTAAAATCGCGGATTTTATGGTATTTAGCGCTCTTAATGCAATGGTTTTGCGAACAGTCAAAAGTGACAGGGATTTCGTACATAGATGCAACATCTATCGCTGTTTGCCATCCAAAAAGGACCTCGAGAAACAAAGTTTTCAAAGGGTTGGCAAAGATTGGAAAGACTACTTATGGGTGGTTTTTCGGTACATCTAGTAATCAATGAAACTGGCGAAATTCAAGGGGTTACGGTGATAAAAGGCAACGTTGATACCTGTGCCAAATTTAACTAAGAAATTGACTGGATTATTGTTTGGAGATAAAGGATATATCAAAAAAGATCTTTTTCACGAATTATTCGATAGAGGGTTAAAGCTTGTAACCAGTATAAAAAAGGGTATGAAAAACTCATTAATGGCGCTAAATGAGAAGATTTTGTTAAGAAAAAGATCGATTATTGAGACAGTTTTTGGCTCTCTGAAAAACAAATTTGAGATTGAGCATACTCGCCATAGATCACCGATAAATTTTTTGGTACACATTTTTTCTACGCTTGTTTCATATTCCATACAGCCGCTGCATTTCTAAGCTTTACTTCGTTGGCTAATCCGCAACTGGGGTATATAGGGTTGACACCAAGGCAATATTCTTCTGGAGAAGTTGATCGGCATGGCAGCATATCAAAGATGGGACCAGCGGAATGTAGAAGTATGTTATATGAAGCTGCACAAACAATGCTTACAGTTACCAAGAGGACATTTAAATTAAAAAACTGGGGTTGCGAAGAAAAAAGGAATGAAAAAAGCAATTGTAGCAGTAGCAAGAAAATTAGCTGTAATTATGCATAGGATGTTGGTTGATAAAACAGAATTTTATTATCAATAAACATCAAAAGAGCATAGGACAATAATTTTATTGAAAATAAAGATAGCAATGCCGATGGAAGGGACAAGCAAGAACTTAGTTAGACTTCGTGGTAATACCAATTCCCGCTACACAAGTAACGGATAGACAATAATAGAAAAAAAGCCATACTGAAGTAAGTAAAGTAGCGAGGTTTAAATGGCATTAAGATCAAAATTATTGGATGAAAAAGTGGTGGAATCAGCAAAAGAAATGCTGAAGAAAGTAAGAAATAACGCATATGTTGCAAAAAAACTAAATGCTGTAATTGCAGCAAAAAAGCACAGTATAACAGCCGTAGCAAAGATATGCTGCATTTCAAGAAAGGCACTTACTGCATGACCTAAAATTTGGCAGAGAAGAAAAATTATTTGCTCCGCCTCAACGCCGTAGAAAAACTATATTGAATCAAAGTCAACGTGAACAAGTTGAGGTGTGGATAGAGGAAAACCCCAATATTACTATAAAAGAAATGAAAATAAGAATTCAAGAAAAGTTTGGTTTGAATATCAGCAAATCTACAGTACACCGTAATATGCAAAGAATGAAATTCTCATATATCACACCAAGACCAGTGCATAACGGACAAGATAAAAGTAAACAAGAGGAATTTAAAAAAAAATCTTAATGAAACTATTGTCATGTATCCTGAAAAAGAGCTATTTTTCTTCGATGAATCGCGGTTTGGCACACATTCAAAGATTGGACACGGGTGGTTTAAAAAAGGCATTAGGACACAGGTTAAGGTAAAACTAGGTAGGCAAAATTTTTATCTCTATAGTGCAGTTAATCCCAGAAATGGAGAAAGTTCTAGCTCAAACGTCAATACTGATTGTATGAATATATTCCTTGAGCAGATGTCACAATATTTAGGAACAAGGGAGGCATTTCTTATCATGGATTGTGCTAGTTGGCATAAGTCAAAAAATTTAAAAGTACCTAAAAATATCGACATTATATACCTACCACCATACTCACCTGACCTCAATCCTGTTGAGAGGTTTTGGTTATATATAAAACAGAACATTTTGCGTAACAAAATCTACGACACAATTGCTTTGCTTGAGAGCGCTTTGTGCAAATTTATTACCTCTCTTTCTCACTCCACAATTAAAAAACTCTGCAATGCCGCTTATTTGATTCACTAGTAATGAGAATTGGTATAAACATGTTGCCGTCCACTTCCGCCTAACAAGTATAATGCGGCTTGACAAATTTATTGTCATCTCAGACCGCGGAGAGAACCATATGCTACTTTTAACTTATGTAAAATTACCAAGGATTATGGAGAAGATATGCTGTTTTGATTTGTGTGAAAATTATTGTTGACTTATGTGCAATTAGAGAACCTAAGTCACTTTAGCTATATATAAAAGGTTTAAGTGGTTGTATTGATGTATCTTTGTATTAAAAAACACCCAATAAGCAGAGTTGTAAGTGGAATAAACCACAAAATGTAAGTGCTAGATTTTATAGGCGGTACGATTATAATTGAATTGCCGTAAGAATTTTTTAACTCTGAGATTATCTCTTCATCTGTGTATCCATCATTGATTTTTTTACGAATTGCTTCTCGCATATCATACGCGATCTGAGATCCAGATTCAGACAATGATTCGCCAGAACATATTGGACACCTTATTATTTCAAATAAACTGGTTGCTCGTTTTTCCATGCTTTTATCTCTGAGTTTATTATCCAGAGTAAAAGCGTTTACGCCTGAGTGGAATATCAATATGAAAAGTAAACTAACTACTGCTCTCATCCTTGGTTAATTGGGTTATTTTACTGAGCTGGTTCATAAAATCAGTGGTGGATAACTTTCCAATAAAGCTTGACCCTACATCATCATCGTACTTTATTGAAAATTGAATCCCATCATCAGTTGTTTTTTCTGATAAGGAAGACATTAATTTTTCAAACGCATCTGAAGTTTTTGAGTCACCAATCATAAACGAGATTAATTCTTTATAATTTGATATAGCCACGTTGATTTTGTCTTTAAATGAAGACGTAACCAAATTATAATTTCGCACTCCACCATCTGCAGCAAGAGAAAAATTATTACTTTGAATTAAAAATTTCTCTATGTTGAAATTAATTCTGGAAGCTGAGATGTGGTTTACAAATTCGTAATCAAATTTAGTGTCGATACTAAGGTAACTTTCAGGACTTGCAGTATTTTTATACCGATAAGTATAAAAATCAAATCCTAGTTTAGTATTTCCACTTGGTTCTTTATCGAGGTGAAATTGAATGTAATTGCTTTTATCATTCACTTCAGTTATAACACTTTGCTGATTTTCTAAAACATCACATTTTAATCCATAATCTTCGTAACGAAGTGTATCTATATAGTCTATCACGGTACTATTTTTGTTGAATCGCAATGAAGATGGTAAATCGTTTAGTCTAACAACAAAGTGGCTGCTATCGTTTGTGTGGCATTTTATATTCTTTTTCTCATCATCATGAACAGCAATGTTGACTTCATTGCTTGGTATGTAGATATATACTGATTTATCAAACAATCTATTTTTTATCAATAAAGCATCAGATGAGATGGTTAATTGCTCATTGGAAAATTTTGGGTTTGTCACACGGAAAATTAGGTTAGAAGGAAATCCACTAAAATCATGTGAAATATCAAATTTTTCGTCGTTAATGTATAGTATTGTTTCAGCTAAAAGATTTTTTACCTTACATGCAGAAAAATACCAAAAACCACTATACGCTACAGGAATAAACAAAAGTAAAGAGATGATAATATAGATAAAAATCTTACGCATGATTCCCCTATTTATCTAATGATATGTTTCTTGTACCCCTTGGTATGGTTACACACAAGCCGTCGATATCTTTTGTGATTTTTATTTGGCATCCAAGCCTCGACGTCTCTGTTAAGCCGAAAGCTAGGTCTAACATATCATTTTCCTCATCAGATATAGGGTTATGTATTTCTACAGCATTATAAAACTTTGGATCAACAATTACATGGCATGTAGAGCAAGCAAGAGAACCTTCACATGCACCTTCAAGCAGATCTGGATCACTTCTCTGGGCTAAATTGAGCAGAGTTTCTCCCTCTGCAGCTTCATAGCTTTTCTTACTCCCATCAGGTAAAATAAAAGTAACAGATGGCATATTATTCCTATTAAAATCCTTACTAATTTCTTTATATCCTACAGGTAATAACTAATATTTGCAAACTCTTTACAATTCCAGTACCTATATTTCTTGTTATCCAAGTATCTCCTTTAGCATAGATCCCGCTAACAAGCAGCGGGATGACGATTGTCAGGGTGTCATCCCAGCGCCCCTATGATGTCATTCAAGTAGCTGACACTGGTTCCTTTATGATGGTAGCGCCCCTATGATGTCATTCCAGTGCTCCTTTCTCGTCATCCCAGTGTCAGCTACTTGGATGACAGAGGGGGGTGGGATGACAGAAGATGATGGAGTGACAGGGAGTAATACAAAAAGTTTCGTCATCCCCATTGAATCGGCTTTAAAATCGATGTTCAAAGTTGAAATTTCCCTAGAAGATGCGGGGAAAATCAGAAAAGGTCAGGAAGTTGTATTAAATAACTTGCGTAATTTAAAGAATCATGATATTTGTTGTACGGTGGTGGGTAGTGTACCTATTGCAATCTGCAGTTTTATTTATGGTTGTGTGAAACCTATTCGTGTTTTTAATATTTAAAATGAGGTTTAGATGTCGATAACATCCGAAAAGAAAAAGAGTTTGATAAATATATATGCAATTAAAGAAGATGATACAGGCTCATCTTTTGTACAATGTGCAATTTTGACCGAGAGGATCAGTAACTTAACTGAGCATTTTAAAGTGCACAAGCATGACCATCACTCTAAGCGTGGTTTACTTATATTGATAGGTAGAAGACGCAAGCACTTAAATTATATAAAGCGTAAATTTGGTAATGAAGCCTATCAGGAATTAATAGAGAAGTTAGGCATTAGAAAATAATCGAGGAATTTAATATGTTTAAAATTATAAAAAAATCTATAGAGTGGGGTGGTCGTGCCTTATCTTTAGAAACAGGAAAAATAGCACGCCAAGCTCATGGTTCAGTAGTTGTAAATTACGGTGATACTTCTGTTTTAGTAACTGTTGTACGTAAAAAGAAGGAAGAAAGCGTTGATTTCCTACCTTTAAATGTGCAGTTTATCGCAAAAAGCTATGCCATGGGTAAGATCCCTGGCGGGTTTTTTAAAAGAGAAGGCAAGCCATCTGATAGAGAAACTTTAATCTCAAGAGTAATAGATAGAAGTATAAGACCACTATTCCCAGAAGGATTTCATGATGAAATTAGTGTGGTGTGCAATCTATTAACTTATGATACAGTCAATCCTCCTGAAGTGCCAGCATTGATTGGTGCTGTTGCAGCTCTTGCAATTTCTGGTGTTCCCTTTCACTTTACTATAGCTGGAGTGATGGTTGGTTGTGATGAAAATAATAACTATATACTCAACCCTTCTGTTCAAGAGATGAAAGCAAGCAGCTTGGATCTGTTTTTGTCTGGTGATGAAAATTCAATTTTAATGGTTGAATCAGAAGTGAAAGAGCTCTCTGAAGAAAATGTTTTTAATGCAATAAAATTTGGCCATGAACACCTTAAGCCTGTCATTAAGCTCATAAAAGAGTTTGCTGATACAATTGGCAATAAACCTGAGAGCTTTGCCCCTATTGATGCATCAGATATAACACAAGAGCTCGAAAAATACGGTAAAGATTTTGAAAAAGCATATTCGCAAACAGTAAAACAAGAGCGAGTTCAAGCTCTAGAAGCGATCAGAGAGAATATATTGAATACTCTTAAAGAAACTGGAAAAGACGAAAAGTTAATTACGTATGCAGTAAAAAATTTTGAAAGATCTTTAGTACGTGAAATAATTAGGAAGAAAAGTGTAAGGATAGACGGTCGTAAGCATGATGAGATACGTCAGATAGAAGTTGAAGTTGATATTCTGTCCAAAACTCACGGTTCTGCACTATTTACAAGAGGCAATACTCAGGCACTGGTTGTTACTGCTCTTGGCACCACTCAAGATGAGCAAATTGTGGATGATATTGAAGGGGATAGACGTGAGCATTTCATGTTGCATTATAACTTTCCCTCATTTGCTGTTGGAGAAACTTCTGCTGCGCGTGCACCAGGAAGAAGAGAAATCGGTCATGGCAAACTTGCTTGGAAAGCAATTCATCCTGTTTTACCCGATAAGTCTGAATTTCCTTATACAATAAGAGTAGTGTCCGAAATTTTGGAGTCTGATGGTTCTTCTTCTATGGCAACAGTTTGTGGGACTTCTCTTGCTTTAATGGATACGGGTGTGCCAATAAAGGCCCCTGTTGCTGGAATTGCTATGGGTCTCATCAAAGATAAAGACGAGTATGTAATACTTTCCGATATACTTGGTGATGAAGATTATCTTGGTGATATGGACTTTAAAGTAGCAGGAACTAGTGAAGGGGTTACGGCGCTACAAATGGACATGAAAATTTCTGGTATAAGCTTTGAAATTGTTGAAAAATCTTTAGAACAGGCAAAAGCTGGAAGATTACTTATTTTAGAAAAAATGAATGCAGTGATTTCAGAACACAGTGATGATGTCAAAGACCATGCACCAAGGATGTTATCATTTTACATAGATAAAGACAAAATTTCTGCTGCTATAGGTTCTAAGGGGAAAAATATACGCAGTGTGTGTGAAAGAAGTAATGCAAAAATTGAAATAGGAGATGATGGTAAAGTTTCTGTTTTTGCTACGAGTGGCACTGAAGCTGAAATTGCAAAGAGTATGATGATTGATTCAATAACAGAACTAGAACAAGGTTCTATAGTTGATGTCAAGGTTGTAAGAATAGAGAAGTCTATTGTAGAGCTTGAATTTCTTAATGGCAGAAAAGGAAAAATGCACATAAGTGAAGTAGCTAATGAACATATAGATTCTATAGAGAGCGTACTTAAACAAGATGATACTTTCAAAGCACTAGTAATTGACTTCGAAAAAGGTGGGTGTCCAAAGTTGTCAAGACGTCGGGTTGATCAAGAGACGGGAGAGTTTTTTGAAGGTGAGCTTTACAACGAGGAAAGGAAAGATGGTCCAAATGACAGGGATAATTATTACAATAATTCATTTAGTAGAAAACCTGGAGGAAGTCACCATAAGAGGCCTCCTCGTCCTCGTTCTGGTTTCAGCAACAGAAATAGGCCGAAATTTGGTAATAATGATTCATCATCAGGTTTTTATTAAGAGTAAACTTCTTGCGTTACCTCTCGTCATTCCAGTGCTTAATACTGGAATGACACCCTTTCTGGTGAAGGTTGTTCTCAAATCACAATGTTAGTACAATTGTGGTGTTAGCTATAGCTAACCCAAGGTATCCGTTCAGCGGAGTGGTAGAATAAGGTAGACAAAGTGATCTAAAAAGATAATCATAGAGCAAAAGTGAGGTAATGTGGTAAACCTTTTAGAACTTTGCAAAAATTTACAGCAAAAAATAGAAAAACTGAAAGCAGAGATAGAAAACTTAAAAGCAGAAAATAAAGCTTTAAAGATAGAGAACGCTGAATTAAAGGAAAGGCTTGGTTTAAACTCGAAAAATTCATCTCTACCGAGCTCTAAAGAATTGTACAAAACAAAAAAGGACAAGCCAAAAAGCGAAAGGAATGTTGGCGATCAGGTTGAGCATAAAGGAAATTTTCATGCTACAATGGAAGCGGATAAAGTAGTAAAAATAGAGTCGCCTAATATTTGCGAATGCGGAGGAGAGCTTGTAATATGCGAAAAACCTTATGTTCACCAAAAAGTTGATCTTCCGGAAATTAGGCCTTATGTAGTAATTGGAACATGGTCGTTGTTGGAGATGCAGAAAAAGAAAAAGTAGCAAGTTACCAGAAGGTGTTACGCCAGATACATTTGGTCCAAGGGTTAAGTCTATAATTGCAGCACTCAGCGGATTTTACAAAAACTCAAAGCATGAAGTGGCTAGTATCATAAATGACATTTTTAATTTGAACATAAGTGTTGGCAGCATATCAAATAGTGAACACAGAGTTGCATTAAAATGCGAAAAAACATATGAGCAAATCGAACAAGAAATAAGCAGAAGTGAGGTTTTGCATATCGATGAAACCAGTCACTATAACAAAGGAAAACTTGGCTGGTGTTGGATGTTTGCAAGCAATACGGCAAGTTTTGTAAAATTGACAGAATCAAGAGGAATGAAGGTTTTGCAAGACAGCACATTTTGCAATCGCAATAGTTTGATAGTAACTGATAGATATTCAGCCTACAACTACTTTAATGATAAGAAAAGGCAAATCTGCTGGGCTTATTTAATAAGAGATTTTGAAAGGCTGGCTCATAGCTGGAACATTGAAGTTAAGATTCTTGGCTGTTATGTAAGAGATGTCACTACTGAATTATTTGCACTAAAAAAAGCTTTACTAAAAAATGAGATAGACATTTTAAGATTTGCCAGACGTGCAAGAAAATTGCGAAAACGTACAAGGTATTATTTGAAGGAAATATCTCGCTTACCTGAAGCAATTGGAGCTTCTCGAGTTGCAAAGAATATTTTGAAATCTGAAAGAATGATGTGGAAATTTTTAGATGACCCAGAAAATATTCCGCTGACAAATAACCATGCTGAACAGCAAATTCGGCATTATGTCGTTTATCGCAAAAATTCATATTTTACCCAATCGAAGCGGGGAAATGCATTCCTTGAACGGATAATTTCATTATACTTGACATGGAAACAAAGGGGTCTCAATCCTTTCCAAAACCTCTTATCTATCATCTCTTACACCGCTTAGCTGAACGGATACACGTGAATGTTGCAATTACAAAAGCGATCTCTACTAGGAGGATGTCATTTCAGTGCCCCTGTGATGTCATTCCAGTGCTCCTTTTTTTGTCATCCCAGTGTCAGCTACTTGGATGACAGGGGAGGGAGGTGCTACCCTGACAATCGTCATCCCGCTACGTGTTAGCGGGATCTAGAGATACCGCGAATGAATCGCGGTATGACGGTCTGCGGCGGTATGACGTAGGGCTGCACTAGCTATATCATGCATTTTATTAACCGACACTATAAACAACATCCTTACAATTATGAGATTGAACCACAACTTGCTCAAGCGTTAAGCTGCTGCGTTTAGCGTCTTTACCGTGGTTTTCCCCAAGAACATTTGTTCTTTCGTGTTTTATTTCTTCAATGAATTTCTTGTTAACGCTTTCAGGGTCAATCTTTTCCTGCGAATATATAAGATTAGTGCAATTTGTTTTTCTATAATAATGTATGCCAAAACCCACAATGAGTAATGCAAGTATACCAGAACCTATAAGTAATGATAATCCTATGTTATTAGTCAAAGGGTTTTGGTAAAATTTTTGTACACCATTAACACCATGTGTTGCAAGTAGCCCTAGAGGAAACGCTATATTTGCAGCAACTACACCAGTAAATAATGCAGTAAATATTGGTCTGTCGTTAATTACTGATTTTATTTTATTAGTTCTAGTAATTACTTTTTCGTCAATGTTAGTGAAGCCTTGTTTAGCTTCCCAAGCATTAAGTACAAAATTTGAATGAGTGCCATTGCTATATTCCAGTCTTACAGATTTTATAGCTTTATCTTTTGGCTGGTGCTCCAACACCTCAGCTAAAATTTTATCCGCATCTTTTTTTTGAATGGAATGTTCTTCAGTATCTATAAATTGCCTTGTTGCAAAAAATATTGGACCAATTGCAAGCAATGCAGCAAGTGCGATAACTGGTATAGTGATATATTTTGGGCTGTTTGTAAAAAATGCAATAAATTTTGCTTTATCTTGTAAATATAATAAAGCTGCAGATATACTGAGTATAATAGCACTTGCACCAAAAATTATAAAACCCTTCTGCTGCATGGCATACTTTGCTCTTGGCAAGAATCTGTTTGTTTTTTTATTTGTTGTGCTACCTATATCAGAATTTAGTGACAAAGACTCTTCAGAGTCATCTTTGCTTTTATACGATGGTAAAGTATTTGAAGACGCACCTAAATCATCTTTTGAGTTTTGACCACCTATTCCACTGTCTAAACTCTTTTTCGAAGATTTTGCATTTGGGTCTATAGCTGCATAAATATGTTCTTCTGATCCATTACCAGATAATCCTCCTAAACCTAAACTTGCTGTTTGTGATACCCAATCATGAGTCTCACCTTTTGTTTCTTCTAGGGAAGGAGGTAGTACTTCAGTACTAAGACCAAACAAATTTTTGTCTTCTTTGTCTTGTAAACCTGGAGCTTTTGGCAAAATCGGTGGTGCTCCATCACCATCTTTTTGTCGATTTACAGATGCATAAGTAGGATCCACTTCCTCATCATCTGATTCTTCATGTGACATTCCCTGCACACGTGGTACTACATTCAGTACACTTGAGATAGCATTTCCTGCTTCTTCAGGCGATGGTGGATCTTTTAGTGTTATCTTGCTATTGTCACCTGTTTGTTCGTAAGAAGTTAATTTTACTGTTGATTTTTCGACTGACCCATGCATATTCACTCCAAAGTTAATTACTATGCTGCATTGATTACGCTATAGTTATTAAGATGTAGTAAATACCAATTTACAGATAATGTATCTGTTTAGCAGAGTGGCAAAATAAGGTAGACGAGAAAAGACAACTATAGGAACAAATGGGTGTCATCCCAGTGCCCAGACACTGGGATCCAGAAAATTTGATTGTGTACTATACAACATTTTTGATCAAAAGCTGGATTCCAGTGTCAAGCACTGGAATGACATCACAGGGGCACTGGAATTTTTGTTTCAATATTTGTACATTAGCCATGTATCTGAACAGATACATTATTAGTATAGAAATTGTCTATCAAAGATTCTTTCATTCAGAGGGTAATCTTTGTCAAAAAGCAAAGTGATTGTGTTCTCATGGTCTTTTTGTATTTTTATCTGTGATATATCATGAAATTCTTTGTAATCTGATACTACAAGTGCTGGACGGTTTTTTGTGTCGTTAATGTCAATTTGTACGATTGTATCGTTTGATATTAACGCTCCATTCCAATGCCTTGGGTAATAGCTATTGATAGAGGTTAATGCAAGTAAATTTGAATTTAGCGGCAAGATTGGGCCACCGGCAGAGAAGTTATATGCAGTGCTACCTGTGGGAGTAGATAATATTACTCCGTCCCCTCTAAATTTTTCTACTTTTAGCTTATCATTAATAGTGATATTCATTTCTACTATTTGGTTTGCTTTTCTAAAAACATATACCTCGTTTACCGCTATGTAGTGATACCTCTTGCCACTTGTGTCTGTTGCTTCCATTTTTAGCAAAGTTAACTGAGTTGAAGTTGCATGTTCTATATGATCAATTAAATCTTCACTGCGGCTAAAGCATTTATTCATCAAAAACCCAACATTGCCGGTATTTACCCCATACACATGCATGTTTTTATTTTCTATAACGTAATTATGCAAGGTGCGTAGCATAAAGCCATCACCGCCAACAACTATCAATAGATCGATTTCGGACTTATTTTCTTCTGTTATATTGATAAAATTAAGTTTCTTTAATAGTTTAGATACTTCCTGCGATTTTGGTGATGGAGAAGCAACATAGCCTATATTCTTGTATTTATGCATGCTTCAGTAAACTCTCTAAAACTTAAAGAGGAGGAGAATTAGAAAATGCTTCCATATTTATCGTTAAACTTAGCTAATTTGCTAGTTTTACTTGCTAACCCGCTTGTCAAACTTCCAGTCCATGCAGGGTGAGTAAGAGGATCTCTATCAAGTTTTACCCTATCTCCCTCCTTTCCATAAGTGGAACGAGTTTCAAACTCTTGACCGTCTGTCATAACTATAATAATTTTATGATAATTCATTGTTGTTTATAAACTTTTAGTCAGTTAACATTCTAGTGAACTTAATTCACTAAGTCAATCATTATTCTAAAATATTGACAAAAAATAAATAAAATGTTATACTTAATAAGGAATAAGTAATAATTATCATGATTTTCGCTTTCCCTGGTCAGGGCTCTCAGTTTGTAGGAATGGGCAGGAGCTTATATAGTGAGTTTTCTGTTGCAAGACAAGTATTTAATGAAGTAGATAGCATATTGGATGGAAAGCTGTCTAATTTAATCTTCAACGGTCCTATTGAAGAATTAACCATTACAGAAAACGCTCAGCCAGCTATAATGGCAGTATCAATTGCAATGCTACGTGTTATGGAGCATGTGTTTGGCAAATCTCTTTTCACTGATCACAATGTTAAATATGTTTGTGGGCATTCAGTTGGCGAATATACAGCGCTGTGTGCTGCAGGAGCGTTAACGCTTGAGTCTGCAATCAAGCTGCTGAAAGTTCGCAGCGAAGCAATGCATGAAGCTTCACTGAAATGTAAAGGCGGAATGGTTGCGTTGCTTGGAGCAGAGATAAATGAAGTGGAAGATATATTGAAATCAGTTCAAATTGACGGAATTTGTGAAATTGCAAACGATAACGGTGGCGGACAAGTGGTTATAAGTGGCACTAGAGAAGCTCTTGAAATGTTACCCGATTTATTCAAAAACTCGAGTGTGAGGAAACTAATTAAATTACAGGTTAGTGGGCCTTTTCATTCATCTCTTATGAAACCTGCTGATGAAAAAGTTTTGGAGTTTTTGAAGGGTATTAAAATAACCCGTCCTATAGTTCCTTTGATATCAAATGTTACAGCTAAAGAGGAGAGTGATCCCAAAGTTATAAAAACTTTACTCGCCAAGCAAGCTGTAAGCAGAGTGAAATGGAGAGAAATGGTTTTGTATATGTTAAGCCGTGGCATTAACAAATTTGTTGAAATTGGCCCTAATAAAGTTTTATCTAATTTGGTCAAAAGAATTGACCAATCTATCAGTACAAAAAATATAGATAGTATTGGTGATATTGACAGCTTCTTTAATGAATCATTAGTACTAACAGCGAAAAATTTAAAAGTTGGATTAAGTTAAAACACATCTATTTGATGTCATTCCGGTGCATAACGCTGCCTAGCTGGAATGACAGAGGGTAATGCAAGAAATCAACGAACTGCCTGTCATTTCGTTTGGTTTTTTAATTCCAAGTAGCTGTAAAATAGTAGGGGCAATGTCAGATAACCTTCCGTCTCTTAGTTTTAGATTATCGCAAGACACAATAAATGGCACTTTATTTAGAGTGTGTGCTGTGTGAGGTGTATTATTTTCTTCATCGAACATACATTCCACATTACCGTGGTCTGCAGTGACAATTAATGCGGTGTTGCTTGACTTTTTAACAGCACTCAGCACTTTCGCAAGACAATCATCTACAGCTAGCACAGCTTTCTCGGCTGCTTTTATATTACCTGTATGCCCTACCATATCAGGATTAGCGTAATTTACAACTATCAGTGCGAATTCTTGGGAGTGAATTTTTTCTACAAGCTTTTCTGTGAGCTCGAAGGCTGACATTTCGGGCTGCAAATCGTAAGTTTGAACTTTTGGTGAGGGAATGAGTATTCTTTCTTCACCAGAGAAAGGTTCTTCTTTTCCACAATTGAAAAAGAAAGTCACATGAGCGTATTTCTCGGTTTCGGCGATACGTAATTGTTGCAATTTATTGTCTGCTATTGTTTGTCCTAGAGTATCAGCGAAAGAAGTAGGAGGAAAAATATGAGGAATTTTGAGATCTTCTTTATATTTCATCATGCTTAGAATTGAAGAGAGTTTTGCTACCTCAATATAGTCTGTTTTGCCTAGCAAAATACTTGCTAATTGTATCATTCGATCAGCACGAAAGTTAGCCAACAGCACTCCATCTTCTGGTTTTATACCTTGATAGTCACCTATTACTGCAGGCCTGACAAACTCATCAGTTATGTTATTTTGATAATTTTCATCAATCAACGATACTGCATTATCATGACGAGGTGCCTTTGCAAATGCGATAGCCTCATAAGCTTCAATTGTTCTCTCCCACCTGTTATCACGGTCCATAGCATAGTAACGCCCAGAAACAGTAGCAATTCTTATGTCATTTCCCTTTATACTCTTTATAAATTCTTGAATGCATTTTTTTCCTGAATTTGGCAATGTGTCTCTGCCATCTAAAAATGCATGTATCACCACTTTGATTCCATGCTGTGATATTTTATTTGCTAAAGTTGAAATATGCTTTTGATGCGAATGAACACCGCCATCTGACACCAATCCCACTAGATGGCATATACCATTCTTACTTTTTAGATCATTAATAAAACTTTGTAGATTTACATTGTTTTCTATTGTTCCAATCTCTTGATTAATGCGCTGAAGGCTTTGCATTACTACTCTACCACTGCCAATATTCATGTGGCCAACTTCTGAGTTACCTATCTGACCACCAGGTAACCCAACATCAGTTCCACAGGCGGATAAACTGCATTTTGGATAATTAGAGCTAATGTATTGCCAACAAGGTGGATTTGCGTTGCTAATAGCGTTGTATTTATTATTCTCTATTCCATTTCCCCAGCCATCTAGTATACATAAAACCACTGATTTAATGTTCATATAAAATCAACACTAGAATTTCACAGAGAAACGCTCCCCGGGCCGGATTCGAACCAGCGACCAATTGGTTAACAGCCAACTGCTCTACCACTGAGCTACCGAGGAATAAACCGTTTTTAATTTACCATGTTGAACGTTGGTTGTAAACGTTTTTTGTGTAGACTTTAAGTCCAACTGGTCACAGAAACGAAAAAACTTACTTGACAAACTCCGCCAGCCCCCTTATTGTAGTATTAAGAGTATTTCTGACTCAAAACTTGTTTTTGATCCGCGCGGGTTCAATAACAAAAATTCAGTAAAAAACTTGGAGTATCTATTGGCGGATTACATAAAATTATAGCGGCTGCATGTCTTTTTAATTTTTTCTACATTCAGCCAAATCGCGCTTATTTTAAGCGTTAGCACATTATTACAGCGCCAATTTAAAGTATTAGAGGGTCAAAACTCGCACCACGGGGCTTCTTTGCCTTTTTTTTTATTTGGTAAATTTTTTAACGTTTGTGGCTAAGCGACAGCCGTCATCCCGCTGCTTGTTAGCGGCTGAGATACCGCGGCGGTATGACGGTTCGCAGAGGCATGACGGTTCGTGGCAGCACGATAAGCTCGTCATCCCGCTGCTTGTTAGCGGGATCTCTTGTTAGCGGCTGAGATACCGCGGCGGTATGACGGTTTGTGGCGGTATGACGGTTCGTGGCAGCACGATAAGCTCGTCATCCCGCTGCTTGTTAGCGGGATCTCTTGTTAGCGGCTGAGATACCGCGGCGGTATGACGGTTTGTGGCGGTATGACGATAAGACACAAAGCCTAATGGAAAAAACTGCGAACGCCAGTGAAAAACATAGCAATTTTATTTTCATTTGCAGCTTTTATCACATCTTGATCTTTTAGCGAGCCACCGGGCTGAATTATAGCTGTAATTCCATGTTTTGTGCTTTCTACTATGCTATCTGGAAATGGGAAAAATGCATCTGAAGCAAGCACCGCACCTTTACATTTTTCACCTGCTTTTTTCACTGCAATGTTCACACTATCTATTCTGCTTGTTTGCCCTGCGCCGATGCCAATAGCACAACCATCTTTTGCTATAACTATTGCGTTGGATTTCACATGCTTACATATTTTCCAGGCAAAAATAAGATCTTTTTTTTCTTTGTCTGTTGCAGTGCATTCTGTTACTTGTTCTGCTTTTATTGTGTGGTCATTATTTTCTTGCACCAAAAACCCACCAACAACATTTTTAGTTTGGTATTTCACATTTTGTTGAAAAGATTTATGAATAATCACTCTTAAATTTTTCTTTCTTTGTAAAATTTTTAGTGCCTCATTGTTTACCGATGGTGCTATCACTACTTCTAAAAATATCTCGTTTAATTTTTCCGCTAGCTTTAAATCTATCTCCCGGTTTAAGGCAACTATACCACCAAAACTGCTTACTTCATCGCACGATAGAGCTTTTTCATATGCCTCCAAAGCATTATTACCAATAGCAGCGCCACATGGGTTATTATGCTTGATTATCACTGCTGCAGGTTCTTCGAATTCAGAAGTTATGTTAAGTGCGGATTCTATATCTACTATATTATTATAACTCAACTCTTTTCCATGTAGTTTTTCCAACGGATATTCTGTAAATTGATTACTATAAAATGCAGCTTTTTGATGGGGATTTTCACCATACCTGAGTTCTTGTACTTTATGCCCGTATAGAGCAAAAAACTCTGGTAACTCATTATTTTTACTCTGGGATAAAAACCAACTGTGAATATTAGAATCGTAGTGTGCAGTGAGAGCAAATGCTTTGGTTGCTAAGTGTTTTCTATATTCCAATGTTGTTTTATTGTTATTTTCTATCATCTCAGCTTTCAGTGCTTCATAGTCTTGAATGCTAGAAATAACTGAAGTAAAACGAAAGTTTTTTGCTGCAGCTCTAATTAATGCCACTCCGCCGATATCAATTTGTTCTATAATTTGCTCTTCATTTGAGCTGCTACTTACTGTCTCCCAAAATGGGTATAGGTTAGTTATAAGCAGGTCTATTGGCTCAATTTCTAGATCTTGCACTTCCTTTTTGTGCTTTTCTCGATCATAAAGTATTCCTCCATGAATTTTAGGGTGTAAAGTTTTTACTCTACCACCCAGTATCTCTGGAAATTGCGTATAATCTGATACTTCTTGCGTTTTTATTCCGGCATCAGATAGTGCTTTATAAGTATTTCCTGTTGAAAGAATTTCTATTTGTTGCTGCATTAAAAACGATGCAAGATCAATTATATTCGTTTTATCATATACCGATATTAAAGCTCTTTTGATTTTCATTTTTGTACAGAAAATTTTATAAGATTATATCTAAGAAAAGGAAATTTAGCTATTACATTTCTACACTAATTTAAAGCAGTCTATTCTATAAATTTTTTTACCATGCTTGATTTCAAGCCACGAATAAAATCTTCAATACTGCAAGGATTTCTCCCTTCCATTTGTACAACTTTAGGAATTAAAGTGCCACCTTTTAAACTTATGTGCATATTATCGTTAACAATCTTACCTTGTTCTGAAGCGAGAGCTTCAAAGTCAGCATCAAGTATCCTGATACGTTTATTTTCTATCTTAATGAATGCTTTTGGGTAAAACGCTTTAACCTTTCTATAAGCAACTTCACAGGCATCACTTGCATAAATTTTATAGTCTTCCACTTTGTTAGCGTAACATGCATCGTTATCGTTCTGTTTTAAGAGAAGCTGTTTTTCAATTTCGTTTAGCACTTCCAGCAGTAAATCACTGCCTAATTCAGACAATTTATCATGCAATGTCTTGTAATTATCGTTCTTTTCGATAAGAAATTTTTCCTGTTTTAAAATAGGGCCGGAATCTAATCCTTCATCCAGTTGCATAATGCTAACCCCGGTTTCTTGATCTCCTGCTAAAATTGTGTGCTGTATCGGGGCTGCACCACGCCACCTTGGTAGTAATGAAGGATGAATATTAATACAACCATATTTTGGAATATTCAAAATTTCTCTTGGAAGTATCAATCCATACGCAGCTACAACTGCAACGTCTGGTTTGAAATTTCTAAATTTTTCTTGCTCTGCCGAAAACTTTAGAGAGATAGGAGTACATACCTCTATGTTACTTTCTTCAGCGATAACATGTACTGGAGATTTCGTTGGCTTCTGTCCACGCCCTGAAGGTTTTGGAGCCTTGGTGTATACTGCTACTATTTTATTCTGTGATTTCAATAGTAAGTTTAGCGTACTAACAGCGAATTCTGGTGACCCCATGAAAATAATTCTCATGGTGTCTTTGCTTTAAGAATTCTCTGCTAATTTACCACTTACAGCTTCTACTAATTTGGCAAAATCATCCTTATAATTAACGGCCATCTCAGCAAGAATCTTTCTATTTAAATCAATGCCGGCAAGTGTAAGACCATGCATAAACCTACCATAAGTAAGCCCATGCTCTCTTACTGCTGCATTAATACGTATTATCCATAAACCACGAAAATCACGTTTACGATTTCTTCTGTCTCTATAAGCATATTGCAGTGCTTTTTCAACTCTTTGTAATGCAATTCTATAACAACTTTTTGCGCGCCCTCTATAACCCTTTGCCAGTTTCAATATTTTTTTATGACGAGCGTGAGTAGTGACTCCACGTTTTACCCGAGCCATTTTATTTTACCTCCATTTTATTAAATACCATAAGGCATATAAAGCTTAACTATACGCGAGTCAGATTTACCAAGAATCGTTGTACCGCGCTGATTACGAATATTAGATTTACTTCTCTTTACCATGCCATGCCTTTTGCCTGACTGAGTAGAAATGACTTTACCCTTAGCTGTAAGGTGAAAGCGCTTTTTGACAGAGGATTTGGTTTTTAATTTTATTTTCTTCATATTCTAAACAAATTTACAAGCACTACTATTGAGTTCTTTAATAGTAATTAAGTAGTAGTATAAATAATTTTATTAAAGAATCAAATTAAAATTGTATATTAAAGGAGTTTAAAAGTAATTACGCCCAATATATGTGTTATACCTTCTTTATTCCCAAGTGGCAACAATACTTGCCTCATTTTAACACTTTCACTTTCTTCCTCTTCGTTGATTGGACATTTACTCTCTATTACAGTATCAAGTTTATCAATGACTGCATCTATTTTATATAGTCGCAAAAATGGTGCATCAATTGCATACTTATTATCAATACGCGTCTTGTTCTCAAAACCATAGAATTCAACAGCCTTTTCTCCTGCATTTTCGCAAATATAACCTTGATCTTTGACTTCAATGATAAAACAATGCTGCCATGACTCCATTATTTCTGCAGTGTCTATTTCATGCCTTTCTGGCCAATCTCTGTCTGATCCTTTTATGTCATTCCAGTGTTGAGTCACCACATTTGCTATTCTTTTTTCTTTGCCTACATAAATTTCCATTCCAATTTCCACATATAAAACACAGATATGAGGTAAATTTATCGTGAATATATTGATTTTTTCTTACCACAAGGTGCATGTCACTAGAAGTTCTGAGATCTAGAGAGTGGTATTGATTTTATTTCCATTACAACTTATTATTTATAGATAACCTCAATAAAAACGATGAAGCTAAACGAAATCAGAGAAAGATTTATAAAATTTTTTGTAAATAATGACCACGAGCAGGTTTCTTCTTCTCCTTTGATTCCAGAACATGACCCAACGCTCATGTTCACAAATGCTGGTATGGTGCAGTTTAAAAATATTTTTACTGGTGCTCAAAAAACTGAAATGAAACGTGCTGTCTCAAGTCAAAAGTGCCTAAGAGCAGGCGGTAAACACAATGATCTGGAAAATGTTGGCTATACAACTCGGCATCACACATTTTTTGAAATGCTCGGAAATTTTAGCTTCGGTGATTACTTTAAGGAAACTGCGATAGAATTTGCGTGGGAATTTATCACTAAAGAGTTATCTCTTGATAAAAACAGACTATCCATAACCGTCTACCATACTGATGATGAGGCGTACGAGATTTGGCGTAAGATAAGTGGCTTTTCAAGTGATAAAATCATAAGAATTACAACGGATGATAACTTTTGGAGTATGGGAAGCACTGGTCCGTGCGGTCCATGTTCTGAAATTTTTTATGACCATGGGAGTCCTAATTTACAAGAGGGCGATAGAATTGTTGAAATCTGGAATCTGGTATTCATGGAGTTTAACAAAGATGAAGAAGGTAATTTACACAAATTGCCAAAAAAATGCATCGATACTGGAATGGGTCTTGAAAGAATAGCGGCTGTTATGCAAAACGTCCATGATAACTATGATATTGATTTATTTTCTGCTTTGATAAATAAATCTCAAGAGTATTGTGGAAGAACAGAAAATAAAATAGCGCATAAGATCGTAGCAGATCATCTTCGCGCGGCTGCATTTCTCATCGCAGAAGGAGTGCTTCCTGGAAATGAGGGCAGGAATTACGTATTACGCAGATTAATTAGGAGAGCCACACGTTATATTCACCTGCTTGGATATAATGATTCCCTACTCCATCGTATTTTTCCAGTGTTGATAGATAGCACGAGTTCGGCTTATATGGGAGCTGAATTAGTCAGAGCTAAAAGCTTAATAGAAACGACGTTAAAATCAGAGGAAGAAAACTTTAAAGACACTTTGATGAAAGGCATTAGTCTATTGGAAAAATTCACTGCAGATTTAAAACCAGGTGACACTCTGCCTGGAGAATTAGCGTTTAAGCTATATGATACTTATGGATTTCCTTTGGATATTACACTTGATATTTTAAAAGAGAAAAAAATAAATTTTGACCAGAAGGGTTTTGATGATGCAATGGGAGAACAAAAAGAGAGAGCACGTGCTAAATGGGCTGGATCTGGTGAAAAATCTGTTGAGCAAGTATGGTTTGATTTGATCGATAAATTTGGCAAAACAAAATTTGTTGGTTATGAGTTCAATGAAGTAAATGATGCGAAAATACTAGCTATAGTTTCCTCTAAAAATGAAGTAATTGATTCTGCAAAGGAGGGAGAAAAGATAACCATTATACTTGATAAAACACCTTTTTATGGCGAGTCAGGTGGACAGGTGGGAGATACTGGCAGTCTGATCAAATCTGATAGAAGTATTATTATAGTCGAGAATACCAATAAGGTTAATGACCTATATTTGCACAGATGCATAGTTAAGTTCGGTTCAATTTGTAAAGGTAACACAGTTGCAGCAAGCATTGACAAGGAAAGAAGGCAAACCTTAAGAAGAAATCATTCAGCTACACACCTTTTGCACTTTGTATTGAGAAAAATCTTGGGTGACCATGTCACTCAAAAAGGTTCCCTAGTTGCACCGGATAAGTTACGATTTGACTTTAGTCATAACACTCAAGTTACTCAGGATCAGCTATTCTTAGTAGAAGATATGGTAAACTCTCTAATCAGAGAAAACCTTTCTACGTCTACAAAAATTCAGAGCATGAATCAGGCAATAGACGAAGGAGCTATGGCGTTATTCGGTGAAAAATATGGCAACCAAGTAAGAGTAGTGAAGATTGGAGATTCAAGAGAACTGTGTGGTGGCACGCACGTTGAACATACTGGAGAAATTGGTTTATTTAAGATAGTAACAGAAAGTTCTGTTGCTTTTGGAGTGAGAAGAATTGAAGCTTTAACTGGTCAGGAAGCAATCAATTATGTACGTGATAATGAAATTAACTTAAAAAAAGTTGCAGAATTCGTAAAAGCACCAGCAAGTGAAATAATAAACCGATTAAATATTTTAAATCAAGAGCGCAAAGAATCTGAAGCTAAAATAAAAAATTTATATAAAAAACTTATAAGCGCAGAGAGCATAAAAAGCACTGAAATAAATGGAATAAATTTTGTAAGTCATGCTTTTACCAATATTCCAGCGAATATAATAAGAGAGTTTGTTTTGCAGCAACAAAAACCAAAAACGATAATAGCTTTCACGGCAACAGAAAAAGATAAAACAGTCTTGATTATTAAAGTAAGTAAAGACTTAGCTAATAAAATTAGTGCAAAAGAACTAGTATCAATAGCAGTTGAAAAAAATTGTGATGGGAACGCTGAACTTGCACAAACAGGCTGTGATAGCAATAAAATAGATGATGCCATTACAGCCATTTGTAGCAAAATAGCAGCTTCTAAGCACTCTACGTCATACCACCACGAACCGTCATACCGCCGCGGCGCTAACAAGCAGCGGGATACTTATAGCATTTCTCATAATAGTCCGAATAGGTCATAGGAAGGCAGAATCAACAGCACGACGAAAGGATTCGAATAGAGGAATGTTTTTCCTGGCTCTGTTTTTTATAGCAAACCAATGATGCTCAATTTTGTTAAAATCTGGAGAATAAGGCGGCAGATACAAAATTTCTGCACCGACTCCTTTAGCGAGCTTGATAAGCTTATCAGACTTATGAAAAGTAGCATTATCAAGAATGACAGTTTGTCCAGGTTCTAAGATCGGTGCCAAAAATTGCTCAAACCATCCATTAAAAATATCCATATTACAGTGGCCTTCAAATGTTAATGGAGCAACTATCTTTCTTCTACTTAAAGCTGCAACCATACTGATTCGTTGAGTTTTTTTTCCAGATTTTAGGGCATAAAATCGCTGTCCTTTCTGGCAATACCCATATGGATAGTCCTCCGTGTTATCAATCCCAGACTCATCTATATACACTAAGTTTTCTGGTTCTTTTGTTGCTATAATTTTTAAGAATTCAGCACGTTTTTCTTCGTTCCTTTCCTTGTATCCATATGTCTTTTTTTGCGCGTAAATCCAATTTTTCTGAGAGCTCGGTGGATCGTTTGGATACTAACGTTGCCCCAAAGTTTAGCCATTTCCGACAGAGTTTTTCTACCGTGTTTTTTAGCAAATTCGATAAACTTATTCCAGTCGATAATTTTCTGATTGTAACCTCCATTACCGAGTTTTTTTGACTGAAAGTCGCCTGTTTCTTTTTTTCTTTGCTGCCACTCCCACAAAGTAGTTCGTCCAATTTTAAATCTTGCTGCCACTGCTTCTCTGCTTTCCCCTTCGTCTAGTGCTTCCATTGCTTTTTTTCTTAAATCATAACTATATGCTGCCGGCATCCAACCTCCTTATCGCCATCTATCCTTATCTTATCATATCCGGACTTCTGTGGAAAGAGCTATTAACCATCGTCTACACCGTCATACCGCGATTCATTCGCGGTATCTCTTAGCCGCTAACAAGAGATCCCGCTAACAAGCAGCGGGATGACGAATTACTATGCCGCCGCGAACCGTCATACCGTTGCAAACCGTCATACCGCAATTCATTCGCGGTATCTCTTAGCATAGATCCCGCTAACAGGTAGCGGGATGACGGTTGTCAGGCTAGCTGTCATCCAAGTAGCTCGACTACTTGGATCCAGGAAAAAGAATGGTGTCATGAAAGTAGCTGACACTGATTCCTTTATGATGGTGTCATCCCAGTGCCCAGACACTGGGATCCAGGAAACTTAATTGCAAGTAATGCATTGGATTTGGTGAGTATGGGTTTTGCGTTATAGAATGAAGCACTTTTGGTGAATTTATAAAGAAAGCTGGATCCCAGTGTCAAGCACTGGGATGACAAGGTATAAACCTTATCGTCATGCCGCCGCGAACCGTCATACCGCGATTCATTCGCGGTATCTCAGCCGCTAACAAGTAGCGGGATGACGGTTGTCGTTTAGCCATAAACATTAAGAAATTTACCAAATGAAAAAAAAGGCAAAAGAAGCCCTGGGGTTATTATCCGCTTTAAAATATTGGCGTTTTTTATGTTTTAAACGCTTGACAAGCGAAATTCAGCTGCTTTTAATTGCAACTAACTTACGCTGCAAACGTTTAAGAAATTTACTAAGCAGAAAAAAAGACAAAGAATCCCCGAGTTAGCTAGTCTTTTACTATCTCTGTCGAGTATTGGCATTTTTTGATGTCTTGTAACGCTTTATAAGCGCGTTCAGCTTATTTAGATAAAAACCTAGATGTAGATGAAGTTTTGTAAAGACATACAGTATCTATATACTGCAAAAAATTGAACATAAGACGCCGATACATTAAGTAATCCTTACCTTTTAATCTGCAGATTGGCGAAAGCAAATACAATAGCTTCAGTTTCATGATAAGGGGGCTAGCGGAGTTTGTCAAGGAATTCTTATTAAAACTAAAGAGCTCAAATGAAAGGAGGTAAACTCTAAAGTATACATTTAGTAGCGCTTTCTATGAGAGAAATCGTATTACCTATTCCGTAAAGCTTTATGAAAGATCCCATTCTTGGACCGGTTTTTTGGCCAAGTAACGTTTCATATAATAGCTGAAACCAGTCACGTAAGTTGGTGTAATCATATTTTTTTCCAATAGAAAATACCTGAGATTGAATTTCTTCAGCAGTAGCAGTTGTAGATAGAGAATGTAAAGTGTCCTTCAAATCTAGTAACGCTGCTTTTTCTTTTTCATTTGGAGTTTTATATGATTTTGTTGGCTTGATAAAATCGTGATAATACTTTACTGCGAAGTCTGAAAGTCTATCAAGCATTTTATTATTTTCTGGTGTAACGTTTGGTGCATAAGAGGATATAAAACCCCATAGGATCTCTTTGTTTTCAGCATTACAAGCTGCTGCTAGGTTTAAAAGTAGTGAGAAATTTATGCCTGAAGTTTCTATACTGGGAACATTGCCCTGGTGAATGTGCCAAGCAGGATTATTTATATCCTTTTCTTTGTTCTCATGATAACGCTTTACAAATTCTAAATATTCATCAGTTGATTTTGGTATCACATCAAAATATAAACGTTTAGCTTTTTTAGGACTCTGAAAAATGTACAATGCTAAGCTCTCTGTTGGTGCGTAAGTTAGCCACTCTTCAATTGAAATGCCATTTCCTTTTGATTTTGATATTTTCTTTCCTTCTTTATCAAGGAAAAGCTCGTAGCAAAACAGAAGTGGTGGCTTTTCTCCAAGTATTTCACATATTTGACTTGAAAGCACAGCAGATGGAGTTAAATCTTTTCCGTGAGCTTCGTAATTTACTCCAAATGCGGCCCACCTCATTCCCCAATCAGGTTTCCATTGCAGTTTACATTTTCCTTTTGTCACTGGAACTTCTATTTTTTCCCCGTTTGGGTCTTCATATGTGATTGTTCCTTTCTCTGTATTTGTTTCAATTACTGGAACTTGTAAAACTTGAGAAGTTTTTGGGCATATTGGCAAGAATGGACTATAAGTCTGCTGTCTTTCTTCCCGAAATGATGGAAGCATTACGTCCATCACTTTATCATAATTTTTCAGTAAGAGTAAAAGTTTTTCATCGTAAACGCCAGATTTATAACACTCTGTTGCACTCCTGAACTCGTATTCAAATTCAAACATATCAAGAAATTTACACAACAATGAATTCATATGATGACCATAACTCTGATGAGTGCCAAATGGATCAGGTATCATAGTCAATGGTTTATTTAAGTGCTCTCTTAGCATCTCTTGATTTGGCACATTATCTGGTATTTTTCGCAAACCATCCATATCATCTGAAACTGCAATGATTTTGGTTTTTATACCAGGAGCTATTTTTTTTAATGCATTTACAATAACTGTAGTGCGGAAAACCTCTCCAAAGGTTCCTATGTGGGGTAAACCAGAGGGTCCATAACCAGTTTCAAATATTATTTCTTTTTTATTAGGAAACTCTTGCAATATTTTTTCTGCTTCTTGAAATGGCCAACTTGTCATTATCGGGATTAAATAATGTATCTTAACTTAAAGTGCTACTAGTTTCAATGGATTTTTAATATAATGATATAGTATTAGTGTTAGAGCTATTATTAGAAGGTTAAAGATATGTCCACAGGTAGTATACAAACAGATCAATTATTTAAAGGTCTTACAAGACCTGCAATGCTCTTTGGTGTGAGTTATATGTTTGCAATATTAAACGTCCTGATTTGCATGCTAATTTTCATTAATTCAAATAATTTAAGAGTGATTCTCTTAATGTTACCAGGTATACATGGACTTGGTTATATAGCTTCTGCAAAAGAACCGTTGTTTATTGAATTATTTATGGTAAAATTGGGAAAGTGCTCGAAATGTTTAAATCGTTTTTACCATGGAGCCAATTCTTATGATATTGCTTAACGTTGTGTGATGCTGAGGTTTAGGGCTATTCAATCAAAGAATAAATCTACTCTGAACAGGGAAGTTCACGCTGCTGAATTTATTCCTTATTCTTGCTATTGGAATAGCACAACCTTGATGACAAAAGAAAATTGGTTGGTTAAGGTTATAAAATTAAGTGGTTTTGCATTTGAAACTGCCGATGACGAGGATTTAGTCATACAGAACAACATCAGGAATCAGATGCTAAGAAGCATTTCATCTCCGGCATTTAGTTTGTATTTTCATACTATCAGACGTAAGAAAAATATTTTTTCTGATGAATTTGCAAGTCAAGGTTTGCCGAATTTTTTCGCTAATCACGTAAATCTAAAATGGAGAGAAAAACACGCAACAAGGCAATCATTTATTAATGACCTATACATTACGATTATCCGTAGAGCGGACACAAAAGGAGTAGAATTTTTGTCACATCTACTAAAAAAATTCGGACATGTAACTTCAAAACATGCTTGGGAAAGTGATATACGTGCCACGTATGAAGATTTAGAGGAAACGACAAATCGTGTAGTGACAAGCCTTAGAAATTATTCGCCTAAAATTCTTGGAGTAAAAGAAACTCCAGATGGTTTGTTCTGCGAAATAATGGAGTTTCTATCTAGAATCGTAAATTGTGGCTTCGTTACAAATACGCTTTTTCCGCTAAGAACTGAAATATCAAGATACTTACCAGTACATAGGTTATTCTTTGGCCGTAAGATGATACAGGTTGTGACTCATAATGAGAGTAAATATGCTGGAATAATTAGTATCAAAGAATATGGAAATCATACTTCTGCAGGAATGCTTGATTCGTTTTTACAACTTCCTTACGAGTTTATAATTACGCAATCTTTTCAATTTATAAACAGGCAAATGGCGATTGGAAAAATGCAGATACAGCAAAATCGAATGATACAGTCTGCAGATAAAGCTATTTCTCAAATAGCAGAAATTTCTCAAGCGCTTGATGACGCAATGAGTGGTAAGATTGCGTTTGGTCAACATCACCTGACTATTTTATGTATAGAAAAAAGTCCTAAATCATTGGATAACGCTCTGTCGTTGGTAGAATCAGAGCTTTCTAATTGCGGTGTTTACCCTATACGTGAGAGAGTTAACCTTGAACCAGCATTTTGGGCGCAAATTCCTGGTAATTTCGATTATATAGTGAGAAAAGCTACAATAAGTAGTCTTAATTTGGCTGGATTTGCATCTCAACATAATTATCCTACTGGTAATAAATTCAATAACCACTGGGGAGATGCCGTTACAGTTTTTGACACGACATCTGGTACTCCATTTTTTTTCAACTTTCATATAAGGGATGTTGGACACACTATGATAATTGGCCCAACTGGTGCTGGTAAAACTGTTTTAATGAATTTCCTGTGTGCCCAAGCGATGAAGTTTTCTCCAAGGATATTCTTTTTTGATAAAGATCGCGGTGCAGAGATTTTCTTAAGAGCACTTAGTGGTATCTATACTGTAATAGAACCAAGAACTAAAACAAATTTTAATCCTTTACAACTTGATGATACCTCTGATAATAGAACATTTTTAATGGAGTGGATAAAGTCTTTAATTTCGGTATATAATGATAAATTTACTTCAGAAGATATTGCACGAATTAATGATGCAATTGAAGGAAATTTTAAATTAAGAAAAGAAGACAGATTCTTGAGAAACCTCGTACCGTTTTTAGGGCTTGCAGGTCCTGATACTCTAGCTGGGGCAATATCTATGTGGCATGATAATGGTTCTCATGCTGCAATATTTGACAATAAAGAAGATTTGCTAGATTTTTCACGAGCAAGAGTATTTGGTTTTGAGATGGCTAGCTTGCTCAAAGATCCTGTTGCTCTTGGACCGGTCTTGATTTATTTATTTCATAGGATTAGTATATCTCTTGATGGCACTCCATCTATTATCGTTCTTGATGAGGCATGGGCGTTAATAGATAATCCAGTTTTTGCACCCAAGATAAAAGACTGGTTGAAGGTACTGAGAAAACTAAATGCTTTTGTGATTTTTGCTACTCAGAGTGTTGAGGATGCAAGTAAAAGTACTATTAGCGATACGCTTGTACAACAAACAGCGACACAGATTTTTTTACCAAATCTGAAAGCTACTAGTGTCTATCGGGATGTTTTTATGTTAACTGAACGTGAATATATATTAATTAAGCACACAGATCCGAGTACTAGATTCTTTTTGGTGAAACAAGGAGTCAATGCTGTAGTAGCTAGAATAGACTTAAAAGGCCTGGATGATATAATCAACGTATTATCCGGACGTGCAGAAAGTGTTCTATTGTTACACGATATATTAAATGAAGTTGGGGACAACCCAAAAGTATGGTTGCCTATATTTTATCAGAAGGTAAAAAATGTTTAAGACTAAGCTGTCATTGCTATTAATTGCGATATTTTTACTAAATATAGACTTTTTACTCTCATATCCAGTGCTTGCAGATGGAGTAAGTGGTACTGACAAGACAGAATTTGTTAGCAGATTTAATTCCACTGGCAGTTTTAGTCGTGCCTCTAATCCTGATTGTGGAGCGTTTAAAACAGCTGCAGCACTTGCTGGAATAGCGATTGCTGTTGGCGCAATATTTACTGGCGTTGTTTTGATCGTTTCTTCTGCTGGTTTGTTTACCGCTCTTGTTATTGTTGGAATGATAGCTGCAATTGTTGGAGTCTGGAAAGCTATAGGAGGACTTGTTGTTTGTGAACATAGTTTTGTTAAACACCCAGTTGCACGTGACCATGATGGAAAATACAAAAATTTTAAATTAGAAGACACAGGTTATAGTGGCTGCACCAATGAAAATTACCAAACAGAAGAGGAATATTTTTCTTGTTTGCAAAATAAAGCTCGGGAAGACGTGAACAAAAAAGATTATGACGGGAAAAGAGCAGAAAAAGAAGCCTTAAATTCTAACGTTCAGGAGAGTACAGAGAGTTATTACTGGCCAAAAAATGGTGTGCAATACAGTGAATATATAGAAGTATGTCATCGAAAACCTTTAACTTTTGGTAATCTTTTTAATAAGGTAGACTTTAATTCCAGAGGAGAACCTGGATACATAAACTTTGATGTCAGGGAGAAAGACACTGGATACGTAGATGGGTCATGGTCCTCGAAGGTTGATGGTGGTCTGGAATGTAGAGTTCTCAAAGCAGGACAGAGCGAACCCATACATGGAGCTACATTCAAAGCAGTGAGAAAAACGGGCAGATTATGTGTGGAGTTAGCCAGTGTTAGCATGCTTGGTATCGAAATGACTCCTTGGCCGCAAGGGGTTGATATGGGGTGCACGGAATTGCCACCTGACCTACTTGCTCCTATGTGTGAAAAATCTGTGATGATATTCAAAAATAAAGATGGTACAGGAGAGGAAAAAGTTACTATTGGTAATAATGATGACTATAAAACTATTATCAGATCTAAAGAAAAAGGACTCAACGGACAAGGGGGGAAAATTTTTGTAGGTTATGATAATGCTGGCTGTTTTAGCTCGTATGTTTCTGAAGCTTGTTATAACCAGGCAGGGAGTAAATCATTAGCTCCTATTCCCGTAACTTCTATGATAGTGCAATGCATTAAGGAATCATTAGATAATTTAGTTGCAGGTAAAGGTGCACCAAATGGTGAGAGTTTTATATCTGTAGCACAGAAAAGGCTGAAAAACACTGTAACTGCTGTTTTAGTTTTAGCTTTAATACTGTTCTCTATAAAAGCCATGTCTGGTGGAGTTCAGAGGCCTCAAGAAATGTATATGTTGATCATAAAATTCGCTTTAGTGATTTACTTCACAACAGGCAGTACCATGTCTCATTATTATGGAGAATTAACTCGTCTCTCAAATGGTTTGTCAGAGATAGTGCTAAAAGCATCATCTGAAAGTAAAGGCATATGTAATTATAAAGCAGGTACAGATTATGAATATACTCGTGCAGGAAAGAGGGTATCTTACAGTTATCTTGCACCTTGGGATAGGCTTGATTGTAGAATTTTATTTTATTTAGGTGCCCCTTTAGATGGAATTGGTGGCAAAATTGGTACTGGAGGTGTTGCAACGTTAGCAGTCTTGCTTGGTGCTGCTCCTGTCTTATTAGTTGCAGGTTCGGTAATCGGTATTATTTTTGCTGGTGGACAAATTTTAGTAGCTCTTGTCTGTATATTTATGGCCGTTCTGATGATGATGGTTATTTTGTGGCTGTGCTATGTATTTATTTTATCTCTAGTTGCTTTAAGTGTAATCATCATTTTATCACCTTTGTTCATTCCTATGGTTTTATTCCAACACACCAAAGGATATTTTGAAGGCTGGGTGAAAGAGTTGATTACCTATAGCTTATACCCGGTTATCCTTTTTGCGTTTTTGTCCTTTATGTTCATAGCATGTGATAAAATCTATTTTAAAAATTTAAATTTTGAACTGGACGAGTCATATAAAAATGAACAACCGGACAAGTCATATGAAAAGAAACAAGCAGAAATCTCATATAGTAAGAAAAAACAGTGGTTTAAATTGAAAGATGGGGAATGTGATAAAAATGAAACTACTCTTGCATGTATGATGCAAAATTATAGCTTTAAAAAGAGCAGCATACTTGGTCTATTCGACTTTACATACATGGAGTTTGGCAGCTCTCTCATCGGAGAATTATTAAAATTGTGTTTAGTATTATTCCTCTTTTACCACTTTTTAAACATTCTTCCTGGCATGGCTGCTGAACTTGCTGGTAACCATAGAGCAGCACTTGGCTCAGGTCAGACACCTGGACAAATGGTGGGCAAAGCTTTATCTGCTGCCAAAGCTGCTGCTGGGGGTGTTGCTGGAGTTGCTGGTGCTGCTGCTAAGAAGTTGAGTGGTGGAGACAAGAGTAAATCTCGAGGTTCTGGTTCTAGTAGCTCCGAGAGTGTTAACAAAAGCACTAAATGAGTTGGATTTATGCTAAAATTTTTGCTGATAATACCGTTTTTTTTTCTGTCAGGCTGCGGGGAACATCACTGTATTAAGCCAGAAAATTTATCAGGTTTGCGTGAAAAACTAGATATAGTGTCAACAGAGCAGAAATGGGTTGATTCTGGTGTTAATATCTCAGATAGAATAAGAGTAACAGAGATTGATATAGTGCCTAGTAAGGTTAATTTTTGTCCTAAGCAGTATGCAGATTTTGCAATTGGGCCTGGGAGAAATGACGTTGCATTACCATTTGCACTTAAAAAAGGCGATACGATAAGCTTTAGTGTGATTGGAAGTAAAGTGTGTAAAGATAAAGAGAGTGAGACAAAAATCAGGTATTTGAAAATCGACGAAAAGTGTAGCGAGCAAGAAACGGAACATTTTGCACATGTTTTAAATCAAGAGAAATGCCAAGGTGGCAAGGATGGGATATGTCCTAATAAATATATAATAGGCGATGCGCAATGGTTGAGTGGAAGAGAGTACTGGTTTTCGAAGTTAGATCAAGATGAAAGAAAAAAGGAAATTGAAAATATTATTAACTCTATAAAACAAGGAGAGAATATAGATTGCAGCAAGCTTTCAGAGAGCAGTGCAAGTAAGATAGATACGCACATTTTAAATTCACTCTGTAGACGTATATGTAAATTTTCTTCTGGTCGTAGAGGCGAGGATTGCGTGTATATTGAATATAATAATATAGAAATTGAGCTATTCAATGCTTTAAATTCTAGTGGTGAATCTGTTGTTGCTGAAATTATTAGTAACGTATTAAAGGGAAAACAGGTAAAAACTGACATTACATTTCTAAAAGTTGGTATGGATAATGAAACTCTTGAACACATTCCAGGTGGTGGTTTATGTACTAGTTGTGATCATAAGATGGAGAATGACCATCAAATACCAAGTTTAACTTTTAGTCTATGTAGCAGAAATGACAAGAGCTGCTACAATACAAATGACAAAGGCGGGTTCAACATAAGAGTAACGAAGAACCATAGTCTGGAAAATAGCTTGTATATAAGTGTTTCCGATAAATTCCCTGAGCATAAGCCTGGTGAAAATCAAGCGGATATATCTGTAGATATCAGCAAAGTTCATGACATGGAAAACTTGAAAGGAAAATTAAAAGACAAAACAGGCACCATATATTACGGAATAAGAGACCATGGCTGCGATTACAAAAATGAAGGTCAGTTTAGCATTAACCTAACAACTCAAGAGCCACCTACAAAAACTTTTAGTGCAATATATAATTTCTTTGATGAAAAAGTGAAAACTGCATTTTTCGGCTCTAATTATAAAGACCCTAACGCAATTCACTCTGATACTAGTCCTGTAAAGTCTCTTTACGAAAGTTTTATAAAATCAAGCAGAACAAATACCATTAGATCTACTATAATATCACTATTAGTACTATATATAATCTTATATACTCTTTATTACTTTTTTGGATTAACTCATATTTCTATATATGAGTTTTTAATTATATGCGTAAAGATAGGAATCATCGCTCAGCTATTGCAGGATAATAGCTGGGACTTTTTTTATAACAACGCATTCTCTATATTTATTAACACTCCAAAACAACTAATAGAAATAGCAAATTTTAGAGGCACTACTTCAAATGTTTTTGAGTTTCTTGATTTGCCGCTCAATAGGTTCTTGTCATCGCATTCAGTATTGTTAATAGTATCTCTTATATTTTCTGGCCCTTTGGGCATTGTATCTTTTTGCTTGGTGATTTGGGGTTTAATCACAGTGAGCTTATCTATTTTTAATGCCTTATTTTCTTTTATTACATCTATAGCAATAGTTGCGTTATTACTTTCTTTAGCACCTATTTTTATTATTTGTCTTTTATTTGCGTATACTAGGCAGATGTTTCAAAACTGGGTTAAAAATTTAGCAAGATTTGCAATTCATCCAGTGGTCCTTTTAATTTTTATATCACTGATAAGTCAGGTTATGGATTATATTGTGTATTCAGTATTTGATTTTGAGGTCTGCTCTACATGTATACTTAATATTAACCTAAAGATTTTTAACCCTTGTATTTTTTATGGTTATGCTTCCAAATATACACCTAATATTACCGCTATGATGGCTTTTGTTATTTTGGGACACGCTATGAAAGCTTTAGTTGAAGCTTCTTCGGCAATATCTGACTCGTTGTTTGGTGCTTATGTAGCAAGCGAACCTGGAAGACAGTATCAACAAAGCTTAATGGGAAAAGTAGGGTTAGATGAACGAAGCGTTCAAAGAAGAGAAAGAGGAGATGCCTCTCAACAGTCAGGTACGTCAAGACCTCAAATACCACAAGGGACTCAAAGGTCAACGCCTCAGATACCACAACCAGGAAGACAGCAATGATAAGTAAAAGATCACTATTATTGATACTGTGTCTTGCAATCACTGGTTGTAATATGGATTGTGTCGAGCCTGGGTTGCAGAGCAAAAACACCAGCGTTAATGTGGATGTTCCAGTTCGTAAAGCCGATAAAATTCATTGGGTTGATTCTGGTCAGGTAATTAGTCAGGGTGAGAAAATCAAATTCACCCTCGATGGATCAGTAAATTTTTGCCCTTTTAAAGAAGACAAAAATCCAAGGAAAGTACTTGTGCCAGCTAGCTTTTGTGCTGATGGCTCAGAACCAAATTATAGTAAGGCTGCGGATATTAATAGTGTACCTAACAATTATGGTGTTAATGAAAGTAAAAACGAACTATGTGGTGGCAAAGGATTTGGCAGCAATAGACGTTATGTGGACACTGGAATTAAAGTAAATCCTGGTGACAAGTTAAGCTTCAGCTTAGTTCCCAGAAAAATAACAATTGATTACGACAATCCAGAAGGGAAAGGCATCAATTTTGATGACAATTGTTATAAAGCTGTAGAAAATGACCGTAAGGAAACTGTATATAAGAAAGCTACAGTGAGTGAAGTACATCAGGGGGGAGAGTTTTTTTGTGATGGTAAAGATGGTACAAAAAATAAAATACAATTTTTACCTCTTGATAAAACAAAAGCAAAGGAAAGCAAAGTGCTAGTTGGCAATGGGTATACCCCATATGATAATAAGGTGCATTTTAATAAAGGTTATATTCAAGACAACGAACCATGGGTATATGGTTCACTACTTGATTTACGCCGCGCTAAAATAGGATTGAACGAGTTATGTGATGGAAAAAACTGTAGTCTTGATGAGAGAAAAAAGTACTCCTCCTATGAGCTTAACTGTTACCATCAAAATATATGCTATACTGAGAAGGGTATATGGAACTATGGTTTAGGTCAAGCAGGAGAACGGAACTGTGTCTCCTCTATAAGGTATAAGAAGTACGATAAAGGAAATAAATGTGATATGTATTCTTATCTAGAAAAAATGGAAGGGAATGTTAAAGCAGGTAGTTTTACTGAAGATGATAAATCTTGGGCTGAGGCTCTTGTTGCAAAAATTGGTGATCCTGATGATAAAAATATCGCTAAAGGTATTCAATGTCTTCCAAAGAAAGAGGGTGCAAAAGGGGATAATATGTGTTTGCAAATTGGCGATAACAATAAATTCGAGGATTTTTCTCTGGAATTGAACAATGATTATCCAGTAAATGACGAGGTAACGCCCGGTAGTAGTGTGATGCTCGCTATCGCAGATTATGGTCATTATTACTATAATAGAGGAGGGTACCATGTTAAGGTGACTAGATCATGTGAATATATTAATGGCGAAAAATTATATGTATATTTAGGTGATGAGCCACCTAAAGATTTGCATGGTGTGGGAACTAATGATTTTAAAGTGGTAGGAGTGAGAGAAAGAGTAAACGGAAAAGATGAGTACACCATATTAGATGTAATAAGCGGAGAACACTTTCAGAACGAAGAATCTAAGAAGATATATTTCGGCATCAATGTAAGCAACGTAGAGAGAGATGACATTACAGATAAAAATGGCAAATATTATGAAAATAATAAGTACACAGTAACTTTATTTGTTAAAAGAAAAATTAATGATTTTATTTCATCGAATGTAAACGGGGTATTTAAACTTATAAAAGAAGAAGTAATTGGGGACAGCGTTAAAGATTCATACAAAGGATATGCAAGAGGTCTTCTTCAAGGGGTAAGAGCTTTGCTTACTCTATACGTTATATTTACTGTCGTTGGCTATATGCTTGGAACAATACAGCTAAGTAAATTTGATTTCATTGTAAGAATGTTCAAGATAGCATTTATAGCTTTTGCCTTTAGCGATAGAAGCTGGGAACTTTTTGGTACAGCTTTATCCAGACTTTTTATAGATGGTAGCACTTATTTAGTTGATAGTTTTTCTGGCTATGTAGGAGAAGGGGAGAGAAAATTTGCATTCTTAGACTTGACAGCAGGAGTATTATTCACAGCAGAAACTTGGCTAAAGTTTTTATCGTTGATGCTTTCTGGTCCTTTTGGCGTTATTGCATTTTTGGCAATACTCTGCGCTACTTATGCGTTTTTAAAATGCATTATTAGTGCTACATTGAAATATGTAATATCTACTGTTCTAGTAGCGTTTTTACTGTCATTAACACCTTTATTTATCGTATTTATTCTATTTCAAAAGACTAAACCCTTGTTTGATAATTGGATAAAAACGTTGGCTCATGTTTCATTAGAACCAGTCATTTTATTTTCATTTTTATCTCTTTTAAATCAGTTGATGTATTCAGTTTTATATAACCTCACAAATTTTTCTGCATGCTATCAATGTTTAATTAGCGTAAATTTCTTATCGTATGATCTGTGCTTGATGAAATCAATACTGCCTCTTGGATACAGTCCTGGCACTAGCGTTGATGTTGCACTCAGTACCGGAGAAAGGGCTGGTGGACACTTTGCAGCATTACCTATAGACCTAATCCAGGCGTTTATATACCTCATTATTGCCGGTGCAATGGAAGCTTTTGTTTCTATATCGGAAACTATGGTACAAACACTATTTAGCTCTGGTTATGGAGTTACTGGCGGTGTTGGTACAGTTGCTAAGAGCGCATCGCAAGCTATGCTGTCAACCGTTGGCCTTGATGATAAGACCCAAAGTATGATACAGAGTATCAAGCAGAAAATGAGTAAAGATTGGGGAAAAATTGAGGCTAAATTACCTAACACACCAAAGCAACCAGACAAAAAAGAAGATTCTAAAGGAAGTTCTGATAAAACAACGAGTGATAGACCTAAAACATTAAAACAATCAGATCAGCAAAAAAATTTTGATGAAACAATAAGAAGTGATCCTAGTGCTAAAGCTAAAAACAAGGAAGAAAATGGAGAGGAGTAAGATATAAATGATATTATGGAGTAACTAATTAAAAAGATATTTTAAGTAAAGTTTTAGAAATTTATTCTGTATTTGGAAAAAGTTTAGATATGCAATCACGTTTAGGCAAATGTTGGTTTAGGGTATTACTTCTTGCAGCTTATGTGCTGATCACAGGTTGTAGTAAAAACGATATGCCTTTTCCAAGGTGTATATCTGCTGACTATTTTGGTCCTAAACCTATTGCAGTAAGCGCTCATTTTTCAAGCGACCACGATGCGTTTATTCCAGGAGATGGAGAAGTTGTTGATCCTGAAACTGGTGAAATTAATTATGGTTTTCACCATAACCAAGTGGTGGAGTGGGAGGATACCGGGCTCGAAACCAATGGAGATAGTTTAAAAGTGCGAGTGAATGGTGCATGGACATCTTGGAGTAATAATAACAAGAAGGAATCTAAAAAAGGCAGTTATACCTTACAAAGCTTGGAGCAGTTAAAATATGCAACTAAATTTGAAGGCAAGTCAGGTGATAATAGTCTACCTGACTTTCACTTAGTTTGTAATGATTACAAACCTAGTGCGCCACAGAAAATTTCAAGTAAGTCTAATGCAAGTTGCACTGTAAAGTGCAAGTGCATTAATGAAGATGATAGCGCAAATACAGTATCACGTGGTGCTCCATGTTGGTTTACCAACGGTCATGGTGCTTATCTTTTGTTTCAAAGGCCTGGTGACGATAGTCCTAACAAAGATTTGAAATCTATGCGCAATCCTTCATCTCCTACTGTACATCTAGGTTACAACTCCGTGGCAGAGAATGGGAGCGGTCTTTTTGCTTTAGACAGAGATAGCACTAAATTAAAGGACAGAAATTGTGACCCGGTGAAATTAAAAAAGGGATGGAAAATATATGTAAAAATATTAGATAGATATTACTTAGATAATGTAGGTGGCTACTCTTTTGAGTTCTTAAGTGGAGTGCGGCAACCGAGTGGGGTTGAGTTTTTTGATTATATTTATAACTATCTAAAATGTGTATTATTGATTAACGAAAATTGCAAAGAACATTTTAATAGCAATGATCCTGCAGTTGCACAAGCTATGTTCGAAAATATAGCTGAAAAAAGTACGAGCTTTCACAATTTTGTTCTTTCCTTGCTTGTTCTATTTGTAATGATTTCATCGCTTCTTTATCTTTTTGGCATGATACAAGAAACTAAGCATGATATGCTCATCAGAATGATGAAAATCACTCTAGTAATAGTGCTTATATCTCCTGGAAGTTTTAGATTTTTCTATGATCATTTTCTTGTTTTATTTGTTAAAGGTCTTGAACAATTGATAAGTATAATTACTAATTTTGCTCCCAACATGAACACCGGAAGTATTGTTCAAGGAGATGAAGCTAAGTTGTTTAGCTTCATGGAGGACATGTTCAATAAGTTTTTTGCTTATTCTGTTTGGAAAAAGTTTGCAGCGTTTTTACATTACCAAATGTGGGCAAGCCTTCTTATGATACCGGCAATTTTCATAGGGATTGTGCTATACTTCTTGCTGTGCTTATATGCTTACATAATATTTCTCTCTGGTTTTATGGGTATAGCTTTTCTTATAGCCATTATGCCACTGTTTCTAATTTCTATTTTATTTTCACCGCTGAAAAGTCTATTTGAAGGTTGGATAAAATTCTGCATCAGCTTTTGTTTACAGTCGATTATGATATTTGCTCTCTTGTCATTACTGGCTTCCATTATAATGAATACCTTTTATAGGCAGTTAGGTTTTACTGTATGCTACAATAAATGGTTCGAGGTAAAGTTATGTGCTCCAAAATGGGTGTTTGGTGGTTTTTGTATCGTTGATAAGCAGTACTTTGGTTGGACCCCAGGGCAAATTTTCGTACCTTACACTCTTGGAGAAGCTTCTCCGCTGAACGTAGATAAGAACATAGAAGGTATAGAAAAGATAAGCAGAGAAGGTGGTACAATAAAATTTACTGGCGGTGCTGGGTATATCCCTCTTCCACCGGATTACATTGAAAAAGGGTTTCGTTATATAGATTATCCTTTCTTTAACCCAATTCCTGGTACTAAAGAGAATCCAGCAGACCATTATATTGCAGAAAGTGATATGGTAGTAGATAATAGCTGTAGTGTAAAAGATTTAGTGCGTTTAACAAATAGTTTATCCCATGCATCAGAAAAAGCTGATATCTTATTATTGATTAATAATATAAGTAAAAAGACAGAAATCTATTGTAAGCAGCCAGGAAATGAAAGCAGGTGTACTAATTACAAGGAAATCATAGAAAAAGTAATTCTACAGCCAAGTTTAAAAAGTGAAATAAAGTCTTTAGTGCAAGATATAATTAGACAAGATGGGAGCTGCCAATCACAGAATTTTTATAAGGTAAATAGAAACTATCAAGAAAATAGTGATTACCAAAGGGTGCAAGACATACAGAGAGGTTATTTAATCAATGCAGGGGAAATCTTTGTATTATTCCTGCTTTCATTTTTAATGTTCTCTTTACGCGAGTTCGTACAACAAATGGGCTCAAGTATCGCTGGTGGTGGATTCAGCGTTTACAATATATCTAGTATGTATCAGGCATCGCCTTTGACTGGCATAATGGAAGAATTCAAACAGCAGTGGCAAAATTTTGCTGGTAGAGGACTTGAGTCTTTAGGCAGTTGGGCTACTCATTTACCGGATAGATTAGCCGGAGGTGCAGCTAATCTGCTGGGGAGAGTACCAAGAGTTGGAGGAGTGCTGAAATACGCTATTGATGTGCCACGTAAATTTGTAGGTGCTACTATTGAAGCAACAAAATTTGCAACATCACCTAAAAATGACGTTGATAAACTTGAGGAAAAGATCTACAGGGCATTTGGAGTTGATAAGGAAGATATTACACACAGAAGGATCGGTAAATATTTAGATTATTATAAAGGATACGTAGGATCACATTTGGGCTATACAATAGAAGATGCTATGAAGTTTACTTGGGAGCATGGCCTTGATTCTATAGGAGTTAGCCGTCGTACAGGAGAAAAAGATGGTTATCCAAATAACTTACTTTTTAGAGCAAAATCGCATAGGCAAGATTTCTTGAATAAGCTTCATGATGACACCATAGGCCGTAAGAGAGAACCAGAAAAAGACAATCCTGATCAATCAAATAAGGTAGAACGAGAGTTAGGCACGGAACTAGTAAGAGATAACCATGATCAGCCACTAGAAGAAGGCGACCCTCTTCGACTACGAGGGGGAGGTCAGCCAGATAAGGTAGTACGAGAACTAAGCACAGAACAAGAAGACAAGCCTAATCAACTACAGCATGATCAGCCAACAGAAGAAGATAAGCCTGATCAATCAAATGAAGTGACACGAAATTTAGGCACGGAACCAAAAGGTTCAGATGAAATTGATGATTTTGGATCTGCTTTTGAAGGTATGGAAAAACGTGCTGAAAGAGAAGGCAGAAGAAATCAAGATAAAGTTTATAACCTCTCACCACTTTTTGAAATGAACACTCCAGAAGCTGTAGAAAAACGTGCTGAAAGAGAGGAAAAAAGAAATCGAGAAGACAGTAAAAGGAAATTACCGGAACCAATGAGGAAACCAGATGCAAAAGGAGATGAGAAGAGGATTGAAGATGAAGACTAATAAAAATTTCAAAGGCCTTGATTATTATAAATTGCAGCAAGACAAAGATGGCAACATAAAGTTAAATGACTACGACGACATTTTAAATGCGCGTAGGGCAAGGGTAGACTTGTTGCGGGATAACACATCACTTGACAAGGATGTCAATTTTGCTAAATTGAATAAAGCTTTGAGTGAGAAATTTGTAGATAATCATAGTTTATTGTCTGAATTTGATAAGGAAGACAAAGAGATTGTACAAGAAAGGATTAAGGTGTTTAGTATTTTAGAAAGTCTTGAAGACCTTAAAAGCGTGAAAAGTGAAGATCTGTTAGAGGTTAGCTTACTGCTGTCAGATCTTAGCTTCATAGAGAGAAATGTTGTACTAAATACCGATCAGAATTCTGATCTAGCAGGATTTAAAAACCTATTTATTGAAAAAAAAGCATCTGGTGAAGAGTATAGTGAAGAAGAATGTAGAGGCTTTCTTGATAATATAGATAAAATCAATACTATAATTAAGTTAGAGTTAGAAAGCAGAATTGAAGGGCTAAATCATGATGAAAAAAATGATCATGATGATTTACAAGATGAGATTGGTCAAGCAATTAATGCAGCAGGCAAATCAGAAAAAGATAACTGATGAGTCTTGTGTTTGTGTTTTTCTTACAAGCGACTCGATAGCTTCTCTCTATTAAACTGCTAAAGCCATATTGACATTAATCATATAGTATAAATAATTAATTATTTTGGAGCTTATTTAATATGCTACGCATCATTGCAGGCAAATATCGCGGAAGAAAAATAACTACAGGTAAGCATTTAGCTGCACGGCCAACTATGAGTATTGTCCGAGAAGCAATATTTAATATGCTTTCCTCAAGAAAACCTATTTATAACTTGAATGTACTTGATTTATTCTGTGGTAGTGGTTCTTTTTCATTTGAAGCGCTTTCTCGCGGCGCTAAACATGCATTTATGGTAGATTCAGATTATTACAATTTGCAATTGCCTAAAAAAACAGCAGAAGATTTTGGAATTACGGACAATGTTACGCTAATTTGCTGCAGTGCTAACTGCTTACCACAACCTATTTCAAAATGTGACATAGTTTTTATAGACCCACCTTACAATAGCAATCTAGTTGAATCAACGTTGAATGGACTAGCTCACTCAGGCTGGTTAAGTGATGATGCATTGATAATTCTAGAGATTAGGAAAAACGAAGATTTTGAGTGCAATAAAAACTTCAGTATAATCTTGGAACGCACCTACGGTATAGCGAGAATAATTTTTCTTTCTCTATTAACTTGAACTTGCATATACTTTTCATTGATGAGTTCCAGTTCTATTTTCGTCAAGTTTCCGGAGAAATTACTTATTCTGTACTGCCCTAGATCAAAATTTTTATTAAATTCAGAGTCTATTAAATATTCATGTGCTTCTTCAATAAATTTATTTTCTTTTTCTTCGTAACTGGTGTATTTTGTTGTACCATTATTATCCTCACGATAAACTAAATGTTCTTTATGATCAGCATGAATATTTTTATTTTCACAAACCTTTTCAGGATCGTGCTCAAGTACTTTTCTACCAACAATCAATAGCTTATAAGAAATTTCCTATGATTCCTTTTAAGCGAGTTTTGAATTTTTGAAATGTCATGACATTGTTGATACGGTTATCAAGAAACGATAAAGTATCCACAAAATCTTCTGAATAATCATTGATAAAAAAAAGTATCGTACTTAAGTACACTCCAGCTAATATTGCTCTTTTTGTATAGTAGTTAAAATCTGTTGATTGGTCATGAATGCCATACCAAATCGCACTAATAGTTCTGTATAAAAGTTTACTAGAAAAATATGTATTTTTTGGTGATACAGAAAATGATAAAACATTTTTTAAAAGTTCTCTATAATTCGGTAGCTTAGCATAGTTTGAAAGGTGTATTTGAATAGCTAACTTTACTCGCTCTCGCACTTTCATATCTTCTAAATTAGAATTTCTTAATTCAGCTTCCATTGAGCTATTTAAGTCCTCTGCTATGTGCTCCAAAGCGCTATATATTCCATTCTGAAATTTGCAAAAGCTATTAGCTAGATTAAGGTCAGTGCACACCTTTAATAGGGTTTCATCGCTTATCCCTTCAAATGGAATAACCCTAATTAGCTTATCTATTATTAACTTTTGTTCCACGCAACATCATACTAAACAGCATGTGTGATTGTACCTGAGATTTTCAAACATTCTACAAAATGCTTCACCACGTTCCTCGAAATTTTTCCATTGATCAAAAGAAGCACACGCGGGAGAAAGTAATATTGTTACTTCTTCTGCGCTATTTAAGGCCTCTTCAAAAGCCAATCTGAATGCATCTTCTAGATTGCAACATTTAACATAATCTACTTTATTCTCCATAACATTTGCAAAAGCTTCGGTTGATTCTCCAATAAGAAAAGCTTTTCTAACCCTTGTAAAATGCTTGCTTAATGATTCTATTCCACCTTTTTTGCTTCTTCCACCAGCGATCCAATTTATGTTTTCATAAGATAAGATCGCCTTTTCGCTCGATTTTGCATTAGTTGCTTTGCTATCGTTCACGAAAAACACATTTCTTATTTTGCCAAGCAGTTCATTCCTATGCCTCAGTCCTGAAAAGGACTTGATTCCATTGATAATAGTGTTGCTATCTACTCCAAGTACCTTACATACGGCATATGTGGCTGCTATGTTTTCTGCGTTGGATATTAGGTTTATTTTCACGTCGCTTACTGATAAGCTATGATTCTCTAGTTTTAACGAGATCTTCTGGATCCCAGTGCCCCTTTTGTCATCCAAGTAGCTGACACTGGGATCCAGATAATTTCGATCTATACCAGTAATCTGTTCACTATAATCAAGCAAATTGTTACCTGCCAATGATATTAGATCTCTTGCACCACCCTCTGTCATCTGAGTAGTTGGCAATGGTTTTTCTTTTCTGGATTCCAGCGTCACGCGCTGGAATGACATCGGGGAATATGTTACTGAGATTGGAATTTTGTCTCCAGTGAATTTGTTGAATATATCAGCAGTAATCTCATTGTCACATCCTATTACGGCAACCTCACTACCGTTTATCAGTTTTAATTTAGTTGCTATGTAGTTCTCCATACTTCCATGCCTATCTATGTGATCTGGTGTAATATTGAGCAGTGCTGAAATGTCCACGTTAATTTCATTCATCAACTCCAATTGAAAAGAGGAGAGTTCGATTACATAAATTTCTGCATCTCTTTCTAGATCCAAAACAGGAACGCCTAAATTTCCACCAATAGCTACTTTTTTCCCTGCAGATTTTAATATGTGCCCTATTAGTGATGTAGTGGTTGATTTACCATTTGTTCCTGTGACGCCTATTACCTTCTGGTTCGTAGTTTTAGCTTCAAGAAATAGCTCAATGTCTGATTTTATTTTGCAATCAAATCTCCTTGCAAGTTTTACTATCCAATGTGGCTCTGTTGGCACTCCAGGGCTTAAAACCAATGCACTGATCTCATGCCAATTGTATTCCTTGGGATGAATAAAATTACATTTTTTATACATCATTTTTGTATTTGCTATTTGCTCTTCATGATCATCCCATGCATATATTCTTGCACCACTCTTTGTTAGAGCGTTAATGGCGGATAAACCAGTTTTACCAAGACCAAAAACCGCGACGTTTTGATTTTTGTATTTGTTTAGTTGCACTGCTAGATAACTTATGCGAACCATTTTATAAAGATATCGTACAAATTACAACAGACTTCTTTCGTAGGTTACAACTGTCATTCAATAGAAACAAAAAACTTCCTTGACAAACTCCGCCAGCCCCCTTATCATGAAACTGGAGCTATTTATTTATCTTCGCAATCTGTGCAGGTTAATGACAAAAAACTTAGGGTATTTGGCGTCTCATGTTTAATTTTTCGCACTACGTGCATCGCATGTCTTTAAAAATCTCTGGGTTTTTACCTATATAAGCCGAAACGCGCTTACAAAGCGTTTAAGACAGCAAAAAACGTCAAATTGACAAGGGAGAATTTGAATGCTAGCTACTACGGGGTTTCTTTGCCTTTTTTCCTGCTTAGTAAATTTCTTAAACACTTGCGGTGTAGGTTAGTTGCAAGTTAAAAGCAGCTAAATCGCTCTTAATCAAGCGTTTTAGAATAAAAAAAACGCCGATATTTTAGTACATGGTAAATAGCCAACCACCACGGGGTTTCTTTTGCCTTTTTTTTCATTTGGTAAATTTCTTAATGTTTATGGCTAAAGATTACACGAATGTTGCAATTACAAAAGCGTTTCTACTAGGAGGGTGTCATCCCAGTGCTTGACACTGGGATGGCTTTGTTGCATAGCAACTGAAAAAATCTGGTGGCTACTGACAAAATTCATTATAAAATAGCCATTTAACCTTGAAAGAAAAAATATGCCACAAAAAATGAGGGTCAGTAACCATAGCGAATATAACAAATTTCTAGAAAAAAGAGGAAATATTTTTCATTATATCAACGAAGCCATAGAAAAGTGGTACGAGAATGGTCCAAAAATACCAGGTGGCAACAATATTTATAGCGATAAAGTTGTAATTTTGGTGCACATAATAACTTGTTTATTTAGAATAGGCCTGAGGCAAACAGTTGGGTTTATAGCAGGATACCTTGAGCAAATTGGGAAAAATTTGCAAGTTATCAGCTATTCACAATCATCAAGAAGGTTTAAGAAACTCAATATTAAGATCAATGATTGCAGAAAATAATATGGAAGATATCGAAATTGCTATAGACAGTACAGGAATTAGTATATACAACAACACTCCTGGTCATAGCAAAGAAAATAGCGAAGATAGAAAGTATCGCAGCTATGAACAGACAAGAAAATTGCATGTAATGTTGAATACAAACAGCAAAAAAGCCATAGCTGTAAAATACAGTAACGGCTGATCACTATGGAGCTTGTGATTTGCTAAAAGAAGTCGATTTTCAGTATGTCATAAAAGTACTATATGCAGATAGGGCATATGACAGAGAAAAGCTCTATAAGCTGTGTAATCAATATGGTATAAAAACGAAAATTCCTCCGAAAAACAACGCAGCAGAGCATCCAAAGTTAGACTATATGGCTGAGAGAAATTCTGCAGTCAAGCTCATAAAGTCATATGATGAAGATGGTATAAAGAAGTGGAAAAAAGAGATGAGTTATGGAAAAAGATCTTATATAGAAAGTTTTTTCTCGCGACTGAAACAAACATTCGGGTTTAGTTTTAGGAATAAATCTGAGACAAATAGAGAGAAGGAACTACTTGTTAAATGCTATTTGCTCAATAAGTTCACTGATATTGGTATGGCTAAATTTGAGATAGCTTCATAAATTTATTGTGCGTTACCTACTATCCGAAGAGCGATGCAACAAAGCCATCCCAGTGTCAAGCACTGGGATGACATCGGAGAGTAAGTTGTTGTGTTTTTTTTAGTAAGTTGCTCAATTGTCACTGATTCATTTTCTCTAAAGTCACCTACCATAGTTCTTCTTAATTTTGTAATGTGTCCAAAACAATTTAATGCAATTCCAAGATCACGAGCAATTGATCTTACATATACACCACTACCGCATATCATAGAAAAATTTGCACTATTATTTATCTTACTATTACCCACAAATATAAATGTACTTATAAATAAAGTATTACAATATTAAAGTTTGCAAATATTGAGGGTATAAAAATGGCAAACGAGAGTAATGAATGGGCTAAAAATGAATTTGGAGATGCTGTACTTGGAGATAAAAGATTAACTGACCGATTAGTAAAGATTGCTGATAGTTTGATAAGTTTACCTGAAAGCTCAATTAATGAGGCATGCGGAAGTTGGTCAGAAGCAAAAGCAGCATAACGTTTTTTTCAAAATGAGAACGTAAAAGAAGTCGATATTCTAGCTTCACACATTGATAAAACAGTTGAAAGAACAAAAGCTCATAAAAGAATTCTTGTGATTCAAGATACAACTTATATTTCATACTCAAGCCATAAGCGGATTGGGAACTATTGCTGGAAAAGGAGCAGTAATGCATACAGCCCTTGCTGTTAGTACGGAAGCTGGGAATACTGGATCAAAAGATTTACTCGAGGCAACTCATTTCTGAAGAAGAAAAAAGACTAAAGAGCCATCGTAACAACGTTCATATTGAGGATAAAGAAAGTATGAAATGGCTAGAAAGTTTAAAGAAAACAAATAATATTATAGATCTGGCCCAAACCGAAGCTATAACTGTATGTGACAGAGAAGCAGATATGCATGATTTTTTTGAACTTGCACATAATCTTAACTCAGCAATTTTAGTAAGAGCTCGCCACAACAGAAATGTAAATAAAAAATTCATGCATACCAGGAACAAGCAAAAATTATGGTCATTTATCCAAGGCCTCCCTTGCGCTGGAAAAGTAGAAGTTGAAATCCCTGCTAGAGATAACAAGCAAAAAAGGACAGCGTTTTTAGAAATTAGATTCGGAAAATTTATCACATGAAGGCCATATAAAATGTAAAGAAGGTCACATAAAATATAAACCGACAGAGTCTACAACTTCACGCAATTCATGTTGTTGAAAAAAACTCTCCTCCCGAAGCAAGTCCTCTAGAGTGGATGCTTTTTTCCGGTCAGTACTTTTGAAGAAGCTGTTGAAAAAGTTAGTTGGTATTGTTTGAGATGGAAAATAGAGATATTACATAAAATTTTAAATCCGGTCTCAAAGTTGAGGAATGTAGACTTGGAACAGCAGAAAGATTAATGAGGTATTTAACAGTCATGAGCATTATTGCTTGGAGAATTTTCTTTATTACATCAATTGCAAGAACTAACCCAACATTACCATGTACTGCCTTATTAGCTGAGGAAGAATGGAAAGTTTTATATGTTAAAATACACAGGAAACCATGTCCAAATATAGCCCCTACTATAAAAGAAGCCGTTTCGTGAACTTGGAGGTCATTTAGCAAGAAAAAGCGACCCAAAACCAGGACCAATTACTCTTTGGAAAGGGTGGAGACGTTTCTTTGATCTAGAAGAAGGATGGCGACTTGCTCACGAACCTCATATTTGTGGGTAATAGTAAGATTTGATATGCTGCCAACACTTATGTTCAAATTAAAAATGTCATTTATGATACTAGCCACTTCACGCTTTGAGTTTTTGTAAAATCCGCTGAGTGCTGCAATTATAGACTTAACCCTTGGACCAAATGTATCTGGCGTAACACCTTCTGGTAACTTGCTACTTTTTCTTTTTCTGCATCTCCAACAACGACCATGTTCCAATTACTACATAAGGCCTAATTTCCGGAAGATCAACTTTTTGGTGAACATAAGGTTTTTCGCATATTACAAGCTCTCCTCCGCATTCGCAAATATTAGGCGACTCTATTTTTACTACTTTATCCGCTTCCATTGTAGCATGAAAATTTCCTTTATGCTCAACCTGATCGCCAACATTCCTTTCGCTTTTTGGCTTGTCCTTTTTTGTTTTGTACAATTCTTTAGAGCTCGGTAGAGATGAATTTTTCGAGTTTAAACCAAGCCTTTCCTTTAATTCAGCGTTCTCTATCTTTAAAGCTTTATTTTCTGCTTTTAAGTTTTCTATCTCTGCTTCCAGTTTTTCTATTTTTTGCTGTAAATTTTTGCAAAGTTCTAAAAGGTTTACCACATTACCTCACTTTTGCTCTATGATTATCTTTTTAGATCACTTTGTCTACCTTATTCTACCACTCCGCTGAACGGATACAATTTACTAAACAGAAAAAAAGGCAAAAGAAACCCTAGGGTAGCTAGTTATTCACTATCCATTTTTTAAGTTGGCGTTTTTTAATGTTTTAAATAGCGCATTTCAGCTTATATTAGGTAAAAACCTAGAAATTTTATAAAGACATAAGGTGCACATAATGCAAAAAATTAAGCATGATTTACGCCAAATACATTAAGTTTTTTGTCATTAATCCACTGCAGAGATTGCGAAGATAAATAAATAGCTTCAGTGTTATAATAAGGGGGCTGGCGAAGCTTGTCAAGGAAGTTTTTATGATTTATCTAACGAACTTTACACTTGCTAAAGTTGTACCATCTTGGTAACTTTAACTGAAAGAAGTTATTTTTTATCCAATATGAAAAAAGCCTTTATATTCACATCCTTAATAGCAATTATATTGATAGTTATTACTTATTTATACAGAAACGACGGAACTAATGACTCACAAGTGGTAAATGTTTATTCATCGCGCAAAGAAGAATTAGTACGTACTTTGTTTGATGAATTCACGAAAAATACAGGTATTAAAGTACGTTACATCATTGATGATTATTCTCAGCTACTTTCACGAATGGAAAACGGTGGTGAAGCTGACTTATTTTTGACTGCTGATGCAATCAACTTAATTCTAGCAAAAAAAAGAGGACTTTTATCTCAAGTAGATTCAGAGGTTTTAAAAAGTGTTATACCTGCAAGATTTAGAGACAGTGAAGATTATTGGTTTGGTCTTACAAAAAGAGCTAGGATATTGGTTTACAATAAAGAGTCAGTAGACCCTAAGGACTTAAGTACTTATGAAGATTTAGCAAATGAAAAATGGAAAGGAAAAATATTAGTGCGTTCTTCTACAAGTCCATATAACAGATCGTTAATTGCTTTTATGATTGCAAATAATGGTTTTGAAAAGACGAAAGAATGGGTAAGCGGAATTGTGAGCAATATGGCAAGAAAACCAAGTGGTGGTGATACTGATCAAATTTACGCCGTAGCAGCGGGTGAGGGAGATGTTGCAATAGTAAACAGCTACTACTTTGCGAGAATTCTTTCATCAGAAAATAAAAAGAATGTTGCAGACAAGCTAGGGGCTTTTTTTCCTAATCGCAACGATCACGGTGTAATGGTAAACATCAGTGGTGCAGCAGTAACAAAAAACGCAAAAAACAGGGAAAATGCTATAGTCTTATTGGAATTTTTAGTAAGCAAGCAGGCTCAAGAGTTATACGCTAAAAAAAACCAAGAATATCCTATTATTGAAGGCGTTGAAACTTCCGATATACTAAAATCTTGGGGAAATTATTCACAAAGTGATTTGCCTCTAAGTGAACTTGAGAAGCATCTTTTTGAGGCTGTTATGATAGCGGATGAGTGTAAGTGGAAGTAATCTCCAGTGCCACTAAACATTGGGATGAAAGATTTATGCTAATGTACCTTACTCTTAACTTGCTGAACTTTTTCTTCCTTCTAACTTAATTTTGACTTTACTATCTTTTTCCGTTCTTCCACCAAAACAATTGCTGCACAAGAGGTCTATTGAAAAACGATAATAAGAAAGTAGAATTGGTTCAAGTAGTTGGATAACAATTGCATGTTAAAAGGAAATTATGAACAAGAGAAGGAATTTGTTAAACATCTCAGACCTTACAGTCGATGATGTAGAAAATATAACTAAGTTGGCCAACCAGTACCTTAAAAAAGAAGTTGCAAATAGTCATATCTTGGAAAATAAGACAGTAATAAATTTATTCTTTGAAGATTCAACGCGTACACTTGCGTCTTTTGAAATAGCAGCAAAAAGCCTTGGAGCAAATGTTGTAACTTTGCCAATAAGATCTTCTTCTATTAACAAGGGAGAAGATCTAAAAGACATGATCAAAACATTAAATGCAATGAATCCTGATTACATAATAATCAGGCATAAAAGTAGTGGTATCATTAATACACTGGCAAAGTATGTTAACTGCTCGCTAATCAATGCAGGCGATGGAAGTAGTGAACATCCAACTCAAGCTCTTGCAGACTATCTTGTAATCAGCAATCACAAAAAGCAAATAAAGGACCTCAAAGTTGTGATATGTGGAGATATTCTGCACAGTAGAGTTGCAAGATCAAATATAAGATTGCTAAAAATGTTTGGAGCAGAGATAAACTTGGTCGCACCACCAACTTTGATTTGTAAGCATTTTCCTGAAGTAGATTCAGTCCATTATTCATTAATTGAAGGTATAAAGGATGCTGACGTAATTATGCTTTTGAGATTGCAGAAAGAGCGCATGAATAATAGTTCTTCAGAGAAAGAATATTTTCATTTGTATGGACTTGATTTACAAAAGCTATCATACGCAAAACCAGATGCGATTGTTATGCACCCAGGGCCAATAAATAGAGGGATTGAGATTAGCAGCGATGTAGCAGATTGTGTTATTTTACAGCAAGTAGAATTTGGATTGGCAATACGTAAGGCAGTGTTGCACTATTATAGGCCTTGCTAATATTAAAAGATGCTACACAACTAATGCAAAAAGGGGGGGCATGAAATGACAAGGCTTGTAAATGGTTTGAGAATGGCCATTAAGATGTTAAGGCCGAGGATATGGTGTGGAAGTTTTTACGAAAGCCTGAAGTCAATCAACAACCTTGCAGAACGGCAAATTAGAAGGCTATCGTAAAAACAGCTTTTTCACCTGGTCGGAACATGGAGAAAGATTTGTGGAAAGAATGTTGTCGATATTTTTGACATCACGTCTCAATGGCCAAAATCCCTTCCAAAAGTTACGACTGCTTAGTTCTTTATTCATTCTCACAATCCGTGAACGGTTACAACCTGGATTCCAGTGGGCTTTGTTGCATCGCTAGCTATGATGGATTAAAGATAAAAAAGATAGGGAATATCATTAGCTTATTATTCTGGTATTTATAACAAGAACGGTCAATGAATACCTAAATTTGAGTAAAAGAAATTTCACTACCATTTACCAATCCGGCTAAAATTCAAGAATTTCAATGCTTTAGCTATTTTCAATAGAATTAAATTTATTAATATAAATAACAAATTACTATTCTTAAATTTGATCAGATTGATTGCAAAAAAACAAGATTTTCAATAAGTTGCTTATAATCCTAACTATAGTTAGCCTTTCATAAGTAGCGATGCAACGAAGCCATTCCAGTGTCAGCTACTTTCATAACACCATATTACCTTAACAAAAGCAAATGTTCGTACAGATGTGCATCAGCTACTTTCATCTGCCACCTGCAAATTGCAATGTTCGTACAGTTATGTGTCACGCTACTTGGATGACACCGTTGAAAGAAATGAACCGCCTTTTCAAAATCGTTTTGAATAGAGGAATAACATTCACAAGTAAAATTTCATATTACCATTTTTTAATTTATGTATTATAATAAGCTTAATCTATAAGAAAAACAAAGTTGGAAAAGTTGGAAGAACTAAGCAAAAACTGGGTGATAAGAACGGGAAGATTTTTATCTTCATTGTTTTTTTTACTGTTGATTGCGCTGTCAATACGTAGTTTTTTATTCGAGCCATTTCATATACCTTCTGGTTCAATGAAAAGCACCCTACTTGAAGGGGATTACATTTTTACTAGTAAATATTCATACGGTTACAGTAAACACTCATTTCCATTTTCTCCAAACATTTTTAGCGGCAGGATTTTTTATACCCCTCCAAAGCGTGGCGACATAGTAGTTTTCAAACCCACAAGAAATGACAGCATCAGGTTTGTTAAGCGAGTAATAGGAACACCAGGTGACAAAGTGCAAATGATAGAGGGAGAATTATACCTAAATGATCAGAAAGTAGAGCGAAGGCAAATTGAAAGTTTTTTTGATTATGAGTCAAATCGTAACATACCAAGATATATAGAAACGCTTTTAAGTGGCAAGGAACATGAGATTTTGGTAGATGACATTTCTAATAAGCTATCATATAACACTCCGGTTTATTATGTACCTAACGATCAATTTTTCGTTATGGGAGACAATAGAAATAATTCTTTGGATAGCAGGTTTCCTGAAGTTGGTTTTGTACCAATGGAAAATATCATTGGGCGTGTAAGTATAGTTGGTTTATCGTTTAAACTGGGGAAGGTCGATTGGTTACCATTTAATTTCAGGTTACCTGTTGCTTTGAGATTAAATAGGGTATTGCACAAGGTTGTGTAAGCTTTTTCTACCTATTTGTTAATTCACACAACTCTAAAGAAGAATTTTCTAACTCGGCGATAGTGTTGTTAATTTCATTCAAGTCATTGCCTTGTAAAGCGTTTTTTGCATTTTGTAATAGGTTTTTCAACTTTTGATCAGTGGAAAGGTTATTATTGTTTTCAACCAAGTGTATGAGTTTATTTCCATTAATTTTAGCGCCTGCAAGGGAACGAGCCTTCATATCTTCATCAAAGCTGTTTATTGACTGGTTAACCATATTTTGAACATCAGCTTCACTCAAGCCAAAACTTGAATTTACTTCAACTGTCTGCTCGATTCCAGTAGTTTTTTCTCTTGCAGTAACAGTCAAGATTCCGTCAACGTTAACTGTAAATTCTATTTCAACTCTTGCAGAACCTGCAGGTAGTGGCGGTATACCTTTTAGTTCAAACTGCGCTAGAGATTTGTTATCCTCTATCATTTCACGTTCTCCCTGACAAACGTGAATTTTCATTGCTGTTTGCCCATCAAAATAAGTTGTAAACTCTTTTGTTTCTGAAACTGGTAGTGGCGTATTTCTTGGTATGATTTTTTCAACTATGCCTCCCATAGTTTCTATGCCAAGTGATAAAGGTAGAACATCCAGGAGAATATTCCTATCTTTTGAGCTCGAAGTTAAATCATGAGCTTGCAGAGCTGCCCCAATGGCAACTGCTTTATCTGGATCCACGTCATTCAGCACTTTATTTCCAAAGAGTTTGACTAGTGAATTTTGAACCAATGGTGTTCTAGTTGCACCACCAACTAAAATTACTCCTTTTATATTATCAATTTTAAGATCTATGTCGCTTATAGTACGAGTGACTATATTGATAGTCTTATTGACCAAAGAACTGATTGCCTGCTCGAATTCTTCTCTGGTAATTTCACATTCAAATGGCTTGCCGTTAATGCTGAATTCAAAAATGCCTGAGGTGTTTTTGCTCAGATATTCCTTCACAGAGCGTGATTCGATAAGTAAGGAATTTAGTTGCTTGGCCGTCTTTTCTCTATACTTATCAATCACAATTGAACTCAGCAAATGATCAAAATCATCACCGCCGAGTTTGGTGTCACCACCAACTGCAAGAACTTGAAACACTCCTTGATGCAATTTCAATATCGAAATATCGAACGTTCCGCCACCAAGGTCATACACTGCATATATTCCACTGCTATTGTTCTTTTCAATGGAGTAAGAAAGCGCTGCAGCGGTTGGCTCGTTAACGAGGCGAAGAACTTCTATTCCAGCTAATTTTGCCGCATATTTAGTTGCGTTACGTGCTGAATCGTCAAAGTAAGCTGGCACAGTAATCACTGCTTTTTTTACTTCCAGTCCCTTAGACTTTTTTACCCTCTCACATAAAGCTTTTAATATCTCAGCAGAAATCTCAACAGGAGTAAGATACTTTTCCTCTGCGCATTTTATTCTAATAACTTTTTCGCTTTCATGATCTATTTCAAAATTGACGCCTTCTTTATTTAATTCTTCAACACTTTTACCCATTAAACGCTTTATTGAGTAGATTGCATTTTGACCGACATCGTAGCCAGTTTTTAATGTATTATTTTCATATGAAAGAGCAGAAGGCAGCAGTTCTCTTCCTTGTTCATCTTCAAATATCTCCACGTTACCAGCTTTATTTACCATAGCAATCAAAGAATTGGTAGTACCAAGATCTATACCAAAAATTACTTCACTTGAATTTGGTTCAGAAATTTGAATTGGTTGCATTCTTTTTCACCTCCTCAAATGACTTATATAAATATTTCAATCTTAAGACTTGTGTAGCAGCTCCATCAAAATTCTTTATAGCAAAAGTGTTAATTAGGTTTTTAACGCAATCTTTTATTTTTTCATCAATCATCCTGCTTGCAAATTGTAAATCATCGCAGTCCAGCAAATATTCTCTTATTTCCATTGATTCACTTAATATTTCAGAATTTAAGTGGTCCTTTTGGCTTTTCACATCAAAAAAATCTAGCAAATGCTCGGCACGTTTTAGCGGTGACTTTAGTATCTGATAAGCTCTGTTAATATTTTCCATGTTTTGGGACTGTCTTTCATTTATATCAGTTTTGCTTAGCTCAATATATTTTTTCTCTAACTCATCAAAGCTGATATTGAAAGTTGGTTCAATTTCAAACAATGTAAAATAGCTGCTAGACATGAAAACTCTCTCCACAACCACATTTTCCTTTCTCATTAGGATTTTTGAAAACAAAACCCGATGAAAATTTTTCTTCTACATAATCCATTTCAGAGCCAAGAATAAACATGACGGATTTTGGATCGATCAACACTTTAACTTTTTGGTCATCACTGCAGTTTTCCTCAATTATCGACTCTAAAGGACGAGTATCATACGCATATTCAATATCATATTTTAAACCAGAACATCCTTTTTGCTTAATTAGCACTCTTATTCCTATTGCTTCTTCCGGTTTCTCAAGGTTAGTATGCTTCTTTTGGTCCAATAAATACCTTATCCTTTCTACTGCTTCCGCAGTTATAGTGATAAGTTTTCTATTCTTTTTTACAGTTTCACCTCCGCCTACTTCTTGATATTCACTCATGCTTCTTAATTCTTTTGCTTACTTTGATAATCATGAATAGCAGTCTTTATAGCATCTTCAGCAAGTACCGAACAGTGTATCTTCACTGGAGGTAAAGACAACTCTTCCACTATTTGAGTATTCTTTATCTGTGTAACGTCACTGATGGTTCTTCCCTTTATCATCTCTGTTAACAAGGAACTTGAAGCAATGGCAGAACCACAACCAAAAGTTTTAAATTTTGCATCTTCAATAACACCTTTGTCATTGACCTTTATCTGCAATTTCATTACATCACCGCACGATGGTGCACCAACTAAACCAGTACCAACATTTGGATCATTTTTATCCAGAGAGCCAACATTCCTTGGATTTTCATAATGATCTAAAATTTTCTCATTATAACTCATAAAATTACCTATAAACTGCTATTTTACATTATAACATATTTAGGTTAAAAACTAAAGGAAAACAATCGTTTTACGTGATTTTTACTTTCAAAATTCCCGTAAAACGATTGTTTAACTTTACAAATACACATAATACGTGTATTTCTTTACAATCAGCGTCTCTATGTTGTCATTAAGTTTATAATTTAAAAAGGAGTATTCCCTTGAGTTTGTTTAGTAACCTTTATAAAGGCTTGTTAAAAACTTCTTCTCGCTTTAGCGACGGGGTGAAAAGTATTTTTTCTGGCAAAAAAAAATTAGATCAGTCGCTTTTAGATGAATTAGAGGAATTGCTAATTAGCATGGACATTGGTCATAAAACTTCTAAGTTGATTATCGATAGGCTCACAAGCATCAAGTTTGACAAGGAAGTTGAACATAATATTATCTCGCAGCAGTTAATGAACGAAATAGAAGCTATATTGAGCCCAGTTGTACAGCCGTTAATTTTAAATAAAAAACCACATATAATAATGGTATGCGGAGTAAACGGTAATGGTAAAACCACGACTATAGGTAAGCTTGCATATAAATATAAGGAGATGGGAAAATCCGTTATGCTTGTTGCGTGTGACACATTTAGAGCTGCTGCTAGTGAGCAGTTAAACATTTGGGCAGAACGTTCTGATTGCTTGATTGTTACTGGAGAGTACGGTAGCGACTCTGCAAGTGTGGCATATAGAGCTGTAAGTCAAGCTATAAAAGATAACGTTGATGTTGTTCTAATTGACACAGCAGGAAGGCTGCAAAATAATGTGAACCTTATGGAGGAGTTATCAAAAATATATAGAACGATAAAGAAATTGGATGATACTGCCCCTCATGACGTTATTTTAGTTCTTGACGCAACTACCGGCCAAAATGCTTATAGCCAATTAGAGGCATTTAGTAAGATGGTCCATGTTACCGGGCTAATCGTAACAAAGCTAGATGGCACCGCTAAGGGCGGAGTAGTAATTGGACTTGCAGAAGCTTATAAGGTAAAGTTACATGCTATAGGAATTGGCGAAAATATAGAGGACTTAAGGGAGTTTACTAGTAAAGAATTTGCTGAAGCATTATTTAATTGTAATTAAAGACTTCTCTTAATTCCCTTACATGACCAAGCTTAATTATCTCAATATCATGAGAAGAATAATTGCCATTTTTAGGCATAATTGCTTTTTTGAATCCTAACTTTTGTGCTTCTTTTAGTCTGAGATCAGCATGCGAGACATTCCTAATTTCTCCTGAAAGTGCAACTTCACCGCAGATTATTGAAGAAGTTGGCAGCGGTAAATTTACTACACTTGAAATAAGGGAAGCAGCAACAGCAAGATCAGCCGATGGTTCCTGTATTTTGAGTCCCCCTGCAATGTTTAGGTATACCTCTTTATCATGCAAAAACATTTTGCAACGAGCATTTAGCACCGCAATGATCATAGCCAATCGATTAATATCCCACCCAACTACTGCCCTTCTTGGGGTTGCCATATTAGTCCCTGCTATTAATGCTTGCACTTCCATTAAAATTGGTCTTGAACCTTCAATTCCTGCAAATACGGCGCTGCCAACTACTTCTCTGTCATGGGCCATCAGAAACAATGATGATGGATTATCAACAGGCACAAGTCCTGCTTCAGACATCTCAAAAACACCAATTTCATTTGCAGGGCCAAATCTATTTTTAATAGTACGCAAAATGCGATATTGATTGCTATTTTCACCTTCAAAATATAATACCGTATCCACCATATGCTCCAGAGTTTTGGGTCCAGCTATTTGTCCATCCTTAGTTATATGACCAACTATTAAAAGAGAAACACCATATTGTTTCGCAAGAATAGTTAATTCATGTGCGCAAGTACGAACCTGAGTTACAGTTCCTGGTGCCGATGTAATTCTGCTATCATACATTGTTTGTATAGAGTCAATTACTAAGAATTTAATACTTTTGTTTTCCTTTATTGTTGCTACTACATCAGTTAAAGACACTGTAGATAAAAGCTTAATTTTAGGTTCATTTATCTTAAGACGCTTTGCTCTGAGACTCACCTGCTCTAAAGACTCCTCGCCGGATACATAAAGACATTCAAAAGAGGAAAGTTGCACAACATTAGCTGCAATTCTAAGCAAAAGGGTGGATTTTCCAATACCAGGTTCGCCACCAATTAAAATGCTAGCACCTTGAACGATACCCCCACCAAAAACTCTATCTAATTCTTCTATTCCTGTTAAAAAACGACTTGGAGTGATAATTTCGCTACCCGATAACGTCTTTATTAAAATTGGTGCAGATATACTTCTTTTGCCCGTTTTTACTGCTATTTCCTCAACAATTGTATCCCAATTGTCACATGCGATGCACTTCCCTACCCACCTACCAGTGCTGTGACCACAGGATTGACATACATATACAGTTTTCATCAAAGCCAAAATTATTTTGTTGTAATTGTAATAAAAATTAGCTGAATATGCGAAGTAAATCTATAGCTAACCCAAGAAAGGGTTCCCTATGTCATACCGCGATTCATTCGCGGTATCTCTAGATCCCGCTAACAAATAGCGGGATGACGAGCTTATCGTCACGCCGCCGCGAACCGTTATACCGCGATTCATTCGCGGTATCTCAAAGCATAGATCCCGCTAACAAGCAGCGGGATGACGAATTACTTAACCATCATCTACACCGTCATACCGCGATTCATTCGCGGTATCTCTTAGCCGCTAACAAGCAGCGGGATGACGAGGTCATGCCACCGCGCGAACCGTCATACCGCCGCGGTATCTCTAGATCCCGCTAACACGTAGGGGAATGACGAGGTCATGCCGCCGCAAACCGTCATACCGCCGCGGTATCTCTTAGCCGCTAACACGTAGCGGGATGACGGTTGTTGTTTAGCCATAAATATTAAGAAATTTACCAAATGAAAAAAAAGGCAAAAGAAACCCTGGGGTTATTATCCGCTTTAAAATATTGGCGTTTTTTATGTTTTAAACGCTTGACAAGCGAGATTCAGCCGCTTTTAATTGCAACTAACTTACGCTGCAAATGTTTAAGAAATTTACTAAGCAGAAAAAAAGACAAAGAATCCCCGAGTTAGCTAGTCTTTTACTATCTCTGTCGAGTATTGGCATTTTTTGATGTCTTGTAACGCTTTATAAGCGCGTTCAGCTTATTTAGATAAAAATCTAGATGTAGATGAAGTTTTGTAAAGACATACAGTATCTATATACTGCAAAAAATTGAACATAAGACGCCGATACATTAAGTAATCCTTACCTTTTAATCTGCAGATCGGCGAAAGCAAATACAATAGCTTCAGTTTTATGATAAGGGGGCTGGCGAAGGGTGTCAAGCAAGTTTTTTGTTTCTATTCCCAATAAAAGTTTGTTATATGGTTATGCAAGAAGTTTAATACTCATAGTTTCAAGCATATACTGAAATATCTCATTAGCAATTGCAACATCTTGGCGTGGGGCTTTGCCGTGTTCTATAAACACAGAGATTGCATAGCGCGGGTTATGGTAAGGGCCATAGGCGATAAATAACTTATGACTTTCGCCCTTAGAGTTTATTTCTGGTGTACCGGTTTTGCCAGCAATTTGTATACCGCTTAGCCCTTTCTTATAGGTTCCAGTTTTAGAATTCACCACATCAAACATAGCTTTTCGAACTATGCTAAGATGCTCACAATCCACATCAATATCGGGAAAATCTTGTATCGTTTTACTCATCTCAATGTGGGGAATTACCTCTTTTCCTGTTGCAATCCTCGCTGCAAGAACTGCAAGCTGTAGTGGTGTTGTAAGCATATACCCTTGTCCTATAACTAAGTTGATAGTGTCACCTAAATACCACTGCGAATATAGCTTTCGTGTACGCCAATCTCTATCTGGCAACAACCCTGGAGCTTCTTCTTTAAACGTTCCAATCAGTGGCCCACTTCCAATACCAAATTTTCTGGCCATTTCTACTAGAGAGTCTACACTTATTTTTTTCCCTATATTATAAAAGTAAGTGTTGCATGATAATGCCATTGCCTCATTTAAAGATACATACCCATGGACTTTGCTTTTCAGACAACGAAATTTCCGCTCACCTATTTTCATATAGCCCTTGCACGAGAATTTCTCTTCTGGTGTTATTATCCCGTCTTTTAAACCCGCAAGCGCAACTATTACTTTAAATATTGAACCAGGTGGAATTTGATATGATAACGCACGATTCACAAGCGGTAATGAAGGAGCATTCAAGTTTTCCCAAGTCTCATTTGATAGCCTGCTAGCAAAAAGATTATTATCGTAAGAAGGTGAATTATATAATGCTAAAATTTCTCCATTATTTACATCAATTACCACTGCGGAGCCTTGGTGATCTTTAAATACCTCTGCGGTTTTCTCTTGCAGATTAATCTCAATTGTCAGTTGTACATCTTGTCCGTCTTGTTGTGGTATGCTTGATAATTCTTTTATGACGCGTTTTTTAGAATTTATTTCCTGCTCAGATTTTCCTGACTTGCCTTTCAATATATGATCATATGTATATTCAATACCGCTGATTCCTACTTCGCTTATGCCTTGCTGTCTTTTTGTATATCCGATTACATGAGAACACATTGAACCAAACGGGTAATAACGTTTATAAAGAGCAGTTATTTTTTCTGACGATTTTGCTATTTTAGACTCGACTTCTGATAATGTCTGCAAATCAACTTCCTTACCAGAACCATCAAACAAAACAACATACGAAATTTTGTTTACCGCAAGTTCAATGCTATTCCTATCTAAAATTTTGCCCCGCTTAGGCATAATAGTAGCAACTCTTATTCTATTACTATTAGATAGTGCTTCGTACTTTTGTCTGTTTCGTATTTGTAAATTATATAACCTGCAACTAAAAACCGCAGAAATGGTAAGCTGAATACCACCTAATATGAATGCTCTGCGGTTAAAGACTTTGTTTTTTGTCCACATAACATTCCTTCAAAACACACTTTTTTCCCCTCTTTTATTGTTACACTTCTGGCTTTTACCGTATTACAAACCCTTTTTTCCCACTCACTTAAGGTCACAAACTTATAATCTGATTTTTTTAGTATTTTAATAATATGAGGTAAAGCTTCAATTGTGTTTGACCTGTTATTGTGATCATGAAACAGTATAACTGCTCCATTATGTACATTACTTAAAACTCTTTCAACTAAAGTTTCTGGCTTATCACCTTGCCAATCTAGCGAATCAACTGTCCATAATATTGAATACATATTTAATTGATCAGTATTTTCAATCAGATTATCGTCATAACATCCATATGGCGGACGAAACCATTTTACATCTTGTTTTATTGCATTTTTAATTGCTGTATTTGTCTTTTCCAATTCTTGCAATTGTTCCTCACTTGAAAGTGATGTCAACTTCCTATGCGACCAAGAGTGATTGCCTAACTCATGACCTGATTCATGAATTTTCTTTACTATTTCAGACGTTTTTTCATTTATACGTTCACCAAGCACAAAAAATGTTGCTTTTGCTTCATAGCTTTCCAGAACATTAATAATATCGTTTATTCTATTGTTGGAAGGTCCATCATCAAACGTAAGCGCAACAAACTTATCGTCGTTATTCAATAATTTTTTTATATTACTTAAATTTCTATATGATAGATCTAGATTACAACTGAGCCCACAGTATGGTAAATTAAAATTACAATCACTACAAAAAGCCGTACTTGAATATAGTAAGAAAAAAGTGATTATCCTTATAAACATTTGTAATCAGCAAAGTGATAGAATACTACACTTTTTTGCTAAGTTAAGCCATCTTTAATTGCTGTAGCCTTTACTTCATCGCTTCTTTAATATATTATATTAACAATTTTATATAATATATTATGATTGCAAATATAAATACCGTTGCGCTTCAGGGAATTAGCACAGTAAATGTCAATGCACAAATTCATATGGCAAATGGTATTCCAGCTTTTAATATTGTTGGCTTGCCGGATAAAACTGTTGCAGAATCCAGAGAGCGCATCAGAGCAGCGTTAAATTCAATCAATCTACTACTACCTCCAAAAAGAATTACAGTTAATCTCTCCCCTGCGGATTTGCTGAAAGAAGGCAGTCATTATGACTTGGCTATTGCTATTGGACTACTTGTTGTAATGAATGTGATACCAGTTGAAAAAGTTCAGTCTTATATAATCATGGGTGAACTGGCTCTTGATAGCAGAGTTATTCCAGTTTCAGGTGTGCTGCCAACAGCAATTAATGCAAAAAAGGACAATAAAGGAGTAATTTGCCCGAGAGGAAATGGTGTAGAAGCTGTATGGGTGAAGAATGTTTCAATTCTGGCTATAGAGAAATTAACTGATATTATCAGACACTTTAAGGGTGAGCAATTAATTCAGCCAGTAATTTTTAATTATAGTGATGCACCCAAAGAAAAAAGATTGGTTCCCGATATGAAGGATATCAAAGGCCAAGTTGTTGCAAAAAGAGCAGCTGAAATTGCAGCAGCAGGTGGGCATAATATGCTTCTTGTTGGCCCTCCTGGTACTGGAAAATCAATGCTTGCTAAGCGCTTTATAGGATTGCTGCCTGATTTAACCGAACAGGAGATAATTGATGTTAATATTATTTCCAGCATAACAAAAACTGGTAATGAAATATTCAAAGTAACTCGTCCCTTTCGTGAACCTCATCATTCATGCTCTATGCCAGCGATGATAGGGGGAGGAAAGAATGCAAAACCTGGAGAAATTACCATGGCTCACAATGGCGTGTTATTCCTTGATGAGTTGCCAGAATTTCCAAGACTTGTGCTTGATTCTCTGCGCCAACCACTTGAAGATAGAAAAGTTACCGTTGCAAGGGCAAATGCTCACATAACCTACCCTGCAAATTTTCAACTGATTGCTGCAATGAACCCTTGCAGGTGCGGTTATTTAGGTGATGCAAGCAGATCGTGCAACAAAGCTCCAAAGTGTGGCACAGATTACAAAAACAAAATATCAGGCCCATTGCTTGATAGAATAGACATATGCATTGAAATGCCAAACGTTAGCATACTCTCTCCTGAAATCTCTGTGGAGGGAGAAAGTACTAAAATCATAAGAGAAAGAGTGATAGCAGCAAGAAAAGTTCAAACTGAGCGCTATAGTGAATTAAATATTCGTTGCAATTCAGAAGTAAGCGGTGAAGCATTTAATAAATTTACTGAACCAGATCAGGCAGGGTTAGAATTGCTAAAATACGTACTGAAAGAAAATTACATTTCCAATCGAGGCCACACACGCGTATTAAAAGTTGCAAGAACTATTGCAGATCTTGCAAAAAGTGAAGAAGTAAAAAGAGCACACATTGCTGAAGCGCTCAATTACAGAATAAAGGTATATTAAAAAATTAGTTTACTTGACAGGCAATTTTTTTTACTATATGCTTCCTTAATGAAATTTTAACATTCTATTTAAGGAGTAGAGTTATGGCATTAACAAATTATGAGTATAGAAAAGGGGATGGCATTTTTCATGCTATTTCAGAAGGATATATACGAGCTGAAAAATACTGGGGAATTCCTGGTGCTGCTGGTGGAGCTGGTCAGTACGCTATGCATAATAAAGGGAGAACAGCATTATTTCCGCTTGCAGTTGCAAGTGTTGTCTTTACAGCAATGCATATGAAAGCAGGCTTTGTTAGTGCAGCAGAAGCTTCTGGGTTTCTTGCTAAGACTGCCAGTTACTTTGTTGGAACAAATCAAGCAATAGCTGCTTCATTACCTGGATTTATCGGAACAGGTGTTGCTGGTCAGATAGTTGCGGGTGCCATAATGGCAATTGCTGCAGCTGCTGTTCTTTATGGAACATATCAAATTGCCTCAAAATTAAAAGATGTTGCGGTTGAAGAATTGAAAGGGGAAGAGAAAGATAAGAAATCTAATAATCTTTAACAAAATAAAAAGGGATAGGTTTCTGTCCCTTTTTATAAACGTTTTCTATTTTTTGCATCGGTTAAGTGATGTCATCTAAGAATCTAGTTATTATAATTAACGGCACTTATTAGTATAAATGTTAAGAATAAGTAAATCCCGTTTACTGTTTACGCCTATAGAAGTGAAAAGTATTTGCATATTATTAAAAAAGCGGTAACTTATTATCAAGTGAATTCGCTAAATTTGAGTAATTTAAATGTCTATTGATCTTAGTCTGCCGGAGTTACCTATATTGCACCCAAGGATTACCGTTGTGGGAGTGGGTGGTGCTGGTGGAAATGCTGTGAATAACATGATCCAATCTAATTTGCAAGGAGTGAATTTTGTTGTCGCAAATACCGATGCTCAAGCACTAGAAAAGTCGTTATGTGATAAAAAAATTCAGCTTGGCATTAATTTAACTAAGGGGCTTGGTGCTGGTGCTTTGCCTGATGTTGGCAAAGGTGCAGCAGAAGAGTCAATTGATGAGATTATGGAGCATATAAAAGATAGTCATATGCTTTTCATCACAGCAGGAATGGGCGGTGGTACTGGAACCGGTGCAGCACCGGTAATTGCAAAAGCAGCCAGAGAAGCAAGAGCCGCAGTTAAGGATAGAGCGCCAAAAGAAAAAAAGATATTGACTGTTGGAGTTGTAACTAAACCGTTCGGTTTTGAAGGTGTGCGCCGTATGCGCATTGCAGAGCTTGGACTTGAAGAACTGCAAAAATACGTGGATACACTTATTGTCATTCCAAATCAGAATTTATTTAGAATTGCAAATGAAAAAACTACATTTTCTGATGCATTTAAACTTGCTGATAATGTTCTGCACATTGGCATCAGAGGAGTAACTGACTTGATGGTCATGCCAGGGCTTATCAATCTTGACTTCGCTGATATAGAAACAGTAATGAGCGAGATGGGCAAAGCGATGATCGGCACCGGAGAGGCAGAAGGAGAAGATAGAGCAATTAGTGCTGCAGAGGCTGCAATATCTAATCCATTGCTTGATAATGTATCAATGAAAGGTGCGCAAGGAATATTAATTAACATTACTGGTGGCGGAGATATGACTCTGTTTGAAGTTGATGCTGCAGCCAATAGAGTGCGTGAAGAAGTAGATGAAAATGCAAATATAATATTTGGTGCTACTTTTGATCAAGCGATGGAGGGAAGAGTTAGAGTTTCTGTTCTTGCAACTGGCATTGATGGTCGCAATAATAAATCAGAAACTTCACCTATAAGTCAGAGCGAAGACTCAGAGAAAGAGAAATTTAAGTGGCCATATAGTCAAAGTGAAAGTACACAAGACAAAACACTGGAAACAAAACCAGCTGAACAGGTAAGCGAAGGAGCTAAGTGGGGCAGCAATATCTATGATATACCAGCTTACTTAAGAAGAAAAAAATAATGCAATTTTGGCTACTTAAGTCAGAGCCAAGTGAATACTCATGGCAAAAAATGGAAAAGGAGCAGGTAGTTGAGTGGGATGGTGTGCGCAATTATCAAGCTCAAAATTACATGAAAATTATGAAAGCAAGCGATCTTGCGTTTTTTTATCATACAGGTAAAGAGAAAGCAATACTTGGAATCGTTGAAGTATTTAAAGAGTATTATCATGTTAATGATCCCAAGTTCGGATTAGTGAATGTAAAGTTTTTGAAACCTTTAAATAACCAAGTAACGTTAAATAATATAAAACAAAACCCACTTTTGAAAAATATGACTATATTAAAACAACCACGTTTATCAATTGCCCCAGTTTCGGAAATTGAATGGAATGAAATAATAAGGATGAGTGATGTGTAATACCTGTCATTTCAGTTCCTAAATGATGTCATCTCAGCACACAACGCACAGCTGTATGAATATTTGTCTCGAAGGCAGTGCATTAAACGTTATAGCCGATTTTGCATCAAACACAAAGGTGTCATTCCAGTGCTTGACACTGGAATCCAGCCTTAATGCAACCACATTAAAGCCGTTGTGTTTTAATATAAGATTAGCTACTTTTATATTCACTAACTTGATGTCTAATCAAAATTCCTGGATCCCAGTGCCTAGACACTGGGATGACATCCTTCTAGTGTACAATATTCGTACAGTTGTGTACATGACACAAGGGTCTATAACTCTTCTTTTTTGGATTCCAGTGTCAGCTATTTGCATGACACCCTTACTGATGTGTCACTCATGTTAGAAGTAAATATTCTTGACAAGAAATGGTGCAGCATTATAGAAAATCCTAAAAATTTTGTATTAGGTGTCATCAATGCTTCTCTAAAAGAATTAAAAATAGACCACTATAAACCAAATATATCAATAGCTCTGGCTGATGATGACTTGCTACATCAACTTAATTTAAAATTTAGAGAAATGGATAAGCCAACTAACGTACTATCATTTCCGTATGAACAATTGTCTAATGAGTGCGATTTAGGAGACATAGCAATTTCAATAGACACAATAAAAAGAGAATCGCATGAGTATTATATACCCATTCTTGCTCACATTGCACACATGTTAGTGCATGGATTACTGCATTTACTTGGTTATGATCACCAAAAAAAAGATGAAGAAATTATAATGAAAAATCTAGAAAGAGAGATTTTAGCTTCGCTTGGCTACAATATGTGTGCGATTTAAAAGGAATTTAATAAAAATATAGTAGATGATAATAAAATATGTTATCTACAAAGGGTTTTAGCTATAAACAATAAAAGGTAAGTGATATGGTTCAGTTTTCTTTGCCAAAGAATTCTAAAATTAATCAAAAGGGCAAAATTTATCCTATTCCTGCTAGAGCAAAAAACATCAGAAGATTTCAAATTTACCGTTGGTCTGCTGATGACGAGAAAAACCCTAGAATAGACACATTTTTTATTGATATGGATAGTTGTGGCCCTATGGTACTTGATGCATTAATAAAAATAAAGGATGAAATAGATTCGACTTTAACTTTCAGACGTTCTTGTAGAGAAGGCATATGTGGATCTTGTGCCATGAATATTGACGGAACCAATACTCTTGCATGTACTAGATCTATACATGATATAAAAGGTGACGTAAAAATATATCCATTACCTCACATGTATGTAATAAAGGACCTAGTCTCGGATTTGAGCCAATTTTATGAGCAATACAAATCAATTAAACCTTGGTTACAAGCAGATAAGCCTGCCCTACCAAATAAAGAATACTCTCAATCTTCTGAAGATAGAAAAAAATTAGATGGCTTGTCCGACTGTATATTATGTGCTTGCTGTTCGACTGGTTGCCCAAGCTACTGGTGGAATAGTGATAAATTTTTAGGACCAGCAATACTATTACAAGCTTACAGATGGATTGCTGACAGCCGTGATAATAAGACAGGTGAAAGACTTGATGTTTTAAACGACCCATTCAAGTTGTATCGTTGTCATACAATAATGAATTGCACAAAAACTTGTCCTAAAGGACTTAATCCAGCAAGAGCAATAGCGAAAGTAAAACAGCTCATGGTAGAGAGAGAAGGAGTTTAAGTATTATCTTTTGCATTCTTCGTAAGAGAACAGCAAACCTTCCGAAGCGTATGGTATTGTTAATACCCTGAACGCTTTTCCGTTTGTGAAGTGCATCGTATCATCGTACGATTCAAATAATTTTTTGAACAACTCATGTCTTTGGTTACTAATAGTTTGAAAATCCTCTTTTTCTAAAAGCTTTTTAGATTCGAAGAGGTAAAGCATAACTTCGTGATAAGTTGGGTAAGATGCCAAAAATTTTGGGTCAAATTGAAAGGTTTTTATAAAAGCATTATTATAAAATTTTAGCTTTTGATTCTTACTATATATTACTATAGCAACCGGTAACCTCTCAAGCAAATTTTTCTGTGTAGCTAAATAACTGTTTAATTCAGTATATAATTTCTCTGCATCACTAACATCTTTCCCATACATTACTATGCTACCAGAACCTTGTATTGGAATTTTAACAAAATCGAAAACCTTAGGTTCGTTCTTATAAGTTATGACATGTCTTCCTGGTTTTGTGCTATGAGCGCTACCGGTAATAGCAAATTTCTTAGAACCATCTACATATTTATCATAAAACAAGTTATAAAATTCCACCTTTCTACTCTTGTTATATCTTAGTATTGGAAATGGTAAAGAGTTGAAAACGTTTTTATAGCTCTCCACTTCCTGTGTAAGCTTACTATTTTCTAACTCAAGTCCGTTAGCCTTTATCTTACAGTCTGAGACATTCCTTATCCATAACAGCACACCTATCACATTGTTAGAATCATCTATTATGCTTCTACCGTAACATATGCAATAAACCTCACTGTCTTTTGACTTTAAATCTAGAGTAAAAGATTTATTTATTTCCTTTGCCTCAACAAAATTTTTGATTAAGCTTTCTGATTGCTCAAAAAAATTCACAAACTCATTAAATGAGTAAAAAACAGTATTAAGCAAAATTAGTAAATTGGGAGAGAACTTTTCTATACGTTTTTTTGCATCCCAAATATAAAACCCATCATTCACAGTATCAATCAAATTATTTATGATAACATTTTGATGCTGTAAGTTCTTAATCTTATTACTAATTTTTAATTTAGAATAAGAGAGAAAGAATAATATTAGAATCAATATTAAAACCACTTCATACAAAAAAAACATAGCACTTTTAAAACAAATGTAAAAATTTGTAACCGCTCAGAATTATGCTGAAGAGGTATATAAGTAAAGATTGCCTAACATTTGAAAGCCCAATCTCTTATAAAGGTTCACAGAAGATTTCATACAATGTGCTACTATATATTTGCATTCAAGCTGTTTAGCTATCTTTATTCTTTCTAAAACCATTTGGGTACCTATTCCACGATTCCTGTAAATTGGTAAAACTCCATCACTATAAAAACCAGCTACGCTATCTTGAACATAAAGACCGCATGTCCCAATAATTTCATTATTTAGTGTTACAAGAAAAAATCTTAATCTTGAGTTCTTATCATCATAATTTGATAATCCGCGAAAAAATGTGCTGACAATTCCAACGCCATGATAAAAAATTTTAGAAGTGTGTAGATCTAACTGTTCTAAGAGGTTGCTACCATTCACAGCATTTAACCTCAAGTTTGGAATAACATCAGCAGGTAAAAAGTAATTTTTCATATTAAGTAAAGCTTTTTTTGGTGTGCTAACGTGTTTTATTTCACACTTTTCTAAAATATCTCTTATTTTCATATGTGAATTTATTACCCATGTTGCTTCTATATCTCTTGTTCTGAGATAATCTAGAGTTTTTTGTATAGAAAGCTCGGTACATTGATCTCCACAGAACACAAAATTAAATAATGACTCCCTGGTACCATTTATTGTAAATATGATGTTATCAAATTCATCGTGTACTTCCCACTCAGATAAATTCGCTGTGTACAGTATATAATCCTTTAGATTTTGAACAATTAAGCTTGAATAATAAATTTTTTTATCCTGCATACACCAACAATAAACAATAAAAGGCTCCTATAAGAACACAGGCTAAAATTGCAGCTATAACGTCATCTAGCATAATACCTAAAGGACCTTTGGTATTTTTATCGATTAAATTTATAGGCCACGTTTTTATTATATCAAAAAACCTAAAAGAAAAAAAGCACAACAACAATGAAGAATAATTCATCTCTTGGCTTAACAATATCGAAACTAAAAGTATCGTCAGCAATTGACCAACCACTTCGTCAATTACTACCTCTTTTGGATCACATGAAGTCTTGTAATGTTTTATATAATTACCTGTAGACCATAATCCAATTAAGAATAAAAAAGAAATAATTGCTGCACCTAAAATTTTGTTGCTCAGGATTACAGGAACAAGCGGAAAAGAAGCCAAACTACCCACAGTACCTGGCATTTTTTTTACTGTTCCAGACAGCCACCACGTTGATATTAATTTATATAAAAATTTCACAATATATCCAAATACAAAATTAACTTATAAGAACAGAAATAGTATCCTCTATAGAGGCGCTTTCATACAATAATCTATAGACCGCTTCACATATAGGCATTTTTATCTTTAGCTTTCCTGCTAAATTAAATATGGACTCAGCAGTGCTAAAACCTTCAATCACTGACTTGCCTTCTGACAAAATCTGCTGAACATTAAAGCCATTATCACTATTACCTATTTTAAACCCAAAAGATAAGTTTCTTGAATTCAAGGATGTGCATGTCATAATTAGGTCACCCAGACATGCTGGCCCAAGTAGTGTATTTATATCCACACTACCGTCACCAATTTTTGCTGAGTATAAAGCCTTAATTTCGCTCATACTTTTCGTAATCAATGCTGCATGAGCATTAAACCCAAGTTTACTACCTAGAACAATCCCACACGCTATAGCAAAAACGTTCTTTAACGCTGCACAAATCTGTACTCCTATAATGTCGTTACTAAACTCCAATTTAACATTTTCTTGTTGCAGCTCTGATACTAGCTTTGAACCTAATGTGTTATTTTGGCATGCAAGAACCATTGAATAGGGTAATTTTCTTGCAACTTCTACAGCAAAGCTAGGACCTGAAAAAATAGCAATAGGATTGTTAGGTAAAATTTCATTTACTATTTCACTAGGTAATTTTAATGTAGACTTTTCTATTCCCTTACAAGCTAAAATTATTGCTACATCTTTTTTCAGATTACAATTATGCAATTGCTGACATACCTTCCTCAGAGACTGAGTGGGAACAGCGAGGATTGTTACTGAAGCATTAATTGTGTCTTCAATAGCCAATTTTACTGACACATTATCAGAAATTCGACAACCGGGTAGCTTGTCACTTTCTCTTTTCCCGTTGATTGATTCAAATGTAGTTTCATTGCGAGTCCACAAAATCACATCTTTCTTACTACCTAATGAAATTGCGATTGCTGTACCCCATGCACCAGCACCTAAAATTGATATTGCCACACAATATTCCTGAAAATATTACTTATACTTTAAAATAGTAGGATAAGTAAATTAAAAATATAACACAGACATATAGAATAGTTAAATATTTATTAACCGAAGTATTCTTTTAATAATAGTAACTTTAATTCAATATTTACTAAAAATATTATTACTATCATGGTATGTCTATTATATTTTAGATCTATTTATATAACTTTGGAACAATATATTTACTATTAATTAATAAGTGTAATTTTGATCATTTGTTAATAAAAATTTGATTTATTACTTTCCTTAGTTATATATATTACTAAAATTATAAATTATTTATGGGGTGTAAAATATGCGTATATTATTAATTGAAGATGATCAAGTAAGTGCAAAGACTGTGGTTAACGCCTTAACTTCTGATGGACATTTCTGTGACGTTGTTACTTCTGCACAAGATTATAACAATAATATGGTTTCCTCAAACGGAGATTACTATGACCTAGTTATTTTAGATATACACTTGCCTGGTGATATTGACGGATATGATATATTGCTAAGACTAAGAAGTGCAAAAATCAAAGTTCCTGTCTTAATACTTTCATGTATATCCGCTGTCAATCACAAAGCTAAAGGACTCGGGTATGGTGCCGATGATTACTTAACCAAACCATTTCATAAAAGTGAGTTATTAGCTCGAATTAAGGCCATAGTGCGTCGTACTAAAGGCCATCCTGAATCGGTGATAAAGATTGGTAATATAAATATCAATTTTGATCACAGGATTGTTGAGGTGAAAGGTAAAACGGTTCACCTTACTAATAAAGAGTATTCTATGATAGAATTGCTAGCACTGCGTAAAGGAACAGTATTAACAAAAGAAATGTTCTTAAATCATCTTTACAATGGCTTAGATGAACCTTCAGATAACAAGATAGTTGATGTTTTTATGTGCAAATTACGTAAGAAACTTGAAAGTGCAAATGATGGAAAAAGCCACATAGAAACCGTTTGGGGCAGAGGGTATGTTCTGAAAGAGTATATTGATGATGATGAATATTCTAATGTTAATGTAGGCGAAAGTAGTGATGGCTATCAAGCAGAACAAGTGAAGGACAACGCATGAAATGCCTACACATTTAAATATAGCATGGCTTATATCGCACGTATCATGTGAACGCCTAGGTGAAATATAAGCCGAGTTCTGTTTATGTAGCTATTTATCTGGAGTAAATGTTACCATTTACCGCATGCGATTTACCCGAGTAGATATGAGGAAAACATAAAATCTACTTCTATTTAATCTTGCTCCTAGTGTTGGTTACTCGACTACCAATGTTGCCATTGCCATGGTGTGCTCTTACCACACCTTTTCACCCTTACCTAAAAATATTTTAGGCGGTAATTTTCTGTAGCCCTATAACTGGAGTTACCTCCGGCGGGCATTACCCGTCACTATTTTTCCTTGGAGCCCGGACTTTCCTCTGCTATGTTTATCACACAACAGCAGCTACTTATTTCACCTAGGAATTATACTTTAACATGAAAATCACAAAAGCAAAAGACAATTTCCTAACAGTCTACATATTAAAAACATTTAGACAAATAGCTAAAGGTGATATTCCGGCACATCATCACTATCCCAAGATAAGCTTTTTTCACTTTTAGACTCCGCTTCAGTTAGTCAAGAGCCTGGTCCACCGCTTGAAGACGATGAGCTACTTCTTGATCGACTACTACTTTCTACTGATATACTATTTAGCACTGTTTCAGATTGATATATAGTTCGCATTCTGTTACCAGTGGTAAAAATTTCTTCATCGCTACTTGAAGATGATCGCCTTCTATAACCCAAATCAGTTAGTTCTAATACAGAAGCAGCATTACGACCCTTAACATATCTATATGCTATGAATCCTATAATTCCAACAATACCTATTGCTCCAACCAAAGATCCCCCTATCATTCCTGCCTTATTAGACCCTATAGCAAGTTGAGTAGGTTGTGGTGAAGAAGTAGACTGAGGAAGTAAAGTCGTGGTGAATATAGGAGTTGTTGACTCTTTTGTTCTAGTACTTGGTATACTAAATACTGTTTGTGTAGTTTTCTCTGAGCTTGTTGTTGGCGCAGTTGGTTCCACTGTTACTGTGCTTGTTTGAGTCGTTGACTCTGTTGAAGGTTTACTCATCGTAGAAGTCGACGCACCAGTCGCTGCTGTAGGTTTTACAGTACTTGTCTCAGTCCCTGAAGTTACTATCGGCACACTAGTTGACGTTGTAGCAACCGTGGTCGCTTGTGAAGTAGTAGTTGTTTTTGCTACTGTCGTTGACTCCGTTGAAGGTTTACTTATTGTAGAAGTAGGTGCAACGGCTTCCGTTGTCAATTTAGTAGTCTTCACAGCGTCGGTTTCTGCTGTGCTAGTAATTGCAGCAGTCGGCGTTTTCTTAGAAGTCACAACCGTTTCTGCAACAGTTATAGGAGCCACGGTACTACTAGAAATAATATCTGGCGTTAATCGACCGTTAATGATATTAACAAAATCACTGAGAGTTTTGATGCTATTTGCCGGTATTATTGTTGCTTCAGAAGATTTTCCAGAGCCGTTTTGATTAAAAGTTACAATATTTTCTCCACTTACCGCAGTTACGATAAAACCACCCTGACCGTTGCCCTTAATATATAATTGCTCTATAGGATCTGTAAATTGATAGATAGGAAAATCTGACACTGATCCATTTTTAAGTAGAGTTGCTATATGTAACCTCTGCTCATTAGCTGATTGGTCATTTTCAAGAAAAGCAACTAGATCATTTCCTTCCGTTTGTTCAACATACTGCAAAAAGCTTATTTCATGTTCTCTAGAAAGAGATAGTGCTTTATTATCTATTTGACCTTTTCGATTACCAAGTAAAAAGCCATTAACTCCATCCTTCAGACCCTGAATCACTTTAGCCATATCAAATTTAAAAATACGTGTTTTTCTCACCTCTTGATTTTCCTTAGTAATCCTTTTGCTCACTTGCGAATAAAGCATCGTGTTTCCATTTAATGCCAATTGCCCCTGATTATCAAAATTGAACAATTTTCTTTCTGTAACACCTTTTTCTCCAGTCAATACCTTAAATTTTCCGCTCTCGCTTGACTTTAAGTACCAAGAAACTAAAGTTTGATCCTTTAAGTTATGGGCGATTACAATTACGTCACCATTACCAACTTTCACTGCTCTTGGTTGAAAGTAACTATTGCCCACATTTGCAAGACTATTATTATCAATATTCTTTTGTAATTTTCTTTTATCTAAATGTTCAACTGAAGGAGTATTAACTGATTGTTTAATTCCGTAAGTGTTAAAAGATAAGCCTTTAACGCATTTTTCTCCTTCTTCGCTAATTCCTTCTTCAGGAAAGATAACTCCAACTTTATCTATTTCAGCTGAATCTTCTATTAATGTGAGAGATAATTGATCTTTGAATTCATTTGCTACGCTGATATTTGTACCACATTCGTATGTTTTTGATTGATATAATGGACTAATAAGTAATTTTACTTTACTGCTCCCATTACCATTATCTTGATAGCTGAGTCCGTAAGCAACTCCATTCCCCTCAATTAATTCTACGTTTGTTGGATTAAAACCTATCGCTTCTTTAATTTCCGGTGTATTTGAGTTGATCCCGAGCAATCTTCTTAATATAGACATAATTTTATTTAAAATATTAATAAAATGCTATTATGATTACTCCTGTGTGTTAATGTCAATGAAAATTTTAACTAAAATTAAAAAATTAATATAATATTTTATACTAAAAGGTAAATATAAGCTTGAAGAGGGCTAAGAAGCTTTATGCTATTTCTCAAAAAACCAACAATTGCAATCATTGGTTCTACAGGTATAATCTGTTAAAGTTTACACGAGTCTCATGAATGATAGAAAAAGAAGAGCAGTTTAGTTTTACATCAGAAAACCTCAAGAAAGCGGGAAAGTTTATAGAGATGTATCCCAAAGGTAGAGAAGGTAGTGCTGTTATGCCTTTACTATATCTGGTTCAAGAGCAATGCGGATGGGTTTCTGAATCTGCTATGCGTTATGTTGCTGATATGCTGCATATTCCACATATTCGTGTATATGAAGTGGCAAATTTTTACACCATGTATAATTTAAAACCAGTAGGCAAATATCTAATACAAATTTGTAGAACAACTCCTTGCTGGTTGTGCAATAGTGAAGAAGTTTTAAATACCTTTAAAAAAAAACTTGGAATCAATATCGGTGAGACTACTAAAGATAATTTGTTCACTTTAAAAGAAGTTGAATGCCTAGGTGCATGCGTTAATGCTCCCGTTGTGCAGATCAATAATGACTTCTATGAAAATCTTACTCCTGAGAAAGTAGAAAACATCATAACAGAACTTTCAGGCAAATAGATGAAAGAAGAATTTTCATTCAAGAGAATCAAGCAATCAGGTTCTGCAAGAGTTGGAACAATTAAAACTCCAAATGGAAGCGTAGAAACCCCCGCTTTTATATTCTGCGCAACAAAAGCTGCAATTAAAGCTGCAGATATTGAAAGAATAAGTGAAGCTGGTACCCAAATCATACTTTCCAACACCTATCACCTAATGCTTCAACCAGGAGAGAATACTGTTGCAAAACTTGGTGGTTTGCGCAAGATGATAGGATGGAATGGGCCAATGCTAACTGACTCAGGTGGATATCAGATATTTAGCTTAGGCCACGGATCAGTTTCGGAAGAGATAAAAGGAATAAGAAAAAAACAAAAAACTTTGATCAAAATTAATGAGGATGGGGCAATTTTCCGTTCTTACATTAATGGTAAAATTTATTGCTTAACTCCTGAAAAATCTGTACAAATTCAACAGAAATTAGGTGCAGATTTAATCCTAGTTTTAGATGAATGCACTCCATTTCACGTAAGCAAAGAATACACAGCAAAATCAATGCTCATGAGCCACAGATGGGCTGAACGTTCTTTAAATGAATTTGAAAAAAACAATAATGGCAAGCAGGCACTGTATGGAATTAGTCAAGGCGGAATATATCACGATCTGCGTAGAGAAAGTTGTGATTTTATCAACAATTTACCATTTTTCGGTCAAGCAATAGGTGGATCACTTGGTCAAAGTAAAGAGCAGATGTACGATGTAGTTTCTTTCACTATGGACCACTTGAAAAAAGACAGGCCTACTCATTTGCTTGGTATTGGTGGAATTGTGGACATCTTTCGCGGAGTTAGTCTTGGAATTGATACGTTTGATTGCGTGCATCCAACCCGTTTAGCAAGGCATGGTGGTGCGCTGATTAAAGTAAAAAATAGAGATTCTATTTCTTCAAAGTGCAAAGAGCATATCAATTTGCGAAATCAACAATTCGAGCTGGACGATAACCCAATTGAAAGTGACTGTTTATGTTTTACCTGCAGAAAACATTCAAGAGCTTATATACACCATTTACTGAAAGCTAAAGAGCTCCTGGCTTACACGCTCGTTACCATTCATAATATTTTCTTTATGAATAAGTTAATGGCATCAATAAGGCAGGCAATATTAGATGATAGGCTAGATCAGGAGAAAAATAATTGGATTAGTGAAATACCATTGCACTTTGATTTGGCCTCTCTTTAAGTCTTTTCTTCATTAGACTTCTTGCATAACCATATAACGAACTTTTATTGGAAATAGAAACGAAAAAACTTACTTGACAAACTCCGCCAGCCCCCTTATCATGGTACTGAAGCTATTTATTTATCTTCGCAATCTGTGCAGGTTAATGACAAAAAACTTAGGGTATTTGGCGTCTCATGTTTAATTTTTCGCACTACGTGCATCGCATGTCCTTAAAAATTTCTGGGTTTTTACCTATATAAGCCGAAACGCGCTTACAAAGCGTTTAAGACAGCAAAAAACGTCAAATTGACAAGGGAGAATTTGAATACTAGCTACCCTAGGGTTTCTTTGCCTTTTTTCCTGCTTGGTAAATTTCTTAAACACTTGCGGTGTAGGTTAGTTGCAAGTTAAAAGCAGCTAAATCGCTCTTAATCAAGCGTTTTAGAATAAAAAAAACGCCGATATTTTAGTACATAGTGAATAGCTAACCACCACGGGGCTTCTTTTACCTTTTTTTTCATTTGGTAAATTCCTTAATATTTATGGCTAAACGACAATCGTCATCCCAGCGGGATCTAGAGATACCGCGGCGGTATAGCTATACCTTTTTTCTACTTAGTTTGGGTTATGCAAGAAGTCTATTCTGTTAACTCTTCCTTTTATTATTTTTCCTTCAGAAGTGCTATAATAAATAATTAATCTATTAATGTTAGCCTTTGTCTTGAATTTGTAAATGTTAGAGATAAAGATATGAATATAAAAAATAATGTTCTATTAATATTTGACTTTGATAATACTATTACTAATGGGCACATGCACAATGCTCTTTCTAGGTTAAGCAAAAGTGACTTTAATTCTACTCAAAATAATGCAGCAACTGATAACGACATAAAAAATTTTCTAGAAAATACAGACGGAATAAAAAATAAAGAGGGGTTAAAATCTGTACTGCAATCTGCACTTTCAAGTGGAATAGAAGTTAATATTGCATCATATACAAAATATCCGGATGCTGTAAAAGAGGTTGTAAAGGATCACTTGGGTTTATTTGAAGAACAAACAGGTAGCATTTCTGTATTTGGTGGGTTTCCAGGAGATTATGATAATCAGTTGCAAGAGTTAGATGTTAGAGAACAACAAAGTCAAGTCGGAAAGAATTTGCACATCTGTGAGGCAATTGTGAAGTATAAGAATAAACACGGTGAGTTGCCAAAAACTGTCATGCTAGTTGATGATGATGTAAAAAATATTCAAAAGATTAATGAGTTTGTTGCATCAATGAGCAAAAGAGGGGGATGGCTTAAAGAAAATGGGCTGAGTGTTGAAGATATAAACAATATTAAATTTGAAGGCGTTCAAGTACCTAAAGAGGACAAAAATGTTGGTTATCTAGAAAGAGTACAGGAGTTTGTCAATGCTAACTTGGTACAAGAACCAATTTATGAAAATTTAAGGAAAGAAGAACCTATATACCAAAATCTTCAAGACACTCAGAGACAATCACCTGAAGAAAAGCCACCACAATTACCTCCTAAACTTAAGAATTTAAATGCAGTATCCCAGAATAATGAGGAGCCACCATCATTACCTACTAAAAAAAGGAAATCAAGTGATGGTGTGGTTGTTGATGATGAGAGTAAAAAACAAGATATTAAAGACATGTCATCATCCAAAGCACAACCAACACGCTCAAAACGTCATGCAATGATGCTTGACCCTCAGCAAATAGAATCTATACACCAGAATGCTGAAGAGCCACCACTAGGTAAAAAATACGCACATACTGAAACCATCTCCTTATTAGAGGCATTTGAGACAATCAGAGATTTTTTTCAAGATTGTGGTCAAAAAATAATAAATACTATTCATAGATTATTAAAGAAGGAAGTAATAACAGGAGTTAAAGAGCAAGGCTATGATGTGAATAGTGAAAAAGGTAAAAGTGAAATTACGATTTATGGTAATAAATCGATAGATATTGACAAAATAAAAACGGATTTTATTGATACCTCTCTAATTCGAATAATGGAATTGGGTGAGGAGAAAATCAAAGATCTTAACAATAATTATAAAGGTGATCAGCTAGGGCGAGAGATATCGAAATTATTGAACGCTGGTTCGCAAAAGGAAAATATAAACTCAAACTATAATGATGGGTAGCCTATATTTCAGACTCGTGAAGAAGCATGGAATTATCCTCAGCAAAAGAAAAATATAAACTTGAATCCTGCAAGCAGCACTACACCTCAAGGTCAAGTATCATCATCTCCTCCTAGAAGCAATATAAAAGAAGCGTGTAGTTCACAGCACACCGCTTCAATTGTAAAGTAGCCAAATTAATGTAATAGAATGCGCTAAGCTTTAAGCATAGAAACCACTTTATCGTAACTTGGTAATGATTCAATTTCTCCAATTGCAGCTAGAGTGGTTTTTTCATGCTGAGATAACAATTCTTCTGCTGCTTTTTTTACGTTAGCAGTGGTAACTGCACTAATTTTTTCTATTAATTCATTTTTACTGATGTACCTATTATAGTTACCGTAGTAGTGTCCCAATGTTTCAGCACGTGAGCTAACACTTTCGCGTGACATTAAAATTTGGGATTTTACTCGCTCTTTCACTCTATTTACTTCTTCTTCCTTCAGATCATCTGTAGACAACTTCTTCAACTCTGTCGTTATAGATTTTAAAAGCTTATCTAAGTTACTACTGTCTGTACCAGCAAAAATGGAAAACATTCCTGTATTAGTATAGCTGGAATTAAATGAATAAACAGAGTAAGCTAATCCCTGCTTTTCCCTTACTTCCTGGAATAAACGTGATGACATTCCGCTCCCTAATATAGAATCAAGCACTTGAAACGTGTGATATTTATCGTCATGGCGAGAAACACTAGGTAGACCAATTAGCAAGTGTACCTGATCTAATTTACGATGTTCTAAATACTCACCACCAGTACAGCTCGCATTTTGGCTTTTTTTCAGCTTTTTAGAATGAATCTTTGAGAGAAAATCTTTGGTTAATGCAACAACTTCTTCATGTTCAACATTTCCTGCAACGGCAAATAGCATATTCTCACCAAAGTAATGCTCATTTATGTAATTATCTAGATCTCCTCGAGTAAAAGATTTTACAGTATTTTGCGTGCCTAAGATTGACCTACCAAATGGTTGGTCTTTATAAGCTGCCTCAAAATATTTGTCGAAAATAATGTCACTTGGTGAATCATTAGTTTGAAAAATCTCTTGTATTACAACACCCTTCTCACGTTCCAATTCATCTTCTGGAAACGTGGAATTCATCAATATATCTATTAATATATCAATACCAGTTTTTATGTCTTTCTTGAGGACTTTTGCATAATAGGTGGTGCTTTCCCTACCAGTGCTGGCGTTGAAAACCCCACCTATGTCATCAAAAGCTTTTGCAATTTCAAAGGCAGTTCTTGTCTTCGTCCCTTTGAAAGCCATGTGTTCTAAAAAATGGGATATTCCATTTTGCTTTGCACTTTCTGCTCTACTGCCAACACCAACTCGTATGCTTAAAGCTACGGAATCAATATCACGCACCTGCTCAGTTATTATGCGCAGACCATTATCTAATTTTGTTACCCGGGGTATATTCATCTCATATATTCTTCTAAGTTCTCTTCTGCAAAATCCCAATTAATCAAATGATCAAGGAAAACTTTTATGTAGTCAATTCTACGGTTTTGACAATCTAAATAATAGGCGTGCTCCCACACATCCATAGTGAGTAGTGGCACTTGACCATAAATTATTGGCAAATCTGCATTTGGAGTCTTGGTGATTTTGAGCTTTCCTAACCTACCTTTTTCGAGCACTAACCATACCCATCCACTGCCAAACTGGCTTACTCCATGACTCGAAAATTCTTCATAAAATTTATCAAAGCCACCGATATCGTCCTGAATTTTTTTTGCTAAAAGACTACTATCTTTAGGCTTACCACCACCATTTTTTTTCATTGAGTTCCAATAAAAAGTGTGGTTCCAAACTTGTGCTGCGTTATTAAATATAGGCAAGTTGCTGCTATTACCATGAACTTCTGTTATTAATCCCTCAATTTTCACATGCTGATAATCCGTATTTTCAACCAGCTCGTTGAGTTTATTTAAATACCCTTTATGATGCTTATCATAATGAAAGTCTAAAGTTTTTGCAGATATGTAAGGCTCTAAAGCTGTTTTATCATATGGTAATTCAGGTAAAGTAAAACTCATAAAAACCTCTTTATTTCTAACCTACTTGGATGGTAGGGCAATATATGCTTTTGTGCAACATATAATTAATAGCTAAAACATTTAGGTATCTATTGCATTATTCTAAATTATACTACAATAACGATTATTATATAAGCCATAGAAATGGATTAAATGCAAAAGTTACTTGACACCCTTCGCCAACCCCCTTATCATGAAACTGAAGCTATTTATTTATCTTCTCTGTACAGATTAAATGACAAAAAAACTCACGTATCTGGCGTATCATGTTTAATTTTTTGCACTATGTGCACCTTATGTCTTATAAAATTTCTACCTACATAAGCTGAAACGCGCTTATAAAGCGTTTAAAACATAAAAAAACGCCAACTTAAAAAATGGATAGTGAATAACTAGCTACCCTAGGGTTTCTTTTGCCTTTTTTTCTGTTTAGTAAATTTCTTAACGTTTATAATTTAGATTAGTTGCGGTTTAAAAGTAGCTGAATCGCGGTTATTAAGTGTTTAGAATAAAAAAACGCCATACTTGAAAGTATAATGTAAGTAATTAGCCAACCACGGGGCTTCTTTTGCCTTTTTCTCCGCTTGGTAAATTTCTTAATGTTTATACGGAAGGTGTCATTCCAGCGCGTGACGCTGGAATCCCCAAAAAAGGATGATGTCATCCGAGTAGCTGACACTGGGATGACAAAAAAAGGAGCACTGGGATGACATCATAGGGGCGCTGGCCTGACAATCGTCATTCCGCTACGTGTTAGCGGGATCTAGAGATACCGTGACGGTATGACAAGGGAGAACAGTTGTATTCCTGCACAATTTATTCTCATGACAAAAACGTCTTAACTTTCTCTCTACTTTTTCTGGGTAAGGTCAATTTTGTGAAAAAATGGATTGAATTATAGGCAGATTTGGCTATTATTTGTAATACATGGGTATTAGGTAAAATGTTTAAATTTGATCCTTTATTATTAGCTCGAATTCAGTTTGCCTTCACAATAGGCTTTCACATTATATTTCCTGCTTTCACGATCGGGCTTGCAAGTTTTCTAGCCTTTTTGGAATGGTGTTGGCTTAAGACTGGTGATACACGTTTCCGTGATGTTTATAAATTCTGGATCAAGGTTTTTGCCGTTGCTTTTGGCATGGGAGTGGTATCTGGAGTTGTAATGTCATATCAACTTGGTACCAATTGGTCGATTTTTTCTGACCGCATAGCCAATGTTCTCGGCCCTCTATTTTCCTTTGAGGTTTTAACAGCCTTTTTTCTGGAGGCATCTTTTTTGAGTATTATGCTATTTGGATGGAATAGAGTAAGTTCTCGTATGCACTTTGCTTCTACTTGTATTGTTGCAGTGGGAACGCTTATTTCAGCTTTTTGGATTATTGCGGCCAACAGTTGGATGCAAACACCCGCTGGATTCACGATTGGTGAGAATGGTCTCCTATATCCAACCAATTGGTTAGAGATTATTTTTAATCCTTCTTTCCCTTATCGCTTTATTCATATGGTAACAGCAGCCTATCTTACAACAGCTTTTGTGGTTGGTGGTGTAGGAGCATTTTATCTTTGGAGAAAACGACATGCTCCTCAAGCAAGAATTATGCTTGGTATGGCAACCATTATGGTAGCTTTAGCTGCACCATTTCAGCTGTTCATGGGAGATAGGCATGGATTAAATACACTAAAGCATCAACCTGCTAAGATTGCTGCAATGGAAGGTATATGGGAAACCGAAAAAGGGGCTGGCTTACTTTTATTTGCTTATCCGGATCAGCAAAATGAAATTAATCACTACGAGATAAAAATTCCTAATCTTGCCAGCTTGATCTTAACACATGATTTTTTAGGAGAAGTAAAAGGATTAAAGGAATGGAAAAAAGAAGATAGACCACCTGTAGTATGGGTATTCTGGTCCTTCCGTATAATGGTTGGAGTTGGAATTTTAATGATCATAATTGGGTCAGTAAGTGTTATACAGTATCTTCGTGGCAAATTATTCCAAAGTTGTTTCTTACATGGATGGTGGATATCAATGATGCCGTCTGGGTTCATAGCGTTACTTGCAGGTTGGTTTACTACTGAAATTGGCCGTCAACCTTACACTGTATATGGAATTATGCGCACAATTGAATCATTTTCATCTGCGATTACCGGTCCTCAGGTTGCATGGTCTTTGATTGCATTTATCGTTATGTATACCCTTATATTTGGAGCAGGTAGTTACTATATTCTGAAACTTATATACAAAGGAATTCCTGTCATTAAAGAAGAAGAGCAATTTTATAAACACGGTATTGGAGCTTCAGTGATTGATGCTGGTACATCTGGAAAGGACAACAATCATGTTTGATTTTTCTTCCTTAATTAATTTACCCCTAATCTGGGGATTACTAATTGCCATAGCTGTTTTACTGTATATTTTAATGGATGGGTTTGATTTAGGTATTGGTATTTTACTTCCTTTTGCACCGTCAGATAAATGCCGTGATCACATGATAAGCTCAATTGCACCATTTTGGGATGGAAACGAAACATGGTTGGTATTGGTTGGTGGAGGGTTGTTTGCTGCTTTTCCTCTTGCATATTCAATATTAATGCCTGCTTTTTATATTCCAATCATTATTATGCTGCTTGGCCTTATAGTGCGCGGAGTATCCTTTGAGTTTCGTTTTAAGGCAGAAGGAAAATACAGGCGATTATGGGATTATGCCTTTCATTTTGGGTCACTTGGTGCTGCATTTTGCCAAGGCATGATTTTAGGTGCATTTATACATGGTGTAGAAGTAAACGGACGCAACTTTTCTGGTGGCCAATTTGATTGGGCAAGTGCTTTTAGTGTAATGACAGGCATTGCTGTGATATTTGGATATGCACTTTTAGGTTCTACATGGCTCATAATGAAGACAGAAAATATAACACAAGAATGGGCACGCAAGGTTGCTTCTTATACGCTTGGTTTTGTAGGTATTTTCATGGGACTAGTGAGTGTAGTGACACCATTTTTAAATGAACGTATTAAAAACTTTTGGTTTAGCATGCCAAATTTTTATTATTTATTTTCTATTCCATTACTCACATCTTGGCTATTTTTCATGCTGTGGTTTGATCTTCAGAATACTAAACGGGAGTACCGTCCATTCTTTCTCAGTATTGCTATTTTTTTTATGGGATATTTAGGTTTAGGAATTAGTATCTACCCATGGATTATACCTTTTCAATATACCATTCTGGATGCAGCCGCTTCTGGGCCAAGTTTATCTTTAATGCTCATTGTTATAATACCGCTTTTACCAATCATTTTAACTTATACTGGTTATTGCTATTATGTCTTTCGTGGAAAATCAAATTATGAACACACATATTAAGGAGTTAGTGACCTTATGGTTAAAACGTTACCCTTAAATCAAGCAGTCATTCAGGCAATGGCGTCAACTCAAGAACCTTCATTAGCAAACCCTCCTATGGATTTTCTGAAAAGTTTTTGAGTATATTGTATTTTTAATTTGTAGAATAAGTTTTTTTCCTTTTTGCATGCTAACCAAAAAGGGTTCTGTCATCCTTCTTGTCATATAAGTAGCTTGACGCGGGCATTCAGTTTTCTTTATAATTTTCTTTGTGAAAGAACAAAAATGCTTATTTGTAACCATAGCTGGCTTACCAAATGCTGGGAAGTCTACATTAATTAACAGCATCATAAGCAAGAAAATTGCAATTGTCACCCCTAAAGTGCAAACAACAAGGACGCAAATAAGGGGTGTTGCAACATGCAACAACACACAAATTGTCTTTACTGACTCCCCAGGAATTTTCTCAGCAGAAACAAAACTTGAAAAAGCTTTAGTCAAATCTGCATGGTCGGCAGTTAAGGATAGTGACATCACTTTGTTGCTTGTTGATGTAAGCAATTATTTGAAAAATATAGAAAGAATTAAGACTATATTTATGCGGCTGCAGCGCACAAAAGGCAGATGCATTTTGGTTATCAATAAAACTGATTTGGTAAAAAGGCCTGAATTAAAGATGGCGCATGAGCATCTGAACTTGCTTTATAAATTTGAAAAGGTTTTTATGATATCAGCATTAAAGAATGATGGACTTTCTGATTTGATGAATTACTTGTCTGAAGTTGCATCGGTGAGCCCCTGGTTTTATGAAGAAGATCAAATAACCGATTCCTCGACAAATTTTTTATCAGCAGAAATTACGAGAGAAAAATTATTCTTGAACTTGCGTGAAGAATTGCCATACTCTACAGCTGTTATAACTGAACAATTTGAGGAAAAAAAAGATAAGAGTTTAGTCATCAAACAGATCATATTTGTGTTGAAAGATAGTCATAAAAAAATAGTGCTAGGAAAAGATGGCAGTAATATTAAAAAAATTAATATCGAAGCGCGTGCTGAACTAGAAAAATTATTTGAGTGCAAGGTACACCTCTTTTTATTTGTGAAAGTGCGACCTTGGATCGACCGTCCGGAGGAGTATATAGGCAATGCTTAATTCTTTATTGGTATTTGATATTGAAACTATACCAGATGTAAATTCCTGCAAAAATTTACTCAATATTAGTGATGATAGTAGTGTAGAAGAGAAGAGGGATGCATTAACAAAATATCATCTTGAAATAACAAACGGGCAAAACTCTTTTCTGCGTCAGCCTTTTCACCTTGTTGTAGTTATTAGTTTTTTACTTTGCAATATAAGCTACCAGAGTGGTTATGAGGTGTTCACACTGCAAGAAATAAGATCTGGAGGCACACTAAATTCCAGTGAAAAGGAGCTAGTGAAAGGATTTTTTAACTACATATCAGAGAAAAAGCCAAGATTAGTTTCGTTCAACGGACGCACTTTTGATATACCAGTGCTGAAGTATCGTGCTATGGTCCATGGCATTCAAGCGGAATATTTTCATAAAGCTGGCGATAAGTGGAATAGTTACAATCAGAGATATAGCAGTGATTGGCATTGTGATTTGCTTGAATCCCTCTCTGATTTTGGAGCTTCTGCGAGAGTAAAAATGAACGAAGTTTGTGCAGCATTTAATCTTCCTGGTAAGATTGGAGTTGATGGGTCACAAGTTATGGACTTATACGATAGCGGCAAGATACAAGAGATTCGAGATTATTGTGAAACAGATGTAATTAACACTTATTTGATTTACTTAAGGTTCATGCATCATCAGGGAAGGATTACTACTGAAAGCTACAACAAAAGTGCGGAAGAGCTGCTTTTAGAGTGCGAAAAAAAAGAATACCTAAAGAAATTTAAAGAAGAATGGCAAATAACTTGTGGTGGAAAAATTTTACTTCCATAGAATAAATAGTCGAGTTATAATGCACTAACAAGCGAACCTCTGTACTAAATTTTGGTTAATATACACGTTGAGCATATTAAGAAAGTTGCTTTTAAGGTATTGCATTTTACTTTTATTTTCGTTATAAGGTTGCTTTAAGTTGAATTTTCAACATTTTTATACTATTTACATTTAAGATATGATTTCGAAATTTTTTGGGGGCACTTCATGAAAAAGTCTATGTATACTAGAACTGCTCTAGTTTCTTTATTAACTTTATGTTCTTTCAGCAGTTTTGCAGCTGACTTTCCTGATGAGAGTATGAAGGAAATAAAAAAGCAAGAGAGCACAAAAACTTCTGGAAAAACAGAAGTTATGAAAACATCAAATAAAAAACTGAAAGAAAAGATGGACAGAATATGTAATGCTGATCCAAGAAAAAAAGCTGAAGAGCTTAAGAAAAAAGAGGAGCTAAGATTAGCAGCCGAGCAGAAGAAAAAAGAGGAGATCAGGCTAGCAAATGAGAAAAAAGCAAAGCTTATAGAGGATTCAAAAGCGAAAGCTCTAAACGCTAAGAATTCTAATATAGAAAAAGGTAAAGTTTCAAAAACTAAGCGTTCTAAAACTAAGAATGCTAAAGTTGAAGCTAAAGATGTAAAGAAGGATATAAAAGTTGTTAACAAAAATACAGAGGAAAAAGGTAAGGCAAGTCCTGTTGTTTCAGTTGGTGGAGTTGATATTATCGATACCAATCAAGGGCAAAGTAATTTAAGAATAACTTTTGGTGGTGTTGTTGATGCTCAAGGTTATGGCAAAGCTGGACCAAGTGGCGCAGATTATAAACGTTATAACGTTATGCCAAACAGATCTACAGAGTATTATAATGCCACTCCAGATATAACAAAAGGAGCAAATCCAATATTCTATGAAGGAATAGGAAATATTGGTGATTACAGCAACGATATGGGTATGATTGCTGATGCAATATTGCACCTCAGAGCAGAAAATAAGAATGAAGATTTAGGTCTTCTTTATGGTGCTGACGTGCAGTTTCATGTCCCAGTGACCGAAGGTAAGGGAGCTTCACAGGGTGTTTATGCTGCAAAAGGCAGAAGTGCGCATGTGTTTGTTAACTCAAAATATGGTGACGTGAAGCTTGGTTACCAATTTGGTCCTGAGGCTCTGATGAGGCTTGATGCAACAAGAATTGCGACTGTTGACGGAGCTGCAGATAGTGACTGGTTCAGAAAAGTGAACTTAGAAGGAAGCGCTGCTAGCTTTCCATTTTATGTAACACCACGTCTTTACACTGAAAGTTTTTCGAGTGAAAGTGAAAAATTCTCTTTCCGTATGGCAGGGAAATATAACAAAGGCGTTATGACTACACTGCCATTTAGAGTTGCTTACTACTCACCAAATTATATGGGCGCAAGATTTGGTATCAGCTACTCACCTCGTTATGATAGTGGTTTGTTTACTGTAAAAGAAACAGTTTCAGAAGATAAAGGCGGTAAGATAGAACATAAGGAAACGATAAAGCATGTCGGCCCAGACTATGAGCACATAGTAAGTGCTGGTGCATCATATGAATATGACTTTGATAAACATAACATAAAAGTTAAAACTTCTGCAGTTGGTGAATATGGCTTTCCAAAGCAACCAAGTAAAGATAAGCATCTTTATAAGGAATTTGTGGAGTATAATGACCTGATGGGTGTTAATTTTGGTGTAAGCGCTGATTATAAGATTAATGAAGATCAAGGCGTAAAGTTTGCTGCCTCTTTTGCATACTTGGGCAAATCTGGTCAACCGAAGGGTATTAAAAAATTAATTGGTGATACCTATACGGAAATTGATAGTAAAGATGCTACTGATGGCAAAAGAGTGGAAGGGCTGAAAGCTCAATTTGGTAAAGATAGTATAGATACCATGTATTGGACTGTAGGAGCTGGGTATCAACATGAGAATATCTACACAAGTTTGACGTATTTTGGCAGCAGAATGAATGACAAAGATATGCTTCATGATGGTGCACTTGGCGTTCAATATGATCTGTCTCCTGCATGCAGTAAGAACAAATTTGTTCCTTACGCAGCTCTCCATTATTTTATGACTAACGAAACAGGTAAGCTGAAAGATGAGTCTGATGCTGATGTACCTTCTAACCAAGGAATTCTCCTTCTTACTGGTGTGAAGTTTTCTTTCTAACCAGCCAGTATACACCACAGTTAATTGTGGTGTATTCTTGTCTGTTAGTGTTTATTTGTCGATCAAATAAACATATGGTGTCCTCTCTCCTGTCATCCCAGTGCGTGACACACAACTGTACGAACATTGTGATTTGAGGACACTCCACCAAGAAGGATGTCATCCCAGTGCCCAGACACTGGGATCCAGCTTTCCATGCAACTTCATCAAAAGCGTTTATTCAGCATAAGATCAGCCACTTTTTATGCTCACCAAATCAGTTTGCTTACTTACAAGCAAAATTTCCTGGATTCCAGTGTCAAGCACTGGAATGACACCCTATGGTCACCGGAATGACGCTTTATGGCTACTTAGATGATGAGAAAAGAACACACTGCCCTTATTCTACTGGCCGTATAGCTACTTTCAAATTTAATCAATTAAGCAGGAGGCACCTATGCAAACCACACTAAAAAATCATTTAGCTGGAGAATTACTTACCACTGCTACGTGCTGGAAATTAACTCTTGCAGGTGGAGAAGTAATGGGATTCACTGACTATGATGAAGACTTAAATATTGATAATATACTCTATAAATCTTCAAGTGGATTTACAGCCAGTAGTATAATATTAAACAGCGATTTAAAGACTGATAATTTGGAAATTGAGGGAATATTAAATAGTGTTGATATCAAAGAAAAAGATGTTTTATCAGGAAAGTACGACTTTGCAAATATTGAGATATTTCTTGTGAATTATAAAGACTTGACCCAGGGAACAATGAATCTACATTCAGGAATTTTTGGTAAAGTGACATTAAGTAGTGGAAGATTTATTGTTGAAATTAGAGGGCTTTCAGCAAAGCTTGAGAGAAGCATAGCAGAATTATACTCTCCTGCATGCAGAGCACAATTTTGCGATGATAAATGTAAAGCCGATACTAAAAAATTTAGTAAAATAAGTACAATCACTAAAGTAATAGACGAAAGAAGATTTGAAGACACGAATTTAACTGAGAGTGATGAATATTATAAGCACGGAGTAGTAAAATTCTTTGGCTCAATAGCGTTTGAAGGTGTAGTAAAAGAATATAAAAATAAAGTAGTTACGTTGTTTACTTCGCCTCCATACCAAATTTTTGCTGGAGATAAATATTCAATACTCGCAGGTTGCGATAAAACATTTCCAACTTGCAGAAGCAAGTTTAACAATACTGTGAATTTTCGTGGTGAACCCTATATACCAGGTTTTTATATTGTTTAGCAGTACAATTTTCAATATTATGAATAAGCATGGAAAGGTGGCTGAGTGGTCTAAAGCACACGCTTGGAAAGCGTGCACATATGAAAATATGTCGGGGGTTCGAATCCCCCCTTTTCCGTATGTTACTTCTAGAATAGTATAAAACCCCCGGTCGCGCACACAACTGTACGAACATTGTAATATGGTACAATGTTACAACTATGCGGTGGTAATTTACGATAAATTCATGTAGCCATTTCAAATTTAGCCATACCAATGTCAGTAAATTGATTAAGCAAATAACACTTGAGTAGCAGTTCCTTCCCACGATTAATTTCAGATTTGTTCCGAAAATTAAACCCGAATGTTTGTTTCAGTCGCGAGAAAAAACTTTCTACATAAGATCTTTTTCCGTAGTTTGTTTGCCTTTTCCACCTCTTCATTCCATCTTCGCTGTATGACTTTATTAGTCTAATTGCAGCATTTCTCTCTGCCATACTTTGGATGCTCTGCTGCATTGTTTTTTTGGAGGAATTTTTGTCTTTATGCCGCATTCATCACACAATTTATAGAGTTTATGTCTGTCATATGCTCTGTCTGCATATAGTGCTTTTATGGCATGCTGAAAATTAACTCCTTTAAGTAAATCGCAAGCTCCATAGTGATCAGACCGTTACTGTATTTTGCAGCTATGGCTTTTTTGCTGTTTATATTCAACATTACATGCAATTTTCTTGTCTGTTCATAGCCACGATATTTTCTATCAGCGCTATTTTCCTTGCTGTGTGTTGTTATAAATGCTGATGCTTGTGCTATCTATGGCAATTTCGATATCTTCCATATTATTTTTATCAATTCTGCAATCATTGATCTTAATATTAAGTTTTTTTTGAAGCTTGCGAATAGCTGATAACTGCCAAATCTCTTCCTATTTGTTGCAAATATCCTTTTATAAACCCGACTGTTTGTCTTAAGCCAATTCTAAAAAGATTAACGATTATATGCACTAAAATCACAACTTTATCACTATAAATATAGTTGCCGCCCTGCATTTTTGGACTATTTTCATACCAATTTTCGATAGCTTTATCGATGTAACGAAAAATATTTCCTCTTTTTTCTAGAAATTTGTTATATTCATGGCAGTTACTAACTCTCATTTTTTGTGGCATATTTTTTCTTCAACAGTTAAATAGCTATTTATAATGAATTTTGTCAGTAGCCACCAGATTTTTTCAGTTGCTATGCAACAAAGCTATCCCAGTGTCAAGCACTGGGATGACAGGAAAAGAGGCTATTTGGATGACATCTTTCTTCTTGGTATAAATTATTTTATATCTCAATGTTCATACAGCTATGCACGTTGCTGCATAGTGGATGAGGTGTACTACCTCTAAGAATATACATTATCTCACATAATAATATAATATTTCGTTCATAAATCAACGTTTTTAACATGCAGCAAGAACATTTCCGTTGTAATTAAGGTTCTTAAGATGTATATTAATGAATCTTGTTTTCAATAAATAATGAAAGTAATAATTGTCATGATAATGTTATTGTGTAGCAGTTACACAATGGCAAGCGAGAGAATAAGTCTAGTGGATAAAAAACTATCTCAAGGATATGTAGCTCCAGTGCTTATAGAAAATAGCGTTATTTTATCAGACAAGCACGGCGCTTTATATTCCTTTGATATTGATAACTCAAAGGCTATGAATTGGAAATTACACCTCTCACATAGGAAAAAAATTGGTAACATGAGCCTATCACATTATGAAAAAAATGTTTTCTTTATAGTGGATAACACTTTACACGCAATAGGCGCAAAAACTGGCAAGATTGAGTGGGAAAAAGAATTGAGAGCTCCAGTAAGAGGAAAAGCAGCAGTAATAAATAATAAATTGGTAGTATTGACTATTGATAATTATCTGTACGTGTTTGATATAAAAGATGGCAGCTTCGTTTGGACTTATCAAAACGGCATCAATGAGGTTCGAGGTTTGTATTCCATATCGCCAGCAATTTCTAATGATAAAATAATAGCACCATTTTCAAATGGTGAGTTAATAGCTTTTAATGAAGACGGTAAAAAATTGTGGAGCCAAAAATTGGCTACAAACCTTTTGGATACACAGCTCACAGATGTAACTACTACACCGAGAGTGCTTGGCGATACTTTAATAGCTACAAATAATTCTTATATTTATAGCATTGACGTGAAATCAGGAAATATTTTATGGTCAAAGTCACTGCAAGTAAAAAGTGTATCAGACATTGAGTCATATTATAGTCCTCTTATTCCTGCAGAGAAACAAAAAGAAGGCGGCAGAATTTTTATAGTTACTAAAGACGATAAAATAATTGGCCTGGATATAAAAAATGGAGAAACAGTCTGGACATCTGATTTAATAGAAAATACGCAATTGTTTGCTCCAATTATGCATGCCCATACACTGTGGGTGACAAGCAATAAAGGTTCAATGTTTGCTTTTCCGGGATCTGAAAGTGCAGGAAAGGTAGTCAAAGTACCTGGTAATGTGTTTCACACTCCAGTGTTTACTCGCAATAAGATATATGTAACAACTGAGGGAAAAGGTGTTTATTCTTTAGAAAATAGGTTTGTTTTTTATGACTGATTATGATTTAATTGTTATAGGTGGTGGCCCAGGAGGCTATAAGTGTGCTATCGCTGCTGCAAAACTTGGATTGAAAGTTGCCTGTATAGATAAAAATAGCATTTTTGGTGGCACATGCCTCAGAGTTGGGTGCATACCCTCCAAAGCATTGCTCCATTCTTCCTATCAGTATGCTCACACGAAAAATGATCTGTCGAAGCTTGGCATAAAAATTAAGGACGCAAGTTTCGATTTAAAAGAAATGCTAGGCTATAAGGACGCCAGAGTTCAGGAACTTGGAAAAGGTATAGAATATCTGTTTAACCTTCACAAAATCACTAAAATCAATGGGCTTGCTTCTTTTGACCAAGGTAATCTTGAAGTTTCAGTTGAAGGTAAGGTGCTGAAGACAAAAAATATAGTAATTGCAACCGGTTCTGATGTTATTTCTTTGCCAGGAATTAATATCGATGAGAAAGACATTATTTCTTCCACCGGTGCACTATCTTTAACTGAAGTACCAAAAAAACTTGTCGTAATCGGAGCCGGGGCAATAGGGCTTGAAATGTCTTCTGTATGGAGAAGGCTAGGGTCTGAAGTCACTGTAGTAGAATTTTTTGACAGAATCGCTGCAGCAATGGATGGAGAATTAAGTAAGTCTCTACTTTCTAGTCTACAAAAACAAGGAATAAAATTTTTACTTAGCACTAAAGTCGAGGAGATAAAACAAAGTAGCAACTCTTTGAGTGTGAAAGTTTGCTCTGTAAAAGATAACCAAACAAACGTTATAGAGGCAGATAAGGTGCTGGTTGCAGCAGGACGCAAACCATGCACTGAGAATCTTGGTATTGATGAAAAAATAGAAAAAGATAATCGCGGTTTCGTTCAAGTTAACAACAGATATGAAACTAATGTAAAAGGAATATTTGCTATTGGTGATGTGATCGGTGGAGCAATGCTTGCTCATAAGGCAGAAGAAGAAGGAGTGGCAGTTGCAGAGATAATCGCTGGGCAAGTACCTCACGTTGATTATGAAATCATACCATCTGTCATTTACACTCACCCTGCGGTTTCTTCAATCGGTAAAACTGAAGAGGAGTTGAAAAGTGTTGGCCGTAAGTACAAAGTTGGTAAATGTCAATTTGCTGCAAACGGCAGAGCAAAAATCACTGATGATGCTGAAGGATTCGTGAAAGTGCTGACTTGTAGCAGAGCAGATACAATACTAGGTGTGCATATCATAGGAGCATACGCTGACACGCTAATAAACGAAGCAGCGGTTGCAATGGCATATGGCGCAGCAGCAGAGGATATATACAGAATTTGTCACTCTCATCCTGATATAAATGAAGCCTTTCGAGATGCGTGCATCGATGCTTTCTTTAAAAAATAATTGTGGACCTCGGTTCAATCATTGAAAAATGGTATGAGTGGCTGAGGTGCAACAGATCTTATTCACCAAATACTTTAGAGTCATACATGAGGGACTTGAAGGATCTTATAAGTTTCCTAAATACTCACATTGGCGGAGAAGTAAATGTTGGTACTCTGAAAAATTTAAGCATACCTGAGTTAAGAAGTTGGCTTACCTCTCGTTACGCAAGAGGTGTAAACGCAAGATCCAACACTCGAGCACTCTCAGTAATCAGAAATTTCTTCAAGTACATAAAAAATAACCACAATATAGACAATGAAGCTGTATTTTCCTTATCAAGGCCAATTCAGAGAAGAACTCTGCCCAAAGCATTATCAATACCTAATATAAAAACTTTATTGAAAGAAATGAAACTATCCGACCTGGGTGAACCTTGGGTGGTAAAAAGAGAAATTGCGATTATCGTCCTGCTATATGGTACAGGCTTAAGAATCAGTGAAGCGTTGAACCTTAGGGTTAGTGATATCAGTAGCGAAAACTTAATAATTACAGGTAAAGGAGATAAACAAAGGCAGGTATTCATTCTCCCCGTAGTAAAAAAATGTATACAAGAGTATATAAAAGCTTGCCCTTACCTTGATGAAGCACAACATCTTTTTTTGGGAGTAAGAGGAAAAAAATTGGGAAGAACTTATGTGGCCAATCGTTTGCAGAAAATAAGGAGAATGTTAAATTTACCAGAAATTTTATCTCCACATGCATTTCGCCATAGTTTTGCTACTCATTTGCTTCAGGAAGATATTGACATAAGATCAATACAACAACTGCTTGGTCACTCAAGCCTGGAAACTACTCAAATTTACACTCACCTCAATTATCAAGATGTTTTTAACATGTACAAAAATTTTCAGCAGGGCCTGGAGAAGAAATCAAAACTTTAACTTCGTTCTAAACCACCAAGCTGAGTGCTTTCAACATCACTAAGTATTGTGTTTGCTTTATATAAATTACAACATCCTAATAAAAAAAAAGCCAGTGCAACTGCTGTAAAGAAAGCACTTATTATCCCTGGATAATCTTCTATTACTAAACATGCAACAACAGTATATACTCCAAGCAATATAAAACATGCAGAAGCGTAGTTGCTTAGTTTTCTACCAGAAGAAATTGCTTGCGAGGATTTTTCGTTTTTATTACTACGGAGCAGTCTATTTTCTGATGAAAGCCTATCTCTTTCTTCCCTTACTTGTTTCAAATCTCTTTTTAATTGTAAAATTTCGACAGTGTCGCTTGCTCTTCCATACACAATTCTATTAAGTCGAGTTACTTCACTATTTAGATCATTGATTTTTGTTTTTTGAGCCGATTTTTCCTGTCTTACTTGCCCTAAATCTCTTTCTAATAGTGAAATTTTGCTAGTTTTATTCGTTAGCTCTTGCTCTTTTTCTACAAGTTGAGCTTTTGTTCTTTCAAGCCCTTGTAAAAACTTCTCAAAATCTTCTGGTATATTATTCGTATTTGCAGGAAATTTTTCATTTAAATAATCTTTAATAGAGTTAACTGGATTATCAACACCCCCCAATGCAGCAGTAACAACTGCACGATTTATAAAACAATTATCTTCTCTATTAATAGTATCAGTTAATCGGCTCTGAATAGCTTGTTCAATTGTTTGCTTTAATTGTGCATACTGCTCGTAACTAAAATCTAGGTCTTTATGTTTTAAAAGTTTTGTCAATACTTCTTTTTCATCTTCTGTTATCGTTCGTAAACATAATCGAATAATTAAGCTAAGTGGTGTTTTTATTCTTCCATCTTGGGTTCTTCTCCAGCAATTAGGATGAAGCTCTTGATTCAATAGTCTTTTCGCTTGGCAAATATTTCCGCTAGAAAGAGCAGCTAATAATTCTTTTCCTTTCTGTGCTTTTTGTATTTCTATTATCAAATGCCCAGCACGATTTTGTCTAGCACATTCCTCAGGATTTTGATGGTTTTTATTGGTTAGATAAGTGTTTATGTTTGGATGACTTAGTAAGAGTTGTAAAGTTTTCTTTTGTTGAAAGCACATTGCTAGATGCAAAACTGTATTGTTATTATTTTGTTCAGAAATATTAACATCTATGCTCCGGTGCAGTAGGAGCAACCTAATCATATTCTGATATTCTTTTTCTGTTTCAGAGCCTGCAGACAAATTAGTAACTATGGACATCAAAGGTGTCATGCCTTCTTTATCAAACGCATTAACATCCGCACCCTCTGCCAGAGCTTCTTTAAAATCTTCTAGGTTTCCATCATCAATAGCCTTAAATAGCTGTTTTGTTGATTCACTTAGCTGTCTTGAAGTTGTCGGATTTCGAGCTTGCGATGCCGTGTTATCACCACCTCCATAAGCTCCATAACATGCTACACCGTTTCTATAAGGCATACTAAACCCTCTTTATTAATGATTTACTAATATAATTATGTAAAAGAAAAGGAAAATTGCAAGCAATTTATCTAAAATCCTAGAATTAACTACGACTCCAAAAACTTTTCTGCATCAAGCGCAGCCATGCATCCTGTTCCTGCTGCAACTACTGCTTGACGATATACCTTATCTTGAACATCACCTGCAGCAAACACTCCTGCCCTACTAGTTAAAGTTGTTCCAGGTTTTGTAATGATGTAACCCTGCTCATCCATTTCAACAAAGCCTTTAAAAATACCCGTATTTGGTGCATGCCCGATTGCAATGAACACTCCATCCACTTTTAATTCTTGGGTTTCTGCTGATTTAATCGCAATACCAGCAACCCTTTTTGGATTTTCTTCTCCAAGAATCTGCTCTACGGTATGGTTCCACATTACTTTTATTTTATCATTTTTAAAGAGCCTATCTTGCATTACTTTTTCCGCTCTTAATTTATCACGCCTGTGTATTAATATCACTTCTTTGGCAAATCGAGTTAAAAATATTGCTTCTTCAACAGCAGTGTTTCCACCACCAATCACAGCTACAACTTTATTCCTAAAAAATGCACCATCGCAAGTCGCACAAGCTGAAACCCCATAACCCTGAAATTTCTTTTCACTTTCTAAACCAAGCCACTTCGCTTGCGCACCAGATGCAATGATAATTGCATCTGAATAGTAGTCATTGATATTACCAGAAGATCTAAACCTATACTCATTAGAATCCTCAAGTTGTTCAACGCTTTTTATCTCATCATCTATTATTTTTGCTCCAACCTTTTCTGCATGCAACCTCATTTGCTCCATTAGTTCTGGACCCTGTATTGAAACAAAACCAGGATAGTTTTCAACATCTGTAGTAATTGTAAGCTGACCACCAGGCTGCATTCCCGTTACTATAATTGGCTCTAAGTTTGCACGTGCTGCATATATAGCAGCAGCATAACCCGCTGCCCCAGATCCAATAATAAGAACTTTTGTACTAAATTTATAATTCTTCACTGTATGAGTTTAGATAATCAGCTACTCCTTCATCGCTTGCCTGCATTGCTGGCTTACCTTTTTTCCACCCTGCTGGACACACCTCACCATGCTCTTCATTATGTTTAATTGCATCAACGATTCTAACGAATTCATCGATATTACGCCCTAAAGGCAAATCATTTATCGATTGATGACGTACAATAAATTTATCATCAATAACGAAAGTTGCTCTCAGCGCAATTGAGTCATCATATAAGACCCCATAGTCTCTTGATATAGACTTTTTGATATCAGACACTAAAGTGTAGCTAATCTCTCCAATACCACCATCATTAACTGGAGTGTTTCGCCATTTATAATGTGAAAATTTTGAATCTACACTTATTCCTATCACTTCAACACCACGCTTTGCAAACTCATTTATTCTATTATTGAGCGATATCAATTCAGTTGGGCAAACAAAAGTAAAATCAAGTGGATAGAAAAAAAGGACAGCATACTTATTTTTTATGCGCTTACTCAGACAGAAATCATCAACAATTTCTCCGTCAGAGAGAACAGATGAAGCAGTAAAATCGATAGCAGATTTTGTTACAAGATTCATAATTAACCTATTCTTTTAAAATAACTTTAATTTTACATCTTGATAAACTTATATGCAAGTTTTCTTTGGTTTTAGTCCTATAAAAACTTCCTAAAATAGCTCTTCTTTTTTACCGATAAGATACAATCCAGGTTGGAATACTGAGTTGGTGAGTATAAAATTCTACGTCATACCGCCACGAACCGTCATACCGCGATTCATTCGCGGTATCTCTAGATCCCGCTAACAAGTAGCGGGATGACGAGGTTATCGTCATGCCACCGCGAACCGTCATACCGCGATTCATTCGCGGTATCTCGGCCGCTAACACGTAGCGGGATGACGGTTGTCGTTTAGCCATAAACATTAAGAAATTTACCAAACGAAAAAAAAGGCAAAAGAAGCCCCGTGGTTGGCTAATTACTTACATTATACTTTCAAGTATGGCGTTTTTTTATTCTAAACGTTTAATAACCGCGATTCAGTTGCTTTTAAGCCGCAACTAATCTAAATTATAAACATTAAGAAATTTACTAAACAGAAAAAAAGGCAAAAGAAACCCTAGGGTAGCTAGTTATTCACTATCCATTTTTTAAGTTGGCGTTTTTTAATGTTTTAAATGCTTTATAAGCGTATTTCAGCTTGTGTAGGTAAAAACCCAGAAATTTGATAAAGACATAAGGTGCACATAGTGCAAAAAATTAAACATGAGACGCCAGATACGTGAGTTTTTTTGTCATTTAATCTGTACAGAGAAGATAAATAAATAGCTTCAGTTTCATGATAAGGGAGTTGGCGGAGTTTGTCAAGTAAGTTTTTCGCTTCTGCGGGCTACTTGAATAACGGCTACAATGTTCATACAGCTATGTACATAGCTGGAACCCAAAAAAAGAACCAAGTAGCCAAGGCTACTTGGATGACAAAAGGTAATACAAGAAATCTATTGGCTCTCGTATATCTTAGTGAAACTTAACAAGTTTATCTATAGTTTTAGTGATGATTCTTGGAGTATCCGGAGAAACTGCTGAGCTCAGCCTATTTAACCGCTCTATAGCGAACTCGCTATTCTCATTTGCTATGAAATCACATAAAATATTTTCTATATCCTTAGTAACACTTTCATGCTTTCTCAGAGGATGATTATGTGGATACCTACTGATGGTTTTGATACTGGAATACTCAACAAAAGCTTGATCCTTAAAAGCAAGTTGTCTCAATTTCTCTTTGAATTTTCCTTCTTCCTCTTTTGCTAAAAGGCGAGACTTTATCAGTGATTTTATAATCAAATTTATAGCTTGATGTATTTCAGAATGCACTATAACTTTAATGGTATTTTCTTCTACTATACAATCATAAATATTTTTTTCGCTCTGTAACGACTCTATTAATTTCTTGCTACTTTGTGAATTCAATTCCAAATTCTCCTCACTCATAGGAGTTATTATGAAGGTGTTCTTACTCACTCTGATGTTAAATTGTGGAGAGCCTTCAGAAAAGGAAAATGCTACATCCTTAAATTCAAGTGCATGATTGTATGCAGCAAAAAGGGTGTGTGCTATAACACTGCTGGGCACCTTCATTCCATGTTTACTCAGGTGGTTCAATACATTTTCAACCTCATGATATGTAAAGTCTGTATCTTTTAGCAATTCAACAACTTCTATGCCGTTGTGTTGTTTATACTCTATTCTCAATTCTTCTGTAAAAAGTGTTTTAGCTGCTATATGTTTATCAAGCACTGTGAAAATCTTGATGAAATTCTCTAAATCTTGTTTGTTAACTAATTCGATACTAATTAAGTTTCTGCTAATAATTGAAATATTTTTTGTCATTTTTTCCCACTAAAAAAACTCACTGAATGAATTGTATTTTTAATTCATTAAGAATTGTTTAAAGTGAGCATACTAGTTTTCATTTACGTATTACACGACAAAACAAGATAAAAAGTTACATAAAATCATCATGTGGTATAACACACTCTCCACATTCATCATTGCTGTTTGTGTAGGTTGTGACATCAGTGTGATTGTCATTATTATTTAGCATATCATCCAACTTTCCTTCTTTTTCAAGATCCATCAATTTGTCACACCCCCCAATGTGCTTATCGTTGATAAAAATCTGTGGAACTGTTCTAACGTTATACTTTGATTTTATGTTGTTAAATAGATCTGAGTTTTTGAGCACATCAATTTCTTCATACTTCACACCTTTTTTATCTAGTAAATCCTTTGCCCTTATGCAGTATGGACAGCCCTTCTTTACATATATCACAACATTTTTCACAATTTATCTCCGTAGCTTACTAAAATATAGTTATTATATATAAGAAACATATCAAATTGTATGAAAATTATTTATAATTGTGAGCAAGGAATAGAAAATAATATAGCACTAACCTTCGGAAATTTCGATGGCATTCATTTAGGACACGAGTTTGCAATTTCTACTCTAAAGAAGGTAGCACAAGAAAGAGGATTACCCTCTGCAGTTTTAACTTTTGAGCCTCACCCATCAACTGTTTTATTTGGTAGAAACAATTTTAGGTTAATAGACCAAGAACAAAAAAAGGAACTAATCAGCAGCTATGGTATAGATTACTTATATATTATTAATTTTAATAGAGGTTTTTCTGAGGTTAGCTGCGATGACTTTATCAGTGAGATTTTAATAGATAAATATGGCGCTAAACACATAATTGTCGGAGAAAATTGCACTTTTGGTCATAAACGATTGGGTAATATATTAACTCTAGAGAAATATTCTGAAATATATGGATACTCTTTGACTAAATTAGAGCCATTAACAATTGACGGCAAAATTTGCTCTTCTTCTTCAATAAGGGAGTATGTACAAAGGGGCGAAATAGAAATTACTAATAAATTGCTCGGCAGGCCTTATCAAGTTTCTGGTGTTGTGACAAAAGGTGCATGTAGAGGTAGAGAAATAGGATTTCCAACCATAAATATTCCTATAGAAGATTGCATGATAAAACCTAAGTTTGGCACATATTACGCTAGAGTGACTTTTCCTGATAGTAATCCAAATTGGTTATATGGAGTAGTCAATATTGGTATGAGACCTACTTTTAAGGATCTGAAAAAGCCTATAATAGAAATGCACATATTCGATTTTGATGAAGACGTATATAGTCATAAAGTCAATATACAACTTTTAAAATTCATAAGGTCAGAAAAAAAATTCCATAGTATTGAGGAGTTAACAAAACAGATAAATTATGATATACTTAAAGTTTATAGGTTAAAGGCAAATTTATGAAAAAGTTATGCTTAGTTGTTATATTAATTATAGTATTGATTGACCAAACGAGCAAATTGTACATAAACTCATTGATTGATGAAGGAGAATCAATTGAGATCGCTAGTTTTATAAAACTAGTTGAAGTTTGGAATTCAGGTATTAGTTTTGGAATGTGTAGCGCTTTACCACATGGCGGTTTCTTTTTTTCAGCATTTTCAATACTAATAATTGGTATACTTGCATATTTGATATACAAGTCTGACGATCAGTCAACTTACCTTGGTTTTTCTCTGATGATTGGTGGAGCAATCGGAAACGTAGTTGATAGGATCTATTGGGGAGCTGTATATGATTTCATATATTTTCATATTGATGATTGGTATTGGCCAGCCTTTAATTTAGCAGATTTATCTATAGTTTGTGGAATGTTTACATTGTTATATAAGTGGTATATATACGATATGCTTATTTCTAAACAAAATGGGGAATAAAGTAATTATGTTTATATTAGGTTAGGATAATGCTTCATAAGCTTTTTAGTTTTCTTATACTACCTGCATTTTTTTTTACTTACCCAATTTCTTCGAATGCTTTAAACATAGAGTACAACATAAAACATGCTAAACTCGATAACGGTTTGGATGTTTATATTGTTCCTAATCATCGGATTCCAGCCGTTTTACATGCAGTAATATACAAAGTTGGGGGAATGGATGATCCAATCGGCAAAGCAGGATTGGCTCACTACTTTGAACATTTAATGTTTGAAACTACAGGAAAGTTCACAGATATAGAAGCCACTATGAGTAGCATTGGGGCTCAATTTAACGCGTTTACCACTAAAGAATATACCTGTTATTTTGAGTTGATCCCCAAAAAAGATTTACCACTTGCAATGGAAGTTGAAGCAGATAGAATGGGCAGCTTTAATGTTACTCAAGACAAAATAGATAGAGAAAAAAACATTGTGTTGGAAGAAAGAAAAATGAGATTTGATAATCATCCTAACAACTTGTTATGGGAAGAAATGAATAGTGCATTTTACCGTACTGGCTATGGTAGGTCTGTTATCGGCTGGGAGAGCGATATCAAAACTTACAATTTGGATGACATAACGAGGTTTCATGATAACTATTATCACTCCGGCAATGCAATATTACTGATTGTGGGTGATGTGGAACTTGATGAAGTAGTGAAATTAGCAGAAGAAAAATATGGCGAAATTAAAGCTAAGCCTGTAATGAGAAATTACCCAAATCAGGATCCAGTGCATAATGCAGGTCTATCGGTGACCTTAGAGAGCACTGAAGTAAAAGAACCAGTTTTATATTTTCGTTATCGTGTACCCTTATTTGAGCATATAAATGAAGCTTCCGCTGCTCATTTAGCGGTTGAAATTTTAGGTGGCGGCAAATCCAGCAAACTGTATAATGATCTGGTTTTAGATGAAGATGTGGCAGTATCAGTGTTTGCTTATTATAATAGCCTAGCTTTTAGTGATGGCTACATTGATATTCAGGTCATTCCAAAAAGCGGAGTTAATTTAGATATTGTTGAAAGAGAGTTAGATAATGCTATTAATAACTTCATGTCTAAAGGAATAACGGATGAGGAGTTGCAAAGCTCGAAATATAGATACAAAGCAGCACAGTTTGATAATCTATCTGACTTAACTCATATAGCGATGTTCTATGTGCCACACCTTGCACTTGGTATTCCACTTGATGAAATAGATATTTCATATAGCAAAATAGATGATGTTAATTTAGAGGATGTAAATAACAAAATTCGTACTATCTTTTCTTCCAATAAGTTAATTGGTCGTTTATTACCAAAAGGAGATAACAATGAGAATAAGTAAATTTGTACTTCTGTTTTTTTTCTGCCTAAGCTTTAATTTACAAGCAAGTGGTAGCTTAAATATAGAGGAGGTCACTACCCGTAAAGGATTTAAGTTTTTATTTGTCGAAAACTGTGCTTTACCAAAAGTTTCACTGAATATATCATTTAAAGATGCAGGTTATGTGTATGAGAATGCAGAAAAACAGGGACTTACCTGGTTTACTTCTCTTATAATTCAAGAAGGGGCAGGAAAAAATGATGCCAAAGATTTTGCGAAAAAGCTTGAAGATAAAGGGATTAGTTTAAATTTTATTGCTGATTTAGAAGCATTTAGGGTTTCATTAAATACTTTGTCTGACAATCTAGAGGAAGCAATTTCATTACTGAGCGATACTATAATGCGTCCTAAAGTTGACCCTGAAGGGTTGAATAGAGTTTTCGAGAAAGCCAAAGTTAATTTTAATAATCTTGAAAAAAGTCCTTATTTTGTTGCTGGAAAAGAATTAGATACGTTATTGTTTAAAAAACATCCTTACTCAAAAAGTGTGTACGGTACTCTTGACACTATAATGAACATTACTAGAGATGATGTTTTAACATACATAAAGCGTAATTTTGCTAAAGATAACATAGTTATCAGTGTTGCTGGTTGTGCAAAAAAAGAAGAAATTATTACATTATTAGATAAATATTTATCTAAATTGCCGTCAAAAAGATCAAAAGTTAGAAAAATACCTGTAAAAAATAATTTTGGTTCTGCAGAAAGTAAGAATATTTTTATGGATATACCACAGAGTGTGATACTTTTTGCTCAAAAAGGTATAGCTTATGAAGATCCTAATTATTATAACGCTGGTGTCTTAATTGATGCACTTGGTGGCATGAGGCTGAATTCAATATTAATGACAGAACTGAGGCAAAACTTGGGTATTACTTATGGTGTTTATGCAAGTATTATTTCCAATAAACATGGAAATATTATATCTGGATTTATAAGTACTGATAGTTCTACTGCTGGCAAAGCTATATCAGCAGTAAAAGATACATTTAGCAGAATAAAAAAGCAAGGAATTGACGAACAATTGTTCAAGGATGCAAAAATTGGCTTGGTAAATAATCTTGTCCTTTTCCTGTCCAATAACACAAATACAGCAACGCTGCTAGATAATATGCAGATAAATGATCGTGATGTTAACCGTATAAATAATTATGCGAATATCATTAATGATGTTAAATTAGAGGAAGTAAACGAACTGGCAAGTTCTTTACTGGAACCTGAAAATTTATTTTTTGTTGAAGTTGGAAAAAACGCTCAAGGTCAATAATTATTACAGTCATATATCTTCTGCTATTGACCTTACTGCTTCTACATAACACTTATGCTCCTTAGCTAGAATGCGTTCTGAGAGGCTTTGAATATCATCAGCTGGTAACACTGGTACAACAACTTGAGCAATTATGGCTCCAGCATCAACTTCAGGAGTGACATAATGTACAGTACAACCTGTAATTTTTACACCTGCTTTTAGAGCTTGCTCTTGAGCGTTTAGACCTTTAAAAGACGGAAGTAAAGAGGGATGAATATTTATAACCTTGTTATGCCATTTACTCAGAAAATCAGCTTTGAGAATTCTCATAAACCCTGCAAGGCAAATTAAATCAACCTTATGTTGAACAAGTATTTCGTGAATTTTACCAGCATCAAGCGGTTTATCTTTAACAATAAACGCTGAGATTCCTGCTTGCTCTGCTATTTTCAGACCAGCAGCTTCGCTATTATTTGTGATAACACATGCAACTTCTGCGGAAAAATTCTGATCTTGACATGCTTCTATTAAGGCCTGCATATTCGACCCCCTACCTGAAATTAGTATTCCGAGTTTTATCTTTTTCATTATAGCACAGTTAGTTTAGAATTTAGTTAATACTAACAAAACAGCTCAAAAGGAAAACTTATTTTATAGCAAAGAAGGCAGACTAAACTCTTTATATAAGTGGACCTCTAATTTTGAACCTCACTGGACAACACAAAATAACGAATAGCCCCATGTACCCAGCTTAAACTAGCTTTAATGCTTAGATATTGTGCTATTTTTGTATAATATACTACTATAAGTATATATTTTTGTAATCGCGTTATTATTTATTTAACAAAGTATTAGTATAATTTATTACACTGGATTAAATGGAGAAAGTTCAATGAGTAAATTACCGAACAATGCAAAAATAGGTAAATCTCAGGTTACTCAGTGGGAGGTAATAAAAAATTGTGAATATGCTGATAATTGCTTGTCAAAAATAGTAACTTTGTACGTTATTAGAATAACTCAGCTATCAGATTTTTATACGAGTGACGAACCTGAAATTAACACTGTTTTAGCAAGAATAAGCGTGACAAGTGAAAATGTATTTTTAAACAAGGCTACTACTATTGAAGTTATGGAAGGTATTTTTCCGTATAAATTCAACAGCAAGAAGAGAAATAACATATTAAGGTTAGAAGATTTGTATAATTATTTATGTTCTATTGTTAACAATAGCCTTCCAAAAGAAATGCTTGAAAGTCTTGTAAGGGAATATAAGGATGCTGTTAACTTATTTAAAGCAATTACTTAACTGAACGTAGTATTTTTAAGATTTTATTTTCTATTTCAGAAATGCCGCTTTCAAGATCTTTATCTATCAAATACATGGTAGAGAAATATGTTTTCTGCTTACTTTCAACATTGATAGTTAAAGTTCCGGGAGTGATTGTGACTGAATTGGCAAATAACGCAATGCTTTCATCATTATGCCCTTTGCATTTTCTTAGAATAATGATTGGCTCAAGCTTAGATTTGAGTTGTAGCACCTTTTTTGTTACATAAACACTTGATAAAATGATTTGGTACATTAACCATGGTATATAACTTACTAACTTATAAAACGACAGTCTACTCGTACTATTTAAAATCTGGCTAAGAGCTCTTTCAGCGTTTATCAACCTTCTAAAGATAAACGATGTGAATATAGAGGAAAACACTCCACAAAAAATAAAAAACGGCTCAAAATAACCAGACAATACAGTCCATAGAACAAATAAAATTATAAATGACAGAGAAAAAAACTTGATTTCCTTCCTAAAGTTGAGGTTTTTCATAGTCTGTAATATAACTTAAATGACTCTTTAAGGAAAGATAATAACGAATATTTAGGTTCTTGACTTCTATGTTAAAAGATATAACAACTAAGTTATGTATTTTAAGTGAGGAAGTTATGAAATATGGCAAATTTATGGAAATATTAAAAAAAATAAATGACCTTTCAGATTTGAGCAAGGACAATATAGTTGAAAAAATAAAAGCTAAGTTACAAGAAGAAGATCCAGATTTATGTCAAGAGTGGGAAAAGAGTAAACCTGACAACGATAGTGGATCTGGCATAAATTACATATTTACTATATCTTGTGGTCAAAATTCTAAGAAAGTCAAATTGTTACATCTTGCTTCTTATTGGAACTATGCAAATGTAGCAAAAGCTCTGATTGAAAACGGGGCAGATATTAATGCAGAACATGATAATAAAATTACTCCTTTACATATTGCTGCTCACTATGGCCACGAAGATGTAGTAACCATTCTAACTGGAAAAGGAGCAATTGTTGATGCAAAAAATGGTGATGGATGGACTTCTTTACATTTTGCTGTTGAAAAGAACCACAAAAATGTAGTAAACACTCTAATTGGAAAAGGAGCAAATGTTAATGCAGAAAATGATAAAGGATGGGCTCCTTTACATCTTGCTATTACAAATGGCCACAAAAAGATAGTACAAGTTCTATCAAAAGCAGAAGGAATCAACGTTGATGCAAAAAATAGTGATGGGTGGACTTCTTTACATATTGCTGCTCACTATGGCCACGAAGATGTAGTAACCATTCTAACTGGAAAAGGAGCAATTGTTGATGCAAAAAATGGTGATGGATGGACTTCTTTACATTTTGCTGTTGAAAAGAACCACAAAAATGTAGTAAACACTCTAATTGGAAAAGGAGCAAATGTTAATGCAGAAAATGATAAAGGATGGGCTCCTTTACATCTTGCTATTACAAATGGCCACAAAGAGATAGTACAAGTTCTATCAAAAGCAGAAGGAATCAACGTTGATGCAAAAAATAGTGATGGGTGGACTTCTTTACATATTGCTGCTCACTATGGCCACGAAGATGTAGTAACCATTCTAACTGGAAAAGGAGCAATTGTTGATGCAAAAAATGGTGATGGATGGACTTCTTTACATTTTGCTGTTGAAAAGAACCACAAAAATGTAGTAAACACTCTAATTGGAAAAGGAGCAAAGGTTAATGCAGAAAATGATGATAGATGTACTGCTTTACATCTTGCTGCTGAAAATAACCACATAGAGGTAGTAAAAATTCTAGTTGAGAAAGCAGATGTTAATGCAGAAGGTATTGTGGACGAGACTCCTTTGCATGTTGCAGCCAGAGAGGGCCATAAAGATGTAGTAGACATTCTAATCGCAAAAGGAGCAAAGGTTAATGCAGAAAATGATGATAGATGTACTGCTTTACATCTTGCTGCTGAAAATAACCACATAGAGGTAGTAAAAATTCTAGTTGAGAAAGCAGATGTTAATATAAAGGATGCTGATAGATGGACTCCTTTGCATGTTGCAGCCAGAGAGGGCCATAAAGATGTAGTAGACATTCTAATCGCAAAAGGAGCAAAGGTTAATGCAGAAAATGATGATAGATGTACTGCTTTACATCTTGCTGCTGAAAATAACCACATAGAGGTAGTAAAAATTCTAGTTGAGAAAGCAGATGTTAATGCAGAAGGTATTGTGGACGAGACTCCTTTACATCTTGCAGCCAGAGAGGGCCATAAAGATGTAGTAGACATTCTAATCAAAAAAGGAGCAAAGGTTAATGCAGAAAATGATGATAGATGTACTGCTTTACATCTTGCTGCTGAAAATAACCACATAGAGGTAGTAAAAATTCTAGTTGAGAAAGCAGATGTTAATATAAAGGATGCTGATAGATGGACTCCTTTGCATCTTGCTGCTAAAAATGGCCACGAAGATGTAGTAAAAACTCTAATCGCAAAAGGAGCAAAGGTTAATGCAGAAAATGATGATAGATGTACTGCTTTACATCTTGCTGCTAAAAATGGCCACGAAGATGTAGTAAAAACTCTAATCGCAAAAGGAGCAGAGGTTAATGCAAACAATGGTGATAGACGTACTCCTTTACATCTTGCTGCTGAAAATGGCAAAATAAAAGTGGTGGAAGTTCTGCTACACACTGAAGCAGACCCTTCATTAAAAGATGTTGATGGAAAAACGCCAAGAGACCTTACTAAATATCAAGGTATAATTCAGCTTTTAGAGGAAGCGGAAAAAAAGCAAACGTTAAAAAATGAGAATAAAAAAACGCCAAAGGATCTTACTGAAAATAAAGATGTAATGCAGCTTCCAGAGAAAAAGGAAGAAAAACAAATTGGAAAAAATGCAATTGTGAAAGAAAAAGAACAATCTGCAAAAAATGCAATTGTAAAAGGTATTATTGTGTGTTTTGTAACTGCAGTGATAGTTGGTGTTGCACTTGCATTTGCTACTGCCCTATCTGTACCAGCAATAATTGGACTAGCTGCAGGATCTGCGCTCATAGTTGGTGCTGGTCAATATATAATGTCAAAGCCTAAAACTGAAATGAAAGAAGTAAAGGAACTTGTGCCTAGAGAGACAGAAAAAGCACTTACTTGATTTTTGTTATCCTGTTGCTATCAGACTAGCCTGGCACCTTATATTTATTGGGATAACTGTTTTATTATGAATTAAGTCAAAAACTCTGTAATATATTGAAGCTTAAAGATATCTTTAGATATGGAAGTTATTGCAGAAAATAGGAAAGCAAGGTTTGAATATTTCATCTTAGAAGAATTTGAAGCGGGTATGGTCTTATTAAGCAGTGAAGTTAAATCGCTAAGAGAAAGAAAAGTAAATATTTCCGACGCCTACGTTGTTGAAAAGAATAGCGAAGTATGGCTGCACAATATGCATATTGCAGAATATAAAGCTGCGAACCGCAAAAATCATAAACCAAAAAGGGAACGTAAATTACTCTTGCATAAAAAGGAGATAAATAAACTAATTGGTCAAATCAAGACTGCTGGGATAACTGTTGTGCCGCTTTCGGTCTATTTTAACGATAAAGGATTTGCAAAAACTAAAATTGCCATTGTAAAAGGAAAAAAACTCTACGATAAGAGAGCAACCATAAAACAGAGAGAGTGGGATCGTGAAAAAAGTAGATTGTCTAAAAATAATTTATAGCAAAATATGTCTTTAAATCCAGTAATTTTCAGCATCGGTCCTGTTTCTATATATTGGTATTCCTTAGCCTACGTTTTGGGTATAGTGTTTGCATATTGGTATTTACATAGGCTAGATGACCAAAAAATATTTACTAAGAATTTTTACGATTCGTTATTAACAGCCACTATTATAGGTATTATCCTTGGAGGTAGACTTGGCTACGTATTGATATATGATCCAGTTCTTTATATAAGCAACCCTATCGAGATATTGAAGACCTGGGAAGGAGGGATGTCATTTCATGGCGGTGCTATAGGAGTTTTGCTTGCAGTAATAATCTCCTGCAGAAGACATAACATTCCTATATTTTATGCACTGGACCTAGTTTCTTGCGGAGTTCCCATAGGTTTATTTTTAGGTCGCATAGGCAATTTTATAAACGGAGAGTTATTTGGCAGAGTTACAACTATGCCATGGGGTATGGTATTTCCAGAGAGTGGTGATAATTTGCTGCATCATCCAAGCCAGCTTTATGAGGCACTTTTTGAAGGACTGCTACTTTTTGCAGTTGCAAATTCACTGTTTTTCTTAACTAGAATAAGACTGTATCACGGTGCGTTAACTGGTATTGCAGTTATGTGGTATGGAATAGCACGTTTTTTCGTTGAGTTTTTTCGCGAACCAGACTATCAAATTGGCTATTTGTGGCTTGATTTAACTATGGGGCAGTTGCTTTCTATACCTATGGTTTTGCTAGGAATGCTTGTATATCTAGGCGCATTAAATTTAAAATTTAATACGAAATCTGTCACATAGAGAAAAGGTGAGTTCAATAGAAAAATGTAGCCAGAAGCCCCACATTATGCACAATTGTACGAATTTTCTGCGTTGCAGTAGAATGAATCGGTGGGCTTTGTTGCATCGCTAGCTATGATGGATTAAAGATAAAAAAGGTGGAGAATATCAGTAGCTTATTATTCTGGTATTTATAACAAGAACGGTCAGTGAATACCTAAATTTGAGTAAAAGAAATTTCACTACCACTCACTAATCTGGCTAAAATTCAAGAATTTCAATGCTTTAGCTATTTTCAATAGAATTAAATTTATTAATATAAATAACAAATTACTATTCTTAAATTTGATCAGATTGATTGCAAAAAAACAAGATTTTCAATAAGTTGCTTATAATCCTAATTATAGTTAGCCTTTCATAAGTAGCGATGCAACAAAGCCATCCCAGTGTCAGCTACTTTCATGACACCATTTGCTGTGCAGTTTACCTTCAAAAATGAATGTTCGTACAGCTATGGAATGAATCGCGGTATGACGTAGCTTCGCTATAGGCAATGAAGGAAATATTAACTATACTTCTTTTTACCATTGTTTATATTTCCTATTCACATATATTAATATTTTACTCACTTAAAGTAAGCTAACTACCGTTATTAATATTTTTGTAATAAAAATTGTATATGGTGCATGTAATCAAATTAAGAGGAAGATTGTGGAAATTACGCCATCAATAAAAAAAGAATTGAAGCAAAGTACTCTATATGTTTGCCTAGAAAAATGCAAAAGTGCATTTTGGTTTATCTTTTGGTTTAGTGCGGGAATCAATTTATTAATGTTATTCCTACCACTTTATACCTCTCAAGTGCTTGATCGGGTGATATCGAGCGAAAGTGTATCAACACTAACTATGCTGACAATTATCACTTTATCTGCATTTGCATGTTCTGCAATGCTTGAAACTTGTCGATATTTAGCCATGGCAAAAATAGGTGATTGGATCGATAAAACTGCAACACCAGATCTGATAGTAAGGTCAATCAGGCTAACGTCAGTGCAGAGCTCAACTTCAAGTGGTGAAGCAATACGAGATCTCGGAGTGATAAAAAATTTCATTACAGGAAATGGTATATTCTCACTGTTTGATACTCCATGGTCGTTAATTTACCTTGTTGTGATTTTCATGATACATACCTCCACGGGGTTTATAGCTATTACTGGAATTATTATATTAGTCTCTATGGCAATATGGAATGAACTTGCCACTAAACGAATATTACAAGAAACCAACGAAGAAACTATACGGAATATCAATGCTATAGATGTTGCAACAAGAAATGCAGAAGTGGTTGAAGCTATGGGCATGTCAGAATTCATAGTCTCTGATTGGTGTAAACGAAATGATCAGAACCGAGCAATGCAAATTAAAGCACAAAATCGCTCTAATGTAATTACTGGAATCACTAAATTTTTGCGCTCAACTCTGCAAATATCAGTGATTGGAACAGGTGCATTACTTGCAATCACAGCTCATAAGACTGCCGGTAGCATCATCGCTGCTTCAATTTTAATGGGTAGAGTATTAGCACCATTTGATGCTGCGGTTCATACTTGGAAGTTTTTAAATCAGGCTAGAATGTCATATGGAAGGCTACAAAGACTTATATTAACATCGCCAAAAAGAGAGCAAACGATGGCTCTACCAGAACCTGAAGGAAAATTGGAATTTGATAGAGTATTTTTTACTCCTTATGGAAGCAATAAGCCGACAGTAAAAGGAATATCATTCATTATAGATCCTGGAGATGTAGTTGGTGTTATTGGTGCAAGTGCTTCTGGTAAATCCACTATCGCAAAATTAACTGTTGGTGTATGGAAGCCAATATCTGGTGTAGTCAGACTAGATGGCGCTGATGTATATACTTGGAATCGAGAAAATTTTGGTAATTATGTTGGCTACTTACCTCAGGATATTGAGTTATTTAACACTAGTGTCAAAGCTAATATTGCTCGCATGAGGCCAGATCCAAATCCTGAAGAAATAATCAAAGCAGCAAAAATTGCAGGAATACATGAACTAATACTAAGCTTACCAAATGGATATGATACAACAATAGGAGGTCCTGGAGGAGTAACGCTCTCTGGCGGCCAAAAACAGCTTCTTGGACTTGCCAGAGCTTTTTATGGTCACACAAAACTTTTAGTACTTGATGAACCAAACGCTAACTTAGATAGCAATGGAGAGGCATGCTTAATTAATGCAATTGGCATTGCAAGAAAACAAAATACTACTACTGTTATCATCACTCACAAGCTACCGTTATTGTCCGTAGTTGATAAGGTGATCCTCATGTCAGATGGTGTCATTTACGCTATGGGACCAAAAGATGAGATTTTGAGCAAATTAGTTGCTCCATCATCAAGTACCACAGAAGATGAGCGCTCTTCAGCAAATGGTTAGTTTATAGCCTTTCTTATAATAGTCCGAATGCGATAAGATATGTGTTTATGGCTATAGCAGGCCAGTAGCATATTACGGTCTGTTCGGATTATTGTAAAAAGAGCTATACTTACAATAAATTCTGTATCTGAAATAACAACTGTTCCAGAAAAATATATATTTCTTTACCATTAGAAATAATATTACAAGAATAGTAAATAGATTAATAACTCTTATTAATTAAAGTCAATCGGCAGATATAGCCAAAGTGGCTTAGGTTTACCTACAATTTGAAAAACAACAAATTCGTCTTAATGAATTTTCTTAATTTGTTATCTAAATAACTTAATATTAGTGGTAATTTTATAAAAAAAATTATAATATAAATAATGTTGCTGCGAAAATTTATAACAATATTTCCCTCTAACGTTTAATGAATTTCAATAAATTGCCTTTTTAATTCTAGATAAGTATATGCTTTGTTAATATGTTTAGTTCAAAATCCAAAAGTAAGTTTATGCTTTCTATTGGAGAAGAAGGCATAATGTTACTATATTTTAAAAATAATACTTTAAATAAAAGGTATTTTGTTAAGGGCAAAAACGATAAAGCAGTTTCCGATTTAATTTCATGTCTTTCGTCAGATAAAAAAGCACCTTTATACCTGGTGCTTAATCATGCAGATCAAAATTACTCGCTACAGTTTATTACAAGGGCAAACAAGATTAGTGCCTATCTATCAGCAAAAACAAAGATGGAGCATTTTTCTCGTAATAATGACATAAGTTCAGTTTTTTTGGTTGAGAAGCCAAACAAATTCAATCAAAACTGGTGCTATCTTCTTGTTTCATCAAAAGCAAAGCATTTAGTAGAATATTGGTTGAATGTGTTTATTGAGATAGGCTCCAACTTTAAGGGAATATTAATGTTTCCTATAGAAATAAGTAATATAACAAAAAAGATTCTACATAAAGATCCTAATAATTGGAAAATTATAGTTGCTGCAACTAAAACGGGAGGCTATAGACAAGTGGTTCTTAAAGAGAATAAAATGGTATTTACGCGCTTAACATCATTTACTAATGATAATTTACCAGGAATTATCGCTGGTGGAATATATCAGGAAGTGCAAGATACTATTCGATCCTTAACTAAGTTTGGGTTTGAAAAAAATAACCCTATCGACCTTTGTATCATAGTGTCAGAAGATATCAAAGCTAGTTTATCAGTCATAAATTTTTCAGAGAACAGTGTGAACATATTAACTCCATATGAGTTAGGCAAACTATTAGGAGCAGAACTAGCTATAAGTGAAAAAGATAACTTTTGCGATACCATAATTTTGTTTCATAGCTTTAAGAATAAATTAGCAGCTATTTTTAATACAAAGGAAACTAAAGAATTTTATCTATTCAATTACCTTTATTTAAACTCTCCTCGAATTTTTCTATACTTCGCCCTGGTTTTAGTTATAACAAACACCCTTTGTTTGCTAAATTTGTATTCAAATTTCAATGTCGCTGATAATTTATCAGCAAAGCAGGACACCTTAAATAACCAATTAACAAAACTTAGCCAAAGCTATAATGTAAAAAAAATAGATGAAATTTATGATTTTATTAATATCAATAATATTTTATCAAAAATAGAATACTCTCCTCTTACACAAGTTAAGTATGTAGAAAAGTTAAAAATACCAGGTATAGAGCTTCGATCATTTGAATGGAATTATAATGAGGCAAAAAGTTATATTACCACAACTTTAAAGTTTAATTTTCAATCCGGTAAAAATATTTCTCATCAATACGAGAAACTACGAAAAAATTTAAACGATAATTTTCGTACCTATGACATTAATATTTCTAGCTTACCTGCTGCTAAAGAGCAAAATCTATCTATTGATGTTGAAATAGGAGAGGCAATGTAGATTAATGACTATCTCTCAATTAAAAAGAAAAGCTACAATTCAGTTTATATCGTATTTGTTATTATCTGTTGGATTAATAGGGTTATTAACATATGTTGTTATCTATAACGAAAAGATTTATAATAAAAACCAAATTGCGATTGATAAAATACGTTCTATTAATTTACAGATTACTGGAATTCAAAAAAAGGAAGTTGTTCTAAATAAAAACCTAGATTTATGGAAAAAAATTTCTTCTTCAAATTTACATAGTAGCAGATACATTGCAAATTTAAATTTCGAGCTTAGCAAGTTATATAAAAAGCACTATATATTAGAACCTGAAATATCAATTTCTATACCCGAAGAAGTTGAGCTCCACAACAAAAGTGAACGCACAAAAGTAATAAAAAGTGAAGTGGTCCTAAATTTAAGCTCAATCAGCGATAAGCATATTTTTTTATTTCTACAGTCTATTCCAAATCTGCCCGGTTATGTTATGATCAAATCTCTTATTTTAAATAAGCAGAGAAATATTGATGCTGCAACTATGAATCAGATTTTGAATGGTAATATGATAGAGATAGTGAGAGCTAATATAGTCTTTGATTGGTATACTATATTAAGTAGATAAGGTGATGAACATAAAGCTGTTTTTTATTTTTACGCTACTCATTTCCAATGTTAATGCATATTGCAGTTGTGAAGATATCATAGAAAGCATAGAAATTTGTAAGGAGTATTCTTGCCGACAATATATTGGCAATGAAGATTTTATTGAGCATAAAATATTAGGATTAAATAGTGGAAATTTATGCGTATATATAGAAAAACAAGGTAATGATGAAATGGTTTGTCATCATTCTCAGTATGGAATGATGATAGAAAAAAGATATTTTGAAAGTATTCTTAAAGTTGGCAATCAAGAAATCGACGATTTTATTGATATAGCAAATTTGCGTGCAAAAGAGTGTTTCTTTATCAACAATCAAAAACTAAGCTATACAGATCGGGACGATATAATAAGAGAAGCAGTGGAAAGTGACTTTGACGTTTTGTCACAATATAGTAACGTAAAAAGCATTTTTTTTGATGAAGAGCCAGTTAATAGAATGGTCAATGAAATGGAAAAGTTCAATTTACGATCTTCAAGAGCTGTAAAAGAGGAGGTATCAGATAATTTCAACTGTAAGGTAGTGAGTTTAGACTCAATTTTATATCTTTCTCCCGATACATGGAAAATATGGGTAAATGGAAAACTGTTTATAAATACTAAGGATTTAAAAGTGCACTCAGTCACTGAAAATTATGTAACTTTTGTATGGACCGTAGATCAAAAAGCAATAAAAAAGCATGCGAATGATTCTCAAAATGTATATTTTGGATATGGGAGTATTATGTTTACGCTTTATCCAAAACAAAAATTTGACTTGGATGGCTTATCTATTAAATAACTTAAATATATATGCGCTTGTAGCTCAGTTGGATAGAGCGTTGCCCTCCGGAGGCAAAGGCCGTGGGTTCGAATCCCTCCAAGCGCACTTTTAATTAAATTTGACAATAGTATTTTCACATAAGATAATAAAAGGATTTATTTAGAGCATAATTATGTCTGGTGGTACCATAAACAAAGTCATACTAGTTGGTAATTTAGGAAAAGATCCTGAAATTAGGACTACACAAAATGGAAAAGAAATGGCAAGTTTTTCAATAGCCACGTCTGAAAGTTGGACTGACAAACTTTCCGGTATGCGCTCTGAAAAGACAGAGTGGCATAATATCGTAATTTTTAGTGAAGGATTAGTAAAAATCGTCAAAGATTTTGCACGCAAAGGTAGTAAAGTTTATGTTGAAGGTTCTTTGAGAACTAGAAAATGGACTGACCAAAACGGTGGTGAAAGATACACAACAGAGGTGGTTCTATATAATTTTAATAGCGCTCTTACTCTCTTGGATTCACGAAATAGTGCGCCAAATTCTGATTACAAGCCAAGTGAATACAAACAAGGTGAAACAGAACAAAAAGATAAACACGAAAGTTTTGACAACGATATAAAAGATGAACTACTCGACGATGAAATACCATTTTAACAATTTAAATTGAAATCTACATTTTTATGGACTGCTTGTGTTACTCCTTTTAATTGCAATGGAGATAGTATAGATTATAGCAGTTTGCAGCGTTTACTGACAATGCAAGTTAAAGCTGAAAATGGCGTAGTGTTGCTGGGTAGCACAGGTGAGAGCCTATCGCTTACTGATTCTGAAAAGCGTACATTAGTTGAATTCGTATGTAAGCTAAAATTAAATACGAAAATTATAATTGGCGTACCAGGAGTGAATCTATATCAGACTCTTGAATGGCTTGATTTTTGCAAGGGTATGCCTATTCATGGCTATCTAATGACAACTCCCATTTATGCAAAGCCCGGAATTATGGGGCAGACTTTATGGTTTGAAAAGCTGCTTGAGAAAGCACATGTGCCGGTTATGTTTTACAATATTCCATCAAGAGCAGGAATAAATCTTCACGCTGAAACTGTACGCAACTTATCTAGTCACGAAAAATTTTGGGCTATCAAAGATTCAAGTAGCACTGTTGATACTTTAGCTCAGTATAAGAAAGTTGCACCAAATATTGAGGTCTTTTGTGGAGATGATAATATGATATCCGATATGGCCGCTTATGGTGCGGCTGGCCTGGTTTCCGTTGCTTCCAATGTTTGGCCATATGTAGCACATGAATATGTTAAGAAGTGCCTCAATGGCAGGAACCCTCAGGCAGATATCTGGCAACAGGCTTGCGAAGCGTTATTTACTGCCAGCAACCCAATACCTACTAAAGCACTTTTGCATGATATTGGTCTTATAGAACATCAAACTGTCCGCCTACCGCTCAGCACAGAAGACTTGCCTTCTGTTGAAAAATTGAGGCAAGTCAATAAAATGATTCTTGGATGGAAAGAATTGGCTACTCTCTAAATAGTCTTGCAACTTTGATTTAATATACAATCCAAGTTTCATTTGAACACTCCCAAACTTATCACTTTATGCCACTGGTCTTCATCTAAAATTTCTACACCTAATTCCACTGCCTTTTTATATTTGGATCCTGGTTTTTCTCCTGCAATTAGGTAGTCAGTTTTAGCAGAAAGATGTGAGCTGACCTTTGCTCCCAGAGTTTTGGCTCTTACTTTTGCCTCTCCTCTACTCACAGCAAGTAGCTTACCAGTAAACACTATAATTTTATTATTTAAAACAGAGTTACTAGAGTTGGAGCTCACAGGAAGAATTTGAAGACAAGCAGTAAGATCATTTAACATTTTGATGTTATGTTCCTTAGAAAAAAATGATTCCAAAGATTCAGCCACTTTTTTTCCTATGCCGTCTATACTGACTAGCTCAGTATTATCTGATGACAGTTCAATCATCGAATTATACCAGTTATTATAAGAAACATAATAATCTGCAAGCAATTCTGCTGCAACTTGACCAATAAATCTAATACCTAAAGAAAATATAAACCTATCTAGAGTTATTACCCTTCTGCTTTGTATAGAATTTAACAAATTAGCTATAGATTTCTCGCCCCAGCCAGACTGTCCTTCCAGATTAAATTCATCCAATTTTTCTTCTAAAGTAAAAATATCATGGATTTGTTTTATCAGACCAAGGTCGTAAAAAAACTCTATCTGCTTATCACCAAGGCCAACAATGTCAAATGCATCTTTCGATACAAAATGCTTTAGTTTTTCTATTATTTGAGCTTTACAGGCAAATTCCTCAGGACATCTTACTGCCGCCTCTCCCTCAACCTGACGTACTTTACTACCACATTCAGGGCATACTTCAGGAAACACAAATTCAGGTGTATTTGGAAGACGAGAATCTCTGCTTACTTCAACGATCTGGGGAATTACATCACCTGCTCTTTTGATTGTTACAATATCTCCCTCTCTTATGTCTTTACGTTTTATCTCATCTTGGTTATGCAGACTTGCTCTACTAACTAGCACCCCACCAATATTGACTGGCACTAAATCTGCAACTGGAGTTAAAACCCCTGTTCTGCCCACCTGTATAAATATCTTATTTAACTTTGTTTTTGCATAAACCGCAGAAAACTTGTATGCAAGTGCTGAGCGCGGTGCTTTGTGAGTATTCCCTAGACGATTTTGTAGTACCAAATCATTTACTTTATAGACTATTCCATCAATATCATAATCCAAGTTATAGCGACAGTTATAGACCTCGTTATAGAACTTCAGCATTCCATCTAAACTACTCGTTAAGGACTGATGCTCATTTACGCAAAAACCAAGTGCCTCAAGCTTATTTAGTACCTCACTTTGACTTTTCTCTGCTCCACCAATTAAAGAATAAGCAAAATATCTAAGTGGTCTACTTGCTGTAATGTTTGCATCCAATTGCTTCAGAGAACCAGCGGCTGCATTTCGAGGATTGGCAAATTCATCGTTTTCATTTAACTTTAAAAAGTCGCTGTTACCGATGTATATTTCACCTCTTACTTCTAGTCTTCCTTGCACACCTTGCAAAAACTTAGGAAAGCCTTTTATTGTTGCAACATTGTGAGTGACATCTTCCCCTACAAAACCATCACCTCGAGTTGCAGCTTTAACAAATCTTCCATCCTCATAAATTGCAGAAAACGACAACCCATCAATTTTTGGCTCACATAATATCTCTATTTTGTCCTCAATTAAAAACCTCTTTATTTTAGACAAAAATTTCTCTACACCTTGTTCATCATAAGCATTCTCAAGAGAAAGCATAGGTTCTTGATGTTCCACCTTAGAAAACCTCTCATCAGGTGGAGCACCAACACTATCTTGTGTTGCATAAATTTCTGGCTCTATTTCAGCTAACTTTTTCTTCAGTTCATCATATTCAGCATCACTTATTTCTGGCTTATTTTTTTGGTGATACAAAACATTATGATAATTTATTTGATCTTGCAGTTTTTCTCTCATCTTTTCTAAGTTAGTCATGATACCAATATAATGCTACATTAGCCTTTGTCGTCAAGCTGTGAATTTTCTTGAATTTATCATATGGTCTTAATCCATCAAATATCAAAGGTGCCACAATGCTATAGCCATACTTATTCTTCTCTCGCTCAATTGTATTAGCAGATTTCACTTGCTTTAGCCATATATTTATATAAAATTAAAATAAATTAGAGTAAACAATATTGCTGTTTAAATGCTAACAAGATTCGCTCCAAGCCCAACTGGCTACCTCCACGTAGGAAACGTACGAACTGCCTTGGTTTGTTGGATGTACACACGCAATCAAAATGGAAAATTTTTACTCCGTTTTGATGATACTGACCTTCAGCGTTCAGATGTCAAATATATAAATGATATCATACAAGATTTGAAATGGATTGGTATCAATTGGGATGCAAGTTTCAAGCAATCAGAGCGCTTTGAGCGTTACAATGAGGTGTTTTTGCAGTTAATAAAAGAAGGGCATATTTATGCATGCTATGAAACAAGAGAAGAGTTAGACATTAAACGAAAATTGCAGTTAAAACAAGGACTTCCCCCTGTATATGACAGAAGCGCGTTACTTCTAACTGAGCAAGAGAAAATTAGTTATGAGCAAGAAGGAAGAAGACCACATTTTAGATTTAAGTTGGATAGAAATGAGGTTGTTAAATGGAATGATGAAGTTAAAGGTGAAATAAATATTGCAACCAGTAGCATAAGTGACCCTGTGGTAAAAAGAGAAGATGGAATTTACACATACATGTTACCTTCTGTTATTGATGATGTTGACTTTAATGTAACCCATGTTGTACGCGGGGAAGATCATGTAACTAATACCGCAGTTCAGCTCCAAATGATTAAAGCATTAAAAGCGAAAATCCCTACATTTGCTCACCTTTCTCTGCTACATTTTGATGATAGCAAGATATCCAAGCGAGCCGGCGTGCTAGATATCAAATCTATAAAAGAAGATGAAATTGAACCGATGGCACTAGTTAGTTATTTAGTGAAGCTCGGAACATCCAATCCAATTGAAGCTTGTGCCTGTATGCAATCTTTGATTGATTCATTTAATATTAAAAAATTTAGCTCAGCATCTGTACAATTCAGCTTGAGTGAAATATATAAGCTAAATAGCAAAGTTCTGCAACAAATGCCATTTGAAATGGTGCAAGACCGTTTAAATCAAATTGGAGTGGACTCCTCAGAGTTTTGGTATTTTATAAGGAACAATATAGAAAGGTTTTCTGAGGTGGCCAAGTGGTGGAAAATATGCAAATCTGATATAGAGCCTGTGATTCTTGATAAGGAGCTTATAAAAATTGCGTTCAATGCATTGCCCCAAGGTGATTGTAATGAAAACACGTTGTCAGAATGGGTCAAAACTATTCGACAAACAGTGGATATAAAGGCAAAAAACCTATTTACGCAGTTGCGTTCAGCTTTAACAGGAACAGAAACAGGACCAGAGCTCGCTAAACTATTAATTTTTATCGGCAAAGAAAATATCATTGCAAGGTTAAAAGAAAAGTGAAAACTAAAGAATTATAGCTAATGCAATCCCTACGTCATACCGCGATTCATTCGCGGTATCCCTTAACATAGATCCCGCTAACACGTAGCGGGATGACGAGCTTATCGTCACGCCGCCACGAACCGTCATACCGCGATTCATTCGCGGTATCTCAGCCGCTAACAAGAGATCCCGCTAACAAGCAGCGGGATGACGGTTGTCGTTTAGCCATAAACATTAAGAAATTTACCAAATAAAAAAAAAGGCAAAAGAAGCCCCGTGGTTATTATCCGCTTTAAAATATTGGCGTTTTTTATGTTTTAAACGCTTGACAAGCGAGATTCAGCCGCTTTTAATTGCAACTAACTTACGCTGCAAATGTTTAAGAAATTTACTAAGCAGAAAAAAAGACAAAGAATCCCCGAGTTAGCTAGTCTTTTACTATCTCTGTCGAGTATTGGCATTTTTTGATGTCTTGTAACGCTTTATAAGCGCGTTCAGCTTATTTAGATAAAAATCTAGATGTAGATGAAGTTTTGTAAAGACATACAGTATCTATATACTGCAAAAAATTGAACATAAGACGCCGATACATTAAGTAATCCTTACCTTTTAATCTGCAGATTGGCGAAAGCAAATACAATAGCTTCACTATCATGATAAGGGCGCTGGTGGAGTTTGTCAAGTAAGTTTTTGTATTTTAATTTTAGAATTTTATAGGCTTTTGTTCTCATGAAAATTATGTTCTCATGAGTAAATTAATGTTATCCTTTTTTGTTGATCTAAAGTTTCTTATGTTCATACACTTACGTGTTCATAGTGTTTATTCGCTGCTTGAAAGCTCGGTTAAAATTGAGGAGCTGATCGGCCTTTGTTTGCGAAATAAAATGCCAGCGGTTGCAATTACTGATTCAGGTAATTTATTTGGTTCACTTGAGTTTGCAGAATATGCGGCAAGTAGGGGAATACAGCTAATAATAGGATGCAATATTATAGTTAAACATTCAGAACAAAATTTACCTATATTATTGCTTGCAAAAAATGAGCAAGGGTACACTAATTTAGTCACTTTGGTGAGTGAGTCTTTTAGAAAGCGCAAGAATAACAGCGATATTCCTTACGTTGATTTTGATGAGCTATTGAATTTAAGTACGGGTCTGATCGCTTTAACCGGTGGATGTTTGGCTCAACTATTGTTGGGGCAAGATAAAGAAACGGTTGAAAAACTGCTTTCAGCATTTAATGGTCATTTATATGTTGAATTGCAGCGTCATGGGCTGAGCAAGGAGCTAGAGCTTGAAGAAACTTTAATAGATTTTGCTTATCAGCACAATATACCACTGGTTGCAACAAATGATGTATTCTTTACAAATAGATCTGACTATGAAGCTTATGATATATTAACGTGTATATCAGAGGGTAGTTATGCTCTCGAAAATAACAGGAAAAAGCTAACCTCTGAGCATTATTTCAAATCTGTGGCAGAAATGGAGGAGCTGTTCAGTGATATTCCTGAAGCAATTCATAACACTTTAGTAATAGCTAAGCGGTGCTCTTACATGCCAAGAAGCAGGCAGCCTATTCTGCCTAAATTTCCTTGTAGAGAAAATAAAACTGAGAATGAAGAACTGAGGGAGCAGGCAGTTGCGGGATTAGAATTCCGCATTACGAATGAGACAGACATAGACCTTAAACAATACTACGATCGGCTAAATTACGAACTAAGCGTAATAACTTCAATGAATTATTCCGGGTATTTTCTAATAGTTTCTGACTTTATCCGTTGGAGCAAAGCAAATGGCATTCCAGTTGGTCCAGGAAGAGGCTCTGGTGCTGGATCAATTGTTGCTTGGGGCTTGCAGATTACAGACCTTGATCCAATAAAGTTTGGCCTAATATTTGAAAGATTTTTGAATCCTGATCGTGTATCGATGCCTGACTTTGATATCGATTTCTGCCAAGAGAAAAGGGACCTGGTTATTGATTATGTTCAGAAAAAGTACGGTTATGTTGCTCAAATAATCACTTTTGGAAAATTGCAAGCAAGGGCAGTATTGCGTGATGTTGGTAGAGTATTGCAAATGCCTTACTCTCAAGTGGATAAAATATCTAAAATGGTTCCATTTAATCCAGTAAATCCTGTAACTTTATCACAAGCGATAGAGTTTGATCAAAACCTGCAGAAAGAGCGGGATAGTGATGAGGTAATTGCAAAGCTTCTTGATATATCTCTTAAGCTTGAAGGAATATATCGTCACGTTTCAACCCATGCTGCTGGAATTGTAATATGTGATCAAAAGTTGGAAAATTTTGTTCCTGTGTACTACGATCCAAATTCGGCTCTGCCAATCACTCAATACAGCATGAAATATGTGGAGAAAGCTGGGCTAATAAAATTTGATTTTCTTGGGCTTGGTACGCTAACGCTAATAGATCATGTATGTCGTTTAATTAATCGTGATGGAAAAAAGATTGATATTTCTTCAGTTCCTTTAAATGACCAAAAAACCTATGAGATACTCTCAAGCGGTGATTCAATTGGAGTGTTTCAGCTTGAAAGTTCGGGAATGAGAGAAGCTTTAATTAAACTAAAACCGGACTGCATTGAAGATATTATCGCTTTAATTTCCCTTTATCGTCCAGGACCTATGGATAACATTCCAACTTATGTTGCAAGAAAACATGGACTTGAAAAGCCAGATTATATTCATCCGTTACTTGAGGAAGTATTAAAAGAGACATTTGGGGTAATAATTTACCAAGAACAAGTGATGGAAATAGCCCGTATTCTTTCCGGGTATAGCTTAGCGGAAGCAGATCTGCTGAGACGTGCCATGGGTAAGAAAATCAAGGAAGAGATGGATAAACAACGTGAACTTTTTGTCCAAGGGGCAACAAAAAATGGCGTTGATTATGACAGGGCAAGTTATATCTTTGACCTTGTTGCAAAATTTGCTGGTTATGGGTTCAATAAATCTCATGCTGCAGCATATGCGGTTATATCTTATCAAACGGCTTACCTTAAAGCTAATTATCCATTAGAATTTTTTACAGCACTAATGAATCTGAATATTGATGATAGAGATAAACTGAATTTATTTTATCATGCAGCAAAGTTTAGTGGCGTTACCGTTCTTCCACCTGATATAAACAAATCTAAAGCTGAATTCTCAATAGAGAACGAACGCATACGTTATGGTATTGCTGCCTTGAGGAATGTTGGTTTTTCTATAGCGGAAGGAATAGTGAACGTACGTTCAAGCGCTTGTAAGGACATATGGGAATTCATTCAAAATTCAGGTCATATAATAAATAAGAGAGCGCTAGAAAGCCTGATTAAATCCGGAGCATTCGATAGCGTGCATAAGAACAGAAAGCAGCTATATGAGTCAATGGACACGCTGATTTACTTTGCAAATAAAAACAAACAGGATAGAGAATCAAGTCAAGCTGCTTTGTTTGGTAGCCTTGATGTCCTCAAACCGAAACTTGAGAATGTGGAAGATTTTGATGAAGAGAAAAAATTAGAGCATGAGTTATTTTCACTAGGATTTTATTTAACTAATCATCCACTTGAAAAATTTAGAATTCTTCTGGAAAAGTTAAATATTGGGTTTATCGGAGAAAATAGAACAGCAAAAACTGCTGGGGTAATATTAAATGCACGTATGAGAACTTCAGAGCGTGGAAGGTTTGTTATCCTCACACTTTCCGATCCCCATAACGTTTCTGAAATAGCATTCTATAATAATGAAATAATAGAAGAAAAAAGAGATTTATTTTCACCAGGAACATTTGTGATAATTGATCTTGAAGCTTCGGAAAATACGACAAGATTAGCAGGCAAGGATATATCTGAGTTTACAAAAAGAATCGCTTCTACAATAAAAGAATTAGTTCTCACCACTGAGTGCACGGATTCGCAAAAAGCCGCTATGGAATTAAACGCAATATTGAAAGATGAAGGCAGAACCAAAATAATGCTAAGACTTCTTCTCGAAAAACATAAAGTGAGCATCTTATTACCAGGTGCGTACTCAATTGCTCCTCAAGTTATGTATGAAATATCTAACTTAAGCTGGATTAAAGGCGTAGAAATTAACACAAATAACTTGCTTATATAAAAAAGCTTTATATAATGAAATATTTAATCGGTATTAAAGGAAGATATAGTGAATCTTTATGAATTTACTTTTATAACACAACAAGGATTATTACAGCAAGAAGTAGAGGAAATGGTCCAAGAGCTAGCTGTTTCATTGAAAAATATTAAAGCAGATGTTATGTTCCAGCAAATCAGGGATATTCTGAAAAAAGGAAATGACAAGCTTACAACACAAGAGTTAGAAGTGCGTGCTGAAAACATTAAAGAAGGTCTAGTTGCTTACTCTGATTTCTTGGAAGATCTTACAAAAATTTTATGGGTTGAATTGGAAGAAGATCTTTCAAATTTGAAAGAAGTGAAGTCAAAAATCGATAAAGAGTTGAAAGATGACCTAAAAGATTTAGGAATAACGCAAGATTTTACAAAATTTCTAGGAGGCAGTACTAAAAGTGCGTTTATCCATAACGCAGTAAATGCTTTGAAGAGAAATATTTCAGAACATCTAATAAAGATTTTTCAAGATATTTTGAAAGATTTTAGAATAAACGGTCCAACTCAATCGAGCAAAGCGTTGGAAATGCTTTTGAAAAACATTGAAGCATCAGGATTAATCAAGTATGAACATTGGGGTCTTTTGGATTTTGCATATCACAAAAATAAAATGAAGAGCGGTCATTATTGTATAATGTGCATAAGTTCTACTGCAAGCATTCTGGATGAATTTATGCGTAGAATGAAACTTAATGAGAACGTTATTCGCCACTTTCCTGTGCAGGTTGATAAAATTTTTGAAGGTAAATCTCATATGATGAATAAACAAATTGAGGAGCAAAGCGCATAATGATGAAAAGACGAAATAGTTTTAATAATTCTTACGTATCTGTAAATAATAGGACTGGCTTTAGGCGTTCTAAAGTTTGCCCTCTTGCTGCGTCTAAAGATGAAGACATAGATTATAAGAATATAGATTTATTATCCAAGTTTACCTCTGACTATGGTAGGATATTACCTAGAAGATTAACAGGCGTATGTGCAAAAAAACAAAGGAAGTTACGCTTAGCGATCATAAGGGCACGTTTTTTAGCTCTTATTCCTTACTGTACTAAAAAAGTTTAGGTAATTTATGTTGATAATTTTAAAGGAAAATATAAGGACTTTAGGTAAGCTTGGTGAAGTTGTCAAAGTTAAACCAGGTTATGCACGTAATTTTCTTTTTCCACAAAGAAAAGCGGTGAAAGCTACCAAGGAAAATTTAACAAAGCTAGAGGAGCAACGTTTATTACTGGAAGAAGAGAATATAAAAAGATTAAATGTAGCAAAAGAGCTTGCATTGTCACTACATGATAAGTTTGTGGTATTGATAAAGCAAGCTTCAGAGGATGGTAAAATTTTTGGTTCTGTAACAACACGTGAAATTGCGAAAATTTTACTACAAGAAGGACATGTGATAGACCACCGTAGTTTATCTTTTGGTGGAGTAAGCATCAAAAACTTGGGTGAATACCAAGTAAACGTAGAATTACATAGTGAAGTAGTAGTACCAATTACTATATACGTCGTGAAATCCGAAACAGATGCAAATGAGCTAAGGCAAGTAAAATTGCAAAATCAGAAGTCTGAGCAACAAGAGGCAGAGCAAGATGCGAATAAAGAAGCTGCTGATGGTGATGATAGCTGATCAAAGATGATCCCTTGTTATAGCCGAAAAGAAATGTCTGCCATGGCTAAGCTGGTGTCATCCCAGTGCTTCCCTCATGTCATCCCAGTGCGTGACACTGGGATCCAGTTTATTTCATCATGGACATTATTTTATGCTTCTAGAATCCGTTGTCCATTGAATAATTTGCAAATACTTTTATACCTGGATTCCAGTGTCACGCACTGGAATGACACCATTATTGGAATAAATCAAAAATGATTCCCCGCTATAGCAGAAAAGAAATGTCTTCCATTTGGGAGGAAAATAATAAATTTAATATATGGCTTAAAATAGAAAAATTAGCGTGTGAAGCTCAAGCAAAGTTAGGAGTGATTCCGAATAATATTGCTGAGAACCTCTCTGGTGCTATTGAATTTGATGTTGAATGTATCAACGAAATTGAATCCATTGTAAAACATGATGTTATAGCTTTTCTGACGTATATTGCTAAAAAAGCGGGAGTTGATGTTCGTTATCTTCATTATGGAATGACAAGTTCTGATGTTTTGGATACATGCCTTGCGGTGCAACTGAAAGAGTCCTGTGATATTTTGCTCGAGAATCTAAAAAATTTACTTGCAGCATTGAAAAAAAAAGCTGAGGACTATAAAGATATTGTTTGTGTTGGACGCAGTCACGGAATGCATGCAGAACCAACAACTCTTGGAATAAAATTTGCCAGATTTTATGCTGAATTTAAACGCAATTATCAGAGATTAATTAGCGCGCAAAAAGAGATCTCAATTTGTAAAATATCAGGTGCAGTAGGCAATTTTGCAAATGTTGATCCGTTTGTTGAAGAATATGTAGCGAAAGAAATAGGACTCATACCTGAAATCATATCGTCTCAAGTCATTCCTCGTGATAGACATGCTATGTTCTTTTCAGTTTTGGGAGTGATTGCAAGCTCAATAGAAAATGTTGCTGTTGAAATTCGTCATTTGCAAAGAACTGAAATCGGCGAAATTTCTGAGCATTTTTCCACGGGGCAGAAGGGAAGCTCTGCTATGCCACACAAATGTAATCCTATTTTAAGTGAAAATCTGACTGGACTCTCACGTTTAATACGCAGTTATGTTTTTCCTGCGTTAGAAAATGTTGCATTGTGGCACGAACGTGATATATCACACTCGTCTGTGGAAAGATGCATTGCTCCTGATGCTTGTATAACAATGGATTTTGCTTTAGTGCGATTAACAGATTTGATAGATAAATTGGTGATCAATAAGGAAAACATTGAAAAGAACTTAAATTCTTCAAAAGGTTTAGTTTTCTCACAGCGTGTATTGCTTGAGTTAGTAAATAGTGGTTTGGCGAGGGAAGAGGCGTATAAAATTGTTCAGAGCAATGCAATGAAAGTGAAACAAAACAACAGTGATTTTCTGGCCGAATTGAAACAAGATAAACCCTTACTTAAGGTTATTAACTCGGAAAAACTTGAATCTTTGTTTGATTTGAAGTATTATACGAAACATATAGATCGTGTGTATAATAAGGTTTTTAATTAGGCTGAGTAGCTCAGTTGGTAGAGCAGGAGGATCATAATCTCTTGGTCGGGGGTTCAAGTCCCTCCTCAGCCACTCGAACTAAACTATGTTTAGCAAAGCAGTGCTACTGGTGAAACCCAGTGTCAGTTACTTGGAATGAGTTGTATATCCACTCAGGTGAGGAGACAATGGATAAGAGATTGTGAAAAGGGTTTAGCTTTTGGCCTATGATCTCTTTAAATGACAGAATTTCACTACAAAACTTAACTTTCTTCTATGCAGTTAGCTAAGTCAAGAAAGGTGAATCTATCTCTTGTTGTAAACGCAAGATCGACCACTTTACAATATTGTTCTTTATTCCAACTGAGGTGCTCTGGTAAGTGTGGAATTGATAGATCTTCAAATATTTTTTGCAGGTGTTTTGCAGGTAGTAAATTTTGCTTAATTAAACTGGAAATATTATGCCATTCTTTACAAATAATCTCTTGGATTTTTTGCTGCATAATTTGCTTCTGTTCAAAAGTTCTTACAAATTCGATATTATCAAAGCACTGAGTTATATGTTCTACATCTAAAGTGGTCGGTTTGATAATCGGGTTTTGTATTGATAATATCTTTTCCTGCAAATTAGCCATGGTAATCGTCGTAACAGCAATTTTTTCGCCATGTAGTAAGGAATGATCTCTTGTTACCATTTCCATTGCGTGAGCTATCATATGCTCTCCTTGGCTTGCAGAATAGCTGCCTTTTGATATTACCATTCCAAGTCCTGAAATTAGTAGAACTTCCATAAGTAATAGGACCACTTTTCTACTTCTTTTAGTAAGCGCCGTATACTCTCTTAGCAAAATTTGCTCCAAATCGCGAACAAGTGTAAAAGGTAATTCATTGTATTCTGTGCCAAGCAACAAATGAGATAGTAGCCAGTCAGCCTGAACTGTTGAACGACAAATGAAATCTGCAAATCCGCTTAATGTGAGACGCAGTGGTGCATTGGCAAGTATGTCTATATCTATATATACTGCTCTTGGAAGATGTGCTTTGAACGATTTTTTATATCCATTTACTAATATTGAAGCATTTGCAGAGGTATATCCATTCATAGAAGCGGCTGTTGGGAACGATATATAATCTTTTTTCTCGAGGTAGCTTGCATATTTGCAGATATCGTTAACAGTGCCGCTACCAAATGCAACTATTAAGTCACTGTCTTTTGCTTTGTTTCTAACTAGATTTACAGTTTCAAGAGAGGCAGCTCTGCTTGGTGTCATGCAAGTAGCTGACACTGGGATCCAGGAAAACAACTTATGGATTCCAGTGTCACGCGCTGGAATGACAGGTGGAGCTGGAATAATTAAGTTAGGAATTTTATTAAGTACGTTTTTGTTTAAAAGTTTTGCTGTATTTTTATCTGCAACTAGAAAGACGTCATTTCCGTGTCGTGTGCATATTTCATAGATATCATCAGCAAGGTAGTAATCTGTTATTACTTCCCTTAGAAAAGTTTGTTCGGTTTGATGTAATATTTGTTTTAAATAGTGCATAGAGTGTTTACAATATAGCAGTATAAGTATTTTAAGATTGACATGAAAATTGACCCTGTAGAGCTAACTAGGAAATTGATCTCTTTTGAGAGTATAACACCAGAAGACAGCGGGGCAATAGAGTATATAGCAACAATCTTCAAGAAGAGCGGCTTTGATTGTGAGATTTTAGAATTTGGTGATAAAGTTAAAAATCTTTATGCGAAATATATAAATGGAGTACCAAATTTGTGCTTTGCTGGGCACGTTGATGTTGTACCACCGGGTCAGTTAAAAGATTGGGCATTTGGTCCATTTAATCCAGAAGTGAGGGATGGAATGCTATATGGAAGAGGGGCCGCTGATATGAAAAGCGGAGTAGCTGCATTTATTGCTGCTATGGTAAATTTGATTGCAGAGAAGTTTCAATTTAATGGTTCGATAAGTGCATTGATTACCAGTGCTGAAGAAAGCATGGAAGAATATGGAACAAAGGCAGTTTTGGAATGGATGAAAAATAAGCAGAAAAAGATAGATTTTTGTGTGGTTGGCGAACCAACCAGTAGTGAGAAATTAGGTGATACCATAAAAATAGGCAGAAGAGGTTCTGTAACATTTGAATTAATTTGCCATGGAAAACAAGGGCACGTTGCCTACCCAGACCTAGCAGACAATCCAATATATAAGGTAATATCGATATTGAGTAAGGTAAAAAATACTACTTTTGATCATGGTAATAAATATTTTCAGCCTTCACATTGCGAAGTTACTACTATCGATGTTGGAAATAATACTAGCAATCTAATACCTGGCTCAGCAACTACACGTTTTAACATTCGATATAACAATGAACAAACACCGGGTGGCTTATATAAGCTGATTGATGAAATATGCTCCAGTGTAACTAGCGATTATAAACTTTCTGTGCATAGCAGCAGGGACGTTTTCCTCTCTACTCCCGATAGAAATACTGATATTATGCTTGATGCAATAAGTAAGGTTACCAACATTGATGCTATACTTAGCACAAGTGGTGGCACATCTGACGCTGCGTTTATCAAAGATGTTTGTCCAGTGATTGAATTTGGTATAATCAACAAAACCGCACATCAGATAAACGAATGCGTATCAGTAAACGATATACACAAGTTAACAGCTATATATAAGGAATTTATAGAAAATTATTTCAATCCCACTAATAAAATATTGAATCAGGTCAACGTGGTTAGGAATATATCTAGTGGTCCATTGTTAGCTTAGATGTAATCAGATCTCTTGCATAACTGTTGTCTGAATAACAACTGGTGTCATTCCAGCAAAATGTGTCAAGTAAGTTTTTTCGTTTCTATAGCTACTTGGATGACAAAAGAAGAAATACTAGACTTTATACCTTTTGCACTCAAATTCACATAAATCATGAATTATGCACGTTTCACACGAAGGTTTCTGTGCTTTGCAAACATATCTACCATGCAAAACTAGCCAATGATGAGCATAAAGCAGGTATTTTTTGGGAACCACATTTAAAAGAGATTGCTCTGTTTTAAACACATCTTTTTCTTTCACAAGCCCAATTCTATTGCTCACTCTAAAAACGTGAGTATCAACTGCCAATGTTGGAATGCCAAGCCCCGAATTTAAGAACACATTAGCGCTCTTTCTCCCCACTCCAGGCAAAGACACCAAATCATCAAAATTAGTAGGTACTTTGCTGTTGTATCGTTCTACCAATATTTTACTAAGCCCGATTATATTTTTTGCTTTGGAATTATATAAACCAATACTGCTTATGCATTTTTTCAGCTCACTCTGCCCAAAGCTCAGCATTTTTTCTGGCGTATCAGCGATATTAAATAGTTCTCTTGTAATTTTATTAACGCTTACATCAGTTGTCCGCGCTGATAAAACTATCGCAACCAGTAACGTAAAATGATTGGTATAATTTAGCTCTATTTTTGGCGCAGGATTTGATTGTTGAAACTTTTCAAATATTAGTTCTACTTTTTTTGAGTCCATCTCATTTACCACACCTCTTTTAAATATTTAAACAAAGAACCCCTCTTTCCCATCATACAAATACAATTTGTCCATTCTCACCACGTCAAAATTGTGTTCTTCGAGTTTGATTAGCAAGTTATTTACATCACTATTTGTAATAGCTTGCTTTTCATTATTTGCGATAAACCTACAGGTTATTTGGTCACTTGAAGGTTTTGAGTTTCCTGGCCAAATCGCAAGTCCTTTTGAGTATATTGCTATCATTTGCAGATTACTTGATTCAAATAATCCTACTATTTGATCAACATTACTGGATTTGTCCCAAGCGAGAGTTATATCACTACCCACTAGCTTTTTAACTTTGTAATCTTGTTCGTAATTGTCTTGTACTTTATTTATTTTACTATCCAAATTTATTTTACTATCCGAACCACTGCCAATTATAAGCTCAGCAGGTTTCTTTCCTAAATTATCTATAACAGCTTCTGCAAATTCTTTGGTACCAACTTTCTGTTTACTTCTTTTCTCCTTATATAAATCGGCAGTGTGTATTCCATCCTCCAAAGTCTTGAGCCATGCATCGTAGATTAGTTTTGCAGTACCCACTTGACCTATGTAAATTAGCATATGCACTGCAGCATTTAAAAGACCAGAAGGATTGGCTATGTTTTTTCCTGCAATATCAGGGGCAGAACCGTGCACTGCTTCAAACATTGCGTATTCATTCCCGATGTTGCTACTTCCGGCAAGCCCCACAGATCCAGAGGTTTGTGCGACTATATCTGATAATATGTCGCCATATAAGTTCTCGGTTACTATAACATCAAAATTCTCCGGTTCTGTTGCAACACGCGCCATTCCAATATCAACTATATAATGTTCTGCCTTTATATCTGGGTATTCCTTTGCAATGCGATCAAACGCGGCATGGAAAGTTCCGTCAGTCATTTTCATGATGTTATCTTTAGTCAGGCAAGTTACTTTTTTTCTGTTGTGTTTTTTTGCATATTCAAAAGCGTACCTGCATATCTTCTCTGAGCCAGATCTAGTAATAATTTTAGTGCATTGGTAAGAGTCACCAGTGAGCCTATGCTCTATTCCGGTGTAAACGTCCTCTTCATTTTCACGTATCACTACGATATCAAACTTATCGAATTTATTTTCTATAACAGGATGATATGAAATGCATGGTCTGATATTTGCATACAACCCTAGATTTTTTCTGAGTGCAACGTTTAAGCTTTTGTGCCCTTTACCTTGAGGAGTTGTTGTCGGAGATTTTAATAATATTTTTGTCCTTTCAATTGATTCCCAACCACTTGGAGAAATTCCGTGAGACCATTCTTTACTGTAAACACGCTCCCCTATTTCAATAATATCTATTGAGATTTCCGCTTCTGCTTCGCGCAATATCGACAGCACCGCTTCCATGATTTCTGGTCCGATACCGTCGCCATATGCAACTGTGATTAGTGTTGACATAACTTCCCTAGTTATAAATGATTTAATATTAATTTAAATAATAGAGTGGCACAAGTAGCTAATATTACCCAAGTTAGTATATTTACGGTTATTTAATAACGTATTTTTATATCATATGATGATATTATGAAATATAGGTGGGGTTATGAATACTGAAATAAATGTTAAAGTAAATTATGTAGGATTTACAAGGCGTATTGTAGCAGAAATACTTGACCTCATCATATTTTCCCCTCATTTTATCTTCGGTTTTATCTATGGTGTATTCATCGTATCATTACAAGATCAAGATAAAGATAAAGACTCTTTTCAGGAACTTGCACAACTAGCAACAGAAATACCATTTATAGTTTCTACAGTGGTCGCAACATTAGTACTAACAATATCCAAAATATTAATGGTAACAAAACTTGGTGGTACCCCAGGAAAACTATTGTGTGGTATGCATATTAAAGATGCTAATACATTTACAAATGTTACCCTTATGCAAGCAACAATAAGATGTATTTCTAAGGGAAGCATCTGGATTATTTTTCGCTTTTTGCTTCATCTGCATTATCATGGTTATACTTTTCTATATCTTTTAATTGTGCTAATTTTATTTTTGTTTGCAGTATTTGATCAACGCAAACAGACTTTTTACGATAAAATTGCAAAAACAGTAGTGATAGACTATAAATCTAGTTGATATTTTTCTTTATAGGTAGTACATGGATAAAAAAGTAAACTACTCAACGATGACAAGACGTACTCTAGCATTTATAGTTGATTGTATTTTATTTATCGCAATACCATTTGGTTTAATGGCGGTGGGTTTCTCACTTACACACGCAATACAAGGGATCATGGGTGCAATAATTGTAATCACCACGATTGTATTTTCTTTATTTTTAATGATACCATGTATATTTCATATATTCATGCTAGTAAAATTTGGCGGCACTCCAGGACACTTGTTATTTAGCATGCGTGTAAAAGACAAAGATACATTTGAGTCAATCACTACAATGCAAGCAATGAAAAGGACTATAGCTCTTTTTATAATTTATTGCATATCACTTTGTAATCCCATTTTATTCTTAGCTATACTAATCTTAGTTTTAGTATGTGCAGTAGGTGATGAACATAAACAAGCTTTTCACGACAAAATTGCAAACACGGTAGTGATAGATTATAAACCTAGTTGATATTTTCCTTTAGCTGTCTGCCACCAAGGGTGTCATTCCAGTGTCACGCGCTAACTTAAGGTAAATTGCCAACTTAACTATAAATATATTTTAGTAAATCCAAATTATTTTAGCTATAAGAGCGTTTTACTTTTTGCTCAGCATATCCATCATAACTGGCTTACTTTTAGTGATTCATGGAGTTAAAAAAGTCAGCATTGCTCTTTGTTAAAAGTAGTTTGTCACGTAAAAATTCCATTGCTTCAACGGGTCCCATAGGATTGAGTATCCTACGCACCACCCATATTTTATTTAGTATAGCCTTATCAACTAATAGCTCTTCCTTCCTTGTTCCGGATTTTGTAATATCAATAGCTGGAAATATACGTTTATCAGAAAGTTTTCTATCAAGTATGATCTCAGCATTTCCTGTACCTTTAAACTCTTCAAAAATAACTTCATCCATTTTTGAACCAGTCTCTATAAGAGCTGTGGCGATTATAGTTAAAGAACCCCCATTCTCAATATTACGAGCTGCTCCAAAAAAGCGTTTTGGTCTCTGCAGTGCGTTTGAATCTACACCACCAGTTAGAACTTTCCCAGACGAAGGAATAACCGCATTATAAGCACGTGCAAGTCTAGTAATATTGTCAAGTAGAATTACCACATCTTTTTTATGCTCAACCATTCTTTTAGCTTTTTCTATTACTATTTCAGCAAGCTGTACGTGACGGTAAGCAGGCTCATCGAACGTAGAACTTACTACCTCACCTTTTACAGAACGTATCATATCTGTTACTTCTTCAGGTCTTTCATCTATAAGTAACACTATTAATTCTACTTCAGGGTGATTTATAGCTATAGAGTTAGCCATTTGCTGAAGCAATACAGTTTTTCCTGTGCGAGGTGGAGCAACTACTAACGCTCTTTGCCCTTTTCCAAGAGGAGCTACTATATCTATAGCACGCATGCTTAAGCCTTTTTTATCATCACCATTATTACACTCAAGTACTATGCTTTCCTCAGGATAAAGAGGAAGCAAATTATCAAAATGGACGTACTTTCTTAATTCACTTACTTCAGTAGAGTTTATACTTTGAACCTTAGTTAAAGTAAAATATCTCTCTTTATCACCAGGTGGCCTTATTTCTCCATATGCCATATCTCCTGTACGTAAATTAAACTTCTTTATTTGCCCGTTAGAAATATAAACATCATCGGTACTTGGGGCATAATTTGCACTTGCTGAACGTAAGAAACCAAAACCATCAGGCAATATTTCCACTATTCCACTCCCTGTGGTTATGCCTCCTTCTTCACTCATTTTTTTCATTAAGCTGAATATTATTTCCTGCTTTAGCATTCTACCATTGCTTTTACCGTTAGTTGAAATTTTTCTTTCTTCAGCTAACTCTAACAATTCTTCTGCTGTTTTCTCTTTTAATTCGCTCAGATCTAATGTTTTTCTGTTTTTCTCAGTACCTTCATTGACCATCTGTTTTACTGTATCGTTATTGTAAATTTGCTCACTTTTTTCAGGTTGAGCTGTAACCTTTCCTTTTGCCAAAACATCTTCATTGATTGTTGTCATAATCCTCCAAAAATTTTAATTGATGCTTACTAACCTAAAATGTGACTATAAGATAATAAATTAGGCTGAGTTAGTTTCAGTGCGTATTAAGCTTAATTATCATTAAACCCCGTACTTTACTTACATTATACTAATAAACACTAGCAAGTCAAGTTAATTTAATGTTAACAAAGCACAAAAATTTGAGGATTTTCAATAGCTATTCTTTATATTTTTTTAACCTTTCTTGCTTCTCCTCTTCTACTTTTGCTTTTTCCACTTCTGCTTCTAAATTTTCTTGACTACATAAGCCGAGTAGTACAGGATCTTGGGGTTTTATATTTTGCATGTTATGATGAGATCCATCTCTTACCTGCTCAACTGTGTAATTTGTTGTACTAATTAATTTAGCTATAACGTTATTGTCCAAGATAGGAAATTTTTTTACTAAATAATAAATCGCATCAGGTTTATCTCTACGTCTTGCCGTAGAGGCAAAGCCAAGAATGCTACCAATCGCTTTACTCCTTTTTTTTATATTTTTTATAATCAAATTTGGTACACGATTTGGATTTTTTTTGCAATCATCGATTTCTTTTTCAGTAATTATTCCAGAAATAATAGGGTTATATTTTTCTACTCCTATTTCCTCATCAGCTATGTCTTGTACTTCTTCAAGGGCCAATCTGCAACATTGTGCTATTTGATTAAAAGTTAAACCAGTGTTGTCTACTAACCAAGCAGCTATTTGCACTAGAAACTGTTTATTTCTATCGTTATTGCCCTTAGAAGATTCCATTGACATCAAAAAAGCATCTCCCATTTAAAGTATCCCTTACTGTTATACAGAGCTAAAATATAAACTATTAAAACTAAAAAAGCATTAATTTTGTCATTCAATAACTTTTTGTTTGTCATTTCCCACCTCTTAAGTTAATTAAATGCGCTTACCTTTAAGCATATTTCAAACAAAATATTTCCCCTTCCTAAGGTATAGTATAACTCAGTTAAACATATGTTCCTATTTAAGATTAGAGAGTTAAATTTTAAGTTAATATATTGTAATATTATATATATTAGCTAATAAAGCAACAGGTTTACAAGCATTAAATTATCACTATTCTATAATTAATCATTAATTAACTGGGTTTAAAATGAATGTTAAAAATTTTTTCACTAAAGTAACCGTTGTCCTTTTAGCTTGCTTGTTAATCTTCATGGGAATTGGCAACCTTTTATCAGGTGATGATGAAAAAGAAGAGGTAGCTAGGGTTGGAAAAGAAGTTATAATGTCAGATGAGTATAAATCACTATATCAAAATTATGAAAAGCAAATTTCTGGATCTGATGCGAGTAGAGAACAAGTAAAAAAGCTGAAATATGATTTGCTTAACGCACTTATAGAGCAAAAACTATTGTTTAACCTAACTAGTGAGCTGGGGTTGACAGTTGGAGAAGAATCTATAAAAAACCATATTAAAAACACCAAATACTTTCAAAATGATAAAGGTGAATTTGACAAAAATAAATTCTATGAAACGCTAAATGACCTGCATATGACAGAGAAAGAGTATATAGCAAAGCTAGAGAAAGTCCTGCCTGCAATGATGTTCATGACTTCATTATTTAAAGATAATTATCCAGTAACTTTTGGCGAGAAAATTGATGAGCAGATATACAAAAGTCGCTACCAAACTAGAGTAGTTGATATTGTTAAAATAACTGAAGATGCAGTTACAAACATTCCTGAACCAGATGATCAAGCCTTACTTGATTTGTACGAAAGAAATAAATCCCATTTTTATTATCCTGAGTATCGAACTGCGCAATATATTTCCCTAGGCCAAAAGTATTTTGAAGATCAAATCAAGATCTCAGATGAAGAAGTTGATGGTATAATAGAACAACAAGAACTTAAAAATCAAAGAGATATATTCAATGCAATATTTTCTACCAAAGAAGAAGCTGAGACAGCAAGAAGAGCATTTGAGGAGGGTAAAATAAGCTTTGAACAGATAGTAGAAGAGTTTGGCAAAGCAAAACTTGAGGAAACTAGAGTAAATAATATAACTAAGGATTTTTTACCAGAAGACGTGAGAGAGAAGGTATTTGCTCTTAAAGTAGGTGAAGTAAGTGAAGTTTTAGCAAGCAGTTTTGGTTGGCACATAGTAAAAGTGGAAAGTGCGCATCAAATCTCTGATGAAGACTTAGTTGATTTAAAAAAAGACATAAAGTCAGTTCTAACTAACCAAAAGTCTTTTGAAAGAGTCAATGATTTCATAAACCAAGTGAACTATAAGATATACAATGGTTCAGAAATTGAAGAAATATTGAGTGAATATAATTTACCTATACAAACTATTGGTCCAGTAGATGCGAGTGGAAAAGATCAAAGCGGTAATAACGTAGGAGATTCTGGTGATTTGATTTCTTTCATTTTTTCGCGAGAAAAGGATCAGAAAGGTTATTTTAAGGGCGTTGGGGACGCCGTTGTTAGTGTAAAAATCGTCGATATCTTTCCACCCAAATTGCAAAGTTTTGAAGAAGGCAAGGCATTAGCGGTAGAGCTTTGGCGTAGTGAGTTTATAAAAGAAAGAATGTTTAAATTCGGGCAAGAGGTTGCAGTTCAACTAAGAGAAAAAACAGATTTGGAAGAAATTCAAGGTGTGGAATTAGTTAAAGGTCAGCAGATGCACCGCAATAAAGTGGATCAACAAAACTACCCCTTTTCTTTTGTAGAAGAGATTTTCAATATGAAAACAACTGGTTCAGTGACAGATCCTATTCAATACAATAATGAAATTATAATAGGTGTTCTAAAAGAAATGCATTCATCAAATGGCAAATTAAACACGCTTGACACCGGAAAACGTGTGATGATATCGCTAAAAGAGCAATTAATTAGCTATCTGGAATCAAAGTATAAAGTCGAAGTTAATCACGCTATACTTGATGATATATAATCAAAAATCTTATAAGCTGCTTCAAACGCATCCAGTGCCCAGACACACAACTGTACGAACATTGCGATTTGAGAGCAATCTTCACTAGAAAGGATGTCATCCCAGTGCCCAGACACTGGGATCCAGGAATTTTATTAAGTTGGTAAGCATAAAAGTAGCCGTTTTATGTTAAAATACAACGTTTTAATGATTAAAAAAAGGCTGGATTCCAGTGTCAAGCACTGGAATGACACCATTTGCTGTGCAATTTACCTTCAAAAATGAATGTTCGTATAGCTGTGCGCCCGGCACTGCCCTACATTATTGGTAATTATATTATAAGGTGCAAAAGTTGTATAATTCATTTGACTTAAAACGGCTCATTGTATAAAATTGTGGCTAATATATGAATAAAGGTTAACATGGCAGTTAAAATAAGGTTGGCGAGGTTTGGCGCAAAGAAACGCCCTTTTTATAGGATAGTTGTAGCTGATTCACGAGCACCAAGAGATGGGCGTTTTATTGAGAAAATAGGACAATATGATCCAATGTTACCAAAAGACAATAAAAATCGTGTTGTGGTGAAAGCTGATAGATTAAAACATTGGCTAAGTGTAGGCGCGCAGGCAACTGAAAGAGTACTGTGGTTTATCAAAAAAGGCATAGTAACTTTAGAAACAGAACCAAAGAAAACAGAAAAGAAGAAAGTAGAGAACGAGAAAGCACAAGGGCAAGAGGCATAAGTCTCTTAAAATGCTAAATACTGATTTAACAAACAGCGATAAATTAGACGATATTGTATCTTCTGATTTGTCAGCTATGAATGACTTTGTCTTCAAAAATGTCAATGATGAAGATGCTAAGCTTGCTACTGATATTATATCTCATCTTGTTAGGTCAGGTGGAAAAAAAATAAGGCCTAAACTAGTTTTTATTATATGTAAAATGCTAAACTATTCTGGGGAGAATAGGATCAACGTTGCTGCATCGGTAGAGTTTATACACAATGCTACTTTACTTCATGATGATGTGCTCGATGAAAGTGAGGCACGCCATGGAGTTAAAACAGCGAATAAGATTTGGGGAAATAAATCAAGCATTTTAGTTGGTGATCTATTGTTGACTCTAGCATTTAGATGGCTTATAGAGTGTGGAAATTTAAATATTCTCTCTATTTTATCTAAAGCATCGCATTTACTTGTGAAGGGTGAAATAAAGCAGATGACAGCACGTTTTGACCCCCACACAGTCAGGGAAAATTATTTTGATATCATTGGAGAAAAGACAGCATCTTTATTTTCTGCATGCTGTGAAGCTGCATCAACAGTATCTGGTGCAACAAATGACGAAACAGAGAGGCTAAAGAATTTTGGTTTTAATTTTGGTATGGCATTTCAAATAGTTGATGATATGCTCGATTATACTGCTAATCAAGGCACTTCTGGAAAGCAAGTCGGAAAAGACTTTTTCGAAGGTAAAGTCACCTTACCTGCTATTATAGCATACGAAAAGGGCAGTCCAGCAGAGCAAAAATTCTGGGAAAAATGCTTTTCTTCAGCTAGACACAATTTTGACCAAGCATTACACTATATTAATCACCATAATGCCATTCAGCTTTCTATGGAAAAAGCTAGACACTACATTAATATGGCACAAAATGATATTAGTACTTTTTCTGATTCTTTTTATAAAACTACTTTAATTGACTTTTTAAATGCGAGCATAGAAAGACGAATGTAGCTGGCGCTTGATATTTTCGAATTAATTGCTATATATTTATTAGATTCTTAAGGGTAATAATATGTCAGATAGCAGTAAAGAGAAAAAGAAGAAGTTTGCTGATATGGTAAGTAGGCAGAAAGGTGACGACCAACAAAGTGATAACCATAAGCAGACTGATGATTTAAATGAAGATCTCAATACATTAAAAGAACGTGCAGCTCAGCTTGAAGATCATTTACGCCGTGCTGTTGCAGATAATGAAAACGTCAAACGTATAATGCAAAAGCAAATTAGCGATGCAAGTGACTACGCAGTCACAAAACTTGCACGTGATATGATCGACTCGTGCGACAATTTAAAAAGAGTAATGGAAATTTTGAAAGACGGTGATCCTGTTCATGAGGGGATTAAAGTAGCTTATCAAAAAATTATAAATGATCTAAAAAAACATGGAATAGAGGAAGTAGATCCACTTGGTGAGCTTTTTGATAGTAATTTACACCAAGCTGTTGTGGAAAGAGAAGACAATGAAAAAAAGCCTGGCACCATTGTAGAAGTACTACAAACTGGTTATACTATCAAAAATAGGTTGCTCCGTCCTGCAATGGTTATTCTTTCTAAGAAATCTGCTGATTGTGGAAGCGATTAGCATGAGGTAAATGTATAATGACAAGTATTGTCTTTTCAGGTATCCAGCCAAGTGGCGCACTACATTTAGGTAATTATCTTGGTGCAATCAAACAGTGGATAGACTTACAGGATAAATACAAATCTCTTTTTTGTATTGTCGACCTACACGCAATCACAGCAAATAAGCTTCCCGCAAGTGAATTAAAAAGTAATATTTTCAAAACAGCAGCAGCTTATATTGCATGCGGAATAGATACAGAAAAGTCCATTATTTTTAGTCAGTCCACAGTTAGTGGTCATGCAGAACTGGGCTGGCTGCTTGGATGCTATACACCAATTGGTTGGCTTAATCGCATGACTCAATTTAAAGATAAAGCTGGCAGCGATAAACAAAAAGCCTCTCTTGGATTATATAGTTATCCAGTACTTATGGCTGCAGATATATTGTTGTATCAAACTAAATACGTTCCTGTTGGTGATGATCAAAAACAGCATTTGGAGCTTGCACGTGATATTGCATCAGCTTTTAACAATCATTATAAGCTGGATTATTTCATCGTACCTGAAATCTTAACTTTGGATTGCACATCAAGGATAATGAGCTTAAGGGATGGCACAAGCAAGATGAGTAAATCTGATCCTTCAGAACATTCGTGCATTAACCTTGATGATACGGATGACTTAATTGTCAAAAAAATAGAAAAAGCAAAAACAGATTCAATTCTAGGCTTTGCTACTTTAAAGTGCCGACCAGAAATAAGCAATTTGATAAACATTTATTCAGTGCTTAGTAATGTAAATGCAGAAAAAGTATGTGAAGAAGTGAACAAACATGACATGAAGCACTTCAAAAAAGAGTTAGCTGATTTAATTATCAGTGTTATATCACCCATACGTGAGAAAATGAATGATCTTTTAAAAGACCAATTCCATTTACATGAAATATTAAAAAAAGGCACAAAGAAAGCAGCAGAAATTGCAACCCATAATATAAAAGAAATCAAGGATATTATTGGATTTGCTCAATATCTGTAAGGTTCCAAAGTGTGATGGTGCGAACCGTCATACCGCCGCGGTATCTCAGCCGCTAACACGTAGCGGGATGACGGTTTTTCAAATTGTCGGTAAATCTAAGTCAGTTTAGCTATAGGCAGCAATTTTCTGTATTTATTTTAAGTTGAAGAAAGCTCAAATGAAAAATCGTGTTTTGCTAAAAATCACAGAATGCAGTCTGGTTACAAAATTCTCTAATGGTCTTAAATAAAACTTCCAGTGAATGATTGTCAGACATATTGTGCTCTGCTGATTTTATTAAGTGTACTTCAACATCGGTTGACTTAATTTTTTCAGCTAAATTCAATGAAGTTTGATAAGGAACATCTTTATCATTAATGCTATGCAGCAAGCGCACAGGACAGTTTATATCTATTGTCTTTTTGTTTAAAAGAAGGTTCTTTCTGCCATCTTCGATCAAATTTTTAGTTATTTTGTATGTACAATGCTCTGAAGTAAAATCTATTACACCTTTAGAATCTAGTTCTTCTTTTTGCTTGCCTGACAATTGCTTGAATATCAAATCTTCAGTAAAATCGGGAGCAGACGATATACCAATTAGTGCTGCAATTTTTTCTGGAAATTGAAGGGCAGTGAGCAACATCAGCCATCCTCCCATACTTGAACCTATAATTATTTGTTTATCGCTAGTTAATTCACTCATTACTTTAGCACAATTTTTTTGCCAATCACTTATCGTGTAATCAATAAAATTACCACTTGAATGACCGTGACCAAAATAATCAAATAGCACAAGTGCTACGTCATTTTCTTGGCAAAATTTGTAAATAGCAGTTGCTTTAGTTCCATCCATATTGGATGCAAATCCACCGAAAAAAACTACAGAAGCTTTCTTTCCTTGTAGCTTTCGATATGCTATGTGACCATTATTTCCATCAAACAATTTACAATAATCCATACTACTTTGGCAAAGCAACCGGGCTATCACTCAATTGATGCAAATAACTAACTAGATCTGCAATTTCTTGTGGATTGGAAATACCTGCAAATGCCATACGTGTACCTTTTATATAGGCTTTTGGGTTCTTTAAAAAGGCAAATAGCTCCTCATACCCCCATTTTCCACCTCTGTCAAGCACTGCTTTTGAGTAATTGAATGAGTTACCAAGATGGGCCTTTTTATTTCCAACTATGTTCCATAAGTTTGGTCCTACTTTATTCATTCCACCTTTCTCAAAACTATGGCAGGCTATACATTTTTTTGCTGCTGATTTACCTTTCTCAAAGCTAGCATTCTGCATGAGCGCTCCAATATCAAGCGCCACTTGCTCGATTTTTTGCTGGAACTCATTGCTGCCAGCAGCTACTATCGTTTGGTGTTCAATCTTATATTCTTCTGGACTGTAAAGCATATCAACTACATTACTAACTATCATAATGATTAGCCCAGAAAGTAAAATCGATGCTGCAATCTTATTAAGCTCCATAGTTAATTTTTATTAAGTAATGTTACTTAAATTATGCGGATATTTTCGCAAATAGCAACCAATTACCTTGAAGCTCGCTAAAGATGAGAGTCTCTATAGCTGACCCAAGAAAGGTTTTCTTACGTCCATACCGCCGCGAACCGTCATACCGCGATTCATTCGCGGTATCTCAGCCGCTAACAAGAGATCCCGCTAACACGTAGCGGGATAACGATTGTCAGGGTGTAATCCCAGTGTCCCTATGATGTCATCCCAGTGCCCAGACACTGGGATCCAGGAAAAAGAATGGTGTCATGAAAGTAGCCTCCTGTCATCCCAGTGCCTTGACTACTTGGATCCAGAAAACTTAACTTTAAATAAGTGGCTGCATAATAAAGACTAGATTCCAGTATCAGCTACTTGCATGACACTATTTGTTGTAAACTCACTTTTACTCTATGGTTATCTTTTTATACTACCTTGTCTACCTTATTTTACCGCTTTCCTAAACGGATACAACTTGGAGCTATTTTGCCTTTTTTCTATGCAAGAAGTCTATTGTATAGCTATTGCCGGTTGTATATTACTTATAGTTTATCTATTCAAATTTTGACTTTATTTTTCATAATTAATTATTGACACTGTTGATAATCTAGTTATTATTAATATTCTAGTGGTTAATGAGGTAAAAAATGTCTACATCTAACCTTAAAATTTCGATTGCTGCTTTATCATTATGTGTATCTGCCGTTGCAATTTATATACATCTCCCTTATGTTATTGCAGCAGTTTCTGGTTCTGGTGCCATTGCAGCAGTTCCTTTAGCAATCTTTGCTGTTTCTGTGGTTGTTGCATTGGCTTCAGTAGCATATCTTATTAAACTTGCCGTTTCTAGAGATGATAATAAGAAAGAAGCAGGTCTTAATGGACAGGAATTTGGCCATACTGCATCTCAAGAACCACAAAAATCTGCGTGTAAAAATTGTAATAATCTGGACAGTGAACTAATTAGAAAAGGATTGTCTGTTAAGCAAGATAGTGGATCACAGACGGAAGTGAGAAGTTCGGAACATGTTCCGAACCTTACTCCTCAACAACCTCCGCTAACACTTGGTACAGCAATTCCTCAAAATAATAATGCACCTCCGCCACCACCTCCACCTCCAAGTTCAAATGGAACTTCTTCATCAAAGAATGCTAGTAGTCCTAGTGATCCTGACGTTAAACCTGACATGAGCGCTGTATTTAATAAAATAACACAACAAAAACCAAATCTCATGAGCAAGGAAGAGCGTGATAAGAAGTTAAAGGAACAGGCAGCAAAGAAGTCAAGCAATAAAGGAGGTGGGCAACAAGAAAAAAATGAAGATCTTATGGCTGATTTGAGTAAAGCACTTCAGAAACGAAGGGCAGGCGTTAATGGAAAGCAAGGGAGCGACGTACAACAGCCAAGTCACCTGGGCAGGGCATTCAGTAAAGTGTTAGCTATGATCCCACCACCACGGAGTCGTAGTAGTAGTGTATCAAGTGATAGTAGTAATGTATCTGATGATGAAAATTGGGAGACAGACCCAGAACCTATTGAGCAGGCATCTTCAGGCTCCCAATCGCTCCATAGAGAAAGAAGCGGGAGTCTTGACAGTGGTATAGGATCTGGTTCTGAACCCACATCTCCGTCACATTCGGGAGTGTTAAATAAACCATACGCGTCAAGTTAAGGAAAAGTGTAAGTAAAGTTGATAGAGTGAAGGAAAATAATAAGGTATAAATTCTCTTGGATATATGAATGAGAGAACTTACAATGGACAGAATAGCTTGCTTATCAAAAGACCTCAATGAATTCTTTAATGAAAAAGCAGACGAAATATCAATTACAGTAGGTTTTATAAAAAGAAAGAGAAAACTTAATGGCTCATCATTCATAAAAGCTATGGTTTTTGGTAACATAGGAGTTGATGATTGCAGCATAGAAACAATGTGCCAATTGCTAAATGAAGACTCGATAGAAATTACAAAACAGGGTTTAGATTTTAGGTTTAGTGAAGAAGCAGTTGAGTTCATGAAAAAAATGTATAACGAAGCTTTGTGTTTATTTAAAAAAAGTCTACAGATTGATTGCAAAATTTTACAGCAATTTGGAAGCGTTAAATTATTGGATAGCAGCTACATTAGCCTGCCCAGTAGCATGGAAGATATGTACAAAGGATATGGCAGTAGCTATAGAGATTGTGAGAATAATACCAAATCAGGAATAAAGCTACAGTTAGTCTTTGATTACCTGAATCAAGCGCTAGATAAGTTAAATTTTATGGAAGGAATAAGGTCGGATCAAGGTTATAGGGATTATCTGAACGGTTTATCAGCCAATGATTTGCTAATATTTGACTTGGGCTACTTTGTGCCTAGTTCTTTTAAACAGATTGATGAAGCAGGTGCATATTTTGTTAGTCGTTATAAGTCTGATACCAATATATATGATATAGAAACAAATCAAAAAATAGAGCTATTGGAGTATTTGGAAGGTCAATTATCTTCAGAAAAAGAAGTATTATTAGGAAAGGAAGTAAAAATTAAGGTAAGAATTATATGTCAAAAGCTAACTGAAGAACAGTCTATGGCTAGAAGAAGAAAGGCTAATAAATTAGCAAAGTCACATGGATATACATCTTCTCAAAAGAATCAAAAGTTATTAGATTGGTCAATATTTATAACTAATGTTCCAGAGAGTAAAATTAATGCTGAACAAATATTGACGGTTTATAGAGTAAGATGGCAAATCGAATTACTATTTAAACTATATAAAAGTCATATCAATCTTGATAAACTAAAAGGAAAGACAAATCCATTTAGAGTATTGTGCGAGCTATACGCAAAATTATGTGCTATTCTCGTATTTCACGGAATGATTGGCTGTGTAAAACTAAAAAAGAACACGGAGCTCAGTTTAACAAAGGCATTTATTGAATTGAAAAGGCGGGTTAGAGAGCTCTTTTTGATATTAAACAATATTGTCAATAATTTAAAAATTTTTCTAAAAAAGCTTACTATAATCTGGTCAAAGTTTTCTTTGAAAGACAGATATAGGAAGACCAGGGTATCTACTTTAAGCTCTCTACATTCCTTAACTTGACGCGTATGGTTTATTTAACACTCCCTCACATTCTGCGCCAAAGGCAGATAAACCACTGATATCGCCTAAGCCTGTTAATTTAAAAACGAAACCTGAAGCTCTTCCTGCAACAACAGTGACTAATGAAGCAGGAAAGCTACCAGCTTCTTCTGTTAAGGACCGTTGTAAAATGTTTGGTGGAGCGGCTACTAAATTTGAGAGGGGATCGGTATTAGTACGTTAAGGAAAGCACCACACACTTCCCTTCTTTTTCAAAATAAGTTTACCTATAGATCTGATTGTATTAAGATTGTTTAATACAATCAGATCTATTATATGCGTTTATCCAAGTATTACTTACCAACTCTAAAGGAAAAGCCTGCTCATGCTAAAATTATCTCCCATCAATATTCTTTACGTGCAGGTTTAATAAAGCAGATAGCATCTGGCATTTATTCCTGGTTACCACTTGGTCTCTTAGTGCTTAAAAATATTGAAGACATTATCAGAGATGAAATGAACAAATCCGGTGCTATTGAAGTGTTGATGCCTTGTGTCCAACCAGCAAATCTTTGGCGAGAATCAGGGCGTTACGATGATTACGGTAAGGAAATGTTACGTATAAGGGATAGGCATGAGGAAGACATGCTTTTTGGTCCAACGCACGAGGAGGTGGCAACTGATCTAATTAGAGATATGGTAAAAAGTTACAAAGATTTGCCACTTTGTTTATACCAAATTCAATGGAAGTTTCGTGATGAGGTAAGACCACGTTATGGCGTTATGAGGGGCAGGGAATTTTTGATGAAGGATGCATATAGCTTCGATGTAGATTACGAAGGTGCACTGAATTCATATAATTTGATGTACAAAACTTACATAAAAATCTTCAAACGCATGGGACTTACCCCAATTGGAGTTCGAGCTGATACGGGGCCAATTGGAGGAAATTTGAGCCACGAGTTTCATATATTGGCAAACACTGGTGAAAGCACTTTATATTACGACAACAAATTTTCTGAGTTGCTAGAAAGCGAAGATGTTGAAAGTTTGAAGAGTATATACGCAGTTGCAGATGATATGCATGATCCTGAGACTTGCCCTATATCACAAGAGCAGTTAAATGTTAGTAAAGGTATTGAAATAGGGCATATTTTTTATTTTGGCGACAAATACTCAAAGCCTATGAAGGCAAGTGTTACTTCTCAAGATGGAAAAAATGTCAATATACATATGGGTTCGTATGGCATTGGAGTTTCAAGGCTTGTCGGTGCAATAATAGAAGCTTTTCATGATGATAAAGGAATTATCTGGCCAGAATCGGTGGCTCCTTTCAGAATTGGTTTAATCAATTTACAAACGAAAGTAACGGAGGCTGCAGATAAAATATACAAAGCTTTGAAGAGCGATGAAGTGCTTTACGATGACACGGAAGGAAGTGTAGGAGTAAAATTTTCTAGAATGGATCTGATAGGCTTGCCGTGGCAAATAATTGTCGGAAAAAAGGCAATAGATGAAAAGATAGTTGAAGTAAAAAATAGAGCAACTGGAGAGGTAAAGGAAATGCAGATTGAGGAAGCAATAAATCACTTTAGCACAAAATGATACACGGTATCGGCACTGACATAGTATATATACCAAGAGTATCGAGGATATTACAAAAATACGGGGAAAAATTTCTCAATAGAATCTACACTGAGAAAGAAATAGAGCTAAGTAGAAAGTATAATAGTCAAGAAATGCGAGCAAGGTATTTCGCTAAGCGTTTTGCGGCAAAGGAGGCTTTTGTTAAAGCACGAGGTAGTGGTCAGGGTATTATAATGAAAGATATAGAAATATACAATGATGTAAGAGGCAAGCCATATCTTACCGTTAGCAAGGATTTTATCTCCAAAATTCATCTTTCTCTGAGTGACGATGGAGATTACGCTACTGCATTTGTTGTAATTTGCGTCTAGCAGATATTGTTTCAATTTATGCAGTTGACTTTATGCTATCTATATAGCTAAACCGACTTACAACAATTTGAAAAACCGTCATTCCGCTACTAGTTAGCGGAATCTATGCTGAGATACCGCGGCGGTATGACGGTTCGCGGTGGCATGACGATAAGCTCGTCATCCCGCTACTAGTTAGCGGATGAGATACCGCGAATGAATCGCGGTATGACGTAACGACAAATTCGTCATCCCGCTACGTGTTAGCGGGATCTAGAGATACCGCGGCAGTATAGCTATAGCATATGCAACAACTAAAAAAACATAGCAGTTTTTCTATGATTTTAGTATAATTCTAGCTTTACCTAAACAAAAAATTTAATGGACTATATCTTAATGTATCTTTCCTTACCATTTTCAATTACTGAGAATTATTTATTAATTACTGCGTTGATTCCACTTTTAAGTGCGTTAGTTATTTTTTTTACTGGTAAATGGCCCGGAGTGAACAATAGTATTACTGTCACTTCTTCTGTACTTCTGTTTACGTATACGTGTCTGTGCACTTTATATTGGGTGTATGGTGATCATTCTCAATTTATCCTCATGGATTTTGGTAATAATTTGCACATTAGTTTAAAGCTAGAGTCTACCGGAGTAATATTCAGTTTATTAATATCGTTTTTATGGGTGCTGACCAGTATATATGCAATATGTTATATGCAGAATAACTATGCTGATAGCAATCACTCAAGTTTTCTATGCTTTTTTTCAATATCAATTAGCTGTGCAATGTTTATTGCTTTTTCTGGAGATTTGCTCACTACATTTGTCTTTTATGAGCTTCTAACTATTAGTACATACCCTCTGGTTACTTACAACTCAACAAATGAATCAATGATTGCAGGGCGCTATTACTTTGGCGTGCTATTTTTCTCTTCTTTGGTATTGTTTTTTCCTGCAATAGGCCTTTTATATAATGAATTTCATACTTTAGACTTTGTAAGTGGTGGAATATTCAAATTTGATACTTCACTCATCACTTTCATTGCAGTGTGTTTTGCTATGCTGATTTACGGAATAGGAAAAGCTGCATTAATGCCAATGCATTTTTGGTTACCAAAAGCAATGGTTGCACCAACTCCTGTAAGCGCACTACTGCATGCTGTTGCTGTTGTGAAATCCGGAGTTTTCATCATCATAAAAGTTATATTATACACTTTCGGTATCGGTAACATGCAACGTTTTGCGCAGCAAAGTTGGTTTGCTGGAGGGTGGCTTCCGTACGCTGCTGGATTTACTATTATTACTGCATCATTGATTGCATTAAAGCAAAAAGAATTAAAAAAATTGCTTGCTTACTCTACCATCTCTCAATTGTCGTATATTATATTATTCGCTTCAATTTTTAGTGAGCTCAGCATGAGGGTTGCAATTTTCCAATTAGTTTGCCACGCATTTGCAAAAATCACTTTGTTTTTCGTTGCAGGAGCAATAATAACAAGAGCAGGTGAGAAGTATATAGATAAGATTTACGGTATAGGACGCAGTATGCCAATTAGCATGACAGCATTTGCTATAGGTGCGTTGTCTATGATAGGGGTGCCGCCTGCTCCGACTTTTTGGGGTAAATTTCTCATTTTTCAAGCTGTTTTCAACTCTGGCAATGTAATACTTTCTGTGTTTGTAACTCTAGTGTTAATTGTTAGTACTATACTCAACGCTCTGTACTTTTTACCGATAATTTACAACGCCTTTTTCTTAAAACCTTCTCAGAATTACTTTATTAAAAAAACACCAATTCTTCTAGTTTTACCTCCAGTTATTACTGCTACATGCACTTTGGTTATTTTTTTTAGCTACCAAGTAATATTTTAAAATCTGTATTTATAACCATTAACAATAAATTTAAATGGTATTATACCAGCCAGAGTTGCTTTTATATTCGACAAAGTGAAGCTAATCTCCACAGTATCCTCCTTATTTTGCTCGGTTGTAAAAACTACAGTAGCATTTCCAGCAAATGTAACTAGGTCCTTGGTCGATCGGTCAATAGATAATGTTATTACGTTTATGTTGGTAATTTTTCTTTTGGATGAAACAGCTTCATTATTCGTTTTTTCCTGAAAGCCTTGATGGATTTTATGTATAGAATTGTTTCTTATAAAATTTTCTTGGTACTTCGGTTCAACGGTCTTAATGGACTCGTATACTTCAATGTATTTACTTATTAAGTACCTCGCTGTGGAAGTGTATTCATCTTCCTTTTTACTGAAACTAAGCTTATGCATTGCAGAGAACTCATCTTCTGTGTGGTTCATATACTTCACAAAATTTAAATCTTTTTTAACAGGAAATAACAGGTATATGTTTAATGTTAATAAACATAAGCATACTAGGAGAAGCGATACTATTAATGCCATCCAAGATCTTTCTACTACACAAAACAGATACCTATGGCAGTACCATTCGACTGCTTTACTGAAATAACTTTTGTTTTTTACTGATTCAAGCAATTTATCTTCCATAACACAATACTACCAGACCTAATCGGATCATTATAATAACAATAAGCTTAGATACTCTAAAAAAAACTTTAAAATATGTCTAAATTTTCCCAAATAGGATGAATGATTATATCACCTTGTTCTGCAATGAGGTAGAATTTATCGATTTTGCTCACATCTATATTTATCATTTTTACACTGAAATTTTCAGGATCATAAGTATTACTTTCTACACTTTTGTGATAATTATAATAATGTAATTTATTTTGATCATCAAAATAACCAAATTCATCAGCAAAGGTTCCCACTTTTCTACCTTTACCACTTTTGACTAGCTCAAATAGATCAATTACATGGTTTTGGGATCCAGGCTCAATAGGCCCTTCTGCAGCAAAAAATTTAGGTGCATGACCAACGTATTCCTTAAATTTTAGATTATGAGTCTTTTTTACACTACCAAAATCCACAAACTTATATTCATCTGAAACGCCAGAATATTGTGGATCATACTTTTTATATTCAAAAAACTCATTACCTAAAAAATTACAAAACGTTAATTTATAATTATCATGATCGGATTTTACGACTTTAAGGTAATGAAAATCTCTAGGAATCCTTACTTCCTCTTCCGTGATATGATTACGTACAACAAACTCACCATTTAGCATATGATAGCCAATTTTTGGCAAAGTGGCTATATTGATTGCCTTGTTTAGCTTAAAATTTGCCTCATAGATGCCACTTAATAACTCCTTTCCTTTTTCTAAGGTGACGTCCTGGTCTAAAGCTATATTCTTGATTGAACTCAATTCTTTCTGCATATTCAGTATAGCTTTCGTCAAAACTTCTATTGATTGCCATACAGTTAATTTATTATCAGTCAAATTATATACTTCAAGTATTAAATTAACAGGATTTTATCATGAATTTATGTTAAAAGTATTATACTTTGTAAACTTATGTCATGATATTAACTACATTAGCTAAAACATGCTTTTTATCTAAGTGGAGTTGCTTAGCAACAACAAAAAGTTCATCTATTTTTTTCCACTGACTTAGCAGAATTTCAACATCATTTACCTCTCTCTTTATGCTTTCTAAAATGAAGGCCTGAATTATATATGATGCTAGTTCTAGTTCGATTTCGCTATTAATTACTTTATTAATCATATTGGGATTCTTTAAATCATGAAGAAATTTATAAAAGCACTTGTATGCTTCATAAGCATCACTACTTATTGCATTTATTATCATTCCTGGCATTCCAGGAAATAAAGTAATGATTTCATCAAATATTTGATCATCAAATTTACATTGAGATGAAACAACTTGCTTTGTTTCATCATAAGTTAATGGGAGTAAATTCAGCTGAAAGCACCTACACAAGATAGTGGTTTGTATATCATATGGCTTATGGCTAATTATAAATATCTTAGAATTTTTTGGCGGCTCTTCTAATATTTTCAATATTGCGTTTTTAGCGTTATTAGTCATTGCCTCTAAGCTATCTATTATAGCTATTTTGTGTTCTGATTGAATGGGACTTAAGTGTAGAAAGTTTTTCATTTCTCTGACTTTTTCTATTCCGATAGTATCACCTTCAACAATGTGTAAGTCCAATGCTACTTCATTATAGCTTTTTATGAGTAACCAATTGGAGAAGGATTTTGCAAGTGTTGCTTTTCCTATACCTTTTTTACCACAGATCAGCCAAGACTGAACAGATAAGTTGTTCATTAATTTTTTTTTGGCCTGGTTGTGACCTATTACTTTTTTCATTCTTTCTCCTATAGATCTTAGTTTGAAAATGCATTGTTTACTGTTTGTAATAAAATTGCACCTTCCCTTAAAACCTTAATCTTATCTTCGGTTAAGTCAATAATAGTAGATTCTATACCAGAAACTAATTCGTCATCTTCAATCACTGCAGATAAATGTTGCTTAATGGATTGTGGTATATCGTCTGCCTTACATACACTTTTTTCTCCTGAAATATTTATACTAGTTGCAACTATTGGAACTTTCAGTTTGTTTAGTATTGAAATTGCAATAGGATGCTCAGGAATTCTGATACCTATACTATCTTTAAAGAATTCGTTTGGCAATATGTTGTTGTTTTTAAGTGGTAAAATATAGGTAATTGGTCCAGGAGAAAAGTGGTTTATTAAATCAATATATCTTTCCTTTACCTTTGCTATTTTTGTCAAATTGTAAATATCACTAACAAATATAGACAGTGGTTTATTTTGAGAGCGTTTCTTTATCTGATATATTTTTCCTATAGATTCATTATCTAGTGCATTACAAGCAAGAGCATACACTGTTTCTGTTGGAAAACACACTAATAAATTGTTCTGTATTGCATTTATTATTTTAGATACCATATAGCTAAAAACTTATTCATAACAACTAGATCAGTTTTGTTGCACTGTATCTTATATAGTAACTGCTAGTTTTTGTAAACGTAATGCAACGCAGCTTACCATTTGTTATGCAGATTTGCTACAACCCAAACTCTTCATTGACTTTATCAATTATTGCCTGTGGTGGATCCTCTCCCCATCCTGAATACAAAATCTCTCCATAGTCTGCAACATCTATAGAGCCAGTTCTGCTTTTTGCTAGAAACATTTCTCTTTTCTCTTTATCAACTAACACATAATGCCACGCTGATTTTCCACGATCTTTACCACGGACTAAGTATACAAGATCTGACCTACTTCTTTTTGTTGCATCAGCAAAAGATCTTTCATTGACAGTTCTGCTTTTACTTTTTATGCCGCCACTTTCAGAAAAAGCTTCCTTGGATTCGGTTTTTTTGCCTGCTAATTCAGAAATTTTTCCTTTTTCCCCTAATGCCCGTTCTTTGGTGTTTTGAGACGAATACTTACTGGAAAAACCTTCCCCTGTACCGCCAGGAGTCCTGTTTGTGAAACGCTTAGTAAATGAATTATTGTCGTTGTTTTCTGCCATAAAAATCTCCAAACTTTAGATTGTAGAATCCAAACTTTTACTACACTTTATCATATGTTAATTAAATTAATATAAATGAAAAATAATATAGTAATTATTACAGGAATTACGGCCTCAGGTAAATCAGAATTATGCGATAACCTGATAGAAAAATATGGAAATATTAGTATAATAAATTGTGATTCAAAGCAGGTATATGAAGAAATTCCCATAATTACTGCTCAACCACCAAAGCAAGAAGTATTTTATAAACTATATGGTTATGTTTCAGCAAAAGAAAATTATTCCGTGGGTCTATGGTTAGAAGATTTAGAAAAAGAAGTTAATCACGCATTAGAAAATGCTCAAATACCTATCATCACTGGAGGAAGCGGGCTTTACATCAGCAGTTTAATCAAAGGCTTATCATCAATGCCACAAATAAGTCAGAAAGTGAGAAAAAACGTAAGTGAGCTCAGGAAAAATTTAAGTAAAGAGGAGTTTTACAAATTAGCGCTAAGCAAAGATCCAAGGATTCAAGGTAAAGTGTTCATGAATGACTCGCACCGCCTTTCAAGGGCACTTGAAGTTATCACTGAAACTGGCAAGTCAATTTTTGTATGGCAAGAGAATAGACAGCCTCCTTTATTCAATAATTTTAAGATATATACAATTCTGCCTAAACGTGAAGATGTATACCGAAAAATAAATTCTCGTTTCATTACAATGATTGAAAATGGAGCAATTGATGAAGTAAAAAAGCTACTTAGCATGAACCTAGCCCCACATTTGCCAGCTATGAAAGCACACGGAGTGCCAGAAATTATAAAGTACTTGAAAGGTGAGATTACTTTAGACGAAGCGATACAAATTGCTCAAACAAACACAAGACACTACGCGAAACGTCAGTATACCTGGTTTAAAAAACAATTTCTAAATGCTGAAGTGATTGATTGTGCAAACAAGCTCAAGATATTTTAATTCAGGCCGTGCTCATTACTACGAATAGGGGGTTCCATATTTTCCAGATGGTCGCTTACTTCTAGTGGATCGCCTAAACCATGCTCTATTTTTATTTTAAAAAATCCAAGCCTCTCGCACAATTTCTGAAAGTATTCTTTTATAATGTCAAATAAGCTTTTATCACCTATATTATAGTCCTTCAGTCTCTCAGGAACAGTAAGTGACAAGTTACCATTTGTGTATGTTACATTTTTATCATCTTGAGACTTAAGCGTGAATTCTAGTGAGCTGGATAGATCACACACCTTGTCACCGAATGTACCGTCACTCCTTTGGAAAAATATTGGTAATGTCATATCAGATTTAACACTCACATTATTTTGGCTAACACAGTCAATACTTATCACTTTTTCAGGTCTTTCTATTATGAATGAATGCTGGCTAAGTGCACCTTGAAACTCTATATGTACACCAGCTTCATATCCTGCTTGATTACAATTGATAACTAATTCTTCCAAGATAGAGTCACTTGGAACTTCTGCCTTAGCGTATTTGAACATCTCCTTAAAAACTTTTCTTGCAAATGGGCGGTAGTCTTCATTTTTACCTTCACTTTTTGGCAGTAAACTATCATGTTCTTTGTATAGCTCGGCAATCAAATCTCTACTTATACTTTTGCCGTTAATAACAAAATCCTTTCTCTGAAAATCTAAGAACGCTGTATTACCAGAATTCGCTTCAGCATTGTCTTTACCAGCTCTTAACTTGCTAAAACCAAACTTTTCTGCTTGAGCTCTTAATGTAACTACTGGATTTTCCTTTTCTTCTGATATAGAGCTACTCATTATGAATACCTTGATATAGACTGCTGATAGTATAATAATACATAAAAATGATTAATAAGTTAATAAAATACCTACTATAAGCCCTATGATAGCAAATATAGTTAGGGGTAACTTAGGCTTACCGATGATTTTAAAAACAACAAATTCGTCATTCCGTTACGTGTTAGCGGCTGAGATACCGCGAATGAATCGCGGTATAACGTTAGAGAGCTGTGCTAGCTATAGTGCATACCTGACCATAAGGTGACAAGATTTTAAAAAGGCTCTATAACAGTTTTACACATGTATGAATCTCAATGAGCAATCAGATTTTTCTAAATAGCAGGCTGGAGAATATACCTAAGTTCCATTCCGCAATATTGCCTAAACTTTGTGGTGGGGACAAGGTGGTGGATCTGCTGTTTTATAAGCCACTTAGTTATGTGGATAGAAGCAAGTTACTATCTGATGCTCGAGTTGGAGAATTTACAACTTTCATTGCAAAAGTTTATGAGCATCAGTCGCCCACTTTTAGAGGTAGACCATATAAAATAGTCGTTGAAAGTGAGAGTCAGTATATATTCATAGTCTTTTTTAATTACTCAGTTAAGTATTTATATAAACTATTTCCAATTGGAGCGAATGTGATCATCAGTGGCAAACTCGAAAAATTTGCTGAACATTGGCAAATTACTCATCCAGATTACGTGTCGCTTGACATCAACCAATTTAAAAAAATAGCTTGCATAGAGCCAGTTTACCAATTATGCCGTGGCATTACCAATAAGCGCATTGGGAACATAATAAGCTCTAATCTAAAGGAATTGCCTGATTTACCAGAGTGGATAGATGATACATTAATCAAGCAAAAAAAATGGTTAAGTTGGAGGGAAAGCATCATAAAGTTGCACAGACCAAGCTCATTGGTGGAAGCTGAGGTTTGTAGAAAAAGGCTTGCTTATGATGAATTGTTTGCGTATCAGCTAGCGCTGAAACTTGCAAGAAAAAATCATGTGAAAGAAAGGGGAAGAGAATTTATAATATTGAGTAAATACAAAGAGCAAGTTTTAAATGAATTGTCGTTTCAATTAACAAATGATCAAACTCGTGCAATAGATGAGATCTCAGAGAGACAAAAATCCAAGTATCGCATGATAAGCTTGCTGCAAGGTGATGTTGGTAGTGGCAAAACCGTAGTTGCACTTTTTGCAATGATAAATGTGGTAGAAAACAACATGCAGGCAGCTCTAATGGCACCGACTACTATCTTGGCGGAGCAACATTATAATTGGATTGAGGAAGTTTTATCCTGTACCGATATAAAAGTTGCGCTGCTTACTGGTAAAACTTCGCGCAAGGAAAGAAAGATTATCATGAACGAACTTGCAAGTGGTGTTTTAAATATAGTGATTGGCACTCATGCACTATTTCAAGCTAACGTTACATTTAAAAATTTAGGGCTTGCAGTCATAGACGAGCAACAGCGATTTGGAGTGATGCAGAGAAATCGCTTGGTAGGAAAAGGAGAAAATGCCGATATACTTTTCGTTACTGCAACTCCCATTCCAAGAACTTTGCAGCAAGCTATGTATGGTGACGTTGAATGTTCAATTTTGAAAGAAAAACCAAAATCCAGATTGCCAATAAAAACTGTAACTATGAACATTAGTAGGGTGCCAGATGTTATTGAAAAGCTAAAAGGTGCTATAAACAGGGGCGAAAAAGCATATTGGATTTGTCCATATATAGAAGAAAACGAAGAGACCAATATTGCTGCAGCAGAGATGCGTTTTCAGGAATTACAAAAAACATTTCTTGATAAAGTCGGGATAATACACGGAAAATTGACTCAGGAGCAGAAAGATCAAGTTATGTTTTCCTTCAAAAGGAATGAATTTTCTCTGCTTGTTGCAACCACTGTGATAGAAGTTGGTATAGATGTGCCAGATGCAACCATCATGATTATAGAAAATGCAGAGCAATTTGGGTTATCACAATTGCATCAGTTAAGAGGCAGAGTAGGGCGAGGAAACAAGCCATCTTTTTGTGTATTATTATACGATAATTTAAGTAAAAGCTCATCTTCAAAGTTAAAGATCATGTGTGAGTCACAAGATGGATTTTACATTGCTGAAAGGGATATGATGCTAAGAGGCAGTGGAGATATTTTAGGCACAAAACAATCAGGATGTATGGAATTTAAATTTGCTGATTTATATCAGGACAAAGAGCTGCTCAATCTCGCGTATAATAACGCAAAAGGCGCAATGGCTGATTTTGAATTACTGCTTGATATATTTGAATATAGGAGTAGATTACATTTTTCAAAATTTCAGTAGAAAAACCAGGTAGCCCGCAGAAACAAAAAAACTTCCTTGACAAACCTCGCCAGCCCCCTTATCATGAAACTGAAGCTATTGTATTTGCTTTCGCCAATCTGCAGATTAAAAGGTAAGGATTACTTAATGTATCGGCGTCTTATGTTCAATTTTTTGCAGTATATAGATACTGTATGTCTTTACAAAACTTCATCTACATCTAGATTTTTATCTAAATAAGCTGAACGCGCTTATAAAGCGTTACAAGACATCAAAAAATGCCAATACTCGACAGAGATAGTAAAAGACTAGCTAACTTGGGGATTCTTTGTCTTTTTTTCTGCTTAGTAAATTTCTTAAACATTTGCAGCGTAAGTTAGTTGCAATTAAAAGCGGCTGAATCTCGCTTGTCAAGCGTTTAAAACATAAAAAACGCCAATATTTTAAAGCGGATAATAACCACGGGGCTTCTTTTGCCTTTTTTTTATTTGGTAAATTTCTTAATGTTTATGGCTAAACGACAACCGTCATCCCGCTGCTTGTTAGCTGATGAGATACCGCGGCGGTATGACGGTGTAATGATGGTTAAGTAATTCGTTATCCCGCTGCTTGTTAGCGGGATCTCTTGTTAGCGGCTGAGATACCGCGAATGAATCGCGGTATGACGGTGTAATGACGGTTAAGTAATTCGTTATCCCGCTGCTTGTTAGCGGAATCTGCTGTGGCGACATAAACTCAAATCATTTCAAATTTCAATCCAAAGAGGTATCATTATGTCAAACAACTTCAATTTTAAAGAATTTTTTAACCACTATGAAACAAATAGTACGTCAGATGATATACAAAGGTATTATTTGCTGTGGAAATCAGTAATAGCGCAGGCAATGATTGATGCAGCAAGTCACTGCAAAAAAACAGAAAGCTTGGTAGAAAAACGTAAGGCAATTTCTTGGTTATCAGACTTTAGTCAAGATTTTGTGCACACATGTATATTGGCTGATTGTGATCCGGTATACGTAAAAAATAAAATACAGCCAACCTTAAAAAGCCTTACTAGATAAAGCCTTTTTATATACTTAATGAGGTTTACTCCTTTTACCGAAAAAAATATAATTCAATCTCCTATCTATAGTTGCCTCTATATCTTTGATTAATAGCTGCTTTATCATGTTTACTTTTCGCTTTGCATCTTGAGCTTGACGCTCATTGTTACCACTGTTATTGCTGTAATTATTCTTATCACTATAACTACTGCCACTTGGTTTGCTACTGTTACTGAACTCACTACCCTTTTTTCTTCTTGTGTTGAGTATCTGTATTATCTTTTCCTTTAAAAAGGACTTCCAGCCTGTGCCAAGTAATAATTTATAGAGAAAATGCGGAGTAAGAAACGCCACTAATATTCGAATAGAAATTCCGTAACCGAGATCTTCCCTATTTTCATAATACCACTTGCAATATTGAAACAAACGGTAAAACGCATTTTTGAAAGAGCAAAATTCTACAGCATACCAAAAACCATTGCTGAGAAACATGAGCACAATGCTGAATGTGTAAAGATACATTGTGAAGAGAAACAGTTTCACAATTATATCTTTTAGACTACCTAATATATAATTCAATAATCTTAATTTATAGAAAAGTGATATCATTTCACACCCACTTCAACATGGCTGGGGTGGAAGGATTCGAACCTTCGCGTGGCGGTATCAAAAACCGCTGCCTTACCACTTGGCTACACCCCAATACTACTTACATCAATAACACTATTAGCCCAATTAGTAAAAGATTTATTTGCTTTTTCTATGGGCATCACAGCAATAGCTGGCTGATCATAAGAATGCATTGCTTCAATTTTTTCTACAATTTTATCAACTTGATCATTTTTGCTTTTCATAATTGCTACTACTTCACAACTATTACTAATTTTACCTTCCCATAAATACAGAGAATTCACTTCGGGAAATATATTTACACATACAATTAATTTCTCGTTTAACAATTCTTCAGAAATAGTTTTAGCTTCTTCAAAATTTGAAAAAGTTGTATAAATCAAAACTAAACTACTCATTAGAATCTATATAAACGCACTGCTACTATACTCTACCGAGGTTTATTCATCAAGAGAAAATAACGCCAGCGCGTACTGTATGAACATTTGTTTGCAAAGGTAGTATGTTAAGTGTTATAGCTAGTTTGCCTCAAACGTAAAGGTGTCATCCCAGTGCCCCTGTGATGTCATTCCAGTGCTTGACACTGGAATCCAGTTTTCCATATAATCTCATCGAAAACGTTGTAACCACTTTCTATGCTAGTTTGCTTGTAAACAAGCAAACTTTCCTGGATCCAAGTGGGCTTTGTTGCATCACACTTTATGAGATGGTGATTTATGGTAAATTCATGTAACTATCTCAAATTTAGCCATACCAATATCAGTGAATTTATTAAGCAAATAGCATTTGATTAGCAGTTCTTTTTCTCGATTTATCTCAGATTTATTCCTAAAACTAAATCCGAATATTTGCTTTAATCTTGAGAAAAACCCTTCAATATAAGATCTTTTCCCATAATTTACTTCTTTTTTCCATTCTTTCATGCCATCTTCACCGTATAATTTTATTAACCTAATAGCAGCATTCCTGTCAGACATATAATCTATTTCTGGATGTTCTGCCGCATTGTTTATTGGTGGAATTTTTGTCTTTATATCATATTCGTTACACAACTTATAAAACTTGTGCCTATCACATGCTCTATCTGCATATAGTGCTTTTATGGCATGCTGAAAATCAACTTCTTTTAGCAAATCACAAGCTCCATAGTGATCAGAGTAGACACCGTTACTGTATTTTACAGCTATGGCTTTTTTGTTGTTTATATTCAACATTACGTGCAATTTTCTCGTTTGCTCATAGCCACGATATTTTCTGTCAGTGCTATTTTCCTTGCTGTGACCAGGAGTGTTGTTGTATATACTAATTCCTGTACTGTCTATAGCAATTTCGATATCTTCCATATTATTTTCTGCAATCATTTATCTTAATATTAAGTTTCTTAAACCTTCTTGATGCTTGTGAATAGCTGATAACTGCCAAATCTCTTCCTATTTGTTGCAAATACCCTTTTATAAACCCGACTGTTTGTCTTAAACCAATTCTAAAGAAACTGACGATTATATGCACCAAAATCACAACTTTATCACTATAAATATAGTTGCCGCCCTGCATTTTTGGACAATTCTCGTACCAATTTTCTATGGCGTCATTGATATAACAAAAAATGCTTCCTCTTTCTTGGAGAAATTTGTTATATTCATGGCAGTTACTGACTCTCATTTTTTGTGGCATATTTTTTCTTCAACAGTTAAATGGCTATTTATAATGAATTTTGTCAGTAACTGCCAGTTCTTTTCACTTGAGCGATGCAACAAAGCCCACTGGAATCCAGTTTCACCTTGTGATGGTGTCATGAAAGTAGCTGACACTGGTTTCCATCCAAGACGGTGTCATTCCTTACTATTACCCACAAATATAAATGGACTAAAAAGTAAAATATTACAATATTAAAGTTTGCAAATATTGAGGGTGTAAAATGGCAAGTAAAAGTAGTGAATGGGCTAAAAATGAATTTGGAGATAAAAGATTAACTGACCGATTAGTAAAGATTGCTGATAGTTTGATAAGTTTACCTGAAAGCTCAATTAATGAGGCATGCGGAAGTTGGTCAGAAGCAAAAGCAGCATACCGTTTTTTTCAAAATGAGAATGTAAAAGAAAGTGATATTTTAGCTACACATATTAATAAGACGGTTGAGAGAACAAAAGCTCACAAGAGGGTTCTTGTCATTCAAGATACCAGTTACATTGTATATAATAACCATAAAAAAACAAGCGGATTAGCAAATTTGTCCAGTTATGATACTGCAAAAGGTATTATAATGCATACAGCTCTTGCCGTTAGTATAGAAGGTTTGGTACTAGGGATACTAGATCAAAAAGTTTATTCAAGACCTGAAGAAACTGAGAACCTTAAAAAAAAGAGCGATCGCATTGAAGATAAAGAAAGCGTAAAGTGGTTGGAAACTTTAAGAAAAACAAATAATATTATTGATCCAACTCAAACTGAGACTATAACTGTATGCGATAGAGAAGCAGATATATATGACTTTTTTGAGCTTGCACATAATCTTAATTCGGCAGTGCTAGTTAGAGCATGCAGAGATAGAGCAGTAAATAGAAAATCTCGATATCCTGAAAAAGGTGAGCAGAAGTTATGGGCATTTATTAAATCCTCTCATTGTGCAGGTACGGTAGAAGTTGAAGTTCCTGTAAAAGATAATAAGCCAAAAAGAACAGCACGTTTGGAAGTTAGATTTGGAAAGTTTATGATGAATCCATCTAAGAATAATATTAGGCATAAGACGGAAGAACTACCTAAATTACCACTTTATGCAGTTTATGTTGTTGAGAAAACTCCCCTTCCCTTAAAAAAACCGCTAGAATGGATGCTATTAACGAATCTTTCAGTTAATACTTTCGATGAAGCTGTTGAAAAAATTAGTTGGTATTGCCTTAGATGGAAAATAGAGATATTACATAAAATTTTAAATTCGGTCTCAAAGTTGAAGAATGTAGGCTTGGAATAGCAGAAAGACTAATGAGATATCTAACAGTTATGAGTATTATTGCTTGGAGGATCTTCTTTATTACATCAATTGCAAGAGCTAACCCAACATTACCATGTACTACCTTATTAGCTGAAGAAGAATGGAAAGTTTTATACGTTAAAATACACAGAAAACCATGTCCAAGTGTAGTTCCCAACATAAAAGAAGCTGTTTCATGAACTTGGAGGCCATTTAGCAAGAAAAAATGACCCAAAACCAGGACCAATTACTCTTTGGAAAGGATATAAACGTCTCTTTGATTTAGCAGAAGGATGGCGACTTGCTCACGAACCTCATATTTGTGGGTAATAGTAAGTTGTTAGGGGGATCTGGAGATACCGCGGCGGTATGACGTAGGGAAATCTTACTTATTATAGCTATAGTTCTACATGAATTACAAAAGTAATATTTACTAGATCTTAATATTTTAGATCTATATTTTAATAAATAATGAGCTGTAATTAGTATGAATAATCCATTTAAAAGTGAGAACTATAAAAAAAATCTCGATTCTCTGATCAAAGCTGTAAAGCTAGGAAATGCAGAGAAACAATATAACAAAACGTTAAGGGATTTATCTCATGCATTAGAAGGTTTTACAGGTGAGGCAAAAGGTATAGCTGAGTTTGTTATATATACTGACTTGAACAATTATGTAGAACAGCCATTAGGTCTTTTTAAAACATTAATGAATAGAATTTTGGGAAAAAATTTTCCAACCAAGAACAGTAGTATAAGTAATTTTGTAAATGATGAGTTGTCAAGTTTCACTTTAGAAACAGCAGCTAAGTATACAAGAATTTTAAAAAAAATTGATCTCTTGGAACAATTAGAAAAAGATTTCAGAAAAAATAATATTTTAAAAGATTCTTTAAATTTAGAACAAAGTGAAAAGAGTCAAGGAAAAGATAGATCACACGAAGTGAGTTTGGAAGGTAGAAAGCAAAAGGAAGGTACTTTTGAGCTGCGAAAAGAAGAACAGCCGAAAGAAAAATTAGGTGGTAATCGCATGAGGCAAATAAAGCGACCAACAACAGCACCTCCGGCTGCTCCAGATTCGAGGAAGGTACGCTTTAAATCAGAAATATCCTCAGATGGAGAAAGCAAGGCAAAGTCTACATCTTCTTTACTAAAAGGAGCTAATAGTTTTAGTATGCCTGATGCTAAGGAAAATCCTTCTGAGGATTCAGGCTATGAAAGTTCATTAGATCAGGGGTCTGAATATGAAGACATATCAAATTATCAAGAGAAAAAGCAAAAGGAAAATCCTTTATATGAGCAGAGAGAAGATTCAGGCTATGGAAGTTCATTAAATGAAGAGTCTGTATACAAAGAGATATCAAATTATCAAGAGAAGAAGAGTAAAATTTTAATAGAAAATTCGCAGAGTTCAAAATCGCCCAAAGAAGAGCCAATTTATGCAACAGTTCCTAAAGAACATATAGAAGCAAAAAGAGAACGTAAGCAGAAACAACAACCTCAATCCCTCGTACCACCAAAACCACCGCAAGTGCCAAAAAAAATGTTTACTACTGGTCAAGAAGTTAGACAAGAATCGAAAGTGGTAATCAAAGATAAACCTGCAGTACCGCCAAAGCCTAAAAATCTAAGCCGTGCTAATCAAAAAGTAAGCACAGAGCCAAAAGTAGTAGGAGTAATTCTTAAAAAATCAGCTGAAAGAGTACCACTAGAATCTGAAAATCAAGACAATAGGAAATCAGCACAAAAAGCTGCTGGTAAGGCGATACCAAAAGTAGCAGCAGCTACTATGAAAGGAGGAGCTAATCGCGAGATGGGCAGTAAAGTAAAGGCATTAAAAGAAAAATTTGAGCAAAATCAAGCAAAAGGAAATGCTAATGTACAGCTTGCTGAAAGCAAAACCACTCCAGCAGCACAAGCGGATATCGGTGTGAAGAAAAAACAATCTCATTCATTTCTAACAGAGAATAAAAGATCTGCAACGAAACACGTAACAGCAAAATCTGATCCAAAATCTCATATCAGCAAAAATTCCCTTCTCACGCATGCAAATGTAAAGGAAATGGTTGCACAAATTGAGAAAGGAAAAGGAGGAAGATAGTAACATTTGGGAAAAAAACATATGTGTCAAGTCAAGAGATTGTGAGCAAATTTAGGAAATTATAGCTAAACTGACTTAGATTTACCGACAATTTGAAAAACCGTCATTCCGCTAACTATAGTATTTTCAAAAGCGAATGATAAAGGTATAATATGTTTTTTTAAAGTAGGGAAAGCGATGGTATATAGTGTAGATTTAAGGGAAAAAGCAGTGTCTTTGGTAGAAAAAGGAAAGTCAAAGGTTGAAGTTGCAGAGGTTTTTGAGATAGGGATAGCAACACTATATAGATGGCTAAAAAAGAAAGCTACTGGCCAAGGTCTCAAAGCGGTAAAAAGTACTGGTTTTATTCGAAAAATAGATCCAGAAATACTCAAAGAATATGTCAAAAAACACCCAGATCACACACTAGCAGAAATGAAACAAAACCTTGGCTTTGGGATAAGTGCAATTTGGTATAGATTAAGACAGCTAAAAATAACCTTTAAAAAAAGTCACATTCTATCAAGAGCGCAATCAAGAAGATAGGCAGCAATTTATCGATAAAGTCTCAAAAATAGACCACTGTAGCATTTTATATATAGATGAAGCAGGAGTTGATAATAGACTATACCGAGAATATGCACGAGCTCCAAGAGGAGAAAAAATATATGCTGATGTTCCAGGAAAAAAGCGGGAAAGAGTGAGTATAATAGGTGGATGAGAAGTTTATTGCACCAATGACCTTCACAGGAGGGTGTAATAAAGATATATTTAATGTATGGTTAGAGCGAAGATTACTTCCACAATTACAGCGTGATACAACCATAGTTATGGATAATGCTACATTCCATAAAACTCCCAAAACAAAGTCATTAATAGAGTCTTTTGGCTGTCATTTGCTTTATCTTCCAACATATTCACCTGATCTAAATCCGATAGAGCATTGTTGGCACACCATCAAAAGTTGCCTCAGACCTCTAATGCATCAATGTACAGACTTACACCTTTTAGTTGGTAATACCATTTTAGACGTTTATCATTCGTTTTAGAAAATACTATAGTTGAAATAGCGCAGTTACTCACCCCATAAATTTGGTGCTCTCTTTCAATCAAAGGTGTCTTGCTGCTTGAAATGTTTTCTTTGTAAAAATTTGGCTTATCTTTATATCATCTCATTCAAACAGCATTAACATAACTTATGCCTTTTTTGGATGTAGAAATTTTCTAGGAATTGTCTTTTTGAATTCTATGGTATTTTGTTTAACATTGAAACAGGAGGCCAGTGTCACGCACTGGCATGACACCCATTTGTTCCTATAGTTGTCTTTTCTCGTCTACCTTATTTTGCCACTCTGCTGAACAGATACATAAAGAAAGTGGAAAATTGGACATTCTCAACTCGGCTCCTGCAGATTAAAAATTAAGTTGAATAAAAATTGGATTTGACGCAGTTTTTTCCCATAGTTTAAGAAATTAAAAGTTTAACGATTAGAATTATAATTACAAACCACAATAAAAAATAGACTTTTCCATTTGATTTATTTTTAATTTGGATGTTTTCTAATTTTTTATCAGCTATTAGGTTCAATTTTTCTATAAGGCTAAATATCCCTTGGATTGTTTTTACAGGATAAGAACTTCTAATTTTTTCCCTATACCCTATTTTACTTTCATGTTGACTGCTTATCCACGCTTCAACTACTTTCCACATATTGATTTCTGGGTAGATCTTTCTACATGTCCCTTCCAGTAAAATCATAGTTTTCTGCAGCAATAACAATTGTGTTTGAACTTTCATATCAAAATCACCAGTTATTTTTAATAGCTGAGCAAGTAAACTAGCAAATGAAATCTTCTGTATAGGCTGCCCAATAATGGGTTCACCTATTGCCCTGCAAGCTGTGACAAAATTTCTATGCTGTGATGAAACGTAACCAGCTTTAAAGTGCATTTTTGCAACGTGATCATAATCCCGATTTAAAAAGCCTTTGAGTATCTCTATAACGTAATAGCATGTCTCACGATCTATTCTACCCATGATTCCACAATCCAGAGCAATAATATTGTTATTACTATCAACCATTAGATTTCCAGGATGCATATCAGCATGAAAAAAACAATCCCTGTATACCTGATTACAAAACGATTCTATAAGATTGATAGCTATTTGCTTATGATTATTCAGTTTTTCAACTTCGTATATTGGCGTTGCTTCTATCCATTCTAATGTTAAAACCTTTTTTGCAGTTCTATTCCAATCTATTTCAGGTACATAAAAACCTCTGTCATTTTTTGTGTTTTCCTTTAGTTCCGAAGAGTGAGCAGCTTCAAAACGTAGATCTAACTCTAATCGGCAAATTTCAGCAAAAGTTTTAACTAATTCAATTGGCCTCAGCCTTTTTGATTGTTCGCTAAATTTTTCTGCAATTTCTGCAAGCCAAGAAAGCATTTTTATATCTCTTGAGAATGTTTTCTCAATATTTGGCCTTAAAACCTTCACAGCAACTTCCTTACCCTCAGTTGTAACCGCTCTATGCACCTGAGAAATCGATGCTGCTGCAATTGGCTTTTCAGAAAAGCTTGAAAAAATGTCGCTCAATTTACAATTAAACTCACTTTCTATAGTTTTAACTGCTATTTTATGTGAAAATGATGGCAATCTATCACATATCAATAACAAGTTATTTGTTATATCTTCATTTAAAACATCAGTACGTGATGAGATAGACTGCCCAAACTTAATGAACACCGGACCTAATTTTTCAAGAGCACACTTTAGCTTGTGGCCTTGTATTTTATTTATTGATTTTTTTGATGGTGGAAGTAAATAAGGTAATATATTGTAACGCGTCAGCACCGTAGTTATGTGCAGAAGACGCAAAATATTTTGAATCATTTCGCTGCGTAACTGCTAAATATTTCATTTAGGGTTCTATTTTTCATAATCTCATCAGGCTTGCCTTGGCAATAGATAGTATTATTTATACAAATTATGTAATCTGAGGATGGTAGAGCAGAGTTAAGATCATGAGAAGTCATAAGAATCGATACCAATCGTTTTTTTGCTATTTTATTTATAATATCATAAAATTTAGCCCGCGCGTTAATATCCATTGCACTAACTGGTTCATCTAGAATGATCAAGTCAGGCTCTGCAATTAAACAACGTGCAAGTAGCAATAATTGTGTTTGCCCTGCAGAAATTTCTAACACTTGATTCTTCAAAATGTTACCGATACTAACCAACTCTATCGTTTCTGTAATAATGGATTGATTTTTCTTTAGTCTTTTCAAGGAGCTATTTAAAAGGAAATATTCAACTGTTATTGGCATCAAATTACTAATACTAAAATTTTGCGGCATATAGCCAATTTTTATGTTGTCAGCAAATACGATATTACCGGTACAGCTTTTATTTATGCCAGCAATTGCTTTCACTAAAGAGGTTTTACCTCCACCATTTGGACCAAGTATTGTAATTATGTCTCCTCTTTCCATGAACATATTGATATTGTCAAGGATTCTTTTACCATCATATGTGAGAGCAAGATTTTCTATTTTTAGAACACGATTATTGACATTATTCAATTTATTGACAAAATTTAACTTCTTCTCAACGTTTATATGAGACATTTACTGACTTTTTTTCTATTACTTTCATTTACACTATACTATAATATCGCCTTTTCATCCAATTTAAAAGTTGTAGCTACAATCAAACCTATCCACTCACTTGTAGCTTCTATTACAGAAGGGATTTTAGAACCGGAATTGCTTGGCTATGCAACATCTGCGCATAATTATATATTAAAGCCATCTGATGCGAGTAATTTAGAATCAAGTGACGTTATATTTTATGTTGACGATAACTTAGAGACGTTTGTTCAAACTTTCGCCAAAAATAATAAAGAACTAGTGCAATTGTCAAAGGCAATCAACCTACTTCCTACTCGGCCACATTCATTTTCTAGAAAAATTACTCACATTAAAGATGAAAAAGATTTACACATTTGGCTGAGTCCCGAAAATGCAAAGAGCATGATACTTTCTGTAAGTGCAACATTGTCTAACATAGATAAAGAAAATTCCCATCGATACAACTCTAATGCAACAAAAGCTATAAAAAAAATAGACCAAGAAGTAAAAGAAATTATGAAAGAACTGAATGATTTTAAAAATCAAAAATATATCGTCACTCACGATGCTTATCAATATTTTGAAAAATATTTTGGTTTAAATCACCCAAGTGCCATTCTTTCCATAGAAGAGGATTCTTACATAGGTATGAGGAGTTTAATGAAGCTAAAAAAGATAATGAAGGAAGAAAACGTTAAATGTATATTTGCTCATTCACAGGAAGACAGCATAAAGCCTAATGCTCTTTCTAATGACGCAAAAATGGTAGTTCTTGATCCTATTGGATCAGACATAGAGCCTGGAAAAGATGCATATCTAGCTATAATCAATAACATTGCACAAAATTTTAAGTCTTGTTTTGTTGAGTAATAAGTTCCCTTTTAGCTTACTGTTTTATTGTTCTGCATTTATTTGTCCTTTACATATTATGCAGGTTTAGAATTATGCTTTATTCTTACGTTTATGTCTTGGCCCAATACAATCAATAAGTTAAGCAAGTATTCTAAGGAGAACCCTTCGATTTTTGACCTATTGATTTGAGATACTTTAGGTTGATCAATCTTTAGAGCGTTTGCTGCTTTTTTCTGTGTTGTGTACTTCTTACTTATTAATTGTGCAATGACCTTTATTAATTTCAGTTTTGTATCTTTCACATCCCCCAACTCTACTATTATAGGATAACTTAATTGTAAATTTTGCATAATAATAAAATCCCTTATAAAAAAATTACTTTAGTTTTTCTTCTTTAAATAACACATGCCTTCTGACTACTGGGTCATACTTCCTAAACTCCAGTTTTTTGGTAAGCTTTTTTGGATTACGCTTTTTTACATAAAAATAACCTGTTGATTTTTCTTCACCAGTTTTTGTTGTCTTGATTGCAGTGCTAACTAACTTAACGAGCAAAGAAGCATTTTTTTTCGCCATACTTATAATGATATAATAAATTCTATGCGAGTTTATTACGCAAAACACTAAAAGTCAACCGAATAATGCAGATCGTAAAATTCTTGACAATCAACAGTGCATTAAGTAGCATGAAGTTAACTTCAGAATGAAAAGCAAACGGTAAATAAGTGGTAAATAGTGGTAAAAGGTTATTATTGATAGAAAATTCCACCTGTTCTAATGAGGTAAGAGTTGCCTTGTCAGTTAATAATAAGGTTGTAGAATTTGAACAAGAATTCAAGGAAAAAAAACAATTAAGAGGTAATATATACGTTGCTTATATAAAGCGTATAGAGCCTTCTTTGCAAGCCGTATTTATCGAATATGGAAAAAATAAGCAAGGTTTTTTGTCTTTTTCCGAGATATCTCTAGATTACTTCAATATTCCAGAAAAAGAAAAGGAAACTATCTTTGAGAGCTACTCAAATGACGATTATACAGAAAAAGGGAACGATACCATAGCAAATGTCTCTTCAGATTCTGCAGCTAGTAAGAATGTCAACGAGTCAGGTAGTGGTTTTGTAAGAGAGGTACCTTTATATAAAAAATACAAATTACAAGATGTTATTTCAGTAAATCAAAAAGTATTGGTTCAGCTAACTAAAGAGGAACGAGGCAATAAAGGAGCTTCATTTACAACATACATAACTTTAGTGGGTAGATACTGTGTTTTCATGCCAAATTCCATGAGTAAAGGTGGAGTGTCTCGCAGAATTGAAGATGCTAATGTCAGAAAGCAGTTAAAGGAGATACTGAGTTCAATAAACTTGCCAAAAAGGTCAGGTTTAATAGTAAGAACTGTTGGTTCAGGAAAAAATAAGAAAGAAATTGAGCAGGATTACAATTACTTATCCTCATTATGGCAGAGCATTCAAAAAAATGCCTTCTCTGTAAACGTTCCATCATTAATTTACAATGAAGCAGATGTAATTATGAGATCTGTTCGTGATTTTTGTAGCGATGGTATAGAAGTTATAGTGTCTGGAAAGGAAGCTTTTGAGGCAGTTAGGCAATATGCTAACAATGCACTAAAAGGTAGTAAGTTGCGCTATAGATTGTATAGAGGTTATGCTCCGATCTTTACTTACTACGGAATCGAAGATCAAATTTCTGAGTTATATAGCAATAGAGTAGAATTGCCATCTGGTGGGTCTTTGATAATAACTTTAACTGAGGCGTTTGTTTCAATAGACGTAAATTCAGGAAAGATGACAGGAGAAGATAGCATAGAAGAAACAGCTTATAGAACCAACATGGAAGCAGTACCTGAAATATCAAGACAGGTGAATCTTAGGGGCCTATCAGGATTAATAGTAGTCGATTTTATTGATATGTTGAAATATCAGTATTGCAGAGCTGTTGAGTCTGCTATAAAGCAAGCGTTTAAAGATGATAAAGCTAAAGTTCAATTTAGCTACATAAATGACTTTGGTTTAATGGTATTTTCAAGACAAAGAATTAAACCAAACATACAAGAAATTAATACTACAGAGTGTTTACACTGCAAAGGTACTGGAAGAGTAAAATCAAACGAAGTAATTGTTTCATCAATACTAAGGGATTTACAACATATTGCTAACAAGAATCGAAATAAGTCTTTTGATTTAGTAGCACACAGTGCAGTTATAGCGCACATTTTTAATAACAAACGCAATACAGTTTCTACAATCGAAAAAGAGTTTAATATTACATTGAACGTTAGTATTGATAACAGTTTAGATGTAAATACATTTGTTTTAAAACAAGGAGATGATGTTAATTTAAACGGTTATAAGCCATTACAGAACTCTGGATACCAAATTGGGGATAGCAGCAATGAAGAAGCTGATAATTCAAATAAACTACGAGGCAATTTTTGGCTGACTAAGTGGCTTTCGCGCCTTTTAAGTTCTAATAACTAATTAGAAACCTAAATTGGGCTTGTAATTAATGAGCCCTATACTTATATATTCTTATATCAGATAATATTTACAATGGGGTACTCATTATGGGAAGAGCAATAGGCATAGATCTCGGAACAACAAATTCTTGTGTTGCAATAATGCAGGGCAAGGATACAAAGGTAATAGAAAATAAAGAAGGGGCAAGAACTACTCCATCTATAGTTGCATTGACTTCTTCAGGAGAAAGGTTGATTGGTGCTCCAGCAAAAAGGCAAGCAACCACCAATGCAAGTAATACCTTTTTTGCTACTAAGAGATTAATAGGCCGTCAATATAGTGATCCTGAGATGAAAAATCTAAGTGTACCATACAAAGTATTTGCAGCAAAAAGTGGTGATGCATGGGTTAAAACAACTGATAATAAAGAATATTCTCCTAGTCAAATTGGTGCATTTATACTACAAAACATGAAAGAGGCAGCAGAAGCTTATCTTGGAGAGGAAGTAAAAGATGCTGTGATAACAGTGCCAGCATACTTCAACGACTCTCAACGTCAAGCAACAAAAGATGCAGGAAAAATTGCCGGATTAAATGTACTCAGAATAGTAAATGAACCGACTGCTGCAGCACTTGCTTATGGTCTTGATAAGAAACATGGGCACACAATAGTAGTATATGACCTTGGTGGTGGTACATTTGACGTTTCAATACTTGAAATAGGTGATGGAGTTTTCGAAGTGAAAGCAACGAACGGTGATACCCATCTTGGAGGTGAAGACTTTGATAATGGAGTAGTGAGTTATTTACTAGATGAATTCAAGAAAAGTAATGGCATTGATTTGAAAAATGATCCAATGGCTATGCAAAGAATCAAAGAAGCTGCTGAAAAAGCGAAAATTGAATTATCAAGTGCAATGGAAACGGAAATAAATCTACCGTTTATTACAGCTGATGCAAGTGGTCCAAAACACTTAAATATGAAATTAACGAGAGCAAAACTTGAAAGCTTAGTGAATGATTTAATCGAAAGGACTATGGCTCCTTGTAAAAAAGCTCTTGAGGATGCTGGTTTATCTGCTAGTCAAATTGGCGAAGTGGTTCTTGTTGGTGGCATGACTCGTATGCCAAAAGTCATAGAGAAAGTTAAAGAATTCTTTGGCAAAGATCCACATAGAGGAGTTAACCCTGATGAAGTTGTAGCAATTGGAGCTGCAATACAGGCGGGGATCATTCAAGGTGATGTAAGAAATGTGTTACTACTTGATGTGACCCCACTTTCTCTTGGTATTGAAACTCTAGGAGGAGTATTCACTCCACTTATTGAGCGTAATACTACAATTCCTACTAAAAAATCTCAGGTGTTTTCAACTGCAGAAGATAACCAAACAGCTGTTACAATTAAGGTGCATCAGGGTGAAAGAAAACTGGCAGTTGATAATAAGCTACTCGGTCAGTTTAGTTTGGAAGGGATACCTCCTGCTCCGCGCGGAAGGCCACAAATTGAAGTGACATTTGATATAGATGCAAATGGAATAGCACACGTTTCTGCAAAAGATAAAGCTACTGGAAAAGAGCAAAAAATACGCATTCAATCTTCAGGCGGTTTATCTGATGATGAAATAAATCGCATGGTAAAAGAAGCTGAAGAAAAAGCGCAAGAAGATGAAAAGCGCAAAAAGTTTATTGAAGTGAAGAATCAAGCGGATAGCTTAGTCCATTCTACAGAAAAGTCTCTGACAGAGTATGGTGATAAAGTTTCACCAGAAGATAGATCTGCTATTGAAAATGCAGTTAACGAATTAAAAGAAGTTAGTAAATCTGATAACATTGATGACGCTGATTCAATACAGCAGAAAGTCACTAATCTTTCTCAATTATCTATGAAACTTGGAGAAGCTATGTATCAAGCATCTCAACAAAATAGTGCTGAAAATGGCTTTTCATCAGAAGGAAATCCAAATGATAAAGAGGAAAAAGTAGTAGATTCTGATTATCAAGACATAGATAATAAAGAAGAGAATAAGTAATTGCGATTGTCATCCAAGTAGCTGATACTGGGATGACAAGAGGAGCATATTGTTGCTTAAAGAAACCATTATGGATATTATTAAAACGATAGAAGAAAAGATACACGATTCGATAGATGTAATTGATATCAACATTATCGATGAATCAGCAAAGCATGCTGATCATTATTTTGCTTCATCTTCAACACTACCTTCACATATCAAGCTAATATTGATATCTGACAGCTTTATCGGAATGAACACTCTCAAAAGGCATAAATTGATCTATGAATTATTAAAGAGTGAGATAGAGCTAATACATGCAATTTCTCTTCACTTGTATACGCAAAACGAGTACAATTTAAAAAATAAATAATAAAAATGTGAAGGAAGAGTCTTTATTAGTTAAAGCAGGAAGAAAATTTAAGGACTATAAAGGTTCTATGAACCCGCCAGTTTATCATTCTTCTACCATATTATTCCCTACTTACAAGGACTACTTAAATGCAGCAAATGGAGAAAGTATATACGATGTAATCAACGATGATGTTGCAAGAGATTACAGCTATAGTAATGTTGGTACTCCCACTGTTCATTATTTTTCAAATGCACTGGCTGAAATTGAAGGGAGTGGACAAGCGCTTATTTTTCCTTCCGGACTATTTGCACTTACTTTTGCTATTTTGACTTTCACTAAAGCAGGTTCTCATGTTTTAATTCAGGATAACAGTTATTACCGACTCAAGAGATTTGCCGAAAATGAGTTACCAAACAGGGGAATAGAAGTAACTTTTTATGATCCAACACAGGATATAACTGATTTAATTCAGAGTAATACTTCATTGATAATGATCGAGACTCCTGGTTCTGTAACGTTTGAGATTTCGAATATAGAGCATATAGTAAAAGTTGCTAAAGAACGTGGAATCGTAACCGTTTGCGACAATTCATGGGCCACTCCTTTGTTATTTAAGCCGCTTGATTATGGAATTGATGTTGCACTATATGCGGTAACAAAGTATCTAGCCGGTCACTCAGATTTATTGATGGGGACTATGATTGCTGAAGGTGAAATTTTTAAATTGCTTTATGAGAGCTATAAAAATTATGGAGTAACCATTCAATCGCACGACTGTTATCTTGCACATAGGGGACTAAGAACACTGCACACACGTATGAAAAAGTACCAAAATACAGCAATGGAAGTGGCAAAGTGGCTAGAAGCACAGCAAAAAGTTAGAAAGGTTTTATATCCAGCACTTCCCTCCCATCCTCAACACGAATTATGGAAAAGTTACTTTAAAGGAGCAAGCGGCGTATTCAGTATAGTATTGGGTAGAGAATATTCATGTGAAGAACTAAGCTGCATGGTTGATCACATGAAAATTTTTGGTATCGGTGCTTCTTGGGGAGGGTGCGACAGTTTGATATTACCAATAGATCGTAGATCTATGTCAAGATCTGTAATGAATTCAGATTATGGTGGAAGTTTTATACGGATATTTTGTGGACTGGAAGATCCTGAAGATTTAATCTTTGACCTTAATGACGCACTAAAAAGGTTACCATGTTTAGACTTTCAAAACGATGAAGTAGGACATGAAACTGAGAGAATTACTGCATAACATTATTGATGTTAACTTTGATATTGAAATCAAAGGCGTCACATGTAATCCCAAGAAAATCAAGGAAGGTTATCTTTTTGTTTGTGTGTCAGAAAGGGATAGGATTTACATAGATCAGATATTATCTTGTGGAGCTAAAGCGATAATTGCAAGTGATTGCATAACAGAAGCTTCAAGCCTTGGTATCATTCCAACGCGTGATGCTGGAATCTGTATCTTCCACCCAAACCCTCAAGAAATATACAGCGAAATAGTCAGCAGGTTTTATCAATTCAAACAGCCAAAATATGTTGCTGCTGTAACAGGCACAAATGGCAAGACTTCAGTAGTAGAATTTTGCCGCCAGATCTGGCAAAACTCTGGCTATAATGCTGCGTCTATTGGAACACTTGGAACATGCATCAATAATGGCAGAAAAGGTAATAGCAACAGCCTTACCACTCCAGGTGCAGAAGACCTTTACGCAACATTGCGTGGTATAAGTGTAGAACACTTAGTGTTGGAATCATCAAGTCATGGGATTGATCAATACAGAATCCATGGATTAAAGTTGAGTGCTGCAGCTTTTACTAATTTCTCGCAAGATCATTTAGATTACCATAAAAGTCTTGGTGGATATTTAGAAACTAAAAAAAGGTTATTTTACGAAGTATTACCAGAAGGAAAAACAGCGATTTTAAATGCGGATATAGATGAATACGGCGCATTGCTTAAAATAGCTGAAAAACGCAGTAATAAAGTTGTGACTTATGGAAAAAAAGGCTCTGATATTACTTTATTAGAGCAAATACCAACTCCAAGTGGTCAATACCTTACAGTAAAAGTTGATAACCAAATTTACAATACATTTTTCCCAGTTTTAGGAAAATTTCAAGCATATAATCTGCTATGTGCAATTGGTATATCTGGATTAAATTACAGAGAAATATGTGTGGATAAACTCATTTTCCCGTCAGGAAGAATGGAGAAAGTGAAACCTTTTGCATTCGTGGATTACGCTCATACTCCAAGTGCGCTTAAACAAGCCCTATTGTCTTTAAAATGGCACTTCAATAAAAAAATAGTTCTAGTTTTTGGATGCGGTGGCAATCGTGATCAAACAAAACGCGCAGAAATGGGTAAAGTAGCACAAATATATGCAGACAAAGTGATAATCACGGATGACAATCCGCGTGATGAGAATCCTGCAGAAATTCGTCGTGGTATTTTACTACATTGCCCTGATGCGCTAGAGATAGAAGATAGAAGAGAAGCTATAGAGAAAGGAGTAGATATTGCCTATAATGAGGGTATGATTCTGCTAGTTGCAGGAAAGGGGCATGAAGGATACCAAATCGTGAGCGGCCAAACTTTTGAATTCAGTGATGTTGAGGTTATTAAAAATCACGTTTTAACATGCTACCGTTCTTGCAAGCGATAGCACTCTCACTTCTCTTGCACCAGAATTTAAAATTTCTTGAGAGCAGGACCTTACAGTTGCTCCAGTTGTTACTACGTCGTCAACTAATATCACGATTTTATTTTCGATAATTTTCTTGTTGCTTATGCTAAAAGCCTTCTTTAAATTTTTTTCACGCTGCTTAAGTGAAAGACCAGCCTGAGGGATAGTATGGCGAGGACGTTTTATTGCAAATGGCGTATAGGATAAATTGGATAACTTAGTCAACTCTTTTGCAAGCAGTGCTGCTTGATTATATTTACGTTTAAACAAACGCATTTTATGTAACGGTATAGGAATTACGACCTCTGCGTTCTGAAACGTATCCTGATTAGCTTGGTGTATCCACTTTGCATAGATTTTTACGTAATTCAAATTATCAAAAAATTTGAAATTTATAATCATGTTTTTACTATGTTGATCATAAGCAAAAACTGATCTTAATACTTTAAACGGTGGAGGATTGATGATGCACTTACCACACGTATAAATATTGTCTGAGATTACTACGCCACAAACATTGCAGTAATGCTTAGTTAGAAAATTGATTTTTTTGTTGCATTCACTACACAGATTAAGATTTTCATCAATGATACATTCGCAACTTACGCATACGCTTGGAAATATGAGATTTGTAGCTTTTTTTAGTAAGAGAAGGTTCACAACTCATTAAATATATTATAAAATAATTTATATAGTATAGCTAAAGTAACTTAAGCTTACACTCTTTCACTTTTTATTCCATTTCAATATAGTTCATGCTGCTGAAAAGCAGAACTTATAACTCAGTTTGTGGTATACCATTGACTGAAGTAGTCTTTGAATTATCCTTAGATAAAAATTGATGTTTTTCTGGCTTCTGTACTTCACTCAACTTACTTTGCACTTTGTCACAAGCCCACACAAGTGGCGTTATGATTGACGCGGCAGCCCAAATGATAGCAGCGCAAGCATAACTTACAATCTTGTTAAATACTCTAGCTACTGCATTAGCACAATCTTGCCCCATTTCTAAAAATATGTTTGAATAATTAACGAATGATTTTGTATCCGTTTTAAAACAATAGTCCCCTGTTATTTTTGACAATAACTTGACTGGAAAGTATGACAAACATGCCACTATCAAAAATAAAGGTTGCAATATTATGTTGGCTGCTAAAATAGCACTCAGTGCACACAATGAATACACTTTCTCTGCTCTGTAACCCACGTATTCACAATTATCATTGTTTTTATAATACTTGTTATAATCATCTTTACTCTCAACTCCACAAATTACATCTTTCACAGGTCCTAGCACATTATCAACGTAATGTACGGACTTATAGAAACTACTTTCTGGAACTAGTGTGCAATCTTCTGCTCTCTTAGCAGGTACAACTCCATATTCAACGTACCTTTTAAAGTATCGATATACTGACATTACCCTCTCCAAATCATAAATATGCAACATAGTCAATAATGATTAAGAAATAGTTTATAATAAATATGTTTTAAGATACCTGCCTGTAACACTTTCTGGAATTTTTACCACTTCTTCTGGAGTTCCAGTAGCAATCACTTCTCCGCCTTTTATTCCGCCCTCTGGTCCGATGTCTATTATATAATCTGCAGTTTTTATAACGTGCAAATTGTGCTCGATAACTATAACAGTGTTTCCCAGATCGACTAATCTATGGAGTATTTTTAGTAAGTTATTTATATCTTCAAAGTGTAATCCAGTTGTTGGTTCATCAAGAATATACAATGTTCTTCCGGTAAATCGTTTTGATAGCTCTTTAGATAGCTTTATTCGTTGTGCTTCCCCCCCAGACAACGTTGTTGACGACTGTCCGAGTTTTATATAGCCAAGTCCCACTTCCTGCAAAGAAACCAACTTTTCTTTTACCATTGGAAGGTTTTCAAAAAAAACACAAGCTTGATCTATCGTCATATCAAGCACATCAGAGATTGATTTTTCTTTATAAGTAACTTCCAATGTTTCCCGATTATACCTTCGCCCTTTACATTGCTCACACTTCACATAAACGTCCGGTAGAAAATGCATCTCTATCTTTAAGTGCCCATCACCTTTACAAGCCTCACACCTTCCCCCTCTGGTATTAAATGAAAACCGGCCTATATTATATCCCCTTGCTTTTGACTCCGAAAGACCTGCAAACCAATTTCTTATATGAGTGAACATACCAACATATGTTGCTGGATTTGACGCAGGAGTTCTACCAATTGGCGACTGATCAACTTCTATAACTTTATCTATATATTCAAGGCCTTCTATTCTATCACACTGACCATACCTTGCAGACGAATGATGTATCTTATGTGCTGAATATTTATATAACGTTTCTATGACTAAACTTGATTTTCCCCCTCCTGATATTCCAGTAACACAAATAAGATTCCCTATAGGAAATTTAACGTTCACATTTTTTAAGTTATTTTCACATGCATTTATTACTTTTATGAACTGAGTTGCTTGCTTTCTTCTCCTTGGAATTAAAATTTTTTTCTCTCCACTCAAATATTGCCCTGTTATGCTCCCCGAATTTCTTTGCACCTGGTCTGGTGTTCCTTCTGCAACAACTTTTCCACCATTTACGCCAGCTCCAGGACCAATATCAATCGCATAATCAGCAGCCATTATTGTATCTTCATCATGCTCAACAACGATTACAGTGTTACCCATGTCTCTTAAGTTTTTTAGTGTGGCAATTAACCGATCATTATCACATTGATGAAGGCCAATCGAGGGTTCATCAAGAACATATAAAACCCCCGTTAATCCTGAGCCAATTTGCGAAGCAAGTCTGATCCTCTGACTCTCGCCGCCAGAGAGAGTGCTAGATTCTCGATCAAGCGTTAGGTAATTCAACCCTACATTCTTTAAAAATGTTAGCCTCTTGATTATTTCACTTAGTATTTTATTTGAGATTTGCTTCTGTTGTTCTGTGAGCTTGTCTGGCAAATTTTCAAACCACTTAAGGGATTCATCGATACTAAGCCCTGATATTTCACCTATATGTTTGCTATCAATTTTTACTGTAAGCGCTTCTTTTCTCAATCTATAGCCAGTGCATTCTCTGCAGTGAGTAACAGAGCAATATCGCTCAACAAGCGTTTCATCATAATCCATCTGGTTTTCTAAGATACTGACCAAACCTTGAAATTTACCGAAGCCAAAGAGTATCATATCTTTTACTTCTTGATCTATGTTCTTCCACGGAACATCAAGGCTAAATTTACAATTTTCAGCCAGTGATAGAATTGCACTTTTTAAAAATCCATAACCTGTGTGCACTTGACGGAACATTGATCCCACTGGCTTTAAAGCGCCTTCAGATATTGAAAGAGTTTCATCTGGCACTATCAGCTTCACATCAATAGCCAGCTTTTTACCAAGCCCATTACACGAACCACATGCACCGTAAGGGCTGTTAAAAGAAAATAATCTTGGTTCTATTTCCTCAAGAGTGAAACCAGACTCGGGGCATGCAAAATTCTCTGAAAAAGTCAGAATTTGACCATTTTTATACTCGGAATGATGGTTGTCAGGTAGGTTTACTATTTCTACATACATTAGACCATTACCAAGTTTTAGTGCGGATTCTATACTACTTGGCAGTCGATTTCCTATATCGCCCAATATTGATATTCTATCTGCAACCACAAAAATGTCGTGTTTCTTGTTCTTATCGAGTTTAGGCAAGTCATCTACATTGTACACTTCACCATCTATTTTGAACCTTACGTAACCTTGTCTTTTAATTTCCAATATCTCTTTAAGATGTTCTCCCTTTCTACCACGCACAACAGGGGCAAGTATATATATCTTAGTTTCTAAAGGTAACGCAATTATAGTATCTACAATTTGAGACACCGTTTGTTTTGTTATTGGTAATCCAGTTGCAGGTGAATAAGGAACTCCTATTCGTGCATATACTAAGCGCAAGTAATCGTAAATTTCGGTAACAGTTCCAACTGTTGACCTTGGATTTTTTGAGATCGATTTCTGGTTGATAGATATTGCAGGAGAGAGACCTGTAATCGACTCAACATCTGGTTTATCCTGAATGTTGAGAAATTGACGCGCGTAAGCTGACAGGCTTTCAACGTACCGGCGTTGGCCTTCTGCATAAATCGTATCAAATGCAAGGCTAGACTTGCCAGAACCACTTAGCCCAGTTATAACAACTAGCTTATTTTTCGGTATATTGACGTCTACACCTTGCAGATTATGTTCCCTTGCGCCCTTAACTCTGATAAAATCGTCCATATTATACCATATAGCGTATTAACCATTATAGCCTCAAAATACGTGAATTTATAGTGATATATTGATTTTCTATTGATTTTTTCAACTGTTACGGAAAATTAAGCAGCGTTTGATAAATCGTCATTCCGCTACTTGTTAGCGGCTGAGATACCGCGACGGTATGACGGTTAAGTAGGCCAGTGTCCCTATGATGTCATCCCAGTGTCAAGCACATAGCTGTACGAACGTTGTAGTTTAGGAGCAATTCCCACCAGTGGGCCAGTGCCCAGACACTGGTTCTATGCAACTTAATTAAAAACGTTTGTTTTAGCGTAAGACAACTACCTTTAGCTCATCAGCTCAGTTATAAGCAAAATTTCTGGATTCCAGACTGGAATGACACCATTTGCTGTGCAATTTACCTTCAAAAATGAATGTTCGTACAGCTATGTGTCAAGCACTGGGATGACACCATTCTTTTTTCTGGATTCCAGTGTCTGGGCACTGGAATGACACCCCCCTGATAGGCTCAAATCATAGTGTTTGTACAGTTGTGGGTTTAGGCTACCTATAAATTCTAAACTGTTGTTACGTATTAGGACCACCAAATACACCCCCAGGACCCAAAGTCAGTTTAGCTATATCAGAAAACAGGTTATGTGGAAATCTTAAAATACTTCTTGTTCGCCAAGCAAAATAAATACATTCCTACAAACAAGCAGATGCTCAATACTGACACATAAGAAAACTTAAAAATTAAATCTCTAATGTATATTGATAAGCATTTACCTGCAGAAAATTTGTATAGTAATCCAACACATACAACGGCACTATCAACCACTGATGCTATAATTAAAGTAATGAAATTTGCCATATGAAAATTCAACTTGGACTTCAATTTTTCAAAAATAATTATGCTTGAGAGAAGAGATACTAAAATCGCAGTATATGAAATCAATATCATCAAATTAAAACTTTGCCATTTAAAAACACAACATAGCGCTATACACACTATTAAGTTGTACGTAGCTTTGCTTCTGCCATAAAATTCAACCATTGAATTTACAACTAAAGCAGCTCCCACAAATAAGGCAGCACATATCATCAATTTATTTGAAGTGTTGAGTAAAGAAAGACTGATAAACAGGAGTATCGATAAAATAGACATAATTACCTACCCAAAATTAATAACATACATTCATTCTAAATAAACATTACATATAGTAAAAGAGTTATTTAGCATAATAAGAAAAATATTTTATATTAGCATGCCACATCTTTCAGATCTACTTTTAAAACATCCTTTATGTTTAGCACCTTTTTCTCTGTTACTTTGCCAATACATGAATAAACTGCACCTTCAAACAATTCTTCAAACCTCTTCTGATTTTGTGGTGCAATAGTAACCAAAATTCTACTTTGCGATTCAGAAAACATTATTATCTTGTTTATTATGTCTGTATTTTGTATTTTTCCTATTGGCACTAGTGAAAGATCGATTTCAGCACCAAGGTCTCCTGCAATTAGCGATTTTGCCAGAGCAATAACTAATCCGCCTAAGTTTGGTGCAATTGCAGAGGCAATTATGCCATCTTTTATTGCTTGGTTGTAACGCTCATACAACTTCCTAGCGCTCTTTGCATCAACTTTTGGTACGTTGTTATTACCTATTCCACTATATAACTGATATTCAGATCTACCAAGTTCATCAAGTGTTTCTCCAAGCACGTATATTAAGTCTCCCGGCATTTTCACATCAAGCGATACCGCATTTTCAATATTTTCTATAATTCCAATTGCTGAAATGAGTAATGAAGGTGGTGCAGATATCATCACTTTCTCGCCATTTTCATCATATCCCTTAAAGTCGTTAAACATACTATCTTTTCCGGATATGAATGGTGCTTTAAATGCGGTTGCGTAATCATAACAAGCCTCTGCAGCTCTCTTTAGCTGCCATAGCCTTTCTGGATTATAAGCGTCACACCAGCAAAAGTTATCGAGCAACGCTAGATGGTCTATATTTCCTCCTGCGGCTACATAGTTACGTATGGCAGTGTCGATCGCACATGCTGCCATATGGTAAGTGTCAATTTCCCCATAACTCGAGCCAAACCCTTGCGATTTTACAACACCTTTATTTGAAGAAAGGATTGGCCTTGAAACAATAGCTTCACTGCACACTCTTCCCTTGCCCTGCAGTGGTTTCAGCACTGACGACCCTTGAACCTCATGGTCATATTGCACCACTATGAACTCTTTACTGCATATGTTTGGTCTGCTCAGCATTTCTTTTAGTTCAACATCTATTGAACTAAGTGGGAGCTCAGAAGCTCGGTCTGGTGTCATGCAAGTAGCTATCCACTCTCCAGTCCACGGCTTTGTCTGTAAATGCATTTTAGGATTACCGTCATGCAGAAATTCAGTTTCGATGTCCATTATTACTTTCCCTTCAGGACATTTAACAACAGCTTTACCACTCTCATTGAACTCTCCAATCACACAAACCTCCACATCATGTTTTTTCATAATTTGCTTAAACATAGGAAGATTTTCTTCTGGCACTGCTAAGGTCATTCTCTCTTGTGATTCTGATATCCATATTTCCCACGAAGCCATACCATCGTTTTTAAGGAGAACCTTGCTCAAATCAACTTCAAATCCGTCTTTTCCCATTTCACCAATAGACGATGATAGACCACCTGCTCCGTTATCCGTTATTGCATTATAAAGACCAAGATCTCTTGCTTTTATGACGGCATTGGATAGTTTTTTTTGTGTTATGGGGTCACCAATTTGCACAATTGTTGAAGGGCTGTTTCCCGACAAAGCCTCTGAGGAAAACGTTGCGCCGTGAATTCCGTCCCTTCCAACTCTTCCACCAATAATTACGATTTTATCGCCATTTTTTGGTCCTTTAATGTGTGAAGGTGCGTTATTTATGTTGCGCGGAATAATTCCGACACTGCCAACAAAAACCAGCGGCTTGCCACAAAATCTATCGTCAAAATATACCGATCCAAGTTGTGTTGGAATACCAGAGCAATTACCAGCAACATTAACACCATGGATCACTTTTTTCATTATATATTTTGGCGGTAAGATCTCATCAGTGCGCTCTTTATCCCTATAAAATTTGCCTTTTGCTTCTTTGGCAAAGCAAAAGTAATAGGTATTCATTATAGGCTCCGCGCCTTTCCCGAAACCAACTACATCACGATTAACTCCAAGCACTCCGGTCATTGCTCCACCAAATGGATCAAGAGCTGAAGGGCTATTGTGGGTTTCAACTTTATCTACAATCAAGTAATCGTCATCAAAAATTATTCCTCCTGCGTTGTCAGAGAAAACTGACACACATATGTCAGAATTTATCTCACGCGTTGCACGCTTGATATAATGTGCGTATAGGCCATCTTTTATTTCATCAATGGGAGAGCAAAAGATATTGTGCTTACAATGTTCAGACCAAGTCTGTGCCAGAGACTCAAGTTCAATATCATATGGATTTCTATTAAGTTTTTTAAAGTAATCCTTTATAGCTTTCATTGCTGCCAGAGAGAGCCCTAAAGTGCCATTACCATCGATTCCATCTCTGCTGATTTTCTCAAGTTCTTGGTCACTTACATTTAGGTTAACAGACTTAGCCCCATTACTACTTGATATCACTCCAGTGCTCTCTTTTGTCATTCCTGTTTCCCCCTCTGTCATTCCAGTGCTTGACACTGGAATCCAGTTTTCATTATACAATTGCTTGAAATTTTCTGGATCCAAGTAGTCAAGCACTGGGATGACGCCTTTTAACTTACCGTAATGCCTCCAATAGTAATTGCCGTTTTCTTTATAAACAAGCGTGCAATACTCAGTGATAGGGTTGAATTCTTGCTTTATATCATCTTCAGTTGCTTGACTTAGAATCAATTTTGAACTTCTTGCTTTTATACAAACATTTTCATCAATGTAGTCCTTGTTTATTAAATATTCTCTAACAATTTGTTTCGCTGTGTTGCCTACATTATCGGTCATGCCAGGTAAGAAGCTTATTTCCAAGCCCCACTTTGCTTGTGGTTCTATGAAATCATACGGAACTTCTTCAAGGTTTTCATTGTAGGAATAATAACGGCAGTCTTGTATGACTTTATTATAAAATAGCCCGCAAATTTCTTCATATAATTTGGATGGTAATCCTTTGCGTATGTAAATCGAGTAAACGTTGACTAACCATCTGCATCCAATTTGCTCGCATTTATTTAAAACTTCTATTCTAATGTTTGCCATGTAATGTTATAAAAAATTTTAATATATAATAGCATACAAGCACGTTTATATTTTGAATAATTTCTATACAATAAAATATTGTATTAATTGTTACTGTTAGTGGGAAGAGTTTTTACCGTTAATGTGGATGAATCCCTTTTTGATGTGCTGGTTCAGCACATATTTTCTGAATATGAAAGAGAAAAAATTCCCGAGATAAAGGTCATACTTCCTTGCAAGAGGGATGTGATAGCGTTACTCAATGCATTCAAGAATTATAACGCTGAAAAATGCATAATTTTGCCAGAGATAGTTTCGCTAGAGAACATTGATGAGGAAGATTTAATATTAAATCTTGATAGAGTTAAAGTTATAAGTCCAATAAAAAGGACGCTGCTACTCATTCAATTCATATTGGAATGGAATAGAAAAAATAACGACAATTTCCCAGTTGATTTAGCTTATAGCCTGCCATCACTGCTTGATAAAATTCAATCTACCCAAACAACGGATTATGATCAATTTAATGAGCATTCAAAAAAAATAGAGAATTTCATAAGCTTACTCACTGAGACTTGGAGTAAAACTTTAAAAGGTTTAGAAGTAGTAGATATATTAAAACATAAGAGTGATTACATAAACAATATGATAATCTCTTTACAAAAAGACCAATATATAATCTTTGTTGGAATTGGAAAGGATAAGTCGTTAATTAAGGCTATATATGACCTGCCATTTGGAAAAATAATTTTGCCTAACCTGAATTTGAAAATTAAAGAGAAAGACTGGAAATTGCTTGATAAAAAACACTATCAATATTGTCTGAAAGATCTGCTCGATTATTTAAATGTAGATAGAAGGGATGTTAGCTGCTTGAACACTATAGAGAATGAAATAACTGACTATGTCTTTGATACAACTGCCGATCTAAGCAAAGTTAGTAGTGGACATGTTGGCAATATTGAAGTCATCACTTGTGATTCCAGAGAGGAAGAAGCACAAGTGACATCATTAATTATAGAAAATGAAGGTTATGAAAACATTTCTTTGGTCGTCTTTGATAAATTACTTGCAGCTCGTATAGCATGTTTATCAAGGCAACACAGTGCCATACCGGAAAATTACCCTTATATAACGCTTCTGCTTTATAGTATCGAAGTTTTGACCTCAAATTGGAGCAGTGTGTCATTACTTTCGCTCCTTAAACATAGGCTAGTGACTTTTGGTTACACTCAAGAAGAGTACACTCGGATTTTATCTGAATTTGAAATAGAGGTATTACGCAACTTTAGTACAAATGGCCTGAGCGATATTATAAATGCTATCAATGCCCATAAAAAGCTAAAACATAAAGAAGATATATTAGTTATTATCAGTAAGTTAGAGGTTGTATTTAATCCTTTGCTTAACATTATAAATTGCCCTATTTCTGATGTGGTGGCAACTCATTTGCAGTGTGTTAATATGCTATCTGGTATAAATTTTTCAGAGCTAAATGGTGAAATAGGTAATTTCACCTGTAATTTCTTGAATGCATGTGAGGGTGTAGAAATTAAGTGCTCCTTAGAGTTATATAACCAAATTCTGACCTTATTTTTAGAGAAAGAGTTTTTCTCTGTAGCAAATGACTTAAATAAATTCAGCTTATATCACAACAAGGTTGTAATACTCGCTGGGTTTAATGAAGCGCCAAGCTTTCAAAGTCCGCTTTTGAATGCACTTACGAGAGAAAAATTTAGTCTTCCTTCTGCGCAAGAAGAGCAGGGGTATTTTTTTTATACTTTACACAATTTGTTTTGTGCAAGTAAGGTTTATATTACAAGATCGCTAAGCCATAGAAAACCAATTCTATTGCAGCGTTTGGAAATTATGTTACAGGGGTCAAAATATCCTTATCGTGATTGGCTAAGGATATTAAATACGCCTGAATGTACTGTTCCATGTACTCAGCCTATGCCAAAACCTCAAACCGAAGTTAGAAAAGAAAAAATGCAGGTGATGTCTTGCAGTGCAATAGAAAAGCTAATTCGTAATCCTTATTCATTTTACGTTGAATATATACTGGGCCTTAAACAATTAAGAGACTTGAATTTTAAGCCATCGATGTTGGAATTTGGCACTATGGTGCACAACATTCTTGCAAGATATTTACGCAACAAAAAGTCGCCAATGAGCATTGCACGAGAAACATTCTCGACTAGTCAGTTTAATTTTTCAAATATGTGGTGGATAAGACTACAGAGGGTAATTCAATCTTTTGTCGAACTTGATGAAACTCGAAGCAACTATGTTGAGTTGGAAAAGAGCTTTTCCTGTCCGATATTTCATATTCCAGTGCGTGATGCTGGTTCTTGTGATCAGTATGAAACTGCTGGGATGACAAATAGGCCACAAGAAATTTCACTGACAGCAAGATGTGATAGAGTTGAGTATCTACCAAGTGGGCAAGTGGCAATTATAGACTATAAGCTTGGTACACCACCTTCCAATGAAGAAGTAATGTCGGGATTTTTTCCGCAATTAATTTTACAAGCCTTAGCGGTAGAACATATAACAAAAAGAGAAGTCTCAGAACTTGCTTATTGGAAACTTGATTATGATAAAATAAAAGTTATTTCTATACAAAATTATAGATACAAAATGCAAGAATTAAAAAATGATCTGCCTGGTTTTTTATCTAATTATTTAAGTAATTCCACACCCTTTATTGCCTCTCCATATTTTGATAAATTCCTGAGATTTAACAGCTATAAACAGCTAGAAAGGGTAGGAGAGTGGTTGTAAATGGTGTCATCCGAGTAGCTGACACTGGGATCACCGCGAACCGTCATACCGCCACGAACCGTCATATCAACTATGTTTTTTTTAAATTTTTTGAATTTAGTTTTATTACAACTCTTGTTTATAATTTTGTATTTTTATTCAATTAGAAAATGCATTTTTGACAATAAACACCCTAATTTATCATAGAAAAATTTTATATCAAACAACAGTTACTGCTTAGATTTTATGGTTTGTGCTTTAAGTGTGTGTGGACGCACATATTCGTTAACTTATTTCCTATGCAGATTTTTTTAATTCATATTAACTGCTTCTTTAAGCCTGGCATTAGCAATAACCATAATTTTACGCATTAGAGCTTACCATCTTCTTCTTACCACTTTCAATGAGCTTGGAATAAAATGCACCAAGTGCAGATTTGAGCAGCCATTGCAGCCGTTAGTACGAACATTGCTTCTACCGCCTGTTATTCTTCGATAACCAATAGCTTTTCCACTTTCTTTTGGATGCGCCAGCAAGACTTGCTACTTCTTTTCTGTTTAAGTAGCCAAGCTCTGGCATTAAACACAGAAAGTCTTGAGATAACTTTTCCAGGAACTGTTTTAAGGATTTTTTGACGTTGTTGTAACTCACGGCTTTCATCAATAATTTTTTGTATAGTATTATTGAGTTCATCTATTTGACTATTAAAGAATCCGATAGTTTTTTGACAACTTTCTTTTATATGGTCGTTTTCAGGTGCTTCCAGTCTACATTTTTCCTGAGTTCTCATTTGCGTAATGTCATCACGACGTTGACAAAGTGCAACCAAGGTTGATTGTTTTTCAGAAGTGGGGAGAGAGAGTTCCATGACGCATATTGAGCAAGAGCCCTTGCATCTGATTTATCGGACTTTGCTAAAGTTCCGTGTGACAAGATGAAGCTTTTTACTTTACGGGTATTAGCTCGATGTACAGCGATATTCTTGTCAATAAGAAAATGCGATAAACCAATTTCCTGTATTTTCTAAAGTTACTAAAGAATTAGGTAAGATATCTGAAAACTTTTTAAACAATTGTTGCCAACCAGAAGCATTATTATCAAATTCGACAACACTCTTCTGTGTGTGAACCGCAATAACATTTTTAAATTTTCCGATGTCAATACCAATAAAATTTTGATAAGATGTAACCATATTAATAACCTCGATAGTTTATTGATTTAAGATTGTAAACGGGTGCATACATATGTCCCATGCAACTATTCAAACGTATCGAGGGATAGCCTTGATATAAACGGTTGTCAACGCCGCGTCGGTCGCACACGCCCGCTATTCCTATAGTGAGTAGTTCCCTCTTGTTTCTTTTATAACATATTTTTAACTTACAGCCGCCGCGGTATCTCTTAGCCGCTAACAAGCAGCGGGATGACGAGGTCATGCCACCGCGCGAACCGTCATACCGCCGCGGTATCTCTAGATCCCGCTAACACGTAGGGGAATGACGAGGTCATGCCGCCGCAAACCGTCATACCGCCGCGGTATCTCTTAGCCGCTAACACGTAGCGGGATGACGGTTGTCGTTTAGCCATAAACATTAAGAAATTTACCAAATGAAAAAAAAGGCAAAAGAAACCCTGGGGTTATTATCCGCTTTAAAATATTGGCGTTTTTTATGTTTTAAACGCTTGACAAGCGAGATTCAGCCGCTTTTAATTGCAACTAACTTACGCTGCAAATGTTTAAGAAATTTACTAAGCAGAAAAAAAGACAAAGAATCCCCGAGTTAGCTAGTCTTTTACTATCTCTGTCGAGTATTGGCATTTTTTGATGTCTTGTAACGCTTTATAAGCGCGTTCAGCTTATTTAGATAAAAATCTAGATGTAGATGAAGTTTTGTAAAGACATACAGTATCTATATACTGCAAAAAATTGAACATAAGACGCCGATACATTAAGTAATCCTTACCTTTTAATCTGCAGATTGGCGAAAGCAAATACAATAGCTTCAGTTTCATGATAAGGGGGCTAGCGGAGTTTGTCAAGGGATTTTTGACGAAATGATTTTGAAAGTAAAGAGCGGGAGAAGGGGTTCGAACCCTCGACCTCAACCTTGGCAAGGTTGCGCTCTACCAACTGAGCTACTCCCGCAATTAAATTAACCTAAATTTACTTAATTATAGGCATATACAGCAATTTGTAAACCCCCGTGTACACGAAAAATGTGAGAGCCCATAAACTTGTGTGGTTCCTTCTATGATCTTTTCGTATACTTAAGGCTTATTTTTGATTATCATAAGTTTTTAATTATTCCACAAAGCTTTATGGGAATATTTTTATATAAAGACGACTTGCCAGCTAGTTCAATACCAGATGATGTAAGGTCTATAGCTGTTGATACCGAGGCAATGGGGCTACTTCATAGCAGAGATAGATTATGCCTTGTGCAGCTCTCTTTTAATGATGGCAACGCTCACTTAGTTCAACTCAAGAACGATTATACAGCGCCAAATTTGAGAAAAATATTAGAGGATAAAAATATAACTAAAATATTTCACTTCGCGCGATTTGATGTGAGCATAATACGTTATTACTTGGAAACTTGGGCACTTCCGTGCTATTGCACAAAAATAGCTTCACGTTTAGTTCGCACTTACACAGATAATCATAGCTTAAAAGAGTTGTGCTTAGAGCTGCTTGATACCAAACTAAATAAGCAGCAGCAATCTTCTGATTGGGGAAATGAAAATTTAACAGACAAACAAAAAAGTTATGCTGCATCTGATGTTTTGTATCTCCACAGGATAAAGGAAAAGCTAGACTTAATGCTGGAACGTGAAAATAGAAAAGAATTGGCCCAAAAGTGCTTTGAATTTCTTCCTACTCGTATTGAGTTAGACTTAATGGGTTGGGAAAACGTGGATATCTTTAACCACCAGATGTAATAGAAGTTTTTTGTTTGTGCAAAACACTTTAGGGCAATTTTTCAAGCTCTGCGGTAAGAATTTAGTTGATTAACTGCTAATAGATATGCTATATTTTACAAAAATTTAGGTATTTTATGAGTGATGATATTACATCGGTAAATGATCAAAATTTCAAATCTGAAGTCACTGACTATAAAGGGTTTGTTCTGATAGACTTTTGGGCAGAATGGTGTGGGCCATGTAAAAGTCTAATGCCACGTATCGAACAATTGGCTAAAGACAGAAAAGGCAAGATTAAGATCTGCAAATTCGACATAGATGAAGGGACTGAAGTGCCAAGTAAGTATGGAGTGCAATCTATACCCACTTTAATCATATTTCAAGATGGTAAGGAAATTGCACGCAAAATTGGTGCAACAAATGATTTGTCAAGTTGGGTTGATAGTGAAATAAGCTAATAGACAAATTTGCTTTTGTGTGTATTATAAATATTGATAAAAGGGATTGTAGCTCAGTCGGTTAGAGCAGTTCGCTCATAACGAATTGGCCGTAGGTTCGAGTCCTACCAATCCCACCATTGTTAGCATGATCGTAACAATGAGAAAGCTGTAGTATATGAACTATATGTTGATGTAATGGAGGAAATAATGAAATTTACTAAGTCTCTAAATAACAAGTTAGATGAATTGCACTTACTAAATCATCCATTTTACCAGTCATGGAATACAGGAAGCTTAAGCTTGCAAGCTTTACAAACCTATGCTAAAGAATATTATCACCACGTTGCTGCGTTTCCTCGTTACATCAGTGGTATACATTTTTTGTGCCCAGATCTAAAAATGCGACAGGTTTTACTTGGTAATTTAATAGAAGAGGAACAAGGTGATGAAAATCATCCAGAATTATGGCAACGTTTTGCTGAAGGGCTTGGCGTTGCGCGATCTGATCTTCGTGAAAGTGCACAGATTAAAGAGACACAGGAGTTAGTTGATGGTTACTTTGATATTGTAAGATCAGGTTTTGCGGCAGGTCTTGGAGCCTTATACGCTTACGAACGTCAAACTCCAGAGGTTTCTAAGTCTAAAATTGAAGGTTTAAAAAAACACTATTCAATAAGTGATGAGTGTTCTCTTCAATTTTTTACGGTTCATATGGAAGCTGATGAGTGGCATTCTGAGGAGTGTGCAAATCTTATTGAAGATCTAGATGAAAAAGAGCAAGATAAAGTTATGCAGGGTGCTCAAAAGGGAGCAAAGCTCTTGTGGGGTTTTCTTGATGGGATGATAAATGCCAGTGTGTGTTAGTAGTTGTAAGTAGCTTAAACTCAGTGATGTTGGAATGCAATGTCTACATGTAATCTTCTTATATCTGACTTACGGCTTTGGGTTCATTTAGGCTATAGTGCAGAAGAGAAGTATCATTCTCAATTAGTTAGTGTTAATATTGATTTTACCTTTAAATCCCCCCCTTTAGGACTTACAACTGACCGGCTTGAGGATACTATATGCTACTTGGAGGTAGTTCAGAGTATTCAATCTCTCGTTCAAAGCAAGCAATTCAACTTAATCGAGCATTTAACTCATGATATATACAGGACCATTAATAACCTTGTGATGCAAAAAAAGCTTATTATTTCTTCTATAGGCGTAACTATTCACAAAGTTGCACCACCTGTCCCCAGTGTGCATGGAGGTGTTTTCTTTACTTATCGTAATGCGTTGCAAGAATGATTTACATTTCTATTGGCTCAAATATGGGGAATCGCTTTTCCCATTTACAAAAGGCTGCTCAGTTACTGCAGGAACGCTATTTTAAAAATTTAAAATCTTCAATTATTCTGGAAACTAAGGCTATTTTACCAAATGATGCTCCACCTGGGTGGGACAGGCCATTTCTAAATATGGTTGTGTATGGAAGTTGTTCTTCTTCTCCTGAAGAGCTGTTAAAGGGCCTTAAACAAATTGAGTGTGACATTGGCCGCCCGCAGGTCTATGAAAAATGGGCACCTCGCGTTATTGATTTGGATATTTTGTTATGGGATAACCTGACACTTGATACATCCTACCTTAAGATTCCTCACCCAGAATTGATAAACAGACCATTTTTGCTTCACTTGATGGCAATGCTGAGTCCCATGGCAGTAGTTAACAAAACGTTTGGTACTATTAACCCTAACATTAAGGATTGCTTTTTAAGGAGTTTTACGCTTTCACCAGAGCTTGTAGGTATTGTTAATATTACTCCTGATTCATTTTCAGATGGTGGTCTTTATTATGATGCAGATCAAGCAACCAAGCAAGCACTGCAACTGGTATCAGACGGTGCAAGTATAGTTGATCTTGGTGCTCAATCAACAAGACCTGGCTCCTCAATACAAACTCCAAAAGCAGAATATGCACGCTTAAAACCAGTGCTTGATAATCTCAATCAGTATATGAAAGTTGGTGATATTAAAGTCAGCATTGATAGTTTCTGGCCAGACGTTATTTTAAATGTTTTGGAACACTACAACATTGCCTGGATAAACAATCAGAAGGGAGATCTAGATGATAATACCTTAAAAGCAGTTGCTAGTAATGGTTGCAGCATCGTTATTATGCATTCACTTTCAATACCACCACATAGAGACAACATTATTCCAGACGACACTGACCCAATTGATATCATAAATAATTGGGCAGAGAAGAGCATTAGCAGGTTACTTACCCTAGGTTTTGATCAAAGCTCGATAATTATTGATCCTGGTATTGGTTTTGGAAAATCTCTATATCAGAATATCTGGCTTTTATGCAATATAGAAGCATTGCAAAGTTTTGGCTGCAAAGTTCTGGTTGGCCATTCTAGAAAGTCATTTATTTCTTCTTTTTCTACAGAACCTGTCTTTAACCGAGATTTAGAAACAATTGCTTTATCATCTGCATTGCACAACAAGGTTGATTTCCTTCGAGTGCATAATGTGCGTGATCACATGCGATTCTTTGTAGCTCAAGCTGCTTTACAGGGATGATAGTTATCGGAATTATGGCTGTTGATCCCAAGGGGGTAATTGGAATAAATAATGGATTGCCCTGGCATTATCCAAGTGAGTTAGATCATTTTCGTCAGGTGACTGACAAACAAGTTATTGTTATGGGAAGAAAAACATTTGAAACTATGTCTCAAAACATATTAAAGGATCGTATCCCTGTTGTTTTTTCTCGTGACAAATTAAATTCTTGTTTTAACAGAGGAGTAAAATGCACTATTATTTCTTCTATGCAAGAGTTTTTGTCAATCCAAAGTAATTCTAAAGTCTTCATGATTGGTGGAGCACAAATAGCGCATCTTTTTTTGGAGTATGATCTAATCTCAGAATTTATCATAACAGAAATTCACAAACCCTATAAAGGTGATGTATATTTCAACTTAACACTTCTTGATGGATGGCATAAAACTATTCTCACCAAAACGAAAGATTATACTATATGTAGGCTAATACGTTAATATGCATGTTAAAGCAATTTATACCCACCGCATTGAATGTGGGGAAGTATTAGAGCAGGTTCTTGATCGCTATGTTTCAGAGTTGCTAGGAGAGGAAGTTGTTCTTGCTATCACATCAAAAATCATTTCTATTTGTCAAAAACAAGTGGTTTGCAAAACTGCTTGTTCTAAAGAAGAGCTAATCAAAAGAGAAGCTGATGCAATTGTTGATGTAGACCATAATTCTTACGGCATCTATTTAACAATCAAAGACAATATCTTAATTCCATCTGCTGGTATTGATGAATCAAATGGTAATGAAATGTATATTTTATACCCAAAGGATGTTCAGAAAACAGCTCTATCAATATGGAACTATCTCAAGACAAAACACTGCATAAAACATCTTGGTATTTTGATTACAGATAGTAACATAACACCTATGCGCCTTGGGGTTACGGGCGTTGCTCTTGGTTGGTGTGGATTTGAACCATTTTATTCCTATATAGGCAAGCCAGATCTTTATGATCAACCACTGCAAGTAACACAAGTCAATCTTCTTGATGCGCTGGCAACGTCTGCTGTTTTAGTTATGGGAGAAGGGGCGGAGCAAACACCAATGGCAATAATTAGTGGCGCACCAAAGATTCACTTTCTTACTCGTCTGCCAACTACAGAAGAAGAAAAAAGTGTGAAGATATCTATGGAAGAGGACCTTTACTCTCCTCTCCTCATGCGAGCCCGCTGGTTAAAGAGTTAAAGAGGAACTTAAAAATTTGCTATTAGACTTCTTATACCAATTCCTGCTACACAAGTAACGGATAGACAATAATAGAAAAAAAGCCATACTGAAGTAAGTAAAGTAGCGAGGTTTAAATGGCATTAAGATCAAAATTATTGGATGAAAAAGTGGTGGAATCAGCAAAAGAAATGCTGAAGAAAGTAAGAAATAACGCATATGTTGCAAAAAAACTAAATGCTGTAATTGCAGCAAAAAAGCACAGTATAACAGCCGTAGCAAAGATATGCTGCATTTCAAGAAAGGCACTTACTGCATGACCTAAAATTTGGCAGAGAAGAAAAATTATTTGCTCCGCCTCAACGCCGTAGAAAAACTATATTGAATCAAAGTCAACGTGAACAAGTTGAGGTGTGGATAGAGGAAAACCCCAATATTACTATAAAAGAAATGAAAATAAGAATTCAAGAAAAGTTTGGTTTGAATATCAGCAAATCTACAGTACACCGTAATATGCAAAGAATGAAATTCTCATATATCACACCAAGACCAGTGCATAACGGACAAGATAAAAGTAAACAAGAGGAATTTAAAAAAAAATCTTAATGAAACTATTGTCATGTATCCTGAAAAAGAGCTATTTTTCTTCGATGAATCGCGGTTTGGCACACATTCAAAGATTGGACACGGGTGGTTTAAAAAAGGCATTAGGACACAGGTTAAGGTAAAACTAGGTAGGCAAAATTTTTATCTCTATAGTGCAGTTAATCCCAGAAATGGAGAAAGTTCTAGCTCAAACGTCAATACTGATTGTATGAATATATTCCTTGAGCAGATGTCACAATATTTAGGAACAAGGGAGGCATTTCTTATCATGGATTGTGCTAGTTGGCATAAGTCAAAAAATTTAAAAGTACCTAAAAATATCGACATTATATACCTACCACCATACTCACCTGACCTCAATCCTGTTGAGAGGTTTTGGTTATATATAAAACAGAACATTTTGCGTAACAAAATCTACGACACAATTGCTTTGCTTGAGAGCGCTTTGTGCAAATTTATTACCTCTCTTTCTCACTCCACAATTAAAAAACTCTGCAATGCCGCTTATTTGATTCACTAGTAATGAGAATTGGTATTACATAACCATATAACATTGGGAATAGAAACAAAAAACTTGCTTGACACCCTTCGCCAGCCCCCTTATCATAAAACTGAAGCTATTGTATTTGCTTTCGCCGATCTGCAGATTAAAAGGTAAGGATTACTTAATGTATCGGCGTCTTATGTTCAATTTTTTGCAGTATATAGATACTGTATGTCTTTACAAAACTTCATCTACATCTAGATTTTTATCTAAATAAGCTGAACGCGCTTATAAAGCGTTACAAGACATCAAAAAATGCCAATACTCGACAGAGATAGTAAAAGACTAGCTAACTCGGGGATTCTTTGTCTTTTTTTCTGCTTAGTAAATTTCTTAAACATTTGCAGCGTAAGTTAGTTGCAATTAAAAGCGGCTGAATCTCGCTTGTCAAGCGTTTAAAACATAAAAAACGCCAATATTTTAAAGCGGATAATAACCCCAGGGTTTCTTTTGCCTTTTTTTTCATTTGGTAAATTTCTTAATGTTTATGGCTAAACGACAACCGTCATCCCGCTACGTGTTAGCGGCTAAGAGATACCGCGGCGGTATGACGGTTTGCGGCGGCATGACCTCGTCATTCCCCTACGTGTTAGCGGGATCTAGAGATACCGCGGCGGTATGACGGTTCGCGCGGTGGCATGACCTCGTCATCCCGCTGCTTGTTAGCGGCTAAGAGATACCGCGAATGAATCGCGGTATGACGGTGTAGATGATGGTTAAGTAATTCGTCATCCCGCTGCTTGTTAGCGGGATCTCTTGTTAGCGCCGCGGCGGTATGGCGTAGGATTGTTGTCATTCCGCTACTTGTTAGCGGCTGAGATACCGCGGCGGTATGACGGTTCGCGGCGGCATAGTAATTCATCATCCCGCTGCTTGTTAGCGGGATCTAGAGATACCGCGACGTCTCACCTATAGCCTTCAGTGCTCCTTTTTTTGTCATCCCAGCGTCACGCGTTGGTTTCAACATTATATCATGAACTTTCTAAAATTCATTGAGTTATGCTTTCAAACGGTAGTGCCGGGGTGTGAGTATAACGATTATCAGTATATAAAAGTCATAGCAGACAGGCTGGAAGCAGCGAGCGCTGGTGAAGTGAAACGAATAATATTCAATATGCCTCCGCGCTCGATGAAGTCCATGTGCATAAGCGTTGCGTGGCCCGCATGGATACTGGGAAACCAACCAACTGCGAGAATAATAGTTGCAAGTTATTCTCAGCGGCTCAGCGAAAAGCACTCGCTCGACACCAGGTGCGTGATGCAGTCTAGTTGGTATAGAGCGCTATTTCCAGAGATAGAACTATCCAAAGACCAGAATACAAAATATAAATTTCAAACAGTGCAGAGAGGATACAGAATCGCAACATCAGTTGGTGGAACACTAACTGGTGAAGGTGGTGATTTTATCATTGTGGACGATCCGCTCAGTTCTGCTCAAGCTTTGAGTGAAACGCTTAGAAAGCGTGCCACAAACTGGTTTGATCAGACTTTAGTAACCAGGCTGAACGATAGAAAAAAAGGAGTCATCGTTCTTGTAATGCACAGGCTACACCAGGAGGACTTAACTGGACACCTTCTCTCCAAGCCAAAAAACATATGGCATCATATTTGTTTGCCAATGATTTCTGAAAATAAGCAGGTTATTTATTCAATCAAAAAGCCAATACCTCCCGTTCCTATCATCCGAGTAGCTCAGCACTGTGCGACCAGGCGATTATATAATAAACCAGCGTCACCTGTAAGGATATTATATTCAAGAGAAGAAGGTCAGTTGTTATATCCCCTCGATGGAGGAAAAGAAGAAGTTGAGATAATAAAAGCTGAACTTGGGAGTTACGCTTTTGCTGCTCAATATCAACAAAACCCTCTGCCGCTTTCAAGTGGTATAATTAAACCAGAGTGGTTGAAACGCTATAAAAAATTTCCTGATAATCTCTCGCATATAACACAAAGTTGGGATACTGCGGTTTCAACAAGCGACATGAGCAACTTTAGTGTCTGCACCACCTGGGCAAAAATAGATAATAAATTCTATTTACTTGATGTATATCGCGCAAAGCTTGAGTATCCAAAGCTTAAAGAACAAGTTTTATCACTAGCTGCAAGATGGTCACCACACGCGATTTTGATCGAAGCCAAAACAAGTGGTCAGCAATTAGCACAAGAGCTGAAGGCAAACAGTCATTTGCCCATTATCGAAATAGTGCCACATGATGGTAAGCTCGCTCGATTCCACCGGATTGCTCCGATGATAGAGTCTGGCAGGATTATTTTGCCGCATCAAGCAGTATGGCTAAATGATTTTGAGTATGAAATTTTAATGTTTCCAGAAACGCGCCACGATGATCAAGTAGATAGTACCGTGCAATATCTCCAGTGGGTGAGAAACAGTACCTCCAGGGTTGCAGCTATACGAGCATTGTGATTTGAGTCTACCAGTACTGGGATGACAGCTAGGAGACAACCGTCATCCCGCTGCTTGTTAGCGGGATCTAGAGATACCGCGAATGAATCGCGGTATGACGGTTCGTGGTGGTATGACAGTTCGTGGCGGTATGACGGTTCGCGGCAGCATGACGATAAGCTCGTCATCCCGCTACTCGTTAGCGGAATCTATGCTGAGATATCGCGGCGGTATGACGTAGGGAAACCTTTCTTGGGTTAGCTATATCAATAGCATTGCTTTAAAAAGAGTGCCCATATTTTCAGTCAACCTTAGGAATTCACTAAAGATCCTATTCTTTTGTTCATCACTTGCGCTTTTCATTAAAGCCTGGGTTCTTTCTTTTATGCCAAAAAGATATAAAAATTCCCTTTGAGTTAAAATCTCACAATCTACATGCTTTAATGAATCTCTTAACGCTTGAAAGTTCACAAGTGCGGTAATATCACTATTACCAACATTCTCAAGAAAATTAGCATACTTATGTTGTTTTATCGATTGCAAAGTGCTCTTATATGCGGGGTATACATAACCGTAATCTACAATCAAAGCAGCTCCTTTATTATTATATATCTTCTTCTCAAGTTTTTTTAATATTTCAACCCCAACTGAACATATTTCCACCACTGCACCATTAAAGAATTTTCCATTTGTCATCTGAGTAGCTGACACTGGAATCCATGATTCTTTTTTTCTGGATTCCAGTGTCACGCACTGGCATGACACCAAGAGACTGCCATCATCTTGTTTTGTCACCATATTTTCATACCACTGCCCATCGCGGTAAACAAACTGATCTACCGGAAGAGCGTCAAAGAACTCATTTGCTAAAAAAATGGTTGGTTGTTCTGGTAGGTTGTCAATATTTTTGTGCCAATTAACATCTAAGCTTTTTAATTTTTCCTTTTGTATCTTCCGTAAAGTAGGGCTTATTTCAACTAAGTGGATCAACATTGAATTAAAAAAGCTGCTGTATTTTTTAGTGACTCTTATTATATCGTGAATGAGTGTTCCTTTGCCTGGCCCAAGTTCAACTAGAGAAAATTTTGATGGCTTTCCTAATTTTTCCCATGTATGCATTATCCAAACTGCAATTACTTCACCAAATAATTGGCTGATCTCAGGTGCGGTAGTAAAATCACCATCCTTACCAAGCGGTAATTTACTTGTATAATAGCCGTATTTTTCATGGTACAAAACGGCATTCATGAAATCACTGATGGATATTGATCCTTGACTTTTGTCAATTAATTCGTGTATATAAGTGAGCATGTTATTAATAAATGTTTAACTATAGCGTGCCATAATATAAAATAGTAGAGTATTTATATATATAGTATACACTTAAGTTTGTGAGTAATAGTGCTTCAGTTATGGACGACAAAAACACCGATTATGTTGTCCTTATAGCTCAAGATGATAGTATTGAATACAAATTTGAAGAAGCTGTCAATTTTATAGAAAACAAGGTTATAAATGCTGATGGGCTAACTTTAGCGGAAGTGTTTCAAGTGCTAGTTCAAATGCTAGATGGTGATCTAGCATTGGTAAAAAAAGTACTAGCATATGCTAATATTATGGCAAAGCATGGAATGAAGGTAGCAAAAGAGTCGCAATTAAGCAGAGCTGATGTTCGCCGAGCTTTGGAAGGTAGAGAAAGTGTTGTCAATAGACAAGATTTTATAAAGAAACCACCTCTTCCACCTGCTATAAAATCGACCAAAAAGAAAAGTAGAGGTCTTTAGATGGCTGAATCTATAAAAAAATTTACTGTACAATGTGACTTCAAAGGACAAAGTTCACCTTTTGCAATATACATAGGAAATCCAAAAAGTGATGCTCATCCAATTCATCATCAAGATTCCTGGCTTGTAAAAGAACGTGGAGGGAATATTCCTAATAAAGTAAAAGAAAGTCTACAAAAATTATATAAACTATCTCAAGAAAATGGAGTCTCTTTCTCAGAGTTATGCGCGTATGCCATTACTGTAGTTAGTAATAATGATAAAAAAAGTGACGACAAGGAGTAAGATAGTTTAATCCCTCAATATTTCATTTATAGAGATTTTCGATCTCGTCTTTTCATCCACTTTTTTTACTATGACTGCACAATAGGTTGAAATATTATTTTTAGATGGAATAGACCCTGGTACCACTACAGAATAAGGTGGCACTTCGCCGTAAAATACCTTGCTAGTTTCTCTATCAATAATCTTTGTTGATGCCCCAATAAACACACCTATGCCAAGGACTGATCCTTCTCTCACTACCACACCCTCGGCCACTTCGCTACGTGCTCCAATAAAGCAATTATCTTCTATAATGACAGGTGAAGCTTGAATAGGCTCAAGAACTCCACCTATTCCCACTCCACCGGAAATATGACAGTTTTTTCCTATTTGCGCACAGCTACCAATCGTTGACCAGGTATCTATCATTGTTCCTGAATCAACATATGCACCAACGTTGATAAAACTTGGCATTAGAACAACATTTGTACCTATATAAGCAGATCGGCGAACAAAACACCCAGGAACTGCTCTAATTTTTAACTGGCGAAATTTCTCCTCATTCCATTCACTAAATTTGTTACCGATCTTGTCAAACCAGCAATTAGTATTATCTATTATTTTATTTTCTTCGGTGAGAAAATGTAATAATATTGCCTGCTTTATCCACTTATGTACTACCCATTCTCCACTTGATAGCTTTTCTGCTACTCTAATTTTGCCACTATCAAGGAGCTCAATTACCTCTTTAATTGCTATTCTTGCTGTTTTCTTTAGATTACAGTCATTAAATTTTTCTCTATTTTTCCAAATATCTTCTATCTCACTCTGTGTTTTTTTTAGTTGCAAACCTTCCATTTGTTATATATATATTGATATTAAATTTGTAGCTCGTATCATTTGGGCTTGTTACTACTTATATGTAAGTGCTATGAAAATACAATGTAATAGTTGTACTAAAACTTACTTAGTATCTCCTAAGCAAATAGGTGCATCTGGAAGAAAGGTAAAATGTACGAACTGCAATCACATATGGCATGAATATCTAGAAGAAGTGTCAAACAAATCGCACTCTGCTAATATACAGGAAAAAAAAGTTAGTGGAAGGAATTTTTTACAAAATCTAGCATTTACCACTCTAGCTTTTGCAACAGCTACAGGGTTATGCGTCGTAATTGCTAATGGCATCTTTCCTAGAGAGATGAACAAAGCATACAAAACGATCAGTTTATACAAGGATTCAATAAGCTATAAATTAGGGTACAAAAAAGAACAAACAGAAAGTCCAAATGTAAAAAAACTTGCTGTAAATAAGTTTTATCAAGACTACCTTTTTTTATCTAATTTAAGATCTAGTTAAATAGGCATACCGATATCGGTATCCAGCTTCTCTAGCTACTTAGATGGTGTTTAGGGTGACAGAGTTTAAAAATAAGTTATTTTTTAGTAAAAAAGGCAGCTCATGAGTATTAAAATTGCACCTTCTATACTTTCAGCAGACTTTGCAAAATTAGGAGAAGAAGTAAGAAAAATTAGCGATTTAGGTGTAGATTACATACACATAGACGTTATGGATGGGAATTTCGTTCCAAATATTACAATTGGTCCTAGCGTTGTCTCTGCAATACGTAAATATAGCAATCTTCCTTTTGATGTGCATTTAATGGTCAAATCTCCTGGTAACCACATTGAAAGCTTTATAAATGCTGGTGCTGATATTATCACTGTACATGCAGAAGCAGAGATACACCTTGAGAGGTTGATAAGAAAGATAAAGTCATACAAAAATGTAAACGATGCAAAAAAACCGATTCAAGCTGGAGTCTCAATTGTTCCTTCAACTTCCCCAAGTGTGCTTGAATATATAATACATGAGCTAGATATTGTGCTGATTATGACAGTCAACCCTGGCTTTGGAGGGCAGGAATTTATTCATTCACAGTTGAACAAGATATCTACTATAAAAAAAATGATACAGGAGCGTAATCTTAAAACACAAATTTCAGTAGATGGTGGAATTAACTTTTCTAACGCAGCTGATATAATAAAAGCAGGTGCAGATATTTTAGTTGCGGGATCGGCGATATTCAAGGCTGAAGACATTAAGAAAGCCGTAAACGATCTTAAAAATCCATCGTTGTGACCCTATATAGCTAAAGTGGCTTAGGTTTACCTACAATTTGAAAAACAACAAATTCGTCATTCCGCTACTCGTTAGCGGAATCTATGCTGAGATACCGCGGCGGTATGACGTAGAAAAACCTTTCTTGGGTTGTATCCGTTCAGCTAAGCGGTGTGAGAGATGATAGATAAGAGGTTTTGGAAAGCCCATTTGTTTCCATGTCAAGTATAATGAAATTATCCGTTCAAGTTCCCCACTTCGATTGGGTAAAATATGAATTTTTGCGATAAACGACATAATGCCGTATTTGCCGTTCAGCATGGTTATTTGTCAGCGGAATGTTTTCTGGGTCATCTAAAAAATTCCACATTATTCTTTCAGATTTCAAAATATTTTTTGCAACTCGAGAAGCTCCAATTGCTTCAGGTAAACGGCTTCAAGTAATACCTTGTACGTTTTCGCAATTTTCTGGCACGTCTGGTAAATCTAAAAACATCTATCTCATTTTTTAGCAAGGCCTTTTTTAGTGCAAATAATTCAGTGGCTACGTTTCTTAAGTAACAGCCCAGAACTTTAACTTCAACTATGTGCTAATCTTTCAAAATCTCTTGATAAATGTGCCCAACAGATTTGCCTGTTCTTATCGGCAAAGTAGTTGTATGCTGCGTACCTGTCGTAAGCTATTGCGATTGCAGAACTTACTATTTTGTAAAACCTTCATTCCTCTTGACTCTGTCAATTTTATAAAACTTGCTGTATTACTGGCAAACATCCAGCACCAACCAAGTTTACCTTTGTTATAATGGCTCGTTTCATCGATATGCAGAACTTCACTTTTACTTACTTCTTGCTCGATTTGCTCATATGCTTCTTGGCATTTTTCTGCAACTCTAGCCTCGCTATTTGACACGCTACCAACACTGATGTCCAGGTTGAAAATATTTTTTATAATATTTGCTACTTCTCTTTTCGAGTTCTTGTAAAATCCGCTCAGCGCCGCAATTGTTGACTTAACTTTTGGACCAAATGTATCCGCAGTAACACCTTCTGGTAGCCTGCTACTTTTTCTTTTTCCACACTTGCAACAGCGGCCATTGGTATTCCACAACATAAGCTGGCAAATCAACTTTTTGATGAATGTATGGCTCTTTCGATATCGCAATTTCTCCTCCGCACTCGCAAGAACTCTATTTTCACCACTTCATCTGCTTCCATTTTAGGGCGATACTTTCCTTCATGCCCAATCTGTGCCCCTATTTTCCTGTCACTTTTTTTCTTTTTCTTCTTTAGCTTGTATAACTCTTTTGAGCTCGGTATCGATGAATTTTGTGAATTCAGACCTAGTCTTTCTTTCAATTCAGCATTTTCGATTCTTAGCGCCTTATTCTCAGATCTAAAATTTTCGTTTTCTATCTCTAACCTCTTTATCTCTGCTTTTAGTTGCTCTATCTCTATTTTAAAGCTTTCACAGAGCTTGAGAAGACTAGCTAGTAGATCAGACATATTTACCACACATACTACTTGTGATATTATGTTTTTAGCACTCCTTGTCTACTTTTTATTTTACCGCTCCGCTGAACGGATACCTTTTTTTTACTGTTTGAGTATGTAAGGATTATGACGACCTATCCCAAACCTCAACTATATCCTCACTAAACTCTATTATCTTTGTTTTTTTAAACTGATAACAGTTGTTAATGAATTGAATCCCTAAATCTCCTACAAAAGGAGTGGCATCATTGCCTAAAATTTTACCACTGCGGCATATTATCAACCTGTCGATTAAATTACACTTTAATAGTTCTGTGATTAACACTCCTCCACCTTCAACTAATAATCTTGTTATACCAATTTCTGAAACAAGTTTTAATGCCATGTCCTTTAGGCAAACCTTACCTGCGTTGCTTGAATTAACTACTAAGTAGTTAATGTTTTTTATTTTTTTCTCTACTTCTTTATTTGTGATGACCCAAGTTATTACTTTGTCTGCAGTCTTTGCAATGTTATGCTCTTCCTTTAATCTCCCTTGGCTATCTATAATTAGCCTTATTGGCGATCTACTTCCAAGTCCTGGTAATCTGCAAGTTAAGAGTGGATCATCATTAATAAGAGTATTGCTGCCAATCATAATTGCATCATATTTTGCTCTAAGCTCATGCACCCAATTTCTCGTATTTTCACTTGTTATCCATTTGCTATCGCCTGTAAATGTTGCGATTTTTCCGTCAAGAGTTGTTGCGACTTTGCAAGCTATAAATGGTCTATGTAATTCTTTAGTGGTGAAAAAACCGACATTCAGTTCTTTTGCCTCTTTTTGCATAATACCTTGCTCAACTTCAATTCCTGCTTCTTTCAGAGCTTTCATGCCTCTGCCTGAAACTCTACTATCTGGGTCAATAGTTGCAATTACTACTCTTTTTATGCTAGCTTTTATGATTTTTGCAGTGCAAGGCCCCGTGACTCCGTGATGACAACATGGCTCAAGAGTGATATATATAGTTGCGCCATGAGTTGAATCTTTAGCGTTTTGCAAAGCGACTACCTCCGCATGCGGACGCCCACCAATCCCTGTGTATCCCTCACTAACAATTGTACCATCCTTTACAATAACACACCCGACAGCAGGATTTGGTGCAACATTTCCAAGATTTTTTTCTGCAAGCCTTAATGCAATTGACATGAAATGATCATCAGTCATTAGAAAGAAGTCATTTCGTATGAGGTATCAAAAATTCTTCTGTGCTCGTGTATAGCAAATCTATCTGTCATACCTGAGATATAGTCACATATTATTACTGAACGCTGAGATTCACAAGCGAGTTTGCTCCACTCTGTGGGAAGTAATCCTGGGTTTTCATAAAAACATTGAAAGAGTTCCTGTATTATGCGTTTTGCTTTGTTCATCGTTCTACTCAGTTTATAGCTTCTGTATATTTTCTCCATGTTGAATCTTTTCATTTCTTTTGTAGCATTCGCAACTTCTGGTGAAAATGTGACTAGCATTTTATTTAGACTTCTTACGTCTTCTACGCTTTTTATTTTGTGATCTTCAATATTTCTTTCAGTCTGAGAAACAACATCACTTATCATAGTTCCTATAGTTCCACTCAGTGATTCATGTATGAGTTTGCTCTGAGGCAATTCTGAATATCTGCTCCTTATGTCTTTAAACATTTTTTCAATTAAAGGAACATTCAGCAAATCTTCGATGGTTACTAAATTCGCCCTGAGTGCATCATCAAGATCGTGAACACTGTAAGCAATATCATCGGCAATTGAAGCAACTTGCGCTTCAATGCTTGAAAATTCTTCAAGTTTTAGATCATATTTTTTGTTGTATTCTAATAACAGCTGATTACTTGTAGAAGACTCCGCGTTTTGACCAAGCAAGGGACCGTTATGTTTTGCAACTCCTTCAATCACCTCCCAACTTAGATTCATACCATCAAAATCAGCATGTTTTTGTTCAAGATAAGTTAAAATCCTTATAGCTTGAACATTATGATCAAACTCATACTTCTCATTATCAAGATTCAAATCTTGAACTGATTTCTTTAGAGCATCTTCACCTGCATGACCAAATGGAGGATGACCAAGATCATGTGCGAGCGCTATGCATTCAGTGATATCCTCATTTAAGCCAAGTCTACGCGCAATGGACCTTGCAATTTGTGCAACTTCAAGGCTATGAGTAAGCCGAGTGCGATAGTAGTCGTGCTCATAATTGATAAAAACTTGTGTTTTGTACTCCAACTTTCTAAACGCATTAGAGTGAATGATACGGTCCCTATCACGCTGAAAGCAGCTGCGATTCTCATCTTCTGGCTCTTTGAAGTATCTCCCTTTTGTTTTGCTTGGAAAACATGCATAATTTAATAGAAAATTATTGTTTGACATGTAAAATTTCTACTATAATAAGTTATCAATAATAAACGGTGGTTACTATGTCAACAAATTACAACATCAACTTAACTGATAATGCACTAAAAAAAATCCACTCTCTTGCAGAGCAGGAAGGGGATAAGAGTTCCATTTTACGGGTTGCAGTTTCAGGTGGTGGATGTTCTGGCTTCAAATACAATTTTCTTATGGATCAAATGAATAAAAATCTATCTTTGGATGATGAAGACGATGATTACGATGATGAGTTTGATGACGAAGACGAAGATGATGACTATGAAGAAAGTGAGGACTATAGAAGCCACTCCAGTTTTAGCAAAAAAGGTAAAGATATAGTAATTAATGATGAAAATGGAAACCCTGTATTAATGGTTGATAATTGTTCAGCAAAATTTTTAAATAACTCAGTTATAGATTATACTGAGGATCTCAGTGGTTCTGGTTTTCAAATAAAGAATGCCTTTGCTAAGTCTCAATGTGGTTGTGGTAACAGTTTTTCGGTTTAATTATTACTAAAACTTAGATGCCTTCTGGATCTTTTAAACATGGGTGGTAATGTAGCACTAGAACTAACTTCTGTAGATAAAAGCTTCAAGGACAATTCTGCTGTTGTAAAGGATATCAATTTAAGTGTTACAAGAGGGCAAGTAGTAGCGCTGATTGGCAATTCAGGTGCAGGGAAAACAACTATATTGCAAATCGCAGGCTTGTTGGACAAGCCAACTTCAGGTATAGTTACGATAGATGGAATAAATTGCACACAAGCCAGTAATAAGCATAAAACTCATGTAAGAAGAAATTTTCTTAGTTTTGTTTATCAATTTCACTATTTGTTACAAGAGTTATCGGTGTTGGAAAATATTATGCTTCCTCAACTCATTGCAGGAAAAAGCAAAGCTGAAGCAAAAAAAAATTCGCAAGCAATGTTGGAAAAATTTGGTCTGGAAAACAAAGCAAGTAGCATGGTATCTGAAGTTTCGGGTGGGGAAAGGCAGAGAGTTGCAATTGCAAGAAGCATTGTAAATTCTCCAAAGCTTTTACTTGCAGATGAGCCAACAGGAAATTTAGATCCAACAAATTCTTTTAAGGTGTTTTTACTGCTACATTCATACGTAAAGGAAAATAACAGCTCTATGCTTATAGTAACACACAATCATCTCCTTGCAGAAAAGGCAGACTGCATTTTCCAATTGAGAGATCGATCATTAGTGAAGTTGTGAATAGGAAAAATAGCACAATTTCTATGCCTTATACTTATCTAACCAATGATCATTAACAGAGTACAACTCGCATGAAATGCTTTCATTGCTTTTTATACACGGACTTTTTAACTTGCGCTGTTTACTTAGGGAACACCCCGATAACATAAACACAGCTAAAACAAAAAATAATAGCTTTTTAAACATAACAAAACCTTTTCATTTATATTACTACACTCATTTCTCTTGTTTGTAAAGATTAGGCATATTCTTTTACCCTTACCTCTTTTTTGACCTTTTGAAAAGAAATAGTTGCACTATTCAAGCGCAGTTTTATATAATTGTCCACGATTTGAGTCACTTCCTCTTCTTTATCCTTTAGAAAGTGATTAGTATCATCTATTATATGGTATTTCATGTGATCACTTCTTACTGAATTTATCAACCTTTTTGCTAATTCTGTTACATCGCTTTCTTCTGAGATTGTATCATTACTGCTTTGTATTATAAGCCCAGAAACTGGACAGGGAGAAAGAAAAGAAAAATCGTACTTAGTTACCGGAAGAGAAAGAGCAATAAAACCCACTATCTCAGGGCGGCGCATTGTTAGCTGCATAGCCACCCATGCTCCAAAAGAAAAACCAGCGATCCAAATTGGAACATTGCTAGGATTATGTTCCTGAAGCCAATCAATGGCTGCCGCAGCGTCAGTTAATTCTCCTATACCCTTATCAAAAGTTCCGGTAGATTTTCCCACACCACGAAAGTTAATCTTCAATGCAGAAAAATTGTTATCGATAAAAGACGTATATGTACTATGTACAATTTTACTATCCATATTACCACCATATTGAGGATGATGATGTAAAACCAGCACAACCGGCGCGTTGGCATCTTTGCTTTGGTGGTATTCACCTTCTATCTTTCTTGTTGCATTATTCAAAAAAACTTCAACCATGGTAACCCCTAATAAGAACCCGCTTGACAGGTATTAATGACGTGAGTTATTAATTATGTATTAATTTCGCTGTTTTTGCAATAAATTTTTTATCGTGTTAAAGCTAACGTACATAGTTATGGCTATAGTTGATGGTAAACTTATTTAAGTGACAGATGAGTCCATTCTCTTTAGAAAATAGTGGTTGCGTATATGCTGATTACAATGCAACTGCTCCAATTAGTGAAAATGTAAAAAAAAGTATATTTGAGGTCTTGTTAAAACAAACGCTCAATCCATCATCACTACATAAAAGAGGACAAGAAGCGAGGAAGATTCTTCAGGATGCAAGAGATAACGTACGTGGTGCTATTGGCGTCTCAAGTGATAAAGAAATAGTTTTCACGTCTGGTGCAACCGAAGCGAATAACCTTGTTATGAGAGGAATAGCAGGCTACCTGCATGTAATTTCAGCTATAGAGCATCCTTCAATTCTTAATTCTGCATTTAATCCATACATAATACCCGTTAATCAGGAGGGCATTGTTGACTTTTTAGAGCTAGAAAAAATTCTAAGCGAACTTAAAGGAAACAAAGCAATAGTTTCAGTTATGATGGCAAATAACGAAACCGGAGTTATTCAACCTATTGAGGAAATAGCTGAAATAGCCCACAAATTTGGAGCAATTTGCCACACTGACACTGCTCAAAGTGTTGGGAAAATTAAAGTTAATATGGAAGATTTAGGAGTGGATTTACTCACTTTATCCGCCCATAAATTTGGCGGTGTAGCAGGCAGTGGAGTTTTAATATTCAATAAAGAACTTGCGATAGAACCTATTATAATAGGTGGTGGACAAGAGAAGGGATTTCGTGGTGGTACGGAAAATATTGTTGCGATTGCAGGCCTTTCTGCTGCACTGCAAAATATTCCAGATCTTCTATCAAAAATGGATGAAGTAAAGGAGCTACGCGATCAATTAGAGTGTGAATTATTAAATCTTGTCAGTGACATAAGAATCTTCGGTAAAAACTCTAAGAGGCTGCCAAACACAAGTTTTATTTATATGCCAGGAGTAAAGAGTGATGTGCAGCTCATGCATTTTGACTTGAATTATATTGCAGTTAGTAATGGCTCCGCATGTTCTTCTGGAAAAGTTGAGCCTTCCCATGTTTTGCTTGCAATGGGGGCAACAAAAGAGCAAACAGAGTGTTCAATTAGAATCAGTATAGGTCCAGAAACTAAACCACAAGACATAAAAAAAATAGTGGATTGTTGGTATAATATCTACAAGCAGAACTCCTTGGTATAGATAATACGTGATATCATGCAGGGAGCTATAAATTAGATGTAAAAAATTCCTTTACAAGTTTCGCCAGCCCCCTTATCATAACAGTGAAGCTATTTATTTATCTTCGCAATCTGTGCAGGTTAATGACAAAAAACTTAGGGTATTTGGCGTCTCATGTTTAATTTTTCGCACTACGTGCATCGCATGTCTTTAAAAATTTTTAGGTTTTTACCTATATAAGCCGAAACGCGCTTACAAAGCGTTTAAGACAGCAAAAAACGTCAAATTGACAAGGGAGAATTTGAATGCTAGCTACTACGGGGTTTCTTTGCCTTTTTTCCTGCTTAGTAAATTTCTTAAACACTTGCGGTGTAGGTTAGTTGCAAGTTAAAAGCAGCTAAATCGCTCTTAATCAAGCGTTTTAGAATAAAAAAAACGCCGATATTTTAGTACATAGTAAATAGCCAACCACCACGGGGCTTCTTTTGCCTTTTTTTTATTTAGTAAATTTCTTAAATATTTATGGCTAAAGCAATTTAAGAGACCGAAAATGGTGTCATTTCAGTGCCCCTGTAATGTCATCCCAGTGCCCTGACTACTTGGATCTAGCAAGCTTTGCTTGCAAATAAGTCTAATACGTGTCGCGTTTTATGCCAAAACACAATTGGAGTTACATGCAAAATAGATCCCAGACTGGGATGACAAAAAAAGAGCACTGGAATGACACCATTTGCTGTGCAATTTACCTTCAAAAATGAATGTTCGTACAGCTATGGATTCATTCACGGTATCTCACCATAGATCCCGCTGACAAGCAGCGGTATGACGGTTATCAGTAAACATGAATTACTTTAGCTATGCAATCAGGCTTCCTAAAAACACTTTGTAGCCAATCAATTCTTGAGTATAAAAAGAATTCCTTTAATAATAAGGTATGCTAATCAGGAATTTAATAAAACAAGCAACTCAAGTAGGAAGCAGTGAAAATGCAATACGGTATGTCGAATATCTCTATCAATTTGAGAAGTTTAGAAACACATTAAACCTCACTTTATCACTAATAAAGCAAAACAGGCTCTCATTTGAAATATACCAAGAGGGATTAGTGGATATGGAAGAGGGAGTGTGTAAGACAATCAGGTCTTCCAGTGTAAATAGATATGTTATTGTACTGAGGAAGTCAAACCCATACATTATAGTGCATGAACTTTCACACATGGTTGAAAATGAACTGAACTTAAGTTTGGAACAGGAATTTCTCCATAAAGTTTACCAGGATATTGAGCAGAACCTAAAGCAAGCAAATATTCTTGTGCAGAAAATTATCGGCCAAGTTATATTTAAGGAGATACAGGCTTATCAAACTGCAAAATCACGTGCATCTGAATTATTTGCACGCTATTTTGAGCTATTTGCTTGGGCGCAGGAGGTTTACCCTAAAGATAAAGAATACTTAATCCGCACTCAAGACTTAAACAAAGTGTTCCTTGCTACTGGCCAATGGAAAAAGAGCTACCTTGATTCACAAATGATGGAGAGAATAGATAAGGAAATCAAGGAATACAGCAATAAAACTGCCACTAAAGACGTAACCAAAGTGCAAAGCAGTTGGACTAATAAATTTTCTCCTGGGAGCAAAAAAATTAGCTCTATATTTGGAGATGATGATTAGCTTATAGTGCAGGTTTTCCTACGTCATGCCGCCGCGAACCGTCATACCGCGATTCATTCTTTTGGTGTACGAACATTGCAATTTGCAGGTAATTTGAGTAGTAGATGGTGTCATTCCAGTGCTTGACACTGGAATCCAGGAATTTGGATTGGGCACTAAGTTGGTGAGCATAAAAGTGGCTGATCTTATGTTAAAACACAACGTTCTTGATGAGATTACGGCAAGGCTGGATTCCAGTGTCAAGCACTGGAATGACACCATTTGCTGTGCAGTTTACCTTTAAGAATGAATGTTCGTACAGTTGTGCGCGGTATCTCATCAGCTAACACGTAGCGGAATGACGGTTGTCGGTAAATCTTTTAGCTATAGAAGTTAACTTTGCAGTTAACTTCTACAGCGTTTCAAAGTATAGTTTTGGTAATACAGTAACTAAATATACATGAAAACCATTTTAGCTGTTGAAACAAGCTGCGACGAAACTGCAGTAGCGATTGTAAATAGTGACAAGCAAGTCCTTGCTCACAAGATTCTTTCTCAAGTAGAACACAAAAAACGCGGTGGGGTGATCCCTGAAATAGCTTCACGTGCTCATATGAAGCATTTAAGTGGTCTAATAAAAAGCGCCGTGGAAAAATCTAACCTTAACTTTTGTGACCTCAATGCAATTGCAGCAACATCAGGACCAGGACTCATAGGTGGATTAATAGTTGGTACAATGATGGCTAAAGCAATTGCGCATGTAGCACAAAAACCGTTCATTGCAGTGAATCACTTAGAAGCGCATGCATTGGTTATTAGGTTACTGCATGAGGTAAAATTTCCATTTTTAGTCCTACTAATATCAGGTGGTCACTGTCAATTTTTAATTGCACAGGATGTAGGTAAATACATTAAACTTGGAGAAACGCTCGATGATTCACTAGGAGAAGCATTTGATAAAGTTGCTAAGATGCTGGGTTTAAGCTACCCAGGAGGCCCATTAATTGAAAAGTTGGCTAAAAAAGGCAATGGCACAAGATTCAAACTGCCAAGGGCAATGATAAAACGTTCTGGATGTAACTTTTCGTTTTCTGGGATTAAAACAGCAGTAAAAAACTTAGTACAAGAACTTAAAATGAGCGAGCAAGATGTGTGTGATGTATGTGCTTCGTTTCAAGAGTGTATTAGTGACATACTGCTGGACAGGGTTAGTAATGCGATTATTATGGCCGAATCTTTAAATATCAAAATCAATGACTTTGTGATTACCGGCGGAGTTGCAGCAAATAATTTCTTGAGAGAAAAATTAAAACAACACATAAACTTAAACATATTTTTTCCCCCTAACGACCTATGTACAGACAATGCAATTATGGTTGGATGGACAGGAATTGAAAGGTTACAGAAAAATTATATAGATCCACTTAATTTTGCACCAAGACCAAAGTGGGAATTGGAAAGTTATTAAAAGCTCTCAATTCTGAATTATAGCTAAAGTGACTTAGGTTCTCTAATTGCACATAAGTCAACAATAATTTTCACACAAATCAAAACAGCATATCTTCTCCATAATCCTTGGTAATTTTACATAAGTTAAAAGTAGCATATGGTTCTCTCCGCGGTCTGAGATGACAATAAATTTGTCAAGCCGCATTATACTTGTTAGGCGGAAGTGGACGGCAACATATTTACCACGAAGTCTAACTAAGTTCTTGCTTGTCCCTTCCATCGGCATTGCTATCTTTATTTTCAATAAAATTATTGTCCTATGCTCTTTTGATGTTTATTGATAATAAAATTCTGTTTTATCAACCAACATCCTATGCATAATTACAGCTAATTTTCTTGCTACTGCTACAATTGCTTTTTTCATTCCTTTTTTCTTCGCAACCCCAGTTTTTTAATTTAAATGTCCTCTTGGTAACTGTAAGCATTGTTTGTGCAGCTTCATATAACATACTTCTACATTCCGGTGGTCCCATCTTTGATATGCTGCCATGCCGATCAACTTCTCCAGAAGAATATTGCCTTGGTGTCAACCCTATATATGCTCCAACTGTATCAGATTTCTCAAACCTATGTGGGTTATCAATTGCAGCTTTATACGTCATTGCTACTATAATCCCCACTCCTGGAACAGTAGTTAACAATTTACAATCATCGTCTTTTTCACCTTGTTCTGAAAGCATTTTGTCAAGCTTTCTTAATGACTTTTCTATTGCTTCCAAACTACAAACTAACGCTTCAATTGAACTCCTACTGATTTCATCCAAATTATTTATTGCCTCTTGTATTCTTAAAGCGAAAGTTTCAAATTTTGATCCTTTACCGACCATGTATCTTCAACAACCCTCTTATTGTTCCAATAACCTGCTGTTTGCTACACATTAGCTGTCTTCTGCTTCCAAGCGCTATTTTAATTTGACAACTGATTTTACTAACACTTCTCATCATCTGCGCTATACCCCTCGCATCGTTTTTATCATTCTTATTGATTCTTGCAGACAACGCTGCTGCCATATGCCTTGCATCTACACAAATTGCTGGTAATCCAAAACTCCTTAACTCTTTGCACATTGATATTGACAACTATCCACTTTCTATTCCTATGGGTTCGTATTTTTTGCCTTGGCTAATCTGCTATTGCCTTACTTTCGCTTGCAACAACTTCTTCCTTAACAACTTTTCCTTTCTCATCAACGATACTTATAAAAGTTTCTTTTAATGAGATCGCTATAATATTTCATGACCTACTGTAAAAGTTTAAATTATTTTTGAAGAACCAATTCATTGAATTTGTTACTTCGTGCTAAAATAATGGAGTATGTCTCTCCATCATTCAATAGCAATTACAGTATGTTTAGCTATAATTTGAAAAACAAAAATTCGTCATTCCGCTACTAGTTAGCGGGATCTAGAGGTACCGCGGCGGCATGACGTAGGATTGCTGTCATCCCGCTGCTTGTTAGTGGCTAAGAGATACTGTGAATAAATCACGGTATGACGGTTAAGTATCCCGCTACGTGTTAGCGGCTGAGATAACGCGAATAAATCGCGGGATGACGTGTTGCTTGGGTCAGCTATAGAAGCAAAACTCATCATTTTGAAAGAGGAGGAGATTTTTCCGGACCCTCAGCAGGGATTGATTTTGGATCTGATAATTCTGTATTTACCTTGATTGGCTCTAATGGAGTTTTCTGCTCTTCCGGTTTATCATCTGGAATTGGAACAGGCCAATCCATAATGTTTTGCGGTATAACTTCTGCTTCTTTAGCTTCTTTTTGACCTGTTGAAGATGATGCATCAACTCCTGCATTTTTAGTAACTTCTTGTTTGAGTTGTTTATTTTCTTCTTGCAGTTGCTTTAAATTTTTCTTTAACTCGTCAATCTCTCTTATTTTTTGTTTTAATTGTTCAGATATAGTTAGTTTGTCTCTAGTCAATTTTTTGTTTTCTTGTCTTAACCCACTAGCTGTTCTGCTTGAGTTGTTGTTTACAGCTTGTATACCTTGGTCTTGCTGCTGCATGCTTGTTCCTCTACTTTCATATTCAACTTCAGTTTGAGTTGCCTGACCTTTTTCCTGCTGTAATATGTTCTGCAGTTGCTCTAGACTCTCTTTGACAGATGCCAGCTCTTCCTGTGTACACGTTAACATCCCTTCCTTTTCCTTAAGTTGATATTGAAGCTTTTCTATTTCCCCCTTCGTATTTTCTTCGCTTAGCTAATCTGCAAGTGATCTTCCAGGTTCAAGTTGTCGAATTTCCCTCTCTAAGTCTTCCTTTTCTCTCTGTAATTCATTTAATTCTTCAGACAATTGGCTCGCCGTTTCAGCCAATGTATTGTTTTCCTTTTTTGTTTCCATTAACTGTTCTGCCAACTGCTTTTTATGATCATCCTTTAAACCTTCCACTATTTTCTTCAGGTCATTCTCCAAATTTGCATTCTTTTCCTTTAGTACAGTTAAATTAGCTTCACTTTGCTTCAATTTTCTCTGTAATTCTTTATTTGCCTCATTTGTTTCACCTTCCTTATCTTTCAACTGATTATTTAAGTTCTTTATTACATCATTTTTATCCTGTAGTTCTTCCTCTTGTTCCTTTATTCTTTGACCTCTTTCAAATATCGCTCGCTGTTGTTCATTGACTTTATCTCTCAAGGAGTCACGTTCTAATCTTAGATCCTCAAGCTGCTTTGCCTGCGCTGCAAAATGTTGAGCAAATGTTTCTTTTCCTTCCTTTAATTCCTCAATTTCGTTTATAATTTCATCTACTTTATCTTTTAATCCTTCTTGCTCATACTCTTCTTCATCACCAGACATATCATCCTCAAATATTTCATCTTCATCACTAAATTCACTGCTGGTGGATATAGAACTTCTACGTGAAGAAGGTGTGCTAGGAGAGGAATACCCACTGCTGCTTGGTGTAGGCAATTGCGATGATAGATCTTGTGTGGGCTCGAGACTGTCCATATCTTGACCTATATCAGTAAAAGCTTGATACAGAGTTTTTCTGTTGATAAAAACTTCTTTATTTTGTCCAACTAACTTTAATACTTCTTCTGAACTCGTTATTCCTCCAAATTTTGGCTCACCAATAACACTCTGTATACCACCAGAATCCAATTTTACGGTCATGCTACAGTCTATGCTGTTACCTTCAGAATCCTTAGCCTGCCAATTAATGGTCATTTCACATGAGCTTGAACCAGTAAAATCATAGTGCCTTTCGCTGCCTTTTTTGGTTGCAGTTATTTGACTATCTTTCCCTAAAGATATGTTATAAACCTTACCTTCACTGCTAGCTCTTAAAATATTGCTAATTTCTATTGGTTTTTCTTCATTTTCAAATCTAATTTTGAAGTCATCATCTTTTGTTGAATACGCTAAGAAATTTTGATTTGGTAAAGATGCTTCAAATTCTCTATGTGTTTCATTTATTGATTGCTCAAATTTTTGGAACTCCTTTTCCCACTTTAAATTTATCTGTCCTGTAATGTCCTCATCTTTGCGTAAAGGGCCAATAAAATACCAGATTAAATTTTTTTCCTCCAATTGTTTTATAGTCTCTTGAAAGCTGCTACAAGATTCAATCACATCTAAAATATCCTTTTTCTGCTGTTCATCTACATCTAAACTTTGACTTTCAGCTATAAATACATTTTCGTTTTCCTGTGGCATAATTTTACATTTTAAAAAATATACTATAATATTAACAGATTTCTTTAAAGAGTCAACTAATTGTTGGATAAATAAACTTGAGCATTTGGCCAAAATGTTATATAGTAGTCACTTCAAGAAGTACAGTATGGACAATACCATTATAAGAAAATACGATATTAGAGGTATAGTAGGCAAAGATTTGCAGATTAATGATGGGTACGAGATAGGTAGAAAGTTTGGCCAAACCGTAGCTAGTGTTTGTGTCGGCTACGACAGCAGAATAGATTCACCAGGTATAGAAAGAGAATTAATTAGGGGCTTAACTTTATCCGGTGCAAATGTTATACGCGTTGGACTATGCTCTTCACCTATGCTTTACGCTGCAACACAAATCACACAGGCGGATCTTGGTATCATAATAACTGCCTCTCATAACCCCAGCGAATATAATGGCTTTAAATTTTTTAGTAATAAAAAAGTCTTCTCAGATCAAGAAATGAAGGAAATTATAAGCAGTCCAATTAAAAACAGCACAAGAATTGGAAGCTTAATTAACATAAATATATATAGTGAGTACATTAGCATATTGAAAAGTGCAGTGAAGAATAATACTACACAGAAATTAAAAATAGCCTGGGATTGTGGAAATAGTCCAGCAAGTGGAATTATAAGGTATATTGAAAAGATCTTGCCTGGTCATACGCACATCGTAACCAATAACTCTATAGATGGGGCATTTCCACTGCATGATCCAGATCCCATAGAGGAAAAAAATCTTGCTCAATTAATTGACATTGTGAAGGAATATGGATGTGATCTTGGCATTGCGCTAGATGGCGATAGCGATAGGGTGCGCTTAATTGATAATAAAGGCAACGTTGTTTCCAATGACCATTTATTTATAATTTTTGCACGTGAAGTGTTGGAGGAATATCCAGAAAGCAAAGTTATTGCTAACGTAAAAATGAGTATGAAAGTGCATGATTTTGTTAGCAAGTTAGGAGGGCAAGTTATCACCTGTGCTACTGGACATTCACTAGTTAAGAAGAAGATGGTAGAGGAAGAGGCAAAGTTTGCTGGTGAATTAAGCGGGCACTTCTTCTTTTCTGAGCTAAGTTTTGATGATGGGCTATATTCTGCTGTTAAAGCAGTTGACATTTTGCTTAAGAAAAACCAAAGCCTATCTCAGGTGATTGAGGATTTACCGAAGTTATATATCACTCATGAAGTGAAGATTGTAGTGAAAGATGAGAAAAAGTTTCAAATAATTGAGTCAATAAAGAAAACACTGGAGCAGCAAAATATTGTATTTTCAGATCTTGATGGTGTTAAGGTAACCGATAATAAAGGTTGGTGGCTTCTTAGGGTATCAAATACGCAAAACTGCATTACAGCAAGATGCGAAGGAGAGACTTTAGAGGGTTTTGAACTTACTAAAAAGGTTTTGTTCCATTACATTGATGAAGCAAGGTCTTTAAATTGTAGCTACTCACAGAAATAAATTTGATTTATAAAATTGACATGAAAGTATAAAGATAAATAGGCTAAATGTACTTATCATCTGGTCAGGCTGCAGCATTATTTCGTGTAACCGTTTGCGGGTCCACTTAATTCTGCAATTCTTTGATCTCACTCATGGAGAGGCCAGTAAACTTAACAATAGTGGTGACATCAACATTATTAGCTAGCATTGTTTTTGCAACTTCAATTTTTCCTTCCTTTTTAGCATCATCAAGTTTTTGTTCAAGAACAGCCCGTTCATCACGAATACGTTTTATTTCCTGTTCGTAGGCAATAAATTCTTTCTCTGACCAGTTGAATCTATTTAGTTCTTCATATGCCTTTTTAATTATTACATCACTACCTATTATCTTTTCCAATTCTTCTTCGCTAGTTTCATCTGCATATTTAAAATAATAGATCCATTTTTCAACTATACTCTCCAATTGGTCTTCTTTAGTTTTAGGAAATTTTGGTAACTCAATAAATGTAAAATAAAAATCTTTTAAATCATGTTCATAGCTATCTTTGTCTAACATTACATGATCTGACTTATACTCAGATTTATTAGGAAAGAGAATACAATCAGCAATAGCTATAAAAATGATTTCTTTAAGACCCTGATATTGATCACCTTTATCAGCTTGCCTTGAATAAGCTTTAGCAGCGTAATATTGAGCGCGTTTTTCAAAGCCTTTAGTTTTGGCAACTTGCATTTCGACTATTACTTGCACCCCATTTTCATCCCTGCAAAGAACATCAACGATACTTTGTTTTTTAGAGGCAATTTCAGCATCTTGAATAGTGCTGAGGAATTCTATTTCTTTTATTTCATCTTTGCCAGTGAACCCCAAAATATCATTGAGAAAGTGAATGAGGATGTCTTTATTTTTTTCAGTACCAAAAATACGCCGAAACGCAACATCATTCTTGGGGTCGAGAAACTTAGAAAGAGCCATAAAAAAATTTTTAAATGTATCTTTATATTATATATTCTTATTGATAATAATTCAATAATTTGTCATCTTTTTTGTTAACTTTACTGATGTTGCCAGAGGGAACGTTGTTGCAAAATTTTGTAAAATTTATTATCCTAAGGTTTCAAGTTCTCACAGGTTTATTGGAACTATATGTACAATGTGTTTATCAGTGAAAATCCGGAGAAAATGATGGGGGAAAAGTTAATACATTACTTTAGCCAGGGTAAATGCGAAGGCAATGCAGAAATGAAAAATCTGCTGGGAGGAAAGGGGGCAAATTTAGCAGAAATGTGCAATGTTGGCATTCCTGTTCCACCTGGTTTCACAATTTCCACCTCTGCTTGCAAAGTCTATTATCAAGACAATAGATCTTCTGTCATCCAAGTATCTGATTACTCGGATCCAGAAAAAAATGTGGTCACGCACTGGAATGACATATGTAGTGGAATTAAAAACTACATGACGATGCTCGAAAATGACATCGGTTGTAAATTTGGGGATTTAAATAATCCCTTATTAATTTCCATACGCTCTGGTAGTGTTAGTTCAATGCCGGGCATGCTTGATACTATTTTAAATGTTGGTCTAAATGATGAAACCGTTGTTGGGCTTGCAAAAAAAAGTGGCGAACGTTTTGCTTACGATAGCTACTGCCGTTTCATCATGATGTACTCCAATGTTGTACTACAGCTTGATCATCACCTATTTCAAGATGTTATTGATAATGAGCAGCAAAAGAGTGGAGCAAAAAGCTTAGCTGATCTTGATGTTGATGTTTTAAAGAGAATTGTTAACGATTTTAAAAAGATAGTATATGAAAAAACTGAGAAACATTTCCCGCAGAACGTTGAAGAGCAATTGTTAAACTCAGTTAATGCAGTATTTGCTTCTTGGAAAAATGATAGGGCTGTTTCCTATAGAAAAATACATAATATTCCTGAAAACCTTGGAACAGCGGTCAACGTGCAAGCAATGGTTTTTGGTAATTTAAATGATAATTCTGCAACTGGTGTGATATTTACACGAAATCCTTCAACTGGGGAAAAAAAGCTTTTTGGTGAGTTTTTGGTTAATGCTCAGGGTGAGGATGTGGTTTCTGGTGTTTATACTCCTATGCCAATTGACGGAGAGCAAAAAAACACCATGGAGAAGTTGCTGCCAAGTGTCTACCTGGAATTATGCGCGGTATGTGAAAAACTTGAAAGGCATTATAAAGACATGCAGGATATCGAATTTACTGTACAGGACGGTAAATTATGGATTTTGCAGACTAGGTCTGGCAAGCGCACGGCTGAAGCTGCTATTCGCATAATAGTTGATATGGTAAACGAAGGAACGATTACAAAAGAAGAAGGAATATTGAGAATTGATCCAAAAACTTTTGACAATTTATTGCATCCAGTTCTTGACGTTAAGAGTGACCAAAAAGTAATAGGGAAGGGACTGCCGGCTTCTCCAGGGGTTGCTTCTGGATATGTAGTGTTTAGTGCAAGTGATGCTGAAAAAGCTGCAGAGCAGGGTAAAAAAGTGATTTTAGTAAGGTCAGAAACGAGTCCTGAAGATATTAATGGAATGAATGCTGCAAGTGGCATAGTAACAGCACGGGGAGGGATGACCTCGCACGCTGCTGTTGTAACCCGTGGAATGGGTAAGCCATGCATTTGCAGTGTAAGTGGACTTTATATCGATAAAGATGGAACTTTCTTTTCTGTGGGGGATACAAAAGTAAATAAAGGTGAACCAATTACCATCAACGGAGGAACAGGGGAGGTTATGCTTGGCATTCTTCCTACAATTTCACCTGAATTATCGCAAGAATTCAAAACGATAATCAACTGGATAGATGAAATCAAAACGGTCAAAGTGAGAGCGAACGCTGATACTCCAAAAGACGCAAAAATTGCAAAAGAATTCGGTGCAGAAGGTATAGGCTTATGTCGCACAGAACATATGTTTTTCGCTAGTGATAGAATCGAATTCATTCAAAAGTTGATAATGGCTGACGATGAAAATGAAAGGGCAAATGCGCTCATTAAACTGGAAGAAATGCAAAAGTCTGATTTCAAAGAAATATTTTCTATTATGGAGGGCAGGGAGGTCACTATACGGTTGCTTGATCCACCTTTGCATGAATTTTTACCCAATAATCAGTCTACTATAGAAAAAATCGCCAAATCACTTAGTAAGTCAGTTGAATCAGTAAAAAATAAAATAGCACAGTTATCAGAAAAGAACCCAATGCTTGGCCATCGAGGTTGTAGACTTGCCATTTCTCATCCTGAAATATATAGCATGCAGATTAGGGCAATACTTAGTGCTGCAAGTGAATTAAAGAAAGAAAAGAAGATAGAAGTGGAGCCTGAAATCATGGTCCCCTTTATCATGAATGAGAAAGAGTTTGTTTTGATATGCGAGTTAGTGAAGAAAGAATCCTCTGTCATCTCAGCTAGGATCAAGAAGCAGATTCCAGCGTCACGCGCTGGAATGACATCAGACAAGGCGTACTCAATTGGAACAATGATAGAGCTACCACGAGCAGCACTGATTGCTGATAAGTTAGCAAAACATGCAGAGTTCTTTAGTTTTGGCACTAATGATTTAACGCAAACAACCATGGGACTTTCAAGAGATGATTCAGTTAATTTCCTCGATTCTTATAAGGAAAGCAACATATTCGAAAACGACCCATTTGAAGTGCTGGACATCGAAGGGGTAGGGGAGTTAATCAAGATGGCCATTGAAAGAGGCAAAAAAACCCGAAAAGAAATAAAACTGGGTATATGTGGAGAGCATGGAGCAGATCCAAAATCTATAGAGTTTCTCATCGAATCAGGGGTGGATTATGTTTCATGCTCACCCTATAGAGTACCGGTTGCAAAGTTAGTGGCAGCACAGTTTAGCATAAAATCTAAGTGTGTTGGGTAAATTAGATGCCAGTGTCACGCACTGGCATAACATCCTCCCTAGCGAAATTGAATCACAACGTTTTTGCAGTTTTTTGGACGTGTTCAACTTTATTTTCTTCCATTTCTCTATAGCTTGGTAATGTAGAATTTTTTACATGCAACCCGGTAGCTATTGCAACCAAAGCAGCTATAACACCACAAATCACTGCACCAGTTACAAATGGAACCATCACAGCAGCAGTAATGAATAATCCTGTAATAACAACTCCAACAACATCTTTTGTTAATGAGGTGTAAAAATTTTCCTTGCTTTTTTTATATTTAGCTTCTTTTTCATTTGGCACAGAAAATTGAGCATCTACAAAGCCGTTAGCTTTATTATCATTATTTGGTGTGGCAGTTTGCTTAGCCTCTGGTATTACAGGCGTTTTATTTTTGTTATTATGATTTGATTGGCCATTAACATTATCACTATTTGGCGTGGTAGTTTGGTTAGTCTCTGTTACTACAGGTATTTCATTGTCGTGATTGCGATTATCACCATTAGTACTAACTGGAGGCACTGTTGCTACAGGTCTACTACCAATGTTTCCATTACTGCTGCTGGGTTCTGCTCTATTTTCTTCATTAAGCTTACCTCTATTCAAGAACGCATTAACAATTTCAGTTTTACCTACCTGTATGGCCACTTGTAAAGCCTCTTTCCTGTTTGCAGGACTCACGTAACCTAAAATTAGCTCAGCTTCTTGGGCATTATCCTGAGTAATAGCAAGACACAGAGCGTTAAATTTTTCTTCTTCATAAAATTTGCCACTATCCAAAAGTACCTTAACAACGTCAGCTTGTTTTGTTATTGTAGCTATGCCCAATATAGTTCTGGAAGCAGTATTTGTAAGATGGATTACAGCATCTAAATCTGTAAACAATTTTACAACATCTAGAAATATGCCACGATCGCCGGTAATATTGGACTCTCTTACAGCATTTGCAAACGAGTCAAAAATTGCCAGATTTGTTTCTTTCCCTTGTATTAGTTGCTCGTAAAGTACTTCAGCAGTCATACCAGGGTTTATGAAGTTACTAGAATCTACTTCATTACTGTCTGCTCTATTCTCTTCCACATTAGGTGCCTCTTCTTCCTTGTTTATTGCTGCGGTTATTTGCTCTTGTTGAAGGGGTTCACACCCATTTTGGAGGAGAAAATCCTTAACGCGTGGGTTGTTATTTTCGGTTGCATGTTTTAGAAGTAGGTTCCCTAATGAATTGCCTCCTTCACATTCATCTTGAAAATTAACTTCTTTCCTTAACCTCTTTTTTAGTTCTTCCAAACTAGTAACTGTGTTATCACGTCCTGTAATTCTATCTATATCTAGATAGAAATTTCTAACATCATCATCACTATATGCCATAACTATAATCCCACTACTATAATGCTTATATTATATCAACTCCCTAATAATCAGTCAAGACATATTGCAGTTTCAAGCAGCATGATATATCATGATACATATTGAATATAGTTCTTAAAGCAAATGATGGAAGATTTAGCCTATAAATTAGTTAAAGTGACCGAAGCTGCGGCGCTTGCTGCATATAAACTAGCAGGCTTCGGCGATGAAAAAAAGGCTGATCAGGTTGCAGTTGATGCAATGCGTACAGTATTAAATTCAATGGAAATAAATGGTACTATCGTAATTGGTGAAGGTGAGAGAGATGAAGCACCGATGCTATATATTGGCGAGAAGGTTGGCACTGGAAATGGTCCTGAAATCGACATTGCCGTTGACCCACTTGAGGGCACTACGATTTGTGCTCATTACAAACCAGGGGCAATGTCTGTTCTTGCTGCAACGAAAAAAGGTAATTTTTTACATGCACCTGATGTTTATATGGAAAAAATAGCGGTAGGAAAAAATCTTCCAGAGGGTGTAGTCTCACTAAAAAATAGCATTGAAAAGAATCTAGACAATTTAGCCAAGGCAAAAAAATGCAAAGTAAATGATCTCGTGGTAACTATACTTAATCGTGAAAGGCACAATGAATTAATATTAAAAATCAGGAAGTTAGGAGCAAAAATTAAACTAATAGATGATGGTGATATTGTGGCCGTAGTTTCACTAGTAAATGGCAATCATGATATGTATATCGGAATAGGAGGGGCACCAGAAGGGGTGCTTGCGGCTGCAGCGCTGAGTTCAATCGGTGGGCAGATGGAGGGAAGATTGATATTTGACACAGATCAGTTAAAAGAAAGAGCAAAAAATTTAAATATTGATGACCCAGAAAAAGTCTACGCCGTAAAAGATATGGCAAGAGGTGAATCAGTGTTCATTGCAACTGGAGTAACAAGCGGAGAACTTGTGGATGGAGTTGATAACATATGTTCAACTAGTTCTTTAATAATTCTACCTAACAACCTGATAAAGCTGCAAACAATGCAGAACTTATGTTAGCTTTTTTAGTTTCTAATTTTAGCTTTACAACATTTAGCATTAAGATATAATTAAGTTTACTTATAACAATAGAGGTGTGAAATGTTCTAGTATTGTAAATCTATTGAATGGTTTTTTCAAAAATTCGAGTACCAAGGAAAGTGAAGAAAAGTTGACTCTTCTATCTCCTCAAGCAAATCTTCAATTCGATGAGACTCAGGTACAAAGTGTGCTCTCAGATTTTGAGGAATTGGAGTTTAAGGATAATAAGTGTTTTGACAAAATAGCAGACGATTATGAAAAGAAGGGGGAGAGTGCCCTTTTTAACTATGTAATATTGAATAAGCGGAAAGAAATAATCGATATATTAGATAGGAATCTTCCTCTCCTCGAAGAACAGGAGGAGTTTAGAAAGAAATATGGTCAATATGTTCTTCAAATTGACAAAGGAATGAGTTATGGAAAAGAACTTCAAGATGGACTTCGGTCTTTTGAAGATAGGGCAGAAAAAGTATTATCAGATTTTGAAAGATTGAATTTTGATTTTAAGGATAATAAGTGTGAAGATTCTTCTGATTCTGTAAATTATAATAACGGTTGGCCGGCAGATCCATTTGACAAGATAGCAAATTATTATCGAGAGGATGATATTTTCCTTTTCAATTATGTGGTATTGAGTAAGCGAAAAGAAATAATGGGTATATTGGATAAGAAGCTTACTTCTAAAGATCAGGAGGAGTTAAAAGAAAATTTTAAAAAGAGGTTGGGTAGATATCTTATTCGAATTGGTGAAGGAATGAGCGATGGACAAGAATTTCTAAAAACTGGTAGTGCAATTGCTTTCTTTGATGGGTGTTATGTGCCATGTCCATATGCAAACCGTCTTCTTAATCATTATGACCATCTTAATATCAACATTACTAAACCTGAACAAAGTTTAGAAACCAGTCGTCTTTTCACTGAAAAAACTAAAAGAATGGAAGAAGAGAAAAGCGAGGTAAAAAGAGCAAAAATATACAGCAATGGTGAAAGAATAGTAACAATTGAGAAGAATGAGAAACAATAGAGGAACTACTCCTTTACAAAATTTGCAATATGTGACATCGAAATTAGTTGGGGTGCAAAAGATGAATCTGGAAAAGACCTTAACTGTACTGTTGTTCTAAATATAAATTTAGGTCAAGTTAGTATTAAAAAATCAACTATTGACGGTAAAGATGTTGAACCAAAGAAAATTTTAGAGTTAGCTAAGCAAAACGAGGCTGTGCTTATAAAAGGTAAAGCTTTACATGAAGTTTTAGCAGCACATTTCATTAAGCAAACACCATGTGAGGAAAAGAAGGATATGCAATCGCACGAGAATATCGTTGTACCTGGTTCCGGTGCACCTCGCTCTATTAATGAGGAAATAACTGTAGAGCATCCGTTCGGGAAAGCGGCAAATAAAGATAATCATAGAGAAATGTGAGTTTACAACAAATGGTGCCATGAAAGTAGCTGATACATAACTGTACGAACGTTTGTTTGCGAAGAAATGTTATAGCAGGTTTTGCCTCAAACACAAAGGTGTCATTCCAGTGCTTGACACTGGAATCCAGCCCTTTTACGCAGTCCCATTAAAAACGTTGTATTTTAACGTAGGATTAGCTACTTTTATACTCACCAATTTAATCTCTAATCAAAATTCCTGGATCCCAGTGTCTGGGCACTGGGATGACACCCTCCCTAGTGGATTCAAATCACAATATTCGTATAGTAAGCACTGACCACTTTTGCTTCAATATTTGCGATGCCCCTGAACAGATACAATTATTCTATTATCAGGAGGATGCCATTAATCGCTTTATATAATGCTACTTGTAACACTTATGCCCTGAACGGAGACAGTTTAGGCTGTTATGCCTGGCGGCTTTGTTGGAATAAGTTTTTCAACACTGCTAACAATAAAATTGATTGTATCGTCAGCTACCTTATCGAATTTATCATTTATCTCTTTTCCTATTTCTTGATTTTTAACATATTCGTGTAGAGCTAAAGCAGTTATAGCTGCACATGCTGCAATTAAGCCAGTTTGTGCTATAATGAATAGTAATAATCCTCCTACGAATATAGATGTTAATCCAATAGCCAGGTTTATAATTTTACTTTGTGTTGTTTGTTGCGTCGCTTGGCTTTGATCTGCCTGTTTATCCTCTAAAGCATTCGATATTGTTTTTAAGGCAACTTTTATCGCTATTGCTGCAACTGAAACCATAATTAGCCCTATAGCTATTTTTGCTAAAAGAAGAATCGACGGTAGCATCATTACAAATAATAGCGCGCCAATTCCTCCAGCTAACCACTTCTCATTTATTTTTTTTGATTGATTTGTACCAGTGTTCATTATTACCCTCCACTTTACTTATGATTTACCTATATCTAATACGAAATATGAAGGTAGTCAACTATATATTTTATATGAAAGATTGTATTAAAAGTTTTTCATGTTATTTTTTGCTGCTTCGTGGTTAAATTTGGAATTTTAGAAAGAGTTACGTATTATTTGAAATTCTTGTATACTGTTTTGAATCAGTTAAATAGATAATGAAGTGCAGGACGCAGTTTTAATTTTACAAGATGGCAAGTGCTTTTGGGGAAAATCAGTAGGTAAAAAAGGCAAATGCATAGGTGAGGTCTGTTTTACCACTGGTATGACCGGTTATCAGCATACTATAACTGATCCTTCTTTTGCCGATCAAATTATAACGTTCACTTTTCCTCATATTGGTAACGTTGGAATAAACCATAAGGATAATGAAGGAAAGAAAATTTTTGCAAGTGGTGTGGTTATGCGTGAACTTTCTTCTATGTCCCACCCTTCTTCATATATCAGTTTAAATGATTGGTTAGAGAAAAATAACGTGATTGGGATATCAGGAGTTGATACTAGAGCTTTAACGAGACATTTGAGAGAACATGGATCTCAAAATGGAATGATATGCTCATCGAGTAAGGCGCATGCGTTGGACAAATTGAAGGAATACAAATCTGTAAATGGGATAGAAATAACCAATAAAGTCAGCTTGCATAGTAATTTTAAAAGTGACCTTAATGCAAAATATAGGGTTGTAATCGTTGATTTTGGCGTAAAAATCAGTATAGTTTCACGCTTAATAGAACTTGGTTGTACAGTTGAATTAATCAGACCAAGCACAGGTTTTGCTCAAAAAGTGTTGAGTATGAATCCAGATGGGATAGTGCTTTCAAATGGTCCTGGTGATCCGCAAGAAATAGGAGAAAGTGTAGTTTCAGAAATAGACATTATTATAAAATCTAAAATACCAATTTTTGGCATATGCATGGGCCATCAATTACTTGCGATTACTTTGGGGGCAAAGACCATCAAGATGGATATAGGTCACCGAGGGAGTAACCATCCAGTTTATGATGTAATTAGTGGAAAAGTTGAGATCACTAGCCAAAATCATGGTTTCGTTGTTGATTCAGCTTCTCTTCTAAGTAATGTTGAAATTACTCACATTTCTCTATTTGATAATAGTGTAGAGGGAATAATGATGAAGGATTACCCAGTCTTTTCTGTGCAATACCATCCAGAAGAAGCGCCAGGTACGCATGATTCGCATTATTTGTTTAAACGTTTTATTGACAATATTGTGTTGTATAAAATGAAATCTGCGTGATTTTAATCAGGGTAGGTTTTATTGCTTGATTTTTTAATTTTAGGCGTTTAGTATTAAATACAATAAGAGCTTAAGTTAAGATGCTAAAATAGTATTCTCTTAACAAATTTTTGCGGAGGAGTGACCGAGTGGTTAAAGGTAACAGACTGTAAATCTGTCCGCGTGAGCGTACGTAGGTTCGAATCCTACCTCCTCCATTGTGCGGGTATAGCTCAATGGTAGAGCTCTAGCCTTCCAAGCTAGTGACGTGGGTTCGATTCCCACTATCCGCTCTTTTTTTTGTTGTATTTTTATAAAATCAACATATTATTTATTGATGTATTTGTATTTTAGGTAGAAAAGTTTAAATTATGACAGCAATAGTGGAAGCATTTGGAAAGCCGCATGTAAATGTGGGAACAATAGGACATGTGGATCATGGGAAGACGACATTAACAGCGGCGATAACGAAGCATTATGGAAATTTTGTAGCGTACGATCAGATAGATAAAGCGCCAGAAGAAAGGAAGAGGGGGATAACGATAGCAACAGCGCATGTTGAGTATCAGACGGAAAAAAGGCATTATGCACACGTTGATTGTCCTGGACACGCTGACTATGTAAAGAACATGATAGTAGGTGCAGCACAGATGGATGCGGCGATATTGGTAGTGTCGGGGGTTGATGGGCCAATGCCACAAACGAGAGAGCATATATTGCTGGCGAAGCAGGTAGGTGTTGGATATATCGTGGTGTATATAAATAAAGCTGATGTTGCTGATGCTGATATGATAGATTTAGTAGAAATGGAAGTGAGGGAATTACTGAGTAAATACGGATTTCCAGGGGATGAAGTGCCTGTGGTGGTTGGTTCAGCGCTCAAGGCGCTGGAGGATGACAGCAGCGAATATGGAAAGAAATCAATAGACAAATTGATGGAAAAGTTAGATGAATATGTAGCGGTTCCACCAAGGCCTGTGGATTTACCATTTTTATTGCCAATCGAAGATGTATTTTCGATATCGGGGCGAGGAACAGTGGTAACAGGAAGAATAGAGAAGGGAGAGATAAAGACGGGAGAAGAGATAGAGATAATAGGTCTGAAAGCGACGCAAAAGACGATATGCACAGGTGTTGAGATGTTTAAGAAGTTGCTGGATAAGGGAAGTGCAGGACTCAATGTAGGAATATTGTTAAGAGGAACAAAAAGAGAAGAAGTGGAGAGAGGGCAAGTATTAGCGAAACCGGGGACGATAACACCGCATAGAAAGTTTAAGGCGGAGGTTTATATATTAAAGAAAGAGGAAGGAGGAAGGCATACACCATTTTTTGCGAATTACCAGCCACAGTTTTATTTAAGGACAACGGATGTAACTGGGAGCATAAAATTGCTAGATGGGAAGGAGATGGTAATGCCAGGAGATAATGTGAGTGTAGAAGTAGAATTGCAAGTACCGATAGCAATGGATAAGGGATTGCGTTTTGCGATAAGAGAAGGCGGTAGAACTGTTGGTTCTGGTGTTGTTTCTGAAATTTTGGAGTGAGTGTAGTAACTAAGATGAAGCAAGATATATATATTAACATTAAGGCTTTCGATTGTTCTTTATTGGAGGAGTGTGTTCGAAAATTTGTTGATGAATTAAAGCGGTCCAGTGCAAAATTATCTGGTCCGATTGCGTTGCCAAGGAAAGATTCTAAATTTATTGTTAATAGATCTCCTCACGTTGATAAAAAATCTCGTGAACAGTTTGAAATGAGAACTTCTAGGCGTTTGATTGTTTTACATGATCTTACTCCTACTATGATGCAGATGCTTACAGGTTTATCTTTTTCTGCTGGCGTAGAAGTGGATTTAAAAGTCAAGGAAGTTAAGGTTTAGGAGAAGGAAATGAAGAGAATAAATTCGCTGAGGAGAATTGGTTTACTAATGATGAATATTGGTCATACTGCTATGTATTCTGACAATAGTCGCATGGCTGTAACTTTATTGCATCTCAGCGAAACTTATATTATTGATATAAAAGGACAAGATAAATGTGGCTATAATTCAGTCATTTTAGGCACAGGAGATTTTAAAAATATAGCAAAACCTCAGTTGGAATATTTAAAGAAAAAGGGTATAAATAATAAATGTAAGTTATACGAAAGTAGATTAAATGACCTGTCGGGAATAGAATGTGGTAAAAAAGTGGGAATCAATCATTTTGTGGTTGGTCAATATCTTGATATTACGGGTTATTCTATAGGTAAAGGATTTGCTGGTGTGATGAAGCGGCATAATTTCAGTGGGCTTAGGGCATCTCATGGTGTTTCTATTGCTCACAGATCACAAGGTTCCACTGGCCAATGTCAGGATCCTGGTAGAGTATTCAAAGGAAAGAAAATGGCTGGTCATTTAGGTAACAGCAGGATAACTGCACAAAATATGAAGATATTATCCATTGATCATGAAAATAGTATAATTGCTGTGAAGGGTAATAATGTTCCTGGGTTTAAAAATTCCTATGTTTTTGTAAGAGATGCAGTTAAAAAATCTTTACATAAAGATGTTCCTTTTCCGGTAGGTTTACTGTTAGATGTAAATGATGATGCTAGTAATTTGGTAAGTTAGTTATGGAATGTAATTTAGTTAATCTATCTAATGATAATGTAGGTACTGCTCAGCTCAATCCTTTGATATTTTCTGCTAAGCAAAAATTGAGTATTTTGCATGATATAGTGAGATGGCAATTAGCGAAGAGAAGAGCTGGTACTCATAAAACAAAAGGTATTAGTGATGTCTCTGGTACAACAGCTAAACCTTATGATCAAAAACGTACCGGTAGGGCAAGACAAGGGAGCTTGCGATCTCCTCAATTTAGAGGTGGTGGGATTATTTTCGGCCCTGTTGTGAGGAGTCATACTTATTCTCTTAATAAGAAGGTACGCAAATTTGGTTTAAAAATTGCTTTATCTCTAAAGTATTTAAATAATCAAGTAATTATTCTGGATAATTTAAATATTGATGTGAAGAAAACGTCTGAAATGTGTAAATGTATTAAAAATTTTAAATTTTCTTCCTTTTTGATAGTTGGTGATTATGGAGATGATTTGTTGCGTGCGGCTAAAAACTTGCACTATGTAGACTTAATCAAACCTATTGGGTTAAATGTTTTTGATATATTGAATCACGAATGCGTGATGTTGACAAAGGATACTTTAAAGCATCTTGAAGGTAGATTGTTATGATCAAATATAATAATATAATAAAATCTCCTATAATTACAGAAAAGGCCTCTTTTTTGAGGGAGAAGTTTAATAAATATTCTTTGTATGTTTTTGTAAATGTAAATAAGCGTCAAATAAAGTTGGCAATAGAGTCTCTATTTGATGTTAAAATTTCTTCTATAAATGTTGTTAGAATTAAGCCTAAATATAGGCGTTTTAGGGGTGTGATTGGTTGTGAAAAACAGAAAAAGAAAGTTTATTTTTCTTTGATGGATGGTCAAAAATTAGATATAATGAGCGTTTAGTATGGGTATGAAATTTTTTAATCCTGTTACTCCGTCTTCTCGTGGGACTGTGTTAGTAAGTAAAGTTGGTTTATCAAAAGATGAGCCAGAAAAGTCTCTTACATCCGGTAAAAAGTCCAGTGGTGGAAGAAATAATCATGGTAGAATTACAACTCGTCATAGGGGTGGTGGTCACAAAAAGAAGTATAGAGTGATAGATTTTAAGCGTAATAGAAGTGGTCAAGGTATAGTTGAAAAAATAGAGTATGACCCAAATAGAAGTGGGTTTTTGGCGTTAATATCATATAAGGAAGATGATATTAAGTCTTATATATTAGCTCCTCAAGGTATGAAGCCAGGTGATGTTGTTACAGCTGGGAATGATGCTGATATTTTGCCAGGGAATTGTTTACTACTCAAGCATATACCTGTTGGTTCTTTCGTTCATAATGTTGAGCTGAAGCCAGGTAATGGTGCTGCGATTGCTAGAGCTGCTGGTTGTTATGCACAAATCGTTGGTCGTGATGGCCAATATGTTTTATTACGACTCAGGTCTGGTCAAATTAGGTTGATTTTATCTTCTTGCAAGGCTACTATTGGTGTAGTATCTAACCCTGACCATAAGAATAGAAAGTTGGGTAAAGCTGGGAGAAGTAGGTGGCTTGGGATTAGACCTACTGTACGTGGAGTTGCAATGAATCCGGTTGACCATCCTCATGGAGGCGGGGAAGGAAAAACCTCTGGTGGTCGTCATCCTGTTACTCCTTGGGGTGTTGCAACAAAAGGAAAGAAAACTCGAAGGAGAAATAAATCTAGTGATAAGTATATAAAACAATTGAAAGGTTAGTTTATGAGTAGATCTGCATGGAAGCCTCCTTTTTGTCATCCTTCTATATTAAAGTCGGTGAATAATGCTTTAAACAAGGGGTTTGTTAACATGGCTATAAAAGTTCATTCCAGGGCTTCTGTAATTCTTCCTAATTGTTTAGGTTTAAAGTTTGCTGTTTATAATGGTAAGGATTACATTCCTGTGAATGTTAATGATCAGAATATGATAGGTCATAAGTTTGGTGAGTTTTCACCCACTCGTAAATTTACTGGGCATAGTGGTGATAAAAAGGCGACAAGAAGGTAATTGATATGAAAAACAGAGATGTAATAGTTAAAGCTGGTTCTAGGGTTTTAAAATCAACTCCTCGTAAATTGAATTTGGTTGCTGGTTTAGTACGTAATAAAAAAGTTTCTTTTGCCACTGTGCAATTAAGATTTTGTGAAAAGAAAGCTGCAGGTCTTATAAGGAAGGTATTAAATTCTGCGATTGCTAATGCTCAAAATTATGGATTGGATATCGATAATTTATATATAAAAGAAATTTTAATAGGTAAGTCTCTTACTTTGCGTAGGGTATTTCCAAAAGCTATGGGTAGAGCTAATAGAGTTAGTAAACGTTATAGTAATATAACTGTAAAATTGGGGGAAATTATATGATTCATAAAAATAGAAAATTAATAAGGAAAGTGCAAAAATATGGGAAACGTTAATCCTAAAGGATTTAGGTTAAAAATAATTAATACTTGGTCATCTATTTGGTATGCTGAGAAGGGTTATAAACAAGGGTTGCATCAAGATTTATCTATTCGCAGTTATATAAATGAATCTTTTAAGCATGCTGGTGTTTCTAAAGTAATTATAGAGCGTACGATCGATTTGGTATCTGTAATAATACATTCTTCTAGACCTGGAGTGATAATAGGTAAGAAAGGCTCGGATATTGAGAAGATAAAGCAAAAGATAGCTGAAAAAGTAGAAAATAATGTGGAAGTGAATGTAGTAGGGGTTAAAAGGTCTGAAATAGATGCAGTTTTAATATCAAACAGCATTGCACAGCAGTTAGAAAAAAGGGTTTCATTTAGAAGAGCGATGAAAAAAGCTATTCAAAGTTGTTTGAGGATGGGTGCTAGAGGTATTAAAGTAAGTTGTTCTGGGCGCCTTGGCGGAGCTGAGATAGCTCGTACTGAGTGGTATAAAGAAGGCCGTTTGCCTTTGCATACTTTACGTGCTAATATAGATTATGCTTTTGCTGAAGCAAAAACTATATATGGCATCATAGGAGTTAAGGTCTGGGTTTATATTGGTAACTAATTAGGTATATTGAAATGTTTATTCCTAAAAAAAGTAAATATAAAAAAGTATTTAAAGGACGAATTAAGGGTAACACGAAAGGTGGTAGCACATTATCTTTTGGAGATTATGGTCTAAAGGCTATGGAAGCAGGTAGGATTCAATCTAAGCATATTGAAACTGCAAGGCGTGTAATATCTAGAACATTAAAACGCTCTGGTAAAGTGTGGATAAGAATTTTTCCTGATACCCCTGTTAGTAAAAAGCCGGCGGATGTGCGTATGGGTAAAGGGAAAGGTAGTGTTGAGTTTTGGGTATTTAAAGCTAAGCCCGGTAGAATGTTGTTTGAAATTAGCAGTGATGTTCCCATGCATTTAGCAAGATTGGCGCTTGAAAAGGCAACTGCTAAGCTTCCTATGAAGTGTAAATTTGTATCTAATCATAATTAAATGGAGTTGCAATGGATATAGCTGACATTGAATCGAGGTCCTCGCAAGAATTGCATGAAATTCTTGTGAATTTGAGAAAAGAGTTTGTTAATTTGGTTTTTCAAAAGAAGCTGGGCCAGTGCAACAATATTTCGCGTTTTAGCTTAATAAGAAAGAGCATAGCTCGTATTTTAACTACATTAAATAAAAGAAGAAGAGAGGAAAAGAATGCCTAAAAAGGTTTTTTGTGGTACTGTAACTAAGGCTAAGTGTGATAAGACTGTAAAGGTTTCGGTATTACAAGTGTATAAGGATGAGCTGTATAAAAAGGTTATAAAAAAATACAAGAAGTATACAGCACATGATGAGAATAATAGTTGTAAAGAAGGGGACAAGGTTTTAATACAAGAACACAAGCCTATTTCTACTACTAAAAAATGGGTTATTGTTAATAGCTCACATTGAATAGGATATTTATATGATTCAAAAAAATACATTGTTGGAAGTAGCTGATAATTCTGGTGCGCGTGCAGTGCTTTGTATTGGTTTATTGGGTGGTAGAAAATCTGCATCTATAGGTGACACAGTTATTGTATCTACTAAATCTATTACTCCAAGAGGGAAAGTTGAGAAGGGAAAAGTATATAGAGCAGTTGTGGTGAGGGTGAAAAGCCCTATTAGAAAATCTGATGGTTCTGTAATTCGTTTTTCTAGCAATGCTGTAGTTTTGATTAATGATCAAGGTGAACCACTTGGCACTCGGGTGTTTGGTCCGGTAAAAAAGTTATCATCTGGTTCTTTTATGAAGATAATGTCATTAGCTGTTGAGGTTTTATAATGAGTGCTAAAATAAAAAGTGGTGACAACGTTATAGTTTTAACTGGTAAAGATAAGGGAAAAATTGGTAAGGTAATCAAAGTTATAGCACGTGATGCTAAAAAGAAAGTAATTGTTTCTGGAGTGAATGTGCATAAGAGACATACTAAACCAAAAGCTGGTAGTAGTGGTGGTATATTAAATAAAGAGTTAGCTATTGATATATCCAACGTTGCAACATTGGACCCTAAATATAAAACTCCAACTAGAGTGGGGTTTAAGGTTATAGACGGTAGAAAAGTGCGTTTTGCAAAAGTTTCTGGAGAAGTGATAGATTAGGTTGATATGTTTAAAGAATTGTATAAAGATAGCATAGTAAAGTCCTTGAAGGATAAGTTTAATTACGGCAATATAATGCAAGTGCCTAAACTTGTCAAGGTGTGTATCAATATGGGCGTTGGAGATGCTGCTACAGATAGTAAAGCAATAAATGAACCACTTGATAGCCTATATTTGATTGCTGGGCAGAAGCCTTTATCAACTTTTGCAAAAAAATCTATTTCTGGCTTCAAGATCAGAAAAGGTGCTACAGTAGGTTGCAAAGTAACTTTGCGTAGAGATAAAATGTATGAGTTTTTAGAAAGATTGATATATATTGCTTTGCCAAGGGAAAAAGATTTTAGAGGATTTAGTGTGAAGCAATTTGACGGTAATGGTAATTTTTCCTTTGGTATAAAGGAACATATCTCGTTTTTAGAAATAGACTATGATAAAATAAGTAAAATTAGAGGTATGGATATTAATATTATAACAAGTGCAGTTAGTGATAAGGAAGCAAAGGAATTATTACTGGCTCTTAAATTTCCTTTTTTTGATTAATTGAGAGGAGAAATATATGGCAAAAAAATCTATGATAGAAAGAAATCTTCGCAGAATAAAGTTGTGCGATCAATATAAAGAAAAAAGAGAAAAATTGAAATCTATAATAAATAATAAGAATTTGTCTATTGTAGAAAGGTTTACAGCTCAAAATAAATTAATTAAAAAATTGCCTAGAAATTCTTCTAAAACCAAAATTAGAAATAGGTGTGCTTTAACTGGGAGACCAAGAGGAGTATATAGAAAATTTGGTTTATGTAGAATTGTTTTGCGTGATTTATGTTCTTTTGGGCAAATTCCAGGAGTTACAAAGTCTAGTTGGTAAATATAATATAAGGAGTATATTGTGGCGTTATCTGATAGTATTGGTGATTTTTTAACAAGGATACGTAATGCTCAATTGGCAATGCATAGGGCAACAAGGGTACTATTTTCTAAGATGAATTCTTCTATATTGGAGATTTTAAAAGAGGAAGGGTATATCCTTGATTATGAAAAGCAAGTTGTAGATAATTTACCTTCTTTCATTGTAAAATTGAAGTATTATGAGAAGTCACCTGTAATTAGTGACATAGTTAGGGTGTCAAAGCCTGGTTGTCGTCGTTATTCTAAGTATAAGGACATTTCTAAAGCATATAATGGTCTTGGTATTTTTATTATATCGACACCCAAAGGAGTGATGACTGATTATAATGCACATAAGTTAAAGGTTGGTGGAGAAGTTTTGTGTCGTGTGTTTTAAATAATAGGAGAAATTCATGTCTCGTATAGGTGCTGCTCCTATCAATATTCCTGCTGGTGTTTCAGTTGAATATAATAATGGTAGTATGTTAATAAAGAGCGCTAAGGCTGAAAAGGAAGTTAGCTTGATCAGGGATGTTGTGTGTCAGATTATTGATAATCAGCTATTGCTTTCTGTTGATCAAGATAAAGATAATTATGATAAAATAAAGCCTATGTGGGGCACTTATAGGAGTAATATTAATAATATCATTAACGGCATGGTTGATGGTTTTTCTGTTAATCTTGAGATTAACGGTGTGGGATATAAGGCAGAGTGTGATGGTAAGTATTTGACTTTATATCTTGGTTATAGCCATAATGTTAAATATAAAGTGCCTAAAGATGTTGAGATTAAGTGCATAAAGCCAACTCACTTAGTAGTTAGTGGTATGGATAAGCAGAAGGTCTATACGGTGGCGTCTGATATATGCAAAATTAGAAAATATGATCCTTATAAAGGTAAGGGTGTTGTAATAAAAGGCAAATTTATGCTGCGTAAGGTTGTAAGTAAAAAGAAGTAATAAAAATGAAAAGATCGTATAATTTTTTAAGTAATTCTGAAAAAAGGAAGTTACGTAATAGAGCGAAGCTTGACAAGAGCGCTGAACGTTTACGTATATCCATATTTAAATCTAATAGGCATTTTTATGTCCAGTTAATTAATGATGTAAAAGGAATAACTCTCACTTCAGCTTCTACTTTGGATGCTAAAATTAAGGATGTATGTAAAGGGAAAGTCAACGCTGAAACTATAAAACAGGTTTCTTCTTTAATGGTTGAGCGTCTGTCTGGCATGAAATTAGAGCAGCAGCTTACGTTTGATCGTGGAGCGTATAAATACACAGGATTAGTTTCTCAATTTGCTGAGGCTTTAAGAAGTTCTGGATTTGAATTTTAGAAGGTTTTGAATATGGCTATAAAGAATTTACAAAATAATAATGATTTATCAGAGCTTTTAGTTTCGGTACGAAGAGTGACAACGGTTACCAAAGGTGGTAGAAGATTTTCATTTTCAATTTTGGTTGTTGTTGGCGATGAGAAGGGTAGGGTAGGGTGTGGAATAGGTAAGCACGCAGAAGTTGCTGAAGCAAGAGTCAAAGCTGTAAATGCTGCAAAGAAATCAATGATTAGAGTGTACTTGCGTGAAGGTAGAACTTTGCATCATGATATTAAAGCTAAATTTTGTTCTGGTGAGATAGTTTTAAGAACCGCAAGAGCCGGAACAGGTATTATTGCTGGTGGAGCGATTAGATCAGTTTTTGAGGTGTTAGGTATAAAGGATGTGGTAGCTAAATCCACTAGATCAAATAATCCTCATAACGTTATATGTGCGGTGTTTAAGGCTTTTGATAGTATGTTATCTCCTCGTCAGGTAGCAAGCAAAAGAGGCAAAAAGATTAGCGAGATAGTTGGAAACAGGTAAAGTATGAATAATGCTGTAAAATTAAACTCTATATTTACTAAATTATCTAAGAAAAAGAAGCCTAAGTTGCTGGGTAGAGGTATCGGTTGTGGTAAAGGTAAAACATCCGGTAGAGGGCATAAAGGGCAGAAGGCTAGAAGTGGAGTTTCTATAAATGGTTTTGAGGGTGGACAACAGTCTATATATACTCGTTTGCCTAAAAGAGGTTTTAAGCCTATACGTAGGAGCATATACTCTATAATTAATGTTGGCGATATACAGCGCTTAATGGAAGCTAAAAAAATAGTGAAAGACTCTGTTATAGATAAGGAGAGGCTGTATAAATTAGGTTTTATAAAGTCTATTAAGGATAAAATTAAACTTCTTAATAAAGGTAAGTTGAGCGAAAAATTTGTGTTTCATGTTGATTTTGCGTCAGAAGCTGCAAAAAAATCTGTAGCTTCAGTTTGTGGTAGTGTGGAAATACTATCGTAAGTCATGGGCAATAAATCAGCATTTAATAGCTTGGATCCTACGTTGTTATATAAAGGCGATTTATTAAAGCGTATATTTTTTACGCTAATAGCTTTAATTTGCTATCGCTTGGGTACTTATGTGCCTATTCCTGGAATTAATCTTGATGTAATTAATGATATATTTCCCAAAGATGGCTCAGGCGTTTTTGGAGTATTTAATTTATTTTCTGGTGGTGCATTGGCTAGAATGACAATTCTAGCATTGAACGTTATGCCATATATAATGGCTTCTATCATTATTCAGTTACTTTCTTCTGCGATTAAAGGAATGAAGGAAGTTAAGAATGATGGAGAGTCAGGCCGTAGAAAGATGAATTCTTATATACGCTATCTGACCATAGTAATTTGTGTATTTCAATCAATTCCAATTTTGGTTGGATTGGAAGGGATGAATAGGGAAGGGGTATTGGTTGTAATCGAACCTGGTGTTATGTTTCGTACAATAGGTGTTTTCAGCCTTTTAGGTGGAACTATGCTTTTAATATGGCTTGGTGAACGAATCAGCGCTAGCGGTATAGGCAATGGTATCTCATTAATCATTTTCACGGGTATAATATCAGAGTTACACAGCGCTTTGTCATCTTTGTTAACGTTAAATAAAAACGGTAGCGTATCGTTATTTATTATCCTTTTTGTTTTGGTATTGTTTTTTTTGCTGCTACTCTTAGTCATTTTTGTAGAGTCTTCCTATAGAAAGGTTATTGTTCAACATCCTAAAAAGCAATTTAAAAGATTACATAATGACGATTTTACTTATATTCCATTGAAGATTAATTTATCTGGTGTAGTACCAACCATTTTTGCTAATGCAATTTTATTGACACCTATTTCAATTGCAAATTTCTATAAGGGGCACGCTTTTTCTGATTTTATTTTGAATTACTTTATGGCAAATAAAGTAGTATATATTGTAGCCTATTTGGTGCTGATAGTATTTTTTAATTTTTTCTATACCAATTTTATATTTAATCCAGAGGAAAACGCAGATTTTCTTAAAAAAAATGGTGGTTTTATACCTGGTAGAAGGCCTGGGAAACATACTTCTGATTACCTTCAAGATATAGTTTTTAAGTTGACATTCATTGGCTCTGCGTATTTGGTAGTCATATGTACTGTACCTGAAGTTATGAGATATTATTATGATATACCATTTATTTTTGGTGGGACGAGCTTACTGATTATAGTGAACGTTATTACTGATACTATTATGCAAATACAATCTTATATTTTTTCAAATAGGTACGACAACTGGATAAAGAAATATGAGTCTAAAACGAGGAAAGTAAGATGATCATTACGATTTTTGGTCCTCCAGGTTCTGGTAAAGGTACTCAGTCAAGCTTGTTAATAGCAAAATATAATTTAAAATTAATTTCAGTAGGGGATTTATTAAGGAATATTATATCTAGCAGTAGTGAGTTAGGTAAAAAAATAAAGGGTACCGTGGAATCTGGTAATTTAATTCAAGATGAAATTATATGTGGATTATTACGTGACCAGCTTGCATTAGTGGATGATAATTGCTTATTAGATGGTTTTCCGAGAAATTTAAACCAGGCTCATTTTTTGACTCAAGTTTTGCAAGAAAAATATAATAGGGATGTTGACATTGTAGTTGAGCTGCAGCTTGACGATAATATTGCAATCGATAGGTTAAAAAATCGTCTCGCGTGTTTGGACTGTAAAAGCATATATAGTGTATCTTCTTTTAAGAGTACTACTTGTGCTAAATGTAAAAGTACGAGGTTAGAGAAAAGAATTGATGATGCTGATATGTCTGCAATTAATAAGAGAATAAGTGAATATCACCTTCAAATGAAAGGTTTACGCGAGTATTATAAAGGCAAATTATTAACAATTGACGCTAATTTGAGTGTTGATGAGGTAACGCAAGAGATTGAAAGTAAAATTTCTTGTAATTTGGTTTGACTCTGAGTTGTTTTATGGTATAAATTAAGAGTTGTTATTAATAAAGTATCGAGGTACCAGTGGCACGTATTGCAGGCATAAATATTCCAGTGAGGAAATGTGTTCCTTTTGCATTAACTTATATATATGGTATAGGTATTGCTACTGCGAATGTAATTTGTCACGCTTGCGAAGTTGATAAGCGCAAACGTGTTTCAGAATTACGAGATGAAGATATAGAAAAGATCAGCGGTTTCATTAGACAAAATTATGTTATAGAAGGTGAGCTCAGAAAAGAAGTGGCTATGAACATAAAATCTTTAGTGGAAATGGGATGCTATAGAGGGGTGAGACATAGAAAAGGTTTACCTGTGAGAGGGCAAAGGACTCATACTAATGCTAAGACTCGTAAAGGTAGATCTCGGTTGCCTATTGCTGGGAAAAAATAAAATTTATTATTATTGTGAGTTTTAATGAAAAAAGTCAAAACGGTTAGTAAGAGTAAGAAGGAGTTTATTACTGGTGTTGTCCATATTCGTGCAACTTTTAATAATACTTTTGTAAATGTAACTGATGTTCATGGTAATACGCTATGTCAAACTTCTGTGGGTGCATGTGGTTTTTCAGGTTCGAGAAAATCCACACCTTATGCTGCAGGTAAGGCTGCGGAGTCTGCTGCGAAGAACGCAATGGAGAGATTTGGTATGAAGGTTGTCTCTGTAATAATTCGCGGTCCTGGCTTTGGTACCGAAGCTGCGGTTAAAGCACTTCAGAGCTGTGGGTTGACTGTGACTTCAATTGCAGATAAAACCGCAATTCCTCATAATGGGTGCAGGTTAAGAAAAAAAAGAAGAGTATAGGATATTTGAAAAGGTTGTTTTATGTATTATAATAATGATGTTTCTCTCTGTAGCAATTTAGATAAATTGATTAAACCTAGTTCAGTTAAGGTAATATCAGATGATTCAAGTGAAAAAAGTGATATAGTGCTAGAACCGTTGGAAAGTGGTTTTGCTTTAACATTAGGTAATGCATTAAGACGTGTAATGTTATCTTCTCTTAAAGGTAGTGCTGTTTATGGAATAAAAATTGAAGGTGTAACTCATGAGTTCACTTCAATTCAAGGGGTGAGAGAAGACGTAACTGATATAGTATTAAATATGGGTATGTTGAGGTGTAAATTAAATGGTGCTTCTAATAAATGCTTAAATTTAAACGCTAAAGGGCCTTGCCAGGTATTAGCTGGGATGATAGAAACTGATGATCAATGCTCTATTGTTAATAAAGATTTGTTAATATGTACGCTGGGGCAAAATGTGGAGCTTAACATGACCATATATGTGGCTAGCGGAAAAGGTTATCTTCCTGTAACTAAATATAAAGAAAATGAACTTTTGAAGCTTATGAGTGAACAGGATTTAATTGGTTTTATTCCAGTTAATGCTTTGTATAGCCCTGTCAACAGGGTTTCGTACAGGGTAGAGAACAGTCGTGTTGGCCAAGTGACTGATAAGGATAAGCTGATATTGTCAATTGAAACTGATGGTACAATTTCTCCGAGTCAAGCTGTTGACTCTGCTGCAAGAATATTACAGGAGCAACTTCAGCCCTTTATTAGTTCTGATGTAAGTTATAAAAAATCGCAGGTTTCTTCGTCTAGTGGTGCTAAAGATTTGGGTTATGACCCTGTCTTATTGCGTAAGGTAGATGAAATGGAATTATCTGTCAGGTCTCATAACTGTCTGAAAAACGAAAACATCACTTATATAGGTGATCTTGTGCAAAAGACAGAAGGTGAAATGTTAAGAACTGCTAATTTTGGCAGAAAGTCTTTGAATGAGATTAAGGCAGTTTTGACTAATTTTGGCTTGTCTTTGGGTATGAATGTGCTAAACTGGCCACCTAAGGATATAGATGAGTTGGCTAAACAACATACTGATGAAGATTAGGTGATATATGAAACATGGAATAAAAAAACGTAAACTATCTCGTTGTACTGAACATAGATTATCGACGTTAAAGAATCTATCTATCTCATTAATTAACCATGAGCAGATTGTAACTACTTTACCAAAAGCTAAGGAACTTCGTCCATATGTCGAAAAGTTTATTACAATTGCTAAGAATAAGAATACTTTACATGGTAGAAGACTTTTGCTTTCACGCCTTCATAATAGTAAGTTAGCAGTTGATAAGTTATTAAACGTCTTAGCCAGCCGTTATCAAGATCGTAAAGGTGGGTATTCTAGAATAATAAAATTTAGCACTCGAAAGGGTGATTGCGCTTCAATGGCAGTGATAGAACTGGTTGATAGGGATATTGCAGCAAGAGGTAAGGTTTATAGTAAAAATAAAGAAGGAGGCAAAGTAGTTACACAAAGTTAATTGTTATCATAATTGTTCTTCTTGTGGTAAGTAGGTTACGCTACTTTGTAGGTTACTTTGGCGAGTTATTAGTTTTAGTATATTTAAAACTGAAATGGTATAATGTTATAAAACGCCGTTACCGTTGTAAGTTCGGTGAAATTGACTTAATTGTATCTAAAAAAAAGGAGCTGATTTTTATAGAAGTTAAAACAAGTTTACTTGGAAAAGAAATACCGATATCTCATCTTCAATGTCAGTCTATTATAAATTCTTCTAAGTATTTCTTAAGTAAAAACCTTAGTTTTTTAGATTATTCAGTCAGATATGATTTATATTTTCTTTCCTTAAAGAGAAGACCTGTTTATATAAAAAATGCTTGGATTGAAGAATGAAAGATTTGTAGCTGAATTAATTTAGATTTACTGGATTTAATATGAAAAAGACCCAATACAATAATTTAGTTTCATCTTACGCTAGAGTGCTATTTCATGTCTCAGGAAGCAGGTTAGGTATTATAAGGAAAGAAGTAGAATTTTTGTTGGCTTTTTTTAAGGATCAACGTGATGTTTTTGTGTACCTATCTCATCCTATGATTTCTTTTGCACACAAAAAAGAAGTGATGCTTTCTATAAATGAGCACTTGAGTGAGAATTTAGTAAAATTTATTATGGTTATATTTGCAAATAAACGCTCTAGTTTATTGATCCTTATATTAGAAAAATTCTTAAGTCTTGCAAGAGAAAATGAGAATGAATTCGAAATTACTATAAAGTCAGCAGAAACTTTAAAGGAATCTGATATAAAAATAATTACTGAATCTTTGAGCTTTCTTGGTAAAATAATAAAAGTAAGCAATGTGGTTGACCCTTCTATACTAGGTGGCTTCGTAGTTAGGTATGGTTTTAATTTGATCGATGCTTCGCTAAAAAGTTACTTGGATAGGTTAGTTGACTTAAGTAAAATGGAAATATTAAAAGTAAGGAATTTTGTATGAAGAACAGTATGAATGTTTCTGAGATAGCAAGTATAATAAGAGAAAAGGTTGAGACGTTTGATAATCCTATAAAGCGGGAAAATATAGGTGAAGTAATTTCAGTAACAGATGGTATCGCATTGGTTTATGGGCTGGAAAAAGCAAAATTCGGTGAAAAGGTATTTTTTGCAAGTGGTGTAGAAGGAATAGTTCTCGATTTAGATCATGATACGGCTGGAATAGTTGTGCTTGGTAATGACCGTGATGTGAAAGAAGGGGACGTTGTAAAATGTAGTGGTGATGTTGTGCAGGTGCCTGTAGGGCATGAATTGTTAGGGAGAGTTGTAAATGCGTTGGGCCATCCTATGGACGACGGTGGGGAAATTAGAGCCAAAAACAGAATGGATATAGAATCTAAAGCGCCAGGCATTATTGATCGTAAGTCTGTGCATGAGCCACTGCAAACAGGAATTAAAATTATAGATTTGCTAATTCCAATAGGTAGAGGGCAGCGTGAATTAATTATTGGTGATAGACAAATTGGTAAAACTACTATTGCGCTTGATACTATTATCAATCAGAAGAAGATTAACGATGAGGTAAACGAAAATCAAAAAGTTTACTGTGTTTATGTTGCTATTGGGCAAAAAATTTCAACAGTAGCAAAAGTGGTAAATAAGCTGAAAGAAAGCGGAGCATTAGAGTATACAACTGTAGTTGTGGCTAGTGCATCTGACTGCGCGCCTATGCAATTTTTAGCACCTTATGCTGGTTGCACTATTGGGGAATTTTTCCGTGACAATGGAATGCATTGTTTGATTATATATGATGATTTATCTAAGCATGCTGTGGCATATAGGCAGATGTCTTTATTGCTCAGACGTCCTCCTGGTCGTGAAGCTTACCCTGGAGATATATTCTATGTACATTCTCGCTTGCTTGAAAGAGCTGCTAAAATGTCTGATAAAAAAGGGCAGGGTTCTTTAACTGCTTTGCCAATTGTCGAAACTCAAGCTGGTGATGTATCTGCATATGTGCCAACAAATGTTATTTCAATTACCGATGGGCAGATCTTTCTTGAGTCTGAATTATTTTATAAAGGATTTCGACCTGCAGTAAATATAGGTTTGTCAGTTTCACGGGTTGGTTCTGCTGCACAACTAAAGTCTGTGAAGAAAGTTGCTGGTTCTATAAAGCTAAGCTTAGCTCAGTATAGAGAATTAGAAGATTTTGCAAAATTTGGTTCTGATCTTGATGCTAGTGTTCAATTATCCTTGAATAAGGGTAAATATCTTGTCGAGTTATTAAAGCAAAAACAACATTTACCTATGTCAATAGAAGAGCAAGTAGTGCTGATGTATATTTTTTCTAACCTATATAATCAGTTAAGTAAAATACAAATAAGTTACATTAATAAATTTGAACATGATCTTATTAATTATTTTCATACTGTACACCCTGGGGTTTTAAAAAAGTTGTCAAATGACATGAGTGATGATATAAAAGGTGATATTTTTAACATTGTGAGTAATTTCGTTACTCAATTTAATTGCGTTTAGGTGGTGATTATGGCTTCATCCATTATTAATAAATTTCCTATGACGAGGGAAGGTTTTGAGAATATGCAAGCCGAACTTGAAAAATTAAAGGAAGAAAAACCTTCTGTGATACAGGCTATTTCTGATGCTCGTGATCAAGGTGATTTGTCTGAAAACGCAGAGTATCATGCAGCACGGGAAAGGTTAGGTTTTATTGAAGGCCGTATAATGGAGATAGAAAGTAAGCTCTCACATGCGGAAGTAATAGAAGTAAAAAATTTGTCTGGTGATTCAGTAATGTTTGGTGCAACTGTGACATTAAGCATGTTAAGTGATAATAACGGTGAAGTGGAATATGTTTATAAGGTTGTAGGCGAATATGAAGCTGATGTTTCAAAGCAGTTAATATCTACTAGTTCACCACTTGGGAGTGCCTTAATCGGCAAAAAAGTCGGTGAATATGTGGAAGTGACAGTGCCAAATGGAGAGAAATTGTATAAAATAGTTAAGATTGAATTTAAGTAAATTATTATGGTACAGGCCACTTATGCTTCAATGAGTCTACCAGGTATTTCTTCTGTGGAAGATGTATTAGAGGATGCTCGTTCCGGTAAATTATTCATTTTAGTTGATGATGAAAATAGAGAAAATGAAGGCGATTTGATTGTCTTAGCTGAGAAAATAAAGCCGGAACATATGGCTTTTATGGTTAGGTACGGTACAGGGGTTGTTTGCTTAGCAATGACTAAATTTCACATGAAAAGGTTGGGCCTTAATTTCATGGAAAAGAAAAATATTGGTGAAAATCATACCGCATTTACTACATCAATTGATGCACGTTATGGCATTACAACCGGTGTTTCAGCAGAGGATAGAACGAAAACTATACATGCTGCTATCAACAAGGATGGTACTCAGGATGACATCATAACTCCAGGTCATGTTTTTCCTGTAATTGCACATAAAGGTGGGGTGGCACAACGTGCTGGTCATACTGAAGCGAGTGTTGAAATGGCGAAGTTAGTAGGGTTTGATCATTCAGCAGTTATTTGTGAATTAGTGAATGATGATGGCTCTATGATGCGCTTACCTCAGTTACTTAAATTTGCTGAACAACATAAAATTAAGTTAACTACCATCGACAAACTTATCAGTTACGTTAAAAATTTAAACTAGCGTTTATAAATTTGTATAATTTAAGTGTTAAAATATAGGATTTCTATAAATTATACAAGCACAGAATTTTCATGTTTAGAGTTGCTAAGTTTTTGACCTTATTGTTCTTTTTTGCATATTGTAATAATGCTTACTCTATTAACATTATTAGAGATAGTGAAGTGGAAGCAATAGTGAAAGAGCTAGCGCAACCTTTATTTTCTGCTGCGGATATTGATCATGAGCAAATAAAAGTTTTTATAATTAATGACAATTCGATTAATGCTTTTGTAATTAACAATAACAGTATTTTCATTCATTTAGGACTTTTACAATATTCGGCTAAACCTTATGTCCTGCTTGGTATATTAGCACATGAGATTGCTCACATATCTGCTGGTCATATATTGCAAATGAGTAGTGCTATGGGTTATTTTCAATCGATAGCAATGATTAGTTATATGGTAGGATTAGTTTCTAGTATTATCATTAACCCTCAGGTTGCTGGTGCAATTTTGCTTAGTGGTGTAGCGTTTAGTTCAAGGCTATTTTTTAACTATTCTCAAGAGCAAGAAAGTGTAGCAGATAGCTATGCTTTAAGGTATCTTGATGAATCTGGCTATGATAATTCAGGTATGAAAGAGATTTTTGATTATTTTAAAAGTATTGAGCATGAGAACACCGAGGAATATTTCCGCACTCACCCACTTAGTGAGAAACGCATATTTGCTGTACAAAATTATAAGGTTAAAAACAACGTAAAACCAATTTTTGCGGATAAGTTACTAAAGTTTGAGCGTGTGGTTGCAAAGCTAGACTCTTTCTTTGCTCCTATTCATGTGTTATCTAATAAATATGAAGATAATTCTGAGTATGTAAATGCTATAGTTTGCTATAGGCAAGGAAAGATAGAAGAGGCTATTGCTAAAGTTAACTCATTGATTCAAGAATCACACAGTGATCCATACCTATATGAATTAAAAGCAGAAATGCTATACAAGGCCGGAAATTTAAGTGAAGCAATAAAAATGTATGAGGAATCGCTTAGGTATTTATCTGAGAAAAACAGTTATTTAGTGAAACTTGCATTATCTCATACTTTATTATTACACGGTGATGCAAAAAAGGCGATTTTTTACCTGGAGCAGATTTTGAATGTAGAACCAAATAACGCTTTTGTCTGGAAATATTTAAGCATTGCATATAAATGTGAAGCTGATACGGCAATGCATTATTTTGCCTTGACAAAAAAGGCTTGTATTGAAGGTGATTTAAAGCAATTTATGAAATACGCTGAGTTAGCTGTTAAAACTCTACCAAAAGATAGCCCTTATTTGTTGCAAGTTGAAGATATGAAGCGGTTTAATGGATAACAAAAAAGCATTTCTGCACTTTTTGGATTATTTTTGTCCACACTTTTCCAACATAGTTTTTGCTTCATCGCTTACGTTGGGCATAATTTTCGTTATGATAGTTTTAGCGCCAAAAAATACACCACAGAACATGCCAAGAGCAAAGAGGGCTGGCCACGGCATCCTGCCAAATATTGCAAGCAAAGCTGCACCAATTATTACTACCGTCATAAGTGGACCGCCTATCCCCCAAACATAACCAATAATATTGCATATTACTTTAGTTGTGTCATCCATATCAACACCAGGGTTATCTGCATAACCTGAGAAAGAGAAAAGCAATACTACACACAAAACACCAAAAAATCCTATTATAGAGCTCATTTTTTTGCCTCTAAATAATAAATTAACGCAAACCTAAACCTACACATATTTTTATTTTAAAGTAAAAATTATAATTTGTCCATACATAAGTGTTGCTACATAAATAACCCACCATTAATGTTAAGCACATGCCCTGTTATATATTTTGCTTCATCACTTGCTAAAAACAAGACCCCTGCTGCTATTTCTTCCCCTGTTCCCATTCTTTTCATTGGAATATTATCTAATATTTTTCCCTTTTGTCCTTCATTTAAAACTTCAGTCATTTTAGTATCTATAAACCCAGGAGCAATACAATTTACTGTTATATTACGACTTGCAACTTCTTTTGCTATGGATTTGCTCATAGCTATTATTCCAGCTTTAGACGCCGCATAATTTGCTTGCCCGGCGTTTCCTGTCAGCCCTATTATTGAGGAAATATTTATAATTCTTCCCCAATTATTCTTAATTAGTTTTCTGCATGCTTCTCTACTCAGCTTAAATGTAGAGCTCAAGTTAATATCAATTACTTTCTGCCATGCTTCATCTGTCATTCTCAATAATAAACTGTCTCGCGTAATACCCGCATTGCATACGAGCCCGTCAAAGCCTTCCATCAGCTCACTTGCTCTATTTATTAGTTGATTTACTTCCTCAGCATTTGATAAATCACAAGGGAGTACATGCATGTTTTTTTCATATTGTTTAGCAACTTCTTCGAGCACTTCTTTTTTTGTGCCAGAAATACATAAAGTTGCTCCGGCTTTGTGCATAATTTTTACAATTGCTTGCCCTATTCCGCCTGATGCGCCAGTAATCAGGAACTTTCTGCTTTCCAATTTAAGCATAATAACTTTATATTATCTTAATTCCTAACAGAATATTGACTAGTTGGCAATAGATTTCTTACATAATATAAGTAACTCAGATATTCACAAAATAAAGAAAAAGTTATAATAAAGTTAAACGTCAAAAAATTTTAAAAACATAGTTGATGCAGGAATTGTTACTAAATAGTTTATTCTGGTGCTCTACAGTCTAAATGGAATGCTTAAATTATAGATTCTTTGTTTTTGTGTGTTATCTTGAGTTAACACAAATTCACAGTAGTATTATGATAAGTAAGTTAAAAAAGCTTAGCGCTGGATTTTCTTTGACAGGCTTGATTGGCCATGGTGATAATATAAATATGCAAGGAGCAAAAAATAAAAAGAAGAAGTACCCAAAATTTTTGGATAAGACGTTTGCATTGATTGATGCAGTGATAAATTTTATTTTAAAACGCGAAAGTAATAACGTAAATGAAGTCCTGAAAGTAACGTGGGGACCACTATTTTTTGGTCTGGTAGTAATACTCATCTTTTTTGGGATAGGTGGTATTTGGTCGGCTATAGCTCCAATTGACGGTGCGGTGCATGCAAGTGGAGAAGTTATTGTATCTTCAAATAGAAAAATAGTTCAACACTTGGGCGGAGGAATAATAAGCAAAATTTTAGTAAAAGAGGGTCAAGCAGTTAAAAAAGATGAGCCTCTAGTTTTGTTGAGTGATGTTAACGAGAAGGCGAATTTAAGTATCATCAAAGAGAAGCTCTTATCATTTTTAGCAACAGAAGCAAGGCTTCTTGCAATCAGAGTAGATTTGGACACGCTCGAGTTTCCTGATGAGGTTAAAAAATTATCTCACGATGAACTTGTAAATAAAGCGATAAAGAATCAAGTAAAGTTGTTCAACTCTCAGAGAAAGAGCATATTGGGAAAAACAGACATACTGCAACAACGTATAAAGCAGTTAAATGATGAATTAGCGGGGCTAAACTTTCAACTAAATGCAGCTCATAAGCAATATGACTTGATAACTGAGGAGTTGGAAACAAAAAGACAATTACTTGATAGTGGCCATATAAGCAAACCACACATTTTAGCTTTAGAAAAGCAGTTTGCTGAAATTGAAGGCAGAGTTGGACATTACCGTTCTGCAATATCTCAAGTGCAGCAAAAAATTGGAGAGAACGAATTAGAAATTATAAACGTGAGAAATGATTCTCAAGAAAGAGCAAACGCTGAACTTAAGGAAGTTAGTACGTCTATTGCAGACTTGAAAGAGAGACTGATGGTTGCTGAAGATTCATTAGCACGTACAATAATTAAATCGCCTCAAGATGGGATAGTCACAGATATAAGATACCATACTGAAGGTGGTGTTATACAATCTGGAGTTCCAATCATGAGCGTAGTGCCATCGGATGATGACCTAATAATAGATGCTAAAATTCAGACCAGAAACATAGAAGAGATACTGTCAGCACAAAAGAAAGATAGCAACATAGTCTCTATTGATGGGCTAGAAGGGCTAAAGGTTAAAGTTCGTTTAAGTGCTTACAGTGCACGTCGTTTAAGTTTAATTAATGGTATAGTAAGCAATATTTCTCCCGATGCCCTTGATGATCCAAGGCTAGGGCGTTATTATTCAGTACGTGTAGTGATACCAAAACCAGAGCTTGCTCAGTTTAAAAACGTATACCTATACCCTGGTATGCCAGCAGAAGTGTACATAGTTACTCAATCTCGTACTCTTTTATCATTCTTGTTTACGCCTATAATTGCAACAGTCGATAGGTCTTTTATAGAAAGGTAGCTCACTCGTTAAAGTAGTAGTGAAAGTGCCGTAATAAAATTTAGGTACATAATTAGACAATAGGCTTCTTGACCTTACCCAGAAAAAGTGGAGAGAAAGAAAAGAGTTTTTTCGGGTAAAATAAAATTTTGGAGGATTAGAAATGGTAAGAGAATATACGGCAGAATTCAAATTGGAAGCTGTTAAGCTGGCAAATGAACAAAGAAAGGTAGGTCAACCAGTTGCAAAAGTAGCAAGAGATCTAGGAATAAGGGATAGTGTATTAGGAAAATGGATGAAGAAATATAACGAAAAAAAGTCAGCGGCAAATGCATTTCCAGATGTAGCACCTTATGACAAAGAGAGATTTGATTTACAGAAAGAGTTAGCAAAAGTAACAAGAGAAAGAGACATTTTAAAAAAAGCCCTGGCCAGTCAAAAAGAGTAAAATATTTTTTCATAAAAGAGCATAGTAAACACTATAAAGTGCAGGAATTATGTAGGGTTTTCTGCTAGTGGCTACTATAAGTGGACTACAAGGAAAATAAGCAGTAGAGAATCAGCAAATAAAGAGTTATTAGCAGATATTCAAAAAATATATCAAGCTTCTAAATGTAGATATGGAGCTCCTAAAATTCATGCTGAATTAAAGGCTTTGGGTAAAAGTTGCAACTTAAAAACAGTGCAAAGTATTATGCAGAAAAATGGTATTCAGGCTATATTGAGAAGAAAATTTAAAATTAAGAAACAACAAACGGACAGTAGCTCCCAATATATTAGACCAAAACTTTATTGTCGATCAACCAAATAAAGTATGGGATTACTTATATAAAAACCAAAGAAGGATGACTATATTTGGCAACAATAATCGATCTATATTCACGCATGGTAGTTAATGAGCAGTTCAATAAATAAACAATTGGTTATGGACTCTTTATTAATGGACGTTAACAAGCGTAAACCTGCCAAAAATCTACTATTACATAGTGATCAAGGTTCACAATATACTTCGCAAGGTTATCAATATCTCTTATCCATAAAAAACATAGATGAGTCATAAAGGTTGTTGTTACAACAATTCTGTTGTGGAAAGCTTCTTTAGCTCATTGAAAAGAGAAATACTTATTGATACTTCACAACACTCTGCTCAACAAACTAGAACTGCAATATTTGAATACATAGAAATTTTTTATAACAAACAACGTCACTATTAACTATTGCATTCCAGAACAATTTGATGCATCATTCTTTTTGTAAAAAACATTCCAAACTTTCTCTCCACTTTTTCTGGGTAAGGTCATCATAGCATTAGTTAGATGCATTAGAATTGATCATGATGATGTACATATAATGTTTAGGTTTCAAGAACTTGCTCTGGAAATGCAAAAAAAAATGTTCAACATTATGTCGCGAGTCAAACTTAGGGTATTTGGCGTCTCATGTTTAATTTTTCGCACTACGTGCATCGCATGTCTTTAAAAATTTCTGGGTTTTTACCTATATAAGCCGAAACGCGCTTATATAGCGTTACAAGACATCAAAAAATGCCAATACTCGACAGAGATAGTAAAAGACTAGCTAACTCGGGGATTCTTTGTCTTTTTTTCTGCTTAGTAAATTTCTTAAACATTTGCAGCGTAAGTTAGTTGCAATTAAAAGCAGCTTAATCTCGCTTGTCAAGCGTTTAAAACATAAAAAACGCCAATATTTTAAAGCGGATAATAACCCCAGGGCTTCTTTTGCCTTTTTTTTATTTGGTAAATTTCTTAATATTTATGGCTAAACGACAATCGTCATCCCGCTACGTGTTAGCGGGATCTATGCTTTGAGATACTGCGAATGAATCGCGGTATGATGGTTAAGTAAGGGATCTATGCTAAGAGATGCCAAAGACCTTCATGAAACTTTGCCCATTTGGCTTCTCTAAAGATTTCGTTTACAGAATCTAGTAACTCAGCTATGCAGAATAAAAAAAGTTTGTATGGTATACAAATAGTGTGTTTTTTTTATAATTATTTTCTATAATACATAAACCTTTGGTCCAAGCTGTAAATGCCACCATAGGCATTAAAAGTTAATTAACAAACTGCAATGTATAATTAAATAAAGAAACTTGTAAGACTTTGATCTTACAGATTATAAACTTGTCATAAAGTTTAATAGTGTCTGTTACTGCTTTTAGGTGTGAGGCTAGAGGGTTATTAGCAGTAACAGACACTATTAAACTTATTATAAAATTTACTTAAAGTAAATACTTAATTTAAAATATTATAATATTTTTACTTACAATAGATTTATGTAAATGCTTTTTTCCTCAATTAGTATTGTACTATTATACTTGTTGAATGCTAAAAAATTATTAACCATCACTAATCTCTATTTGCATAGTAAGTTTATATATACTATTATACAGTATATCACTTAGTTTTATAGCAAACAAAAGATATGGTGAAGTTATTTGCACTATTGATAATATTTTACTCAAATATATCTGTTGCCTCTGCTCCTACTTCCTGGCAATTTGGATTTCCTGCTCCTGCAACTGAAGTAATGGAGGCTGTAGTTAGGTCACATTCGTTTGTGATGCTTGTGATGGTTACAATAATGCTTTTTGTGTGGGCGCTGCTTGCTTATATAGCGTTTCGCTTTCGTAAAAGCAAAGTAACAAACATAAGTAAAACTACCCATAGTGTTCCTTTAGAAATTATTTGGTTTGTTATACCAACTATCATTGTTGGTATATTAGCCTTTGAAAACGCTAAATTACTGAAGCTACAGGAAGAAATACCGAAAGCTGATATAACACTGAAAGTTATTGGCCATCAATGGTATTGGAGTTACCAATATCCAGAATATCAAGGTGTGTCATTTGATAGTTATATTAAGGGAAAAGAAGACTTTATCGAAGGAGATTTAAAGCTGTTCTCTGTTGATAACAACATCGTTTTACCCGTTAATGCTAACGTTCGTTTACAAGTTACAGCAGGAGATGTTATACATAGCTGGGGAGTACCAGCTTTTGGTGTAAAAATTGATGCGATACCAGGTAGGCTGAATGAGGCGTGGTTTAATATCAAAAAGCCTGGTGTTTATTATGGGCAGTGCTACGAATTGTGTGGTCAAGGCCATGGATTTATGCCAATTGTTGTTGAAGCAGTAAGCAAAGAAGATTTTAATAAGTGGATTGAAAATAGAAAATTAGTGAGTTAAATTTGGAGTATAGATATGAGTGACGTACCAAAGGGCATAAAGCGTTGGTTGTTTTCCACCAATCATAAAGATATAGGGACACTGTACATTATTTTTTCCATATTAGCTGGAATTATTGGTGGATTATTATCGGTGATTATTCGCACTCAGCTAATGCACATTAATATACTTAACAATAACTATCAATTATATAACGTAATGGTTACAGGGCATGCGTTGATAATGGTGTTTTTTATGATAATGCCAGCCCTCATGGGAGGATTTGGTAACTGGTTTGTACCTCTCATTATTGGCGCACCAGATATGGCGTTTCCTCGTATGAATAATTTGAGTTTCTGGTTATTAGTGTCATCTTTTATTTTGCTCATTCTCTCAGTGTTTATTGGTGAAGGTCCAGGTACAGGTTGGACTTTATATCCACCTTTATCACAGGTAATGTCCCATCCAAGTGCAGGAGTTGACATTGCTATACTTGCACTCCACGTTGCTGGTATGTCGTCAATTGTTGGGGCGATCAACTTTATAGTTACTATATTTAACATGCGCGCAAAAGGCATGTCATTAACTAAGATGCCACTGTTTGTTTGGTCTGTCTTGTTAACAGCATTTATGTTGATTGTTGCCTTACCAGTGCTTGCCGGTGCTATAACTATGCTTCTTACTGATCGCAATATTGGTACTTCCTTTTTTGATCCTGCCGGTGGCGGCGATCCTGTGTTATTTCAACATCTATTTTGGTTTTTTGGTCATCCAGAAGTTTACGTAATTATTTTTCCTGCATTTGGCATCATAAGTCAGGTTGTATCAACTTTTTCTCACAGACCTGTATTTGGTTACATAGGGATGGTTTATGCAATGATAGGTATAGCAGTATTTGGCTTTATGGTTTGGGCTCACCATATGTTCACTGTTGGGCTTAGTGCTGACGCTGCTGCATTTTTTAGCACTATCACAATTTTTATCGGTGTTATAACTGGTGTAAAAGTCTTTAGCTGGATTGCAACTATGTGGGGTGGAGCAATTGAGTTTAAGACCCCTATGCTGTTTGCACTAGGTTTTATTTTCATGTTTGTTGGCGGTGGCATAACGGGAATAATTCTTTCTCATGGTGGAATAGATAAGCTCTTGCACGACACCTATTATGTTGTTGCTCACTTCCATTATGTCATGTCACTTGCTGCATTATTTGGAGCTTTTGCTGGCTTTTATTATTGGATTGGTAAAATGTCGGGTAAACAATATAATGAGCGCTTAGGTCAAATCCACTTTTGGCTTACTTTTATTAGCACCAATATCACTTTTTTACCTCAACATTTCTTGGGATTAGCTGGTATGCCAAGACGTATACCTGATTATCCTGATGCGTTTATCCCTTGGAATTATATATCCTCAATTGGCTCATATATGTCCTTTGTTTCAGTTATGTTTTTTGTGTTTATAGTTATACATCTCTTCAAATGGGGCAAGAAAGCTGGAGATAATCCTTGGAAAGGTGACACCTTGGAATGGACGGTATCTTCACCACCGCCTTTTCATACTTTCGAAAAGCCACCAGTGGTAAAATAGAATGTACACAAGTGTTTTGCTAAATGTTGAATCAACAATACTGGATTTTTGGCGTTTGCTGAAGCCAAGGATAATGTATCTTGTGGTATTTACTGCAGTTGCCGGTATGGTTGCTGCACCAGGTGGTATGCATCCTTTTCTAGCATTAATATCTCTTATATGTGTTGCTCTTGGCTCAGGATCTGCAGGTGCTATAAATATGTGGTATGACAGAGATATAGATCTGCTCATGGAAAGGACAAAAAACCGCCCTATACCCTCAGGTAGAGTTTCTGCAGAAAGCGCGCTTGAATTTGGTATCACTCTTGGAATATTATCAGTATTTATCATGGCAATAGCAGTAAACTATATTTCTGCTGCTTTACTTGCAATCAGCATATTGTTTTACGTTTTTGTATATACGATCTGGCTCAAAAGACGCACTCCGCAGAATATCGTTATCGGTGGTGCAGCAGGTGCTTTCCCTCCAATGATTGGCTGGGCAGCTGTGACTAATTCTGTAAGTTGGGAAAGTTTCATTTTATTTTTAGTAATTTTTATGTGGACTCCACCACACTTTTGGGCCCTATCTTTAAATAAGTCTGAAGACTATGTAAAGGCATCGATTCCAATGTTCAATATTGTTTATGGTCCGAAGAAAACAAGAAAATATATATTAATTTATAGTGTTTTGCTGGTGCTAACTAGCTTGCTTCCAGCTCTATTCTTGAAAAAGGCTTTACTTTATCTAAGCATGGCAACCTTTGAAGGGTGCGTTTTTATTTGGTACGCTATATCAATTCTCAGATTCAAGAACCACAGCTCACAGAAAAAAATGTTTTCTTATTCAATTTCTTATCTATTTTCCCTATTCGCCAGTATTATTTTTTGTTCTATTGATTTATTTTAATTATGAAAGAACGGCAGAAGCATAAAAACTATTTTTTACTTTTCCTTTTGGTAATGCTCGTTGTCACACTTTTTTTTGTTTCTATAATAAAATTTAAAGGTGCAGCTTAAACTACCTTTAGAAATTGTGCTTTCATAGAAGCAACTATATACTTTATTAATTCATTACAGTTAAAGATGAGCAAAAAGGAAGTGACAATATATACGGATGGGGCGTGTTCTGGTAATCCTGGAGCGGGAGGATGGGCAGCTATCATATTATTTCAAGATTATAGAAAAGACATTTATGGTAGAGAAGAAAATACCACAAACAATAAAATGGAGTTAACAGCGGTGATCAATGGGCTGAAAGTATTGAAATTTTCTTGTAATATTAATTTATATACGGATAGTCTCTATGTTAAACATGGCATAACAGAGTGGATAAATAAGTGGAAAATGAATGGTTGGAAAACAAGTAATAAAAAATCAGTAAAAAATATGGAATTGTGGAAAGAGTTAGACAACGTTGCTTTACAACACGAAATTGATTGGAAGTGGGTTAAAGCACACAGTGGCGATAAGTATAATGAGGAGGCTGATAGTTTAGCAAGAAAAGCAATAATCAATGCTTAAAAAAATTACTGTATTATTTTCCGTAGCTTTATTGTTCATATTGTGCTTCTTTATTTTTTTAAAGCCTTTAGAAATCAATATTAATTATGTTAATTTTTATGTTAAACATAAAATATCAAAAATATTTGTTGGCTCAAGCGTTAATGTGGAGAATACCTCAGTTGTTTGGCAGAAAGGTAGCAAAGATCCGTATTTAGTCATTACAGATTTGGCAATAGCAAACCCTAATTTTACTATAAAAGTTCCTGAGCTTTTTGTACATTTTAAGTTAAGTTCCTTATTTAAAGGTAACATAAAATTTTCTCAAGTTTTAGCTGATAATGTGCATGTATATATCAAGAGAGAAGAAATTAATGTTAATCCGCAAAACTCATTAGACCTTTTGGATAATCATTATTTAAGTAATAACCGCCTTCCTTCGGTGTCATTCCAGCGCGTGACGCTGGAATCTAGAAAAAAAGAAACAAGTAGTCAAGCTACTTGGATGACAGGAAAAAAAGATATTGGGATGACAGGAAAAAAAGATACTGGGATGACAGGGAAGAATTTCAAGATGACAGAAAGCAGTGCAAAAAATCTATTAAAAACAATAAGGGAATTTTTTTTTGACTTAAATGCGGATTCAAAAATTGAATTTACTAACATCGCTATTAATAAAGGCACGGAAGATGAATTTTTTATTGATAAATTGTATATAGGGAAGGGGGAAGATTTTAATGTTTTAGATATTCATGTGAATACAAAAGATGAAAAGGGATTTTTGGATGATTTATCAATTACGATAAAAAATCGCAACAATTTGCTAAATGTGTACGGGACATTTTATGATCTAAAATTGGGACTATTAAGCGAGTTTTCTACATTAGTTAAAAGCTACAATTTGGACAAAAATATAGGATTCAAAGGAAGCTTCTCAGTGAAAATTAATAAAAAGGATGAAATTGTAGATGGAAATATATACGTATTGAATACAGAAAATTATTTGAACAAAAATTTGGCCTTAACTAATGTAAATATAAATTTAACATATAGTAATGGAATTATTAGTGTAAAAAACTTCCATTTTAAGTTAAATGACACGTATCTCTCTTTAATAGGCAAAATGAACTTTGGTACAAGTCATGCTTTGCTTAGAATTAATATTAGTAAGTTTGCTGCAAAGGATTTATGTACTTATATACCAGATAGTGTAGTAAATAGTAAATTTAAAAGCTGGTATTGTGATAATATTGATGGGGATGTTTTAAATACCATTGTAAGTTTCAATGGCAAAATTAACAATTTGGTTGATGACGATCTGTCAGACATTGTAATTGTTGCTGATATAGAAAACGGTAGCGTAAAATTTGATGAAGATTTTGAGCAAGTAAAGGAATTAAAGGGTGATTTGATCATCAAGAATAACGATCTTGAAATTACTGTAAATAGCGCTAAGTTTCAGAATTTCACTGTTAATGGTGGTGATATTGAAATGAAATCTCTAAATAAGGAAGATTCAGTTCTAACCATTAATGGCAAAGCTGTAAGTGATGCGTATGGTTTATATGAGCCTATAAGATTTAAGCTGGATGATGTGGTGAAGGTTGAAAGGGATAAAGTAAGTGGAATGGCAAAATCCGTATTTAATTTTCGCATTTTTAATCTAAATGCTGATGACAAAAAAGTAGACTTCTCAGCAAATTTTCATTCTGAAATTGACAATTTGGCCGTCTATAATGCAAGTCTTGGTAAATATGATATTAAGCTTAGTTTTGGCAGTGACTTTATAGATTTAAATGGTAGTGGTATGGTGAATAACACACAGCTATTATTTGACCTGAAAAGTAGCAATAGGAATGAAAGTTTCGCCTGGAATTTGACCGGAGATTTACCCGCTCAAATATTTAATTTTGATAGTGGCTATGTCAGTGCAAATTTAGAGTCAGTGATAAATCAAGATAAGACGGGGTATGTTAATGGTGATATAGATTTATCAGAATTTGAATCACATTCAAGCTACTTAGGGTGGAAAAATCGCTTTGAAGATCACAATAAAATTTTGTTTTCTACAAGGTTAAAAGGAGCAGGTGAATTGTTAGTAGATAAATTAGACATTGTAGGAAATGACCTAGATATAAAATTCAGCGGAAGAGTAGAAAATGGAAATTTATATTTAAATTCTAGTAGCTTTAAATTGCCTGATAATGATTTTAGTATAGAAATTGAATCAGGTAAGGAGAAAAATGCCATAACTATTTATGGTGAGGAAATTAACTTAAGTGATATTTTAGGCTTGCTTGGCAAAAACAGTAATGGATTAAATAAAGATATAGAGATTAGTATGAATGTTGACAATGTAATTATGAAAGAAGGCATCGTTATCAAAAATGCTAAGCTGAATGTAACCTGTACTAAAGGTAATTGCAATGGAAGTCAATTTACAGGGCAGTTTCTGGAAGATAGCAGCAACATACTAGCAGAATACAGTGGAATAGGGCTCGAAATATATGCGGATAATTCAGGTATGCTTTTGCGTTCCTTAGGCATTAGTAAATCAATTAAAAACGGCAAATTGTCTTTTTATCTCTCTCCTCAGAGAGAAAGTGGAGAACATTATGGTACGTTATCCATTAGCAATTTCTACATCAAAGATGCTCCACTACTTACTACTTTATTGTCGATGTCTTCATTGCCTGGCATTGTAAATGCCATAAAAAATGAAGGTGTATACTTTTACAAATGTAATGCACCTTTTTCATACAAAGATGGCACTATTGAAATTGAAGAATCTTGGCTTGAAGGGGCGGAGTTAGGTATTAGCACTGGTGGTAAGCTCGATATTAGAAATTATAAATTCCAGGTTGCAGGACAAGTAATACCAGCATATTCAATTAATAAATCTTTGTTAAAAATTCCTATAATTGGAAAACTTCTTACTGGTGGGAAAAGTAGGGGAATCGTTTCAATAGACTATAAAGCAAGTGGTGATGACAAAAACAATAACGTATCTGTTGATCTTATCTCTTCGCTAACTCCAAACCTATTAAAGAGGTTATTGGGAGTGTTTGATCGCATTATGACAAAAACTAACGAAAGTGGCTTAAAAGGTGGTGTGAAAAAGAAATTTGGTTCGATATGACCAAAAGGGAAGTTATTTAACAAAATTATGGACAAAAATGCAAGAATTTCAGAATGATCTACCTGGTTTTTTATTTAGTTGTTTAAGTAATACCACTCCCTTTAACCTCTCTATATTTGCTGAACAACTAAAAAGGGTAGGGGGGTGGTTGTAAATTGTATCTGTTCAGCAGAGTGGCAAAATAAGGTAGACGAGAAAAGACAACTATAGGAACAAATGGGTGTCATCCCAGTGCTTGACACTGGGATGGCTTTGTTGCATCGCTCTTCGGATAGTAGGTAACGCACAATAAATTTATGAAGCTATCTCAAATTTAGCCATACCAATATCAGTGAACTTATTGAGCAAATAGCATTTAACAAGTAGTTCCTTCTCTCTATTTGTCTCAGATTTATTCCTAAAACTAAACCCGAATGTTTGTTTCAGTCGCGAGAAAAAACTTTCTATATAAGATCTTTTTCCATAACTCATCTCTTTTTTCCACTTCTTTATACCATCTTCATCATATGACTTTATGAGCTTGACTGCAGAATTTCTCTCAGCCATATAGTCTAACTTTGGATGCTCTGCTGCGTTGTTTTTCGGAGGAATTTTCGTTTTTATACCATATTGATTACACAGCTTATAGAGCTTTTCTCTGTCATATGCCCTATCTGCATATAGTACTTTTATGACATACTGAAAATCGACTTCTTTTAGCAAATCACAAGCTCCATAGTGATCAGCCGTTACTGTATTTTACAGCTATGGCTTTTTTGCTGTTTGTATTCAACATTACATGCAATTTTCTTGTCTGTTCATAGCTGCGATACTTTCTATCTTCGCTATTTTCTTTGCTATGACCAGGAGTGTTGTTGTATATACTAATTCCTGTACTGTCTATAGCAATTTCGATATCTTCCATATTATTTTCTGCAATCATTGATCTTAATATTGAGTTTCTTAAACCTTCTTGATGATTGTGAATAGCTGATAACTTGCAAATTTTTCCCAATTTGCTCAAGGTATCCTGCTATAAACCCAACTGTTTGCCTCAGGCCTATTCTAAATAAACAAGTTATTATGTGCACCAAAATTACAACTTTATCGCTATAAATATTGTTGCCACCTGGTATTTTTGGACCATTCTCGTACCACTTTTCTATGGCTTCGTTGATATAATGAAAAATATTTCCTCTTTTTTCTAGAAATTTGTTATATTCGCTATGGTTACTGACCCTCATTTTTTGTGGCATATTTTTTCTTTCAAGGTTAAATGGCTATTTTATAATGAATTTTGTCAGTAGCCACCAGATTTTTTCAGTTGCTATGCAACAAAGCCATCCCAGTGTCAAGCACTGGGATGACATCACAGGGGCACTGGAATTTTTGTTTCAATATTTGTACATTAGCCATGCATCTGAACAGATACTGTAAATTAGCTATATTACATTAGCCCATCAGATGAGTTGTAATGGTTATAATTGTCTGATAAGTGATCTCTAACATCGTGACCTAACTCATTGGCATCAGGCTTAACTTCGTGATCTAACTCATTAGCATCGAGCTTAAACAAAGAAGGATTATCATCAGATTGTTGATTAGACTCTTTCTCTTTCGACCCAAATAACCATGAAAAGAGTGATGAGATAGAATCAATAATGGATTTAATTGCTGAAAAAATATTGGATAAGAAATTACTGGGTTGCTGAGTATCCTCTTCGGCTGATTCTGGTTCAGGCTCTTTTCCTGCTGTGTCATCCACATCTTGTTCAGGCTTACTTCTGCTTATGAGTGTCTTATCTAACCATTTGGACATATTCTTGTCTGGATTATGAAAATACATTTTCTCTATGTCCTTGTTTTCATCAACAAAAATTACTACAGTTGCATTCTGACTTAATGACCCTTCATTTAATCTATAACGTTCACTAACGAGCGATTCATGAGAGTTCTTTATATCTTGAATCAATCGAAGTTTTTCTTCTTCTACTAAAAGGTAACCTCTGTGTTGTATAGCATAATTGGTCCCTTTGTACTTAAATTGCAACATTCCTGTAACCTCTGTGTAGTCATCACCTTTTTGTTCTTCTTCTGGCTCTGGATTCGTGCGGTTTTCATTTACCTCTTCTTCAGACTTACTTCTGCTTATAAGTGTCTTATCTAGCTGTTTGAATATATTTTTGTCGGAGTTTCGAAAATACATTCGACTTATCTCCTTATTTTCATCAACGTGAATCGATAAAACTGTATTCTCATTCCCCAATCCATCACATTCACTAACGAGCGATTCATGAGAGTTCTTAATGTCTTTGATAAATTGAAATTTTTCTTCTTCTGAAAAGTACTTGCATCTTACGTTATAAGTGGTGCCTTTGTATTTAAAACTAAATATCCATCCATGGTCTTTATATTCATCTACTAGTTCATGAATATTCTTGACATTTTGTATAGCTTTAAATTTTTCATCTTCTGAAAAGTCCTTGTATCTTACGTTATAAGTGGTGCCTTTGTATTTAAAACTAAATATCCATCCATGGTCTTCATATTCATCTAGTCCAGAATTCTTGACACGTTGTATAATTTGAAATTTCTCTTCTTCTGAAAGGTTTAGGCGGTATACACTACCAGTTGTACCTATGTATTTAAAAATAAAACTCCATCCATCGTATTTATATTCATCTACACCCATCTGATTGCAAATAGCTTTATAATTTTTTTCTTCTACTTCTCGTCCAACAACATTTGCTATGAGTTCAGTATCCAGAATACTCAAAGTTTGGACTGTTGCCGATGGTGAAAAACACAATTGAAATATGTGGCCTAGCTCATGACCCAGAACAAAATCCATGGCACTTTGCTTATATGTCAGAATATTCTGACAATCTGTTACTCCTCGTGTAATATATCCTGGACTACCATCTTCATCTATGCCGAGAAGATTGTTATACTTTGTATAATCGCTTCTATTATTGAAAATGTAAACCGTTATATTTTTACTTATGCTACTATCTTTGAAGCAAAACTTTTCTTTAAATGCCTCATAGGCAGTTTTAATGTCTGTTTCTATTTGGTTTTGTTCCTGCTCAGATAAGTTGTCGTATTTTATAGTACAATTTATATACCCGTATTTAACGGTAAAGCTGTTAGACAAAACATCATGTATATTTGTGGAAAAATAATTGAACTGCTTTGACTCGGCTTCTTTATACAATTGATGCCCATATTTATCACTAGAATACTTTGGTAGTTTAGGTACTTTGGCAATTAAGTTTTTGTTACTATCAAAAAAAGAAATATCAGAATTACCAATCCTAAAATCCTTTATAGATTGCCCGCAAGTGCCATCATTTGCACAATCATGATTATCTTTCTTATTAAACCATGCGTTGGTGTATTTTTCCATTTTGATACCTCACTACCAAACCTTACTATATTATTATCTTGGTAAAAATCATAATAATTCGTTAACTTGTATTTTAAATCTGTATCAAATGTGCTTTTCTCGTAAGGTATCAATTGTGAAGTAATTAACTTTATTTGTTTAAAATTTTGCTAAAATAGCTCTTTTTATACTATGTTTTATATAGCTAAACTGACTTAGATTTACTGACAATTTGAAAAACAAAAATTCGTCATTCCGCTACTATAGTATTTTCTAAAACGAATGATAAACGTCTAAAATGGTATTACCAACTAAAAGGTGTAAGTTTGTACATTGATGCATTAGAGGTCTGAGGCGACTTTTGATGGTGTGCCAACAATGCTCTATCGGATTTAGATCTTACTATTACCCACAAATATAAATGTTTGTTGCATAGCTCTTAATGGCATAACTTTTGCTTGAAATAACTGTTTATATGGTGCAATTTACAGCTTTTAGTTGCTAAAATTATTACTCTTAGTTTAATAATTTTAGCCTAATAAGCTTTCAGGTTAATAAAATTAAATTATTTGAGTAAATACAATATTATGTTTTTATTTGTGGGTAATAGTAAGGCTTAAAGCAAAATGTAGTACGAACGGTAGGTGGATCTAAAAGATCGAATTACAATCCTGTATACAGCATTTTGCATTATTGTTTGATTATATTTATAGGTACAAAAATGGCTAGAATAATTTTCATGGGAGTAGATGTTTCCAAGGAAGCATTGGACATCTCAATTAATGGCAAGCATAAGCGCATAGCAAACGTGAGTGATGCTATATCTAAGTTTATAGAAACAAATATAGTCGATTTACCCATCAAGTTATATGTAAACTGGTGGCTATGAAAAGCTCATTATAAAATTGTTGCAAGATAACTGTCCATAAAGCTCACCCGAATCGGGTATATGCATTTGCCAAAGCTTGCAATCATTTTGCAAAAACTGACAAGTTAGATGCTAAATTACTGGAAAAATACGCTGAATTTGTCAGTAAAGACGGTGAAGTAAAAGGATGTATAATTTCACAAAAGCAAGAGGAATTAAAGGAGCTGGGGGCAGTTGAGCGTAATTTAAATGATGCAATTCATGCAAACAAGTGTCGCCTGCAAAGTGCGACGGGAAAAGCTAGAGAATACATAGAAAGACAGATAGGGTTTGCTGAAAAACAATTGAAAGAAATTAGGCAAGACATAGAAGACACAATAGATTCTGACCCTGAATTGAAAGGAAAAAATGAGCTTTTAATCAGCTATAAAGGTATTGGTCAAAGACGGCGAGCGTTCTACTGACAGAGGTGCCTGAGCTTGGTAGATTAGAGAATAGAGAAATTGCATGCTTAGTTGGAGTTGCACCTAAAACTAGTGAAAGTGGAAGAAAAGTTGGCAAAGCTCAAATCAAAGGAGGCAGGTTTTATGCAAGGAAAGCACTATACATGTCAGCTCTTGTTGCTATGCGCCACAACAGAAAAATGAAAGCGTTTTATCAGCGTTTGGTTGATTCTGGCAAAGCTGCTAAGGTTGCATTAGTTGCTGTCATGAGAAAAATTATCGTTTGTTTAAATGCCATGATAAAAAATAACAACTTTTATCTTGACTCTTAAGACGGTAGATGACAGACCATTGATTGTATGGGTTCCATCTGTTATATATAATCTTTTTGAATACGAAGAAAACTGATGAATGAGTATGATATTACGGTTATAGGTAGCGGTCCTGGTGGTTATATAGCGGCAATTAGGGCGGCACAGCTTGGGTTTAAAACTGCAATTGTGGAAAAAGAAAAAAATTTAGGCGGTATATGCTTAAATTGGGGATGTATACCAACAAAATCACTGCTTAGAGCATCTGAGGTTTATAGGCTAATAAAAAGATCAAAAGAGTTTGGTATAGAAGTAAAGGGAGCGAATTTTGATATACAATCAATAGTGAAATACTCAAGAAACGTTGTTGATAAATTGTCAAGCGGTGTTGCATATTTGATGAAAAAAAATAATATCAAAGTTCATCAAGGTTTTGGTAAACTTGCAGGCAATGGTACTATAAAAGTCGTTAGCGATAAGGAAGAACAAGAAATTGTTTCCAAGCATATCATTTTAGCAACAGGCGTGAGGGCACGGAATCTGCCTGGAATAGAGGCAGATGGAGATTTAATATGGAATGCGCAGCACGCTATGACTCCAGAGAGATTACCAAAATCGCTACTAATTATAGGGTCTGGTGCAATTGGAATAGAATTTGCAAGTTTTTATAGTACTTTGGGGGTTGATGTAACAATCATAGAGATAAAGAGCACTATTTTGCCGCTGGAGGATAAGGACATTTCAGATTTAGCACAAGAAATATTCACAAAACAGGGGATAAAAATATATACAAACAGTAGCGTAAAAGCTCTTACTAAAAGTAAAGACTCTGCTCAAGTGCTACTAAGTAGTGGTGAAAGCAAAGAATTTGATAAGGTGATTGTTGCGGTTGGAATTCAAGCAAATATTGAAAATATAGGTTTAGAAAATACAAAAATTAAATTAAGCCCTTCTGGCTTTATTGAAACGAATGAATGGTATGAAACTAGTGAATCAAATGTGTATGCAATAGGTGATGTAGCTGGCCCACCATGTTTAGCACATAAAGCGAGCCATGAAGCCGTGATCTGCATTGAAAAGATTGCTGGTAAAAATGCTCATGCGTTAAAAAAAGAATGCATACCAAATTGCACTTATTCTCATCCACAAATAGCGAGCATCGGCCTTACTGAGGAACAGGCAATAAAAGGTGGGTATGATATAAAAATAGGAAAATTTCACTCTAATTTTAATGGTAAGTCTGTTGCACTCAGTGAAACTGAAGGGTTAGTGAAAACGATTATAGATAAAAAAACCGGAGAAATTCTGGGTAGCCACATGATAGGTGCAGAAGTAACGGAGTTAATTAGCAATTTTGCTCTTGCAAAGCAACTAGAAGGAACAGACTTCGACATAAAATCTACGATTTTTCCTCATCCAACCATTTCAGAGATGATACATGAATCAGTGCTTGCTGCAGATGTTAAATAGTTGAACTAACGTTCCATCGTTTTAGAGTTGTCAATGTCTTGAGTAGTAGTTTGATTAGGCACTTTAGTTTCAATAGATTGATTACCACCAGCATCAGAATTCTGTAACTCTTCTTTCAATCCCTTAGCTGCTTCTTTAACTTCAAGCTTTGCCTTTGGATGAAGATCTTCTGGGCCTTTTCCTTTAGTATCCAAACCTTGTTGTAGATTAGTGCTTTTCATTTTATTATGCTGCTCGTGCTCAGGTAGGTCAACGACCGAATTGAAAAGAATTTTTATTATATTTTTTAGCAGTTCTAAAAAACCTCCGCTTCTGCCTTCTCTTTGTTCTTGAGGTTTATTTTTCTCATTAGGTTCTTTTTTACTATTACTTTTAGGCATTTTTAACTCAACTATCATAACGCTTAATAAAATTCTACGTGCAAATTGTTAAATAACAGTTAACAATCTAGGATTTATTATTTACAGATGGATATTATTTTAGCAACAGGTGGCACAGGTGGGCATATCTTTCCGGCCATAGCTTTAGCAAAAGGACTAAAGACACAAGGATACAATTGCATATTATTCACTGATAAAAAAACAAATAAAAATACCGACATAGAAAGCTACACCTTACCATTACGTAGACCAAGCAGCAACAAATTTAAGTTTTTCCTTTTCTTGATATACAGCTCTATGTTAGCACTGTATCAAGTAAGAAAATTAAAACCAAAATCGGTCATTGGTTTTGGTAGCTATGCTTCTTTTCCAACTCTTCTTGCAGCAAGAGTTCTTTCTATACCTATAATTTTACATGAACAAAACACAGTTTTAGGGAGAGTAAATAGATTCTTTTTCAAGAGTGCAAAATTAATTGCAACCAGCTTTCCGGAGACTAAATATGCAGAGGGCAATAAATGTATTTTTACAGGAAATTTTGTTGATATAAAAGCACAGAGCCATTCTAGCACTGAGAAAATCCTAAATATATTGGTCATAGCAGGCAGCCAAGGTGCAAATTTTTTTGATGATGTAGTAAGCAGCGTAATTTGTGATTTACCTATTAAAATGAAAAAGAAAATTAGAGTGACGCAGCAATGTACGAAGAAAAATGTAAACAAGGTCAAAAGTCTATACAAAAGTGAAAAGATCGATTGTGAATTGAGTGAATTTTTTGATGATATGGAGAATAGACTGGCCAATGCTCACTTGGTAATTAGCAGAGCAGGAGCAACTTCAATAGCAGAGATCACTCTTGCTAGGCGTTCTGCTATATATATTCCTTACCCTTACTCAAAAGATAATCACCAATTTTATAACGCAAAATATATTGAAGACTCGAGAGCAGCTATAATAGTTGAGCAGAATAGTGAAGCAAAAAAAAATCTAACAGAGGTACTATTTGATCTATTAAATAATTCTCAAAAATTGCGTGATATGACCAATAGTACAGAAAAAACAGGGATAAAGAATGGGACTACTGAGTTTGTTAAGGTGATTGTTCACAGGTTTAGTTGATGGCTGCTTGCTTTTTCTTCAAACACGTCCCAAAGATCCTTTTCTAGCGATATATTATACAATTTATTGATATAAACTACTCCCGTGGGTGAAGTTGTGTTAATTTCGAGCAGGAAGTCATCTATAATATCAATACCAACAAATATTAGCCCTCTTTTCTTTAATTCAGGACCAATTTTGTTACATATTTCATTGTTTCTATCGTTCATTTGAGCGGGCTCAAAACTTGCTCCAAGTCGCATGTTTGTTCTGATCTCTCCACTGATTTTTGGAATTCGTTTCATTACACCAATTGGTTGGCCATAAAGTAGCAATATTCTTTTATCTTTATCTATGTTTTTACAAAATGATTGTGCAATCACAGGGCATTCGTATTTTGCTATCATGAGATCCACTACTACTTGAATACTATTCTCATCTTGTATTCTTATCACATCGTTTCCTCCATAACTATACAATGGCTTCAGAATAATATCTTGATAGTTGTAGTAGAAATCTCTAATCATTGATATATTTTCAGTAATCAAAGTTGGCGGAATTAGCTCTGGAAATAATGAAGTTATCAATTTTTCAGGACAATTTCTTATTTCTGTTGGATTGTTAATTACCAATGCGCTGGTTTTTTCTAAGATATATGTTGTTGTAATATAACGCATATCAAAGGGTGGATCCTGTCTGATAAATATGATGTCCATTTCATTCAAGTTGATTGCTACATCCTCTTTAGAGATAAAACTAAAATCATCAACGCTGACTTTCTGAGCCAGAGCAATTGGATGGTTTAGCTTTAGTGCTAAATTGTTAGGAGCATAGACAAAAACTTCGTGCTTCCTCCTTTGTGCTTCCTTTATTAGCACGAATGTAGTGTCAGTTTCAAAATTTATATTTTCATCCATCTGAAAGGCAATTTTCATTTATGTTCTCTACCTATTGTCACAACTGTACAAATGTTATAATTTGAAAGCGATTTTTGCCTAATGGCGTAACTTACTGTACCTGTATCGTACATAACTTACAACTTGTTTTACTCCCTTTACTTTTCTTGCAATTGCTATTACAGCTTTTAATTCCGCTTTATTTTGGGCTATACCCATCAAATAAACAACTCTATCAACCGTATTAACGCTATAATTAATTGACTTAATATTTCTTTTTCCCAGGAGTCTTGTTCTTATTTCCGCTGTTATCATGCCATCTACAGTGGTGTCTAGCATGGAAGCCATTTGAATTGGTATTACTCTTATTTCATTTATCACTTCTTTAATTTCTTTTTGCTGCCAAGCTATTTTTTCTGCTGTAAGTTGTTTTTCAGGAGTGTCAACACTTCCAATGAGCAATACTCTTCCTTCACTTACTTTAACCTTTATGGATGAAAATAGCCCATGTTTTAAGAGCCCCTTATTAATTCTGATGACCATAGTCGTATCATCAATGATATTTCCCAAGGATTTGTCCTGCATTGTTATTGCTGTTGCTGTCGCTGTAGCCACCACACCACCTATTATAAGGGTTGTGCAACCACTTTGTGTAATCAAAAAAATTGCGAGTAAGAAGCTTGTTATTAATCTCATTATTGATTTTCATGGTTTAGAGCTTTCATTAAGAAATGTTAATAAGCTTTTTTGATTGTGTAAATACCATAAATTAAGTAAGACTTTAAACCTTGAATATTTTTAATGGAATACCTATAATAGGGTACTGAAAATTTCTTGCGGATATGGCGGAATTGGTAGACGTGCCAGGTTTAGGTCCTGGTGAGCTTGCTCGTGGGGGTTCAAGTCCCTCTATCCGCACTTTAAAGTCATGTAACTTAGGTTTTAAGGGAAAATTTATAATCACTAAATACACTTTTGTTTGTGTAAAAACCTGTTCTTAAGGATTGTGTTTAACTTAAATTCTGGTAAAATGACTCTATTAAGATATGAATTAAAATGTTAATAAATGAATTATGATGTCTAATAATATACCTCAAAATACAGTCGAAGTAAGTAGCGTATATACCTACAAAGAGCTTAGTATAGATAAACTAAAGTATGAGTATGAAATCACAGTTGGTAGTGATTATATAAAACAAAAGGTAAATTCCAGGTTGCAAGAGATAGCAGAAAATGCAAAATCACCTGGATTTAGGGCTGGAAAGATGCCCTATGACCTTGTTGTTGCAAATTATAAAAACGAGGCTTTGGAATATGTGATAAATAATACAATTGATTATTGCTCAAGTGATTTGATGAAAAAAATTGAAGTCAAGTCTCACATTTATCCTAAGGTTGATGTTATATCATTACCAGATCTGGGCAAAGAAAATGAGGAGGGCAATTTTGTATACAAGCTATCTTTTGAGTCAATGCCTGAAGTACCGATGATAGATCTTGACAAAATAAACTTAAAGAAAATTGAAGCAAAGATTGAAGAGGAAGATATAAAAGAATTTATTGATTCTATCAAAACAAAGTTCCCCAATTTTGCCTCTGTTGATGATGCTTCTTATCAAGCGAAAGATGGGGATAAATTGATAATTGATTTTGAAGGGCGGATTAGGAATAAGCTCTTTCAAGGTGGAAGTAGCAAAGATTTTGCCGTTAATTTAGGGTCTGGCACATTTATTAATGGTTTTGAAGATCAATTAACTGGTATGAAAAAGGGAGAAACAAAGAACTTTAAGTTGAAATTTCCTGAAAATTACCAAGCCATTTCCCTTGCAGGACAGGAAGCTGATTTTTCTGTGCGAGTTAATGAGATTCAAATTGCCAAAGATTTTGAAAATGATGATGAAATAGCTAAGAGTATTGGGTTTAAAGATTATTCTTTGCTAATAAATCATGCAAAAAAAATGATTGGTGATCAGTGCACCGAAATGAGAAATCTCTTAATTAAAAAGGAGCTGTTTGATTATTTGGATGCTAATTATAGTTTTGATTTACCCACAGACATAGTAAAACAGGAGCAACAAAGAATGGAAGGAGAATTGGGTGCTCAAAATGATTCTCGTAAAGAAGCTGAAAAACGTGTAAAGCTTGCTATGTTATTTATGAAATTTAGTGCAGAACATAAAATATCATTAACTCAAAATGATGTTTTGAGTGTTATTGTAAATCAATATGTCAGTAAAGATGTGCAATTTGACAGAGTAATTAAGCATTTTGAATCAAATAAACAATTTCAAGAATTAGTTAGAGGGCAAGCGCTTGAGTATAAAGTGACAGATTATATAATAGAAAAAGTTAGTAAAGAAGAGCAGATTGTTTCTGTGAAAGAATTAAAGGAATTATTTGATAATATTTAATAGGAAAAGGTATGACTCTTATACCAATTGTAGTTGAACAAACTAGTCGCGGTGAGCGCGCTTATGACATATATTCAAGACTAGTGAAAGAAAGAATAATTTTTGTAACAGGTCCTATTGAAGACAATATGGCCAGTGTAATAGTAGCACAGCTTTTATTTTTAGAATCGGAAAATCCCGATAAAGACATTTGTATGTACATCAACTCACCAGGTGGTGTTGTAACTGCTGGTTTGTCGATCTACGATACAATGCAGTATATAAACCCAGACGTTTCAACTTTATGTATAGGTCAAGCTGCGTCTATGGGTTCTTTATTGCTTGCAGCTGGTACAAAAGGTAAGCGCTACTCTCTACCTCATTCAAGAATTATGATACATCAGCCATCTGGTGGTTATCATGGTCAAGCAACTGATATAGAAATACATGCTAATGAAATTTTGCGAGTTAAGAAAAAACTAAATCAAATTTATGAAAAACATACTGGAAATTCACTGAAGAAAATTGAAGGAATGATGGAAAGAGATAAATTCATGGATCCTGAAGAAGCAAGGAAAATTGGCTTAATTGACAGGGTGATAGCTGAGCGTACAGATATTGAAATTGAAAATATTAAAGTTAAACAAAAGGTGGGTTAATGGATAACAATAATGATTTACACTACTGTTCTTTTTGCAACAAGGCGCAAGATGAAGTAGATAAATTGATTACTAACTCTTCGGATGGTTTAAAGGTGTTTATTTGTAATGAGTGCATAGAATTATCCCATAAAGCAATAAGTCAAAAGAAAGATAGATCTTTTAATTCAGATCGTATATCTGATATGAAGCTATTACTAAAGAAACCTGAGGATATAAAAAACTTTCTCAGCAAGCATGTTGTAGGTCAAGAACACGCGCAACACGTTTTATCTGTAGCTATGTATAACCATTGTCAATCCATGGTACAATTTCATGCTATAAGTGATATTGAAATCGAGAAGTCAAATATAATGCTTATTGGTCCCACTGGTTCTGGTAAGACTTTGCTAGCCAAAACACTTGCTAAAGTTTCAGATGTGCCATTTGCTATGGCTGATGCGACAACTTTAACTGAGGCAGGTTATGTGGGTGATGATGTAGAAAGCGTGTTGTCGCGTTTATTACAAGCTGCAAATTATGACGTTGTAAAAGCACAGCGTGGTATAGTGTTTATAGATGAAATAGACAAGATTACAAGAAAATCTGAAAGCACTTCAATAACCCGTGACGTTTCAGGTGAAGGGGTCCAGCAAGCTCTGCTTAAGATTATGGAGGGTACAGTTTCTTATGTTCCGCCACAAGGAGGGCGAAAACACCCGCAACAAGAGTTTATACAAGTGGATACTAGTAACATACTGTTTATTTGTGGAGGAGCTTTTGAAGGCCTCGATAAAATTATTGAAGCGAGAAAAAAGGGAACGTCAGTTGGCTTTGGAGCAGATATAAGTCAGTCTAAAGAGCAAAAGAAAAAGAATGCTTTACATGATGTTCAACCTGAAGATTTAATCAAATTCGGTTTAATACCCGAATTTGTAGGGCGGGTTCCAATAACTGCTGTTTTAGATGAGCTGGATCATGAAGATTTAATACATGTGTTGACAGAGCCAAGGAATGCACTAATAAAACAGTACAAAGCATTGCTTGCGTTTAGCAAAGTAAACCTTGAGTTTTCAGATGAAGCAATATCAGCTATTGCTAAAAAGGCTATAAGCTACAAAACAGGTGCAAGAATGTTACGTGCTATCTTGGAGTCACTTTTGCTTGACATTATGTATACATCTGGAAACGGAGGCTTTGAAGGTAGCACTATAGTAATCACTAAGAAAATGGTAGAATTAGGAAAAGCAACGGTTAATCATAATAACAATGGCAATGTTATAACGGTTAATGATTAATTTGAGGCATATATTATGAACATTGAACGTGCTGTAAGCTCTAGTTTTACTGCATTGCCAGTATTACCTTTAAGAGATGTAGTAATTTTTCCAAATATAATGGTGCCTTTATTCATAGGCAGAGAAAAATCTGTTAATGCACTAGAGTATGCAATAAGTAGTAGTAATCACCAAAATGAGATTTTTCTTGTAGCACAGAAAGATGGCTCTGTTGATAATCCAGAGCCTGAAGATCTTTATGAAGTAGGTGTGTTAGCAAGCATTGTACAACCGTTAATAAAATTACCTGACAATGCAGTAAAAGTTATAATCCGGGGGATAAGAAGGGGAAGAGTTGTAGAATATATTAGCTCTCATACTTTATTACAAGCCAGGGTAGAGTTAGACAATCATTATAAAGAAGATGAAGACAATATTGATTTAGAAGCTTTAAGGCGGTCTGTTGTAGACGCGTTCGATAGCTGGTGTAAGCTAAACAAGAAAAATCAACCCGAGGTTGCCATTAACTCCATTGATCAAATCAAAGAAGTTGATCAACTTGTAGACACGGTAGCTTCACATTTAAATATAAAAGTATCAGATAAACAAAGTATACTTGAGGCTTATGACCCAGAAGAGCGTTTAAAAAAAGCTTTTGCTTTTATTGAGAGAGAAATGAGTATTTTGAACGCACAAAACCGTTTATATAAGACAATTAAATCGCAAGTTGAAAGCACTCAGAAAGTTTACTACCTTAACGAGCAATTGAAAGCTATACAGAAAGAATTAGGCGAATTTGAGAATGGTGATGAAGGGAATATACTCAATGAATTTGAAAAAAAGATAAATGAAACAAAGCTTTCTCAGGAAGCAAGAGAGAAAGCTATAACTGATTTGAAGAGATACAAGAAAATGAATCCCATTTCTCCTGAAGCTACAGTTATATCTAGTTACTTGCATTGGTTGCTTGAGTTGCCATGGGGAAAGTACAAAGATGCAAAAATTAACTTAAATGCAGCTAAGAAAATCTTAGATGAAAATCATTATGGCATAGAGAAAGTAAAAGATAGAATAATAGAATTTTTAGCGGTATTAAAAAGAGTAAAAGAGATAAAAGGTCCTATACTTTGCTTAGTTGGACCGCCAGGTGTTGGTAAAACTTCTTTAGCTAAGTCTATGGCAAGAGCAGTAGGAAGAGATTTTGTTCGCATAGCTCTTGGTGGTGTGCGTGATGAGTCTGAGATACGAGGGCATAGGAAAACTTATATTGGCTCAATGCCTGGTAAAATCATTCAACACATGAAAAAAGCTAATTCATGCAACCCGCTTTTTCTGCTTGATGAAATAGATAAGATGGGTTCTGATTCGCGTGGCGATCCTGCATCTGCATTACTTGAGGTTTTAGATACTGAGCACAATAAACACTTTACGGATCATTACTTGGAAGTTGAGTTTGATCTTTCAAGTGTAATGTTTGTAGCTACGGCAAACAGCTTAAATTTACCACATCCTTTGCGTGATAGGATGGAAATTATACAATTGTCCGGGTATACTGAAGATGAAAAAATCAGTATTGCTACACACCACCTTATTCCGAAGTTAAAGAAGGAGCATGGTTTGTATCAGAAGGAATGGGACATAACTAATGAGGCGTTATACGAGTTGATACGTTTATATACACGTGAAAGTGGTGTGCGGAGTATGGAAAGGGAGCTTGCAAAGCTCATGAGAAAGGCAGTTAAAGAAATATTGACTGATAAAAATAAGAAAATATCCGTAGGGGTTGACAATTTACAAGATTATTTAGGGGTACGTAAATATACCTTTGGCATTGCGGAAAATGAGAGTTTAGTAGGAATAGTAACTGGGCTCGCCTATACTGAAACAGGTGGTGATATTTTGATGATAGAATCAGTCCTAATTCCGGGCAAGGGAGAAATAAAATACACAGGAAAGCTTGGAGAGGTTATGCAAGAATCTATAAAAGCTGCGTATAGTTATATTCGATCAAATTGTTTGTTTTTTGGTATAAAGCCCGAAAAATTCCAAAATAATGATATACATTTACATGTACCTGAGGGTGCAGTACCAAAAGATGGCCCTTCTGCTGGCGGCGCGGTATGTACGTCTATTGTTTCTCTTATGACGAATATACCAGTTAACAAAAATGTTGCTATGACAGGCGAAGTGACATTGCGTGGTAGAGTTTTAGCTATTGGGGGCTTAAGAGAAAAATTGCTTGCAGCGCTCAGAGGATCAATCAAAACTGTGATTATACCAAGTGAAAATGAGAAAGATATGCAAGAGATTCCGGCAAGCATCAAAGAGGGGATCAACGTAGTTTTTGCTAAGAATATTGATGAAGTTATGAAAGTTGCTTTAATGCACCCTACTACTCCAATTGATGGTGATGATAATCAAAATAGTGTGCCTTCCTCTATAGAAAGTAAAGATGATACTTTTCCTATGTCGGAAACATTGAAGCATTAGATTAAAAAAATATTATCAATCTCCATTTCTCTTTTATCTGGCAAGAATCCACCAACTTGTGCATCCCATAAGGATATGACTTGCTTTGTTGTTATGTCATTCATATTTTTTACTTATTCTATCTCCCAGTTTAATTCAAGTAGATGATATATTATAATAGTCCTTTTCATGGAAACCTTTTCTGGTGGATTGCTTTCTAGAAAAACATTGGTCAAGGTGCCAACTGTGGTTTATAATAATATAAATTATATCATAGTTGATTTGCGTTTATCAGAGCTGAGGTATGTTTTATTTTACAAATTTTTTGCCTATTTTACTGTTCCTATTTCTTTTTGTAGGAAGCGGCATATATTTTACTGTTCTTGGCGTGTCAAATGCTTTTTATCAGTTATCTCCACTAGTAGCCATTGTTCCTGCCATAGCTCTGGGTTGGGTTTTATACAAGGGCAATACTGAAGAAAAAATGTATGCCTTTCTAGATGGGGTAAGAGATCGTAATATTATCACTATGTGCATCATTTTTTTACTTGCAGGTGCATTCAGTGAAGTAACTAAAGCAATCGGTAGTGCTGATGCCACAGTTAATTTGGCTCTTTCATTTATACCAACACAATTTTTACTCATAGGATTATTTTTTGTAGCAGCTTTCATCTCCACTGCTATTGGTACATCAATGGGCACCATTGCAACAATTGCTCCTATTGCAGTTGAACTGACACAAGCTGGGATTTCTCCTTCCTTAGGAGTTGCAACCGTTGTAGGAGGAGCAATGTTTGGCGACAATTTATCTATTATCTCTGATACTACAATTGCATCTGTGATGTCTCAAAAGGCTGATATAAAGAAAAAATTAAAACTGAATGCAAAAGTGGCACTAATTGCTTCTATATTCACAATAATTATATTATTTTATAGCTCAAGCAATAGTGCTGCTATTTCAGTTAAGGAGTATTCTTTATTGCTTGTGACTCCTTACATAATACTTATATTGCTTGCAAACTTTGGAATAAATGTATTTACGGCATTGGTTTTAAGCATAACTTTTGCTGGAATCATTGGATTTATAAATAACAACAATTATGGTTTATTGTTTTTAAGCCAAAACATCACTAAGGGGTTTATGAGTATGCATGAAATTATGCTACTGTCATTGATGGTTGGCGGGCTTTCAGGACTGGTAGGTAAAAATTCTAAGGAGCTTGCAGATAAACTTTCATCTTGGGTTATGATACAACGTGGTGGACAAAAAACTGCGCAATTATTTATTGCAAAAATAGTCAGCATATTTGATATTTTACTTGCAAATAACACCATCGCTATAATTTTTAGTGGTGAAATTGCTAGAGATATTGCTAAGAAATATGAAATACCGCCTCACTATAGTGCAGCATGGCTAGGCATATTTTCTTGTGTATTTCAAGGATTAATACCGTATGGCGCTCAATTGCTTTTGGCTAGCACTATTGCTGGAGTTTCACCTTTGGCAGTCGTGCCACACGTATACTATTGCTATGTTTTAGGTATTATTGCAGTGTTATATATTGTATTGAACAAAATTGAGAAAAAAGATTGTGCTTAATATACAAGACAACGCTCCGCTCTGTAGAAAATGGATGTTCTTGGCAGTATGTGCTCTTGCTTGCTCTGGGTTACTGTCAATAATTGTTATTTTTCTACGATTGCCTTTTATCTCCTCTCTTGTTCCTTCTGCACAATATATTTTTGATAATGCGCTGGTAATACACGTGAACTTGTCAATTTTAGTGTGGATGTGCTCTATAATATCTCTGCTCTTTATCATAAACCTACAAAATACCAATAGTTGGTTTAACTTTTCATGGGTTCTATCAACCCTTTCGATGCTGCTCATGTTTATATCCGCATTCGTTCCAAACACTGAAGTTATCAAAAGTAATTATATTCCCGTGTTACAAAACAAATTATTTTTGTTTGGACTCAGTTTATTTATTGCCAGTATATTAGTAAATACAATGCTAGCATACACATCAAAAAAAAAGGTTTCATTTCTCTCTGTTGGGCAAATTGGGCTAGTTATTATACTTGTATCGTCATTTCTTTGCTTTGTTTTAGCATATAATAATATGCCTCCAGGTCTATATCACTCAGATAATAATTTATTTTACGAATATCTCTTTTGGGGAGGCGGACATTTATTGCAGTTTGCTTTTACTCAAGGAATGTTTTTAGTCTATTTAATGATCAGTGATGTTAGTTTAGCTTCAAGCAATAAAATTACTATTTTACCACTATTTATAAACACGATTTTAGCTGTAGGCGCACCGTTTGTATATTTTGTTTATCCAGTTGATAGTGCCAAGTTAATACAGTTTTTTACTTGGCATATGAGGATTGCTGGAGCAGTTTTGCCGTGCTTTTTGATAATATTAGTGTGCTGCAACATCAGAACTTTTATTAATGATAAAAGCAACTATTTATTACATTCATTTTTGTTGTTCACTTATGGAGATGTGCTCGGAGTGTTGACTATTGAAGGAAATGTCACCATTCCCGCTCATTATCACGGTTCTGTAGTTGGGATCACTATAGCTTTTATGAATTTCATTTATTGGCTGTTACCCAAATTAAACTTTAAAGAGATAAAAGGTTCCATGGTAAGATTACAGATTTATGCCTACAGTATAGGGCATTTTCTCCATATCACTGGTCTTGTGTGGCTTGGTGGATATGGTGCTTTAAGGAAGGTTGCAGATCTGCCAAGTATTTCATCAATGTTAGCACGCACGTGCTTCATTATAGGTGGCGCTATATCAGTTGTTGGTGGAATGTTGTTCGTAATAATTGTGCTTTTACATCTGTTAAAAGGCAAAGCGCGTACCAACTGACCCATAGAAACAAAAAAAACTTCCTTGACAAACTCCGCCAGCCCCCTTATCATGAAACTGAAGCTATTTATTTATCTTCTCTGTACAGATTAAATGACAAAAAAACTCACGTATCTGGCGTCCCATGTTTAATTTTTTGCACTATGTGCACCTTATGTCTTTATAAAATTTCTAGGTTTTTACCTAATATAAGCTGAAATGCGCTTATAAAGCATTTAAAACATCAAAAAACGCCGATTTAAAAAATGGATAGTGAATAACTAGCTACCCTAGGGTTTCTTTTGCCTTTTTTTCTGTTTAGTAAATTTCTTAATGTTTATAATTTAGATTAGTTGCGGCTTAAAAGCAACTAAATCGCGGTTATTAAGCGTTTAGAATAAAAAAACGCCATACTTGAAAGTATAATGTAAGTAATTAGCCAACCACGGGGCTTCTTTTGCCTTTTTTTTCATTTGGTAAATTTTTTAATATTTATACGGAAGGTAGCGCGTGACGCTGGAACCCCAAAAAAAGGATGATGTCATCCCAGTGCTCCTTTTTTTGTCATCCGAGTAGCTGACACTGTCCTCCTTTGTCATCCCAGTGCCCAAACATTGGGATCCAGCATTTCACGCAATCCCATCAAGAACGTTGTATTTTACATAACACTTTTATGCTTACCAACTTAATAAAATTCCTGGATCCCAGTGGGCTTTGTTGCATCGATACTTATGAAAGGCTAACTATAATTAGGATTATAAGCAACTTATTGAAAATCTTGTTTTTTTTGCAATCAATCTGATCAAATTTAAGAATAGTATAGCTCTTTCCACAGAAGTCCGGATATGATAAGATAAGGATAGATGGCGATAAGGAGGTTGGATGCCGGCAGCATATAGTTATGATTTAAGAAAAAAAGCAATGGAAGCACTAGACGAAGGGGAAAGCAGAGAAGCAGTGGCAGCAAGATTTAAAATTGGACGAACTACTTTGTGGGAGTGGCAGCAAAGAAAAAAAGAAACAGGCGACTTTCAGTCAAAAAAACTCGGTAATGGAGGTTACAATCAGAAAATTATCGACTGGAATAAGTTTATCGAATTTGCTAAAAAACACGGTAGAAAAACTCTGTCGGAAATGGCTAAACTTTGGGGCAACGTTAGTATCCAAACGATCCACCGAGCTCTCAGAAAAATTGGATTTACGCGCAAAAAAAGACATATGGATACAAGGAAAGGAACGAAGAAAAACGTGCTGAATTCTTAAAAATTATAGCAACAAAAGAACCAGAAAACTTAGTGTATATAGATGAGTCTGGGATTGATAACACGGAGGACTATCCATATGGGTATTGCCAGAAAGGACAGCGATTTTATGCCCTAAAATCTGGAAAAAAAACTCAACGAATCAGTATGGTTGCAGCTTTAAGTAGAAGAAAGATAGTTGCTCCATTAACATTTGAAGGCCACTGTAATATGGATATTTTTAATGGATGGTTTGAGCAATTTTTGGCACCGATCTTAGAACCTGGACAAACTGTCATTCTTGATAATGCTACTTTTCATAAGTCTGATAAGCTTATCAAGCTCGCTAAAGGAGTCGGTGCAGAAATTTTGTATCTGCCGCCTTATTCTCCAGATTTTAACAAAATTGAGCATCATTGGTTTGCTATAAAAAACAGAGCCAGGAAAAACATTCCTCTATTCGAATCCTTTCGTCGTGCTGTTGATTCTGCCTTCCTATGACCTATTCGGACTATTATGAGAAATGCTATAACTTGTTATTTATATTAATAAATTTAATTCTATTGAAAATAGCTAAAGCATTGAAATTCTTGAATTTTAGCCGGATTAGTGAGTGGTAGTGAAATTTCTTTTACTCAAATTTAGGTATTCACTGACCGTTCTTGTTATAAATACCAGAATAATAAGCTACTGATATTCTCCACCTTTTTTATCTTTAATCCATCATAGCTAGCGATGCAACAAAGCCATCATAGTCAAGGCACTGGAATGACAAAAAAAGGAGGCACTGGAACGACAAAGTGGAGTGTCTGCTTCTGTCATCCTATGATAGCTAAAAAGACCTGGTCACGCGCTGGAATGACACCGAAGGGGCTACTGCCCTCTTGGATGGAGACCAGTGTCAGCTACTTAGATGATACCTTTTTTCTACTTAGTTTAGGTTATGCAGAAGTCTAATACAATTATAGAACAAGCTTAAAAATTCTGGTAAAGTAGTTTTATTTACAAAGAAAGAATATGCTACTTGAAATTGAAAAGCGCAGCATAACAAATGCATTGTGGAAGTTGCAAGAAGCAGATCAAAGGCAAATCTTAACTCTTACACAGAGATTTGAGTTACCAGAAATATTAGCAAGAATATTGGTTACTCGTGGTGTTAACATAGAAAATGCAAGCGACTTCTTATATCCACTAATCAGATCGCTATTACCAGATCCCTTTCACCTTCTTGATATGGATAAAGCTGTTTCTCGTATAATACGGGCAATAAAAAATGATGAAAACCTTGCAATATTTGGTGACTATGATGTTGATGGTGCAACGTCGTCAGCATTGATTAACAGGTACCTGAGAGCAATCGATATACACTCTATAATCTACATTCCAGATCGTGTTGATGAGGGTTATGGATTAAACACAGATGCTTTATTACAACTTAAAAAGAATGGAATTGATTTATGTATTTCCGTTGATTGTGGTACGCTTGCATATCAACCAATAGAAGATGCAAAGGCTTTTGGTCTTGATATTATAGTTGTTGACCATCACCTTGGTACGGAAAAATTACCAAGCGCCGTAGCAGTTGTGAATCCAAACCGCCTTGATGAGAGCTCTCCTTATAATAACCTAGCAGCAGTTGGAGTGTCATTTCTGCTAATTGTTGCTCTTAATAAAAGCCTACGTGAGCAAGGATTTTTTACCAACAAAAAAGAACCAGATTTATTTGATCTGTTGGATTTGGTTGCCCTGGGAACTGTCTGTGATGTTATGCAGATCACAGGCCTCAATAGAGCACTTGTCTCACAAGGATTAAAAGTTATGTCAACAAGAAAAAACGTTGGCTTGCGTGTTTTATTTGATGCTTTGGGAATCCTTGAAAAACCAAGTGTTTCGCGGTTGGGGTTTAGCATTGGACCGTGCATAAATGCTGGAGGAAGAATTGGAGAAGCATCGCTTGGTGCAAGGTTGCTTTCCACCGATGATGATGAAGAGGCACATTCAATCGCGCTAAAATTAATAGATTTGAATAATGCAAGAAAAGTGTTAGAAAATGAGGCTCTCTTGGAAGCTACAGCACAAGCGGAAAAGTCTGCCCAATCAGGTGCGAATTTTATAATGATAAGTGGCAATTGGCACCAGGGAATAATTGGTATAATTGCATCAAGGCTAAAGGAGCAGTTTCACTTGCCAACAGTAGTGATATCTTTAAATAATGGAATAGGAAAAGCAAGCTGTAGATCAATTTTGGGAGTTGATATCGGTGCTGCAGTCCTTTCCGCAAAGTTTATAAATTTGATTATTGAAGGTGGTGGCCATAGTATGGCGGCAGGATTTTCAATTAAAGAAGACAAAATAAATGATTTGCATGATTTTTTTACTGAAAGATTTTCAAACTCTATAAATGAGAAAACTTTAAAAGCTGATAGTATAGTAACTGCTAAAGCAATAAATTTGTCTTTATGGAATCAATTGCAACGCTTGGGACCATTTGGAGTTGGAAATCCTGAACCAAGGTTTATTATCCAAGGAGCAAAGATAAGAAAGCCTGAAGTTATAGGAGTTGACCATATAAAATGTTTTATTGCTGATGATAATGTTATGGTAAGAGCTATTGCATTTCGTTCTGCAAATACTCATCTTGGCTATGCTATCATGCAGGGTAATGTTAAAGCTATTTTGGGTAAAATCTCTATGAATTACTGGAATGGCAATGAATTTGTACAATTTTTAATAGAAGATGTATTGACCATTAGTTGAGTGTATCTGTTCAGCAGAGTGGCAAAATAGGTAGACAAGATAAACCAAAAAATCGAGAAAAAGTGAGTTTACAACAACTGGTGTCATGAAATTATCTGACACTGATTTCCATCCAAGAGGGTGTCATCCCAGTGCTCCTATAATGTCATCCCAGTGCGTGACACTGGGATGACACCCTACTTAACCGTCATACCGCGATTCATTCGCGGTATCTCTTAGCCGCTAACAAGTAGCGGGATGACGAGCTTATCGTCACGCCGCCACGAACCGTCATACCGCCGCGGCGCTAACAAGAGATCCCGCTAACAAGCAGCGGGATGACGGCTGTCGCTTAGCCATAAACGTTAAAAAATTTACCAAACGAAAAAAAAGGCAAAAGAAGCCCCGTGGTTATTATCCGCTTTAAAATATTGGCGTTTTTTATGTTTTAAACGCTTGACAAGCGAGATTCAGCCGCTTTTAATTGCAACTAACTTACGCTGCAAATGTTTAAGAAATTTACCAAGCAGAAAAAAAGACAAAGAATCCCCGAGTTAGCTAGTCTTTTACTATCTCTGTCGAGTATTGGCATTTTTTGATGTCTTGTAACGCTTTATAAGCGCGTTCAGCTTATTTAGATAAAAATCTAGATGTAGATGAAGTTTTGTAAAGACATACAGTATCTATATACTGCAAAAAATTGAACATAAGACGCCGATACATTAAGTAATCCTTACCTTTTAATCTGCAGATTGGCGAAAGCAAATACAATAGCTTCACTATCATGATAAGGGCGCTGGCGAAGGGTGTCAAGTAAGTTTTTTCGTTTCTATATGCGCTACCTTAAGACTTCAACGTCTTAACGCACCTAACTCCATCTGCATATAAATTTGCATGGCTCTTTCCAGTATTAAGCAATGCAAATCCAATGTTGTCTACACTAGAGCGCAGTTCCCCTATTTCCTCATTGTTTTCATTTGTCACTTTAGTGCCAATATCTGGAAGTGCGTTATCCCCCTCAACAAGGTAAAGTTTTCTTCTGAATATTTCTTGTCTGCTCATTCGATTTACAACTTCCTGACCTATATAACACCCCTTATTAAAGCTTATACCGTTTACCTTATCGATTAAAAATTGCAGCGGAAACGATGAATTCTGCACCATATCTTTCGCTCCATCTGGAACGAGATTTTGAATTCTAACTTTTTCATACTGAGTAAAATCCCCAACCGGCTCTTTTATTTCATCTTTATGTATGATCCTCATTCCTAGCAGCTTGTGCCTTGGATCTTGAAAAATAACTTGTGACTTACCACTACACTCCGCCAACTTAGTATTAAACAAAACTCCAACCTTATATAGTGCGCTAACGTCTTTAATCTTCACTCTCAAGTAAGTTTTAAGCAAATCCAGTTTCTCGATTATTTGCTGCAAGTGCATGTTTTCGCACTCTAAGAGGGTGTATTTACCATATTCAATAAGAAAAAAATCATATAGATATTTTCCCTGAGGGCTAAGCAATAAAGAGTAAATGGCTTTTTGGCTATCCAACTTATTAATATCATTGGTTATAATACCCTGCAGAAAATCTCTAGTGTCAGGCCCATATAGCACTATCACACCACGACTTAAAAATGGTATATAACTCATGAAATCTCTATAAATAAATCTAAATTTTATTATATAACATTAGGCTCTTTTAGAAACTGCTTTTGGCGTGCATATTTTATAATGGCGTGCATATTTTACAAGCTCCAGCCCTTGAAATCTAACTTACGAGTATATATATATAAACTTATAAGTTAATTTGTTGATGAGGAAAAACAAATGTCAAGTATAAGTTTAAATGTATTAGATGATAGCGTGCTGATCAAGCCTATTAGCGAAGAAAAGCAAGGTGGAATTGTGCTTCCATCAAGTGCTGAAAAGAAACCTACTAAAGGTGAAGTTATAGCAATTGGTGAAGGTTCACGCAATTCAAGTGGCGAACGCGTAACTTTAACTGTGAAAGCTGGTGATAAAGTGTTCTATCGTCAATGGGCTGGTACAGAAATAGAACATAATGATGAAAAGCTTATCGTGATGAAAGAGTCCGATATACTTGCTGTCATTAAATAGCAGTCTTTATTTTACTAAACTTAAACAAAGCGCAACATGACGCATTGTGAATGATTTTATTATAGTTTTCTAAATTTTTTATTAACAAGAGGTGATAAAAATGACTAATGTAGTAGTATCAGGTGAGCAGTTGCAAGAAGCCTTTCGTGAAGTCGCAGCAATAGTAGACTCAACGGTGGCAATAACTGCGGGACCTAGAGGAAAAACAGTAGGGATTAATAAGCCCTATGGAGCACCAGAAATTACAAAAGATGGTTATAAGGTGATGAAGGGTATCAAGCCTGAAAAACCATTAAACGCTGTAATAGCAAGCATCTTTGCACAAAGTTGTTCTCAATGTAACGATAAAGTTGGTGATGGTACAACAACGTGCTCAATACTAACTAGCAACATGATAATGGAAGCTTCAAAATCAATTGCTGCTGGAAACGATCGTGTTGGTATTAAAAACGGAATACAGAAGGCAAAAGATGTAATATTAAAGGAAATTACGTCAATGTCTCGTACAATTTCTCTAGAGAAAATAGACGAAGTGGCACAAGTTGCAATAATATCTGCAAATGGTGATAAGGATATAGGTAACAGTATTGCTGATTCCGTGAAAAAAGTTGGAAAAGAGGGTGTAATAACTGTTGAAGAGAGTAAAGGTTCAAAAGAGTTAGAAGTTGAGCTGACTACTGGCATGCAATTTGATCGCGGTTATCTCTCTCCGTATTTTATTACAAATAATGAAAAAATGATCGTGGAGCTTGATAATCCTTATCTATTAATTACAGAGAAAAAATTAAATATTATTCAACCTTTACTTCCTATTCTTGAAGCTATTGTTAAATCTGGTAAACCTTTGGTTATTATTGCAGAGGATATCGAAGGTGAAGCATTAAGCACTTTAGTTATCAATAAATTGCGTGGTGGTTTAAAAGTTGCTGCAGTAAAAGCTCCAGGTTTTGGTGACAGAAGAAAGGAGATGCTCGAAGACATAGCAACTTTAACTGGTGCTAAGTACGTCATAAAAGATGAACTTGGAATCAAGATGGAAGATCTCACGCTTGATGATCTTGGTACGGCTAAAAATGTTAAAATTACTAAAGATAATACCACAGTTGTCAGCGAAAATAGCGATTCTGACAGTGTGAAAGCTAGAATCGAGCAGATTAAATCTCAAATTGAAACTTCAACTTCTGATTATGATAAAGAAAAGCTAAGAGAACGTTTAGCGAAATTATCAGGTGGCGTTGCTGTGCTCAAAGTTGGTGGAGCAACTGAAGTGGAAGTTAAAGAACGTAGAGATAGAGTCGAAGATGCGCTGCATGCAACAAGAGCTGCAATTGAAGAAGGTATAGTTCCAGGTGGTGGGGTTGCGCTTCTTTATGCTTCATCTGTTCTCGACAAATTAAAAGGTGCAAGTGACGAGGAACAAATAGGCATAAACATTATCAAGAAAGTTCTCAGTGCTCCAATTAGAAGGTTAGTCAAAAATGCTGGTCTTGAATCTGCTGTTATAATTGACTATTTGATTAAGCAGAATGATAAAGAGCTTATATACAACGTTGAGGCTATGAATTACGCTAATGCATTTACAGCTGGTGTGATTGATCCAGCAAAAGTGGTGCGTATTGCTTTTGAAACAGCGGTATCTGTTGCGAGTGTGCTGATAACTACTGAATCTATGATAGTTGATGTACCAAGCAAAGAAAATGCTTCATCTCCTATGGGTGCAGGAGAAATGAGTGGCATGGGTGGATTCTAAGTAGAATGAAACCGTGGAGCAATTGCTCCACGGTAGTTCCAAAAAATCTCACATTTTACTATTCGTTAAAGGTAATACGTTTGGTGCAGAAATGCACTACTGTTTGCATCCGTTTCATGCCTTTATATTGTGGTTGTCTAATAACAAAAAGGCAGCATAAAAGAACTATAATCCCTAGTATATTTATACTATAGCTAACACGTCATACCGCGATTCATTCCACAACTGTACGAACATTACAATATGGCACATAGTAAACGATGTCATGAAAGTAGCTGACACTGGAATTCAGGAAAAAGGATGATGTCATTCCAGTGCTTGACACTGGAATCCAGCATTTCCATAATCATCAAGACATTGTATTTTAACAAAAAACAGCTATTTTTATGCTTGCCAACTTAATAAAATTCCTGGATCCCAGTGTCAAGCACTGGGATGACACCCTCCTTATGGGCCAAAATCACAATGTTCGTACAGTTGTGGATTCATTCGCGGTATCTCGGCATAGATTCCGCTAACAAGTAGCGGAATGACGAATTTGTCGTTTTTCAGATTGTTGTAAGTCAGTTTAGCTATAGCATAATGCTATATTAATAAATAATCTATATAATGCTATTAAATGTAATAATTAAAATCTAAATCACTTTCTCTATAAAAGGAGAAATTTACCTTAATGAAAATATATATATATTTAATATTATTTTTATTTTTTTCTTGCGCTCAACTATATGCTGACGAGGAAATTGCAAAATTTGATTTACTTATTGGCGAGATAAATGAAGCAAGCTTCACTCTTAAAGGTGCAATAAAGGTTACAGTAGAACCAGGCTGGCACATATATTATAAAGATCCTGGAGATTTTGGCCTTCCCACGTCTATTAGTTACAAAGGTAATGCATCAGATATAAATATTCACTGGCCTATTCCAAAGGAACATAAAGATAAAGTAGGGAGAGAGACGTTTGTAAGTAACGTATATGAGGATATGGTATTATTTCCCTTTAAGATGAATATATTTTTAAATCAAGGGTATATTGACCTTAACTTCCATATAAATTATGCGATATGTAAAGATAGGTGCATCCCTAAAAATGTTGAGATAAAAATCAGGCAACCATTAAAGGATTTTATAGATTCTGATATCAATAAACTTATAAATGAGTGGTATGAAAAATAGAGTTCTCATGGGGTAGGTGTCATTCCAGCGCGTGACACTGGAATCTCATTTACTTTTTTGTTCACTATGTGAGGAACTTGGGCCTACAAGTATATAAACATAATGGTTTCACATAAAAAATTTAGATCCCAGATACTGTCTCTGCTGTCAAACAAATTATCCAACAAAATTACAATTAAATGGTTGATTCTTTTTAAGAATACCAAAAAAGACATGCATTAATTTTCGCATTAACGCAAGAACTATGACTTTTGGACATTTGCCTTTACTTGCTAGACGCTGACAAAACTTTTGAAAATGATTATTATGGTTTTTGACTACTATAGCTGGCATATAAAGAGCTTTTCGAATACGCTCAGATCCTATTTTGCATATGCAACTTCTCTTACTTACTGACGATCCCGATTGATAATGTCCTGGCAGCAAAAGCTGTAAATTGTTTAGCATTGTCAAAGTTATCAACTGATGGCATTTCTGCGACAACAGCAACAGCAGTAAGATATCCTATACCTTTTATAGTCTTAAGGTTTTCCACCATATTTTTTAGATGTGGATAGTTATTTATATGCTCATTAATTTCTTTTTCGAGAACAATAATTTGCTCCTCTATTGCCAAAATTACTTTAGATATAGCTTCTTTGCAACTGGAATGCATATTTTTGTTTTCCAAGCGATTTGTCTGTTGCACCTTATCATCTTTTAGCGATTGCATGCAACGCCCTCAAATGCCTCATTTCAGGTGCAATGGGCTTCCAAAGAGCAGGTTTGTTGGCGATACAAAATCTAGCTATCATAGCTGCATCTGATTTATCTGTCTTATTTCTGAGCAGCTCACTTTTGCCAAAAGCTTTCTGGGTTTACTATACTGACATTATGTCCTAAATCATGCATAAAAGTAGCCAAATCTTCTCCATACCAACTAGTTGCTTCAAGACATAAATGAGTAAGATTTGCTCCATGGCCATTGCACCAAACTACAAGTTTTGCAAAACCATCTTGATTATTTTGAAAGACTTTGTGTCGTTTTTTACTGTCCACTAACAAACAAACATCAAATTTCTTTTTTGAAATATCCACACCCAAAATAGCATTTACTTGCATAAAATTGCCTCCAAGACTATAAATAAACTGAGAGTTTAGACTAACCTTGTAATACGGGATATAATTCCAAAAGATACTGTTCAGTCTTTAACTCTATGGGAGGGAAGCAAAATCTGGCTTAATGGCATTAGTGTCGCATCAGCTTCACCCTCCCTGTGAGGTATTTTAGCTCTAATGCCTCACATCATAAAGATACAAGTGTCACGCACTAACTGTACGAACATTGAGATATAAGAGTAATTTGTACCAAGAAAAAAGATGTCATCCCAGTGCCCAGACACTGGGATGACATCGTCTTAACATTGTACCATATTACAATGTTCGTACAGTTATATGTCACGCTACTTGGATGACAAGAAAAGGTTTCTAGAATGACGGAAACGAAGTCATACATAGAAAATAGGTTAGGTATTTTCAATTTTTGTTGTATACTCAAATAAAAATCTCACTTTTACAGATGGATACAGTAAAGTTTGTTTTATTACTGCCAACAATATTACTCATGCTAGTTGCTGGTGTTTACCTATCGATTAAACTAAAATGGCTACAGGTATTTAGATTACCATACGCCCTTTCACTCCTTGGAGCTAAAAAAGGAGAAAATAAATTTTCTTCTATAGCCGCTCTGTTTACAATTTTAGGGGGAAATTTGGGAGTAGGAAATATTTCAGGAACTGCTGTTGCTCTAAAAACCGGAGGACCGGGCTCTATTTTGTGGATGGCGATAATTATTGTTATCACTTCTGTGATAAAATATGTCACTTGTTATCTAAGTATAAAAACCAGAAAGGAAAAGAACGGACGGTTTATAGGTGGCCCTGTAGCCTACATGGCTGATGCATTTAACTCTAGAAAAGCTACAATTGTGTTTCTAGTTGTTATGATAATGGTTTCAATAACAGTTGGTAACCTTGTTCAGGTAAATTCTCTATCAATACCACTTAACATGATAGATGTGCCTGTAGTCATTGGTGGCATTGTAATGGCCATAATATTTTTTGTTGTTGCAGCTCTCAGCTTAAAAAAAATTAAAATTTTTATATCGGCTATGATACCAATAATGACGGTAAGTTACCTCACACTTTGCGGTATCATATTATTTAAATTTAGTGAAAATATTCTTCCTTCTCTAAAACTAATAACAAGCAGTTTTTTTACAACCAGTAGCTTTAACTCTGGTTTATCTTTAGGTTTGATTTTAGAAATGTTGACTATTATTCAAGTTGGAACTTTGCGAGGTATTTTTGCAACAGATATAGGGCTTGGCCTTGAAGGAATCGTACATTCTTCAATTGTTCCTAAGAAAAATAACAATAAATTTATTATTGAGCAGAGTCTAATTACGATAATATCGCCTTTTATAGTTGCGTTTATAGTGTTTATTACAACAATGGTACTGCTTGTCACAGATTCTTGGATTACTGATTTAGAGAGCACTAACATGTGCATATTTGCTTTTAGAAAGGCAATGAATTGGCCTTATATTGACTATTTAATTATGGCCATAATGTTTTGTTTTGCTTTTACTACTATTTTTACTTGGTTTTTTTGCTCAAAACAGACAATACGCTATGTGTCTATGGATAATAAATACACTAAAATCTGGATTGTAATTTTTACCATGATCATTCCGCTTGGTGCGATAGGTAAAGTCCGGTTGCTATGGGATGTTGCTGATATCTCGATTGCTGCTTTGTTGTTTATCAACATACTCGCTATACTCAAGCTAACCTCTCAAGATCCAGAAGTGTTTACTATGAGTAGCAGATATTTGAAGTTGCAAAAACAGAGCTATAGCTAAAGCAATTTAGGCTATGCAGCTGTTGTGATATAAGAGTGATTTCCGCCAAGAAGGATGTCATCCCAGTGCCCAGACACTGGGATCCAGGAATCTTGATTGGCACTAAGTTAGTGAGCATAAAAGTAGCTAATCTTATGTTAAAACACAACATTTTTGATGGGGTTCGTGAAAGGCTGGATTCCAGACTGGAATGACAACTTAAATCGTTTGATGTTACCATAAAATAGCTTGTGTCATCACATTAGTAACACAACCTTCCTTAATAAAAATTCAACCAATGCTTGTGATAATTATATTAGCTAGTATTAGCTAGAACTAAAGGCAGAGGGTTATTAGTGAGGGATATATGGGCACTAACGATACACAACAAGAACACATTTATAATGAGCGCATTCAAGAAATTTTTCCTTTATTTGATAAAATAAGAAAGGAAGACGACCCAATTTATAATGCTAGAGTTGATTTTAACACAGTAAAGTTTTTAACAAAACACGCCAACTGGAATTGGGACGAAGAAGAAAACAAAGATAAAGCATATGGAGTTATTCTTCAGAAATGCGACAAGACAAAGAAAGCTGGACAAGACCTTGAAAGTGAAGTTAAAGAAAGGTTGAAAGAGTATGTTGATGATGTTGCAGGAGTTTCAATATACGGTAATCACGCAAGTATTACGCTGGGAAATAACAAAAAAGAGTTTAAAATCAGCGAATTTTTAAACAGTGATTTTTGTGAGAAGAATGAAATCTCGGGATTTTCAACATTGCATAGTGATGGAAAGAGCGGAATGCATGGTTTTGTTGCCGAGGAAGAAGGGAAAAAAATAAGACATTATGTCGTAACTGATGGTTCATATGAAATGACTTTAAAGTGGTATGCGGAGGGGAAGGAATGTAAGATCAAAATTAAGATTGATGCTAACGGTGTAGACCTTGTTAAAGGTGATGATTTTTCTCTAGAACGGTTAGAAGTAAACAGAGATGTAAAAATAGGTGGTTTATTCTTGCATGAAATACAATTCAGGGAGAAAGGACAAGGAAAAGTGAATGAGGTGCAACATAATAAAGACAGTAACGAGCTATCATCTGAAACTACAACAAGAATTGATGTTAATAGAGATGTTAGCGTTCAAGCTACTGATATAACTCGAAAAAAAGAAGATCACCATTCACATTTTGGACCACAATCTAACAGCAGAAGGCAGTCTTACGATAGCGGAATTGGAAAAGATTTTGATGATAAAATTAATTCTCAGGAGGCTAAAGAAAAGCGTGAGCTTAGACAAGCAGCACGAGAAGCAAATTCGGGAGGTCAAGTTTATAACCTACAATCGCTTTTTGAGGAGAATCCTCAGAACAAAAAAACTCCTCCGCCACTTCCACCTAGAACTAGTTCACTACCACCTAAAAAAGGTGTTTTCGATGAGCAAGGGGGAGCCAAATCTGGAAGCCAAAAACCAGATGACTTGCGCGAAAATGAGCAAACACCTAATAATCAGCAAAAAGGTGCAACTTCTGATTCTTCAGATAGTTCTACTTTCACCAAGTCTGTAAGCCACAATCAAGATAATAGGCAAGAAGATGAACGGTATGACAATCCTACATTTGGACATGCTGTACCTGGAAGCCAAAAACCAGATAGAAGTGAGCAAACACCTAATGATCAGCAACAACCTAAAACCCAGCAACAAGAAGGAAATAGCAAAGGCGATCTGTTACAAGACATCAGAAATTTCAAGAAAAACAACTTACGGCACATTGATGTTGATGATAGAAAAGCATCAATTGCAGGAAGTAGAAAAAATAACCCATCACCGTTAGAGACATTAAAGGACAGAATTCCTTATTCATCTTCTCCAGATAACAGTGATAACCAAGATGCTAGTGATGCTAAGTGGAAAGAAAGTGAACAGCCGCTCTCTGCTACAGCACTCAATAATAAAAGTGACTCGGGCTATTCATCTCCAACTCATGACAATAATGAACAATCTCAAGTAAATCCTGAACAGTTAAAGAAGAGCTTAGAGAACATTGAACAAAGTGATCAAACTCCACCTGAAAATCTTCTTAAAGAAATCAGAGATAGATCACAGCAGGATAATAGAGGATTAAGGCAAGTTGATCCTACTGATAAACTGTCACAAGATAAAGAAGATGGATTGCAAAAAGACGATTTAGCAGATGTAAAAATAGTGGAAGGTCCAACTGTTAGTGTCTCTGCTTCAACACCAAATAGTATAAGTGATTCAGGCTATATATCTCCAACTAATAGTGATAGTAAATCTCAAACAGATTTAAAACAGGTAGGAAGGAAATTAGAAGAACATATTAGACAAAGTAATCTAACTCTATTTGAAGAACTTAAAAATACATTAGGTCAAGAAAATCTCGGGTTAAAACCAGCTGATCAGAGTCAGATTAGCGAAGAAACTAAAAAACGCTTGAGAGAAGTTGGGTTGCTAAAAGACAGCTCAACAGACATAAAAGCAAACGATTCGGGCTATTCATCTCCAACTCATGACAATAATGAACAATCTCAAGTAAATCCTGAACAGTTAAAGAAGAGCTTAGAAAACATTGAACCAAAAGAAATCGGAGATACGAGTGAGTTAAAAGGAGCATTGGGAAACCCGGATAAAGGGTTAAGAGAACCGGCACAACAGGCTACTAAAGAAAATATTCCTAAAGATTCATTCTCAGAAAACATTTTAGAAAAGATAGGAGAAGGTAAACAATATGACCCTATACGTAAGTGGTTAGAAAAAACAGTGGCAGAACGAGAAAATAATGACACTAATCCAACTGTAGATAAAAATAGCGAACTATATAAATTACTAGAGAAAGATGAAGCACAACTGAAAGCTGGAGTAATAGAAGAAGAAAGAGGAGATACTTTAACAGAACACACTGATGGTTATGATCGCAATAGAATTGCATTAGCTAACAGAAATAAAAGACCACTAGATTGGGCTAAACAGGTTGCTGAGTCACAACAAAAAAAAGATACTAATAAAGGTATTTCAATATAAATTGAAGTTAAAATAATTGCTTAGCAAACAATAGGTTTCATGTAATGGTAACCCTATAACGGAAGAGTAGGAGCCGCGTAAGAACAATACGAACACTCCAGCTAGGCCTTGTATATTGCATCCCCCCGCCCTATTTTTCCACTCTTCTGATGCTAAATAATACTTAATTTCTTGTTCACTGAGACGTTTAAATTTCACTATTGTAACCACAGTCCTGATATGTTGTTTAGATTGATCGGGAGTTAATAGACATACACTGGTGTATACTCTATGCCTTCTTCCTGATAACAAGCGGATACATTTTTCTGCTTGCTCAACGTTTTCAGCTTTGAGCAATATCCTTCTACCACAAGCAACAACTGTATCAACACCAAGCACAAAGTAATTTGGATTTGAGCTTTGTATTTTCTCCGCTTTACTTTTTGCCATACGGATTGAGTAATCCTTCGGAAGTTCCTTTTTTAAAGGGGCTTCATCTATATCTGCTGGCAAAATTAAACCTGGCTCAATGTTTATTTGTTTTAGTAAAGCTATACGCCTTTTCGATGATGAAGCAAGAATAAGATTATTTAGAGATCGTTCTGTCACTTGTACCTTTAAGCCTTCTAATGATCCTACCCTTTCTCGCATTCCTATCGTAAATGCTCATCTCAACTAACACCCTATCCCCTATAATGATGCGTATTTTACTTCTTCTCACTTTCCCTGATACATGACAGATAATCTCATGTTCATTGTCCAGTTTCACTCTAAATTCTGCTGCAGGTAGTAAAGCAGTTACTGCCCCTTCCACTTCAAAAATTGTTTTCGATTTCTCGTCTTTTATCATATGTTATATTATAATTTAATAATCTTTTTTAGTCTACTATAGATTTTAAATTATTATCAACACAAAAGACCTTTTGCGCCCCACTTAAGTTGCAACTTAACCCCAACCATCTTCACAATGATACCCTACCTACGTTTCTACTCTCTGCCACCTTCTCAATAGAACTTATAGGACTTATGTTGAAAGATAAATCATTATCACAATTTTCTTCATCGCTATCAAGTCCACTATCAACGCTTAAAGATCTGAGTAATGTTGTCTTCTCTCTCAGTGGAACATAAGACTCATTATCAACGCTTGAAGATTTGGATAACCTTTTCTTCTGTCGTGGAGCATTACCAGACTCATTAGAAATTTCTCCCGTTAATTGATTGTTGAAGCTCCTTTGTTCATCAGCACGAATTTTTTCTTCCAGTCCATCAAGCATTCCTACCAATTCATCACCCCATTCATTTTCTTCTTCTAATAATTGTTTACACTTTTCTTTCTCACGCTCTAGCTCGTTTCTTAACTCTTCGACTTTATCTTCATCTTTAGTGAGTTCAAGTGTAAGCACCTTATCTCCTGGAAATTCCTCGTACTCGTTTTCTAGTTCTTCAATGTTGAGTTTTAGTCTCTCTTCTCCAAGTGTATCTTGTAAATCGCTATCCTGCCTATCTGATTCTTTAATCTTTTGCCCAATTTCTACTTGTACCTTATATTCCTGATCTAATTCTCTTAGCTGATCTTTCAAGCGCTCTTTCTGCTGGCGTCGTTCAACCATTATCTGTTCCGCATCTTCTCGTGCTTGATTTAGCTCTTTTTCCAAATTCTTCTTTCCTGCATTAACAATTTTCAGCTCTTCCTTTAGCTTTCTTTTTTCTTCATATACACCTTTAAGTTCTTGTGCTTTCCCTTGTAGCTCTTTTAACACACCTGCTAATTCTTCATTTTTTTGTGCCAGTTCAGTTTGCAATTCCGTGTTTTTTTGCTCCTCTTTTTCAAACCTGTCTTGTAAATCGCTATTCTGCTTCTCTAACTTTACAATTGTTTGATTAGCTTCTGCTTGGGTTGTTTCTAGTTTCTCCTGTAGTCGCTGATTTTCTTGTATTAATTCATGGTGCTTTTTATTTATCACTTGCAACCCTGCTTCTATTTCTTGCTTCAATTCAACAGCTTCTTTTTTCAAATTTGACATTTCTTGCTTCAATTCAACGTTTTTTTCGGACAGCATCTGATTATTTAAAATCAATTCATCCATTTGTTGTGAAGCAAATTCTGTCTGAGTTCCAGTGTGCTGTAAATTGACTTCCGTTTTAGTTTCGATTTGTTGTGAAGCAACTTCTGTTTGAGTTTCAGTGTGTTGTAAATTGACTTCCGTTTGAGTTGATGCATTGCTATTAATAGAAGGAGGAAGGCTATTGTCAGCATCAACTTTAGGGTCTAATTCCCCCTCTGGTTCCTTGCGATAGGCCACTATAGATTCATTTTGAAAATTGTTATTAGCAGTAGGCACAACATCAGCAGCCTTACCCTTTTCTAGTACAGCATCATATAAGGAGAGACTTTGAATATATAATTCATCATTTTGCTTTATCAATTCTAAGATCTCCTCCGATGAAACAAAATCTTCACCATTAAATTTTAGTACTTCAGTTATGCGACCGCTACTCACATTCATAATCATGGTACAAATTGAAACATTCCCGAACTCATCCTTTATAGGCCAAGTGCTTGTCATTTCATAACATGTGCCTTCTTTAAATTCATAATATCTTTTCTTATCTTCTTGATAAGCGTATATTTCATGTTTTTTATTGCAATAGATATTCAATTTTTTAATATCTTTCTCTTGCTGTAAAATGTCACTAATTCTTGTTGGCTCACTTTTATTGTAATTAATAAGGTTAACATTCAAAACTCTATGAGCATTATCAGTTTCTGTGTAATAAGCTTGAAGCTCTACGTCTTTCCTCTCAAAATATTTACTTGCAGTTTTTTTTCCCTGCTCTGCCAACTCTATGCATTTATCTATATCTTCCTTAAAGCTCTTATTAGCAGACTCTGTTACTGCTTTATCTATGTACGTTTGTTTAAAATCTCTATCGTTTATTAGGTCATAAAAACTCCACCCATCCCCAAAAGCCCCCTGCACGTAAGTGAAATTCTTTTTTTCCTTTAGTTCTCTTAAGAACCACACCTTTTCTTTCAGATTTTTCAGTTGAAAGCTTACCCTTGCCTTTACACTAGAGTTTTTGGCAGGAATACTAACTTCTTCTAATTCTTTAAGTAATTTGTTATTTTTTATAATTGAGGAGCAAAACTTTACAATAGCAGAATTTGCAAACGAAGGATCTTTTTTTATATCTTCATCAATAATTTCTTTAAAACGTGCAAATTGAGGTAGAACATAAAAATTGATTATTTCTTTTTCTGATCTTGTTTTATTAGCATAAGAGATATCACCTAATTGTGAATATATAGCTCTTTCCACAGAAGTCCGGATATGATAAGATAAGGATAGATGGCGATAAGGAGGTTGGATGCCGGCAGCATATAGTTATGATTTAAGAAAAAAAGCAATGGAAGCACTAGACGAAGGGGAAAGCAGAGAAGCAGTGGCAGCAAGATTTAAAATTGGACGAACTACTTTGTGGGAGTGGCAGCAAAGAAAAAAAGAAACAGGCGACTTTCAGTCAAAAAAACTCGGTAATGGAGGTTACAATCAGAAAATTATCGACTGGAATAAGTTTATCGAATTTGCTAAAAAACACGGTAGAAAAACTCTGTCGGAAATGGCTAAACTTTGGGGCAACGTTAGTATCCAAACGATCCACCGAGCTCTCAGAAAAATTGGATTTACGCGCAAAAAAAGACATATGGATACAAGGAAAGGAACGAAGAAAAACGTGCTGAATTCTTAAAAATTATAGCAACAAAAGAACCAGAAAACTTAGTGTATATAGATGAGTCTGGGATTGATAACACGGAGGACTATCCATATGGGTATTGCCAGAAAGGACAGCGATTTTATGCCCTAAAATCTGGAAAAAAAACTCAACGAATCAGTATGGTTGCAGCTTTAAGTAGAAGAAAGATAGTTGCTCCATTAACATTTGAAGGCCACTGTAATATGGATATTTTTAATGGATGGTTTGAGCAATTTTTGGCACCGATCTTAGAACCTGGACAAACTGTCATTCTTGATAATGCTACTTTTCATAAGTCTGATAAGCTTATCAAGCTCGCTAAAGGAGTCGGTGCAGAAATTTTGTATCTGCCGCCTTATTCTCCAGATTTTAACAAAATTGAGCATCATTGGTTTGCTATAAAAAACAGAGCCAGGAAAAACATTCCTCTATTCGAATCCTTTCGTCGTGCTGTTGATTCTGCCTTCCTATGACCTATTCGGACTATTATGAGAAATGCTATAACTCTTTTAATGTATAGTAGATAAGCGTAGAGCAATAAACCTCCCTATTCAGTGAAGTTGGTCCAATACACTTTTCAAGTTGATCACCTGTTTTTCCTGCCTCTGCTGTTTTTTCTTCTTTAGCCAAACTTCCAATCATAATACACCTCCTTAACTATATTTATATTATACCAATTAACATATATTAAAAGAAATCAAACTGTATAACCTGGTCCTACACTAACTTTTATGATTACTTAATTGTGTAAAAATAACTGCAAGTGTTAAACTTGAGCTTTTATTTTTCATTATACATTTCTTACTACATGTTTATACTGCTGTCTTGCATAATAGACTATTCGAAGTTACACAAGTATTTTTTTTATTAGATAAGAGTTAGTAAGAGCCTGTTCATAATTTTTTCAGAAGTAAGGCAGTGAAAGCCAGAACTACCATTTGTAGGCTAGTATTGAGTTTTCGCTCACAATTTTTCCACAATCTTCTACATTTTTCTAACCAAGCAAAAGATCGCTCCACAACCCATCTTTTGGGCAATACAACAAAGGAACGTAATTCATTTCTTTTGATCACTTCAACGGTTGCACCAATAATCGTTTTTATTTGAGTTACAAAATTCTTTCCAGTATAGCCTGCATCAACCAGTACATTTTTAACTCCCGAGAGGTTTTCTTTTGCATTTTCGACCATTCTCACAGCACTGCTACGGTCAGTTATCTCTGCTGTTGTTGTATAAATTGCATGCTTGCGTATCTACTGCAATACGGCCCTGAAATCTTCTTGCCTGCATCATAGCTTCAGCAGTATCTGCATTTTTTATACTCTGTGCATCAATTATGCAGAAGCTTTTCCGACCATTGTTTTGTCGCAATTATTTTTTTTTAATACCAGCTCCAGAACACTTTCTTTATTTGCATCTGGTTTTTCACTCCACTTCTTAAAATAGTCGTAACAATTGCGCCATTTTGGGAACTCTTTTGATACCATTCTCCACTGGCAACCACTTTTTAACACGTATAACACTCCACAAAATACATCATGTAAATCAAGTGTTCTTGGTTTTGTCTTCTTTCTGCAAGATTCCAGATCTGCTACAATAATCTCAAACTTTTCTCGACTTGTGTCACTTGGTTATAAACTTCGCATATCCTACTTTATATACTTTATCCTCTCACTTTATCTCTTTTTTGAGATTACGTACAGGCTCTAAGATACAAAGACGTTTTCAGAAATCTTTAAGCTTAATAACATCCTCTCTCTTTGGACTAGTTGAGATTAGATGAATTGGTACACCTATTAATTTTTCTAACCTGTCTATATATTTTATTAAATTGATAGGCAATGCTTTAATCGACCTTTTACCTTGAGTGTTTTCTTTCCAGCCAGGAAACTCTTCATATATTGGCTCTAATTCCCCTTGTATTGAATGCGATGCGGGTAAATAATCATACATTTTTCCGTTATACTTGTAACCAGTGCATATTTTAATTGTATCAAAAGAATCAAGCACATCTAATTTGGTTAATACAATGCTTGAAACTCCAGAGAGTTGTACGGCCTGGCGCACTAAAACTGCATCGAACCATCCGCAACGCCTTCTCCTATTGCTCACTGTTCCAAGTTCCTTGCCTATAGTAAATAAGCTGTCCCCCACTTCGTTCTTTTGCTCAGTAGGGAATGGACCATTGCCCACTCTTGTTGTATAAGCTTTTACCACACCAATAATGTAAGCATTGGAGGATAATCCTGAGCCTGTTATTGCTTGCGATGCTACGGTATTACTTGAAGTAACAAAAGGGTAAGTTCCGTGGTCGATATCTAAAAATGCGCCTTGGGCACCTTCAAATATTATTTTCTTACCTTCTTTCATCAAGTCATTTAATATCTTCCATACAGGTTTTTTATATGGAAGAATTTTTTCTGAAATCTCTTGAATTTCCTTTAATATTTCTTCTTTTTTAACCACCTGGTAGTTAAGGCCTTTTCTGATAGCATTGTGGTAATTCAGAAGAGTATCCACTCTTTTGTTGAGCTCATCTGCGTTTTCTAAGTCACAAAGGCGTATAGCTCTCCTGCCAACTTTATCTTCATAACATGGCCCTATCCCTTTGTTTGTTGTACCAATTTTGTGATTTCCGTTTAAATCTTCAAATAGCTTTTCCTTGTCCTTATGTACGCTAAGTATTAATGGACAGCTCTCGGATACCATCAAGTTGTTATAGTTTATGTCCACTCCTTTAACTTTCAATGACTCTATTTCTGAAACTAGAGCATGCGAATCAAGAGCAACACCGTTTCCTATAATAGATATTTTGCCTGGCCTCAAAACAGCAGAGGGCAGTAAATTTAATTTATAAACCTCATCATCTACTACTATAGTGTGCCCTGCATTATTTCCTCCCTGAAATCTCACAACTACATCTGCATTCTCAGAAAGATAATCTACTATTTTACCCTTGCCTTCGTCACCCCATTGCAGACCAATAATTACAATGTTATTCATCATTATTTTCTAAATTAATACATAAATATTAATACAGTACGCTACAAATGAAAAGAGAAATCTACGCCTTTCCTACACCCCTTAAATAAAGAAATATACTGTCGATTTTCTTAATATATTACCAAATTATTCATCATTATATGATATAACTTACAGCATATTTACAGTAAGGTGTTATTTATGAAAGAGACAAAAGGAAAAAATAATAAGAGTCCAGTAGTTAGATTAAAGGCCACAGCTAAAGAGTTCAATTTTAGTAAATTAAGAGCAGATCAAGATAATAAATTAGCGAATTCCGGTGAAACAATGTTCTTAGATTTTCAAAGGATGAATTTTATTATTAACGGAAAAGAAATAGATAAAAATCTTATTATTGCATTTAAGGAAGGAGCTAAGCACCGCAAAAGCGAACTTTTTAATAGTGATGATATATATAATGACGAAATATTTAACAAAAAAGGAACAAGAGAAATAGATACGGATCATGGCAAAGCTTTTGTTGCTTCAGTACTCGAAGATATTGAGAAAGAGCTTGTAAGTAATGCATTGGGTGAGCTATGGAAAAATCACTGTGAAAATTCCAAAACTGCCAATCATCAAAAAACCGATTCATATAAGAAAGAATTTGAAGAATTTTACAATGCTGGCCAAAGGTATATCCATCTATTACCAACAGAGAAAGATGAAAACAAGGATTACCGTTCCTTTGCAAAAGAAGTTTTCAAAAAAATGTTCAGATACGCTGGGGCAGAAGTTCCAAGTGATGCTATTTTAGAAGAGCTAGTTACCAATTGTAATCAAGCAGGGTATGAGGCTGCTCCATTTATACAAACCCAACTTGCACTTGGACAGTCGTTCATAGTAGAAAATCCTAAAAAAGTAATAAACATTGATTGTGCTAACCAAAATAATGTGAGAATTAGATCTGATATGAGGCTACCAATACTCTCTGTTAAAAATCAAGGTATGCATGTCGATAAGATATGTAATCTGTCTAGTTCATTGGAATTTACAATTGAATCTCACAATGGTGAAGACTTTGTAACATACAGAGATGGTAAATTGTCACTTACTATTCCTAAAGAGTTAAAAAATTATAAAGATAATGGCAAGAGCTTGTTTGACATTATTAAAGAATATTTTCAGAAATTCTGTGCAAAATTAGGATTTAAACCTGAGACAAAAATACAAATAGAGCATGGCTTCGGTGCTCAAAGTAACTATTTAGATGGTACAATATCAACCACAGGATCAGATGCAAATGAAGAATTTATCAATCTTTTAAGCGAAAATCTCAGAGAGAGGTTATTGGGGTCAGGAGTTGCTCTAGAAGATGAAGATGTTGATGATATTGTTGAAGTCAGAGTATCTACCGTTATAGATCTATTGAGTGATTATGCTAAATTGGAAGATAATAAAGAACACAGAGAGTTATTAATAAGTAAAGTAGCAGATAATTTAGGACTTTCCACTCAAGATAAAACAGCACCAGAAGTATTGATGGAATTAGGCTCTTTACCTTCTTTGATAAAAGGTCAGGTTAATCATAATCAAGTGCAGTCTGTTGTAAATACTTTTATTAAGTTAATTATTGAAGGGAAAAGCGAAGTATACAAAAAAGGAGGTGCGATTAATGCAATTCATAAGGAGATAGATAAGGCAATTGTTGAGCAAGAAAAAAAAGCAACCAACAAACAAGATATAGAAAATGATAAATGGACAGATAGAATCAAAAAACAGAATTATTCTGCGGAATCACATGAACATTTACCTTAAAGATATTAGTAGGCTCTTTAAATATTTTAGAGTTCATGGTTGCAACGGTTGCTATTTTACAGCGCACCTCATCGTAAAAACTACGTGCCGTTGCATCATATGTTTCAAGAACGTTGGTAAAATGTTCAAGTTGATCTCGATTCAATACCTGATCTATTCTAGTTAGTTGGTCATTGCTGCTTTTAAAATTAGTTAGATCACATAACATAGCACGTTCTTCAGTTTCAGCAGGCAAGTATTTAAAGTGACCAAAGATATTTTGCCTAATTTTCTCTAGCATATTTACCTGTATACTTACAAAGCTACCTAATACCGCATACTGATTTCTCTCTTTATCTTATATAAATTAATTAAGTAAAGTGAATACAGTATCCACACTACTAAAAAAAATGTGGCACAAAACATAAACATTGCAACCAGTGGCAACAGCAGGGAACTTTCTATTGCTATTCCACCTTTTCTCAAAATGCTTGCTGGCTGATGGAGAGTGGACCATAAATTCACGGAAAATTTTACTATAGGAATATTTATAGCACTAAAGATGGCAAATACTGCTGCTGATTTTTCTGCCCTCGCTTCATTATCAAAAGCGCTCCACAATGAAAGGTAGCCAACATATAGGAAAAGTAAAATCAGCATTGAAGTAAGTCTTGCATCCCATACCCACCAAGTGCCCCAGGTTCCTTTTCCCCAGATGCTGCCTGTGATTAAACATATTGCCGAAAAGATTGTCCCTGCAGGAGCAGCAGCATGTGCCAAGACACTAGCAACGCTATTGTTCCATACCAATGAAATGAAACTGAGTGATGCAATTAATCCATATATTCCAAGAGCAAGCCATGCAGAAGGCACATGAATGTACATGATTCGTACAATTTCTCCTTGTTTATAATCTTCTGGAGAGAAGAATAACGCCAAAGACATTCCAATTAAAAAACATGCGAAACAAATAACCCCAAGCCAAGGTAGAGCTTTCTTAGAAAAATAAGAGAAATTTGTAGGCTTTAATAAAAACATTCGTTTTGAGAATAATTGTGTTAAGAATTTACCAATTAGTTTGAGTTTTATCAACAGGATAGTTTTTCTATATTTACGTAGGTCAACAAATTAGCATAATTTCAGTAGCAGATTGCTAGCTATTATTTTTAGTATATGACCCTTAAAAAGCTTAATCTACACTTAGTATCAGATTCAAGTGGTGAAACTGTTATATCAGTTGCAAAATCAGCTCTGAAACACTTTCGTTCTATAGAAACGATCGAATATGTTTGGTCTTTTGTGAAAAAAGAGGAGCAGATTGACAAAATTCTGGAGGAAATTAATAGGAAAAGTGATGAGCATAATTTTGTTATATGCACTATTACTGATGATGAGCTAAGAAAATATTTAAAAGATAACTGTATAAAGTTGAAAATTCCCTATAGAGCAATATTATCACATATTATTAGAGAAATTTCGTCCTATCTTGAAATTGAAAAAGACGAAAAGCTTGACTTGCATACTGAGATAAATAAAGAATATTTTCAGCGCATTGAGGCAATAAACTACACTATTAATCATGATGATGGACAAAATATTCAAGATATTGATAAAGCAGATATAATTTTGGTTGGAGTTTCACGTACATCAAAATCTCCCACCAGTACGTATTTAGCTTACCGAGGCTATAAAGTTGCAAATATTCCTTTTGTTAGTGGAGTAACCTTTTATGTTGACTTGGCAAAATTAAAAAATAAACTAACGATAGGGGTAACAATAGACGTAAGTAGGCTAATAGAAATACGCAAAAATAGACTTACTTCAATTAACAACGAAGATAATAATATATATGCTAACCCTGAGAAAGTAGAAAAGGAAATTAAAGAAGCAGAGGAGCTCTTTAAACAGAATAACTGGCCAATTATCGATGTCACGCAAAAGTCGATCGAAGAAGTATCAGCAACAATTATACAATATTTTAATAAAATGTTATCAATTGACTAACTCTTGATAAGTGATTATAATGTAAAGTAATTTAATTCTTACTATAGATATGAAAGTCAAAGGGTCGCTAAAATCTCATCGTAACAGAGATAAAAATTGTAAAGTTGTGAAAAGGGGTGGTAAGATTTACATTATAAATAAGGTAAAGCCAAGGTGTAAAGCGCGTCAAGGTTCTTAGCTTTTTGTTCACCTTTTCATGTTATATATTTTTTATATGTGAAAGTACGGTGCTTATATCTAAAAAGAAGCAAAAGTTACTGTGTTTAAGCGCAGCCTTACTCATTTCTTCCCTTACATTATATTTCAGCATTAGCACAATTACAGGTAAACGTGGCTTATTGACGTTAATCGATTTAAAAAAAGAAATCGAGTACAATAAACTTTTGCTAAAGGATGTCTCTTCTGAAAAGGAAAAGTTGGACAACAAAGTATTTGGCTTATATGAAAAAAGCTTAGATTTAGATCTGCTTGATGAGCAAGCAAAAAATGCTTTAGGTTATGTGAACCCTAATGAACTTATGGTTGTTCTTGACGTGAAATAGCAGTAGAGATCTCCCTACGTCATACCGCCGCGGCGCTAACACGTAGCGGGATGACGGTTTTTCAAATTGTCGGTAAATCTAAGTCAGTTTAGCTATATTGTCTCTCACACCGCTTAGCTGAACAGACAATGGCGTCAACTTAAGGAAAAATGTCAGCGATAGTGTATAAAATTTCTCTCTAAAATTTTTACCATTAAATTACCCAAAAGCTGCATGACCTTACCCAGAAAAAGTGGAGAGAAAGAAAGGAGTTTTTTCGGGTAAAATAAAATTTTGGAGGATTAGAAATGGTAAGAGAATATACAGCAGAATTCAAATTGGAAGCTGTTAAACTGGCAAATGAACAAAGAAAGGCAGGTCAAACAATTACAAAAATAGCAAAGGATTTAGGAATAAAGGGTGGTTTATTAGGAAAATGGATAAAGAAACACAACGAAAAAAAGTCGGCAGCAGATGCATTTCCAGGTAGAGGTAACATGGCTCCTTACGACAAAGAGAGGTTTGATTTACAAAGCAAGAGTAACAAGGGAAAGAGACATTTAAAAAAAAGCCCTGGCCAGTCAAAAAGAGTAAAATATTTTTTTATATAGTAACTGCTATAAAGTACAGGAATTATATAGGATTTTCTGCTAGTGGCTACTATAAGTGGACCACAAGAAAAATAAGCAGTAGAGAATCAGCAAATAAAGAGCTACTCGAAGCTATTCAAAAAATATATCAAGTTTCTAAATGTAGATATGGAGCTCCTAAAATTTATGCTGAATTGAAGGCTTTGGGTAAAAGTTGCAATTTGAAAACGGTGCAAAGTATTATGCAGAAAAATGACATCAGGGCTATACTGAGAAGAAAGTTTAAAATTAAAAAACAACAAACAGATAATAGAGCTGTAGCTCCCAATATACTAGACCAAAACTTTATTGTCGATCAACCAAATAAAGTATGGGATTACTTACATCAAAACCAAGGAGGGATGGCTATATTTGGCAGCAATAATTCTCACGTATGGTAGTTAATGAGCAGTTCAATAAATAAACAATTGGTTATGGACTCTTTATTAATGGACGTTAACAAGCGTAAACCTGCCAAAAATCTACTATTACATAGTGATCAAGGTTCACAATATACTTCGCAAGGTTATCAATATCTCTTAGCTGTAAAGAATATAGATGAGTAATAAAGGCTGTTGTTACGACAATTCTGTTGCAGAAAGCTTCTTTAGCTCATTGAAAAGAGAAATACTTATTGATACTTCACAACACTCTGCTCAACAAACTAGAACTGCAATATTTGAATACATAGAAATTTTTTATAACAAACAACGTCACTATTAACTATTGCATTCCAGAACAATTTGATGCATCATTCTTTTTGTAAAAAACATTCCACACTTTCTCTCCACTTTTTCTGGGTAAGGTCAAAGGATCTTATGTCTTAAACCTTATCACCAGGCTTAACAAATAGGTGGCCCAATACTATTAACTTTATGGGTTTATCTTCGTTATTTGCTACTATCCAAACCCCATCGCTCTCATGATCAACAATTTCTATTGGTGCAAATACTACATAATTATTGTCATCAACAATCTTTATTCCAAGAGCACCCTCGTCACTTAAGCTCAGGGCTGAAGAAGGAATTTTATATGCAAATCTTTCGCCTGAAGGTAGTCTTACGTTGGCAGTTAATCCCTGCAAGGATATCATTTTATTATTAGTTACCTTTACCTCTACCCTATAAGACCCAGTTTTAGGCTCAGCAATTTTACTAATAAAACTTACTTCACCTGCCAATTCTTTTCCGTCCAGTAAATTAATTTGAGCTGTGCTGCCTAGCTCTATTTTACTTACTTCATTTTCCGAAACGTATAACACCACAAGAATTTGATCGAAATTAACCACGTCAGCTATTTTTTGCCCAGCATTAACAAAATCCCCTTCGTTTGCATTGATTTTATCAATATAACCATCTATAGGAGATGTGACTGCAGTATTTTCTAAATCCAATTCTAGCCTTTTTAGGTCAGCTTTTGCACTTTGTAACGCAGTAAAAGCTGCTTCTACTTGTATTTGTGCCCCATAGCCTTTTTTATTCAGTTTGTGAGAGGAATCATACTCAATTTCACGCTGCTTTAATAAAGCTTTGGCTTTCTGAGCTTGCTCAATCCTGTCATAATCTTCTATCTTTAACACTACATCATCTCTTTTTACCTTTTCACCATCAGGTAAATAAATAGCAATAATCTTACCACTTATTTTTGAGACAAGGCTAGCTCTATGTAAGGGATTTACTGTACCAGAAAAATTTAAATATATAGTGCGGTTTTGCGGCGCACATTCTTGAGTTTTTACTGAAAAGCTACTAGTTGCATTATCGCTATGAACCGCCTGATCTTTTTTTAAAAATGCACTGCTGATAAAAAACAGTAGAATAAAAGCAATACTGGAAATGATGATTACTTTGTTTCTCACCTTTAAACAATAGAATTTGTTGACCAATCTTGTTAGAAACAACTGCATAAATTTTCGAATCAGAAATGTAAGTATAATACATGTACCATTGTCACTCCATAAATAGTTTTATATGAGAACAAACACAAGATTTTCCTACAATAAGTAAGTTTTTTATTGCTAAAATGCAATTTTTAATCGAATAAAAATGTAAAATTGCAAACAAAGTTGTGCATAAGACTGGATTTAAAAAAATCTTGAAAAATATACTAAAACTTTTAAATAATAACTTTATATCTAGTGGCTTTGCCTTCTCCAAGACGCTGTAAGTATTTCATCCCTAGCAGTTTCTTTGTAATTGCCTCTACTGTTCTTGGAGGAAATCCTAGAGCTTCTATAGCATCTTTTCTACTAAATTCTTTATCTGCAAGGCTAAGTGCCCATTCCCAGAAGAACAATTGTTTTCTTGATAATAAATATTCAGTATTCTCCCTCTCAAGAATATAATGCGCCTCATTTGCTTGCGTTTTGAGTACATTAAGAAAAAATATTAACCACGGGGAAATATCTTCTTTGCCACTTTTCCAGCTACTTTGTGTTTTATTAAGCGCTAAGTAGTAATCAAGTTTGTTAGTTTCAATTATCTTTTCATGTGATACAATAGATACAAAATCATAACCCTGCTGCAACAGCATTAAATTAGTCATCAATCTACTAGTTCTGCCATTTCCATCTTGAAAAGGGTGTATTGCCAGATACTCAAAAACAAAGTTAGCAACAATAATAAGAGGATGCTTAAATTTATTATTTAAGGACCAGTGATACCAATCAATAAGCTCTTGTACTTCCTTTCTAACAAGGTAAGGTGGTGTGGGATCAAAAATTATACCAACAACTTTTCCATTCTGATCTTTTGCCTCAACTCTATTAGAACTTGCTTTGTATTTTCCTCTATGATACAAATCTTTTTCACTATAAAGTAGCATCTGGTTGTTAATGTGCAATATTGATGACTCACTAATTGGAATATCCGTATAATCATGAAATATTAGTGTAAGCATTTCTAAGTAGCCAGCAATTTCTTGCTCATCTCTATTTTTAAATTTTTTGACACGTAGGTTTTTATATAGATCCTCAACTTCTTTATCGGTTAGACGATTTCCTTCAATACGGTTAGAAGCGCCAGAAGATGTAACAATAACTGAATGAGTTAATCTTTCAATTGTTTGTGGTAGTAGTTTTTTCGTTATCTGCCAGCTATTTTTAACACTATCAACTGCAGTAATTAACTCGTACACTTGTTCAATTACAGGCCCTTCTAGGTTGAGACGTGTACTAAGACGAAAATTCTTCCAGTTCATATTCTTCTCACATGCATATTATGTGAGATAATGTGAGATAATGTGATAAAAGTCAATAGTAAGCTTTATATGCATAGCAGAGCTAACTACAAAAATTATACATTTTCAAGTGATCCTAACCATATCAAAAACTACAGGGCAAAGCTGTTGGAGGAAGGCTTAATTAGTTAAAAATTTCAATCTTATGTAAAATATTGTCTTATTTTGTAATTTTCTTGTTGACTAACGAGACGATATCTACTTTTCAATAAACTCCATTTGCATTTCTTGTATACTACTTTCTATTTGCTCTATTTGTTCTATTAACCTTTCTTCTAAGTCAAGATTACCGCTCAGCCTCGCTTCGGTTCTTTCTTTTCGTAATGCATTTAATTCTTTTAGTAACACTATATTATTCCACACAATTTCTGCAGATTTTCTCTCGTTCAGTTGGCTATTTAGTACACTAGTTTTTTCAAATACATACTTTATAACGTTAAACTGTTTCAATTCTTGTAACAAAGCCTCTTTATCGAGTTTGCTTTTGTTACTTATTACATCAATTACACGCTGTTGTAATCTTTTCATCTCATTAGTAAATTCAAAATGAGAAAATTGCTCAAAAAATATAGGACGGTTCAAAATTTCAGGAAATTCTACGGCTATACGCAAAATTACGGCCTGATTTTGCTCTGCTTCAATTAGCTCTGGAGATTTGTTATGAAGATACTCACCTTTTGTTGCTCCAGTTTTACTATTAAAAATCTGTTTTTTGAAGCTACTTCTTAGTTCACTAGCCTTATTGTAAAAATAATCTCTGTAATACCTTCTAATACTGCTGTTGCTAATAGTATTTACATATTCCATGAACTTGTGCTCAAGAATTGAATATTTTTCCGGAGCAAGTTTTTCATAATTTTGCAAATTGCTATCGATTATGTGATGCCATAAATATTCAGAATGCAGTTTTGTTGAATGGTCAAGAGCAGTCAACACGTCTTCTTTCTTGTATGCCAGTTCGTTACATATATCGTATGGATCTTTATTACTTGGCAAAGTCACAAACTTTAACGTGTATCCAGGCTCTAATATTGGCAGAGCAAGTTCTGCAACTCGAGTAGCAGCATGACGTCCAGCACTATCGCCATCCATACAGATGGAGATTTCTTTAGCAAATCTCCATAGATTTTTTATCTGCTCTGCAGAAATTGCGGTACCAAGCGGAGCAACTGCATTACTAATTCCTGCTTGATGTAGCGCTATAGCGTCCATATATCCTTCAACAACGAGTATGTGCTGTTTTTTACGTATTTCGCTTAAAGCAAAGTTTAATCCGTATAAATTCTCCCTCTTCTTAAAGAGCTGACTCTCTGGACTGTTTAAATATTTCGGCTGTTGCTCAGAACTTAGCACACGTCCGCCAAAACCAATAACTCTCCCTGCAATGCTCTGTATAGGAAATATCAGCCGGTCATAAAAATAATCATGAAAATTTTTGTTTACTAATCCAATATCAATCAAAATTCTGTCTTCAATACCTGAAGAGTTTAAATACTCTTTCAAACCAGAGCTTGGTGCATAACCTATCTTAAATTTATCTATGATTTTAGGTGAAATCTTACGCTGCTTTAAATAATCTACAACACCTTGATTTTTTTGTGCAAACCAATTTGCAGCTAAATCAAGCGCTAAAAATAGTTTATTGTCCTCTTTTGTAATACTAAGATTTTTGGGCAGTTCAACACCTGTAACCGATGCTAATTTTTCCAATGCTTCTTTAAAGCTTAATCCTTCAGTTTGTGAAATAAATTCAAATGCATCACCACTAGCCAAGCAACCAAAACAGTAATATAACCCCTTAGTATTGCTCACCGAAAAAGATGGGGTTTTTTCGTTATGAAATGGACAGAGCCCAACAAAACTATCTCCTCTTTTTATTAATCTGACTTTTTTACCTACTATGTCGGATAATAATAATTTTGATTTTATAATATCTATATGATCCATCTTGTTAAATTAGTAGTAGGATAAAAATTATATAGAATTTATACACATCTGACTCGAAATTTATTTCTATAACTAAAGCAATTTAGATTTACCGACAATGTAGCTATACAAATTCAAGAGCAATCCTGTCATCCAGGTAGCCCACAGAAACAAAAAACTTCCTTGACAAACCTCGCCAGCGCCCTTATCATGAAACTGAAGCTATTTATTTATCTTCTCTGTACAGATTAAATGACAAAAAAACTCAACGTATCTGGCGTCTCATGTTTAATTTTTTGTACTATGTGCACTCTATGTCTTTATCAAATTTCTAGGTTTTTACCTATACAAGCTGAAATACGCTTATAAAGCATTTAAAACATCAAAAAACGCCAACTTAAAAAATGGATAGTGAATAACTAGCTACCCTAGGGTTTCTTTTGCCTTTTTTTCTGTTTAGTAAATTTCTTAACGTTTATAATTTAGATTAGTTGCAGCTTAAAAGCAGCTAAATCGCGGTTATTAAGTGTTTAGAATAAAAAAACGCCATACTTGAAAGTATAATGTAAGTAATTAGCCAACCACGGGGCTTCTTTTGCCTTTTTTTTCGTTTGGTAAATTTCTTAATATTTATACAGAAGGTGTCATTCCAGTGCTTGACACTGGAATCCAGTTCTTATTATACAGCTATCTGGTGTACTTATTTAAAATTAAGTTTTCTGGATCTCAGTGCCAAAGCACTGGGATGACACCCTTCCTGGCGGAGATTATTCTCAAATCACAATGTTCGTACAGTTGTGGAATGAATTGCGGTATGACGTAGGAAAACCTTAGCTATAGCTTTAGAACTCCCAAAAGGTCAGAAGCATTGAATGACTTGACAGAAAGTTCAAACCCATATAAAATGTCCTTATTTCTTATATGTTAGGTATAGTATCAATTGCCTCAGATCATGCTGGTTATGAATTAAAATCAGAAATAAAACCTTACCTGGAAGCCCTAGGTTACAGAGTAGTAGATCAAGGCTGCACTGCTAAGCAAAAGTGTGTAGATTACCCAAACTATGCTGTTAAAGTTGTAGAAGATATAACAAGCAAAAAAGCAAATTATGGGATATTAATTTGTGGTACAGGTTTGGGCATGAGTACTGTGGCAAATCGTTTTGAAGGAATCTACGCTGCTTTATGTAACAGTGTTGAGATCGCAAAATTAGCTCGCGAGCATGGCAACGCAAATGTACTGTGTCTTGGTGCAGGGTTTACTGCGAGTGGATTAGCAAAAGACATAGTCAAACAATTCCTCGAAACAGAATTTTCAAAAGAAAGCAGACATAAAAAACGCCTTGATAAACTCAGCAATATAACCTCTAAGAAAAAAAAAACAAAAACTTATAACGAAGATGAAATATCAAAATTCGCTAAAATGGCAGGCCAGTGGTGGGATGAGAACGGCAAATTCAAACCATTGCACATGATGAATCCTGTTAGAGTATCTTACATTATTGAGAAAATAAAAGAGTTAAAAAAATGCAATTTAAAAGAATTATCATTGCTTGATGTCGGGTGTGGTGGTGGCATTTTGTCAGAGTCAATGGCACGCGTTGGCATTAACGTTGTGGGAATAGATGTATGTGAAGAAAACATAAAAGTAGCGCATTCACATGCAAAAAAAGTAGGGTTAAATATAGAATATATACACACCAGCATTGAAGAGCTAAGCAATGACAAGAAGTACGACGTGGTTCTGTTGATGGAAGTAGTTGAACATGTGGATAATTTAGAGCTTTTCATGAAAAAAGCGATAGAACTGCTAAAACCGGAGGGGTTAATCTTTATATCCACAATAAATAGAACTATCAAATCCTTCTGCCTTGCAATAATTGGTGCAGAGTACATATTAAATTGGCTGCCAAAAGGTACACATAACTGGAATAAATTTCTCAAGCCGTCAGAAATTGCAAATCACTTAAGAGAAAATAATGTAACGCTGCAAAACATGGCTGGCATGGAGTACAACGTAATAAAGCGTGAGTGGAATCTAACTAAAGGCGTGGATGTTAATTATATACTCTGCGGTTTGTTAGATTTAACTCTATAAAAGCACCATTTTCACTTCCAATACTTTGAAGGATCTTGGCCAGCTTTTATACAGTAGCCTTTATTAGTTAGCGCCCAACCGGAACGACAAGCATAACCTGTACCTACACGTTCATATCCAGGAGCAGCAACACACTTTCCATTCTCCAAGGTTTGACCTTTAAAAAGACAACAAACTTCTTTTTCTGTTACCTTTGTTACAATTTTGAGGAGCACCAAAAAACACAGCAACAAACATACCCAGTGCGAAAAGTGCAGGCCAAGGCATTCTGCCAAATATTGCAAGTAAGCTTGAACCAATTATTACCACTGTAATCATTGGTCCACCTATTCCATGAACGTAACCTATTACATTACACATTACATCTGTTGCTCCATCAGCGTGTGCATCAAATGCATAGAAAACTATAAATAGAATTACAAGAAAATTTCTCATTGTTCTTTCAATAATCATGCCTGATTGTTTCTTATTTTAATAAAATTTCAGTAAATAGCTTTTTTCAAAAATTATGCTTAACCCAATCAATATTTATTTATTACTGCCTTTTTAATACTATAATTAACTCAGTTGATTTTTATCAAAATGCTAAACCATGGAACAATTCGAGAACTTTTACATCACCACGCCAGTATATTACGTAAACGATAAGCCGCATATTGGTCATGCATACACTTCTCTCTTGTGTGACGTGGTGGCAAGGTTCATGAAACTAGCTGGGAAAAATGTCAAATTTACCACCGGTACAGATGAACATGGACAAAAAATAGAAAAAGCAGCTAAAGCAAAGGAAATGCAGCCAAAAGAATTTACAGATGATGTGAGCGTTTCATTTAAAGAATTGGCTAAGTTCATGAATTTTGAGTATGACGATTTTATTCGCACTACGGAGGAACGTCACAAAAAAGCAGTTATAGCTTTATGGAATAGACTTGAAGAGAGAGGGCAAATATATTTGGATTCCTATTCGGGTTGGTATTCAGTTCGTGATGAAGCATTTTATCAGGAATCAGAGCTGATAGATGGCAAAGCACCAACAGGCGCAGAAGTTCAGTGGATAAAAGAAGAGAGCTACTTTTTTCGCTTGTCAAACTGGCAAGACAAATTACTGGAACTCTATAAAAATCAGCCAAGTTTTATCTTTCCTGAGAGCAGAAGAAATGAAGTGATATCGTTTGTAAGATCAGGGCTCATTGACCTCTCAATCTCTCGCACTAGTTTTAACTGGGGAATAAAAGTACCAGGTAATGACAAACACGTAATCTATGTCTGGATAGATGCATTAACCAATTATCTTACATCAATAGGTTTACCTAGTACTGAAGGTGAGGAATATAAGAGGTTTTGGGCAGAACCAGAAACACAGATTCCAGTGTCAAGCACTGGAATGACACCAAACCAAGGGAAAACGCAGATTCCAGTGTCAAGCGCTGCAAACCTAGCTGACAACTCTTTCAACGTTCATGTAATCGGTAAAGACATATTGCGCTTTCATGCTGTATATTGGCCAGCGATTCTCCTTGCAGCAGACCTACCACTGCCAAAACAAATTGCAGTTCATGGTTGGTGGTTGAACGAGGGAGAGAAAATATCCAAGTCCCTTGGTAATGTCATAGATCCAATTGGCCTCGCTCAAGAGTTTGGTGTTGATCAGCTACGCTATTTTCTCCTCAGGGAAGCAAGCTTCGGCCAAGATGGCAACTTTAGTAAGAAAAATATGATCAGCCGGATAAATTCAGAACTGGCAAACAACATAGGCAATTTAGTGCAAAGAACAATTTCATTTTTACACAAGCAATGTTCTGGAATTGTACCAACAATCGATCAAAGCCTACTTAAAGGTGAAGAAAGTCTTCCAGGTTGCAAAGCTATACTCGATCAAGTGATGAATCACCTATCAAAGTATGAATTTAACCATATCATACTTCTAATCATCAACATCTCTTCTGAAGCAAATGCCTACATAGACAAAAGTGCACCCTGGACACTAAGCAAAACTGACAGAGAGCGCATGAATTTAGTAATTTACAAGTTACTGGAATATATCAGGATAATAGGCATTTTATTGCAGCCAATCGTTCCCAAGTCAGCAGAGATGATACTAAATCAACTGCAAATTCCGAAAGAACAACGAGATTTAAAATCTTTGTGCGACGCGTGCGTAAGTTCAGGCATAACATTGCCTAAACCTACGCCGGTTTTTTTGAGGGTTGATGCTAAAGAGGAGAAATAGTGTAAAAACTATTTCTCCTGGATGGGATTATCTTTAGTTAACGACGGTGCACACCGCTGTCTACATATTCAAGTTAGGTGGCAAGTGCCTTAGTTACTTTAGCACAATATGGTTTAGTAACATCAGCACCTATCACTACTACTTCAGTCATTGCCGACTTAACCTTTCCTAGGCTCCATGCAAACCAGCCTTGACCATTTTCTTCTTTAGTTGGCTGACTTTCTGGGCTAGAAATCTCAGTACCTTTTTCATCACCAGATTCTGCATCATAAAATACATCCTGATCCTCAGAAAGACTCATTAAATAACTTTTAGCAGCATCAACATTTAAATGATCAGGTTGCTTAGGAACGTTATCAATATTCATCTGATTTTCCTGGCTAGGAGTCTCAGTTTTTAAATTTTCTTGTGTAGCCACATTCTTTTTTTCATCAGTTTGCTCTCTTAAAAATTGCCTTACCATCTTCTGTTTTTCTCTAAACAAAAAATCAAATAATATTGGAGAAAGCTCTAGCTTTGCCCCCTCTGGAATAACAATACCATTACCTTGAGATTCACTTGAAAGTTGACTAGCACCACTTGCTTGATCTGCCTTATTACCAAACATCAAGTTTTTAACACTATTCCAGTATGGTGAAAATTTTTCTGAGACCCATGAAAATTCTATTTTAGTTGATGGCATAGTATCATAAATATTTTTTAATTTATTTCCAACACTATTAAATTTCCCTTTTGCTTGTGAAATAATGGCTTGCTCTTGAGTTTGTACTTCGAAATCTCTCTTAGTAAGCTGCTGGTTTATGCTATCAAATTCTACCGCATTACCTGGCTGAGAAGCATTAATCCTTCTGGTTGCAGCCAACTCATTTTTCATTCTAAAAATCTCCCGATCTTTCTCAGAAATAGTTTTATCTTTATCTTCTATCTCTTTTGCTTGATTAGCCAGTTGAGTATTTTTTTCGGATATTTCTTTTACTTTCTCAGAAATTATTTTACCTTTAGCTTCTACTTTACTTTTTTCATCAGAAAGCTGAGCTTCCTTCTCAGAAATAGTTTTGTTCTTACTAACTGCTGCATACGAAAGTGCAATAGCTACAGCAGAAAATACAGCACCACCAATAATAAATGGAAGGCCAACACTTAATGCTGCAACTGGAGCTAAGAAACCAATATAAGGAGCTGCAGCAAACACTCCAGATGCTAATAAAGTTAAAGCAGCCAGAGTTCCAGCTATATAATAGGGTACATTGTTTTTATTCATCATCTCACGTATTATAAAATATAATACCATATATAAAAGGATTTTTAAGAAATTGTCAAGCTATCTTTACATAAAAAAATAATCAATGAACTTGGGAACAAGAAGATTGCTGCCAAGCTATGAACTATGCCTTTCCGTGTAATCTTTGAATGCACCTCTGTTAGAGTCAAAATATAGCTTCACACTGCCAATTGGTCCATTTCTCTGCTTTGCAATAATGAGCTCTGCAATGTTTCTAATTTTTTCCATTTTCTCTTGCCATTCCCGATGTTTATTGTTTCCTTCATTTGGCTGTTTTCTTAGTTCATAATACTCTTCTCTATAGAGAAACATTACTATATCTGCGTCTTGCTCTATGCTCCCTGAATCACGTAAATCAGAAAGTTGTGGTTTTTTATCATCCCTCTGCTCAACAGAACGAGAGAGCTGAGATAGTGCAACAATGGGAATATTTAGCTCCTTTGCAATTGCTTTCAAACCCTGCGTCACTTCCGAGATTTCTTGCACTCTATTTTCATTACTCCTTTTTGTTGTTCCTCTGATTAGCTGCAAATAATCAATGAATACCACTTCTACATTATATAATTGATACAGCAAGCGTATTCTGGTGCGAAGGGCACTAATTGATAGCGCAGGGGTGTCATCTATGATGAAAGGCAGTTCAGATAATTCTGTACTAGTATTGATAAATTCATGCAATTCAAAATCACTAATTCTCCCGGTTAATGCCTTATAATAACTAATCCCTGAATCTATAGTGATCAGCCTTGCAGTTAATTGCTCTGCTGACATTTCAAGTGAGAAAAACGCTACATGGTGTTGTTTATCTGCTCTTTTTTGCAACATCTTACAAGCATTAAGTGCAATGTTTAGCGCCAATGCTGTTTTACCCATAGAAGGCCTTGCAGCTAAAATTAATAAATCAGATTTTTGTAGACCACCAAGAAGCTGATTTAGATCTTGAAGTCCGGTTGTAACGCCTAGCGCTTCTGGATTATTTTTCAGTGTGCTGATCTTCTCAACTACATCTTTAATTGAACTTGCAAGTTTTATATATGTTTTCTCACCTTGTTTTTTTACTGCCAAATTGAACAATTTTGTCATTGCTTGTTCAATTTGCGCCTGTGCAGGATTTTCAATATCGTAGTTGTAGCTATCACCAACTATTTCTTGCCCGAGCTTAATTAAACATCTCCTTAAGTAAGTATCACGGATTATTCTAGTCAAACTATAAATATCAAGTGCAATACTTGCCTTCGCTGCAAGCTTTGCTAAGTACTCTACCCCGCCACACTCGGTAAACGCTTGGTCGTTCTCAAAAAACATTTTGAGGCTCAGTTCATTGGCAACTATACCGTGTTTCCTGGTTTTAGATATTTGCGTAAAAATACTTTGATGCAGTGGATCATAGAAATTTTCTGCTGTAATTGTGTCTTCAACTGCATCACAGATTCTATTATCACGAATCATTGCACCAATAAGCATCTGTTCAGCTTCTAAATTATGCGGTAATTTACATATTTCCTTATCTACACTTCTTGAACTGAGGAGATTGGCTAATTCATTCATTTTAAGTTTTGAGAGTAACTGTTGATTATTGTAGAATATTTAGTCCTCATTTGAAAGATGTAAAGGCAAAAAAATTTGACTAATTCCGTGTTGCCTATAGCATTAAAACTTAATGCCCCTGTGGTGGAATGGTAGACACGGCAGACTCAAAATCTGTTGCTTGCAAAAGCATGCTGGTTCAAGTCCGGCCAGGGGCACGTTAAATATTGGAAAGTATATATATGTTACATAAATTTTTTAATCGTTTATTTTCTATTTTTTCTTCTATAAATGTTATTCAAAAGGTAAAGAAAGATGAAAATGGGATATGTTATGTAACGGGCCTCAGGCGCTATATATCAGTATTGCTTGATTTGATTATTATCGTTTTGTTCTTGCAGTTTTGCAGCCAAGCCTTAAATCAGCTCTTTATGAACTCAGAGGATAGCAAAATATTAAGTCAAATTGCTGCAAAATCCCCAATGCAAGCACCACTGTCTGCGGAAGAAAAGACAACGCAGAGTAGACTTATAAAATTACTAATCCTAAATCAAATAGTCCAGTTTATTATGCTCTTTTGCTATGTAATATATATGTGGGCAAAGTTTGCTACTACACCTGGAAAACTATTATTTGGGCTTAGAGTTGTGGATGCACAAACTTTCGAAAAGATGACCCTAAAACAAGCAACAAAGAGATTTTTTTCCTTTATATTGTCAGTTGCACCATTGTTCTTGGGCTTTTTATGGTCAAATTTCAACAAACGCTGTCAAACTTGGCACGATAAGATCGCAGGCACAGTGGTTGTCACGAGTAAAAGCCTTAGAAGGCAGAGCTAAAAACTACTTGACACCCTTCGCCAGCCCCTTTATCATGATACTGAAGGTATTCATTTATCTTCAATCTGTGCAGATTAAACGACAACAGTATTACGTATTGGCGTCTTATTTTTAATTTTTTGCACTATGTGCATGCACTGGGATGACACCTCTGGGCACTGCCGTCGTAAAGGAACCAGTGTCAGCTACTCGTATGACAAAGGAGGACAGTGTCTCAGCTACTTTCATGACACCATTTGCTGTCTTTAAAAATGAATGTTCTTACAATTGTGCGTCATGCGCTTTATTAAATATTTTACTTAAAAATCTAATTTCTTATTATACAAGAGATAAGCAATTCATTGATGATGAAAAATTACAAAAAGGGGCATAGAAAGCGCCTAAGGGAGAAAATTATTTTAGATAATGGACAATCATTACTTGATTATGAGGTTTTAGAGCACATTTTATATTCAGCATACAGTAGAATTGATGTAAAGCCGATAGCAAAGAGTTTGATAGAAAATTTTGGCAGTTTGAATAAAGTTTTTAATGCTGACCTGGAAGCGCTGCAAAACGTTGATGATGTCAGCAATGCAGCTATATCTGCCATCTTTTGTGTAAAACAAGCCTTTGTTCGTTCTGCAAGAGAAGAAATAAAAAACCTGCCTGTAATCGATAACTGGGAAAAATTGCTTGATTATTTAAGAATAAGTATAGGAAGCCTCAATAAGGAAAATTTTCGTGTCATCTATATGAATAAAAAGTATCGTCTAATAGCGGAAGACCTGCAAAATATTGGTACAGTAGATCAAACTCCTCTTTATGTCAGAGAGATCATCAAGCGCGCACTTTTGATTGGTTCAACATCCATTGTAATATCTCACAATCATCCAAGCGGAGATACACAACCTTCAAATAGCGATATATCTCTCACTAGACAACTAGCAGAAGCTTGCCAAAGTATAGGAATAGAATTAATAGACCACATTATTATTACATTCAGTAGCTATTTTAGTTTCAAGGAAAATAGGTTGTTGTGAAAGCCTTTATAGCTACAGTAACTTAGATTTACCGACAATCGTCATTCCGCTACGTGTTAGCGGCTAAGAGATACCGTGACGGGATGACGTAGGGGTTGCCGAGAACTTGTCATTCCAGTGCTTGACACTGGAATCCAGTTTTCTTTACAAATTCACCAAAAGTGCTTCATTCTATAACGCAAAACCCATACTCACCAAACCCAATGCATTACTTGCAATTAAGTTTCCTGGATCCAAGTAGTCAGGGCACTGGGATGATACCGTCATAAAGGAACCAGTGTCAGCTACTTTCATGACACCCTTCTGGTAGGCCCAAATCGCAATGTTCGTACAGTTGTGGAATGAATCGCGGTATGACGGTTCGCGGTGGTATGACGTAGTAGCTATTTCTTGCAATCAAGTTTCGTTAAAAGTCAGATTGAATGGTTAAATCTTCCACCCAAATAACCACGCACTCTACTTGCTTGTTTGGATATATTTCTTGTACTAAGGTTTTATAGATTAACATCTGTTTTTTTATTTCATTTAATAAGGAAACAGAAACGTTACGGTGTGACTTGTAGTCAATTATGATTGCTTTATCTTGCGTTATGCATAGCCTATCTAGTCGTACTAATACTGGTTCGCCATCGATTATTCCACTCAGTGTAATCTCTGATTTGCCTCCTAAGTCAAACAAATAGCCATATTTTTCATTAAAGGCCAATATTTTACTGTAAATTTCATCCTTATCTTCACTGGTGTTGATGTTATCAAGGTATTTTCTGACCCAATTTTTTCTCCTTTCTTTTTCTATCTTGGGCATATACTGCAATATGCTGTGAATTATTAGGCCTCTTGCATAACCATCTGTCATCCCAGTGCTCTTTTTTTTGTCATTCAAGTAGCTAGACACTGGCTTTTTTTCTCTAGGTTCCAGCGTTACGTGCTGGAATGACATTGATAGGTTTGGCGGAAGAGAAATGACCGGAACGTCAAAGTAATCACGTTTTTTATAAATGTAAGGGTAGTTTGCGTTCACACATAGCACTTCAACTTTTTCTTTAAATATTGGCTGTAAGCATGCTTGTTTCTTTTCATATGATGTTCCATACTGAGTGATTAAATCATACCAAGAGCCCTTTTGCACTGGCTCTTTGCTTAAGATGTATAACTCATCTTCAGCACGCGTGAGTGCTACGTATAATAAACGCAAATATTCATTATAATCCTCTAGTTTTTTCTCTCTTTTTACTTGATCACAATAAGCATTGTTGTTTTTTCCACACCAAAATGGCACTTCCATTCCATCAAAGATGATACTTTCATTGCTTCTTGGCACCGTATTTGTATCAACCAAAAATACTATGGGAGCTTGCAGACCTTTTGATTTGTGAATCGTCATTATTCGCACAGCATTGCGTTCTGATTGCATATCATTCTTAATCTCCGGATTATTCTCCTTGATCCATTGAACAAACGCTTGAAGAGATGGGTTTTCAAATTGCAACACAAGGTTCATAAATTCGTCTAGAACCTCAAAGCACTCAAGACCTAGCCTTGCAGCAAATTTCTTCTTACCTGTGCGCAATATATGTGTAAATAGTGCAAGAGGAGACTCTATGCGAGATAAGTTAATGAGATAGTTTAATTCACTATAGATAACCACAGAATAATCCTGAATTCTTTCCCATAGTGAATGCTCTTTACGGTCGTATGCAATGTTAAATAAATCATCCTCGGTGAAATTAAATAGCGGTGATTTTAAAGCATTTGCAAGAGCTAAATCATTTGCCTGGAGGAGTAAAAATTCGGCCAAAGCTATTAAGTCCTGCACGGCTATATAGTCCATAATTCTAAAATAATCCCGGCCTACAACTGGCACATTTGCTTTTTTAAGTTCGCTTATTATGTAATCAACTAACACGTTTCGTTGTCGCACCAAAATCATAATGTCTCTTGGCTCTATATGGCGATCTTTAGCGACTAAAATCCGCCCTTCGTTTAACCAATTGTGAATTCTGTTAGCTATTGTTTGAGCAAGTAATCGATCTGCTATTGTATAACCTTCCTTGCATGTCAGAGGAATTTGTAAAGCTCGCTGTTCTTTCTCTTTGCGCCTTGGTAACGCTGGCCAAATTTCAATATATCCTTGGTCATTTTCTCTATGTGGAACATGTTTTATTTCATTATCATTAAAAGATATTTCTGCGCGGAAGTTATTAAATATTCTATCTACAAGCATCAAAACTTCTGGAGTTGAGCGAAATGACTTTTCAAGTTGGCATGATATCCAATCTCTACCACCAGTTTTCGTATGAAAGTATTGTTGCATATAGTTGAATAGATGGGGATTTGCTCCTTGAAATCTGTATATTGATTGTTTTACGTCACCAACTACAAATAAGGTTCGCTTTTCATCATTACCGGCAAAAAATTCATCGCAGAGATTTGTTATAATTTTCCACTGGCTGATGCTATTGTCTTGTGCCTCATCAACAAGGATGTGATCTATTTTTTGATCCAAGTTAAACAATATCCAATCTTTATAGTTTGGATTGCTGAGAAGATTTGTTGCTAAGCCAATTATATCATTGTAGTCAAGCAGTGCATTTTTTGATTTTTCGCTACTGTATAGATCAACATATACTTTAAATATACCAAGTAAGCTACTGGTTCTCTTGAATATTTGATAAGAGTTCATGTCTCTTATATGGGTAAATACTACATTCTGAACGCTCTCTATTATTTGCTCTGCATCTTTGAATTTCTCCAAAATACTTTTTGTTGCAATGGATGATATGCTCTTTTTTTCGTGCGATTCTGATTTTAGAAATACCTTGGCTAGGTTTTCTATTTTGGTGTCATTCCACTTTATTCCGGTGTCATCCGAGTAGCTGACACTGGTTCTTTTTTTCTGGATCCCAGCTGGGATGACAGTAGAATAAAGTATTTCACTATAACTCTGATCTCTTTTACTGCCTTCACTTAATATCTCGGCTAGTCTTCCCACGTGCTCAATTGTTTCACTCTGTAAGTCATGAATTCCATCTGGGGCGCTCAATTTATCTTTGATATATTTCGAATCATTTGCTGACATCGATCTTTTTACACATAAAGTATAAAGCAAATCGCGTAGTTTATTTTCATCAATTTCAGTTGCAATAAGGTTGATATCATCCTGCACAGTTTCGTTATGAAGCACTTTATTGAATATGATGGAATGTAATTCTTTACATTCACTCAGCGTGCAATTTGGAGCAATGCCAGCTTCTATGGGAAAGCTGGAAATTAATTTGTAACAGAAAGCGTGTATGGTTTGTATAGTTAGACCAAGATTTTCCAGTTCAGAGAAAAGCCTTCTTGCTCTTGTTAAATAATCTTTATTTTTTCTGGATCCCAGTGTCACGCACTGGGATGACAAGTAGGGGTACATCGGAAAGAAATCTAGTTGTTCCAGATCCATTATTAATTCACTATCTGAACATATTGCCCACTTACTGAGTATGCTGTGAATGCGATTCTCCATCTCGTTTGCTGCAGCATTGGTGAATGTTAAGCAAAGAATATTTCTTTTGTTTTCTAATAAAAGTCTCAATACTCTGTCTATTAAGATTTTTGTTTTGCCTGTACCAGCGGACGCATTTACCCACACAGAGAAATTAGGATTTATGGCATTTGATCTCATCAGAAGTGCGAGAACCTTATAAAAGTTGACTAGAATAGCATTATACATATAATGTAAAAATAGTGTTAGTGAAGATATATAATGAAAAGTTTTTGTGTAAAGGCGCCTGCAAAAATCAATCTTTTTTTGCATGTTGTAGACAAAAAAGAAACAGGGTATCACTTGATTGAAGGTTTATTTGTCTTTGCTAATCTCTCTAATTTTTTGGAAATAAAAGTAGGTGAGAAGGATTCTAGATACGATAACTCTACAGTTGAATTTATAAACTCCGAGTCTAGAATAAATAACCAGTATAACACTATAATGAAAGCGGTTAATCTGCTGCTTAGGCATGCTCCTGTACGCACTAAAGTCACTGTAAAGGTTGTAAAAAACATACCAATTGCTGCAGGACTTGGTAGCGGATCCTCAGATGCTGGAGCTGTGGTACGTACGCTAGGGAAGCTGTGGGAGATTGATAGGACGATTTTAAATGAAATAGCCTTAAACGTTGGTGCTGATGTTCCCGCAAGCGTAGATAGCAAGCCAGTTTTTGTTAGAGGTATTGGCGAAGAATTATGCCACATTAAAAAATTCTCTTTACCTACAAATGTGGTGCTTGTGAAACCGAAAAAAAGGTTTTTGAGTACACCAGAGGTATTTTCCAAACATGAAGGAAAATTTTCTGAGCCAATTAAATGGAGCGATGACGCTGAAAAGGATTTGTTGAAGCTTCTTAAAGAGACGAGAAACGATCTTCAAGAAATAGCAATAAGCTTTGTACCTGAAATTAAGGATGTGATATCAACACTTGAGTCACAAGAAGGCTCTATACTTTCTCGCATGTCAGGCAGTGGTGTATCATGTTTTGGAATATTCGATAGTGAGGAAAATGCAAAAGCTGCTGCAGTTAATATCGGAAAAAAGCAACCAGAATGGTGGGTATGTGACACTCAATTAATAGTTTGACTTATGCCCTTAATTTCCGAGAATAAAAATCTTATAAATGGTTACAGGGAAGGAAAATTTTTGGTGAATAATAGAGAATATTGCGGCTCAATTATAATTTTTCCTGAAAAGGTGATTAAATTGAAAGAAAGTGATATAAATAGCAAGGAACATTTTAAATCTTTTTTAACAGAGGAAATAGAAATTTTGATAATAGGTACTGGTAAAACACGCAATATACTAAGTTCTTCAGTGAAGTCCTATCTTATGGAACAAAAAGGTTTAAATTTTGAATTTATGACAACAGGTTCTGCATGCAGAACCCATAACGTTTTAATATCCGAAGATAGATTTGTTGTCAGTTATCTAATAGCCATATAGCATGCTTACCCAGGACTTTTTCATCAATAGTCTAGTTGCAGTAGTTGTAATTAGCCTAGTAACAGGCGCTTTAGGATCGTTTATGATATGGCAAAGGTTATCTTATCTTGGTGATAGTTTGTCCCATTCTTCGTTGCTTGGTGTTGCACTTGCTTTAATCTTTAAGATTAGCCCATCGCTTAGCATAATGCTCATTGCAATTACATTTGCTATACTACTTTCTCTTAATTTTAACAGATTATATTCTGCTGATACGATATTGAACATTGTTACCAATGTAGTTTTATCATCGAGTTTAATACTTATGTCTTTTCTTCCATCTGGCAATAATAGTATTATTAGCTCACTGTTTGGTGATATATTAACGCTCGATCAAAGTGATATAGTATTGATTTTTTTAACCTCTGCAGTAGTTACTTTGATATTAATATTTAGATGGCGTTATTGGTTAATGATTTCAATTAATCAAGATTTAGCAGTAGTTGAAAAAATTAATGTTACCTTTGTTAGACTAGAATTTTTAATCACTCTTGCTATATTTATAGCAATTGCTGCCCAACTAATAGGAATATTACTCATTGCTGCATTTTTGCTAATACCAGCAGCATCTGCAAGGCTCATTTCGAAAACTCCAATGCAGATGATTATTGTTGCAACAGTTTTTTCTGTGATCTCTGGGATATCAGGTCTCATGTTATCTGCAAGTTTTGATTTGTTAACTGGACCTGCAATTATACTTGTTGCAGCGGTATATTTAATTATCGCTTATTTTATAAGGCTAGTATTAAGCAGGTTGGCTTAATTTTGATCTCGAATGTTAATAATTTTGTAATATACTCATTATAAAACATCACTATCTTAGCACAAAATAGTTTTTGCTATACTATTATTTATATGCTAATGATAAGTTGTTAATTTTGTGGAGTAAGCAATATGAGCGAAGAAGGATTTTTTTCCAAATATATATCTCAACCTGTGAAAAAATTTTATAATTATATTACAGGAAAAACAGAAGAGTCAGATGATGTAGCAGGTGATGTGCATAATATTGCACAAGGAGACTCAGAGTCTTTGGATACTCATGTACAGTCAAATGAGAATGATATCATATAGATAGCATGAGGGTCACACCATCCAAAGTTAAAAAATTCCTAGAGAAACCTGATGCTTTACGTGGTGTGTTAATTCATGGAAGTGATAACAGTAGGGTTGATTTTTATGTACAAGAAATAATTGCTAATTTGGGTGAGTATTCAGTTCAGGTGATGGATTTTGCAATAGTGAATAAGTCACCCAGTTTACTGTTTTCTGAATTGGCAAACGTTTCGATGTTTACCAGCAAAAAATTAATTAAGCTGATAAATGTGAGTGGAGGTATATCCAAAGAGTTAAAAAACGTATTGGATTATAACGCAAGTGGTCACTATGTAATGATGGTAGCAAGTGATCTTCCATATAATTCTGCGACTAAAAGTTATATGGAGAGTTCAAAAATTTTTGGTGTGATTGCTTGCTATAAGGACAGCAACAGCAATCTTTATGACATTATATCAAGTTACTTAAAACAAAATGATATAAAATGCACAAATGAGATAATCTACCATTTGCAATCTTACTTTAATCATAGCAAGCTGCCTATATGTTCAGAACTTGAGAAGTTAGTTTTATACTTAGGGGAGAGAAAAGACCTAAAACTTACTGATATAGAATTATGCTTTTCAACTTCCGGCAACGACTATGCTACACTTGATGATTTATGTTCTGCCATAGCAAGTAAAGATATGTTGCGCTTCATTAGAATTTCTGATGCATTGGTATCGCAAGAAAATTTTTCACCGATAGCGCTAATTCGCATTATATCAAATTATTTCCTACGCCTTGAAAACGTTTTGCTGTCAGTGCAAGGTGGAATGAGTGAGCAGGCTGCGATTGATCAGCTAAGCCCTCCATTGTTTTTTAAACAATTGCAGAGTTTTAAATCTCATTTGAAAAGTTTGCAACTTTCAGAACTTAAGAAGATCTTGGAAAAATTGATAAGCTTAGAAGTTACCTGTAAAAAAACTGATTTAGATCATAAAATGATTTTTCAACATGCACTGACGGGTAGCTGACTACTCGGATCCAGCCTTTCTTATAATTTCATCAAAATGTTGTATTTTAACATAAAATAGCTGCTTTTATGCCTACCAAAATTCATTCTTTAGTGTGTGTCTCACAAGTATTCTTTGCTAATAGGATATTTTCGAATATAATTGAATATAACTAGATAAAAATACAGATATGTTTGACATTTCAAAAATTGTAATAACACCTGAAATGTTAAAATTAGTTGCTGAAATTGATGAATTTAAAGGAGCATGGCAATTGTTTGGTAATTTAGCTCCAGAACGTTTACAAATGCTCAAGAAAATTGCAACAATTGAAAGTATTGGTTCTTCTACTCGTATTGAAGGGGCAAGATTATCAGACCGTGAAGTTGAGCAATTACTATCCAAACTTGATACACGCTCATTTCGTTCTCTAGATGAACGAGAAATAGCCGGATATGCGTATGTGTGTGAAGAAGTATTTCAAAACTTTAACAAGATGCCATTTACAGAAAACACTATAAAACAGTTTCACATCTGGCTTTTACAATTTTCATATAAAGATCAAAGGCACATGGGAGAATATAAAAAATTCCCCAATCATGTTGAAGCGTTTGATGAATCTGGAAAAAGCTTGGGCATAGTTTTTGAAACAGCCTCTCCATTTGAGACAGCAACACAAATGCAAGAACTTATTTATTGGACTAGCCAGCAATTAGAGGTGAAATCGTTACACCCTCTATTAATTATTGGCATTTTTATAGTTACTTTTTTAGCTATTCATCCCTTCCAGGATGGAAATGGCAGATTATCACGCATTCTCACAACTTTCTTGTTACTAAAGTTAGGGTATATCTATGTACCTTACAGTTCCCTTGAAAGTAATAAGGAGAGTTACTACTTAGCTTTGCGTCGTACTCAACAATCCTTGAAGACGAGCAGCAATGATTTTAATCCATGGCTTATGTTCTTTTTAAGGTCACTACAAAAGCAAAAATTTTATCTTGAACAAAAGGTGTCACATGAAAAAGTGTTAAATCTCTATTTACCACCACTTTCTGCTGAAATACTAGCACTACTCAGCAAACATGGACGTCTTACAATTAAGGATTTGGAAAATATTACTAAAGCAAACTGCAATACCTTAAAGAAGCACGTATCTAATCTCGTAAAGAGTAATCACATTACTCAGCATGGAAAAGGCAGAGCAACCTGGTATGTAATATAGAGCTCAATAGGATATGTATTCATTTTGAATTGTTAAATTATTCAGCTATAGAATATAGATCACAGCTGTACAAACATTGTAGTTTGAGCCCACTAGATCCCAGTGCCCTATTCTTGTCATCCCAGTGCCTTCTCCTGTCATCCCAGTGCCCAGACACTGGGATCCAGAAAAGTTTGCTTGTAAGCAAGCAAACTAGCATAGAAAGTGGTTACAACGTTTTCGATGAGATTGCAGAAAGGCTAGATTCCAGACTGGAATGACATCGTTCACTATGTACCATATTGCAATAGTTGTGGTCAAGGCACTGGGATCTGAAATTGCAGTGTTCGTACAGCTATAGAATATAGATCAGAAGTGACAGAGCTTAAAAAAAGGCCTAACATTCTTAATAAACGTAAAAAGCTTTATGAAAATCAGAGTTGGAGTAATAGGCTGCTTAGGCAGAATGGGCAAAAAAATACTCAATGAATTAATTACAAATACCAAAGTGGAAATAGCAGGTGCTGTTGCCTGTTCAGGTAGTAAGTACATAGATTCAGATATTGGACCAATTATAGCCAATCTAGGAATTAAAGTTACAAGTTCTATTAGTGGCATATTTGAGTCATCTGACGTTGTAATAGATTTTACAACTAAAGAATGTATGTTAGACTGCCTTAAAGCAGCTGTAAAATTTAAAACACCGCTGGTTAGTGGCACAACTGGAATAGAAGGTGTCGATTTGAAAGAATATGCTGCTGAAGTTCCAATATTATGGTCAGCAAATATGAGTGTTGGGGTTAATGTGTTGCTGAAATTGGTAAAAAAAGCTGCTGAGCTTTTAGGTAATGAATATGACGTTGAGATTTGGGAAATGCATCATAACTTAAAAAAGGATTCACCATCTGGAACAGCTATAGAACTTGGCAAAACAATTGCTAACGCTTCAAAAGTGGATTTTCAGTCCAATCAATATTTACATAGTGGTTCAAACATAAGGAAAAAGGGGGGAATAGGTTTTGCAGTATCTCGTGGAGGTGGAGTAATAGGAGATCACAGCGTGATGTTTGTTAATTCTGATGAACGGATAGAACTAAACCACAAAGCAATTGATCGCACAACATTTGCTAGAGGAGCTGTTCAAGCAGCAGTATGGCTATACGAAAATAAAAGAGAAATTCCGGGGCTCTATTCAATGCAGGATGTGATATGAGCAATACACGTGCCTCTGTTAAAGATTTAAATCTCTGGTACGGCTCTAAGCAAGTTTTATTCGATATAAATTTGAATATTTATAAAAGAAAAGTTACTACTTTTATCGGACCATCCGGGTGCGGTAAATCAACATTTTTGCGTTGTTTTAATCGTATGAATGACTATGTACCAGGTTGCAAAACTGTTGGTGAATTAGATATCGATGGGCTGGGTGATATATATTCACGCGATATGGATGTTGTACTACTTAGAGCAAAAGTTGGTATGGTATTTCAAAAGCCAAATCCTTTTCCAAAATCAATATATGATAATGTTGCTTGTGGGCCAAAATTGCATGGTATGGCGAAGGATAAGCAAAAATTGAATGAGATGGTGGAAAATAGTTTAACCAAGGTTGGTTTATGGGAAGAATTGAAGGACAGATTGCAAGATAGCGCACTCAATTTATCCGGTGGCCAACAACAGAGGCTATGCATCGCTCGCGCAATTGCAGTGAAGCCAACTATTTTATTAATGGATGAACCGTGCTCTGCTCTTGATCCAATGGCAACCAATGCAATCGAAAATCTTATACAAGAGCTGAAATTAAGATTTACTATAATTATGGTGACTCATTCAATGAAGCAAGCTAAAAAGTTATCTGATAGTGTAATTTTCTTTCATAATGGCAGAATTGTTGAGTCTGGAAGCACTCAAGAAATATTCGAAAATGCTCAATCTCCCTTAACAAAGGAGTATATCCTGGATCATTAAATTTCTGACCTTACCCAGAAAAAGTGGAGAGAAAGAAAGGAGTTTTTTCGGGTAAAATAAAATTTTGGAGGATTAGAAATGGTAAGAGAATATACAGCAGAATTCAAATTGGAAGCTGTTAAACTGGCAAATGAACAAAGAAAGGCAGGTCAAACAATTACAAAAATAGCAAAGGATTTAGGAATAAAGGGTGGTTTATTAGGAAAATGGATAAAGAAACACAACGAAAAAAAGTCGGCAGCAGATGCATTTCCAGGTAGAGGTAACATGGCTCCTTACGACAAAGAGAGGTTTGATTTACAAAGCAAGAGTAACAAGGGAAAGAGACATTTAAAAAAAAGCCCTGGCCAGTCAAAAAGAGTAAAATATTTTTTTATATAGTAACTGCTATAAAGTACAGGAATTATATAGGATTTTCTGCTAGTGGCTACTATAAGTGGACCACAAGAAAAATAAGCAGTAGAGAATCAGCAAATAAAGAGCTACTCGAAGCTATTCAAAAAATATATCAAGTTTCTAAATGTAGATATGGAGCTCCTAAAATTTATGCTGAATTGAAGGCTTTGGGTAAAAGTTGCAATTTGAAAACGGTGCAAAGTATTATGCAGAAAAATGACATCAGGGCTATACTGAGAAGAAAGTTTAAAATTAAAAAACAACAAACAGATAATAGAGCTGTAGCTCCCAATATACTAGATCAAAACTTTATTGTTGATCAACCAAATAAAGTATGGGATTACTTACATCAAAACCAAGGAGGGATGGCTATATTTGGCAGCAATAATTCTCACGTATGGTAGTTAATGAGTAGTGCAATAAATAAACAATTGGTTATGAACTCTTTATTAATGGCCATTAATAGGCGTAAACCTGTTAAAAATCTACTGCTGCACAGTGACCAAGGTTCACAATATACTGCGCAAGGGTATCAATATCTCTTAGCTGTAAAGAATATAGATGAGTAATAAAGGCTGTTGTTACGACAATTCTGTTGCAGAAAGCTTCTTTAGCTCATTGAAAAGAGAAATACTTATTGATACTTCACAACACTCTGCTCAACAAACTAGAACTGCAATATTTGAATACATAGAAATTTTTTATAACAAACAACGTCACTATTAACTATTGCATTCCAGAACAATTTGATGCATCATTCTTTTTGTAAAAAACATTCCACACTTTCTCTCCACTTTTTCTGGGTAAGGTCACTTTTCCACTGATCATATTTAATCGCCATAACTTTACTCCTACTTTAACAATATTTTAATTATCATATATTATGGCAAGAAAGTCAACCCTACCTAATTTTGCTTAGTAAGCACACTAACTATGAAACAATCTATATTACCATCAAAAACAGAATTTATATTGCCCACTTCATGTCCGGTTCTTAAATCCTTCACCATTTGATATGGATGCATAACGTACGATCTGATCTGATTACCCCAGCCTATATCGCATTTTTTACCATATTCTTCAGCCATTTTCTGTTCTTTTTTTTCCAGTTCAATTTGGTATAAACGTCCTTTAAGTAATTTCAATGCCTCATCTTTATTTCTGTGTTGAGAACGACCATTTTGGCATTGAACTACAACACCAGTTGGAATATGCGTAATGCGTACCGCACTTTCAGTTTTGTTCACATGCTGACCGCCTGCTCCAGAAGCTCGGTAGGTGTCGATCTTTAGATCCTTTTCATCCACAGCAATATCAATTGAATCTTCTATCACTGGAGTTACTCCTACACTTGCAAAACTGGTATGACGTTTACCATTTGCATCAAACGGCGATATTCTAACCAGCCTGTGAATTCCACTTTCACTTTTTGCCCACCCATAAGCTTTTTCTCCAACGATTTTTATCATTGCAGACTTTATACCAACTGACTCTCCTTCTAATTTTTCTACAACTTCAACTTTAAAGTTGTGATAAATTTCTGCCCACCTTATATACATGCGCATCAGCATTTCAGCCCAATCATTGCTCTCGGTTCCGCCAGCTCCTGAGTGGATTTCTAAAAAGCAGTTATTATTATCTGCTTCACCAGTAAATAAGGACTCTGTTTCTTTATACTTGATTAATTTCTCTAGCTTAGCTAATTCATTTTCAACTTCAGAGAAAAATTCTTCATCATTTTCATCAATAGCAGACTTCATTAAGCTGATGGCATCGTTGTAATCGCTTTCCAGCTTTAAAAACGACTCTACGTCATTCTTAATTTTAGAACGTTCTTTTAAAACTTCTTGTGCTTTTTGGTTATCTTGCCATAGGTCATCATTCGACGCTTGGGAGTCAAGCTCTTCAAGGCGCAACTTTAATTTTTCTATGTCAAAGACACCTCCTGATAAGAGAAATACTTTTATTTAAGCTTTGAAAGTGTTCAAGAATTTCTGGATAAGTTTTCATTATACTTTAGATTTTAATATATTTACTATCAATAACAATAACAGTAAACAAAATAGAAATTTAACCATATGATAGTTAATTTAAATAATTTCATTATACTTTAATGTTTAAGGAAATCAAGCGCGTATATTTATTAAAAAATAAGGTAAAGTAATGAATATTAAAATAAGTTCTCATTATGGTTTAGACAAAAAGGCTATTGATGACTTAATAGAGTCACTTGATAACGAGGAGCTAGAGAATGTTTGTAGTATTGTAAAAACGATAGATAGCGTTCAGTTAGCTTATTTTTTATCTACTTCAATCAGTGATCACAGGGAGAAATTAGTTAATATCCTCGATCAACATTTGTTAAGTGATGCCCTAGTGCATGTAGTGCCAGATTTACAAATAGAGATCATAGAAACATTGGGAATAGAAAATACAGCAAAGTTACTAATGCTCCTTGATGTAGAAGATATAGTAACCATAGTGAAAGATTTAGATAGAAAGTCTGTAGAAAATATACTTTACTATTTGCCCAGCAAAACTCAGAAATCGGTAGAGGAGTTGCTATCATATCCAGAAGAAAGTGCAGGAAGGTTAATACATAAAGATATGGTTATAGCTCCATATTATTGGACAATAAATCAACTGACAGAATTTGTGTGCAACTATAAAAAAATACCAGAAAAATTTCACCAGATATTCATTATCAACTCAAAATTAGAGCCTATAGGCAGTGTTAATTTAAATAAGGTAATATCTCACTCAGGAGACACAATAATAAAAGAGATAATGGATCATGACATAAAAATCATTAAAACTGGAGTAGACCAAGAGGAAGTAGCAAGAATATTTAAAGATTACTCTCTATTATCGGCTCCGGTAGTAAATAAGAATGGTAAAATTATTGGTGTGATCTTAATTGAAGATGTGATAAAAGTTGTTCAACAAGAAACAGAAGAGGATGCACTCAAAATAAGCGGTGTATCTTCTAAAGCCGATATAAATGCCCCTATACATAAAACTATAATTAAAAGGCTACCTTGGTTACTGTTTAACCTCTTAGCTGCAACAATGTGTTCCATAGTAGTTGGCTTTTTCGATGATGTAATAAAAAGTTTTATAGTGCTGCCAATAATCATGCCGATAATTGCATCAATGAGCGGAAATGCAGGATCCCAAACAGTAACGCTAACCATCCGGGCAATCGCAACAAAATATCTAACTGAGCAAAATGCAAAAAGAATACTGATGAAAGAATTTTTAATAGGTCTTATAAACGGGGTGATCTTATCTACTATTTCATTAGTAGTGTTAGCAATAAGGTTTCACAACTTCAAAGTGGAGATGATTTTTGTGGTCTCCATGATTATGATGTCAATTATTGCAACGTTCATCGGAACTTTCATTCCTATAATGCTTCATCGCTTAAAGTCTGACCCTGCCGTTTCTTCTTCAATCCTAACATCGGCAACAACTGATATTCTCTCAGCTTTTATATTTCTTGGTTTAGCTACGATCTTTTTATTAAATAGCTAATACTATCTATAGCTATACCGCCGCGAACCGTCATGCCGCGATTCATTCGCGGTATCTCTTAGCATAGATCCCGCTAACAAGTAGCGGGATGACGAGAAAGGGGCTACTTGGATGACATTCTTCCTGGTGTGCCCAAATCACAATGTTCGTACATCTGTGGATTTATTCGCGGTATAGATATCGCTAACGAGTAGCGGAATGACGGTTTTTCAAATTGTCGTAAGTCAGTTTAGCTATAATATCAAGTTTCACCAACTATTTCTCTCTATTAAATAAGAATAAATTACCTATACAAAAATAGATTGGCAATATTTCAAGTCTGCCAAGCAGCATTAAAAACGATAGAAATAATTTTACTTCATTACTGAAAGAGGAATAATTACCCGAAGGACCTATTAAATTACTAAATCCCGGGCCAGAGTTTGTAAGCGTTGCAGAGACTGAACTGATGCTAGTTATAAAGTCTGCATTGCTTAAGTAAGACATCACTATTGATGAAATGGTAAACGTTAACATGAAAATTGCAAAAAATATAAAGACAGAGTGAACTTCATCATTCTCCAGAATTTTTCCATTGAATTTTACTCCATTGTCTGCATCAGGGTTTAATAAAAGGTAAAAGTAATTTCTTATAGACCTTAAAAGAACAATCAAGCGGAAGATTTTGACACCACCACTTGAAGAACCGCTACATCCACCAACAAAGGTTAGAAAAAAAGCTAAGACTGAAATGAAACTCCAATCTATATGATTACAGATTGCATAACCAGTTGACGTAATCAAGGAAGTGATGGTAAATGTGCTGCATCTAAATGATAATGACACTCCTAAATCAACATTTTTATACAACCAAAAACAAGCAAATAAAGATGAGATAGTAGCTATCTTAACAAAGTAAGAGACCTGTTCATCATAGCAAATGTCTAACCGTCTTATAATTTTTAAATAGCTAAGAAAAGGCAGAGAACCCAAAATCATAAAAACGATCGTTATGGCTTCTAGTATGGGATTATTATAGTGCCCTATAGAATCATTATAGTTAGCAAATCCACCAGTTGATACAGCAGACATTCCGTGACATATTGCATCAAATAGTGGCATACCAGCTAGATAATAGGAAAATATGCATAACAAAATTAAGCCATAATATATTGCCGTAACATGAATCACTACGCTTCGCGTGTTCGGCAACTTCCTTTTGGTAGCATCTGAATATTCAGAATAAAGTAAATTATTTAGGCTGAGAACCTTAAACATAGGAAAAACTGCAATTCCTAAAGTGATTACACCAAAACCCCCCATGCCGTGTAGCATTGCTCTCCACAGCAGTATTCCTGGAGATTGTTTTTCAATATCATTAAATATAGTTGCCCCTGTGGTTGTGATGCCAGATATCGTTTCAAACAATGCATCAACATAGCTCAGATTATCAAAATAGAAAGGAATAGCTGCAAACAGAGACAAGGCAATCCAGGTGCAACTAGTAATCGCAAAAATTGCTGGCATTCCATGCAATCTACTTAATTTACCGAGTAAAATAAAAATTGCGCCAGATGTGCAGGTAATTATGAATCCAGCGAAAAAATTTTTCCATTCGTAGCTGAGATACTTATTGGTAATAGCAGGAATAAGCATTGCTAAGCTAAATAGCAATAGGAATATTCCCACAATAAATGCAATTGAACGTAAAGTTTGTAAACGTTGATGATTTTTCATAGAGTTACTTCCTCGCTATACAAAGCCATAAAAGCTACTCTAACGTCAAGCATTTTGTTGGCCTTTATTAACAGTTATTAACAATATACTTGATTTACTTGTAAATATGTATGATAATTAAATTTTTATTAGAGGTAAGATATGGTTGAATTAACTGATGCACAAGAAGAAATTCTAGGTTCATTAAGACAGGCAGTCAGGAATGACAATTTTCAAGAAGTCCAGAACGTACTCAACAATAAGGAACATAATGATATACAAGCAGTTTTGAGCCACGAGGGGACTCTGACTAGTGACAAAGGTACCATTTAAATGATGTTATTGGCTGTACTAAAACTAGCGTTAACACTAAAGTAGGGATCATTGAACTAATTTGGAAGGAAGCTGATCAAAAAACTCGTGATTTTTTGTGTGATTACAAGGTAACAAAATCTTTTGAAGATCAACCATATTTTACGGATACAATAGATGATCTTAAACGCTTTCAAGGAAAATTTGACCCTCATAGCACAGAATATTTTGCTCTTGTACAAGTTGTTCAAAAAATAGAAGATCACAAGTGGGTAATGGATCTTGATTCCAACTTACAAGAAGCAATAGAAAACCTTGATATTGATCAAGTTAAAGCAGCATTAGAGAATTGTGGTGAAGATGTAGAAAGGGTTTTAGAGCGAGAGGTATATTGGAGTAGTGGAAGAGTAGATGCCCTTTTAGTTTATCCTCTGAAAGTTGAATATAGTGAAGAATTGAACCAAGAAGATGTGGAAAAGATAAAAGAAAGCTTTAAATTAATGTTTGATGCTGCTTCTCCAGGGCTCCTTGGGTTCGAGCCCAATGGAAATAACTATGTAATGGATAAACTTACATGTGCACAAAAACGTTTTGCTAAAATATCTGGAGTAGGTGAGCAATGCTTTCAAGATTTGATTCAAGAATTTGAGGAAAAACTTAGTAAAAATGAACTAGATAATGCCAAGATTAATGATCAGATAGCATGGGATAAAGAGTATGCGACTCGATTTTCACAAGAAATCAATCAGGATCCTTCTGAGAATGATGATCTTAACTTTATAGATGACACTGATCTAGATCAAAACACCGTAAACTCTGCACCAACTGCAGACAACAAAACCCCAGAAAAAAACGATACAAACTTCTGGAGTGAACACAAAGGGAAGATCGCTCTGGGCGTTGTTGAACTATGCGTAGTTGGTGCTATTGCAGCCTATGTGCTGGCATATCCTGTAGTTGCATTAGTTTTAGAAGTTTTAGCAGTTTCAGCATTGGCTGTACTAGCTTATATTGGAGGAGTTTGTGAGAAATCAGAAAGCCCAAATACGAAAAGCTCGGACCCGGTTGTTTCTGGGGTGTTGCAACAACGCAGAACTGTCTAATTAGTAATCCATTGTCATCCCAGCGCGCCGCGCTGGGTCTGACTACGCTAGAACAAAGAATATAAAAGAAACGTTGCCGTCACGTTATATCATAAACCTTTGCTGAAGCTTTCTTTATATCTTCACTTGAAAGTGGAATTAGACCAAGCCTAGATAGGTACCCATCTTCAATGCCGATCGAATCTATAATTTCTTTTATGAATTCTCTTAATCCATCAACAGTATCCAGGTGTTCTTTCTTTATATAAAGGTATAGAGGTCTTGCTAATATATATTTTCCCGATGATATATTTTCGTAAGTTGGCTCAATTCCTGCAATTGTGCTCCCTTGTATTTTATCTTGATTCCTCATTAAAAAGCTAAAACTAAATATCCCTAAAGCGTTCTTGTTACTTTTCAATTTTTGTATTATTATGTTTTCATTAATTCCAACTTCTATATACCTTCCGTCATCCCTTATATTACCACATGCTTTCTTTCTTTCTTCCTGATCTTTATAATTCTCTTTGAAAATTCTCGAGTTCATGCATGAATATTGATCAAGCATAATAGAATTAACCAAAGTTTCGTATGTGCCTGTATTTTGATGTGGACCATAAATTTCAATTTCTGTTTTTGGTAAGGCTTGATTTACATCAGACCAAAACTTCTTATTATTTTTTACTAATTTATCATTTTCTTGAGAATATGCAGATAAAGTTTCAAATAAGTCCTTCTTTGTGAAATCAAATCTATGGCTTTGATTTGAATTTGCAATGACAATTCCATCATAGCCAATGATGATCTCTATCACTTCATTAATTTTATTTCTTTTACATAGTTCTCTTTCTACTTCCTTCATAGGGCGAGATGAAGTGGTGATGTCTGGCGTGTCTTCCCCTATTCCTGAGCAAAACATTTTGAACCCTGATCCACTTCCTATTGATTCCACAACTGGAGTCTTAAAAGGGAATACACGATTGAACTCCTCGGCTATAAACGAGATAAAAGGAAAAACAGTTGAAGATCCAACAATTCTGATGTATTTCCTGGCATCAGCATTTGACGGCGGCGTGAATAATACGAATACAAAAATCAGGAGAAAGTTTCTAAGCATTATTTTTAGTTAAGAACATAAATCTAATTATTGTAACAAAACATCAAACTGAAAAGCTTTAATTGCATGACAAAAGCTACAGTTTACATTTAAATTTTATTTTATATTATTGTAAGTATTACACAACTTTAAGGAACAGTTATGGCAGTTATGCCAGATAAATGGATAAGAGAAAAAGCTGAAAACTTTGGAATGATAGAGCCTTTTGTGAATCACAAAAGCAGCAAAGGTGTTATATCTTTCGGACTATCATCTTACGGTTACGATGCAAGAGTGGATAATAAATTTAAAATTTTTACTAACGTTAATTCAGCCATCGTGGACCCTAAAAATTTTTCTGAGAATAGTTTTATAGATAAAGAAACAGACGTATGCATAATTCCACCAAATAGCTTTGTGCTTGCAAGTACAGTGGAATATTTTCGTATACCAAGGAATGTACTGGTCATTTGTGTTGGTAAATCAACTTACGCAAGATGTGGAATTATAGTAAACGTTACTCCCTTAGAACCTGGATGGGAAGGTCATGTCACACTCGAATTCTCAAACACCACTCCACTTCCTGCAAAAATTTATGCTAATGAAGGCGCATGCCAATTCGTATTTTTAAGCGGCGAAAGTGAATGCGAGAAATCATATGATGATATGAAAGGAAAATACATGAATCAGCATGGTATCACTTTGCCGTTAGTTAAGTGATTACTTTAGGTAAAGCGTGATATTGTTTTATTGTACTGAAGATTACTAAAATGAGTTTTAACTAATTTGTCGCATTCTTTATCACCTAAAACTGCACGTGCAGAGTGGTTTTTAAATGACTCTACATAGCTTGAAAAGAAATTTGTAGAAGGATTACTTAAAGCTTCTGCAACTTCTTTTTTTTCTTTATCATTGGAAAGCTGATTAAATAGTTCTTCTCCCTTTTTTTGCAGCTCATTTTCAAATTCCTGCTTTATAGTATTCTTATCTGCTTTTTGCAAGAAGGAAAACTCTTCAAAAGTGTACAAGGAAGAGACAATACTGTTAAATGTGCCAGTAAAACATGCACTTGAACCACGACCACCACACACTCCGTATTCTGTTTGCGATTCTACTAAATGTTTAACCAGTTGATATTTTCTCTGTGATATGCGGGTATTAATAGCTATATTATTTGCTCTAGTTTGATCGTTGCAAGCCTTCCAAACTAAATTTAAAACTTGCTTCAATGTTAACCCGCTTCCACTATGTGTACCAGGGTTATTTTTTATACGCTTCAAGCACTCAAGTGCATGTTTTTTCTCATCTTCTGTAAGTTGATCTTTATCTGCAGCTTTTTGTGTGCCATTTGCTATGCACTCTAACTGATCAATAAATCCTTCTATTTCCTCTATAAACTTATCATCAATATCAGGCTCACCGTAGTTTTCTTTTAGCTTTTGAACGTTAATATTAATTGCATCATTTACATCAGTATCATGCGTTGTTTGTGGAATACGTGCTGCCTCCATAAATGCTTCAGCTCTTTGCTCTAACCATTCTGGTGCTTTGCCTCCTGCAAAAAGATATAGCTTACTCAATACATTGGCGATTGAGAGAAACACCAGGAAAGAAATAACAAATATTATCAAAAGTACTACAGATAAACCTATGATTAGCCACCTTACAGGAGCTAGCAGAATTTCTTTTGCTTTTTTTAATTTTGACGGTCTTTGTATGTTGTCTGGTGTATTTACTACTGCTGGCATAATTAGTTTAAGTTAATATCAATATTATTAATATACTATATTTTTTCTTATTTTGTCAACTCAAATTTCTACTTCCGCACTTTCTTATTGTTGCTTACAATGATTATAGCTACACCATGTGCTTTTCTTAATTACAAACTTCAACTATTCATTGTAAATTATTGAATTTCCTACTATTTAGTAGCAAATTGTCATCCAAGTGGCTGTAAAACGACAAATTCGTCATTCCGCTGCTTGTTAGCGGCTAAGAGATACCGCGAATGAATCGCGGTATGACGGTTAAGTACCCTGCTACGTGTTAGCAGGATCTAGAGATACCGTGACGGTATGACGGTTCGCGGCGGCATAACGATAAGCTCGTCATCCCGCTGCTTGTTAGCGGCGCGGCGGCATGACGTAGAGCCTACATTAACTATAGAAACAAAAAGGAGGATTACCATGTCTACAATAATTTTATCATCAATTTTTGGTCAAGCAGGCAGCATTTTTGGGCCAATTGGCCGGATTATCGGCTCAGAACTTGGTGCTCTTCTTGGTGCACAGCTAGATGGGGCAATGTTCGGCCTTGAAGCCGAGCAAAAAGTAACGCATGGGGCAAGGCTAAAAAATCTGCAAGTTCAAACCTCAACCTACGGCAGAACGATCCCAATTATCTATGGCACTGCTCGTGTTGCAGGGAATATTATTTGGGCACAGCCAATAAAAGAAGAGGCGATAACCACCAAAAGTAAAATTGGAAGAGGTATGAACGTTACATATAATTACTATGCAACGCTTGCAATTGCGATCTGCAAGGGGAAAGTAGAAAAATTAAACAGAATCTGGGCAGATACAACATCACTTAGCTTTGATGAAATAGATTATACTTTTTACAGCGGCAGAGAAGACCAAAATCCTGATCCATTTATGTCATCAATTGAAGGAGAGGGGAATGTGCCGGCTTATAGGGGAATATCTTACATAGTCATCAAGAATTTTCCTTTAGCAGACTATAATAATCATGTTCCGGTATTTACGTTTGAAGTGCAAACTGCAGTAAAGTCAAATGAATTTTCAGTAGCAAAAAATATTCGGAATATCAATATCATACCAGGTTCAGGTGAGTTTGTATATGATACAAAAATACAGAAGAAAATCGCGCAAGAGAAAATAAGCAGCAACCAATATATCCCATATGGGCTGGCGCAAAGGGTAAATCACAACAACCACACTAAAAAGAGCGATGCAATGCTTTCTTTGGATCAATTAAAAGAAGATTTGCCAAATGTTGAGTTGGTGTCGGTGGTAGTCAATTGGTTTGTGAATAATCTGAACATTAAAGATTGTAAAATATACCCTGCAGTTGAATTTCAAGATGATTCCGCGATATTACCTGATGATTGGCAAGTAGGGGGTGTAACCAGAGATAATGCTCAGCTAATTTCAAAAGATGCGAGTGGAAACCCAAGGTATGGTGGCACAGTTAGTGATGCAGCGTTAACTAGATATATAGAAGAGCTGCACAGCAGAGGTTATAAGGTGATGCTCTATCCAATGCCCTTACTTGATACAAAGAACAAAGAGTGGCGAGGAAGATTGAGTGGGGCTCCTGAAGATATAAGTGATTTTTTTAAGAATCAGTACAACAAATTTATAGAGCATTATGCAAGCATTGCCAAACAAACTAAAGTGGAAGGGTTTATCATTGGTTCTGAATTTGCGCAACTTACCAAAATCAGGGATGAACAAGGGAATTACCCTGCCGTTATAGAGCTGGTCAAGCTTGCAAAGCGAATAAAACTTAATCTTGGAAAAGAAGTAACAGTTACCTACGCTGCAGATTGGAGCGAATACCATTCATATGATGGTTGGTATAATATGGATGAACTGTGGTCTTCAGAGTACATCGACGTTGTTGGCATAGATGCTTATTTTCCACTGACTGATGGTCCAGAGCCTCCTTTTGGCTATTCTGCGGAAGATGTAATGGGTGGTTGGAGCAGTGGAGTGGGGTATGATTATTTCTATGATTACTCAAAGAGTGAGTCTGAAAAAGTAAAGTATAACGACAGCAGGTATGCGTGGAAAAATATAGAGAAATGGTGGAGTGAAACTCACATAAACCCCGGTGGTAGTAAAACAAAATGGCAACCAAAAATGAAAAAAATATGGTTTACTGAATATGGATTTCCCAGTATGAACGGCTGCACTAATGAGCCAAATGTGTTTGTTGACAAAGGCAGCATAGAGAGCAAATATCCACGATATTCAAACGGAGAGGTGAGCTTTCTTTCGCAAAAAATTGCAATTGAAGGAACGCTAAAAAAGTGGCAAAGTTCAGAAATGGTAGAAAAAATGTTTCTCTGGGCATGGGATGCAAGGCCATTTCCTTATTTCCCCAATTTGTGTGATATGTGGACTGACTGCCATAATTGGCAGACAGGACATTGGATTCAGGGAAAGCTTTCACAGCTTAATATTTCCGATGTTTTATCGGATCTGTTACAAAAAACAGGTTTAAAAAGCGATCAGTTCGATGCAAGCAACGTCAAAGGGTTATTGTCTGGGTATGTGATAAACGACCAGCAATCGGTACGTTCAATTATTAAAATGCTGCAAAGTTGCTATTTTTTTGATGTGGTTGAACAGGACTCTAAACTGAAATTTGTCCAAAAGGGCAGGGGAGTTACGACTGGAATACCAATTGGTGAAATGGTTTTCAGTAACAATTCAAAACTTGCTAATATCAGTCAATTAGATTTAAACAATAAAGTTAACGTCGTTTATTTTAATCGCAATTTTGGCTATCCAATTGATGTTAAATATGCTGAGTTGCCAAAGCAAGGCGCTGCTATAACAGTTGAAATACCGCTCATTATGGAGGAGGGAGAGGCGCAAAATATAGCTGAGGTTTTACTTTATTCTTCGTGGCAAGAGAGAAATATATACAATTTCAAGCTGCCGATAAAATATGCGTGGCTTGTGCCAAGTGATGTAATAACGATTTTAGACGGTGAGAAAAAGCATACGGTGAGAATTATAAAAACAAAATTCGAAAGCATATCCATTCAAGTAATTGGCGTTGGTTATGATCACTCTATATATAAGCTTTCTTTTCCTTCAACAAGGTCACTTATGCTGAAGGAATACCCTCCCTCTCACATTAGCAAAACCATCGTAGAAATGATAGATTTACCGGATATTAAAGGTAATAGTGCAAGCTTTACTTTAATTAGTGAGGAAAAGAATTGGAAGGGAGCAACACTCTTTATTTCGTACAACGATAAGGATTATAAGCCTATTGCAAGCACAAACAAGCAGTCTACTTACGGATATGTAATGGAATCTACCGACGAGGGGCTTATAGTAGTGCTACGTTTTGGTATATTGAGTTCTTCATATAACCATTATTTAAGTGATGGTGTCATCCCAGCGCTTGACTATATTTCTCCTGGATCCCAGTGTCTGGGCACTGGGATGACGGAAGAGGGTTTTACAAGCACTAACGTTAGTACTATAAATGTAAGCAATTTAGCACTGGTTGGAAAAGAGGTGATAAAGTTCCAGAGTGCTGAACTAATAGATAAAAATAAATATAAGCTTAGCAACCTAATTAGAGGGCAAGAAGGCACCAAAGAGTATCAGCACACCACAGGTGAAAAATTTGTTCTACTTGATGATTCAATAATATCTTTTGAAGTGCAACCAGGAAAACGACTTTTCCTTAAAGCAGTGACTTATGGTGATTCATTGGATAATACGGAAGCGAAGGTCTTGAGTAATTGAAATTTAATAAAGTAAGTGCTAAAATTAATATACAGGTATTAATGGTAGAGATATAACATGTCAAAGGAAATGGTCAATGCATTGAAAGCTGAAGTGAAGAAGCTCAAATATGCTGATTTCAAAGCTAACACTTGGGACGAAGTAATTTCTGGTGAGGGAACATATAAGGATCTTAATAGAACACACGGCCTTGCTATTAACGGACAAAAAATAACTAACGAATTTATTAACAATCTGTATTCAAACCATAAAAATCTAATTCTACGGGATGAAAACGGAAAAGGGAATTATCGTCCATTTCTCAGACAAATTTTTACAGAAATGTTTAAACACGTTGGTGCAACAATTCCCAATAACTCTATTATTGAGGAGTTAATAAATAACTATTATCAGGGCGGATATACTCATTTTCTTCCTAATGATATGAATCAAGCTCTTGGATCTTTTCATTTGTCAACGCAAGGCAACTGTATGACAAGAGAGTATATTATGGATTGTCGTGAACCCAATTGTATAAAGCTTAGTTTTAGCATGAAATATACAAAAATGCTTAACTATGATGATTGTACATATATCGAAACACCAGGTTTTTGCAGTTCAGCGGAGTTTAAGCTGAAATGTAAGGATGAAAATGTGACGTATGAAGACGGTAAGGTATTGCTTACCATTCCTAAAGAGTTAGAGGACTATAAAGCTGGTGATGACGGTTTGTTTGATAAGCTTACTTATATTATAAATAAGCTTATTGAGTATTTCAAAAAACTTTGTGAGAAATTGGGCTTTGAGTTTGATACAAGAATAGAGTACGATCCTGAGCGTAATATAAAAATAGAGCATAATCTTGGTGAACCACTAAAGGTAGTAAGTGAGGCAAATGCATCTTCTGTTGAAGACTTAAAGCTTAAAGTGAATAATCAAAGATAAGGTATTGAAATTCAGGCTTTTCATGATTTTAGCTTAAGATTTCAGTGTCCGCTACTCGAATGACATCGTTTACTATGTAACATTGTACTTATACTAATGAAAAAAATACATTATAATTAAGTGTATTTAATCCAGTAAATCATTAAGTGAAAACAGCTCTTCCGCAAAATATCATCTCTCTTATTATGATATTGTCTGTAGCAATTGTCGATATGGCAACTGACCTATGCTCAGTTGCACTACCAAGCATTGCCAATTATTTTAAAGTAGAAGGCAGTGTAGTGCAGCTTACAATTAGCTTGAATCTAGTTGGATTTGCAGTATCTGGCTTAATTTATGGTCCATTATCGGACCATTATGGTAGGCGTCCAATGATGCTGATTGGTATGACAATTTTTACTTTGGCAAGTGTCATGTGTTATATAGCCGACAGTATTGCGCTCTTGATACTAATTCGCTTCATACAAGGAACAGGGGCTGGTGTTGCAGGTGTTGTTGGGTATGCAGCAATAAGGGATATGTACTCGGGTAGTGAATACTCGAGAGTCATTTCAAAATTAAATATGGTTGTGGCACTCTCACCTGGAATAGCTCCAGTGGTGGGCAGTTATATAATTTCACATGGGTATAGTTGGAAATTTTTGTTTTTTATTATATCACTTGCAGCAATTGCTATACTTATTTTTATCTACTTTAAGTTACAAGAAACACTCACTGTAAATAAAAATGGAACCAGTATAACTAACATAACTACTAATATCTGCAAGCAATATATATCAATATTTAGAAATTATCGTTTCCTTGGGTTTTCAGCCATTCATGGATTAACTTTCATGTGGCTTTGGGCATACATTGCTAACTACCCTTTCATATTTGAATCGATGGGCATTGAAGTACAGTATTTTGGCTACCTCATATCGATCATAGTCATATTTTACATAATTGGAACTTTAATTAATAGAAGGTATGTAACAAAAGTAGGGGTTAGCAAAATGCTAATAATAGGTTTGGTGTTACCGATAATATCCGATAGTTTATTGGTATATTTTTATTTCGCGGACAAGTTAAATATATTAATTCTTCAAACTGTTTGGATTCCAGCCAATATCGGACTTGCATTAATAATAAGCAATAACGTAACTTCTGCTTTAGAAACGATCAAAGGTATAGGGCTTGGTAGTGCAGTTCTCTCATTCTGCAATATGATGTTTGGGGCTATTGGAATATATATAGTAGGAAAATTTTTTCGCTATGGTATTTTACCAAATTTACTATTAACAATAGCATGCTCTACAATTGCAATTCTTATGTACAGCCAGCTCAAATGTACTGAAAAACACAGGGAATAACCATTATTTGCGTGATCCAGAGCTCATGGGTTATTAATGACTTTATCATGATAATATAATTTTACAGGGGGTGAGAGCTCATAGATTATTAACGGCTTTATCATAACAATATAGTTTTACAAAGAGGTGTAGGATGAGTAGTTCACAAAGTAGAGATAATTTTTTTAAGGCTGTTGAAAGAGGTGATATTGATGCAGTAACCCGTCTAATAAGTGAAGGAGCAGATGTTAAGGTAGAAAATGATAAAGGAGAGACTCCTTTACATATTGCTGCTGTATGGGGCCATAAAGATGTAGTAGAAGCCCTATTGGATAAAGGGGCAAATGTTAATGCAGTAGATAAAGATGGAAAGACTCCTTTCAAATTAGCTGCTAACGAAGAAATACAAACTCTATTAGAAAACACAGCTAAATTACTTGAGGCTGCTAGAAAAGGTAATATTGAGGAAGTAACCCGTCTAATAAGTGAAGGAGCAAAGGTTAATGTAAAAGATCAAGATAACAAGACTCCTCTACATTGGGCTGCTGAAAAGGGCCATAAAGAGGTAGTAGACGCCCTACTGAAAGTAAATGGAATCAATGTTAATGCAACAGATTGGTCGCAAAAGACTCCTTTACATTTGGCTGCTGTAGAGAGCCATAAAGAGGTAGTAGAAGCCCTACTGCAAGTAAATGGGATCAATGTTAATGCAACAGATTGGTCGCAAGAAACTCCTTTACATTTAGCTGCTGTAAAGAACCATAAAGAGGTAGTAGAAGCCCTATTGGGAAAAGATGGAATCAATGTTAATTTACCAAATAACAAGAAAGATACTCCTTTACATTCTGTTCTTAAAAAGGACAACATAGATATAAATGTATTGAACGCTCTACTGGGAGCAGAAGGAATCAACGTTAATGCACAAGATAAATATGGCAAAACTCCTTTACATTTGGTTCTTAAAAAGGGCAATATAGACATAAATGTATTGAACGCTCTACTGGGAGCAAAAGAAATCGATGTTAATGCACAAGATGGAGATAGGGCTCCTTTACATTGGGCTGCTGAAAAGGGCCATAAAGAGGTAGTAGAAGCCCTACTGCAAGTAAAAGGGATCAATGTTAATGCAACAGATTGGTCGCAAAAGACTCCTTTACATTTGGCTGCTGTATGGGGCCATAAAGAGGTAGTAGAAGCCCTACTGCAAGTAAAAGGAATCGATGTTAATGCAAAAGATCAAGGTGGAAAGACTCCTTTACACTTTGCTGCTGAAAGTGGTTATCAGCAGGTGGTGCAAGCTCTATTGGATAAAGGGGCAGATGTTAATATAAAAGATAAAAATGAAAAAACTCCCTTAAATTTAGCCACTGATAAAGAAATACAAGCTCTATTAAGGAATGCAAAAAACCCTGGCGACGGTTCTAAGCCATCGACGGACAATGAAGAAAATTCAGAGGAAGATGCTGGTACACGAGAGAAAGAAAAACAAGAAGGTGATGCTCAATCAGGATCAGACATTACAAAGCAAGAAGCTGATAAAACTGTAAATTCGGGGAGTGGAACACCACAAACACAACAGGGGACCACCAGTGCAGGACAAGGAACTGATATACAAGACAACGGTGTAAATTATGTTGCTTCCACAGAACCTGCACAAACAGAAGAACAGCCGAGCTCTTTTTTTGGTAGTTTGTTTAGTATACTTATGAAGCCTTTTTCATTAGTTGCATCATTTTTTGGTGGGTTTTTTTCATGGTTGTTTGGGTCTGATGAGCCAACACAATCATCATCTGAATTTGATCAACCAGTTGTATTAGAATCACCAAGTAGTTCAGAAGGCAATGACATAATATAGCCAGAGGTTTACTAGATTCCAGCGTCACGCGCTGGAATGACATGGTGGTATGTATTCAAGTAGCTGACACTGGTTCCTTTATGACGGCAGTGCCCAGAGGTGTCATCCCAGTGCCCAGACACTGGGATCCAGGAAACTTAATTGCAAGTAATGCATTGGGTTTGGTGAGTATGGGTTTTGCGTTATAGAATGAAGCACTTTTGGTGAATTTGTAAAGAAAACTAGATGCCAGTGTCAAGTGCTGGAATGACATCATCTTGGATGGAAATAACGTCACGCGCTGGAATGACAAAGAAGAGTGGGCTTTCATATGGTTATGCAAGAAGTCTACTGAATGTAAACCAGTTTCTCACACACACATTTTACCACATGATCAGCGTTGATATTAAAATGCTCATAAAGTGTTTTATAAGGTGCTGATTCTCCGAAGCTTTTCATGCCAATAAATATACCGTTTGAACCTATGTATTTATGCCAACCCATTTCACTTCCGGCTTCAATTGCAACTTTAATGCTGTCATTATTTAATATTGCCGCTTTATATTCATCGCTTTGCTCGTCAAAAAGCCTCCAGCATGGCATAGAAACAATCCTTGTACCTATACCCTTTTCCTGCAATTTCTCCCTTGTTTCAACTGCAATTTCAACCTCGGACCCCGTAGCAAATATCGTCACTTTTAATTCTTTTGAACATTCACACAAAATATATGCACCAAACTTCGATAAATTAGCAGATTGATCGATATCAGAGTAGAACTTGCGCATGTAACTTACGTTTTGCCTTGAGAGCGCAAACAGTGCTGGAGATTCTTTCTTTTCGAGTGCAATGCTAACACACTCCAGAGTTTCAACTGCATCGGCTGGCCTAAAAACATATAGATTTGGTATAGCACGCAAAGAGGCTAAATGCTCTATTGGCTGATGAGTTGGGCCATCTTCTCCCACTCCAATTGAGTCGTGAGTCATGACATACATAACCTGCTGCTTCATCAGAGCTGAAAGACGTATAGCAGGACGACAATAGTCGGAAAATACCAAAAAAGTGCCGCCATAAGGAAGAATCGCGCCGTGAAGTGCCATACCATTCATACATGCTGCCATAGCGTGCTCTCTCACTCCATAGTGGACATAAGAGCCACTATAATTATTGCTATTTATTACCTGCATGTGCTTATATTTAGTGCAATTTGACCCGGTAAGATCAGCAGAACCGCCGATTAATTCCGGCATATGTTGTGTTAAAAGTTCCATTACCCTACCAAAAGAAGATCGAGTAGCTTCGTTTGGCATTAGCTCACATATTTGTTTCTTCAGGTCAGCTAAAACACCAGCGATATTATCCGGCAAACGCTTATCAAGTCTTCTTTTTAGTTCTTCATTTTTTTCTCTGGATTCCAGTGTCACGCACTGGAATGACAATGAATTGTAATTTTGTTTTGCTCTCTCAACAGTTTTCTTCCAGGCATTTTTCACATCTTCTGGTACATGGAATGGTTCATAATTCCAGTTTAATTTCTCTCTCATCTGTTTGATGTCTTCCTCCGAAAAAGCACCACTGTGAGCAGAGGATGTGCCAGCACGGCTTGAAAATTTTCCGATAATGGTTTTGCAGCAGATCATTGTAGGTTTATCAGACTTTTTTGCTTGCTCTATTGCAAAGGATATGGCATCAAAATCATGGCCATCAATTTTGTCAACATTCCATCCATACGCTAAGAAGCGTTTCTCTACATCGTCAGAACAGGAAAGGCAAGTAGCGCCATCTATAGAAATATCATTATCATCAAAAAGAGCTATAAGCTTATTCAATTTAAGATGCCCAGCAAGTGATGCTGCTTCATGGCTTATTCCTTCCATAAGACAGCCATCCCCTAGCATCACGTAAGTGTAGTGATTGATTCTAAACTGCTTTTCAAGTATCGATTCAGCAAGTGCCATGCCAACAGCAGCGGCAAACCCCTGCCCTAAAGGGCCTGTTGTTGCCTCTACTCCGGAAGTCAAGCCAAACTCTGGATGACCTGGGGTCTTGGATCCCATTTGCCTGAAGTTCTTTAGCTCATCTATGCTAATATAACCTGTCAAATATAATATTGAATATAGTAACATTGACCCATGACCGTTTGATAAAACAAAGCGATCTCTATTGAACCATTTAGAATCATCAGGATTATGATTCAGATATTTAGCAAACAAAACAGTTGCAACATCTGCCATGCCAAGTGGCATACCTGGGTGTCCAGAGTTTGCTTTTTGTACTGCATCAATTGATAAAAAACGGATGGCGTTTGCCATAGATTCCAAATGTGAATGATTCATGTGTTAATAGAAAAACTTAAAAATGAAGTATAAAAGATTATATCAGCAAAAACAAGTTGACACTGAGTGCTAAAATCCTTAATAATCTAAAGTTAAATCGTGAGAGTTTTTATATGACAACTGTTATCACTAGAAAGTATAGGATTAGCCGTAGACTTGGTGTAAATTTATGGGGTAGAGCTAAAGACCCAGTAAACAAAAGGAAATACCCTCCAGGTCAACATGGTATTCTTGGATTCAAGAAGTTATCCGACTTTGGTAAGCAGTTTGCTGCGCATAAGAAATTTAAGTTTTACTATGCGATTTCAAGTAAGCAGCTCAGACGTACATTTTTAGATGCTTATAACAGAAAGGGTTATACGGCTGATAATTTTATCGGTATCTTAGAATCGAGATTAAGTTCTGTTTTATACCACTCTGGTCTTGTTCCAACAATTTACTCAGCAAAGCAGCTCATATCTCACAAGCACGTTACAGTTAATGATAAGGTGGTTAACATATCGAGTTATCGAGTGAAGCCAGGTGATATAATAAAAATAAGAGAAAGGGCAGCAAAAATCCCTGTAGTAGTAGAGGCTGAACAAAAACAAGAGCGCAAGGCTCCGGATTATTTAGAAGCAGATAGTAAAGAGCATTCAGTGAAGTATTTGAGGTCACCTCAATATTCTGAGGTTCCTTATTCAGCAGACATGGAAGTCAATTTAGTAGTAGAGTTTTACTCTAGATAGATAAAAAAAGCCCGTGTGGCGGAATCGGTAGACGCAGCGGACTTAAAATCCGTGGGTTTTGCGACCTTGGGAGTTCAAGTCTCCCCATGGGCACCAATTTAACTTAGCAGATAAATACAAAAAAGTATGAAATGGCTTGATATAGAAGATATTGTGGAAGCTCTGGAGGAAAAATTTCCAAATGAGAATATAATTAGTATCAGATTCACTGAGCTTAAAAAAAAGGTCTTGAGTTTAGAGGAATTTGATGATGATGAAAAACGCTGTAACGAGAAAATACTCGAAGCCATTCAGGCAGCTTGGATTGAGGAAAGATTAACCGCATAGCAATAAACCATACGCAAACGTGATTTCTATTACAATTTGCATATGGATTATGCTATTTTTTGGATCTAGCCTGGCAAGTTAATAATAATTTAACTAATTACAATTAAAACAGCTATAAGGTTAATTATGAGGCAAAGATGACAGCACAAAATTTGGTAAATGGAACGATCTTGACAAGTGCTACGTTGAGATAAGTTTTGCATAAAAATACTGCTTTTACGGTGTGAGGCTAGAGGTTTGTAAAGCAGTTAGAAGGTTGTCATCTAAGTAGCGTGACCAGAGCTAGATTCCGCGAACACGCCGCGGAATGACGACTATGCAATATGCGTTGCGGAGTGACGATTATGGTCATACCGTCACGGTATCTCACAAACATGTAGCAGTAATGACAAAATCTCAAGTTATATGTATACTTTTATATTATCTACCTACTAAAAAAACAGAAAAATGCTCAAACGTAGCGGTCCAAAAAAATTAAAGTCTATAATAGAAAACTATGCATTAAAATGCATGAAAAATAAAATTAGCAAAAATGAAATACGTCTTATTTTAAACTGGCGAAATATAGTAGGGAAAGAAATAGCAGAGTGTACAAAACCGAAAAAGATCTCATATGCACAGAATATAAATTCGGGTGTGTTGCATCTGGTAGTAACAAATGGCAGCAAAGCATTGGAAATTCAGCATATGATTTCTCTTATAATAGAAAAAATTACGATATTTTTTGGCTATAAAGCAGTATATAGTATAAAAATTAAGCAAGAGAGTATTGACTATTTGACTATATAAGGTAATCTAAGTACATAGAATAATTTGGTATATTGAAGTGAGTAGAGTTTGTGAATTAACAAATAGAAAAAAATCTTTTGGTAATAAGGTATCACATTCAAATCGTAAAACAAAGCGTACCTTTCTTTTAAATTTACATAAGGTTACGTTGACAAGTGATATATTGAATAAAAAGTTTAGATTTCGTGTGGCAACAAGAACTTTGAGAACTATAGATTACAAAGGTGATTTAGATGCTTTTTTGCTCAACACAAGAACGATTAAACTAAGTGAGAAAGCGCAGAAGATAAAAAGAAGGTTGAAAAAAGTTTTAGTAAAGCAAGAGGTAGAGTTAGCAGTTTCAGATGCATAGCAAACCTCAATGGCTCAGAGCAAAAGCTCCGACCGGTGAAGTGTTCAATGAGACCTTAAACATCGTTAAACTGCATAACTTGCATACAGTGTGCGAAGAGGCTGCATGTCCAAACATTGGTGAATGTTGGAATAAACGTCATGCTACTGTGATGATTCTTGGTTCTGTTTGCACTCGTGCTTGTGCATTTTGCAACGTTGCAACTGGCATTCCTGATAAACTAGATCCTCATGAACCAGAAAATTTAGCAAAAGCAATAAAAAAGTTAAACTTAAAGCATGTTGTTATTACTTCCGTTGATCGTGATGATTTACCAGATGGTGGCGCAAATCAGTTTATACAGTGCATAGAAGAAATTAGAAAGATAACTTCAGAAACAACAATAGAGATTTTAACTCCTGATTTTTTAAATAAGAAAGGAGCATTTGAAGCAATCGCTGTTGCATCACCTGATGTCTATAACCACAATATTGAAACAGTGCCGAGATTGTATGCAAAAATAAGACCACGAGCTCGCTATTTTCATTCACTATATTTACTGAAGATGGTAAAGCAGATTAATTCTAAAGTTTTCACAAAGTCAGGGCTTATGGTTGGTCTTGGAGAAACAAAAGAGGAAATACTTCAGGTTATGGACGATTTGCGCAGTGCTGAGGTTGATTTTATTACAATTGGTCAATATCTACAACCAACTCCAAAACATGCAAAACTTGATAGGTATGTTACCCCAGAGGAATTTGAGCATTATAAATATATCGCTTACTCCAAAGGGTTCCTAGTGGTTGCATCAAGCCCACTAACTCGGTCATCATACCACGCTGAAGAAGATTTTAACAGGCTCAAGGCCTGTCGTTGACATTTGTGTTAATTCAAATTAATTTTTACTAATTATAAAGGAGTTTTTACGTAATGTCTACTATAAAAATCGAGAAGAAATCACAATTAGTTAAAGAGGTATTCGATTCCGTGGCAAGTCGCTACGACACCATGAATGATATAATGAGCCTCGGAATGCACAGATTATGGAAAGATAAGATGGTAAATAGTGTGCATTTTACAAAAAACTCTAAGGTTTTAGATGTTGCTGGAGGAACTGGAGATATAGCAATAAGAGTAGTAAGAAAAGAGCCAAGTGCTAAGGTTACAGTATGCGATATAAATCAAAACATGCTAAACAGAGGACGTGATAAAGCTATAAATTCAAACCAAATTAATTTTGATTGGGTATGTGCAAGTGCAGAAAGTTTACCATTTGAAGACTCCGAATTTGATTATTGCACAATAGCTTTTGGCATTCGAAACGTTTCTGACCGCAAGAAGGCTTTAAATGAGGCGCACAGGGTATTAAAACCACATGGAAAATTTATCTGCTTAGAATTTGCCCCTATGCACTATCAAAATGAGATATTTACCAAACTTTATGACTTATATTCATTTAAAGTAATTCCTAAAATTGGCAGCATAGTTGCTAAAGACAAGAGTTCTTATGAATATTTAGTGAGGAGCATTAGAGAGTTTCCAACTCAGGCTGATTTTAAAATGGAAATTGAAGAGGTAGGCTTTAAGAATGTTGAGTTTCATAATATGAGCTATGGAATAGTGGCATTACACATTGGAACAAAATGAATATTAAACTCTGGTATAGAACGCTGGATTACTATCTCATCCTTCCAGTGTTTTTTTTGCTCACTATAAGCTTCATTCTTGTTTATTCAGCAAGCCCTGTAATTGCGCAGCGTCTTTCTTTACCACAAGATTATTTTATACGGCGTCACACAATTTATATAGTCCTGTCACTAATTACCTTGGTGACATTTTCTTTTCTCAACACAAGAACTATACTTAACCTCTCGTTCGCAGGTTTCATTTTATTTACTATTCTAGTAGCAATTGCGATAATACTTGGTATAGAGGTAAAAGGTGCGAAACGATGGTTACATATTGTCAAAATTTCAGTTCAACCATCTGAGTTTGTAAGGCCATTTTTTTCTGTTGTTATAGCTAGTATCTTGGCCAGCGAAATGAAGTTTAAAATACACATATCAATCATAATATTTCTGTTAGTTTCTGTGTTGTTACTTTTGCAACCTGATTTCAGTATGTCTATGCTTTTAACATATTCTTTTATTGGTCAAATGTTTATTGCATGTATACCATTTTTATACTTTCTATGCATAATAGGAATGGCCACAACTGGAACTACAATAGCTTACTTATGCCTCCCACATATAAAGCAAAGGATTTACAATTTTGTCTTTTTTACGCAGCGCGATAACTTTCAAGTTACAAAATCATTAGAAGCATTCAAAAGAGGTCAATTAACTGGGGTTGGACCTGGTGAAGGTAGCGTAAAAGCCTCTCTTCCTGATTGTCATACAGATTTTGTGTTTTCTGTTTTAGCAGAAGAATTTGGTTTGATTACGTGCTTAGCCACATTGATGTTATTTGGCATCATTTCCGCCCGTTTGCTTTACGTTGCATATAGGGAAAATGAATTATTTAATCTGTTAGTGATTCTCGGTATCTCAATGCAATTCATCACACAATTCATAATAAACATAGGGGTAACATTGAGTGTTTTTCCAACCACCGGCATAACCCTGCCGTTACTTAGCTATGGTGGTTCTTCTCTTTTATCTTCGAGCATCGCACTTGGCATAATGCTGTCTTTTAGTAGAAATCAAGCTATTGCATTAAAGTTTCGTGAGCGTATTATGCTTGGAAGGTATATGGACTAAACTTGTACCGCTCACAACTATTATTGGTATCCCTCCAAAATGGGTATCTGTTCAGATGAGTGGCAAGAGATATTATGAAATCTGAAAGAGTTATGTGGAAATTTTTCAGAAAATATTCCACTGACATGCTGAACAACAAATACATCACTATGTCGTTTATCGCAAAAACTTATATTTTTCGTAACCATTCACACTTAATTCTGCAATTCTTTGATCTCACTCATAGAAAGACCAGTAGTTTGAGCTATAATATTAAAAGAAACACCTGCTTTAAGTAGATTCTTTGCGACTTCAATTTCCCTCTCTTTTCTACCTTCCTCTTTAGCAAGGTCAAGTCTGTATTCAAGAATGGCTTCTTCTTTGCGCAGATCCATTATTCTTTCTTCATAAGCTACTAAATCTTTTTCATTCCAGCTAAACCTGTCTAATTCATCATATGCTAGCTTTATTATTGGTGATTTTTCCGCAATTTTTCTGAGATCTTCGTCCGTTGTTTCATCTGCATATTTGAAAAAAAATAGCCAACGGTCTACTACACTTTCTAGTTGTTCTTCTCTACTCTTAGGAAATTTTGGCAGCTCTATGAAGATAAATTGAAAATCTTTTAAGTCATGCTCATTGGTTTTCTCATCTCTTATGGTATGGCTAGATATATAGTCAAGCTTATCAGGGAATAAGGTACAATTTGAAATCGCGATAAAGAAAATCTTCTTTAAATCAACGTATTTACCAGATTTATCAGCTTGTCTTGAGTAAGCCTTAGCAGCATAAAGTTGTGCACGTTTTTCAAAGCCTTTATCACGAGTGAGCTGCATCTCAATTATATACCTGTTCCCACTAGAATCCCTGCAAAGAACATCAACAATGCTTTGTTTATCAGAAGCAATTTCAGGGTCCATAATGGTGCTTAAGAATTCTACTTCTTGTATAGTGTTGACTTCAGTACATCCTAAAATATCGTTCAAAAAATGAATAAGAATATTCTTATTTCTCTCAGTACCAAATATTTTTTTAAATGTTAGGTCCAATTTTGGATCGAGAAATTTAGAAAGAGCCATAGTAAAAATACTGAGAAAAGATTAATAATTATACACTATTATTAACAACTATTCAACCATATTTTTAAGTATAGCTATACCGCTGCGGCGCTAACACGTAGCGGGATGACGAGCTTATCGTCATACCACCGCAAACCTTCATACCGCGATTCATTCACGGTATTTCTAGATCCCGCTAACACGTAGCGGAATGACGAATTACTATCTACACTGTCATACCGCGATTCATTCGCGGTATCTCTCAACATAGATCCCTTACTTAACCGTCATACCTTAACATAGATCCCGCTAACACGTAGCGGGATGACGATTGTCGTTTAGCTATAAATATTAAGGAATTTACCAAACGAAAAAAAGGCAAAAGAAACCCTAGTCATTGTCTATTTTCAGTATTGGCGTTTTTTAAGTCTTAAACACTGCAATTTAGCTGCTTTTAATTGCAACTAACCTACGCTGCAAATGTTTAAGAAATTTACTAAGCAGAAAAAAAGACAAAGAATTCCCGAGTTAGCTAGTCTTTTACTATCTCTGTCGAGTATTGGCATTTTTTGATGTCTTGTAACGCTTTATAAGCGCGTTCAGCTTATTTAGATAAAAATCTAGATGTAGATGAAGTTTTGTAAAGACATACAGTATCTATATACTGCAAAAAATTGAACATAAGACGCCGATACATTAAGTAATCCTTACCTTTTAATCTGCAGATTGGCGAAAGCAAATACAATAGCTTCAGTTTCATGATAAGAGGGCTGGCGGAGTTTGTCAAGCAAGTTTTTTGTTTCTGCGAGCTACTACCCTTTCTTGGTGGACTAAAATCACAACAGCTGCAGAACCTAAATTGCTTCATACTACACCTTTTCCCTTTCCCCTGAAACTAGAATCTATATACTTAACTTTAGAAACTTTAAAATAAGATGCGATCTAATATTAGGCAGTTATTTTACTATATAAAGCCTAATCTATCTTATTTCATCATAGCTTTTATTGCAGTTTTATTTTCAGCCTTAATGATCCTCCTCTTTGGCAGAGGCTTAAGCAATATAATTGATTCTGGCACAGAGCACGATTTTACTACCAAACTATTAGTTGCAATACTTATAGTTTTAGCCATTTCTCTCACTGCATTTACTCGGTTATATTTCATTGGCATTGGCAGCGAGAAAGTTATCGCAAGAATCAGATATGACTTATATAGCAGTATCACTAACTTGCAACCAAGTTTCTTTGAGAACACAGGCGTACAAGATGTTATTTCAGCGTTAGTTACTGATACCTCTGTGCTGCAATCAATAATAAACAGCAGCTTACTAACCATATTACGAAATTTTGTGATTCTGATTGGTAGTGTTGCTATGTTATTGTATACAAATATACAACTAACTGCGTATGCAGCCGCAATAATACCTATACTACTCATTATCATGACCTCACTTGGAAAAAAAGTGCGTAGCTATGCACGCTTTGCCCAGGATAAATTAAGTGAGCTTGCGTCATTTAGTGAGGAAAATTTTAGATCTATAGTGACTATCAAATCGTTTGTACTCGAGGAAAACGAAAAAATCCGTTTTAAGGAACATTTAAACTCAGTATCAAAATCATACGTAAAATTAGTACTCTTGCGTGCTATTTTAGTAACTCTAGTTATCACGTGTGTGATAGGTTCACTAGTTGTTTTGCTCTTTTTTGGTATTAAAGAAGTCTTAAGCAATAATATAACTATTGGAAAACTCTCCTCATTTGTGTTTTATTCAGCGCTCGCAGCAGGAGCTATAAATAATTTGAGCGATAATATCAGTGATTTACAACGAGGTCTTGGAATAGTAGAGCGTTTATTTGAATTTAAAAATATGAAAAGCTCTATAGCAGATCCCGATGATCCTATAAAAATTTGTAGTGTTCAAAAGGGAATTTCGTTTAATGGCGTAACATTTTTTTATGAATCTCAGTCTGATAAGCCAGCGTTAAATAACGTATCATTTTCTATAGAGGCAGGTCAAGCAGTATCAATTGTTGGACCATCTGGCAGTGGTAAAAGCACCATTTTAAAGCTTCTGCTCCGTTTTCATGATCCAAACAAAGGTAGCATTACTATCGATGGGCACAATATTAAGTCAATTGCGCTAAATGACCTCAGATCGTTGTTTGGCTTAGTGCCACAAGATCACATGATATTTTCTTGCTCAATAATGGAAAATATACTATATGGCAAACCAGGTGCCGAATATGAGGAAGTGAAGCAAGCAGCCATCAGCGCTTATGCGATGGAATTTATTGATAAGCTGCCTGATAAATTTGATACATTTGTAGGAAAAAGAGGATTAAAACTTTCTGAAGGACAAAAACAACGTATTGTAATAGCAAGGGCCATACTCAACAATCCTCAGGTTTTAATACTGGATGAAGCAACCTCTGCCCTTGATTACAAAAGTGAGAACCTCGTGCAAAAAGCCTTGAGCAAGTTAATGCAAAACAGAACAACAATCGTAATTACACACAGGCTATCAACCGCACTCAAGACTGACAAGATTATAGTAATTAATCATGGAAAAGTAGAAGAAGTAGGAACTCATGACTCTCTAATAAGTAAAGACGGGCTGTATGCAAAACTGGCGAAGATACAGTAGGCATGAAATATTGTGTAAATTAAAAGAGAATTTAAGCTATATCGTTGTTGATTTAATGAGTATGCTAGATTTAAAATTAAAATTAAAATTATTAATTTTTTAATTTTATTATTTTATAATGGTTCCATAGTTATCCGGAAATTTCGTGACCTGTGGTTTCTTTCATTCACGTTATATTCATAGCTTGTTCTATCTTAATGTAATTCCAATTTTAACTGTATAGGAGGTCTCTATGTTAAAACATAACTATAGTGATAAAATCAATAATCGCTATTCATATACTAACAAATTTTCTTATAGTGATGAGGGTGTAGATGAGACGATCAAGGATAAAATCACAACTGAAGATCAGGTAGTAACTGATGATAAGGTAGTAACTGAGGATCAGGTTACGGGTCTAAGAGATCAGATCGAAAAAGAGAAAAAGGATGATGAATTTACCAGAGAAACACTTGAAGAGTGCAAAGACAGGGCTAAGAAGGCAGAAGATGGTGCTAAAAAGGCAGTAAAACGTGCAGAAGATGATGCTAAAAAGGCAATAAAACAAGCACATGGTGAAGCTAAAGAAGCAAAAGAACAGTTTGCGAAATGTGAAAAAGATGCTGAGAGGATAAAAGAAGACGCTGGAAAGGCAATCAATCAGGCAAAGAATGATGCTAAAGCAGAAGCTGCGGAAGCAGTAAAACAAGCACATGGTGAAGCTAAAGAAGCAAAAGAGCAGTTTGCGAAATGTGAAAAAGATGCTGAGAGGATAAAAGATGATGCTAAACAGGCAATAGAACGTGCAAAAGATGATGCTAAAGCAAAAGCCGATTTAGCAATAAAACAAGCTCAAGATGAGATTGAAAAAGTGAAAGCAGAAGCTAAACAGGCAAAAGCAGACGCTGGAAAAGCAAAAGAGGAGGCTGAAGGGATAAAAGAAGCATTTGTACAGTGTGAAAAGAAAGTTGAGAAAGCCAAAGAAGAAGTTGTAAAGTGTAAAATTGGAATGGCAAAGGCAGAGGTTGAGTGGTATAAAAAAGAAGCTGAAGAATGCAAAAAAGAGAAAGGAATTGGTACAGGCAAACCTGATACTGGTGAAAAAGGAGATGAAACTGGTACAAACAAACCTGATACTGATGAGAAAGAAGATGAAACTGGAAAAGCAAGTGTCATTACATCTCAAGAAATAACCTTAGATTGTTCCCAAGCTGAAAATTGTGGAGCATATGCTTCTTGGTATACAGCTTATAATAAGATAGGTCATCAAGGTTTTAATACATCTGATTTACTAAAGGAATTGTATCCTGAGATGTATAGTAATCCTAAAATTGCGACATATATAGAAAAGGGAATAGAGGGTTATTACGGTGTAGTAAATTTTAAATTTGCCTTTACAGAGCTTTTTGATTCAGCACACTATTTTAGTAATATGTCATGTAAAAAATGTATGGATAATCCACAAGAGATAGCCTGTCAAGACGATGAAATTAAGAGTTTCTGTTACCCTGCCGGTTATCATAATAATAAAGAATACAACAAAAGCTTTTTTATGAGAGAATCATGTCCTGATCTCATTAGAGAGTCCGATCGAACAATTGTTGCGAAAGCAAAACAAATTGCACCATTGATACTTGTTAACACATTAGGACAAATGATAGATAAAGAGGGCAATAACACTCAGATATTGTATAGTTCATTAAAGCCTTATCTAAAGGCTAATGGCAAAATAAAGGACTGTGGAGTTGACAAAAAGTGTGAAGATTTTGCTAAAATTATGAAGAAAGTTGCATGGGACAGTGATAAGGAAGTACTATTAAAAACTGTTTTTGATAGTACGGAAAAAACAAATCCTTACTATTATGATAATGAGGATAGTCTTGTTTCTGTTGATACTAATTTTATATAAGACTGAATGCTTTCTGGGCTTTTCAGCCCAGATGGCATTTTTGCAGAAAAATAGAGTGAGTAACCAGGATCGAACTGGCGACATTCAGCACTACAAACTAACGCTCTGCCAACTGAGCTACGGTTGCCAATAGGAACTCACAACTCTCTAATAAGTGAAGACGGGATGTATGCAAAACTGGCGAAGATACAGTGGAGTTGAAAAAAAATTTAAATCATACCGTTAGTTGATATGCTAGATTTATAATTTAAATTATTAAATTTTTAATTATTTTAATTTATAATAATCTCATAGTATTTTTTAAAGGATCATTATGGTTTATAATTATAGTCATTTACCAAAACTACCATGTACGGCTTTTAATTCGCCAGCATCAGTTTCACCAACACCAGTATCGAACTGTGCACAAGCTTGTGCACCTGCATACGCACCTTGTGCTACTAATTCGTGCCACAATCATTTTAACTCATATCATAATTATTATGACACATGTCATAATCCTTGTGATGAATTTGGGTTTCTTTGTTAGAAGATTGTTTTTAAACAACTCATAAACGCACGTCTAGCTATACGTGCTTCCAAGAGCACATGGGTGTTATTCAACCCATGTGTTTCATGTTTTGCTTGAGAAGATAAGCAATTGTTATTCACAGTAACCATATATTACAATTTATTTCAGCAACACGACTAATTTGACTACTGACAGCTTCTTCTTGGAATCTTATCATTATTCTACCATAGTAAAACTTTTAACTCTAATATCTGCTACATTAAAGTCGTATTTTGAAATGTACTGTAGGTTAAGGACTTTGTATATGCTAATTTTAGCCTTAAAATTATTAAATCATTAACTTTTTTATCCTATAATAATCTAATAGTTGCTTTTTAAAGGATTTTTATGACTTACAATTTTTCTTCGTATCCACGTATGGATTCATGTACTCCTGTGCGCACAGCTTGCATAACCATACGCGTCAAGTTAAGGAATGTAGAGAGCTTAAAGTAGATACCCTGGTCTTCCTATATCTGTCTTTCAAAGAAAACTTTGACCAGATTATAGTAAGCTTTTTTAGAAAAATTTTTAAATTATTGACAATATTGTTTAATATCAAAAAGAGCTCTCTAACCCGCCTTTTCAATTCAATAAATGCCTTTGTTAAACTGAGCTCCGTGTTCTTTTTTAGTTTTACACAGCCAATCATTCCGTGAAATACGAGAATAGCACATAATTTTGCGTATAGCTCGCACAATACTCTAAATGGATTTGTCTTTCCTTTTAGTTTATCAAGATTGATATGACTTTTATATAGTTTAAATAGTAATTCGATTTGCCATCTTACTCTATAAACCGTCAATATTTGTTCAGCATTAATTTTACTCTCTGGAACATTAGTTATAAATATTGACCAATCTAATAACTTTTGATTCTTTTGAGAAGATGTATATCCATGTGACTTTGCTAATTTATTAGCCTTTCTTCTTCTAGCCATAGACTGTTCTTCAGTTAGCTTTTGACATATAATTCTTACCTTAATTTTTACTTCCTTTCCTAATAATACTTCTTTTTCTGAAGATAATTGACCTTCCAAATACTCCAATAGCTCTATTTTTTGATTTGTTTCTATATCATATATATTGGTATCAGACTTATAACGACTAACAAAATATGCACCTGCTTCATCAATCTGTTTAAAAGAACTAGGCACAAAGTAGCCCAAGTCAAATATTAGCAAATCATTGGCTGATAAACCGTTCAGATAATCCCTATAACCTTGATCCGACCTTATTCCTTCCATAAAATTTAACTTATCTAGCGCTTGATTCAGGTAATCAAAGACTAACTGTAGCTTTATTCCTGATTTGGTATTATTCTCACAATCTCTATAGCTACTGCCATATCCTTTGTACATATCTTCCATGCTACTGGGCAGGCTAATGTAGCTGCTATCCAATAATTTAACGCTTCCAAATTGCTGTAAAATTTTGCAATCAATCTGTAGACTTTTTTTAAATAAACACAAAGCTTCGTTATACATTTTTTTCATGAACTCAACTGCTTCTTCACTAAACCTAAAATCTAAACCCTGTTTTGTAATTTCTATCGAGTCTTCATTTAGCAATTGGCACATTGTTTCTATGCTGCAATCATCAACTCCTATGTTACCAAAAACCATAGCTTTTATGAATGATGAGCCATTAAGTTTTCTCTTTCTTTTTATAAAACCTACTGTAATTGATATTTCGTCTGCTTTTTCATTAAAGAATTCATTGAGGTCTTTTGATAAGCAAGCTATTCTGTCCATTGTAAGTTCTCTCATTCATATATCCAAGAGAATTTATACCTTATTATTTTCCTTCACTCTATCAACTTTACTTACACTTTTCCTTAACTTGACGCGTATGGTTTATTTAACACTCCCAAAAAATTTCTATGTATTCAAATATTGCAGTTCTAGTTTGTTGAGCAGAGTGTTGTGAAGTATCAATAAGTATTTCTCTTTTCAATGAGCTAAAGAAGCTTTCTGCAACAGAATTGTCGTAACAACAGCCTTTATTACTCATCTATATTCTTTACAGCTAAGAGATATTGATAACCTTGCGAAGTATATTGTGAACCTTGATCACTATGTAATAGTAGATTTTTGGCAGGTTTACGCTTGTTAACGTCCATTAATAAAGAGTCCATAACCAATTGTTTATTTATTGAACTGCTCATTAACTACCATGCGTGAATATAGATCGATTATTGTTGCCAAATATAGCCATCCTTCTTTGGTTTTTATATAAGTAATCCCATACTTTATTTGGTTGATCGACAATAAAGTTTTGGTCTAATATATTGGGAGCTACTGTCCGTTTGTTGTTTCTTAATTTTAAATTTTCTTCTCAATATAGCCTGAATACCATTTTTCTGCATAATACTTTGCACTGTTTTTAAGTTGCAACTTTTACCCAAAGCCTTTAATTCAGCATAAATTTTAGGAGCTCCATATCTACATTTAGAAACTTGATATATTTTTTGAATAGCTTCGAGTAGCTCTTTATTTGCTGATTCTCTACTGCTTATTTTTCTTGTGGTCCACTTATAGTAGCCACTAGCAGAAAATCCTATATAATTCCTGTACTTTATAGCAGTTACTATATAAAAAAATATTTTACTCTTTTTGACTGGCCAGGGCTTTTTTTTAAATGTCTCTTTCCCTTGTTACTCTTGCTTTGTAAATCAAACCTCTCCTTGTCGTAAGGAGCCATGTTACCTCTACCTGGAAATGCATCTGCTGCCGACTTTTTTTCGTTGTGTTTCTTTATCCATTTTCCTAATAAACCACCCTTTATTCCTAAATCCTTTGCTATTTTTGTAATTGTTTGACCTGCCTTTCTTTGTTCATTTGCCAGTTTAACAGCTTCCAATTTGAATTCTGCTGTATATTCTCTTACCATTTCTAATCCTCCAAAATTTTATTTTACCCGAAAAAACTCCTTTCTTTCTCTCCACTTTTTCTGGGTAAGGTCAGTATGGGAAAAGGTGAAAGATGTACTAAAAAACCCAGAGATGATAAAAAAGGAATACCAACGTAGAGTATTAGAAAATAAAAATGATGAATCATCAGAGAAAAAGTTTGCAAGAAGAGAAAATCAAATAAAAGAAGGTATCGAAAAATTAATGGAAGATTATTATAGTCAAGAAAATGCAGGAGAGAAAGGATATATAAGCGAGGAAGAATTTAAACAGACAATGAGAAAAATGAAAGAACGCTTACAAGGGATAGAAGAAGAGAAAAAAAAGGTAGTTGATCAGAAGGCAGTAGAAAAAGGAATAAGTCTTATTATAAATAGCATAAAGAATTTTTATTCTAGTGTAAAATCGAACCTGGAACAGCTAGATTGGCAAACTAAGCGCGGCATTATTAAAGCATTAATAGGACAAATTAACATTGGTTGTGATCAGGTAGAAGTAGGATTTCAGATCGAAGAACCAGCACAGGATGGGGGAATTCTTAATTTGTATCATTGTACTACACATCATAATAAGGGGGTTGGCGAAGGGTGTCAAGCAAGTTTTTTCGTTTCTATAAATCTGGATTTCAGCGTTATGCGCTGGAATGACAACGTGAGGTAAATTTTTCAACATCCCAAAATTACAGAATTCAGTCTGTTTAATTAAGTGTGAACTGTTACACGAAAATTTTGTAAACAGATTAATATACCCTGTTTTTGCTATTCATCTAAAAATGGAACCATAGAGTACGTTGAGGAGCGTAAGCAAATTTTAATGCAAAAATTACTATCAAAAAATAGATTATGCAAGAGGTCTAATTATTCTGCCGCAATTTTGCTCTATCACACTTGCCACATTTAATATTCCAGCTTCATCATAATAATTTCCAATCACTTGCAAGGCAAGTGGTAAACCCTCATTGGAGAGCCCAACAGGAACAGAAATAGCAGGCAATCCTGCCAGACTTGCCGGCACAGTAAACACATCATTGATGCACATAATTAGCGGATCTGGCTTTTCATTTAAGCCAAAAGCTTCTGTTGGAGCAGATGGCACAAGTATGTAATCTATTTTTTCAAACGCTTTTATAAAATCATTTCTGATTAATGCCCTAATGCACTGCGCTTTTTCGTAATATTCATTATGATGACCTGAAGAAAGCGCATAAGCGCCAATTAAAATTCTTCTTTTCACCTCTTTACCGAAACCTTCTGCTCTTGTTAGTGAATACATTTCTTCAAGGGTATCAGCATCAACCCTGAACCCATAACGCACACCGTCATAACGAGCAAGATTGGATGAAGTTTCAGCAGAACAAATTAAATAATAGACTGGTATTGCATATTTAGTATGTGGCAGAGTAACGTCAACAACTTCAGCGCCATTTTCTTTTAAATAGGAAGCAACTTTCTCCCAATTATGGACTATTTCCTCTGAAATTCCATCCATCCTATATTCTTTTGGTATACCAATACGCTTACCCTTAACATCACCATTTATAAAGCTGGAAAATTTAGGTGCTGGCTTTCTACTTGATATTGAATCTTTTGTATCATAGCCACAGATTGCTTCCAGCATTAATGCTGAATCAGAGACAGAACGAGTAATGACTCCTGCTTGATCTAGAGAACTCGCAAATGCAATCATACCAAAACGCGAGCATCTTCCATAAGTTGGCTTTATTCCAACTACTCCACAGTAAGCTGCTGGTTGGCGTACAGATCCACCGGTGTCACTCCCTAGTGCTCCAGCGCATAAAAATCCAGCCACCGATGCTGCAGATCCACCAGATGATCCACCAGGAACAACTTTTTCCCCATCACTTTTTCTAATCCACACATTTTCGACAGGGCCAAAATAGCTGTTTGTGTTCGCAGAACCCATAGCAAATTCATCCATATTAAGCTTACCGAGCATGGCTGCTCCACTTTTTAAAAGCAAGTCAGACACCGTAGATTCGTAAGTCGGAACGAAATTTTCCAGCATTTTTGAGCATGCTGTTGTTTTTATTCCTTTTGTACAGAATAGATCTTTGATGCCAACTGGTACACCCATGAGCGGCGAGATTAAATCATCCTTTTGCCTAGAGAAATATTCATCTGCAGCTTTAGCAGCTTTCATTGCTATCTCTGGGGTTTTTGTTATAAATGCATTTAATTTCTCATTTTCAACCGCACTGATGTGCGCCTCTACGAGTTCAACGGCAGAAAAACTCTTTTTTTTGAGCCCGTCATGCATTTGTGTAATACTTAACTTTCTTAGTTCATTCATCAATATTTAATTTTTAGCAAGACGTTAATTATAACATGGCACGATAAAAAATCCATACATTTATAGTTACAGCTAGAAATGTAGCTAAGGTAACTTAGATTCACCGACAATCGTCATCCCGCTACTTGTTAGCGGCTAAGAGATACCGCAGCGGTATGACGTAGAAGCTATACTTTTATACTCACCAACTCAGTATCCAATCCGGATTGTATCTTAAAAAGGTCAAAAGACTATAATAAGCAAAGGAGTGATACTGTGTCTGAGTGAAAATCGTTGAGATCCCAGTGTCTGCTGCTTGCATAGCATTTATTTACAAAAAAATAGTCATGCAAGAGACTTTGCTTGGATATTTGATATAATTTAGGTCTATTAAAGCAAAAAATACTAACATGAATGAAGTGATAACATTTGGTTGTCGTCTAAATTTTTACGAGAGCGAGTTAATCAAAGAAGCATTAAAAAAAGCAAAGAGAGAAAATGTTGTTGTGGTGCATAGCTGTGCAGTGACAAACGAAGCAGAACGTCAGGTAAAGCAAAAGATACGTAAGATTTACAAAAATGATCCAAATAAAGAAATTATCGTAGTTGGTTGTGCTGTTCAGTTGGATCCAGAAGTTTACAGTAGCATTCCTGGTGTAAGTAAAGTGCTCGGTAATCAAGATAAGCTAAAAGCTGAAAATTACTTACTAAATGACGATAAAATCTTGGTCAGTGATAACCAAGTAGAACCTGTTCTAATTAATGGATTTGAAGATAAGTCAAGGGCATTTATTGAAATTCAAAATGGTTGTAATCATAGCTGCACATTTTGTTCAATTACTGAGGCAAGAGGGAATAATCGATCTGTGCCAATAAACAGTATTATAGAGCAAATCAGGATCTTTGTAGAAAATGGATATCAAGAAGTAGTGTTTACAGGGGTTGATATTACTGACTTTGGTACAGATTTGTTGGGTAAGCCATCACTTGGTTCAATGATTAGGAGAGTTTTAAAGGATATACCAGAGTTGAAGAGGCTAAGACTTTCCTCTATCGATGTTGCTGAAGTTGACGACGAATTAATGGATTTAATAGCTAATGAGTCAAGACTTATGCCTCATTTACATTTGAGTCTACAATCTGGTAATAATTTAATACTAAAGAGAATGAAGCGTCGTCACAACAGAGAGCAAGTGATAGAATTTTATCATAAAATGAAGAGCTTGAGACCTAATATAGCATTTGGCGCTGATATTATTGCTGGATTTCCAACAGAAACTGATGAAATGTTTCAGGATACGGTTGATCTACTAAAAAAAATAAATGTAGTTTACCTACATGCTTTTCCATATTCAGAGCGGAAAAATACACCTGCTGCACGGATGCCGCAAATACCAGAAAATGTACGTAAAGAACGGGTAAAGCACCTAAGAGAGGTGAATAAGGAAATGATGAGCAGTTTTTATCAATCTTTGCTCAGCACCGAGCAAAGCGTTCTGGTTGAGCAAAATCATATCGGTAGAACAGAAAATTTTGCATTAGTAAAGCTTGAACCAAAAGCTCAAGCCAAGAGTATTGTGAAAGTTAATGTTAAAGGAGTGGAAAATAATTATCTAATCGGAAGTATCTTACCTTAATTTTTTGTACATTAAAGAAATATATGATATAGTAGTTATACTATAAATGATAATTATGGGTTCATTTGTGATAACTAAAATATCTATTGCTTTATTTTTAATTTTCATTCCATGTGTCTATTTTTTTATTACTTATATTAGTAATAGTACACACATTGAGCAAGTACAACCCTTAAAATTAGAAACAGACAATGATGAAAGTGTGATACGTTCTGAGGAGGTTACTGCAAAAGAAATACCAATAAAATATCAAGAACTTGAAAGTAGTCCACCTTCTGTTTTCCAAGTAGCTGATCAGAAAAATATGTGGTCACGTATTGCAGATCAAGCTGAGCCTACAAAAGAAAAATCAAAAAAACTTGATTTTTATGTTAGCGCTAACGGTGGTAAGGTATACCATGATAATTCAGAAATATTTGTAAAGGGTATAAAGGCAATAGGGGAGAGAGTCCTAACTTTAGTTGAAAGTCATTATGGTTTTATAATAAAAAATATAGTGGCAGATGAAATTAAAAGTATACAGCAATTTGATGGTAAAATTGATTTCCAGTGGTTTAGCAGCATGTCTTTAGGTTACTATGCTGGAGAAAATGGTAAAATTGATTTTGAAGCCGCGTATTCTATAGCCAATATTGAAGATAGTAATTCTCCTCCGGTATTTGATAAATCAGCAAGTATATTTGCGTTTTTGTTAAACTTCTATTATAATCCCAGCGTTCAGGATACACAATTTGCTCCGTACATCGGTCTTGGTATAGGACCAACAGTTTTTAGATTAAAAAGGATTAATGGGTCACCCCAAAATTCAATGCCACTGAATGTTCCTTGGTTTGCTTATCAAATAAAACTTGGTGTTGATTATTCAATAATCCCAGAAATCAAAACCTTTCTCGGCTATCGTTACTTTAGCGTTCCGATACCTGTTGCAGATGACATATCTACTCACAATATTGAAGTTGGTTTGATATTTAATTTTTAGTGATAATTTAATATATATATAAATTCTTATCTTTTCTATCTAACAAACCAAATGTTGGTACGATTGTTGCTTTTAAAAAAATGACAGTTTCTACTGTTCTAATATTATTCGCTAGCCTTTTTGATTTCTGATGCAATAAGCTTTGCTTATCTTCTCTATGTTCTATAAGCCCGCCGATTACCATAATTTCACCGCTCTTAATTTTTAACATAGAGTTCATTTCTCTGATTTCAACAATTGGAATGTCGCTATTTAATTTCATTTTACTCTGCTGTGCGACGTACTCTATATCTGGATCTTTAGTGTAGCCGTTAATTCTTGATAAAGTTGGATGTATATCCATGAATATTTCACTAGTATCAATGTTAATGCTTGGGTGGATTATTAGCACAACACCTATTGGGACGCTATTCATCTTGGTAATTAAGGTCTGATTAGAGTTTCTAGTATCTTTTTGTATATCGGAGGTAAAATAAATATGGTTTTTAGTAAATGAAATCATCGCTTGCTGATTATTTATAGCATGTACTCTGGGGCTTGAAATTACAGTTGAAGTGCCAAATTTGTCTAAATTTTTTACTAAATCTCCTAGATCATTTGCACCAAAGTTCATTGCTAGGTTAATAATGGAGTTATCTTGATTTATTATAGACTTAGTTCCATCTTGTAAGTCATTTAAGTTCATACCAGAAAGGTATTTGTCATCTAGCACAACTTCAACTATTTTTGCCTCTATCATTACTTGAGAAGACGCTAACTTCTTAACCTTATTGATATATTCTTCAACAGCTTTGTGGATATCTTTTCTAGCATTCAAAATAATAACACCAGCTTCTCTGTTGGATGAAAGGAATTCGCCATCATCCACCCCGTTAACATCCATTATTGCATTCAAGCCTTTTTCTAATGAATTCCATAAGTCACTACTGTATTGAGACTTCATAACATTGTTATAGTCCCTATCAACGTTACTTCCATCACTGTTAGTAATATTGTTATTAATGACGAAACTGCTTTGAGCAGAATGTTGAATATTGATGAAGTCTACGTAATAATTTTGTGCGTATGGCAAGTCCTGCTCAATTCTAATTACACCATTACTTGTTGAGTAACGCAGTTTGGCGCTATTTGCTATACTCTGAATTACTTCGTTTATATCCTTATCTTTTAGCTTTAAAATAATATTACCTGATATTTTTGGGTCCATATCCAAGTTAACGTCAGAAAGTTTTCCTATCTCAATCAGCAAATCCTTTACTGATACTTCTTCACTAACATTAATAGAAATAAGCTGATTACTGATTGTGAGATCGGGAAACTCTATTGGTAAAGGCATAATTTCTGGTATTGCCGGTTCATTAATCTCCAAAGAGGTGTTATATTGTTGCAACGGATAATCGTGCTTATAATTGTCTATGTTAATAGGATATTGCTTGGTAGGTAGATGTGTGCAAGAAATAATGAAGAGGAGTATTAAGCATTTAAAAATAGCCATTAGAACAGCATATAGATCTATACTAATAGATTTCTATAAAAATATTAAAAATGTATTTAATTTCGTTTTCATCGAGCAGATAATTGTCATATATTAGCTTTGGCTATGTATTTTTTGTATACTCTTCTTGTACTTAAATGTAGACCAGCATAGCCTTAGTTTTTTTATATATTTTACTTCTTTCTCTATATTTAATAATAGGCTTGAAAATAAATGGTAAGCCTATAATTGTTAGGCTTAGAGCTAGGGTTGAAAGTATACAACAGGCTTTGTGTTTACTATGTAGCTCTTTCAGGTAAAGCATCAAAAATCTGCAAAATTTTTTGTAATTTTCTTCGATGTTTTTTTTGCTATGAGCCTTGCTAATGAACATATCTATTGCGGTATGACCGTTATTACACTTAATGTTAAGGTCTGCACCTTTTTCTATTAATAGCTGAGCTATATCAAAATAATCCTTTTGAACAGCAAGATGTAGAGGTGCAAAACCTTGTTGCTCACAAATGTTCATATTGGCTCTAACTTCCAATAACATTTTCACAATTTTTGTATGGCCTTTTTTAACTGCCAGTAGCAAGGGAGTTCTGTTACATTTAGTAACAGCATTAATGTTTACCTTAAGCCTCAATAAGAGCTTAACTGTTTTAGTGTTACCATTATGGCTAGCTTTATGCAGCCTGGCGTTGCCATTAAAATCTTGATCATTTGCATCTATTCCTTTTGATACAAGAAATGTTACCATTTTTCTATTATTATGCTCAATAGCGCAATCTAATGCATCAAAACCATGATTGTTTTTTGTGCAAAAAAACTCTTTAAGTTTAATTTTATCGTTACTTGCTTGCTGTTTTTTTGCAATAAGCTTTACTATTTGCATTTTGTTGTTATACGCTGCTAGGAAAAGCGTAGTGTTATTTTCTGCATCTTTGGCTTCTATATTTGCACCTTTCTTTATCAGATATTCTATAATTTCTGCTCTGCTGTCATAATGTGCGGTGCATTGATAAATGGTTAAAAACAAAGGAGTACGAAAATTGTTATCTTCACATTCGAGATTTGCTCCGCTATCAATTAAAATTTGGACGCTTTTTTTAGAACCGTATAGTGAAGCTATATGAAGAGGAGTATAGCCCTCTTTGACATCTTTTTCATTAATTTTTGCGCCTTTTGTTATCAAAAAATCTATTAATTCCGTGTCATCTTGTAGTGCAGCAAGGTGCAGTGGAGTAAATCCATTTTTATCCTTGGAATTAATTGTCAGTTGATTAACAAAAAGTTTAGCAACTTTCTTGTGTCCATGCATAATGGCATAATGCAGTGGATTTCTATTTTCGTTGTCTACGACATTGAAATCAGCTTCGTGCTCTAGTAATGACTTTACTCCAACTAAATCACCTTCTTTTGTGAACTTGTGCAAGAGAGTGATTCCACTTGCATCTTTTGAGTTAATATCAAATCCATTTTCTACTAATTGGTTTATATCTTCCTCACGCGCCATATCACTTAAATCTCTAATTAAACTCTTTTCGCGTTAATAATACTCCTACTTGATTAAGTTTAAATGAATCTGTGAGAAATGGCTAGTGCATTCTTGCATAACAAACTTTTGGCAGCGCATTGGATGAAACGAAAAACTTACTTGACAAACTCCGCCAGCCTTCTTATCATGAAACTGAAGCTATTTATTTATCTTCGCAATCTCTGCAGTGGATTAATGACAAAAAACTTAATGTATTTGGCGTAAATCATGCTTAATTTTTTGCACTATGTGCATCTCATGTCTTTATAAAACTTTTAGGTTTCTACCTATACAAGCCGAAACGCGCTTATAAAGTGTTTAAGACAGTAAAAGACGTCAAATAGACAAGGGAGAATTTGAATACTAGCTACCCTAGGGTTTCTTTGCCTTTTTTTTTATTTGGTAAATTTCTTAATATTTATAGCTAAACGACAACTGTCATTCCTGTAAAGGTCAAGTATCCCGCTACTTGTTAGCGGCTGAGATACCGCGAATGAATCGCGGCATGACGGTTCGTGGTGGCATGACGATAAGCTCGTCATCCCGCTACTTGTTAGCGGCTGAGATACCGCGAATGAATCGCGGTATGACGGTTCGTGGTGGCATGACGATAAGCTCGTCATCCCGCTACTTGTTAGCGGCTGAGATACCGCGAATGAATCGCGGTATGACGGTTAGCGGCGGCATGACGTAGGATTGCTGTCATTTCGCTACTTGTTAGCGGCTGAGATACCGCGAATAAATCGCGGTATGACGGTTAGCGGTGGCGTGACGATAAGCTCGTCATTCCGCTACGTGTTAGCGGCTAAGAGATATCGCGGTGGTATAGCTATAAATTGTTGATATCTTTTTTATATCACATTTTTAACTTACAATAGTTAGCCAGCGTTTCTGACATTAACCAAATTTTTCAAATTCTGCACTCACCACTACCTATAACTCACTTTCACGCAATATTGATCGTTCTTAAAAAGCAATCTAACATTTTTTATTCCTTGATTGCGAAGCTTTGATGCAGCTGATTTAGCAGCCTGAGCACTTTTAAAAAATGCAACATATCCCTTACTTTCTGCACTGTCTTGTTTTGGGTGACGTTTCTGTATTTCTTTTTCATACTGCTTTCTGTAATGAGGAGTATTTTGTATCAATTGTTCTGACATCTTTCTTAGGTATTGGACTTTTACTTTTGCAAGCCCAGATTTATGAAATCCTAAGACTTGAGCTGCTTTTTCTGATAAGTCTATTATTCTACCTTCAATAAATGGTCCTCTATCGTTAACCCTTGTAACAAGCTTTCTTCCATTTTCTAAATTAGTGACAAGAACAAAGCAGGGTAGGGGCAAAGTCTTATGCGCTGCAGAGATCAAGTGACGGTTAAACACTTCACCATTTGCTGTAAGCGTGCCATGATCTTCTATTCCATACCACGACGCTGTCCCTATCTCTTCATAGTGTTTACAGTTTTTTGGATAATAAGTTATACCATTTATTGTGTAGCTGCTGCCAATTTTGTAATGACCTGCAGTGCAATTAAACCTGTTGCTAAAACTGCAACTACTCATCAAAACGAATATTAGACATAGGAAGGCTAGGTTTTTTATCATTGTATTCGGTAAGAGGGTTCGATACTATGAGGATTTTAAATTATACTATAATAAATTTAGTAATGAGTAAACATCTACTGCTAAATATTAACAAAACTCAAGAAGGAATAATACATATTATTGGTATAGGTGGAATCGGAATGAGTGCCATTGCTGAAATTCTTCACAATTCCAATTACAAAGTTCAAGGCAGTGATGCGCAGTCAAACAACAATGTAGATAGATTACAAAAGCTGGGTATAGAAGTTTACATTGGTCACAATGCTGATAATATAAGCCAAGCTCAAATAGTTGTATATTCTTCTGCGATAGAATCTGATAATGTGGAGTTAATTGCGGCAAAAAATAACAATAAAATCGTTTTGCATAGATCAGACATGCTTGCTGAACTTTTAAGAGATAAATATGTGATAGCGGTTTCAGGTTCAAGCGGAAAGACAACAACAACCGCTATGATTGCTTCCATTTTTGATCATTCTAGCATTGATGCGACTGTAACTGTAGGAGGGATATTAAATTCCTATAAGAGCAACTTCAAACTTGGAGGGAGTGACACTTTTCTGATCGAGGCTGATGAGTCTGATGGAACTATGCTAAAAATCCCTGCAAAGATTGCTGTCATAACAAGTATCAACAATGACCACATAGATTATTACGGCACATTTGATAATATCAAAAATGCATTTTCCCAATTCGTGAATAATGCAGGTTCTGCAGTTTTACCTGATTCTGTAGACATCGATTATGATGCGGGTAATTCTATAACGTTTGGGTTTGAGAATGGTAGCATAAGAGCCAGCAACATTAAACAGCATGCTAACAGCATAGAATTTGATGTGTTGAACAACTGGATTCCAGCATTACGTGCTGGAATGACAAAAGGAAAGTGTACAGAGATGTCATCCCAGTGCGTGACACTGGGATCCAGCCCTTTAAAAAACATAGTACTATCAAATGCAATTGGAATTCACAAAGTAAGCAACGCCCTAGCTGCAATATCAGTTGCGATAAAGCTCGGAATTAGCGATGCAGAGATTAAAAAAGGCCTTTTGGAATTTCAAGGAGTAGCAAGAAGATTCTCTTTGATTGCCGATATTAAAGGTGTTAAGTTAATTGAGGATTATGCCCATCATCCAAATGAAATATATGCAACTTTAACGGCTGCACGTTCGATTACTAAAGGAAAAGTAATAGGAATTATCGAACCACTTCGTTTTGCCCGCATTCGTAATTTTTTTGATGAATTCATACGAATTTTCATGATGTTTGATTATGTCATCCTCACTCCTGTTCATCCCCCAGAAGACAATCCTATTCCTGGTTGTGGGATTGATGATATACAAAAAGCTTTAATCAGTAATGGATTTAATAACACAAAAATTATGAATGATGCTTTGCTCATTTCACATTTTATTAGTGATTCGACAAGTCCAAGTGATATAGTATTATTTATTGGTGCTGGTAGTAATATAGCTAAGCTAGCAAAAGAAACTGCAGCACTTATTGCGGAAGTTAAGGTTTAATGTAATGAATAAGATAATCAATAACGTATTTGCAAGAGAAATTTTAGATAGCAGGGGTTACCCCACTATTGAGGTAGAAATTGAGCTCTGTGATGGCGCAATAGGCAGGGCATCTGTACCTTCTGGAGCTTCAACTGGTAAATTAGAAGCCTTGGAACTCAGGGACCAAGATGAGAAAAGGTATTGTGGTAAGGGAGTGCTGAAAGCTGTTCAAGCTGTAAATGGGATAATAGCAGATGAAATCATTGGAATGAATGCAGCGGACCAAAATGCAATTGATAAAGCATTAATTGAACTGGATGGAACAAAAAACAAATCAAAACTTGGAGCAAATGCAACTTTGGGTGTGTCTCTTGCAGTTGCAAAAGCAGCAGCAAACAGTTTCAAAATGCCGCTATATAGATATTTGGGAGGAAAGCAGACGAGTGTTATGCCGGTTCCACTCATTAACATAATTAATGGTGGAGTACATGCAGACAATAAGCTCGATTTCCAAGAATTCATGATTCTTCCGGTCGGTGCTGAGACTTTCAGCGAAGCGATTAGAATATCTGCGGAGGTATTCCACAACTTACGTAGCATTCTTAAGAAAAAAGGTTATAGCATAAATGTAGGGGATGAAGGTGGTTTTGCACCAAATATTGAAAGTACTGAAGAAGCACTTGATTTGATCATATACGCTATAGAATCAGCAGGTTATTCAGCGCAAAGTGATTTTGCACTAGGCCTTGATGTTGCTTCATCTACTTTTTATGAAGATGGAATTTACGAATTTGAAAGTAAGGGGCTTACTTCAGAAGAGTTAACCGAATATTATTGTAACCTTGTGGAAAGATATCCAATAATTTCTATAGAAGATGCAATGAGTGAAGACGACTATGAAGGCTGGAAATTGCTTACTGCAAAACTAGGGAATAAAATTCAATTGGTCGGGGATGATTTATTTGTTACAAATTGTGAACTAATACGTAAAGGAATAGAGGAAAAAATGGCAAATGCTGTACTGATCAAGCCAAATCAAATAGGGACGTTAACAGAAACGTTTAATGCAATTGAAATGGCAAAATCAAATGGCTATAAAGCTGTTGTTTCTCATCGCTCAGGTGAAACAGAAGACACAACAATATCTCATATAGCAGTTGCGTCAAATTGCGGGCAAATAAAAACCGGGTCGCTATCGCGTTCTGATAGACTCGCGAAGTATAATGAGCTAATGAGAATAGAAAGCACGTTAGGAAAGGATGCTAAATATTATCGTGGGTTAGCATGGGTTTTATAGACGAAGTAAAATTGTGTTTAAAAGCCGGTGACGGTGGTGATGGCTGTGCAAGTTTTCGTCGAGAAAAGTTCGTTGAATTTGGTGGTCCAAATGGTGGTAATGGAGGAAAGGGTGGAAACATAGTTTTCATCAGCGACGCTAATCTCAACACTTTGCTTCATTTTCGTTATAGAAGACACATTAAAGCAGATAGTGGAAAAAATGGTGCAGGCAGGGATAGATCTGGCACAGCAGGGAAAGACGTTATACTTAAAGTTCCAGTCGGTGCACAAATAATTGATGAAGAAAGTGAAGAGATAATAGTAGACCTTGACAAGCCTGGTATGGAATTTCAAGTAGCACAGGGTGGAAAAGGTGGACTTGGAAATACTAATTTTAAATCTTCTACTAATAAGGCACCAAGACATTTTACTTACGGTCAGCCTGGCGAAGAAAAACATGTATTATTAAAACTAAAAGTTTTATCAGATGTTGGAATTATTGGCATGCCAAACGCAGGTAAATCAAAATTTTTGACTCGCTGCTCAAATTCCGATACAAAAGTAGGCGATTATCCATTTACCACCGTAAGACCTCATTTAGGCATGGTAAAAGTGGATGATAGCGAAGTTGTAATAGCAGATATTCCTGGAATAATTACTGATGCTCACCTTGGAGTTGGGCTCGGGCATAAATTTTTAAAGCACATAGAAAGGTGTCAAATTTTACTTCATTTAATCGATGTAACTCACGATGACGTTGTTTCGGCTTATAGTTGTATCCATAATGAATTGGAACTTTACAATAGTGATCTTGTTGAAAAAGAAGAGATTGTAGTATTAAACAAATGCGACTTATTGAGGGAAGCAGAAATTCTGGAAAAGAAGAATCACCTAGCTAATTATCTCAATAAAGAAGTGCTGTGCTTATCAATTAATGGTGATTTACAGCCTATTTTAAGATTATTAAGTGAAAAATTGAAAAAGAGTAATTCTAAGGAAATCGATGTATATGATCCTTTTAAGATGTGAATTTCATTTATTTTATCATATAACTAGAATATATTTGTACGAACATTTGTTTTTGTTAAACACAACAAATCCCAGTGTCAGCTACTTGCATCTACCACACAACTGTACGAACATTGCAATTTGCAGGCAATTTGCGTGGCAGATGGTGTCATCACAGTGCCCAGACACTGGGATCCAGCCTTTTCATAATCATCAAAACGTTGTATTTTAACATAAAACGGCTACTTTTATGCTTACCAACTTAATAAAATTTCTGGATCCAAGTGTCAAGCACTGTGATGACATCATAGGGGCGCTGGGATGACACCCTCCTGCTAGACAATGTTCGTACAGTTGTACATCTACCATGCAAGTTACCTGAAAATTGCAATGTTCGTACACTTGACTACTTGGATCTAGTATGATTTAATTAACCAAGAAGTAGGCATGAAAAAATTATGTAGTGAACCAGTTTGCATAACACCAGGAGGAAAATATGGATAGAAAGACGAGAATAGAATCAGACAGCTTAGGGGAAGTAAAAGTACCAAGTGAACATTACTGGGGAGCGCAGACTCAGCGTTCTTTAGAAAATTTTAAGATTGGCACAGAAAAAATGCCAGAGCCTCTGATTAAAGCATTAGCAATAGTAAAACTTGCAGCAGCACATGTTAACATGAAGCAGGGTAGCATAGATAATAAGGTAGGGGACGCAATCTGCGCAGCCGCAAAGGAAGTAATAGATGGCAAATTTAATAATGAATTTCCGCTTGTTGTTTGGCAAACCGGATCCGGAACGCAGACTAATATGAATATGAATGAAGTGATCAGCAATCGCGCAATAGAGATTTTAGGTGGTAATTTGGGTAGTAAATCTCCGATACATCCAAATGATCATGTGAATTATGGTCAGTCGTCAAATGACACCTTTCCAACAGCAATGCATATAGCAGCAGCAGACCAGATAAACCGCTTGCTTATTCCAAATCTTGAAAAATTGCATAAGGTGCTGGATAATAAGGTTCAGGAATTTAAAGATATAATAAAAGTAGGACGTACTCATCTGCAAGATGCAACGCCCCTAACACTAGGACAGGAGTTTTCTGGCTATGCAGCCCAGATTAAAAAGGGGATAGAGAGAGTAAAATCAACTTTAAGTGATATATATGAGCTTGCACAAGGTGGCACTGCGGTTGGCACGGGACTCAATACTAAAAAGGGTTTTGCTGAAGATTTTGCAAAGCAAGTTGCAGGAATTACTAACCTTCCATTTACTTCAGCAGGCAATAAATTTGAAGCGCTAGCAGCAAATGATGCTTTAGTTGAGCTCAGTGGAACACTCAATACAGTAGCAGTCAGTTTAATGAAAATTGCAAATGATATAAGGCTGCTTGGTTCTGGTCCAAGATGCGGAATTGGGGAAATAATGTTACCGGAAAATGAGCCTGGTTCTTCAATTATGCCAGGTAAAGTGAATCCAACTCAGTGTGAAGCGGTGACTATGGTATGCACTCAAGTTATGGGAAATCATGTTGCTGTAACCATTAGTGGTTCAAACGGTCATTTTGAATTGAATGTGTTTAAGCCAGTGATAATTTACAATGTTTTGCAGTCTATAAGACTTTTAGCTGACGCAAGTTTAAATTTTACAGAAAAATGTGTAGTTGGTATTAAAGCAAATGAAGAGAGGATAAAAGATTTACTGAATCAGTCGTTGATGTTGGTCACTATATTAAATACGCATATAGGGTACGACAATGCAGCAAAAATAGCGAAGCTTGCTTATAAAGAAAATATCACTCTAAAAGAAGCAGCAGCAAAACTTCAACTGCTCACTGAGGAAGAGTTTGAAAGGATAGTGAAACCAGAAGAAATGGTAAATTATTTGTAACCGCTCACACTTAATTCTTCAATCTCACTAATAGAAAGGCCAGTAAACTTGACAATAGTGTTAACATCAACATTATTATCTTGCTTTGTCTACCTTATTTTGCCGCTCCCCTGAACGGATACGGTTTAAGACATAAGATCCTTTTTCATAGCTATACTACGTTATCCAGCGTCTGGGCACTGGTTTCTTGGTACTTATTCCGCAATAATTTTTTTTTCCTTCAATAAACTTTGCAGTTCGCCTTTTTCGTACATCTCGCGAGTGATGTCGCAACCACCAATAAACTCTTCCTTTATATATAATTGTGGAATTGTTGGCCAATCAGAAAACTTTTTTATAGATTCACGTATTTCATCATTCTCCAACACGTTAATATACTTAAACTTCACGTTCAATTTTTTTAGGATTGACACGACGAGTCCAGAGAATCCGCATTGAGGAAAATCAGAAGTGCCTTTCATATACAATACCACATCATTTTCTGTTATATCTTTTTTTATTTGTTCAAAATTGCTCATAAATTCACCTTATTTTAAAGTATTAGTTTCCAGTTGCAAGGCGTGTATAGACTGACCTTCCAGAGCTTTATATACCATTTTATGCTGTTCTATTTTTGTCTTTCCAAGAAAACACTTGGAGTTTATTTTTAAATGATAATGGTCATCATCTCCAGCAAGATCATGAATTTTTATATCAGCGTCGGGGAACGATTGTTTGATGATCCTCTCTAATTCGTGAATTGCAATAGTCATTGATTTGCTTTAAATTACAATACTTTCATTATAAATCTAAAACGATTGAGCGCAATAAAAAGTTGCTATCATAAAAAATAGAAGCATACTATAATAATGGAATGACAAGTTATGCAGGGAGGCTTTGTGGTGGGCGAAAGATTTAAATTCACATATCTTTGGTTTTGCTAACTTTTTCATTTAGGTGCTTATCTTACGATGATAAAATAAATAACTTAGAGAATGTTTACATCAAAGCTAACTATTTTGGAGCATTCTTCAATGCAATAGGTTCTCTAGAAGGAAAAGAAGATGCAGGTGACAATATAACAGAGGGGGTTTTTAGTTTTAATAAGAAGGAGCGAATTGAAGCTGGATACAGTCCTAAATATGTTCCAGGGTTTGCCGGTAGTGCTGCAATAGGGTATTTATTCAAAAATATGAGAGTTGAGTTTGAAGGCTTATATTCTCAGACTAACTTATATGATGAAGATTATTCAGATAAGAAAAAAGCAAGATATATTGAACTTCGTCGTCACAATGATGCGTCTACTGGAGCGGAATGCAATTCACCTTGGAGAAGTGGAAAGGTTGATATTCACATTCAAGAAAATTGTAGTGTTGAAGCAGAGTTCAGAGCTGCATTTAAGATGAAAAATGAAGGTTTTAATAACTTAGCTGGAATGGTCAATGTATATCGTGATTTTAATATAGCAAAAATGCCATTCACCCCATATGTTGGTATTGGTGCAGGTGTAACTAGGGTTAAATTTCTAGGAAAAACCAGATATGCCTTGGCTTACCAAGCAAAACTTGGTATCAATCACCAACTTACAGCACAAACTCAAGCATTTGCTGGTTTACGCTATTTTGGTATCCTTGATAACCAATTTAAAGATATTGTACCAGGAATAAAGATACTAGCTGGTGAAGGATATATTCCTGCCGGTGGAGGAAGTAAAGTTGATGAAACTGCACGTGTTGAATCAACAACTGCAACCATTACCAATAGGTTTGGCATATATGGCTTAGAGTTTGGGTTGGTTTATCACTTTTAACTTTATCCAATAAATTACATATGTGAAGATAGTAAATTCAGCGTGCTGAGAACATTAGAAAGACGAGATTTTAATTGATTTTCATATTTACTCCAATCTTGTATTGCCTTTCTTGCAACACCTGAATCAACTGCGGCTTTTGCAACAGCAGGAGCTACTATAGAAATTAATCTTGGGTCAAATGGAGTAGGTATTATATATTCACGTCCATAGCCCATTTTACGACCGCCATAGACTGCAGATATCTCACCTGGTACTGGCTCACGGGCAAGCTTTGCTATTGCATCTGCAGCTGCAATTTTCATTTCATCATTTATTGTTGTTGCATGTACATCAAGTGCCCCTCTAAATATATAAGGAAAACCCATTACGTTGTTGACTTGGTTGTTGTAATCTGACCTACCAGTTGCAATTATTGCATCTGGCCTCACAGATTTTGCAAACTCAGGCCTTACTTCTGGATCGGGATTGGCAAGAGCAAAAATAATCGGGTCTTTGCCCATACTCTTTAACATCTCTTCATTTAACACATCTTTTGCAGATAGTCCGATGAATACATCAGCGCCTTTTATTGTATCAAGTAGAGAACGTTCGGAAGTATCAATTGCATATTTTTCCTTCCACTCATTCATGTCCTCGTTTCTACCTTTGTATATTACTCCTTGCTTATCACACAGCACTATATTTTTAGCGCCCATGGACTTTAGTATTTCTAAACATGCAATACCGGCTGCTCCAGCACCATTCATAATGATCTTAACGTCCTCTAATTTCTTTTCGACAATATCAAGAGCATTTTCTATACCAGCTGCAACAACCACTGCAGTTCCATGCTGGTCATCATGGAACACTGGAATATCCATCAGTTCATTCAGACGTTTCTCTATTATAAAACAATCGGGAGATCTTATATCCTCTAAATTTATCCCCCCCCAACTTGGCCCAAGGTACCTTACTGCATTGATAAAATCTTCTATATTTTCTGTACCAACTTCTATATCAACTGCATCAATATCAGCAAAACGCTTAAATAAAACAGCTTTGCCTTCCATGACAGGTTTTGCAGCAAGAGGACCGATATTACCAAGTCCAAGCACTGCAGTGCCATTTGAAATGACAGCAACACAGTTGCTTTTTGCCGTATAATCATAAATAACCTCAGGATTTTTAGCTATTTCAAGGCACGGAGCTGCAACGCCAGGGGAATAAGCAAGTGACAAATCATACTGGGTAGATAAAGGTTTTGTTGGCATGATTGAAATTTTACCAGGCTTACCACCTCTACTGTGATAATTAAGTGCCTCTTGTTTTGTGGTACTATCTAAATCATCGTTCATCATTACATCCTTATATTTTAAGCTTATATTTTTTAAGTATATGGAGTTTTTATAAATGTTCAATTGTAAACTATTAGCTTGTGAACTCTGGTGTACTTCTGTATAAGTTTACCTACTACGTAGAATGGTATTACATGCTTAAGAAAAACGTGCCTAATTTGCTTACAATTTCTCGTGCGCTTGCAGTACCAGCAATAATATTAAGTTTTTATATAGAAAATAAATATGCAGGCCTGATAACAATATCAATCTTTGTGTTTGCGTGCATTACGGATTTTTTTGATGGTTACTTGGCGCGTGCGTGGAAAGTCCAATCAAAATTTGGCAAGCTATTTGATCCAATTGCTGATAAATTAATAGTGGTTTCAACGATAATTATGCTAGTTTATAAGCAGAAGATAAATGATTTTACAATAGTACCATCGATTATCATCATCTGTAGGGAGATATTAGTCTCGGGTTTGCGGGAGTTTTTGATAGCTACAAATGTTAGTCTACCTGTAAGCAAAGCTGGCAAAATTAAAACATTTTTGCAGATGGTTGCTGTAGTAGCGCTAATAATGAACGATTATTATATGATTCAATATACAGGTGCGATTTGTTTATGGGTTGCAGCTATTATAACTATGTGGTCAGGCTATAATTATATCCTAGCCGGCATCAAACAGATTGGTTAAATCTCCTAGGAAATAGTTAATAGACAAGAGTAGTTAATATCTTAGTGATATTGACTCAGAAAGCAAAAAGGTGTATAATTGTATTAACTTACAACTAATTAGGTTAATATTATGAAAATACCTAGTGGCAAATTTTCTTCTACCAAAAAGGTTCCAGGAAAGAATAAGAAAAAAAGAGATTTTGAACCATTAGAAGAGTTTTTTTGGGATTTTTGGCCAACAGTTGATAAAGAAGTCAAAAGAGAAAGGCTAGAACAAGAACTATTAGCACTAAAAAAAAGAGAGCTATATAGACAATGTGTATCATTGGTAACAATGGTTCCATTTGCATTATTTATGGCTATTGAACTGGAAAAAATATGTAGCGATCAGGTATTACTTGGCGTGATAAGTGGCGCGCTAAGCCACACTATATTACCTTTTACAGTTTACAGTCTTATCTCTTATTTGTACGCTATATTTAATTTACAATAATAGGAAGATAGCACAAAAAGAACGAGAGTTGGAGATTATTGAAAATGGAGAGGAAGTAAAGGAAAAAGAGCACAATATTTCTGATATAGGTCAGTGTTTGATCTATATTGAGGCTATAACAACTGCACTGGTTATTGTAGGTATGATAATGGGTGAAACATCTTCACTTGAAGCAGCAGAGGATGCAATTTTATTTCTTGCCAATGCAATTGCTTTTCTTGCAACTCTTGTTTCTTATATTGATAAGCATGAAAAAAATAAGAAAAAGGAAACAGAAAAGTCTGATCTTGATGAGAAATCTAGCAAGAAAACTAGCAATATATCTGTAGCCGGATTGGCGCTTGCTGGTTCTTCTATATTTTTAATAAGAAGGATAATGTTAATGGCATTAGCATCGTCCTTAAATCCTGCTGTTGGACCTACTTTAGGCTTGATAGGTATTGCAATTTTTATGGCTGTACAGATCTTAACTATACATTCCTACAGCAAGACGCTGAAAGATCCAAAAGTGGAAGGACGAGGTGAATCAAGAAATGCAGGTAGTTCTGACCGTAGTTATAAAGAAGAAGGGCCGGCTATTGCCTAAGAAATTTATTTATTTAAGTAATATTTAGGTCTATACTTTATTTTGATCGAAAAAAATCTTATGTATAAGACTTTAATCACGTGCTTTATTTTCCTAATTTGCTCCTTTACACAATCGTATGCGGATGATCTTGAAAAAACTGAAACTGAACTATATGAAGAAGCAGTTGAACTTTTTGACCAGAAAAAATATAAACAAGCTATTAGGGCATTTCACAAGATAGAGGATTTGTATCCTTTGTCTTATTGGGCAATGAAAGCGAAATTATTATCTGGAGTTTCTCACTATAATATGGGTAACTATAGCAGTGCTGCAAGTGATATGGCTGATTATATATATGTTTATTCAAATGGTGAAGATTTACCATATGTATACTACTTAAGAGTATTATCTTATTACATGCAAATTAATAAAGTGCAACTTGGACAGCAAACTGCATATAAAACTTTAGAGCTGGCTACAGAATACATTAATCTCTTTCCAGGCAGCGAATATGTAGACGAGATAAAGGAAAAAACAAAGCTAATCACAGAGCATATATCAACAAAAGAGTATTCTATCGGTAAATTTTACCTGAGGCGTGGTGAATATTTAGCAGCAATTAAGCGTTTCCAGAATATGGCAAGCTATAAGGATTCTAAATATTTTTCTAAATCTATTAACTATTTAATAGCAGTCCATTCAGCTATTGGCCTTGACTTAGAAGCTGAGCAGTATGAAAGTATGTTATTAGCAGAAAACCTACAAGATGCCAAGCCGGAGGCTTGAAAATTTGCTTTAGCTTTTTCTATGCTTTGATATATAATTTAGATTTTTAACTATTTGAATATGGCTGGTCATTCACAATTTTCAAATATAAAACATCGGAAAGGCGCTCAGGATGCAAAGCGCTCTCAAAAATTTACGAAGCTGATTAGAGAAATAACAGTTGCTGCAAAGCAAGGGCTACCCGATCACGAACTCAACCCACGCCTTCGTTCTGCTATATTTGCTGCGCGCAAGGAAAATTTGCCAAAAGATAAAATAGAAACAGCAATAAAAAATGCAACTGGTAACGTTGCTGGAGAAAATTATGAGGAAATCCAATATGAAGGTCATGGGCCTTCTGGCACTGCACTCATTGTCCATGCCTTGACTAATAACCGCAACCGTACTGCTTCTGAGGTACGTTATATCTTTTCTCGTAAAGGTGGAAATTTAGGAGAAACAGGAAGTGTTAGTTACCTTTTCGATCATGTAGGCTTAATCGTCTATAAAGCAGAGGGTGTGAATTTTGACGATTTATTCAGTCATGGAATCGAATTAGAAGTATTGAATATTGAGGAAAATGACAAAGAAGGATTACACGTTATAACTTGTGAAATAAAAGATTTTGGTAAAGTACGCGATGCCTTTTATGCAAAATTCGGAGAACCAGAACTTGCTCGTCTTTCATGGCAGCCAAAAGATCTGATTGAAATTAGCGATAAAGAGTTGATTGATAAATTATCTGCATTGGTTGAAGAGCTGGAAGATAATGATGATGTACAGTATGTGGAAGGTAATTTTACTTTTGTTGATAAGCTATGAGGCTGGTAATATTTGTATTGCTTTGTATTTTACCAGCATATGCTACTGAAACATCAACAGATCTTGCACAGCCATTCCAGCATGGAATCAGAAAAAAAAAAAAGCTACTTTGACGACAGAAAGTGATAGAAAGTTGTTATTCATATCCAGTACCATAAAATCTTCCTTTTTTGCCACGGAAGGGTTGGCGCCAAATACAGTGGTGAAATTGATCAACATATATAAAGATTTTGGTGTTGATTTTAAAAAAGACATTGTGCCAGAGAGTAAATTGGAGGTTCTTTTTGAGAGATTGCCTAATAATCAGAAGACTGAAGAAAAAATTTTATATGCTTCACTGACAATAAACAAAAAAGCTATTAGTTTATATCATTATAAATCACAAGACGGCAAAGAAAGGTATTTTAATAAAGAAGGAATAAGCTTAAAAAATGGCGAAATTTTTGCAAATCCTTTAAATGGAGATTATCGCATATCCTCAAAATTTGGCAATAGAAAGCATCCTGTTCGCGGTAAAATTGCTTTTCACAAAGGAGTGGATTATGCAGCTAAACTTGGCACTCCCATATACGCTGCTGCAGAGGGTGTGATAGAATATATAGGAAAGAATGGTGGCTATGGAAATTACATCAAAATAAAACACAAAAATGAGTATTCAACCTGTTACGCGCATATAAGTAGATTTAGTGGCGATATAAAGTTAGGCTCTAAAGTAAAGCAGGGGCAGGTCATCGCCTATGTTGGTAGCACTGGTGTTGCAACAGGACCTCATTTACATTACGAAGTTATATATAACGGCAAACACATCGATCCGCTTACGATAGCGCATAAAACTGAAGTAAAATTGCCTGATCATGAATTAAGAGAGTTTAAACTATTTGTAAATAAGATAAATAAAACGATCAACAGAGAGGGTTCAAGTGAAAAAGAAGTTTAAAGACAATATGGATAAGAATACGATAAACGATAGAAATTTAAGTCAACTCCGGTTTTTTCCTGTACTAATAGCGCTAGGATTAATTTTATCGCTGCTTTTTTTGGCATATGACAGCACAATTGCACTTGGAGTTGCTGCCGTTTCAATTTTGACTTTTCTTCAAGGATTTTTTATTAATGACCCTAATGAAGCAAGAGTGATAGAGTTTTTTGGTCATTATATTGGAACTTATTTTAAGTCTGGAATATGTGTAACGCTTCCCTTTTCAAGCAAATATATAGTTTCCCTAAAATTTCAAAATATCAACACAGAAAAAATAAAAGTGAATGATGCCAATGGAAGTCCAATAGAGATTTCAGCAGTGATTGTTTGGAGAGTGAACAGCCCGGCGAAGGCGTATTATAATGTTAACAACTATCACGAATTTGTTTTTGTACAAAGTGACTCAGTAATAAGAGAATTAGCAAGCAATTATCCGTATGATAGCGAAAGCGATGAGGAGTCTTTACGTAAAAATTCTGATAAAATTTCAGATGAATTGCGGTCAATGTTACAACAAAGATTAGATATTGCAGGAATTGAGATTACAGAAGCAAGAATATCGCATTTGGCGTATTCGTCCGAGATTGCACAAGCAATGTTAAGGCGTCAACAAGCACATGCTATCACTTCGGCAAGAAGGCATATAGTGCAAAATGCAATAGGAATTGTCGAGGAAGTAATAGCTCATTTTGAAAAAAACAAAAGCTTACAATTAGATGGCAAGCAAAAGGTTCAATTGATAAATAATTTGTTGGTTGCCCTAATCTCTGAGCAAGATGCACAACCGAAGATTAGTTTAGATAATAATTAGCATCGGAGCCGATTGGGTTTCATAAATGCAAGTCACTATTAATTTCTTGATTAATAGACTAAATGATGTTATAAATTACACGCATTAGGGGTGCTCTAGAAAAGCTGAGAGTACATAAAGTACAACCCTTTGAACCTGATATTGTTAAAGCAAGCGTAGGAAAATGTATGTATATAAATATTGAAGAATGCTTCGGCTTCATTGCGTTAATTGCATCTCTAATTGGATTATCACCTCAAGTATATAAAGCATATATCACTAAAGTTACTCGTGATGTATCGATGTTAATGTTAGTAAACTATCTTATTTGTTCATTGTCTTGGATTGGCTATGGTCTTTACCAGAGCTCAATTTTTGTGGTGCTTAGCAATATTGCTGGATTAGTGATTAGCATAATATCAATTATTCAAAAATGTTACTACGATGCAAAACCTGCACCATGATCATGTGCTGCACTGCAGTACACAACAACAATATCGTTCTATTGTAGTGCTAAATGGAAAAATACCGAGCTCATCGTTTTTTAAACGAGATATACCTATTATTGCTGTAGATGGAGGAGCAAACAAGCTTCTATCAATTGGCGTAAAACCTGATCTTGTAGTAGGAGATTTGGATAGCGTAAATCTGGATTTACGTGCTAATTTGAATACGATATATCTACCTGATCAAGATTATTGCGACTTTTCTAAAGCAATGGCTCACTTAAAAACAGTAAAGTTATTGCCATCAATAGTAACGGGTATTACTGGAGGAGCAATTGATCACATACTACAGAATATTAACATTTTTCTAAGTACGGGCAGTATCTTTTACACACCTTCACCTCCCATGGTAGGTTACACTTTACAAAAAGGTATTACCCATTTTTTTTCTTTGCCAAAAAATACTAAAATATCTTTACTTGGTATACCGAGAGCTCAAATATCAACTAAAGGATTAAAATGGGAACTGCACCTTAGTAATCTTGCTTTTCCGGGAAAAAATTCTTGCTTTAATCGAAGTTTAGGCAATAAGGTATCCGTAGAAGTACACAGTGGTATATGTCTAGCAATGATTTATTTAGAGACAGTAGATGATGCTGCAAGACATCATGTGCGTCAAGTTAAGAAGTAAATAGACTTCTTGCATAACCCAAACTAAGTAGAAAAAAGGTATCATCCAAGTAGCTGACACTGGTTCCTTTATGACGTGTCATTCCAGTTTCAGCTACTTGAATGACAGCAGTCCTACGTCATACCGCCGCGGTATCTCTTAGCCGCTAACAAGCAGCGGGATGACGAATTGCTTAACCGTCATACCGCCGCGGTATCTCATCCGCTAACACGTAGTGGGATACTTGATCTTTACAGGGATGACGGTTGTCAGGCTAGCCTGTCATCCCAGTGCCCAGACACTTGGATGGCTTTGTTGCATCGCTCAAGTGAAAAGAACTGGCAGTTACTGACAAAATTCATTATAAATAGCCATTTAACTGTTGAAGAAAAAATATGCCACAAAAAATGAGAGTCAGTAACTGCCATGAATATAACAAATTTCTCCAAGAAAGAGGAAGCATTTTTTGTTATATCAATGACGCCATAGAAAATTGGTACGAGAATTGTCCAAAAATGCAGGGCGGCAACTATATTTATAGTGATAAAGTTGTGATTTTGGTGCATATAATCGTCAGTTTCTTTAGAATTGGTTTAAGACAAACAGTCGGGTTTATAAAAGGGTATTTGCAACAAATAGGAAGAGATTTGGCAGTTATCAGCTATTCACAAGCATCAAGAAGGTTTAAGAAACTTAATATTAAGATAAATGATTGCAGAAAATAATATGGAAGATATCGAAATTGCTATAGACAGTACAGGAATTAGTATATACAACAACACTCCTGGTCACAGCAAGGAAAATAGCACTGACAGAAAATATCGTGGCTATGAGCAAACGAGAAAATTGCACGTAATGTTGAATATAAACAACAAAAAAGCCATAGCTGTAAAATACAGTAACGGTGTCTACTCTGATCACTATGGAGCTTGTGATTTGCTAAAAGAAGTTGATTTTCAGCATGCCATAAAAGCACTATATGCAGATAGAGCATGTGATAGGCACAAGTTTTATAAGTTGTGTAACGAATATGATATAAAGACAAAAATTCCACCAATAAACAATGCGGCAGAACATCCAGAAATAGATTATATGTCTGACAGGAATGCTGCTATTAGGTTAATAAAATTATACGGTGAAGATGGCATGAAAGAATGGAAAAAAGAAGTAAATTATGGGAAAAGATCTTATATTGAAGGGTTTTTCTCAAGATTAAAGCAAATATTCGGATTTAGTTTTAGGAATAAATCTGAGATAAATCGAGAAAAAGAACTGCTAATCAAATGCTATTTGCTTAATAAATTCACTGATATTGGTATGGCTAAATTTGAGATAGTTACATGAATTTACCATAAATCACCATCTCATAAAGTGTGATGCAACAAAGCCCACTTGGATCCAGGAATTTTATTAAGTTGGTAAGCATAAAAGTGTTATGTAAAATACAACGTTCTTGATGGGATTGCGTGAAAGGCTGGATCCCAGTGTCAAGCACTGGAATGACATCATAGGAGCACTGGGATGACACCCTACTTAACCGTCATACCGCGATTTATTCGCGGTATCTCAAAGCATAGATCCCGCTAACACGTAGCGGGATGACGATTGTCGTTTAGCTATAAACATTAAGAAATTTACCAAACGAAAAAAAAGGCAAAAGAAGCCCTGAGGTTATTATCCGCTTTAAAATATTGGCGTTTTTTATGTTTTAAACGCTTGACAAGCGAGATTCAGCCGCTTTTAATTGCAACTAACCTACGCTGCAAATGTTTAAGAAATTTACTAAGCAGAAAAAAAGACAAAGAATCCCCGAGTTAGCTAGTCTTTTACTATCTCTGTCGAGTATTGGCATTTTTTGATGTCTTGTAACGCTTTATAAGCGCGTTCAGCTTATTTAGATAAAAATCTAGATGTAGATGAAGTTTTGTAAAGACATACAGTATCTATATACTGCAAAAAATTGAACATAAGACGCCGATACATTAAGTAATCCTTACCTTTTAATCTGCAGATTGGCGAAAGCAAATACAATAGCTTCAGTTTCATGATAGGGGGGCTGGCGGAGTTTGTCAAGGAAGTTTTTGTTTCTACTGAATGACAGTTGTGGCTTGGGAGGTAGTGCAAGAAGTCTATTGTATTACTGAATTATTAATAATTCAGTAATAGTGCCTGCTATGTAGCTAAAATTTTCCTTTAACTTAAGCTATATGTAGCTAAAATAACTTGGGTTTACCGACGATTTGACAAACGACAAATTCGTCATCCCGCTACTTGTTAGCGGGTTCTAGAGATGCCGCGGCGGTATGACCCTGACTTGCATTAGCTATGTATAATAAAGGGAATCTATGACAAAAGAATCATTGGTAAAAACTGATATAGTGAAAGTTGAAGACAAAAAGGCGGTAAGAAGCTTTTTTAAAATACTAGGTGGAGTGGCAGATGCTGTAAGATCGTGGATTGGTAACATCAGTCCTGATTTAAGCAACAGTCGCGATATCGATAGTTTAGTCTTGAAGATGAACGAGTGCTTAAATCCAAAGGGAGGGGAGGTTTCAGCACGTAAAAACGCTGTATCTCTTGGTAACTTGTACTTAAGCTTATCAGAGAAAGGTAAAATAAAATTTCTACAAACCCTGGCAGAAAAATTTAATCCGAATAAAGCGGAAATAGATGAGAAAATTAGAGAGTATAAGAAAAACCAAGATCCCGAGTTAAACTATAAATTTGAACAGGATTTAATAAAAATTCTTGAATCACCGCGTTCTAAAATATTAAAGCAATTTATTTCTTTACCAGAAGGCCTTAAGTTTATTGTTGATATGCGTTCTGATGTGCTTAAGCTAAAGAACCAATATAGAAGCTTGAATCCACTAGAGAGCGAATTAAAAAATATACTCTATACTTGGGTTGATGTTGATCTACTCGATCTTCGTCAAATCACCTGGGATTCACCTGCATCATTGCTAGAAAAACTTATAAAATATGAAGCTGTGCATAAAATTTCCTCTTGGGGCGACCTAAAAAACAGACTAGACTCTGATCGTCTCTGTTTTGCTTTTTTTCATTACAAGATACCAAACGAACCTCTAATTTTTGTAGAGGTTGCATTGGTGGATAAGATTGCAGATAGCATTCAACACCTTTTAGATGAGTCAGTACCTTCAAATGATCCGAGTAATGCGAGCACTGCTATATTCTATTCAATATCAAATACTCAAGCAGGGTTATCTGGAATCAGCCTTGGTAATTTTTTGATCAAAAGGGTTGTAGAAAAGCTATCACAGGAGTTTAAAAGTATAAAAACATATGCAACTCTTTCTCCAATACCTGGCTTTACGAAATGGCTAAAAAACAATCTAAACCAAGATGTCACTTTATTGGGCAAACTAAATATAAAACAATCTAGTGCAGAAATTTTAGAAAGTGCAGAGCAATTAAAAACTAATGTTGAATGTACAAATGAAACTAAACAATACATGCTTAAACTATGTGCATATTATTTACTAAAAGTGAATAATAGTAATGGAAATACTTATGACCCGGTGGCGCATTTTCATTTAAGCAATGGCGCATCAATAAAACAATTAAACTGGATGGCGGATACTTCTGAAAAGGGTATTAGTCAGTCAGCCGGGATGATGGTAAATTATCTATATGAGTTGCCTAAAATAGATAATAATCATGAAAACTATATGGTTAATAAAGTGATTTCCTGCTCGAAAAAAGTGTCGTCTATGTTGAAGGAGTAAATAGTCTCTTAATAAAGGATTGCCCTCACAACACTTAAAATGTAAAATAGTTTCACTAATTAAGTATAGTGGGCCATAAATGAACAACATAAGGAATTTCGCAATAATAGCGCATATAGACCATGGTAAGTCAACGCTTGCTGACCGTTTAATAGAGGAATGTAACGGCCTTGAAGCAAGAGAAATGACCAATCAAATACTCGATTCAATGGATATAGAACGCGAACGTGGGATTACAATTAAGGCACAGACGGTAAAACTCAATTATACGGCAAACGACGGTAATCAATATTGCCTAAATCTCATGGACACCCCAGGTCACGTTGACTTTTCTTACGAGGTAAGTCGAAGCTTAGCCGCATGTGAAGGTTCACTTTTAGTGGTAGATAGTAGCCAGGGCGTTGAAGCACAAACCCTTGCAAATGTATATAAAGCTATTGACAACAACCATGAAATAATAGTTGTGCTCAATAAAGTTGATCTTCCTGCTGCAGATCCAGAAAAGGTAAAACTCCAGGTTGAGGAAGTAATTGGCATTGACGCAAGTGAGTCAGTTTTAATATCAGCAAAAACTGGACTTGGAATAAAAGATGTACTGGAAGCAATAGTAGCAAAACTTCCAGCTCCTCAAGGTGATGTCAATGCTCCATTGCAAGCAATTTTAGTTGATAGTTGGTATGACACTTACTTAGGAGTAGTAATTTTAGTGCGAGTTAAAAATGGAGTGCTAAAAAAAGGCATGAAAATTGTTATGATGTCTAATAATGCTACATATCAGATAGATAATATCGGTATTTTCACCCCTAAAAAAGTGATGACGGGTGAACTTTCAGCGGGTGAAGTTGGTTTTATAACTGCTTCAATGAAGGAAGTAGCAGACTGCAAGGTAGGGGACACTATCACTGAGGAAAAGAGACCTTGTAGTAAAGCACTTCCTGGATTTAAAGAAGTGCATCCTGTGGTATTTTGTAGCATTTTTCCTCATAAAACGGATGATTTTAAATATCTAAGAGAAGCTCTAGAAAAGTTACATTTAAATGATGCAAGTTTTACCTTCGAAGCTGAAACTTCAAATGCACTAGGCTATGGATTTCGTTGTGGTTTTTTGGGAATGTTGCATCTTGAAGTTATTCAAGAAAGGCTCGAGAGAGAATTTGATTTAGACCTAACAGCAACTGCACCGAGTGTTATATATAGGGTTACAACACGAAGTGGTGAAGTTTTGAATATTCATAACCCAAGTGATATGCCAGATCCAACGAAAATTGAAATTGTGGAAGAGCCGTGGATTACTGCAACAATAATGGTCCCTGACCAATACTTGGGAGAGATTCTATCTCTATGTGAAGAAAGGAGGGGAGAACAGGAGGATTTATCTTACATTGGTAACACAACAACAGCATTGTTAAGATATAAATTACCACTATCTGAAGTTGTTTTTGACTTTTATGATCGATTAAAATCAATTTCCAAAGGATATGCAAGTTTGGATTGGGAAATTTCCAGCTATCTGGTAAGCCAAATAGATAAATTAAGCTTTTTAATTAATGGAGAGCCCGTAGATGCACTGGCTTGTATCGTTCACAAAAGTAGGGCAGAAAAAAGGGGGCGTGAAATATGTGCACGCTTGAAGGATCTAATACCACGTCAGCAATATAAAATCGCGATTCAAGCGGCAGTGGGCGGAAAAATTATTGCCAGAGAAACGATTAACCCATACAGAAAAGATGTAACAGCTAAACTCTATGGTGGAGATGTAACGCGAAGAATGAAACTACTTGAAAAGCAAAAGAAGGGTAAAAAAAGGTTACATTCTATAGGGAACGTAAATATTCCACAGAATGCTTTTATTCAAGCCTTGAAGATAAGTGATTGATCTTAAAAGACTTCTTGTATAGTTTTTGGCAACAACCGTTAGAAACGAAAAAACTTACTTGACAAACTCCGCCAGCCCCCTTATCATGAAACTGAAGCTATTTATTTATCTTCTCTGTACAGATTAAATGACAAAAAAACTCACGTATCTGGCGTCTCATGTTTAATTTTTTGCACTATGTGCACCTTATGTCTTTATCAAACTTCTACCTACATAAGCTGAAACGCGCTTATAAAGCGTTTAAAACATAAAAAAACGCCAACTTAAAAAATGGATAGTGAATAACTAGCTACCCTAGGGTTTCTTTTGCCTTTTTTTCTGTTTAGTAAATTTCTTAATGTTTCTAATTTAGATTAGTTGCGGTTTAAAAGCAACTAAATCGCGGTTATTAAGCATTTAGAATAAAAAAACGCCATACTTGAAAGTATAATGTAAGTAATTAGCCAACCACGGGGCTTCTTTTGCCTTTTTTTTTATTTGGTAAATTTCTTAATGTTTATGGCTAAACGACAACCGTCATCCCGCTGCTTGTTAGCGGCTAAGAGATACCGCGAATGAATCGCGGTATGACGTGGGAAACCTTTCTTGGGTTAGCTATAGAGTTGACTTTTTTATTATGGTATGTGATAATTGCAGTGTTATTAAGTTTAGTGGTAAAATGATAATGGATATAGCCTATTTAGCAGCACTTATATCAGCAGCTATAATAAAAATAGCAGCAGTAATACTTTGTGCTATAATGTGTATAAGCATTTTCTTTATATTATTTAAGGGAAAAAGAACACTTAGATTCAAAAGGATTTCTATCTCTTCTGAAAACAGTAGGTGTAATTTATATAATACTATCAATTATATCTCTCCCACTTATTATATTAAGCCTTACTACTCCGTCACCTCTGGTAGTAGGTATAGTAGGTGGTATCGTTGGTGCTATTTCCATAATACCATTAATAGTAGCTTACATTTTGCTTTCAATAACATCGAAAGGATTGTCTCAACAGCCTGAAAATTATCAGCACTTGTTCTTAACTTCTCTTTTACTGTTTATTGGAAACATCATAGCTGGAGCTTTTATCGCTGTAAGTGGTGTTTTTCCAATATGTAAAGTAGATTCCTTATCATCTTTATCAGCAGCACTAGAGTCCTTACCTGCAGTAGGAATACATGCACTAGCACTTACGATTGCAACTGCAATTGGAGTAGTTATTGTAATCGATCTCGCTAAGCAAGCTAAGGAGTACATATCAGGTAAAATAATGCAAGCAGAAAAAGAATCTGTGACTGATACACATAAAGAACCAGACTCTAAAGTGGATGAAGCAAAAGAAGGAAATGTTAAAAATGAGCGGAAAGTACCTCTTTTGCCCTAAATATAAAGATGTCATCCCAGTGCTCCTTTTTTTGTCATCCAAGTAGCTGACACTGGGATCCAGGTTGCTCACAAGCAAACTAGCATAGAAAGTGGTTACAACGTTTTCGATGAGATTGCAGAAAGGCTGGATCCCAGTGGGCTTTGTTGCATCGCTACTTATGAAAGGCTAACTATAATTAGGATTATAAGCAACTTATTGAAAATCTTGTTTTTTTGCAATCAATCTGATCAAATTTAAGAATAGTAATTTGTTATTTATATTAATAAATTTAATTCTATTGAAAATAGCTAAAGCATTGAAATTCTTGAATTTTAGCCGGATTAGTGAGTGGTAGTGAAATTTCTTTTACTCAAATTTAGGTATTCACTGACCGTTCTTGTTATAAATACCAGAATAATAAGCTACTGATATTCTCCACCTTTTTTATCTTTAATCCATCATAGCTAGCGATGCAACAAAGCCATCCCAGTGTCAAGCACTGGGATGACAGGGGAGTTGGATGACACCTTCTTGGATGGAAATCAGTGTCAGCTACTTTCATGACAAAAAGAGGGCACTTGGATGACAGGAGAAGGAAGCATTGCCCTCCTGGTAGCACAATGTTCGTGCAGTTGTGTGTCAACTACTTTTGTGGCACCGTTTGTTATTCAATCTTTATGCTAGTTTTACTAAAAATTATACTATTTTAGATATAATTACAATATCTAAGTTTAAGGTATAGAGATGAATCCTACAATCAAGAGAATTTTCAATATTTTTCTTATAGTATTATTTATTTCTTTTTCTCATGTTGGGAGTGCTGCCGCTGACACTAATACTGATACAACTGCTCAAGTAATATGTAACATTATTGGCTACGTTTGGGGAATAGGCGGACCGCTTATGACCGTAGTGATAATAGGTGCAGCTTTGCTTGCGATATTTGGTAGAATGCCATGGCCAGCTCTTTTTGCACTCGGTATATTTTGTGCTGTATTTTTCGGTGCTAAAACTATCGTCATAAAAGTAATGGGTGGTATAGGCGGCACTGGAAATACTTCTTTGATGGACCAATGCGGAACAGGAGACACAAAAAAGAACTATTTTTTTCTAAAACAGACCTGATGCACGGCTTCAACTATATCTTCCACTTGCGGTAATGCTTTTTTTTCTAGATTTGCAGCGTAAGGTAAGGGGATGTCCTTGCCAGTTACACGTACAACTGGAGCATCAAGGTAGTCAAATCCTTGTTCCATAATAACGGCTGACAGCTCTGCTCCTATTCCTGCAAATGGCCATCCTTCTTCTACACTAACTAACCTATTAGTCTTCTGAATAGAGTTAATAACAGTTTGAGTGTCAAGTGGTCTTAAGGTTCTGAGGTCAATAACTTCAGCTTCTATACCTTCACTCGAAAGTAAATCTGCTGCATTTAAGGCATCCATTAATTTTAATGAAAAAGCAGTGATAGTTACATCCTTTCCTTCCCGTATAACAGCAGCTTTGCCTATCTCAAGTAGATAATCTTTGTTTGATAGCTCAGAGTCAGAAACTTCATGCTCATGTCCATAAGCTATTTCGTTTTCTAGAAATATTACCGGATTAGGGTCACGAATTGCAGCTTTAAGCAGACCTCTGCAATCTGAGGCAAAATAGGGTGCTATTACTTTTAACCCCGGTATATGCGAATACCAAGCTGCAAAGCATTGAGAATGTTGTGCAGCAACTCTTGCTGCAGCGCCATTTGGTCCACGAAATACTATAGGGCATCCAAGTTGTCCGCCTGACATATAATTTGTTTTTGCTGCGGAATTCACAATTTGGTCAATAGCTTGCATAGAAAAATTAAAAGTCATAAACTCGACTATTGGCTTTAATCCAGCAAATGCCGCTCCAACAGCAAGGCCAGCAAATCCATGTTCGGTAATAGGCGTATCAACTACTCTGTTTTCTCCAAACTCTTTCAGTAATCCTTTCGTTACTTTATAAGCACCATCATACTCTGCAACTTCTTCACCCATGATAAGCACATCAGAGTCGTTTTGCATTTCTTCTCTAATTGCTGTGCATAAAGCTTCTCTTACACTTAAGGTTGCCATTTATAAACTTTTATAGACTTTAACTAAAGTAACTATATCAGAATTACTGGGGGTAAGTAAAGTGTACAAATTAAGTTTTACAAACATCATGACCAACTCATTCCAAAAAAAATCTTCTCACGCTTGCTGGTTTTGGTTGCTAAAAATGATTGTATTGCTTGTGTTTTTAATAATATATACTGCTAAGTTAATAATAATTCACTTGGGAATAACAGAAAAATACATGATAATTTTATATTTCAAATAGAATAAAATCCTTTTTATTGATACTGTCTTTTTTTGTAAAAAACATTCCTAACTTTTCCACCACTTTTTCTGGCTAAGGTCAGTATAACTTTTGCTTGAAATAACTGTTTATATGGTGCAATTTACAGCTTTTAGTTGCTAAAATTATAACTCTTAATTTAATAATTTTAATCCAATAAGCTTTCAGGTTAATAAAATTAAATTATTTGAGTAAATGCAATACCATGTCTTTATTTGTGGGTAATAATAAGAATAACGAAGGTTGGCTCAGCTACACTTCTATAATTTCAATTTTTATGTTTACCGTATAAAAGAAGTTTCTTCTATCTGTGTCTTCGCGTTTGAAACTAACTTTATTCTATCTCTTTCTTGTTCTGGACTTAACCTGTGAAGCTCGTAACTGAAATCTTCCTCACTCACTATAAGCCGTCTTTGCGCACCAGCGCTAATTTTTGCTTCATTCACTAATTGCTCTAACTCAGCCCCAGAATAGCCTTCAGTCTTGTCTGCAATGTCTTGGAGGCTTAGCTTTTCATCAGTTTTTGTACCTCGCATATAAAGTGCCAATATCTTTTGTCTCACCTCTATGTTTGGATTAGGGACATAAACCTTCTGACCTAAACGTCCAGGTCTAATAAGTGCTGGATCTATACCACCGATAAGGTTAGTTGCACCAATTACTATTATATCTTTTCTGCTCTTAAATCCATCTATTTCAGTTAACAACTGTGTTAAACTCTCTCGACAATGGTAAGCTGAGTTATTAGCGGTACTTCTTTTTTGAGCAACTGCATCTATTTCATCTATAAAGACTATACAAGGAGAATATTTTTTTGCTATTTTAAAAAGCTCGCGTACAGCATGTGCACCATGACCAATATATACTCCAATAAGTTCAGGACCTGAGATGCTTATGAAATTCATATTTGATTCACCTGCAATTGCACGAGCGATAAGTGTTTTACCATTTCCAGGAGGGCCATATAATATGTAACCTCTTAGTGAATTAATACTTTTATTTCCAAACAGCTTGCGCATTTCTTCTGTCATTTGGTCACAGCAAATCATCTGCAACCGTTGTTTTAAGGAGTCATCAATTATAGCATCAGCAAATGTTATTCTTTTATCATCTGAATTAGCTAATTCTATCGATATAGTCAGCTCTACTTCCTTTAGTTTGCTGAATACTTGATCATATACAAACCAAACAATAAAAAGGGAAACGACAAGTAACACACAAGGCATAGCTTCACTAACATAATGTGCAGCTAACTCATACCCTTTACTAAGCAACATTGTATGCATATAGGCAAACAAAAAAGCGATAGAGACAATAGTTGCCACGCATAGTAAACAGATTGAAATTCTTTTTAGTAATTCTGAAATTTCAATTTTTTTCATCTTAATACCTTATACCAATTTTAAACTAAGAATAATTTTATCTAGCTTACCTATTTTAGCTTGATTAGAGCGTTCAGAAAAATTATCAAGTACGTACTTTAATTTATTAAATACTAAAAACAATATATCACCATATTGTCACATACATCTTTAAAGTTTACCAAATTCATTTTCAAAAAACAAGATTTTATTATTAACCAGAATTCTGGATTAGATTTTAGGTAAATTATTGAAAGTCTTGAATTTTACTAAATTAGTAACTAGTCTTAAAATGCTTACTGCTTTATCGTAAATGCTAAAACAATAAGCTATTGATATTCTTGTTTTTTTTAATCTCCAATCCAGAATTCGGGTTAAAAACGCTAACTTGTATCTTCAAGAAGTAAGACATAATAGCTCTAAAATGTCTTGCAAGGAAAGGTAAAGCTGAACGCTAACTTATGCCAGAAAAATACCGTCTTGTTTGCCTTTTTGAGTAGTATCATCTTATTTTTCCTGTAAATTTTGTTTATAACGCCTAAGATTTACGATATTTTAATCCCGGTAGAATATCTTATAAAATCAGATTATATGTTATACCTATGGAAATAGATAACTTTCAGCAATATTACAACCAAGAAGAAATGAAGACAGTAACATTAGCTCAAATTTATAAAGACTTGGTAATAAAGATATTCGATATAGCCACAAGCAAAATGTAAGCTACTATTAATGGTATTATGGAAATAGCACCAACGATACCACCTACTATACCTACTACCAGAGGTGACGGAGTAGTAAGGCTTAATATAATAAGTGGGAGAGATATAATTGATAGTATTATATAAATTACACCTACTGTTTTCAGAAGAGATAGAAATCCTTTTGAATCTAAGTGTTCTTTTTCCCTTAAATAATATAAAGAAAATGCTTATACACATTATAGCACAAAGTATTACTGCTGCTATTTTTATTATAGCTGCTGATATAAGTGCTGCTAAATAGGCTATATTCATTGCAATTATCACACACCATAATAAAAAAGTCAACTCCATATGTTTAGGTTGTAAAATCCCAAAAAGCAGCCAGAATAGAATAAGCAAACATTTACGAATTGAATTTAGTGCAAACAAGGGTGTTGATATCAACCATACTCTGCAGAATCGCAATATGGTATGACTACATGCTTTTTATTGATTTGATTAACATAATCAGCAGAGAGTTTTGTTTTGCAAAAGATGTCTACAGTAACATACTGCAATTATTTGGAATTGTAGGGCTAGGTGCAATTGTAAGGCCACTTGGTGCATTCATATTTGGTCACGTTGGTGACAGGTATGGAAGGAGGATAGCATTAATAATTACTATCTTGCTAATATCGATACCATCAAGTCTCATTGCATTTATTCCAAGTCACAATCAAGTAGGTATAATTTCTACTATATTGCTTCTTGCAATCCATATAACACAAGGAATTGCACTTGGTGGTGAACAAGGAAGTTCTGTTTATCTTATAGAGCATTTATCCAGTAGGAAAGAGAACTTAGGGATGTATTTTGGAATGATGGGTTTTGGTCGCTCCATTGGCGTCTTGCTTTCTGCGGTGATAGTGATTATCTGCAAAAAAACTACTGATTTTTGTACCTTGGGTTGGAGATTGCCATTTATTTTCTCAGCTATTTTAGGATTAATTAGCGCGTATAGCATATACACATTGGGAGAAACTCCAGCATATGAAAAAAATCGAAAACAAAGAAATTTACCTGATTTGCCAATAATAGAGCTTATAAAACGCCACAAGAGAGCTCTTATACTTGCTATTTTAATATCTGTACCTGTTAATGTTGCTGTTGGATTTACCATATTTCTTCGAACTCTCGCAAAGGAAATAGCATCAGTGGATGTTTATGTAACAACATATATCAACGAAATTGTATTGATTATAACCAGTGTATTAATGCCGATATCTTCAATAGCGTTTGGAATGTTGGCTGATAAAGTTGGAAAAGAGCGCACTGCAATCTTATTTATAGCAATTACAATGGCACTGTGTTGTCCTGCGTTATCTATTGCATATTACTATAAAAATTATCTTGTGATTGCGTTGAGCGTAATGGTTCTCTCTATAATAGAAAGGGGTATAGTTCCCATAGGAATAGTTGCATCTGAACTCTTTCCTACCAATGTTAGATTTAGTGGTGTGAGCTTATCACGCAATATCTCTTATGCGTTACATGGAGGATTTACTCCTATGGTTTGTATTTGGTTGACTGTAACATTTCCTCAAACAAACCTTGCTGCTGGGCTTTATATAGTCTTCTGCTTGTTGATCAGTGTGGTAGCAATATTGCAAATAAAACCGCAAGATAAGAAATTTGATTGGTCTTAGTTTTCTCCTATGTGATTTGATAGACCGGGAAAGGGTTTCATCTAAGTAGCTGACACCCTGACAACCGTCGTCCCGCTGCTTGTTAGCGGGATCTAGAGATACCGTGACGGTATGACGTAGGACTGCTGTCATTCCAGTATGGAATCCAGAGAAAAGGATGATGTCATCCCAGTGTCCCTGTAATGTCATTCCAGTGCTTGACACTGGAATCCAGCCTTTATTATGCAGCCACTTGGTTAAAATTAAGTCTTCTGGATCCCAGTGTCTGGGCACTGGGATGACAAAGGAGGGCAGTGTCAGCTACTCGGATGACACCCTGCTGGTGGACAATGTTTGTATAGTTGTGCGTCACGCGCTGGAATGACGAATTACTTAACCGCCATACCGTCACGGTATCTCTAGATCCCGCTAACACGTAGCGGGATGACGATTTTGTATCGGAAAACAAGTAGCATGACGATTTATCAAATGTTCCTTAGTTTCTCAAAAAAATCCTTTAACAAAAAAGAGCATTCTGTTTCTAATATCCCACCATAAACTTCAGGTATATGGCTGCAAAATTGAAATATCTTAGCACCATTTTCAATTCCTCCACCTTTTGGATTATAAGCTCCAAAGTACAATCGTTTAATTCTGGCAAAGGAAATGGCTTGAGCACACATCGGACATGGTTCTAATGTTACGTACATATCAGCATCACAAAGCGTGGGAGTTGAAAATGCTTGTCTGATCGCTAACATCTCTGCATGTGCAGTTGGATCGCTGGATATATTGTGTGCAGAAGAAATGATATTGTCTCCACTCACTATTACAGCACCTATGGGCACCTCATCATTTTTTTGAGCGAGTTTGGCTTGCTCTATGGCAAGCTCCATATATTGATACTTAAACACTAGGCACTTATTTCTTATCAATTGCTGCTTTAACGAACGACACGAAAAGAGGATGAGGAGAAAACGGCTTTGATTGAAATTCTGGATGAAACTGCACACCAATAAACCACGGATGACTCTCTAACTCCACTGCCTCTATGCACGTTCCATCTTCTGATATGCCACTGCATAACAGCCCATTTTTTTCTAAGTCATCTTTATAATCTGAATTGATTATGTACCTATGCCTGTGTCTTTCTGAAATAGTAGTGTTACTATATGCATCCATCATTTTAGAGTTTGCATTTATATTACATTTGTATGCCCCAAGTCTCATGGTTCCACCAAGATCGTCATCTTGATCGCCAGCTAACTTAACGATTGGATGTTTACAGTTACGAAATTCTTCAGAGTGTGCATCTTCAAGCTTAACAACATTACGAGCAAATTCAATAATTGCAAGCTGCATACCAAGGCAAATTCCGAAAAATGGGATATTATTTGTACGGGCATAATTTATTGCTAATATTTTACCCTCTACTCCGTCATCACCAAACCCCCCTGGAACAAGGATTGCATGAGAATTCTGTAACTTCTCCCCTATAAGCTTTTCATTTATAGGTTTTTCTTCCTTCTCTCTTGAGTTAACCCAATTTATCTTTACTTTGACTTTATTACTAATCGCACCATGATTTAATGCTTCAACCAGTGATTTGTATGCATCAGGGAATTCGGTGTATTTTCCCACTATAGATACAGTAACTTCCTGTGTTGGGTGCCTTATGGAATGCACTATTTGATCCCATTCAGTCAAGCTTGGTTTTGGCTTACTTAAATGAAAGTGCTCCAAAATTTGCGTATCAAGCCCACATTGGCTATACAACACCGGTAACTCATATATATGACTCACATCAGGGGCAGGTATCACATTGGATAAAGAAACATTGCAAAGCTTAGCTATTTTCTCTCTTTGATTATCGAAAATTTCTTTCTCACTGCGGCATAATATAATATCTGGTTGTAACCCCGCGGAATTTAACTCTCGAACTGAATGCTGCGTTGGTTTTGTCTTTAATTCTTGCGCTGCGGTAAGATATGGTATTAAAGTTAAGTGAATCAGGATAACTCTTTGTTTTCCTAATGTGTAGTTAACTTGGCGTATAGCCTCCAAAAATGGTTGGCTTTCAATGTCACCTACAGTTCCGCCTATTTCACATATTACAAAATCTAAACCTTCCGTACCATTAAAAATGAACGATTTGATCAAATCTGTTACATGAGGAATGACTTGCACAGTTTTGCCCAGATAATCACCACGCCTCTCTTTCTTCAATAACTCATGATATATCTTACCAGTTGTTATATTGTCATCTTTTGTTGCTTTAATTCCAGTAAAACGCTCATAATGCCCAAGATCCAAATCAGTTTCAGCACCATCTTCGGTAACAAATACCTCTCCGTGCTGAGTTGGGTTCATTGTCCCAGGATCAATGTTGAGATACGGGTCAAGTTTTCTGATACGGATCTTAAAACCGTGAGCTTGAAGAAGCGCACCAACACTCGAAGCAACTAAGCCTTTACCAAGCGATGACACAACTCCACCTGTGACAAAGATAAATTTAGCTTCCTTCATTAATTTTCAAATGGAACAGAAGTAGATTCACTTTCTTGCTTTTTTTCTAATATAATTTTTTCTGCGATCGATTTTTTATGTACGTCTTTTGAACATAATCCTGACAATAGCAATGTGTTTATAATAAACAATCCAGCAACAATAGCCGTTATTCTGCTGAGCGGGTTTTCAGAAGATTTCACCGGAATCATCGAATTGACCCCCTGTTGTGTATTACTAAAACCACTTAACGAACTACTTCCAGGCGGCTGCAAGAGCACTAAAATTACTAACACAACAACCAATATTATTTGAAATATACTTAATACCGCTACTGACATTATAGATAGGGCTGAAAATAAAAATTTTAGCAGTACAAAGCACGTAAGTCAAGAACATCTGTCACCCAAATAACTTGAAATCTAAGTATGTATTTACTGCTTACCTTATTTTGATTAACATATGCATAAAACTTTGGGCTTAATATGTATCACATTTTAAAATACAAAAATTATGAACCAAAAATAGACGAAAGTGCTTTCATCGCAGGTGGTTCGCATATCATAGGCAAGGTTGAAATAGGAAGAGATGCAAGCATCTGGTTTAATTGTGTAATCAGAGGGGACGTTGGATCAATAAAAATAGGTAATGGAACAAATATTCAAGATGGAACGGTAATTCATGTGGATAGAAACCCAGGTGGTGACACAATTATTGGCAGCATGGTAACAGTGGGACATTTTTGTGTGTTGCACGCATGCACGGTGCATGATAAGGCGTTTATTGGTATGGGCTCTACCGTGATGGACCATGCAGTTGTGGAGCCTGAAGCTATGGTAGCTGCTGGCTCACTGGTAACACACGGAAAAGTGATAAAAAGTGGGGAAATATGGGCTGGCAGGCCAGCAAAATTCTTCAAAAAAATGTCGAATGAAGAAATTAAACATATTACACAATCAGCACAAAATTATATTATGCTAATGAATGAATATAAAAACTGAAGCTCGCGTCAAGTGTTTTACTTGACACGTACATTTCGGCTTAACCCTTGTTACTTCTTTTTCCCATTCTCATTTACTTCTTGTGCTTTTGCCCCATCTACTTGAGTACTAGGTAATACTGCATATGTAATACCACCGGCTACGAGTGCAGATGCTACTGCTATACCAATCATTACTAACATCTCTAACTTAACTGTACGTTCAAGTGCAGTAAATGCTATCAGTCCAGCAGCAAGACCCATACCAACAGTAGCAGTGTACCGTGCTCCATTGCCTTGTTTTAGTTGTTGAATTTTTTTGTTTTCAGCTTCTAATTCTTTATTTTCCTTCTTTAGCTTGTCAACTTCTTTCTCTTTAGCTGTTAAGTCTGCCTTCAGTTTGTCAACTTCAGCATTTGGCTGTTGTTGTTTTAGTTGTGCTATTTCTTTCTCTTTATCTGCTAATTGTTGCTGTAAGTCCGCAACTTCTTGTGTATTTTGTTGAGCTTTTAATGCTGTTATTTCCTCGTCTTTAGCTTGTAACTGTTGCTGTAAGTCCGCAACTTCTTGTGTATTTTGTTGAGCTTTTAATGCTGTTATTTCCTCGTCTTTAGCTTGTAACTGTTGCTGTAAGTCCGCAACTTCTTGTGTATTTTGTTGAGCTTTTAATGCTGTTATTTCCTCGTCTTTAGCTTGTAACTGTTGCTGTAAGTCCGCAACTTCTTGTGTATTTTGTTGAGCTTTTAATGCTGTTATTTCCTCGTCTTTAGCTTGTAACTGTTGCTGTAAGTCCGCAACTTCTTGTGTATTTTGTTGAGCTTTTAATGCTGTTATTTCCTCGTCTTTAGCTTGTAACTGTTGCTGTAAGTCCGCAACTTCTTGTGTATTTTGTTGAGCTTTTAATGCTGTTATTTCCTCGTCTTTAGCTTGTAACTGTTGCTGTAAGTCCGCAACTTCTTGTGTATTTTGTTGAGCTTTTAATGCTGTTATTTCCTCGTCTTTCTCTTTTAACTGCTGCTTACTCCGTTGTATTCTTTTACTTGTTGATCTTTTTCCTTTTCCTTTTTTTGACTTAGTAACACCTTCTTGCCCATTAACAGAACCTTCACTTAATGTCGTGCTATCACTAGAAACAACACTTCGATTACCTTTATTGTCCGACGTAACCTCATTATCATCGGCAACCTGCATTGTATCATTAATCTCTTCAGACACAGGCGTGCTACTCGCATCAACATAATCATTTAAAGACTCTTGATTAACAACTAAAGAACCTTGTAACGACTGCTCTGTTCCTGATTCAATAGAGTTTTTATTTATAGTTCCTTCTTGATCAGATGTTATATCAGTTGGTGAAGTTGCTCCAGGTGAAAGATTTTGATTTGAATTATGCATATTTAACCTCAATATATATAATTAACATTACACAATACCCTTAGAGCCTAAGGTCAAGTAATATTTTTATCATAGCATAGAAAATTTATGTTCGTAAACAAAAAATTTTGGCGTAAAATTGCCGTATTTACTTAATTGTGCTATAGCTAAAGTAATTTAGGTTTACCGACCATCGTCATTCCGCTGCTTGTTAGCGGGATCTAGAGATACCGCGGCGGTATGACGTTGCTAGCTTAAAGTTTAAAATTGAGAAATATTTATGTTAAAAGAAAAATACGGCTTTAAAGAAGTTGAAGACAAATGCAACATATTATGGGAAGGTAGTAAAGTTTATAAATGGAATGGTGAAAAGGATAACACTTTCACTATAGACACGCCTCCACCGACAATATCAGGAAAACTCCATATCGGCCATATATTTAGCTATTGCCACACGGACTTTATTGCAAGGTTTCAGCGCATGCTGGGAAAAGATGTGTTTTACCCAATTGGGTTTGATGATAATGGGCTTCCCACTGAAAGATTGGTTGAGCAAACCTATAAAACCCGCGCAAAAGAAGTTGGCAGGGAAAAATTTATAGAGATGTGCCATGAGGTTATTGAAAAATCAAAGCAAGAATTCAAGGAACTATTTAAATCGGTCGGCATTAGTTATGACTGGGATTTGGAATACCACACGATCAGCAAGGAAACTGTGACGCTTTCACAGATGTCGTTTATTGATCTATATAATAAGGGATATGCATATAGAAAAATGCAGCCCATCCTTTGGGACCCGGTTGATAAAACAGCAATTGCACAAGCAGAAATAGAAGATAAAGTTTTTGAGTCATCCTTAAACACGATAGTTTTCTCTACTCAAGAAAATGAGCAGATCAATATTGCAACTACGCGGCCTGAGTTACTTCCCGCATGTGTTGCAGTTTTTTGTCATCCAGAGGATGCGCGCTACACCCATCTGATCGGAAAAACAGCCGTGGTGCCGATCACAGAGACAAAAGTTCCAATAATAGCTGATGATAAGGTTAAAATAGATAAAGGCACTGGGCTTGTTATGTGTTGTACATTCGGTGATGAGCTCGACATATATTGGCAGCAAAAGCATAATCTGCCGATGAAAATTATCATCGATCAGGATGGGAGGATGAACCTTCATGATGTCATTCCACCACACCCCGGCGTCATTCCAGCGCGTGACGCTGGAATCTATGAAATAAATGGACTAAAAATTGTAGCAGCAAGAAAGAGGATGATCGAAATCCTAACTGAAAAAGGACTTTTGGTAGAAAGCACTAACATTTCTCATTCTGTTAAGTGCGCAGAAAGATCTGGTGCACCACTTGAGATATTGCCTACTTATCAATGGTTTATCAAGACTTTAGAGCAAAAAGCTCAAGTATTAGATAAAGTAAAAGAATGCAATTGGCATCCAGCTACTATGCGTAAACGTATGGAAGTGTGGATAGAAGGGCTAAATTGGGACTGGTGCATCTCAAGGCAACGTTATTTTGGTGTGCCATTTCCAGCGTGGTATTCCAACCGTAAGGGAGAAGAAGGTAAAATTATTCTAGCTGAGATAAAGGACCTGCCTATAGATCCATTGAAAGATTTGCCAAAAGGGTATAGCAAAGAAGAGGTTATCCCAGATCAAGATGTAATGGATACCTGGGCCACAAGTTCAATTACTCCTCAACTAAGTGCACTAGCAGTAAACAGTGAGTTTAGCTTACCAAATCATCGCTATGATACGATATTTCCTGCAGATCTGCGCAGCCAGAGCCATGAGATAATAAGAACTTGGGCTTTTTATACTATTTTAAAGGCACATTATCATGCAAATTCTTTACCTTGGAAAAACATTATGATCAGCGGTTGGTGTTTAGCAGATGATAAGAAAAAGATGAGTAAATCAAAGGGTAACATCATTACTCCTCATGTAATACTTGAAACTTATGGAGCTGATGTAGTGCGCTATTGGGCAGCGAACTCAAGGCTTGGAGTTGATACAGTCTACTCTGAAAATATATTCAAAATTGGCAAGCGCCTCGTTACAAAACTTTGGAACGCTAGCAAGTTTGTTTCCATGTTCATGGAAAAGCATCAAACAGTAAGCATAAATTCCATCAGTGAGACGATGGATAAATGGATACTGTCTAAGCTGTACAAAGTAATAGGTAAAGCAACGAATAACCTATTACAGTTTGAATACTGCGAAGCTTTGGGCGCAGTAGAAGAATTTTTTTGGAAGGATTTTTGTGATAACTACTTGGAATTAGTAAAAAAACGCGCGTACGGAAGCAGTGAAGCAACCTTAAGTGCAAAGCAAAGTTTGGCATATGTACTGAATATTATTTTGCGGTTATTTGCACCTTTCTTGCCTTACATTACAGAAGAGATATACCACCAGTTGTATAGTTATAATTCTGTACACAATCAAAGTAATTGGCCGAGCAAAGAAGAACTTATCTACGATAAATATTCAGAGGAAATGGGAGATAATGTTATTCAGATATTAAACATTATCAGAAAGATAAAGGCAGATAATAATGTATCAGTTAAGCATCTGATAAAAAAGTTGATGATAAAAGCGAGCGTACAAGAGGATAAGTTAGATCAATCTGCACAGGATGATTTGCAGGCAGTGTGCAATGCAGAAATGATAGAGTGGATGCAGTCTGAGCTTGAAACTGAAGACGGAAAATACATAGTGAATATAGACTTATACTGATTTTTATAGCTTTACTTCCTTTAATATCCATGCTATTGTAATCATTATTAGTATGAGGGAATAATGAGGGAGTAATGAGCAATTTCCTTAGTGAGGCTAATGAATTTTATTTTGTAGCTAGTTCCTTAGCTACTCTTACGTTACTTACATCTTTAGCGCTTATTGTAACTTCTAATGTGCCTCTTCCTCTAATTCTTGCTTTAGCTACATTATCTGTTTTGGTGCTTGCACTTTCATGTAAAATAATTAGTAATAATAAGAAAATAGAGGTTGAGAAAAATAAATTTGCTGAAAAAGAGCAAGAGTTAGAAAGCGTAAAACAACAATCAGAGAGTAAGGTACAAGAGTTAGAAAGTAAAATAGCTCTGGGAGAAAAAGCTAAAGAAGCTGTAAATAAAGAAGTGAAGGAATTAAAAGATCAATTATAGCTCTTTCCACAGAAGTCCGGATATGATAAGATAAGGATAGATGGCGATAAGGAGGTTGGATGCCGGCAGCATATAGTTATGATTTAAGAAAAAAAGCAATGGAAGCACTAGACGAAGGGGAAAGCAGAGAAGCAGTGGCAGCAAGATTTAAAATTGGACGAACTACTTTGTGGGAGTGGCAGCAAAGAAAAAAAGAAACAGGCGACTTTCAGTCAAAAAAACTCGGTAATGGAGGTTACAATCAGAAAATTATCGACTGGAATAAGTTTATCGAATTTGCTAAAAAACACGGTAGAAAAACTCTGTCGGAAATGGCTAAACTTTGGGGCAACGTTAGTATCCAAACGATCCACCGAGCTCTCAGAAAAATTGGATTTACGCGCAAAAAAAGACATATGGATACAAGGAAAGGAACGAAGAAAAACGTGCTGAATTCTTAAAAATTATAGCAACAAAAGAACCAGAAAACTTAGTGTATATAGATGAGTCTGGGATTGATAACACGGAGGACTATCCATATGGGTATTGCCAGAAAGGACAGCGATTTTATGCCCTAAAATCTGGAAAAAAAACTCAACGAATCAGTATGGTTGCAGCTTTAAGTAGAAGAAAGATAGTTGCTCCATTAACATTTGAAGGCCACTGTAATATGGATATTTTTAATGGATGGTTTGAGCAATTTTTGGCACCGATCTTAGAACCTGGACAAACTGTCATTCTTGATAATGCTACTTTTCATAAGTCTGATAAGCTTATCAAGCTCGCTAAAGGAGTCGGTGCAGAAATTTTGTATCTGCCGCCTTATTCTCCAGATTTTAACAAAATTGAGCATCATTGGTTTGCTATAAAAAACAGAGCCAGGAAAAACATTCCTCTATTCGAATCCTTTCGTCGTGCTGTTGATTCTGCCTTCCTATGACCTATTCGGACTATTATGAGAAATGCTATAACTCGAGAAAAGCAAGATTTGGAAAGCGAAATTGCAGGGTTAAATAAGGAAATAGAGCAGTTAAAGACACAACAAGATGATACACAGCAAAAATTAGATAATGCTACAAAAGAGTTAAATAATAAAGGTAATCAAATCCGAGAATTAGAGGGTAAGATAGGTGCTCTTAATAATAAGAACAAAGATTTACACGATGAAAATACAGAATTGAGTGCAAAAGTACAAGGTCAGTTAGAACATAAGGAGAAGATGCTTTCTCTTGAATACCAAGAGTTACGTGATGAAAATGTAAGATTGAATGAAAGAGTGGATTCTTTAATGAAGGAATTATCTCAATCTCAAAGAGAAATAGATTCCTTAAAAAGGCAGTTAGATGAATTAAAATATGAAGGAATTTTAGCTCTTTCATTAAAAGAAAGAATAACAGAATTGGAAACATGTTTAGAGGAGAAAAGGAAAAAAGTAGGAAAATTAGCAGTGCAGTTAAGAAAAGAAAAAGGCAAAACTTCTTGTTTACAATCTGATTTAGATGATGTATTAGAAGAAGGACGATTGAAAAAAGAGTTAAATAAAAAAGCGCAAGAAACGATCCAGCTAGCTGCAGATTTAGAACAAAAAGAAAAACTATGCAAGAAATTAGAAGAGGAAAACAAGGAATTAGAAGAGGAAAACAATGAAAATCTTGATAAGATCGGAGAGTTAAAAAAACTTAATGAAAAGTTGCGCGATAATAACAGTGAGTTGAAAAGTAGCGAAAAAGAGTTGGATGACGGATGCGAGGAATTAAGAGAACATAATTCTGATTTGAAAAGAAAAGTTGAACATCTGCAAGCAGTAACTGGGCAGGAAGACGAGCAAAGTCATTCCATTTCTTCAGATATAAGCAGTGAACATTTATCAGAACTTGAAGGAATAGGTGAAAATGAGTCTGTTAATAAACAGTTCCCGAAACCAAAACCACCTTATATATCCACTCCAATAAGACCGCCATATAAAAAGCTGAATGATGCTTCATGTGATTCTGGATATACCAGTGGATGTTCTACCCCGACCAACAGCTGCCACACATTTTGAGTACAGTTGTACACTGGATACATAAAACCTTAGCTATTTTTAGCTAGCAGGCTGAAAAAGGAAAGTTTGTTGTAGGTGCAGCACTATAATTCCTCCACAGATAAGAGAATTTTAATAAATATATACAAGACTGCTGAACGTGGGGGGGAGGGGAGTAATGAGCAATTTGCTTAGTGAGGCTAATGCATTTTATTTTGTAGCTAGTTCCTTAGCTACTCTTACGTTACTTACATCTTTAGCGCTTATTGTAACTTCTAATGTGCCTCTTCCTCTAATTCTTGCTTTAGCTACATTATCTGTTTTGGTGCTTGCACTTTCGTATAAAATAATTAGTAATAATAAAAAAATAGAGGTTGAGAGAAATAAATTCGCTCAGAAAGAGCAAGAGTTGGAAAATAAAATAACTCTAGGAAAGGAAGCTGAAAAAGCTGCAAACAAAGAAGTGGAAAAATTAAAACATGAATTAACTCGAGAAAAGCAAAATTTAGACAAGAGAGCAAAAAAATTGAATCAGAAAGTAAATGAGTCAGAAGTTGAGAGAGAATCTCTTCTTGAAGAAAAAAAATCTTTAGAGAAAAAATTAGAAACAGCAAACAATCGTACGTTTGAAATAGACAATGAATTGGACAAAACAAGAAAGGAAATAGGTAAGCTTAATGAGCAGGAAGAGAAATTAAAACTTGAAATCTCATGTTTAAAGAAACAGTTGGAAGAAAGAAGTAGATTTATTGCAAAGCTGAAGATGGAAGTGGATGATAATAAACATTTAGAGCTAGAGAATAAGGGGTTAAATGATAGAATAGAAACGTCACGTGAAGTACAAAAGGCACTACGTGAGAAAAAACATGAACTTAGTGAAAAAGTAGAGGCATTGAATAAGGAAAAAAATAGATTTTCTAAAGAAGTAGAGGAATTACGTGAAGAACAAGAAAGACTACATGCAAACTTAGATAAGCTACAATGTAAAATTAAAGAGGTCAACAAAGAAAAGAAAAATTTATCTAAAGAATTAAAAGAGAAATTTGAAGAGTTAGATGAAGCAAATGGTTTAATTAAAAATCAATCTTTTGAGTTAGATGGGATAAGAAAAGATTGTAATAATGAAGTAAAAAGTTTAAGAAATTCACTTTTAGAACGAGACAGTCAAATAGAAGATTTTTTGAAAGAGAAAGAAAAACAAGTGAATTTTGCGCAACTGTTGATAAGATGCGTAACAGACAATATAGAAGAACCAATAAGAAATAATGATGGAAAAGCAATATTAGATACGATTCAAATATTAAAGTCTGCGTTACAAGGAGAAATTGCACGGCTTTTGCCAGACGAAACGCCTTCTTCTTCGCTGGAAGATCTTGGATATGAATCATTATTTGTCAGTCGCTCATCCACCCCGACCAAGTTGCCAAATTCACTATTGACAGAATCTTATGAACGCAGTCAGTTCAATCAGAGTGAAAGTATTTGCAAAACACAACAATGAGTCTTATTATAAGATAAATCATGCAAGATAATGAACCCAATAATATGCGCACTGGATACACAAGACTTAAATAAGGCTATTTCTCTAGCTAATGCTCTGCGTGGTAAAGTTGGCATGGTAAAGCTGGGATTAGAATTTTTTGCTGCTCAAGGTCTTTCTGGAGTGCAAGAAGTTGCAAAATGCAATGTACCAATTTTTTTAGATCTGAAATTGCATGACATTCCAAACACTGTAGCCAAAACAGTTGAAGTAATAAAAGTTCTGAACATTGAAATGTTAACTCTGCACATCAGCGGTGGAACAAAAATGCTTGAAGAAGCGCTAAGTGTAGTGCAAGGCACAAAAATAAAGCTGATTGGGGTGACAGTGCTAACTAGTATGAGCAATGAGGATTTAAACGAGCTTGGAGTAGCAAGAGAGGCAAAATCACAGGTAATTTTGCTTGCAAAGCTTGCAAAAAAGATTGGACTCCATGGAGTAGTCTGTTCTGCACTAGAAGCTCAAGAAGTGCGCCGAGAATGCGGTGAAGACTTTAAAATTATTACTCCAGGAATTCGTATAGATCCAGGTCATGACGACCAAAAAAGAACAGCAACACCAAAAGAAGCAATAAATTCAGGAGCTGATTATATCGTCATTGGCAGACCCATTACAAAAACTACAAGTAGTGCGGAGCTAATATTGAAATCCATGAAAGAATTTTAATATAATAACTTAATTTATAAAAATACTAACATATTAATTAGGAATAAGCATGAGTAATATCAATAGAATAATACGCGAAGTAATCAAGGAATTCCGCTCAAAATTACCAGATAAGGAAATAGAGGAATATTCTGGCAAATTGAATAAGCTACATATCTACCAGTGCAATAAGCATATAATAGAAAATAAGAAGCTATATCATTATACAATAAATGGGAAAACCCATGCTATGGGTCAGCATGGGCATAATTTTGTCAAGAGTTTAGAAGTTATCTTGAGGAATAAGCCACAAATTTCCTTAGAAGAGGTAATTGATTTTATGGAAAAAATAATTAATTTTGGTATTGATAGTTGTTATGGAGCATTTGAGATGATATTTGAATCTCGCTCTGGTGTTACAATAGATGATGCAGTTAATTTTGTAAAAGATAGCTTATCTAGTAAATTTTATAGATTCCATGGCAGTGGGATTTTCAAAGTAATATTAGAACTTAATCCAGAGAGCTCTCTTGAAGAGATAGAGAAACAATTTAGCAAAGTAGTAGATCCTTACTTTCTTAATGCTTGGAGTCGAGAAAGTGAAAGGGCTTTTGCTAAGATATGTAGGTTATGTAGAGAAGGACATGTGGAGAGTATGCAGAAATTTGATTTTAGCAATTTTAATTTAGATCAAGATAGTGCTGGAGCATTAAGAGCACTGTTACAGTATTGTGTTGACGTTTCTAATCAAAAAGCTTTAGGTGATTCACATGAATTGCATAGAGAAGAGATGGAGGGGATATATAAATTTGATGATAATTACGATTTAAATTTAGATAGTGATCATAATGATAGTATCTGGCATTGAAATTATACTACAATAATAAAATAACTGGATAAAAATTATCACCAAAAAAATTCAAAAAAGTGCTTGACATAAAAGAACGAACATTATATAGTGTCATTATCTTTTATTTTACCTCGCTTAATTTAATTACTGGATTAAGCTTACAGTACTAAGCGTGGCACAAAGTGCCACGCTATTTTTCGGTTTACATTTTCAACAGATAAAAAATGATGCCATTTCAGTGCCAAGCACATAACTGTACGGATATTCATTTTTAAAGGTAAATTGCACAACAGATGATGTCATTCCAGTGCTTGACACTGGAATCCAGAAATTTTGCTTATAACTGAGCTGATGAGCTAAAGGTAGTTGTCTTACGCTAAAACAAACGTTTTTAATTAAGTTGCATAGAAGCTGGATCCCAGTGTCAAGCACTGGAATGACATCATTTACTATGTACCATATTGCAATATTCGTACAACTGTGGGAAACATCTATGGATGCCATTCCTATTACCTTATTTCCATTTTTATTTCATTTTCAAAGGAGGCTATTATGTCACTTACCGATATCGCTCACCGTATCAATGAACTCGCTTCATCATGGGAGCAATTTAAATTAATAAATGATCGCAAACTAAAAGAAATTGAAAGCAAAGGGCGTGGTGATTCTGCAACAATTGAGCAGCTATGCAAGGTAAATAATGCCATTGATAGTTGCAAAGAGCGTTTAGACTTGATCGAAACTGCAGCTCAACGCCCAGAAGTAAATACAGATTTTAGCACAAGCGATAAATATTTTTCTGATTATATCCGCAAGGGAATGGAAAGCGGTTTATCACACAAAACCCTCAGTGGAGATGACAGTGATATCGGAGGGTATCTAGTTACTCCGCATATTGTAAAACGCATAAACAAGCGCGTAACTGATTCGTCCCCAATGCGACAAATATGCTCCAGTCAAAGAATCTCTACTGAAACATTGGATTACATTATAGAAGATTTTGACCGCGCCGGTGCAGGTTGGAGCAGTGAAACAGTAGATGATGAGAACGGTGGCAATAAGTCTAAGTATGATTTTGCAAAAGATACGGACACGCCCAAAATCCAAAAGATTTCCGTCACAACTTACGAGTTATATGCTCAACCACAAATATCACAAAAGTTACTCGATGATGCGTTTGTCGATGTTGAGAGTTGGCTGGTGGAAAAGATTGCCGAGACTTTTAGTAAGGAAGAAAGCGAAGCCTTCATTAAGGGTGAGGGCACTTTTCAACCAAAAGGAATTTTAGCTTATGAAAATGGAAACAGTTATAATAAAATAGAGCAAGTTAAAACTGAAAAATTAGATAGTGATTCAATAATGATGTTGTATTACTCTCTGGACGAATATTATTCCAAAAATGCGTCATTTTTGATAAACAGGAGTACGTTGAAGGATATCAGGCTGCTAAAATCTCAAACAGGTCAGTATCTCTGGCAGCCAAGTCTGTCGCTTGAAGCTCCAGATACTTTAATGGGAATACCAGTATATCAATCTGCCGATATGCCACCAGCGCCAAACAATCAGCTACCAGTAATTGCGATGGCAGATTTCAAACAAGCTTATAAGATTGTAGATAACAGAGGAATGAGAATATTAAGAGACTCTTATACGAATAAACCTTATGTGAGGTTTTTTGTCACTAAGCGTGTCGGCGGAGAGGTTGTAAACACCAGTGCTATTAAATTGTTGAAAGTTGCGAGCAAGTACTAAAAACTTCCGCAGCATCATCTTTATAGCTGATCAAAGCAACACGTCATACCGCGATTCATTCCATAACTGTACGAACATTGTGATTTTGGCCCATCAGGAGGGTGTCATCCCAGTGCTTGACACATATAGCTAAACTGACTTAGATTTACCGACAGTTTGAAAAACAAAAATTCGTCATTCCGCTACTTGTTAGCGGAATCTATGCTGAGATATCGCGGCGGTATGACGTAGGAAAACCTTTCTTGGGTTAGCTATAGTTTGCTATATTATGTGATTTTATTTTTAGCATTGCTTCTTACATTATGTAATTTTGTTTTCCATAATGTATATTATGTAATTTTCGATGCTAAAATCTGTTATAGCTCTCAGTATGATATGAGTGATTCTCTTTTAATAATTATTTTTTAAATAGTTTGTTGGTTCATCAATTTCTTTAGGATTGATATCTACAATTATTTTTCCGTTTTTTAACAGAATAATCCGATCTGATATTTTTGTTAAAAAATCCAAATTGTGAGAAGCGATAATCATAGTAATACCCATATCTCTAACTGATTGTAATAGTTCCACAACGTCGACTATTGTTGCTACGTCTAAACCAGACGTTGGCTCATCGCATAATAGAATCCTTGGATTCATCATTAAGCTTCTGGCAAGCGCAACCCGCTGTTTTTGCCCACCGGATAGATTACTAGGGTAATCATTTTTTTTAGAGGCAATACCCAAAGACTCAAGTAGTGAATCACTTTGATCCTGAGTTTTGTTTTTAAGTTTGGGAGCATATGTAAGATTTTCCCAGACAGTCATATGTGAGAAAAGTTGAAAATCCTGAAATACAAAACCAGTACTATCATTGCATTCAATGCTACCAGAATCTAAAACTTCGAGTTTTTGTATACAACGTAACAATGTTGATTTACCACTACCAGAAGGACCAGCAAGACCAACTATAGATTGTTCTATAATCAGGTTAATATTATTAAGTACTGGAACATTATTAAATAATTTACAAACATTATGCATTTTTATCATATATACCTTTCTGTTCAATCTTTTTGCCTATATATTCAATTAGTAATACAAGAGCGTAATAATAAGCCCCAGCAAGACAAAGTGGTATAAAATAAGTAAATTGTTCTGCTGCAAGCATTTGCGCAGAGCGCATAATATCAACACCACCAATAGTAGAGATTAATGCCGTTTCTTTAAGGAGTGCAATGATCTCATTTATCATTGCAGGAAGAATATTTTTAATAACTTGTGGTAATATAATATCTCTCCACATATAGAAACTAGGTATTTGTAAAGTTTTAGCTGCTTCAAACTGGTTTTTTGATATAGTTTCAATACCAGCTCGTAAAATCTCAGCAATATAAGCACAGCTATTTAGACCAAATGCTATAATGCCAGCACTAAATATGTTTAATTTAATTCCTGCAATGGTTGGAGTCATAAAATAAACAACACTTAACTGTAATATAAGGGGGGTGCCACGTATTACAGATATAATTCCATTAATTAATGGAATACAGATCTTATTATATCTGAGTACTGAAAATAACCCTCCTAGACTCATACCTAAAAGCAGTCCTCCAATCAATAATTTTAAAGTAAAGGCAAGGCCTGTTCCAACAAACAAGAAATTAGAAATTAATTCCTGCATCAGTTATCTCCTAGCCATTTTTCTGCTATTTTTTGTATTACACCTTTACTTTCTAAACTTTTTAATGCCTCGTTTATTTTATCCTTTAAAGCAGATCCTTTATTCACAGCAATAACATAACCACCATCTAACTTGGCAGTGGCTGACCATGATAGACCAGGATTTTTTTTGCTAAATACTTTACCTTGGAATTCATCAATTAGGACGCCATCAACATGACCAGACTTTAATGTTTCTACAGCTTGATTATTATTGTCTATAGCAATAATTTGAGCTGTTGTAGGAACATGCTCTTTTAGCCAAATGTCCATGACAGTTCCTAGTTGAACGGCTATCTTCTTGCGAGTTAAGTTGTTTATACCGGCTATGGGTTTATTTTTGTGATATAGAATACCAAATTCCCCTGTATAATAACTATTTGAAAAATCAAAATTTTTTTCACGCTCTTCTGTGCTACCAATAGTAGATATAGCAGCATCTACAGAATTACTTTGCAATGCTGCAAATATAGTACTAAACTGCATATCTTTAAATATCGCTTCTTTACCTAACTCTTTTGCTACTAATTGAGCAAGCTCAATGTCAAAGCCAGTAAATTTACCATTTTCATAATATTCAAAAGGTGGATAATCTGCAGAAATTGCAAATCTAATGATATTATCGTGTTTATTTTCCTTGCATCCTGTTAATAGAATACTTATCACTATAATAGCATTTAAAATATATTTTTTCATATTACTAATTTATATTCATATTTTATTCATCTTATGAATATAGACATTAAAAATTGAATAGTCAAGAAATAATGAATATAATTTCAAATATACTTATTACATATTCAATATGAGGAAAATGCATAATGCATGACAACACACTAGGTGAACATATTTTAAATATTATTCAAAATCACGAAATTTTAGAGCAGAGCGATTTACAGATCTTGCTTAAAGAAAGAGGGCACAACATTCCTCAGGCTACTTTATCAAGAAAATTAAAAAAACTTAAAATTGCCAAAGTTGCTGGTATGTATAAAGTAATTGACATCAACCAATATCGATTACCATTAATACTTAATATGCAAATTTCGGATTTTGGTTTAATAGTACTACACACTCAACCAGGACAAGCTAGCAGCCTAGCTTACTTTCTAGATCAGAAGTATGTTATTTATTCATTAAATAATAGCAAAAACATAGGAATTATAGGAACTATAGCAGGTGATGATACAGTATTATTGATCATCAAAAGTAAGGCTGAACTTAACAAAGTATTACAATCAATTTATGAAACATTTCCATATTTAAGTCCTGAATAAGAATGTTGTAAGTTAAAAATGTGATATAAAGGAGATAAGAGGGATTTCTTTGTTTAAATCTTTGTCTTCTTTTTTTCAATATACCTACATATCAGAATAGACAATTCATATAGAATCAGCATAGGTATTGCAAGCCCTACTTGGCTTAATACATCAGGTGGAGTTAAGATTGCAGCGATAATAAAAATTACCACTATTGCAATTCTACGTTTATTTGACAAACTTTGTGCAGTCAGTAGCCCAACTCTCACCATTAATGTGAGTATTACTGGAATTTGAAATGCAGTGCCAAAAGCAAACATAAATTGGAGAACGAGGTCTAAATATTCGCTAACTGATGGCATAAACTCTATTGGTATACCGAAAGATTTCCCACTATGTTCAAAAGTGATGAAAAACTTCCAGGCTAAAGGAAATATATAGTAATAGACTACAGTAGCTCCCGTTACAAATAAAACCGGTGTTGCAATCAAGTATGGCAACAACACTGCCCTTTCACTTTTATATAACCCAGGTGCTAAGAACATATAAAATTGCCATGCAAACACAGGAAAAGAAAACAAAAGTGCGCTCATTATTGCAACTTGGAGATACACAAAAAATGCCTCTGTTAAGTCTGTGTAAATTAAAGAAAAACCTTCGCTACCTTTTGTTGCTTCTATTAAAGGTGCGAGTAAAAAACGGTATATATTTTCCTTAAAGTAATAACAAAAACCAAAAGCAACGCAAAAAAATAGAAAGCAAAAGATAACTCTTTTTCTGAGTTCCGCAAAGTGCTCATAAAATGAGGCGTATTTGCTTGAGTTCCAGTTCATACTTTACTATAGCTCAATAATGCTATGTCTAACATTCTCAGCGAAAAAGCCCACTCATTGTCATACCACGCTGCAACCCTGCATATATCACCTGTAACATATGTACCAGTTAAATCCACAATTGCACTATAAGGGTTATGCACAAAATCTATTGAGACTAAAGGTTCCTCGCATATAGAAAGTACATTTGACATTGGATAACCCTCTGTCATCCTAGTACCCTCTGATGTCATCCGAGTAGCTGACACTGGGATCCAGAAATTAGATTCCAGCGTCATGCGCTGGAATGACGTAGAGGAGAGAGCTGCATCCTTAAATATTTCATTGATTTCTTCAACGGTCGCTTTCTTATCAGTCGTAAATTTAAAATCAACCATAGAAACATTGCTAACTGGAACTCTGACGGCAGTGCCATCTAGTTTTCCTTTTAATTCAGGGATGACAGAACCAATTGTTTTTGCTGCCCCGGTTGTAGTTGGCACCATAGATAATCCGCAAGCCCTTGCTCTACGCAAATCTTTATGATTACCATCAAGAACATTTTGATCATTCGTGTAGGCATGTATAGTAGTCATAAAACCGCTTTTTATACCTAAACTGGAGTGTAGGACTTTCACAATCGGAGCAAGGCAATTTGTAGTGCAAGAACCTGCTGATATCACTTTATGCTCTTTTTCGAGCATATCGTCATTCACACCATAAACTATAGTGACATCAGCATCCGGAACTGGAGCAGAGACAATTACTTTCTCTGCATTGTGCCTTATTGCTTCTTCACGTTTATTGAATGCACCAGTACATTCAAGTATTACATCAACATTCCAAGGAATATTTTCAGGATTCCGTTCTCTATATAAAGAAAACTTTTTGCCATTTATAGAAATCCAATTTTGAGACTCATTAAAATCAATATCACCACTGAATTTGCCATGAACAGAATCATATTTAATCAAATGTGCATGCTGCTTTGCACTGAGCGATCCATTGACAGCTACAACTTCTATTTGTTTGCTATATTCTTCTATTTCGAAAATAGCACGCAATACGCCTCTGCCTATTCTACCCAGACCATTAATTCCTACGCGAACCGTCATCTCTTCATTCAAAAAATTTAATTATAGAGGATATCACTTGATATTTCATTTTATTCTTTTGACTGCTAATTGGCAGTTTTAACCTTAATATATTAATATTCACCTTGACTAAAGAACTATAATACTGTATCATTTTATCAATAGTATTGAAACTTTAATAGGAGGCTAATTATGTTATTACAGAGGATCATTATAGATAAATTAGAAAAAATTTCAGGCCAATCATTTCTACACAAACTTGCTACCGATAAAGAATATTTTAAGGAAGTGTCAAGGTATTTGGAAGAAAATCATAAGATGAGCTTAGAAGAGTTTATAATTAGCGTTTATAGATCAAGTGGAGGAGATGTCAATTTTCGTGATTATAAGGATGAGACAGCATTATATTCTGCATCAGAAAACGACAATCAAGATATGGTTCGTATTTTAACATCATGTGGTATAAGCATTGATGACTTTAATTGTGAAATTAGTAATAGAATACAGGAAAAATCTGAACAATCTAGGAGAATTTCATTAAGTAATAATGCTAATGTTTCACATATCTACTAAATAATACGCAGAATTACTAATATAAGAGATGCTTTCCAACATTTGGACCCTTAGACACAGTGATAAGAGACCTTTTATTGTTGGGTGTATTACTAGCTTTGTGAGTTTGATGGCTATTAATGCTATTAAAGGTAATTACTATAATGGTCCTGGTAGTCTTACTTGCATTCCTGTTTTCCATGCCAACATGTCAAACTTTTCTGATTTTACTACTGATAGAATTAATACCTTTGCTAGCTTTATTATTGGAACAATAGCATATAAGGCCGCACAAAACATTTCTACGTTAGTAAGAGATGTTTCTAGTTTACTCCATAATAGATTGGAAGTGCAAAAATAGGATCAAATTTGTCTAGAGATATCAATTGTTGATGTTACCTGAGTACAGATTTTTCTCATATCTCAATACTTTCTAGACTGTTATTGAGTGCTTTCACATCTGAGTTTTCCTACTGTCATCCCAGCGCGTGACGCTGGGATCTTTATTGCTTTCATAGTCTCATTTATTATTTTGTAACTAAAAAAAATACTTTCCCTTTTTAGAGAACTGCATATAATAGATTTGACATTGCAGTGCGTTGTGCAAACAGAATTCCCAATACTATAACCTACAGGAGGCCTTATGAATAAGAAATTTCTCTATTCACCATTGTCAATAAAAAGTATAGGAGAAAACGGTGTATTTTCTGGTTATGCGAGCGTTTTTAACATAGTTGATAAACAAAATGATCTGATATTGCCCGGAGCATTTAAGGAAAATTTAAACAGAAATAAAATAAAACTCCTTTGGCAGCATAATCCTGACGAACCTATAGGTAGCATCATAGATATTTATGAAAATGATGTTGGCCTGTATATAACCGCACATTTACTTTTGGGTATTCAGAAAGCAGAAGAAGTGTATTTGATGCTCAAAACTGGGGCAATTAACGGACTTTCCATCGGCTATATACCTATAGAGTATGATGTTGATCATAAAAGTGGAGCTAGAGTGTTAAAACAAGTGGAATTATGGGAAGTCAGTTTGGTCACTTTTCCTGCAAACTTGGCTGCTCAGGTAATCAATGTGAAAAATCAGAACAATGAACAGGAAGTGTTAGCAAGAGCGATAGAAAAAGCAAATGCTGTACTTGCAGACATGTACATTTCTGCTTAAAGTGTATTAGGCGGGCAAAGACTTTACCATAATTTGACACCTGTGTTAGTATTTGTTTAACATTTATACTAATATATATAACTTTATTACTATTAAAATTTTCTGTAAATTAAAGTTAAAAAATAAGGTAATTTTATGCTAAATATTAATAATAAGGTTAATTATGAAATTAATATTAAGCGAAAGGAAAAAAAATACAGCTGGTCTACTGTATTTGCTTGGTTATATCTAAAAACGATTGGACGAATATTGCCCAAGAGATGGAATAGATGGGCAGAAAATATTTTGTACTACGATAAAACTACTGCAAACAATGAAGTTCAAACTGATGCTTTTAAGACAATATATGGAAGTGTTCAAGTTGACTTAAAACCTGAAGTTGTAGAGAAAGAGAGCCAAAGTGTAGTGATAAACAAAGATGGAGGGGTTCAGACTGATGGAGTAGCATTGATAACAGAGGAAGATGATGAAGCATTAGAAGAACAGCTGGAGGGCATAAATCAGGAATTAGAACTTGAACGTTTACAAAATGCTTCCTTAAAAGAAGAAAATAGAGAATTACGATCTGCAATTGAAGGACTTGAAAAGAGTTATAAGGGACTTACAGAAGATGCAGGCGAACGAGAAGAGGAACTAACCAAATACAAACAAGATAAAAAAGCAATGCAGGATAAAGTTGATGAACAACAGAAAACTATATTTGATCAATACATGATAATAAGAGAGCAAGGAGAAGAAATTGAAGCTACTAGGAAAGATAATGAAAGTCTGCAAGCACAAATAATAGAACTTAAGAGTAGGTTAAAGGACAAGGAGGATAAATTAATTGAATTGAATCAACAATGGCAAGCTAGCAAATTAGTGGCTTTACTTAAATCACAGACTGATAAATTGTGTCAGGCTAAAGACAAAAATACTGAATTAGAAAATAAAGTCAGTGACTTAGGTCATGAAAACAAAGCTCTACGATTAAGTGTGAATACATTGACTGCTCAATTGGGTGAAATGGAGAACTTGGGGAAGCAATTACAAAGTGTTCAAGAATCTAAACAACAATTGGAGATTGATTTAGAAGGTCAATTGAAAGCTGACACTAAGAAACTACAGGAAGCAAAAGAAGGTCAATTGGCTAAAAAGGCAGGTGCAGTGAGTACAGTATCTACTGCAAAATCAACTCTTTCAAAATTACGAAACTTGCCCAATAAGCTTTCTAGGGATAAGGGTCTCAATAACTTTTTATCTGGGAAAAACGAGGAGTTAAAAAAAGGTTTTCCTGAATTTAAAGAGAAACACTTTTGCCATAACGTGCTTAATGAAACTATAAAGTCTCTATCAAATCAAGATGATGGCAAATTTGAAAGCAGTAAGCTGCTTGAATTATTAGAAAGTAATTTGAAACAATCCGCAAGGGAGATCATAGAAGCTAAGGTTAAAGAAGTTGTCAACGAACATTGTAACATTGGAAAAAATATGGGTAAAGAACTACGAGATGACACGTTAAAAGCCAAGTTGTCACCTTCTGTTAGAAAATGCGTAAAAAAATTAGAATTTAACAAACAAGAAGGGGTAAATAAGATTGTAGACTCTATCTTGCACAGCTTTAATAGCAAGAATAATAATAATAACGACTCAGGAGAATTGCTTAAAGAAATTGTTACAGGAAAATTAACAGAGGCTAAAATGAAATGTTTTTCAAATAAGATTCAAGAGTTACAACTGGCATTAAGCATAAGAGATAAATTTTTATCTCCAGATCAGGGAATGTGTAATCAAACTCAAGGAGGAGTAAACGAATATCAATTAACAGAAAAAGCTAAAAAAGAACATATACCTAATTCCTCTATGAGTTCCCCTAATATTGCAAGCATACATTCATTGAACAGTCAGAAAGCAGTTAGAATAGGCTCTTAGCATAAAGCACCAGCTCCTCTTTTGTTAAAGTGTAGGAGCTATCTTCCCAATGTTGTTTTAGCAATTCCAAGTTTCTACCTAAACTTTTTCCTGGCTGGTGACCTATACCTATCAAGTCATCACCAGATAAAGGAAATTTTGGAATATTGAATGTATTAGCAAATGAAATATATTCATCAACATTTTCTCCAGACTCAACACCACAAATTCTTACTAAATCACAATATAATTCTCTACCAAATAAAGATATGTATTTTTTTTGCTCTTTTTCTGAAAGTTCTGTTTTGATATCGTTGGATAGTAAAAATAGCAGCTTTTTCTTTTGCTTGTTCGAAAGACGTAGAAACATGATTATGTATTCTCCAAGACTTAGCCTGTCATTTTTTTTAGTAGTCCTAAGGAGTAACGCTAATTTTACTAGCACATCAGTGCCGAAAAGAAGTGACGAAGACAGAATTTCGCATTTTACTTCTTTTGGGATAATCTTTTGCAAAACATCAGATTCTTGCATGCTCTTAAGTGTTGGAAAAGGATCATTGCACTCCAGCAATTTAAGTATTTCATCTCTTATTCTCTCTCCAGAGAGGTTTTGGATCATATGCGAATGCTTTTTGCATACGCTTAGTATTTCATCACTCAAATCTCCGGCACATATTTTTGCATGAAAACGAAATGCTCTTAAAATACGTAGATAGTCTTCTTTAATTCTATCTTCAGCGTTGCCTATAAAGTTTAACCTTCGCGCCTTTAAATCCTCAATGCCACCAAAGTAGTCATATATATGGCCATGCTTATCTGCATATAGAGCGTTAAATGTAAAGTCACGCCTTGAAGCATCAGCTTGCCAATTATTGGTAAATTCTACTTTTGCATGCCTACCATCACATTTCACATCATGCCTTAGTGTCGTAATTTCAAAAGACCTCTGATTTAAGATTGCAGTAATAGTTCCATGGTTTAAGCCAGTTGGAATAGTTTTTATATTACGGAGTTTTAGCGCTTTCATCACCTGATCAGGAAGCAAATTAGTAGCTAAATCGATGTCGTGGACATCACGTTGCAAAATTGAGTCTCTCACACATCCGCCGACAAGCCTAGCCTCACCACCAAATTCCTCTATGGCATCAATAATTAAACTAGTCTCCTGGTCAACTTGCATTTAGGTTAGTACATACTGCAAGTTCATATTATATGAAATGCTTGCACAAACCCCTATATAAAAATATACAGGGCTATGAAGATTTATTTTACACTTCCAATTGTGATATTTGTTGTTGATGAAATATTTTTTCTGTTCTTGATTCCTCCATACTACATCTTGGTAAGCTTGAAGGGTTTTGCTTTTCAGAGCGCTCTATGCGCTGCTTTATATCACTAACGCACTGCCCTACAACATCACCAATTTTTCCATCAGCATTTTCTGCCAATAACTCATCAAATCTCTTCTCAACCTCTGCTCTCTCAGAGATATCCTTTGAAAGGTTACAATACTCTAAGATCTCATCTAACTGAAGCTTTTTTGCTAATAGGAAATCTTCTTGTTCTTGTTTTGCTAAACTTTTATTTCTATCAAGCAATGGTTCAAAATGAGCATGTCCTTTGTTTATTACATGCAAAACACTACTGTCGTCATAATTAACTTTATTGTATTCACCTGCACTTTTTGAACCTGAATTGTCTATTAATTCATGCAAAAACAAATCTTGGTTATCAACAGTCTGGTTCTCTATAACATGCAATTTTACATCATACTTCTGACAAAGTATTCTGCCTTCAACGTCAGGATCACCCCACCTATCGTTACGCATAATGTTTGCTGTATAATCATCTACAGTTTCACTACGGTGCTGGCCATTGTTATCATGACTATTGACAATTGCATTTGTAAACCACTTTGGTGGATTCTTTTGTGCAAATTCTTTACAGTCTTCTCGTAACTGCTCAACAGTAACTTCTATCCCCTTCTGCTGTTCTAGACCTTGTCTGAATGAGTCAAAAAAGCAGCTTCCATTACCAATTGCTTGTCCTACATGGAAATTGTCAGGGTAAGGATTACTATTTAAAAGAGTTATTTCTTGTCCAGAGCTCTTGAACCTTTTCGGACTTCCAGTATCGTAAAAATCATTTGGTAGCTTCCGTTTCCTAGGTTCAGCCATAGTTTTTACCTTAATTTAAGCTATATGTTACTATACCAACAAAATTATTAATAAGCAACTAATTAAGTATAGCAGAAATTTTTAAATTATGCAATAGTTATAACTTTAAATAGCAAATATGAGCTTTAACTGCGGTATAGTTGGGTTACCAAACATAGGAAAATCAACCTTATTTAATGCGCTTACAGAGTCAAGTGCAGCCGAAGCTGCAAATTATCCTTTCTGCACAATTGAGCCAAATATAGGCAAGATTTCGATAAAAGATCAGCGTTTGAAACAAATCGCAGCAATTGCAGGCTCAGAGAAGATAATTTATAATCAATTAGAAGTTGTAGATATTGCAGGTCTGGTAAAGGGTGCGAGCAAAGGTGAAGGGCTCGGCAATAAATTTTTAAGCCATATCAGAGAAGTTGATGCTATCGTTCATCTGCTCAGGTGCTTTACGGATGACGATATCAGCCATGTACACAGTAAAATAGATCCAATATCAGATGCTGAAGTGGTAGAAATGGAATTAATCCTAGCTGATATTGATAGCATAGAAAAAAGGCTTCCTCAATTGGAAAAGAAAGCAAAGCAAGGTGATAAAGAGCTAAAGAGACAACTTGAATTAATGCAAGAGGTATTAGCTACTTTAAAATTAGGTAAACCTGCAAGAAGTTTGGAGAATATCAATGAAGATGAGATGAAGTTGCTTCAATTGCTGACAACAAAGCCCGTTATGTACGTTTGCAATGTTGAAGATACAAATGTTATAACTGGCAATGAATTATCTAAAAAGGTAGAGAGAATGGCAGAGGAAAATAAAAGCAAATTTTATTGCATTTCAGCAAAACTCGAAGCAGATATTGCAAATCTTGATAGTGAAGAGGAAAAACAGAGTTTTTTATCAGAATTTGGCTTACAAGAATCAGGCCTTGATGGAGTAGCGCGTATTATGTATGAAGTGCTGAGTATGATAACTTTCTTTACTGTGGGCCCCAAAGAAGCACGGGCATGGCCAGTAAAAATAGGGTCAACAGCCGATAAAGCAGCAGGTGTAATCCACACTGATTTTGAGAAAGGCTTTATAAAAGCAGAGACAATAAGCTTTGCAGACTACATAAAGTATGGAAGTGAATCAGCTTGCAAAGACGCAGGAAAAATTCGCTTTGAAGGCAGAGATTACATCGTGCAAGATGGTGATATAATGCACTTTAGGTTTAATGTGTAGTTTATTATGCAGCCACTTATTTAAAGTTAAGTTTTCTGGATCCCAGTGTCTGGGCACTGGGATGACAAGAAAGGGAGCACTGGAATTTTTGTTTCAATATTTGTACATTAGCCATGCATCTGAACAGATACCTCCCCTAAACGGATACACTGTAGAAGGATAGTTTCTTCTCCCCAGTAAAGACTAAATTCCAGACTGGAATGACAGCAGTCCTATGTCATACCGCGATTCATTCCATAGCTGTACGAACATTCATTTTTGAAGGTAAATTGCACAGCAAATGGTCAGTGCTTGGCACTGGAATAACGTCCTCCTTTGTCATCCCAGTGCCCAGACACTGGGATCCAGTTTTCCATATAATCTCATCGAAAATGTTGTAACCACTTTCTATGCTAGTTTGCTTGCTTACAAGCAAACTTTTCTGGATCCAAGTAGTCTGGGCACTGGGATGACAGGAGAAGGAGGCTACTTGCATGACACCATTCTTTTTTCTGGATCTCAGTGTCTGGGCACTGGGATGACGAGAAAGGAGCACTGGGATGACATCCTCCCTAGCGGAGATTGCTCTCAAATCACAATGTTCGTACAGTAAGCACTGACCACTTTGCTTCAATATTTGCGATGCCCCTGAACAGATACAAAAAATCTATTATTTTTTTATAAATTAAATCCTAAGGCATTTTTTACTGTAGATTAATCATTTGATTATAGTATCATTTTAATTAAGCTTATGTTTTGAACATTTATGAAAAATATTTTATATTTCATACTATTAGTTGTTGTATTTGGATCACTGAGCCTGTTTGCCATAGAGCAGCGTGAAGAAAAGAAAATTGGGTCAGTTCATAAAAACGAAAATGTAGGTGCAAGAAAGCAAGATTTACTGAGCAGTACAAATCAAAAAGATGAGTTGAAAAGCAACGTCGATGCTAAACAAACACAAGAGGCTGAGAGCAAAAGATTAGACGGCACTACCGATAAAGAGAAGCTGCAACACAACGAGAACAAAGCTTCCGTGGTTGAAAAAACTATAAGTGAGGGTGAAAAGATTGATAAAGATTTGCCAAATGACCAGCTAGAAGGAAGCACAGACAAATTTGCTCAAAATTTACCAAATATGGCCAATAAAGAAGTGAATAAAGATTTGAAACCAGAGCCTTTGCCTTTAAGTGCTGATTTAAATGAGAATACAACTGACCCGCAAAAAAATCTACAAGCTGATCAGAAGATTGATATAAAAGATAATGAACTTTCAAAAAGTGATGCGAGTCAATTATTAGAGGGAAAAAAAGAAAAAGTAGAGAATCAGTCTGAAGAAAAAAAAGTGAAAGAAACAAACAGTAATTCCAAGGACCGCAATAGAGTAAAACCTATAACTAAAAAAGATGAAAGTGAAAAGAAAAATTTACAAAAATGGACAAAGCTAAACAGAGAACCAATAAAAGAATGGGGTCATAAAGACATACAAAGCAAGTCAATATATAAACGACAATATGATAGCCTTAATGAGCATCTTCCTACAACTGTGTTTATTGATGATTACAGTAAGCAATTTTTTTACTGCATTAAGAAGAACAACTTAACTTGCTTAAGAGGAGTAATAAGTAAGCTAGAAAAAATTGGATTAACAATTCAAGAGATACTAAGGTTTAGAAATAAATTGGGTGATACTCCTCTCATTTATTCAGTTAAACAAGGTGAGGTAGACATAGTGCGCTTTCTCTTATTACAAGGTGCTGATCTTAGAGTAGTTAACAATAATTTTCAATCCCCAATTGATATAGCAATCGAAAAAAAGCAGATCAATATAATAAATGCGATTGCCGAAATGATGCCACATCTTTTGGAGGATAGAAAAATAGACAATAAAGAAAGCTCAGCAATGTACGATTGGGCTGTGAAAACGAAAGAAAACAATGAGTCGCAGTGTGATAAGCAAGATGATTAGATTTTTGATATTAATTTTAGTTGGTCATTTATGTTATGGAAACGAAACAAATGATAAAAAAAATCAGATTAGTGATTTTTTAAACGCTCTGCATGATGTAAAATACGTATCTTACAGTAAAAAAGACTTTGCTGAATTTTTGGTGCAGTGCCACAAAGAGGGCGTGCCAGAAGATTTTAAGAAAGGTTTTGGTTCTAACTTAAATGGAGCTAATTTTAACCAACTGTACCTAAGTAAATCTGTTTTTGATGGAGTAAGTCTGATTGGTGCCGATTTTTCTAACACCGATTTATCCGATGTGTCTTTCATTGATGTTGATTTACGTGGTGCTAATTTTTCCAATGCTAATTTACATGGCATTAAAATAAAAGGTACAAATTTGAGTTTTACAAAATTTGTTTCTGCAAACTTAACAGATATCGTATTTGATCAGTCTAATGTTAGTTATGCTGATTTTATCAGTTCCGATCTCAAAAAAGTAAGTATGCACAACGTAATTGGTTTGCATACTAATTTCTCGAATGTGAAAATGAATTTCTCCAACTTATCAAACTCGAATGTTAGCCACGTAAATTTTAGTGATAGTGAAATAAACGATACCGTTATGCAGAAAAACAACCTTGATAATGCAAGTTTCTTTGGAGTGGATGCATATAAATTAAAGATACAATTTTCTTCATTAAAAAATGCTAACATATATGGTGCAGAGTTAAAAGAATCAGACTTTAGAGGTAGCAATCTTTCCGATGCTTGCCTTAATTCTTCTATCATAATTAACAGTAACTTCGACGAAACTAATTTAAGCAACACACAAATTTCCTATGTGAATGACGATAATTCAAGTTTTGTTCAATCTATACTAAATGGTTCCAAGATAAAACATGCATATGTTTCTGAAACAAATCTTCAGGATGCTGATTTATCCAATATTGATTTTAGTTTTAGTGAACTGCATCAAGTTAATGTCTCTAATGCTGACATTCGTCATGGAAAGTTTCATAATACTAAAGTTGCGAATTCTAACATGAATGGCTCATTTTTTGACCATTCACTATTTACCTCTGCAAAGATAGAAGATTCAGACCTTTCTACAACTTCAATGTATAAGATAAAAATCCAAGACTCTCAAGTTTATAACAGTACGCTTTCTCGCCATAATATTGATTCCAGTGAAATAGAAAATTCAACATTCTTTAATTTATTAGCTGATAATTCGAGCTGGTCTAATTTAAAAGTAACTAATTCAAATTTTATTGAAAGCGATTTCAGATCTTCTTTGCTTCACGCTAATGCCTTTAGGAAAACTAGTTTTTTTCTTAGCAATTTGAGTAATTCAACAATTAGTGATATGTCTTTTCTCTCTTCAAGCATATATAAAAGTTCAGTTGCTAATTCTCATTTAACAGGTTGCAAGTTTGATAATTCAATTTTGATTGACAATCAAGGGCAGAAAAAACTTGCAGGCTTAGAAAATGCTATAACTTCAATTGAAGATTTGCAAGAGAAAATATCACAGGGTGAAAAATTTAATGTAAATTATTCTTACTTTGAATTTAAGGATATGAATTTAGAAAATGCCGATTTTTCTAATTCAACATTGAGTAGAGCAAAGTTTGTAAACGTTAATTTGAATAAGGCAAATTTTGAAAAGACCGATTTGCGCTATACTGTCTTTGATAACTCTTCTCTCATTGGCACCAACTTATCAAATTCTAATTTAGAAGGTTCTAGCTTTTTAAACTCTGATCCAAAAAGCACCATGTTAAAAAATGCAAAGAAAAATGACCGTAAAAAGTGAGGGCGTATTATTGGTTCTATCCTCCCCTTCTGGAGCTGGAAAAACTACTATATCAGCAAAATTACTTGAGCAATCAACTAATTTAGTTAGGTCTGTTTCTATGACTACACGCAAGCCTCGCCCCGGCGAAATAAATGGAAAAGACTATTTTTTCGTTACCGAAGAAAAATTTCACGAGTTATGCAAAGCTGGCCAAATGCTTGAATACGCCAAAGTTTTTGAGAATTTTTATGGTATACCAAGAAATTTTATAGAGCAAAACTTAAGCAATGGAATAAGCGTTTTACTCAGCATAGACTGGCAAGGAGCATTTCACTTATTCAAGCTCATGAGAAAAAAAGTTGTAAGTGTTTTTATACTTCCCCCTTCAATGGAAGAGCTTAGGTTGCGTTTGCAAAAGCGTAATAGTGATGATGCAAGCGAAATAGAGCGCAGATTAGCCGAAGCTCAAAAAGAGATAAGCAAACGTGATAAATATGATTATGTAATAATCAATGATGATATTGATAAAAGTGTAGAAGAGATAAGCTCCATACTAAATAAAGAAAGACTTAAAAAACTAAAAGAAAAACCAAGTCTGGAAGACTGATAAAAACATCAATTTGGATATTTGCAGCTATAGTTTCTTATCCTATTTTAGCCAGTAGCACGTTTCGCAGTTTAGCTATATTTATTATTTTTTAAGATTAAATGGTTAAAATAGTAGCAACTGTTCAAGTGAGGATTTGACTATGATAACAGATTTTCTAATAGAAACTAGTTTTCTGCCTTTCCACCTATACATATACAACGTTTAGCTCAATTTAAAAGTCAAACTTCTTGGTTTTTAGTTTAGTGCTGACAACTTAAATAGCTTTTAATATTGAGGTTTTAGTATGGGTATAGATATAACTGCACTAACTACTAATGCAGATAAATTAGGTGAATGCATAGATAAAAATAAAAAGCAAGAGCAGGATAGAAAAGACGAGCAATTGTATGGCATTATAAAGAGAAAGGTAAAAAAAGAAGAACACAAGCGTGAAAAACCAAGAGGTCAAGATGGAACCCTCAAGAAGTGTAAAAGGTTATTTGAGAAAGATGCTAGTCCTGAAGTATTAACTAAATTAGAAGAATCACTTAGAGAACAAGAAAAATATTATAGGTATTATGTCCAATGCTTCCTTCCAGTGCTAGATAAAGCAATAGAACGATCGAAAAAAATATCAAATGAAACAAAAGAGCGAGTAAAGCAAGCAATTTCAGAAATTACTTATAATAGCAAATATTGTAACCAAAATGATCGTAGGGACAGTGGAATTGAAAGTGACTACAGTAGCGATGCTGGTGATGATTATGAGAAACATTCAATCAGTAACCCTAATACAGCAAATGAAGATCAAGAAGTAGAGAAAAGCAACGGAACAACGCATAATAATGTTCAATTACTAAAAGCGATCAAAAATGGAAATAACAGGAAATTAAAAAAATATCTAAAAGATTGTACGGATATTAGCAGCATAAAAGCTGAAGAAGGGAAAAATATTTTACACCTCGTTGCGTCGTTGGAAAAGAAACAGAAATGCAAGTTTCTGGGTACCCTAATAAAAACGGTCACCAAGGAAGATCTAGCACAACTCATTAATAGTGAAAATCAGACCCCTTTTCAGGTAGCACTAATTAACAAGGTAACAAAAGAAAAACATGAGTCTAATACAATTCGAAGTAACGATAACACACTTAAGTTTCTTACAAAATTGTTAGAGCATGGAGCCAGCTCTGATAATTTAGAATTATCTACAGAAGAATTACAAAACTTAAAAGAGGAGCAAAAGACATACTACCGTAATTTCTTAGAAAAATTAGCAGAGCAAGGAAAGAAATCTAAATTAAAGCCAGAAATAAGAATCAATACAGAAGCAAAAATTAAAGAAATTATACCACATACCATAAATACTCCAGATAGTAATGATAATTATCTATTACATCCAGTAATTAAAAATAGTGATAAAAAACTTTTTAAAGAACTATTGGAAAAAGGTGCGGATATTAGCCTTAAAGACACAGATGGTAACAATGCTTTACACTTGATTGTTAAACCTGAAACAAAACAAAAACTTAAACTTCTCAATATATTGCTAGAAACAGGCCAAAAAGAACAATTTATAAAAGCTGTAAATGATAAAAAAGAAGGGCAAACACCGCTCCATCAGATACTCCAGCGCATACAAGAGAAGAGTGAGAACCGATCACTTAAGAAATTTGAAAAAACTAAAAGGTATGAAACCCTAGAACTATTGCTAAAAAACGGTGCAGATATTACTGTGCAAGATAAAGATGAAAAAAATGCTCTGCACTATATTGCTTCATTCAAAGGAGAACAAAAAGTTGCATGTTTGAAGTTGACTTTAGGTAAGGATGAATTTAGTAAGGCTATAAATGCTGTTAACGGGAAAGAGCAAACACCGCTCCATCAGGTACTCCAGCGCATACAAGAAAAGAGTAAAGAGCCTTCATTGAAAAATAAAATAAAAAATGTAGTAAAAAATGTAGTAAAAAAAGAATTTAAGGATACTGGCAGGTATAAAACCTTAGAGTTATTTCTACAAAATGGTGCAGATATTACTGTGCAAGATAAAGATGGAAAAAATGCTCTGCACTATATTGCTTCATTCAAAGGAGAACAAAAAGTTACATGTTTAGAGTTGATTTTAAATTCGGTGGAAAAAGAGAAATTTAGTAAAGCTGCAAACGCCGCTAACGAAAAAGAACGCACACCACTACAAGTAGCGCTAATTACTAAGACGACAAAAGATAAACATAATTTGGTCAATCCTAAGAGCCGTGATAACACGATCAAGTTCTGTGTAAAATTATTGCAAAATGGTGTTGACCCAAAGCAGTTAATACTACCCGAAAGATTATGGAGCAAAGAGTATTATAAAACTATAAAAGGAATAGAGAAATCAATGGGTAGAGCGCTTATTCCAGATGATATGAGAACTGAACTGAAGTGCAACTTTGGCAGGAAGTTAAAAGCACGCGATATTGTGAAGTACATCAATAATGTTGCTTGTAAAGCAGTGACAACGCTTGTATTTGCTGCTTTAGCCTGTGCAGCAATATTCAGTGCTTCTCAAGGAATTATTACAATTGCAACTGCCTCATCTATTATAGCAGTTATTGGAGTTTGTTATCTTATTTACTTGAATTTAGAAAATATTTATGAAGGATTTGGAAAAATTAAAGGAAAGTTTACTGAAGAAAAGCAACTTACACTTCAAGATAACGCACCAAAAAATGATACACAATGCAATAACTCTGTTAAAGATATAGAAAATAAGTCCAACGATTTAGAAGAGCAAGAGGTGCAAAAATCATCAAATCAATCAGAGCATACTGAGAGTCCTCCAGACACTAAAATGAGTGCCATATCAATAAACTCGTTGAAAAATTGTGTAGGGATAGTGTAACTAGTAAACCCTCTTCTCTGGCGCTATGAAATCAATCTCACCGCTCAGAGTTTTTTCAGCCACTTTTTTATAATCAATTTTTACGTTAATTTGCCCTTTCTTTTCTTCAAGCCACGCTATAGTGTGCTTCATCCAGTTTTTGTCATCACGTTCAGGAAAGTCTTCACGAGCATGGGCACCTCTGCTTTCCTCGCGATTAGCTGCGCATTCCATGGTAATAACCGCTTGTGGGATCATGTTAGCAAGCTCCAGTGCTTCAACTAAATCACTATTCCACATCATACTGCGATCCTCAAGTGAAATATCAGGCATCATTTTTGCTACCTTTTTTATAGCTTTTTTGCCTTCTTCTAAAACTTCAGCAACACGGAACACTGATGCGTACTTTTGCATAGTGTTCTGCATTTCGCTGCGTATTTTTGCTACTTTTAGCCCACCGGAGGCAAATCGCATTTTATTAAATCTATCTACTATCCAGTCTGTGCAGTCTGAATGCAATTTTTTATGTGGTGTACCGGATTTTAGTTTCTCTCTTGCTCTGAGCGCTGCAGCTCTGCCAAAAACCACAAGATCAAGAAGCGAGTTAGAACCAAGTCGATTTGCACCGTGCACAGAGACACACGCAGCTTCTCCAATTGCAAATAGTCCATCTACCACTTCTTCCTTACCTTGCTTCAGCGTGATCACTTCTCCATAATAATTAGTTGGAATGCCACCCATGTTATAGTGAACAGTCGGAATGACCGGTATTGGATCTTTAGTGACATCAACTCCAGCAAAAGTTCTTGCGGTTTCGCTAATGCCCGGCAATCTGAGTTTTATTACTTCCGGATCAAGATGTGCTATAGTTAAATACATGTAATCTTTTTTCGGTCCAACTCCCCTTCCCTCTCTAATTTCAATTGTTATTGCGCGACTTACCACATCACGAGAAGCTAAATCTTTTGCTTTTGGTGCGTAACGTTCCATAAACTTTTCGCCCTGAGAATTAACGAGGTACCCCCCTTCACCACGGCATCCTTCTGTCATCAGGCACCCTGAGCCATATATTCCTGTTGGATGAAATTGTACAAATTCCATATCTTCAAGTGGTAATCCAGCCCTTACTACCATGCCATTACCATCACCTGTGCAGGTATGCGCACTTGTTGCAGAGAAATAAACACGTCCATATCCACCTGTTGCTAACACCACTCTATGCGCACGAAATCTATGTAATGTGCCGTCGCATAGCGACCAAGCAAGAACTCCGCAGCATGTTTCGCTATCCATAATTAAATCAATCACAAAGTATTCAACAAAAAATTCAGCGTTGAATTTAAGACACTGCTGATATAGAGTGTGAAGGATTGCGTGCCCAGTCTTATCTGCTGCCGCACAAGTGCGCTGCGCTGATTTTCCTTTACCAAAGTGAGTTGTCATTCCACCAAAGGAACGCTGGTATATTTTGCCATCTTCTGTACGAGAAAAAGGTACGCCAAAATTTTCAAGTTCAATAACAGCTTTAGCAGCGTTTTTACACATATATTCTATTGCATCTTGATCACCAAGCCAGTCTGAACCTTTTATTGTGTCATATGCATGCCAGCGCCAATCGTCTTCACCGATATTACCTAAAGCTGCACTAATTCCGCCTTGTGCTGCAACTGTATGACTTCGTGTAGGGAAAATTTTAGAAATGCAGGCAACTGAAAAATTAGTTGCAGCCATCCCAAGCGTTGCTCTGAGCCCTGCTCCACCTGCACCTACTACTACCACGTCATACTCATGTTCTATGATCTCATACGCTGACTTATCCATATTTACTTATTTTATCATTACAGGCTTATGATATCACAGAAGTAGAAAAAATCTATACAAGTTTTCTATAGCTATACCACCGCGAACCGTCATACCGACACGAACCGTCATACCGCCGCGGTATCTCTTAACATAGATCCCTTACTTAACCGTCATACCTTAACATAGATCCCGCTAACAAGTAGCGGGATGACGAATTACTTAACCATCATTACACCGTCATACCGCCGCGGTATCTCATCAGCTAACACGTAGCGGGATGACGATTGTCGTTTAGCTATAAACATTAAGAAATTTACCAAACGAAAAAAAAGGCAAAAGAAGCCCTGAGGTTATTATCCGCTTTAAAATATTGGCGTTTTTTATGTTTTAAACGCTTGACAAGCGAGATTCAGCCGCTTTTAATTGCAACTAACCTACGCTGCAAATGTTTAAGAAATTTACTAAGCAGAAAAAAAGACAAAGAATCCCCGAGTTAGCTAGTCTTTTACTATCTCTGTCGAGTATTGGCATTTTTTGATGTCTTGTAACGCTTTATAAGCGCGTTCAGCTTATTTAGATAAAAATCTAGATGTAGATGAAGTTTTGTAAAGACATACAGTATCTATATACTGCAAAAAATTGAACATAAGACGCCGATACATTAAGTAATCCTTACCTTTTAATCTGCAGATTGGCGAAAGCAAATACAATAGCTTCACTGTCATGATAAAGGGGCTGGCGAAGTATGTCAAGTAATTTTCTTATTTCATTTAAATTGCTTGTAACCTTCTTATACACTCATCTTTACCAAGAATCACCATGATATCAATGATTCCAGGTGCATCCATTACTCCAGTTATAGGGGCGCGTAATGAGTGGTATACATCGCTTATTTTCATATCGTGCAATTTTGCACATTCCTTGATCTGAGAAGATAAAAAACCCTTATTCCAATTTTCATCACCGATCTTTGACAGAAATGACGCGAGTAACTTAATTATATTGAGGTTAGATTTGACAATTTGCTCAGCCTCTTCACTTAAATCAAGTGGCGGATCTTGAATATAAAATTTTGCTAAATCCAATAATTCGGTCAGGTAGTTTGCTCTTTTTTTTAGCTCTGTCAGTCCCTGCAGTAAATAGCCCTTTTTTTTGTCAGTTAGAGTATTTTCTCTAAGCATTAGAGTCAGAATATCTTCATTGCTCATATTACTAATATAGTGGTTATTCAAATGCTCCAGTTTTTTGAAATCGAGCCGTGCAGGTGAACGACCAATACTTTCTAAATTAAACCACTCTATTGCTTGCTCATCGCTAATAATCTCATCGTTGCCGTGACTCCAGCCAAGTCTCAGCAAGTAATTACGCATCGCTTTTGGCAATATTCCCATCTTTTCATAATCGCAAACGCTTGTGGCACCATGCCTTTTGGATAGCTTATTCCCATCTTCCCCATGGATAAGCGGCACATGTGCAAAGCGTGGAATGTCAAAATCAAGAGCCTGGTATATTAGCAGATGTTTAAAGGTATTAGTGAGATGGTCAGAACCGCGTATTATATCAGTTATTCCAGCATCATGATCGTCAATTACGACAGCAAAAATATATGTTGGAGTGTTGTCAGAGCGTAAGATCACTATATCATCAAGCTGGTTGCTATTTACTTTGATTTGGCCGTATATTTTATCATCAATAACGATCTCTTGCGAATCTGGCACTTTAAAGCGGACAACTGACCTCACACCCGATGTCATTCCAGCGCGTGACCACATATTTTTCCAGTGTCGGCTACTTGGATGACAAGAAGGAGGTTTTGTAGTACATTTATGCTTGTATATCTTGCTCTCTTCTCTTGCTTTTATTTTCTTTTCTGCAACTTCATCCTCAGGGCAATAACAGTGATACGCCCTACCCTTCTCAACTAAAAGGTTTGCTACTTCTTTATGCCGCTCTATTCTTTTTGACTGATATACTATTTCCCCATCATAGCTCACACCGAGCCATCTTAGCCCTTCTATAATTACATCAATTGCTTCTTTCGTTGAACGTTTTCTGTCGGTGTCTTCAATTCTCAGCAAAAACCTGCCACCATGATGCTTTGCATAGAGCCAATTGAATAAAGCAGTACGAGCTCCTCCAATGTGCAAAAATCCTGTTGGTGATGGAGCAAATCTAGTGACTACGTCTGGCATATTTGTCTATTACAGTAATATAAATGATGATAGCTAAAATTTATGTTTGTAACAATTTAGAATTTATTTGTTCTGAGAGATAAAATTTACTTGTTTTTCATAAATTGTGTTGTATAATTTAGTACTGGTTGAATATAGCGAGGTGAGTTATGGATGGACTTGTAGATATAGCAAAATTGCTTTCAGATAATGAAGCTAATATCAATTGGCGTTACACCGGCCCTTTTGATAAAACAAAACAAAGAGTACAGGCAGATAATCTCCTGCATTTAGCTGCAAGAATACAAAACAAAGGTAAATTTGTAGACATTTGTAAGAAGAACATTGCTTCTGTAACTGCGCATAATGAATATGGAGATAATCCATTTCATGAAGCAGCAAGAAGTGGAATTTTGCTGCCTGCAGTACAAGAGATTGTGAATGACTTAGAGACGGAAGCTGATAACAAAATTACGAAAGCAGAAGAAACTGGAGATCGGAAAGAAGTAAGCAGATTGAAAGAGGAACTCAAATGTAATAAAAAATATATTAAAGATGCGCTCTGCAGTAAAGACTATGCTTTTAATAAGAAGAGGGAAACTCCTCTTTATTACTTAAATGCTGCACAACAGAAAGAAATTAAGCAAATCGCAGGCATAAAAGACAGCTTTATATGTAACCAGAAGTTTCACCTGTGCTTATATATAATAGGAGCGATAGCATGTATCGCTGCTTTATGTTTGTCTTTATACTTTTTATTTTTAGTTTCTCAATCTTTTGCACTAAGCTCGATGGTTGCAATAGCTTCTGGCGGAGTCACATACCTGTCAGTTAAAGCATGTAGCGAGATACATGCCTTGCATAACGAAAGCACTTTAGTGGAAAATGCTAATGTACAACTTGCAGGAGAAAGTTTGGGTGTTTGATGAAGCTAGAAATTACTTGCAGGCAATGATATAGAAATTTACTTTCTTAACTTCAGAAAGTATACTCATACGATGATAGAAAAGAAGTACAGTAAGATTTTAATAGCAAATAGAGGAGAGATTGCCTGCAGGATTATCAGAACTGCCCATAAGATGGGTATATCTTGTGTGTGCATATACTCGGATGCAGATGTAAATTCTGTGCATGTAAGACAAGCAGATGAGTCAAGATATATCGGCCCTTCGCCATCTTGCCTCAGTTATTTAAACATTGAAAAAATATGTGAAGTAGCAGTTGAAACAGGTGCGCAGGCAGTTCATCCTGGCTATGGTTTTTTAGCAGAAAATCCAGATTTTCCACGTGCTTTGCAAAAACACAATATAGACTTCATCGGCCCCAGTGCAGAAACAATAGAAGTTACAGCCAACAAAATAACAGCAAAAGAAGCGGCAAAAAAAGCTGGAGTGAATGTAGTGCCAGGATATATGGGTAAGATTAGCGACGCTGCCCACGCAGCTCAAGTTGCTGAAGAAATTGGCTTTCCGGTTATGCTTAAAGCTGCATCAGGCGGTGGTGGCAAAGGAATGCGAATTGTAAACTCCAAAAAAGAAATTGAACTAGCATTTACATCAGCCACAAATGAAGCAGAGAAAAGTTTTAAGGATGGCAGTATCTTTATAGAGAAATATATAGAGTTGCCAAGACATATTGAAATACAAATCATAGCAGATAAATATGGCAATATAGTTTGTCTTGGAGAAAGAGAATGCTCGATACAAAGGAATAATCAGAAAATAATAGAAGAAACGCCAAGTCCATTCATTAGTGAAGAAGTAAGACAAAAAATGTATGTTCAATGTGTTTCTCTGGCAAAGCAAGTTGGCTATTTTTCAGCAGGCACTGTTGAGTTTGTTGTAGATAAAGACCAAAACTTCTATTTTCTTGAGGTAAATACGAGATTGCAAGTTGAGCATCCAGTAACAGAATTTATAACTGGAATAGACATAGTAGAAGAAATGATTAGAACTTCCTGTGGAGAGAAATTGAGATTCAATCAGGATGATATTAAACTTACTGGTTCTGCAATAGAAAGTAGAATTTGCGCTGAAGACCCATCGAAGAAATTTTTCCCTTCCAGCGGAAGAATAAAATATTACGATAAACCGGGTGAAAATGATTATGTAAGAATAGATGATGGAGTTGCTGCAGGTTCAGAAATTAGCATGTTCTATGATTCGATGATTGCCAAAGTGATAACATATGGAAAAGATAGAGTAGAAGCGATCAGCAGAATGCAAAAAGCATTGTCTGAATGCTATATAGAAGGAGTAACAAATAATATAGAATTTCTAGAATCCATCTTCCATCACCCAAATTTTATCGCAGCAAAGCTCCATACGAGATTCATTCCAGATCATTACCCTAGTGGGTTTCACGGCGATTTTGTTACAGAGGAGTATATTAAAATATTTATTTTCACTGCGTTATATGTTCATTTGGAAAATGAAGAAAGGTACCATCATAAAGCAGTGAATGAAACATCTCAGGTGTCATTCCAGTGCGTGACACTGGAATCTAGTAAAAAAGAAGGGGCACCAGTATCAGCTACTCGGATGGCAGGTGACCGTGCAAGAGATTTATTCATAGTGAATATAAATGACAATGAGTACTCCGTAAATGCAAAATACCAAGATAATATATTAATAACGGTATATAATCACAATAAATACTCCGTTATAGGCAAGTGGAAATCAAGTTATAGATTGCTATATATCACAATTAATGACGATACCAATATAGCACTTAAAATAGAAAGACAAGGCAGCAAGTACTTCATAAGACATGCAGGCATGAAAGCTGAGTGTTGTATATTTAAGCCTCATGTAGCTGAATTAAGTAGGTTAATGCTAAATAATGAAACAGAAGGGATTTCAGCAGATGCTGTAAAATCCCCAATATCTGGCTTATTAGTTAAGTTGCACGTAAATGTAGGAGATCAGGTGGAAATAGGACAACCTTTATTTGTGGTGGAGGCAATGAAAATGGAAAATATCATATGTGCTGAAGCAGCAATGGTGATAAAAAATATTCCCGTTCAAGAAGGAAAAAATGTGCAGATTGGTGATGTAGTCTGCTTTCTTAAATAACACAAGAAGTACAAACTTGACCCAAACAAGATAAATGAAAACACTTGATGAGCTATGGCAATGGCTATTGGTATGTGTAACAAAAGAGTAACCACTCCTAAAATTATCTGAATGATGATGGAGAGCAGCATAATATATACCGGTTTTACGCTAGCATTTTTTACTGTGAGTATTACTACCAAAGTTAGTATTAGCAATGCCAGTGCTCGATGTATAAATTGCACTGTCGCTCTGTTCTCAAAGATATTCAGCCATATAGGCTGTAAGAAAAATAAATCTTCTGGAACGACTTGTCCGTCCATTAGTGGAAAGGTATTGTAAATCAAACCAGCATTTAATCCCGCAACAAATGCGCCGAAAATTATTTGTATTACAATTAGGACCAAAATCATCCTTGCGTAGTATATAGTGTTACCACTAACCTTAAGTTTTGTTTGTTGTGGCCTTATCTGATAATCAAAAAATTGATATGACAATAATGCAAAGATAATTAATGCTAATAATAAGTGAAGTGCAAGCCTATAGTGGCTAACATGAGGTTCAGTTACTAAACCACTTTTAACCATATACCAACCAGCAAAAGCTTGTAAAGCTCCAAATAATAATGCCACAAATAGCTTTATTACTACCTTTTTAGATATTTTTCTTCTTAATGTAAAATATATAAATGGCAGGACAAAAACTAAACCTGTTAGTCTTGCCACCAATCTGTGTACATATTCTATTAAGTATATAGCGCGAAACTCCTCCATACTAATACCATAGTTAAGTGCTTTATATTCAGGTGTAGCTTCGTATTTTAATTTTTCTTGTAGCCAGTCTTGTTTACTCAGTGGTGGTAATGTTCCAGTAATAGGTTTCCACTCCGTGATTGACAATCCCGCTCTTGTAAGTCTGGTAAATCCACCAATTCCTACCATAAGAATTACCATAATACAGCAGAGAAAAAGCCAAATGGCTACAGGTTTTGCTTCCATAAACCATGTTTAGTTTTGTTCCATCGCTCAGGGTAAAGAATAAACTCCCACAAGGCAAGAAAAGCTGCAACACTATGTAGCAGACTATAGACCGGAAAAAATATCGATACTATATAAAAATAAAAAGGCATCTTTTGCTGTTTGACAGCTATTACCAAAAGAATCAGGTTAGTAACGTATACCACTACAAAGTAGTACAAAAATAATTCATTTAAAACTTTAGTTAATATCAATGAAAGCAGTAAAAATGGAGTAGTAAAAAATATAAAAGCTGCAGAGCCAACAAAAAGATTCAATAGCAAAATTCCCTTAAATCCAGTGTGTTTATAAAGTGACTTTATATTTTTTAAATGAACAATATAAGTTTGCATATAGCCTTTGATCCAGCGCGCTCTTTGCTTAATCCAAGCAAATACAGCAATTGGTGACTCTTCCAATGTTTCTGAGTCAATCATCCTGGTTTTATATCCCATTTGCGCAAGTCTCAAACCGAGGTCAGCATCTTCGGTAACACTATAAGCATCCCAGAAAAACACTTTTTTTAGAATTTTTACTGAAAAATGATTACTGCTACCACCCAAAGGCATCGGCATGTTCATTTTTTGGAATCCAGGCAATAAGTATTGAAACCAGTTCATATACTCCAGAGAAAAGGATTTTGTGAGAAAATTATAATCACAATTATAGTAATTTAATTTCGCCTGTACACAGGCAAGCTTATCGTCGCCCTTATTAAATTCAATCAGTGCTTTTTTTAACTGCAATGGGTCTGGTTTATCGTCCGCATCATATATTACTGCATACTTTCCTCTAGCAAAGCTCATAGCATAATTGCATGACTTGGCTTTTGTTCTAGGCAAAGAATGAGGCACTTTTATTACTTCAAAATACTGTGGTAAAGTGTACTTTTCTATAGCTGCTAGCGTTTCCTGGTCATCACTTTCTACCAGAAGCTTTACATCTAATTTCGACTTTGGATAATCCAAACTTTTAACGCTTTCAATTAATTGCCCTATTACTGCACTTTCTTCAAATACAGGCAGTAAAATAGTATATATAGGTTCATTCAACTTACTATAATCCACTTTTTGATTAGAGATTTCACATAAGCTAAAAACTGTAGCTATAAACTTGAATAAATAACTAGAACATCCGATTATAAATATCAACATCAAAGCAAAATATGTACATTTCTCTGTGAGTGTTAAAATTGAAGTTACAATAAAGAAAGAAGCAAAAAATATTGAGCTTAGTTTAATGCTTTTGGCTGAAAAATTAGGATTCTTGTAATATAAGTAGTTGCTTGCAAATTCTGAAATACCAAAGTGCGAGTTAAGAAGATTTAAAATCTGTTCGCTATCCACTTTTATTAATACATAGTCAATACCGTAATGAGTTTCGACCCAACGGGTGATATCTAGACTTGTGTCTTCAACCATAAAAAAAGTAGTATCATTTAATTTTTGCCAAGGAATTATATTAAATTTATAGTAAAAAAGTTTCTCTTGCTCTTTGCATAAACTAGAATCAAACTTAATTTTTTCTACATTATCAGCTTGAAGTATAGGCATTAAACCTAATGCAATTTTTTATTTAAGTCACGTGAAAATGAAGATATGACCTCGCTACTACGCTTATCATCTTTACGTTCATGCATTATTTTTTTTACAGCATCAGCAGCTATACTCGCTGTGTTAGCCTGTAAATCTCCAAGAGCTTTTTCAACTTGGTCAGTGACTTTCTTCAAGTTAGAATGGGCATTGTCATCTAATGTCTGATCTAGCTGCTGTCTATTGTGCTTAATGATACTATTAGCTTTATCAAGTGCTTCATTCATCATTTCATTAACTTCTGCATCTAATTTTTTGTATTTTTCAGAAGATTTTTTGTAATACTCCAACATATCTTTCCTGAATTTTTCAGTTTCTTCACTTGAAAATTTGCTTTTGTTACGCTTATTGTTAAGCGCATTTTTTATCACTTTCTTCAGCAATTTATACGAAAGGACAAAAATTACCAAAAAGGCAAGACCGATAATCAGTGATGTAGACATAAAAACCCCTAAAATTCTTTGGACACCAAATCAGCAACAAACTCCTCTTCAATTTCAGAATTGGTCAATTTAGTATAATAAATTAAAGCAATACTAGTAGCCATTTGTTTTAACTGATCAGTATATTCAGATTTAAATTCTGCCACTTTTTCTTCAATAAGCTTGCTCTTTTTTTTGTCTTCCTCTTCTAATATATTCTTTACATTAGCTCTCATTTCTTCTACCTGAGCAAGTGCATCATCTATGATTTTTTTTGCCTGTATTCTAGCTTGGGTTAAAGCTGCGTTATACTTGGCAACCTGATCTTCCGTGAGTCTTAAAAGATGAACAGAACTATTAAAAGAATCCAATACTTCTTTACTTCTAGTGCTTATTATTTCATCTAACTTTGGCAAAAATAAACAACTTACTACGAAAAAAAGTGAAGAGAAAAAAATTAAAAACCAAAAAACTTGAGAAAAGAAGGTTGAAACATCAAGCTGTGGCATCTGTTAAGCAGCAAATATTAATAACATTGCAAGTACAAACGCAAGCAATCCCATGATTTCAACCATGGCAGCACCAATATAAACGTAACTTTTCATTTTACCTTCTGATTCAGGGTTCCTCGCAATCCCATTTAACATAGCAGAGAAGATATTAGCTATACCTAAACCAGCGCCGAGCATTCCAAACACAGCTAAACCAATTGCTATAAATTTTAAAGCTACTAAATCCATATATTACCTTTAATTATTTCTTTATAATATAATTGTAAAATATTCTACAAGGAAGTCAATTACTTTACTGCATCTGACAAATATACACATGTTAATATAGTAAATATATAAGCTTGTAAAATTGCAACAAATACTTCAAATCCTATCAATGCAATTATGAACAAAAACGGCGCAGGAGTGAAAAATATGTTCATATTTACAATAAACCCTGCTATCACTTTGATGATTGTATGACCAGCAATCATATTTGCTGCAAGCCTTATTGATAGGCTAATCGGTCTTACTAAATAAGCAAACAACTTAATAATAATTATTATAGGTGCAAGCCACGAAGGAGTTCCTTTTGGTAGCAATATGCGTAAAAATTCTACTCCCCTTTCTTTAAATCCAACAATCGTTATATAAATAAAAACCACCATCGATAAAGCGAAGGTGACTATCACATGACTTGTGACCGTGAAACTATAAGGAAGAACACCAACTAAATTACACGATAAAATGAAAATAAATACTGTGAATATCAATGGAATGTGCTGCAAGCCTTTGCTTCCAGTGTTATTTTCTATTATTGAAATAACAAAATCATATACATACTCAACTGCAGCTTGCAAATATCCTGGTATTACTGACCCCTTCTTTATTCCAAAAAGCAAAAAGAGTATCATCAATATCACCGAAATCATCGTGAAAAAAGATGAATTGGTAAAGCTTACGTCATACCCAAATAACCTAGGTAACTCTATTATTGTATATACCTTAAACTGTTCCAGTGGATTTAGTGCCATTTTAATCTGAATTATAAACAGTAAATAAAGTATGAATTTTATAGGACAAAGTCAAGAATTAAGATAAGGCTCTGTATTATTATAACATTAACATATTAACAAAATATGTAATTAGAATGTTAATTACAGTCAGCTCTGTATTTTAAAATTTACTAATCTTGTTAAATTATTCAATATCTTGACTTAATATCTTATTTTGATTATAATTTAATTTTTAGTGAGGTATATAATGAACGAAATAGATTTTATTAACATTAATCATCTTTTAAATTTGGAGCAGGAATTTGGTAACGGATACATCGAATTTGTAGATTGTTTCCTTGACGAAGATACTCGCGATTATTACATAGGACTCAACGTACTAGATGAAAGCCATAATGCAATAAAACACTTCGTTTTTGATGGTAACATTGATGAGGATGCCTGGGATTATGGAAGTCTTAAATTCTTTCCGGAGATAGATTTAAAAGGTGACATAGAAAAAATTCTTTCTCTTCGCAAGAAGATATAAAGTTACAAAAGCTTCTACATCATTGTTTATGATGCAGAAGTATTCCACTACAACAAGCTTTAAAAGCACTACATTTTATATTACAATAACTTTTTTATTTCTTGTTAGATCGATGAAATTCACGTTATCTTGGTTACTGGAGTATTTAGAAACCAATGCTAGTTTAGAAGAAATTACCGATAAATTAACTCACATAGGGTTAGAAGTAGAAGATGTGATCGATAATTCCAGATTGACTGGGTTTATCGTTGCAGAGGTATTAGAAGTCGTACCTCATCCAAATGCTGATAAATTAAAATTATGTAAAGTAAATGATGGAAGTAAAATTCTACAAATAGTCTGTGGAGCAAACAATGTTAGAGAAGGTATGAAAACTGTACTTGCATCTCTTGGTAGCACGTTGCCAGAAAGTGATCTCACAATTAAGTCCACAAAAATACGAGGAATGCTAAGTGAAGGGATGCTCTGCTCTGCTTCTGAACTTGCGCTGGTTCAAGAGAAAAGTGAAGGAATAATCGAGCTTTCCGATGATTATAAAGTAGGGGATAAATTTTTCAATTGTGACCCTGTAATTGATATAAATGTTACTCCAAATCGTGGAGATTGCTTAGGCATTTATGGAATAGCTCGCGACCTTGCTGCAACTGGAATTGGGACATTAAAGACTTTAAGCATTCCACAACTTACCAGCTCCATAAATTCACCAATCGATGTTGAAGTTACTGACGGGGAAAGTTTTATTAGTGGAATATACATCGCCAATGTAAAAAATCAAGAAAGCCCAAAATGGTTAAAAGATAGGCTGGAATCGATAGGAATGCGCTCCATTTCTGCAATAGTTGATATCACGAACTATATTATGATATCTTTCAGCCGCCCAATGCACGCGTATGATGCAAAAAAAATAGAAGGAGAGCTCACAGTACGCAAAGCAAACGACGGAGAAAAATTTGCTGGTTTGAACGGTAAAGAATACTTATTAAACAAAGACATAAGCGTTATTGCAGGTGATAAAAATATTCATGGAATTGCTGGAATTATAGGTGGTAAGTGCAGTGAATGTACTCTTGAAACTACTGATATCTTTTTAGAGTCTGCTTGGTTCGATCCCATCTCTATTACTAAATCTTCAAGGCAGCTCGGCATCTCCACAGACGCTAGTTACAGATTTGCACGTTCAGTTGATCCTGGATTTACTTTTGATGGACTCAACCTTGCAGCTAAAATGATTCTGGACTTATGTGGTGGAGAAACCTCAAGCGTAGTGTCTGCTGGCAGTTTAGATAGTGCTGACACCAAGGTGAGCTTTGATTATCAGGATGTGAACAAGTTTGGAAGTGTGTCTGTATCGCCTGATGAGGTGCTTGATATCTTAACGAAACTAGGGTTTAGTATTGATAAAAAAACCGAAGGCAATTGGAATGTACAAGTACCAAGCTGGAGACCGGACGTGACAATACCGGCTGACCTAATCGAAGAAGTAACAAGGATATACGGCTATGACAAAATAAAAGAAGAACCACTACCAAATAATGTTGAAGAAGTAGATAGTACATACGACAATTTGCGTATTTTGATGACAAACAGAGGGTTTCATGAAGTGCTAACCTGGTCGTTTATGAGTGAATCAACAGCTGAAAAATTTGGTTACTCGAATAAGTTATTTATCATCGATAATCCGTTTAACAATAGCTTTAATATAATGAGACCAAGTATTATGCCAAATTTATTGCAAGTTACTGCTGATAATATTGCCCATGGAATATCTGATCTTGCAATCTTCGAAATCGGGCCGATTTACGATGGTGAAGCTCAGTCTAAGTATGTTTTAAGTGGAATTAGGTCAGGAAATAATTTACCGCGAAACCATTATAATACTGATAGGAAAGTAGATGTTTTTGACGCAAAGGCTGATTGCATAGCAGCTTTGGAGTTTTTTAACGTTAATTGTGATAATTTAACGATAGAGAAAGCAGAAAAAGAACATTACCACCCAGGAAAGTCAGGCACTCTCTCTTTTAAGAATAAAGTAGCAGGTTATTTTGGAGAGTTGCATCCTAATATATTAGATCTTTTTGATATCAAGCAAAAAGTTGTAGGTTTTGAGGTAATACTAGAAAATATTGAAAATTTACCTGTAAGTAGAAAGAAATTTATCGATTATAAATACCAAAGTGTAAAACGTGATTTTGCATTTATAGTAAATAAGGATGTGGAAGTAGGTAACATAATCAATGTGATAAAAAAAAGCTCAGAGCTCATCACAGAAGTTTTGATATTCGATGTATACCATGGAAATAATATAGAACCGAATAAGATGTCTATAGCGTTGTCAGTTACTTTTTGCTCTCCAATCCACACTTTAACTGAAAAAGAGATCCAAAAAGAATCAAGTGCTATAGTTAATTTAGTATGTGAAAATACCGGAGGAACTTTGAGAACTTATCGTTGAGTCACAATCATAGTTTCCTGCCGTTGCTGTGTCACACTTACTTCATCCAATTTATTTCCAATATTGAATTCAATATCCTTGAAAAATCTATCCCACATTCCATGCAAATGCTCTTCTATTTTAGGCCACACATCATTTTTAAATGTTACCCCATCATCAGAAAATATAGCATTTCTCATAATAGTCCGAATAGGTCATAGGAAGGCAGAATCAACAGCACGACGAAAGGATTCGAATAGAGGAATGTTTTTCCTGGCTCTGTTTTTTATAGCAAACCAATGATGCTCAATTTTGTTAAAATCTGGAGAATAAGGCGGCAGATACAAAATTTCTGCACCGACTCCTTTAGCGAGCTTGATAAGCTTATCAGACTTATGAAAAGTAGCATTATCAAGAATGACAGTTTGTCCAGGTTCTAAGATCGGTGCCAAAAATTGCTCAAACCATCCATTAAAAATATCCATATTACAGTGGCCTTCAAATGTTAATGGAGCAACTATCTTTCTTCTACTTAAAGCTGCAACCATACTGATTCGTTGAGTTTTTTTTCCAGATTTTAGGGCATAAAATCGCTGTCCTTTCTGGCAATACCCATATGGATAGTCCTCCGTGTTATCAATCCCAGACTCATCTATATACACTAAGTTTTCTGGTTCTTTTGTTGCTATAATTTTTAAGAATTCAGCACGTTTTTCTTCGTTCCTTTCCTTGTATCCATATGTCTTTTTTTGCGCGTAAATCCAATTTTTCTGAGAGCTCGGTGGATCGTTTGGATACTAACGTTGCCCCAAAGTTTAGCCATTTCCGACAGAGTTTTTCTACCGTGTTTTTTAGCAAATTCGATAAACTTATTCCAGTCGATAATTTTCTGATTGTAACCTCCATTACCGAGTTTTTTTGACTGAAAGTCGCCTGTTTCTTTTTTTCTTTGCTGCCACTCCCACAAAGTAGTTCGTCCAATTTTAAATCTTGCTGCCACTGCTTCTCTGCTTTCCCCTTCGTCTAGTGCTTCCATTGCTTTTTTTCTTAAATCATAACTATATGCTGCCGGCATCCAACCTCCTTATCGCCATCTATCCTTATCTTATCATATCCGGACTTCTGTGGAAAGAGCTATAAATTACCTAAAAAGGCTCCAATACCTTCATAATTTGACTGAAAACATTGAAGAAATGTCTCTCCTTCTTTATAAGTATTATGTGCCACATTTAACGCTTTTCTCTCTGTAGTCTCTTTATAAGCATTTGATGCTCCAATCTTTATTGCACCAAACATAACTTTACTCCAGTTCTTAACTTTCTGTATACAACCTTCACTATTTCCTGGTATATTATTTATTATATTTTTTGTCAAATTGTCTATCAAAGGAGACAATAAATTTTGACTAAAATGTTTGATATTATCTTTTGTTTTAATTACAGGATATTTGATGCGTTTTTCTGCTAAACAGTACTCCAGTTCTGCTCTTTCTAATAACTTCTTGATTTCTTTTTCATCAAAAGTTTCAAGCTTGAATACCTTCAGTAAATCATCTTCTATTACTGCAAATTTTATTTTTTCACGAGACGTTAGTTCTTCTTTATAATCATTTTTTGTTTCTTCATTTATCAATAATTCTTTTTTGCCTAATTCTAACTGTTTTAATGCTTTCAGAATTTCTTCATTCCTTTTTAAGAGCACTTCTATTGATCTTGTACCCGGATGCCCTTTTTCCCTGTTATTTTGTTCAGCTTGTAAACGCTTATTTTGATCTTTGAGTGTTTGTTCTAATGTAGATTTTTCTAAATGTCCTTCATCTTGCACGCGAAAAGCTTCAATTATTTCTGCTAGACCTGATTCACCATATTTTCTTAATTTCTTGCATAAACGTAAAACACCCTTTTTTTGTTCTCGAAGTAACCTTTGCACTTTATATTTTTTTATTTCTAAATACATCTTTTCTATAAAGTCATTTATTTTAGCTGAAGCTTCCTTATCCGATGGAACCTTTACTTTTTTTTCTAAATCTTCAAGCTGCTTCCTTAGGCTTTGCTTCTCCTTATCCGGTATATCTGATTGACTTAACTTACCTTGAACTTTTTTCATTACTGATTTTATCAGCCTGCGCTCAATCTCTTGATCATGATATTCGAATTTAAAAAGGTCTTCTAACCCCCTTTTTAAGGTGTCATTTGTTAAGCTACTGTTTTCATGTATTTCTTTTAATTTCTTATATATATTGTTACACCTTGTTTGACCTATTCCTCTTAAACGTTCAATTTCTTCTTTCGCATTACCTAAGGCTTTCTCTGTTGCTTGGAGATGCTTATTTTTATAAATATCAATTACTGTCCTTTTAACTATTTCGCCTTCCTTTATAAGCTTTTTCCATTCCGCCTCATGTACAGAAAATTCATCATCTTTTGAGTCTTCTACTTCCATTCCTGCGTTTTTCAAATCTTCTATTATAATCTCTTTTCTACTTGGTAATTCCTTACCTTGGCTCTCTAATTCCTGTCTCACTAAAGAATTTTTTATCTCATCTTCCAGCGAAAAATCTTCTCCCCGTCTATCTCGCTGAAACTTAATTGCTTGTATAAAGGCAACTTGATAGGCGTTGTATATTAAGTGAGTTGTCAACTTAAAATCTATGCTACTTACCACTTTTAACCTGAATTCGTCCAACAATTCCTTCAATTTATCATATGTAATCTCTTTCTTTTCTAGTTTTATCAGTTCTTCCATAGTCTTCGCAAATTCTTGAATAGAAGTTGCAAGCACATTCTTGATCTCATTACGTAAAGGCTTAAGACCATTTTTTAAGTGGATATTAGCTGATAATTTCAGTATGGTATTATGTTCTGAATCACGTGCAACATTAAACCAACTACCATCTTTATCTTCGTATAAATCTCTAACTAGTTGTTTAAATTGCGGTGGAAACTTAACTTCCATATTCCACTTAATATCTGCTTCAATAGCCTCTATCTCATGAAAAGACACCTCAATATTTTGGTGTTCATTTTGACATAACCCATTACTTATTTTAATAGCAGCAATCAAAAAATGAGATAATTTTTTATTTAAAAGATAAAAAGTAGCCAAAGCGAGTGTTGCAGGAATAAGTAATGCTGCAAGCACAGCGATATTAACAAGAATCACTATTGCAGCAAGAACACCATATGCCAATCTTTTTGCTGTACTTTCACTTACTTCACTTTTTTTTGTTTTATTCTCCTCTGAACTGATTTGTGTCTTATCATTTGTTTTTAATTTATTATATACGGCTAATCCTAACGCAGTGAAAACTATATAAGGAAACATTAAAACTGATAGAGCTAAATTTAATACTTTCTTCTCCGGGCAAGCTCGATTTACCTCTTTAAATATTCTACTTGATATATTATACCAAGAAGTAAAAAAATCAGAGTTATAATCTTTATAATGAAATATACTGAGTGGAACGTTAAAATTAGCTAACGGCTCTTGTTCTTCCACAGCATCAAAAAATTCTTCTTCCTCCTCCAAAGTAGCAACAGATTCTACTTTACCTAAATCATCACTATTGTTATTCAAATCAACAACTTTTTCATAATCATCTGCAACAGCCTTATTCATATTATAACCTTACCTCAAGTAACCTAAGTATAGCATAAACAATGACAACTTTCAACTACTAATAATTTAACCTAATACCAACACTTAAATCCTGATATTCCTTAGAATAGAAGTTAGTTCCAATTTCTGTATTAATGTCCAAAGATAAGGCAAGGGTCTGCTCTTTTATATATTCAAACCACGTATTTATTGCTTCCTTAATTTTCTCTTCTTCTGTTTTGATTATTACTCTGATTCTATCTGATATATGAAAATCAGCTTGTTTTCTGGTTTCTTGAATGAGCCTCACGACATCTCTCGCTAACCCTTCTAGAATTAATTCATCATTTAGTTCAGTATTTAGAATGACAACTCCTTTGTTGTTATCAAACACAGCAGAATATCCACTATTTGCTTTTAACAATAGTTCATATTCGCCTTTTTCTATGATGTAATTTTCTGACTCATTACCTAAAAAAACTTGCTCATTTTCAACTTGCTTCCATTTTCCCTCTTTGACATATTGAACTAGTTTCTTAATTTTATCTGGTATTCTCTTTCCAAGCAGCGGAAAACTTAGCTTTAACTCTAGTGATGCAATATCTTCAAGTCTGTTTACTAACTCCAGTTTTTTTACATTTACCTCATCTTTTATCATCTCTTGATATTCATTCATGCTTGGTGTCATTCCAGCACTTTTTTCTTTCTGGATCCCAGTGTCAGCTACTCGGATGACAGGAGAGAACTCTGGGATGACAGAAAACGGCTCACCTTCAAGAAAACTACAGGAAGACTGATGATAAATGATCATACTGCCAAGTGGCTGTCTGATACGTATGTTAAAAGTGTTTCTAATAGAGAGTGCAGAGTTGCATATCTCTCTCACCAAATCCATCTTGGCAATGAGCTGACTATCAAACTTCTCTAATTGTGGAAAATTAGCCAAATGAACAGATGTTTCTTCATACTTAAGCCCTTGCCATATATTCTCTGTTATAAGTGGCAACAAAGGAGCTGCAGCTCTTAGTATGTAATAAAAAACCGTATATAGAACATTATAAGCATCAGTTTTATCCTGATCCAAATCACTTTTCCAAAAACGCTCGCGACTGCGACGAATATACCAATTATTTAGCACTTCAAAAAAGTTCATTAAAATTTTGCAAGCCTCTTGGGAGTTATAGTTGTTCATAGAAGCTTGGATACCTTCTACAGCTTCAAAACACTTGGAAATCATGTAACGATCAATAGTGCTTTGATAATCCTTACAAACTTCAGCTTTAATCCCATCTGCATTTGCATACATGGTAAAAAAGTGATAGCTATTCCAAATAGGTTTTATTACGTTTTTCAGAACATCTCGTATTGAGTTTCCTTCTTTATCGAGTAGCAAATTACCACCACAAACAATAGATCCAGAAAGCATAAGAAAACGCAGTGCATCAGAACCGTATCTATCAAAAACCTCCATTGGATCTGCATAGTTATTCAAACGTTTGGACAATTTTTGCCCTTTTACATCCAAAACAACACCGTGGCATATGCAGTTCTTAAATGGTTCCCTATCAAACAAAGCAGTGGACAATACAAAGAGCGTATAAAACCACCCCCTGGTTTGCGCTATGTATTCAGTGATAAAATCCGCAGATTCAAACCACTCCTTATTTTCAAACGGATAGTGGATTTGCGCAAATGGCATCGAGCCAGATTCAAACCAGCAGTCAAACACGTCAGGTACACGGCGCATAATTGATTTTCCTGTTGGATCATCAGGATTTGGTCTTGTTAAAGTATCGATAAATGGTCTGTGCAAGTCGTCTATTTTAACATTAAAATCTCTCTCCAGTTCTTCTATTGAACCATATACATCTACTCTTGGATATCTCGCATCATCTGATTTCCATACAGGGATTGGCGTACCCCAGAATCGATTGCGTGAAATTGACCAGTCGTGTGCCCCTTCAAGCCATTTTCCAAATTGACCATCTCTAATGTGGTTTGGTATCCAATTAACTCTCTTATTTAGCTCTACCATTCTGCTTTTGAATTTTGTAACTGCAACATACCAAGAAGGCATAGTGCGATAGATCAAAGGAGTGTCAGTTCTCCAGCAGTGTGGATAATTGTGAATATATTGCTCAGTTTTAAACCAATTCCCTTGCTCTTTTAATTTTTTTATTACTGTATCATTGGTATCAAAAACATGAACCCCTGCCAAATCTGAAACTTCAGCAGTAAATTTTCCACTGTTATCAATTGGACAAATAACTGGAATATCATGGCTTTGGCAAAGGTAAAAATCTTCCTCACCAAATCCAGGAGCAGTATGCACAACGCCAGTACCATCTTCTTCTGTCACATAATCAGCGATGAAAACGCGGAATGCATTTTTCGTATCTTTAAAGTAATCAAATAGTGGTTTATAAGGAAGACCTGCAAGATCATTCGCTTTAAGTTTTATATTGCAGTTTTCATATGGAATATTGTTTTGTTCAGAGTGGCTGATAAATTTCTCTAGGTAGCTTTCAGCAAAAATATAAATTTCACTGTTCACTGAACTCCTTTCATTAACTTCTGTCATCCCAGTGCTTCGACACTGGGATCCAGAAATAGATTCCAGCGTCACGCGCTGGAATGACATCAAGGAGTGAACTGAAACTGCACAATACTCAATATCTTTCCCTATCGCCAAAGCCAAGTTGCTCGGCAACGTCCAAGGAGTTGTAGTCCAAGCAAGTAATTTACACTTTCGTTTAACACTTTTAAATTGCTGTGGGTTTTCTAAAAGCTCAAATGCAACAGTTACAGCTTTGCTAACTTTTTCTCTATACGCGTTATCAAGCCTTGTTTCGAAATTAGATAATGGAGTTTCGCATGCCCAGCTATATGGTACAACGCGCATTGATTCATACACCAGACCCTTATCATAAAGCTGCTTGAATGCCCACATGACCGACTCCATGAATGATTTATCCATAGTCTTATAGTCATTGTGAAAGTCTACCCACCTTGCTTGCCTATTTACATACTTCTCCCACTCTGATGAAAATTTCATCACAGAAGTACGGCAATGATCGTTAAATTTATCAATACCAAACTTCTCTACCTCAGTTCTGCCAGATATTCCAAGTTCCTTTTCTGCTCCCATCTCAGCCGGTAATCCATGGCAATCCCAGCCAAATCTACGTTCAACCCTTTTTTGAAGCATAGTTTGATATCTTGCAAATGCGTCTTTGATGAAACCAGTGAGTAAATGTCCATAATGCGGAAGTCCATTTGCAAACGGAGGCCCATCGTAAAAGACAAAACAATTATCCTTGGAACGTTCTTCAACTGACCGCTCAAAAACTTTGTTTTCCTGCCAAAATTTTATGATTTCCTTTTCTAACGATGAAAAATCAGGACTACTTACTGTATCAGGATAATGCTTTGACTTCATGTTCGCTATGTAAAACTAAAGAATATAGGGCTTTCTGAAAAATTACAAATTCAAAAATATTTCCGTAGCTCACACCCCAACAAACTATTCTGCCGAGCTTCCAATACCTTTTTTTAAGTTTTACTTGCAGTTTTTATTGTTTTACTTAACATTAACCCAAGCTTTAGGGGTATTTTATGGATCAGAAGACAGATAAGTTTCCACAATTTTTAAAAATGTTGTGCTTTGTTGAAATGTGGGAACGTTTCTCTTACTATGGAATGAGGGCACTTTTGGTCCTATTTTTGACTTCTCACTTAGGTTTCACTGATGAGAGGGCCTTTACTATTTACTCATTATTTGCTGCAACAGGTTATGCTATACCAATACTTGGAGGTTTTTTAGCTGATAAGTTGATGGGATTCCGCAACATGGTGTTGCTTGGAGGGATAGTGATGATAGCAGGTCATGCTTGCATGTCATTGGTTAAGTTTGAACCAGGTTTATTATATTTAGGTTTATCTCTAATAGCCATAGGTACTGGTATGTTTAAAGGGAACGTAACTAACTTACTTAGTTCATGCTATGGCAAAGACGATCCTGAACGTAGCAGAGGCTTTACTTTATTTTACGTAGGTGTGAATATTGGAGCAATATTGGCTTCTATTTCATGTGGTTATGTAGCCCACTTGTTTGGCTGGCACTACGGCTTTGGTTTAGCTGGTATTGGGATGTCTATAGGGCTAATCTTTTTTCTCAAATTTCAGAATCTTTTAGGAGATAGCGGCCTTTCTCCTTATCCAGAGCTTATGAATAAGCGCATATTAGGGATTAAAATTTTTGGTATAGTATTGATAGGAAGCTTTTTGTCATCATCAATAATTGCTAAAATGCTTATACATAGTGAATTTTTTACTAATATGCTCATATTTATTGGAATAACAGCTCTGGGCATATTTATTTATATAATATCTAAATTATCAGCAGAACAAAGACGAAAATTAGTGGCATTATCTATTCTTGTGGTATTTTTCTTGTGTTTTTTTGCTTTAGAAATGCAGCTTGGCTCTTTGGTTAACTTATTCACCGAAAGAAACGTTATTAACAATGTATTAGGTATAACAATCCCAGCTTCAGTTTCTCAAGCCATAAATCCTTTGTCAATTATAATATTTGGCTTTCTTTTTGGAACATACATGAAGTTTAAGCAAAAATATGCAACTTCCATGTTTACCCTTGGCCTTCTGACAATGGCTATGTGTTTTTTCACACTGTACATAGGATGTTTAAACTCTAACATTGAAGGTAAAGTAGAATACTTATATTTAATAATTGCTATCTCCTTTATGGGACTGGGAGAATTATGTATTGCTCCATTAGTCCAAGAACAAGCAACTACACTAGCCCCCAAAAACCTTAGAGGAGTAGTGATGGGTATAGTAATGCTGTCATTAGCGTTTTCTAACCTAGCCGGAGTTGCAATATCAAAATTTATGTCAGTTCCTTCAGTAAATGGTAAAATAAATTATTTAGAATCTTTAGAAATATATAAAGAGGGTTTTTTAAAGGTGGGAATATTTAATTTAATGCTCGTTATTGTATTTTTATTCTTCTTCAATTTTATACATAAAGTTGTTACTAACTCATCTTGTACAAAAAATTGATATAGGTAAGCTCAAATTTGTAGGTTTAAGGTACCCGTTCAGCAGAGGTAGCAATTAAACTTTGTAACTTTTGAAAAAGATTATGATTGCATTTTTTCAATACTCTTTGCTTAAGATTTATATTTAACGCTGCTTAAAATCAGTGAAATGCACACCCCAGCAAACTACTCTGCCGAGCTTCCAACACTTTCACATTTACTATTTTGTCCCTGTATTTATCTTCAGAATCATCAATGCACACTGATTGCATATATGGGCTTTTACCAATAATTTGGTTTTGGTGTTTACCTTTTTTATCGCTAAATAGAACAGGTATAGTTTTACCTACCATACTCTGGTTAAACTCAAGTTGTTGCTTACTAATTAATTTCTGTAAACGAAGAAGGCGCTCTGTTTTAACCTCTTCTGGTACTTGATCTTTTCTTTCCGCTCCCGGTGTGCCTGGTCTTGGGCTGTATTTAAAACTATAAGCCTGAGCATATCTAACTTTTTCTACTAATTTCATAGTTTCTTCAAAATCTTTTTCGGTTTCTCCAGGAAAACCAACAATAAAATCAGAAGAAAATTCGATTTCAGGTTTCAATTTGCGAAATCTGTCTATTATTTCCAAATACTCCTCTGCAGTGTGTTTCCTGTTCATCGCGTGCAATATTTTATTCGAACCAGACTGCACAGGCAGGTGAACAAACGGCATGAGCTTTGGCTCTTCCGCATGTGCCAAGTAGAGAGATTCATGAATATCTCTTGGATGAGAAGTTGTATAACGAATCCTCTCTAGCTTTTCAATTTTAGCAATATGACTAATTAATTTTCCTAAATCCCACACTTCCCCTTCGCACTCCCCATGGTAAGCATTGACGTTCTGACCAAGCAAATTGATCTCATTTGCACCATTTGCAACTAATTTCAATGCTTCACGAAATATTTCATTCACTGGCCGTGAATACTCAGCTCCACGAGTATAGGGCACTACACAAAACGTACAAAATTTATCACAACCCTCTTGTATGGCAAGAAACGCAGAAGACCCCTGGCTATTGCCATAGCATTCATCTGGCAATTTATCAAACTTTGCAACTTCAGGAAAATCAGTGTTTATTACATGACCTTTACTTCTGCTTGCTTTGACTATCAGCTCCGGTAAGGTAGCGATACTCTGCGGACCAACAACAATATCAACAAAAGGAGCCCTTCTGAACACTTCTTCTCCCTCTGCTTGCGCTACACACCCAGCCACCACTATAGTCATTTCTTTTCGTAACGAATGAATCTTCCCAAGCTCTGAGTAAAGTTTTTCTGCTGCCTTCTCTCTAATGTGACAAGTATTCAGTATCACTAAATCGGCTTTCCCTGCATCACTAACAACGTTGAACCCCAAAGGTTTAATTACATTTTCCATTAAAACGGAGTCATAAACGTTCATCTGACAGCCGTAAGTTTTAATATATAGGCCTTTCATATTTGGTATGTCTTTTTCAAAATTTCTTCACCCTACACGTAAATGTCTAACAGACCAGCGCGTGACGCTAGTGAACTTGCTAGCACAATAGATTTTGACAAAATTATACGAAAAACTGGATCTCAGTGTCAAGCACTTGGATGACAAGTTCTCGGCAACCCCTACGTCATACCATCACGGTATCTCTAGATCCCGCTAACAAGTAGCGGGATGACGGTTGTCAGGGTGTCATGAAAGTAGCTAACACTGGCTTCCATCCAAGAGGGCAGTGCCCTCTTCTTGTCATCCCAGTGCTTGACACTGGGATCCAGGAAAAAGAATGGTGTCATCCGAGTAGCTTGACACTGGCATCCAGGAAACTTAATTGCAAGTAATGCATTGAGTTTGGTGAGTATGGGTTTTGCGTTATAGAATGAAGCACTTTTGGTGAATTTGTAAAGAAAGCTGGATCCCAGTGTCAAGCACTGGAATGACAAGAAAGGGAGCACTGGAATTTTTATTTCAGTATTGTACATTAGCCATGCATCTGAACAGATACGAGCTTTCTGCTTTTTTTGGGTAAGGTCAGTCAAAAAGGTTTTACAACAACCATAATAACTATAACTATTATCAATACTGTAACTGCTTCATTTAAAACGCGAAAATAAATATGTGACTTCTTATTCGAACCCATTGCAAAATTTTTCCTATATTTTGCAAGTAGCATATGAATAATTAACATCAAAAGTATTGCAAATGCTTTTACATGAAACCATCCTTCACGATATGCTTCCCTAATAACCATTAGTGTAATTCCAAGACCAAGTGAGAAAAGCATTGCAGGGTTTATGATATATCTAAGTAGCCTCTTTTCCATTGTTTGAAGCAAGCTATCATTTTCCGATCCCGGTTTTACAGTTGCATGGTAGACATAAAGCCTGGGTAAATAAAGCATACCTGCCATCCACATGATAACAGAGATAACGTGAAAAGCCTCAAGCCAGTGGTAATAGTTCATTAGCAAAAATTTAAAATTCCTGGTATTGTGTTAGTTTAATGAAAAAGAAATCGATATGAAAGCAGAAAATTTCACTAAAGAACAGATAATTGGATTCTACAGGAAAATGCTACTCATACGCAGATTTGAGGAAAAAGCAGGACAATTATATGGGATGGGATTAATAGGCGGGTTCTGTCACCTATCAATAGGACAAGAAGCAGTTGCAGTTGGAACTCAAGCTGCATCAAAATTAGGTGACGCTTTTATCACAAGTTATAGAGACCATGGCTTAATGCTCGCATGTGATTCTGATCCAAATGTTGTAATGGCAGAGCTTACCGGCAAAGAAACAGGATGCTCGAAAGGTAAAGGTGGTTCGATGCACGTATTTGACGTTGAAAAAAAATTCTTCGGCGGGCATGGAATAGTGGGAGCACAAGTTCCAATTGGCACAGGAATAGCATTTGCTAATAAATATAAGAAAAAAGATAATGTGGTATTTACATATTTTGGCGACGGTGCTGCAAATCAAGGACAAGTATATGAATCGTTTAATATGGCATCTTTGTGGGAGTTGCCTGTGGTTTACATCATAGAAAATAATGAATACGCAATGGGAACCTCCGTGCAAAGGTCAACTTTAGTAACAGAGTTATATAAAAGAGGAGAAAGTTTTGGTATTCCTGGAAAACAAGTTGATGGAATGGATTTTTTCTCTGTTTATGAGGCTACAAGCGAAGCAGCGGAACACACACGCAGCGGAAAAGGGCCTATCCTGCTTGAAATGAAGACATATCGATATCGCGGTCACTCAATGTCAGATCCTGCTACTTATCGCTTAAAAGAAGAAGTTGAAGATATGAAGCAAAATCATGACCCTATAAGCACTTTAAAGAAATACATGACAGATAATAAAATGGCTTCAGAAGAAGAGTGCAAAGTAATTGATAAGGAAATACGTGATTTAGTAAAAAAGTCGGAAGATTTTGCCAAAAATAGTAAAGAACCAAGCGTTGATGAGCTGTATACTGATGTTTATAAATTTGTTAGCTAATTTTTTTATCCAGAACTGTACAAACATTGTATAGTAAACGATGTCATCCAAATAGCTCCTTCTCCCGTCATCCAAGTGCCCTCCTTTTTTTGTCATCCCAGTGCTCTGACTACTTGGATCCAGCTGAGTTGGTGAGTATAAAAGTATAGCTAACGCAAGCTCTACGTCATGCCGCCGCGAACCTTCATACCGCGATTCATTCGCGGTATCTCTAGATCCCGCTAACAAGCAGCGGGATGACGGTTGTCAGGCTAGCTGTCATCTCAGTAGTCTCCTTCTCCTGTCATCCGAGTAGCTGACACTGGTTCCTTTATGATGGCAGTAACCCCTTCGGTGTCATTCCAGTGCTTGACACTGGAATGACACCAATAATTGACATTTCACTAGATATTCATTATAAATAATGGAATGCTACAAAGTATAAAAACCATATTAATAGAAGACGATAACGTTAGGCTGGATAGGTACATCAGAAGAATCTTTCCTGATCTAAAGCAATCTGTAATTGAAAAATCTTTAAGGAAAGGATTAATCAAAGTTGATGATTGCAAAGCAAAGTCCAGTGATAGAGTAAATTCTGGGCAAACTATAACGCTGAAGCACTTGAATTATATTGAAAACGCTAATTCTGATCGCAAATATAATGAAAAGTTAGTGAATCTACTAAGAGAGAACATATTATATGAAGACGAATATATACTAGCTATAAACAAACCCGCAGGGGTCATCGTTCAAGGTGGCGTAAAAGTAAAGATTAGCATGAGTGATTTGCTTGACCAAATAAGAGAGGGAGAAACATTTAAAATTGTCCATAGGCTAGATAGAGATACGAGTGGAGTGATAATATTCGCACGCAACGCTAATGTTGCCAGATACCTTATGGAAGAATTTAAAGGACGAAGAGTAAAAAAAACTTATTTAGCATTAACTTCTGGCATACCGAGCAAGGATAGTGGAACAATAGACTATCCATTGGTGAAAAAATATGTTTCAGGTCAAGAAAAAGTGGTCGTTGATGAAAATTCACCTCAGAATGCCACTACGCATTTTTCAATTATAGCAAAATCCAAACACAATGTTGCTTATTTAAAATTACAACCAATTACCGGCAGAACCCATCAGTTACGTGCACATTTAGCTCATATAAATTGCCCTATTCTTGGTGACGGTAAATATGGTGGTAAAAAAGCTTTTATTGATGGGATAGCAAATAAAATTCACCTTCATTCGCATTCTTTATCTTTAAAACTGCCAAACAATAAAGAAATCACTATCACCGCTCCTATCACTAAACACATCGAAAAATCCATTGAAGCGCTATTTTTCGACTGAAACGATTTCACCAATCAACTTTTCTGTCTTTGGCTTTAATTTGAAGCACAGATATTAGGCTAATTAATGTGCAGGCAGTAAGATAAATGCCTGCTGCAAGTTTTGTTTCGGTTTTTTCTATAAGCCACATGCATATGTATGGAGAAAGGCCACCAAAAATTCCTGCAGATATATTATTTGCTAAGCTTACGCCAGTGCATCTTACTTTTGTTGGAAACAGTTCACAAATAACAGAACCATATATTCCAAAAGATGCACCTACTGGTATAGTAATCAATAAGTAAGTTATTATTACGACATAGTGGTTAACGGAAGATAATAATGGTAATACACATGTACCAATCAGAGATAGCATAATCAGTACAGGAATCATTACGCGTTTTCTTCCAACTTTATCAGATAAAATTGCAAAAAGTACCGCAGATGCTGCAAATACAACCTGTATTACTATCCTCATTAAATCTTTAACACTAATAGATAAAATAACTAGCTCTTTTATTGATATATTGTAAAACATTATTGCTGCGTAGACAATTGCATTCTGAGCAATTCCCAGATTGATTGAAATAATAAGCGGTCTTTTATAGTTTCTTACTAGTTCTAACAATGGTGAATGTGCTAAATTATTAGCGTACTTATTAGTTTTATATGCTAAGCTTTCTTTTAATATGTACCTAGTTAAAAAACCTATTGTCCCCAAAAAAAAGCAAAAATAAAAAAGCAACTTCCATCCCCATATTTCATAGTTCTCACCTGTAACTCTTTTGCAGATAAATATCATTGTTATGCATAAGAGCGTTCCAAGGGCTCCGCTAAAGGGCTTCATACTTCCTAAGAAACCTAGATTTTTTTTATCTTTTGAATGCTCTATCGTAAATGCTGTATTAATGCTTGTTTCACCTCCTGCAGTTATTCCTTGCACTATTCTACAAAACACAAGCAATACAGGTGAAAGCAACCCTATTTCTTTATACCCAGGTATAATTCCCATAATTGTGGATGATATTGAAATTAATATTACTGAAGTAAGTAAAGTCTTTCTTCTGCCATACTTATCTCCCATATAACCAAAAATTACTGCACCAATTGGTCTAAACGCAAAACCAATTGCAAAAACACCAAGGAATTTGAGTGTACTCAAATAATGATCTTCTGATGGGAAAAAAACGTTGATGATTGTATCTGTTAATACTCCAAAAAGAGTGAGTTCATACCACACAATCATGTTACAGATCATGCCCGATAGTATTGCTTTTCGGATATTATTCATGGTCTTTCAATTTAACATAACCTAATATATCATTAACCGGTGCTCCTTGTTATAAAATTTTTCATTCAATAACCTTCAAGGATAATTCACGTAAATGCTTATCCTCCACCTTGGAAGGAGCACCCATTAGAACATCTTCACCTTGCTGGTTCATAGGAAAACAGATTACTTCACGAATATTTGGCTCATCAGCAAGCAGCATAACTATTCTATCAACTCCTGGTGCTATTCCACCATGAGGAGGAACACCAAATCTGAATGCACGTACAAGTGCACCGAATCTTGTATCAACTTCTCCCCGGCTATAACCTGCAATGGCAAAAGCTTTATACATGATATCCAGTTTGTTATTACGAATCGCCCCACTTGACAGTTCTATTCCATTGCAAACAAGATCATATTGGTAAGCAAGGATATCCAGTGGATTTTTGTCCTCTAAATCTTTCAGACCACCGTGTGGCATGGAGAATGGGTTATGAAAGAAATCTATTTTTTTACTTTTATCGTCATATACAAAATATGGAAAATCAATGATCCAACAAAACTTGAAGATATTATCATCTATAAGACTGAGTTCTGACCCTAAAAGAGTGCGTACTTTTCCTGCAATGTTTGCCGCCTCATTCTCTTTGTCAGAAGCAAAAAATACACTATCTCCTGGCTCTATGTTTGTTGCTTCTCTTATGTGGTTTAGCCTATTTTCATCAAGAAATTTAGCAATTGGGCCTTTCGCAGTTCCATCTTTATCAAACGTTATATATCCAAGACCCTTAGCACCGAATTCTTTTTGCGCATGTTCTATCTTTTTATCAAAGAAGCTGCGTGGTTCCTCTGCTGTTTTAGGTGCAGGGATGGCTCTCACTACCATACCACGCTCAATATTGCTTTTGAAAATATTGAACCCTGAATCACGAAAAATTTCTGTAACATCGCTGATTAATAGTGGATTACGCAAATCTGGCTTGTCAGAACCATACTTAAGCATTGCCTCTTTGTATGTAATGCGTGGAAAATCTTTATCGACAGACTTGCGAGAAAATTTGGCGAACACTTTATATAAAGCAGATTCAATAACGTCAAATATGTCCTCTTGAGTCACAAAAGACATTTCAAGATCTAGCTGATAAAACTCTCCCGGAGAACGGTCAGCCCTTGCGTCTTCATCACGAAAACATGGTGCAATTTGGAAATATTTATCAAACCCTGAAACCATGAGCAACTGTTTGAAAATCTGCGGAGCTTGTGGCAATGCATAGAACTTGCCAGGATTTAGCCTGCTTGGCACTAGGTAGTCGCGTGCTCCTTCAGGAGAGGAAGCAGTGAGTATTGGAGTTTGAATCTCTAAAAATCCTCGCTCTATCATGAGCTTGCGGAGCTCTGCAATAATTTGTGAGCGCAAAATAATATTGTTGCGGACTTTTTCACGTCTTAAGTCAAGAAATCGATATTTAAATCTCATGTTTTCTGGGTATTCTTGCTCGCCGGTAATGCTTGCCAATATACTTCTTTCTTCTTTTGCTATTTCTTCATCAAAGTGGAACTCAACTTCCGACTCAACGCGCAAATTGTTGACTATCACCTCGATTTCTCCGGTAGAAATAGAGCTGTTTACCGTATCTTCAGTTCTAGCTTCAACTATTCCTGTAACAGTAATTACACTCTCCAATTTTAAATTTGATATCTCATCAAAAAAGTCTTTGTCATTATTAAATACTAGCTGAGTGATTCCGTAGAAGTCCCTTAAATCAACAAAAATTAGGTTACCATGGTCGCGCTTACGATATAACCATCCAGAAAGGGTAACTTCCTTTTCTACGTCGTTCTTCCTCAGTTCATTGCACGTATGAGTTTTATAGCAGTTCATATTTGTTTTACTTCTAAATTCTTTAAGAAGTATAGAAATAAACCTTATTACATACAAGCCCGTTCGTCAGATATTTGCGCAATTTTCGAAATAGAGCAGTACTGCTTTTATATTGTCTTTACCCGCAAAAAAATTGCACAATTTCTATAATTATGGTATAATAGCAAGGGTATTTTTAATGAATTAGATACAGGAAATGCCACTTACACAGATCATATTATATAGCGTAACATTACTTGCTGTAGCTGCAGTATTTCTCTTTTTGAGAAAAATATACAAAAATCGCATTAGAAAAATCATATTTCCTAGAAAAGTTTTTAAAGAAGAGTGGGAAGAAGACAGAAAATTCAATGAATTATATCAAAAAAATAAGCAAAAAGAGTTGCTGAAACAACAAGAAACGCTACGCGAGAAACAAAAAGATGTGCAAGTTTATAAAGAAGATCCAGAAATAGTTGACATAGCAAAACCGGTAGGTAAATGGACAAAGATGGTTATGATGGGTAATGATTTAATGCAGCGTTTTGCACAATTGATACATAGAGAAGGCGGACAGAAAGGATTTTGGGAGCTGTTTGTAAAAGCTCAGGCTTCAACTCAAGGTAAACATAAGGGAAAGGGCAGATAATCCATGCTTGAATGTGAAAATTTATCCTGCACTCGTAATAATAAGGTACTATTTAAGAATCTCAGTTTTAAAGCTGAGCTAAAATCAAAGATTCTAATCACTGGTCCAAATGGTAGTGGTAAAACCAGCTTAATTAGAAGTTTATCTGGACTTTTACCGCCGGTATCAGGCAATATAAGGCACTGCGGAAAAGATATATATGATGATCCAAAATCCTATATATCTTCTATGGTCTATATAGGCCATAAGAATGCCTGTAAAGATAGCTTAACTGTTGCTCAAAACGTAGAATTCTGGGCAGGAATACGAAATACTAGAGAATTGATTGTGGCAGCTATTTGTTGCTTGCAGTTGCAACCTGTACTTAATATTAGATATGGCGAACTTTCTGCAGGCTGGAAAAGGAGAGTTGCGCTTGCTCGCCTCTTGATTTCTAATGCAAACGTTTGGCTGATAGATGAACCATTTTGTAATCTTGATAGTGCAACGTGTGAATTAGTGCTGAACTTAATCTCAATACGCTCTGAGCAAAATGGTATAGTAATTATTACAGGGCATAGCTCTACAGAGCAATTGTGTGATTTTACAACGATTGATATACGCGATTTCAATAGACTTCTTGCATAGTTTTTGGCAGCACGTTAACAACCATTAGAAACGAAAAAACTTCCTTGACAAACTCCGCCAGCCTCCTTATCATGAAACTGAAGCTATTTATTTATCTTCTCTGTACAGATTAAATGACAAAAAAACTCACGTATCTGGCGTCTCATGTTTAATTTTTTGCACTATGTGCACTCTATGTCTTTATCAAATTTCTAGGTTTTTACCTATACAAGCTGAAATACGCTTATAAAGCATTTAAAACATCAAAAAACGCCAACTTAAAAAATGGATAGTGAATAATTAGCTACCCTAGGGTTTCTTTTGCCTTTTTTTCTGTTTAGTAAATTTCTTAAACATTTATGACTAAAGGTTAGTTGCATTAAAAAGCAGCTAAATCGCGGTTATTAAGCGTTTAGAATAAAAAAACGCCATACTTGAAAGTATAATGTAAGTAATTAGCCAACTACGGGGCTTCTTTTGCCTTTTTTTTTATTTGGTAAATTCCTTAATGTTTATGGCTAAACGACAACCGTCATCCCGCTGCTTGTTAGCGGCTAAGGGATACCGCGAAGGGATACTGCGAATGAATCGCGGTATGACGGTTAATTATTCTGCGGCGGTATGACGTAGAGCTCGCGTTAGCTATACTTTTATACTCACCAACTCAGTATCCAATCTGGATCCAAGTAGTCAGCTACTTGGATGACACCCTGTTGAGGCTGCGCTTACACATTCCACTTTCTATGCTCACCAAACAAATTTGCTTATTCGCAGCAAAATTTTCTGGATCCAAGTATTCAGCTACTCGGATGATATCTTTGTGTTTGAAGCAAAACCAGCTATAACATTTCTTCGCAAACAAATGTTCGTACAGTTGTGCGCGTGATGCTGGAATCTAGACAACAATTAGATCCTATTGTCAAGCAATAAGCTACATGTGCTATTTATTTAGTAGATTAAATATGAAGTTTAAAACTCTGCTATTGACTTCCTGTAGAACTAGTGAAAACCAAACTTGCTTAAAACCACTTAATTAGTTATAGTTATAAGTTTAGGTACAGCAAAATGACAGCTTTTGTCCCCTTGATTATTTTTTTAATCTTGTATCTTGGAAGTGGTGCTTATTTTTCTTTTATCGGAACTGATAATCCACTTCATCAGGTTTCACCAGTAATCTGCTTATTACCAGCACTATTTTTTGCTGTCTCACGTGGTACAAATAAAATTCAGCATAACATCGATACTGTTATCAAGGGCATGGGTGACAAAAACACCCTTACTATGTGTTTAATTTTTTTATTTTCTGGAGCATTTTCTGCGGTGACTCAATCAATCGGTAGCGCAGACACTGTTGCTAATTTAATTCTTAATTTCCTTCCAGCAAGATTACTGCTGCCTGGAGTATTTTTGGCTTCTGCTTTTATTTCAACTGCAATTGGCACATCTATGGGAGTTGTTGCGCTGATGGTACCTATAGCTGTTAATCTGGCAAAAAGTGGAGCTTTTGGTCTCGAAATAGGAACTGCAACTGTAGTAGGTGGTGCCGTGTTTGGCGATAACCTTTCGATGATATCTGATACCACCATTGCATCTGTTTCTTCACAGGAAGCTTCAGCAAAAGATAAACTTAAAATGAACTCTAAAGTTGCACTTATTGCCAGCATTATAACACTCATCTACCTAGCAGTTGCCTCAAATAGTACAAAAATTATTTCTATATCAAATTTAGATTATTATTCTATAATAAAAATTATTCCTTACATTTCTTTAATAATCATGGGGCTGCTTGAAGTCGCCACTTTAGTAACAATAACTATAAACATAATTATTGCTGGTGTGCTAGGAATAACTTTTTTTGACTATGCTATCATTCAATTTCCTCATGACGTGTATGACGGTTTCAAAAAAGTAAACGAAATAGTGATATTTGCTCTATTTATCGGTGGATTGAGCCATATAATGTACAAGCAAGGTCAAAAAGCGTTGCATAAACTCATCGATGAAAGCAATATCACAAAAACTAAAGCTGAATTTGTGATAGCAGGAATTGCGTCTATGTTTACTACCTTAGTTGCCAATAATACCATTGCTATTTTACTAAGTGGTGGCATTGCAAAAAGGCTTGCACAAAAACACAGTATTGCGCCACATCGCAGCGCATACTTATTAGATGTTTTTGCTTGTGCTACAAAAGGTATCTTACCTTATGGTTCCCAACTATTGCTAGCAGGTAGCATCGCCTCTGTATCACCTATTTCTTTATTAACACAGGTATATTATTGCTTTATTCTAGCGGCAGTTACAATAGGCGAAATAATCATCAACAGCAGAAAAGAGAAACATTGTGCGGCTGCAACTTAGAGTTTCTCTTTTTTTACCCATAAGGAACGGAATTACTTGACACCCTTCGCCAACCCCCTTATTATGATGTGTAGTACAATGATACAAATTAAGAATTCCCCCATCCTGTGCTGGTTCTTCGATCTGAAATCCTACTTCTACCTGATCACAACCAATGTTAATTTGTCCTATTAATGCTTTAATAATGCCGCGCTTAGTTTGCCAATCTAGCTGTTCCAGGTTCGATTTTACACTAGAATAAAAATTCTTTATGCTATTTATAATAAGACTTATTCCTTTTTCTACTGCCTTCTGATCAACTACCTTTTTTTTCTCTTCTTCTATCCCTTGTAAGCGTTCTTTCATTTTTCTCATTGTCTGTTTAAATTCTTCCTCGCTTATATATCCTTTCTCTCCTGCATTTTCTTGACTATAATAATCTTCCATTAATTTTTCGATACCTTCTTTTATTTGATTTTCTCTTCTTGCAAACTTTTTCTCTGATGATTCATCATTTTTATTTTCTAATACTCTACGTTGGTATTCCTTTTTTATCATCTCTGGGTTTTTTAGTACATCTTTCACCTTTTCCCATACTGACCTTACCCAGAAAAAGTGGAGAGAAAGAAAAGAGTTTTTTTGGGTAAAATAAAATTTTGGAGGATTAGAAATGGCAAGAGAATATACGGCAGAATTCAAATTGGAAGCTGTTAAGCTGGCAAATGAACAAAGAAAGGTAGGTCAACCAGTTGCAAAAGTAGCAAGAGATCTAGGAATAAGGGATAGTGTATTAGGAAAATGGATGAAGAAATATAACGAAAAAAAGTCAGCGGCAAATGCATTTCCAGATGTAGCACCTTATGACAAAGAGAGATTTGATTTACAGAAAGAGTTAGCAAAAGTAACAAGAGAAAGAGACATTTTAAAAAAAGCCCTGGCCAGTCAAAAAGAGTAAAATATTTTTTCATAAAAGAGCATAGTAAACACTATAAAGTGCAGGAATTATGTAGGGTTTTCTGCTAGTGGCTACTATAAGTGGACTACAAGGAAAATAAGCAGTAGAGAATCAGCAAATAAAGAGTTATTAGCAGATATTCAAAAAATATATCAAGCTTCTAAATGTAGATATGGAGCTCCTAAAATTCATGCTGAATTAAAGGCTTTGGGTAAAAGTTGCAACTTAAAAACAGTGCAAAGTATTATGCAGAAAAATGGTATTCAGGCTATATTGAGAAGAAAATTTAAAATTAAGAAACAACAAACGGACAGTAGCTCCCAATATATTAGACCAAAACTTTATTGTCGATCAACCAAATAAAGTATGGGATTACTTATATAAAAACCAAAGAAGGATGGCTATATTTGGCAACAATAATCGATCTATATTCACGCATGGTAGTTAATGAGCAGTTCAATAAATAAACAATTGGTTATGGACTCTTTATTAATGGACGTTAACAAGCGTAAACCTGCCAAAAATCTACTATTACATAGTGATCAAGGTTCACAATATACTTTGCAAGGTTATCAATATCTCTTATCCATAAAAAACATAGATGAGTCATAAAGGTTGTTGTTACGACAATTCTGTTGTGGAAAGCTTCTTCAGTTCTCTAAAAAGGGAGTTACCAATAGACACCTCTCGGCACTCTAAACAGCATATCAAAACTGCTATATTTGAATATATAGAAATTTTTTATAACAAACAACGTCACTATTAACTATTGCATTCCAGAACAATTTGATGCATCATTCTTTTTGTAAAAAACATTCCAAACTTTCTCTCCACTTTTTCTGGGTAAGGTCACATGTCAATGGCTCCATAAGTTCACATTCTATTCCCAAACTTTTTTTAACTAACTTTAAAATCATAGAAAATACTGTCGAAAAAGGAAGTTTTCTTGTTCGTGTAAAACTCAACACAATGGATTTTCTGAAAAGTTTTCGAGTATATTATATTTTTAATTTGTAGAATAAGGTTTTTTCCTTTTTGCATATTTCACCTAAAAAGGACACATTTTAGACTTCTTTGTTGAAATAAAACAGAAACAAAAGTGCTGTCCCTTGCACTCTTTGGATAATTTAATGATAAAAAATTTGGAGAGAAATTTTATACACTATCGCTGATATTTTTCCTTAAGTTGACGCCATTGCCTGAACGGATACATGACAAATCTATCGTTTATCAAATCGTCGGTAAGCCTAAAGCTATAGCCATTAAGCACGATAAAGAAAATCATTCATAATCGCTATAGCAACTAGTGTAGACACTTGACGTTCCTTGTGATTTGATAAATAGAGGTTTTTATCTGACTTCACAACAAGGGCTTCTGGATGACTTTGAAAGTGAACATTACCATGCTTATCTTCAATAGCCTCTATTACCCCCTCACTGGAAAATGCTGCAACTTTATATCCAAGTGACTCCAATTTTCTTCTATTTTCTGGTGTATTACTTACTGCTCCTGAATGAGCATCTGGAAAATATGTTGAAAACCAGCCATTTTCATTAGGTATTAGGAATTTGGCTACTACTTCTGCTAAACGACTATTTGGAACGATCTTTATCTGCTGGAGAGGTACATCCTCTTTCTGTGGATTAGGTGCTGATTTTAAATGAGATCTTCGTTTCTCTTCATCACTCACAACACTCACTACTTCAATTCCCTTTGCATTCATTATGCCTTCACATATGCCAAGCAAATGAATTACAGGGTTATCATCCACTATTTTTACAATTGCTTCAGTAACAAGCTGGCGACAAGGAGTGGGTGCTGAGTGTAAATTATCCGGAATAAATATTCTATTTATTTTGTGCTCTTTAACAAACTTTGCAACTTCAACTTTTATTCGGTCTAATGTTAGCTTCTTTGCCAATGTTTCATCTTGTTTTGCGAGATTAAGTGACTCTGTCTGAATTTTTTTAAGGCTAATTATCTTATTATAATCAATCAGTACAGTCTTAACCCCAAAGTTATTAAACATCTCATAGATATTTTGAGATAGCCCAAGTTCATGTGCTTCTTCCGTTTTCAACAAACCAACAACTACGTCATTATTTACTGTATTTTCTGCCGTCAAGACAGTTGACACTGGTTCTTCTTTTCTGGTTACATGTTGAGATGCCGGTTTTTCACTAACGCCAGCATAAGTAATATTGCTTAATAATAGAACTATAATTAATAAGATATTAAATAGTTTATTATAATATTTATATACTATGACTTGCCTCCCTAATATTTATATTACGATATAGAGTATTTTATAACAAAAAGGCAAGTTTGCCAAGAAAGAGAAGGTGGCCTGAGCAGGAATCGAACCAGCGACACAAGGATTTTCAGTCCTTTGCTCTACCAACTGAGCTATCAGGCCAACTGTATACTTTTATTTTTAGATAAAAAATGTTATTATGTCTATCAAAAGTTTTTAAAGTAGTTTATAAAAATAAAGGATGAACATTAATGACAAAATAGGAATCTACCCTGGCACATTTGACCCTATAACTTTTGGGCATATTGACATAATCAAAAGAGCGTGTAAACTAGTCGATAAATTAATAATAGGAGTTGCAGAAAACGTTAATAAGCATACTGCCTTTGACACAAAGCTACGCACAAGCATGGCTGAAAATGAAATCAAAGGACTAGGAATTGATGCAGATGTTATATCTTTTAATGGGTTGCTAGTGAAGTTTGCCAAAGAGCAGAATGCTTCTGTTATTATTAGGGGATTAAGAGCAGTATCGGATTTTGATTACGAGTTTCAAATGAGCTGGGTAAATTATAAACTTCTTCCTGAAATCGAAACCATATTTCTTCCTGCTTCTGAAGATACTCAATTTATCTCATCAAGTTTTGTAAAGGAAATAGCAAGATTAGGAGAAGATGTTAGCAAATTTGTATCAAAAGGCGTTCAAAACGAATTGATTAACCTGAATAGGATAAAAAATGGAGAATAGTGCTTGTTGTTTTTTATTTCTGAATGGGTATATTCAATATATAAAATGTTATAAGCTAAAGGAGCAGCATGTCAAAAGTGAGGGTTAATAATAGAAAAGTTTGTTGTCATGGTGATGAGAATGATGAGGGTTCTGGCCATCCATTAATATATTTAGATATGGGAGAAGAAGAGGAAATAGCCTGCCCTTATTGTGAAAAGACGTTTGTCCATGACTGCACTGTAGAAGCGGTTGGGGAGCTGACTAGGGATGAACTCTAATGGCACTTCTGCAGACTTAGCTTATGTAAATAGCAATAAGAGGGGCAGTAAAAATGAAACTGTCCATACGGTCGAGCACTCCCCCATGGCCAGGTATCATATTTCCACTATCTTTAACACCGTAAGCTCTTTTAACAAGCGACTCAGTGAAATCGCCAAGTTGCGCTAGAATAGCAATTGCAAGGCCAATGATTGGAGAATAAAAAATTGAAAATAGACCAAAAAATATTGATCCAAAAATTGTGCACACTACTCCAGCTAAAATCGCACCAAGAAGTCCTGTCCAAGTTTTTCCAGGGCTAAGAATTGGGCAAATTTTAGCTCCACCAAAATTCTTACCAAATAGGTAGGCAGTAACGTCAATTCCCCAAATGGTTAAGACGAACCATACTAATGCGTATTTTCCCTGTGGTAGATTATATAAATATATTAATGAGGCGCTTGGTAGTGCAATCAATAATAATGCAAAAACGTATAAAATTTTATTTCCTTGGGTTAGATTATACCATTCAAAAGAAGATAAAACTGCTATTGAAAAAATCAATAGGTAAAACGATAAATCACTGAAATATGTAGCAAAGGAAAATATGAATAATATTACTATTGAGGACAACATTCTAATTATAAAATTATTATCTACCATATTTTTTCTCTCTTTTTGTATAATCTTCTAATGCTTTACTCAAATCTTGACAAGAAAAATCAGGCCATAAAGTATCACAAAAATACAATTCAGCATAAGCTGCTTGCCATAATAAAAAGTTGCTTAACCTTTTTTCGCCGCCAGTGCGAATTAATAAATCCAATTTTGGCAAATCTTTAGTATACAGAAATTTTTCAAATTCCTCTTCTGATACATAAGCAATATTTTCTTTTATAATATTGCTTATAGCTTGTGTAATTTCTTGCTTTGCTCCGTAACTGACTGCCACAGTGAGTAATAAACCATCGTTCTTATGTGTCATTTCTTCTGCTTTTTTAATTTGATCCAATATTTTACTGGATAACAGACTTAAATTGCCAATAAAATTCAACTTAATGTTACAGTTGCAAATGAAATTGACTTTATCTTCATTAGTTAAAACGGAGTAAAATAAATCAAATAGACAGTCAGTTTCGTTTTTGGGTCTAAGCCAATTCTCCATAGAGAATGCATACAAAGTTAAGTAGGGTATGGTTAGGTCCGTACAATACTTGGCAATATCGTATGCAACTTCACTGCCCTTTTTATAACCATCAATTTTTACCTTTCCTTGATTGTTCGCCCATCTACCATTACCATCCATAATAATTGCTAAATGTTTCGGTAAAGATTCTTGATTCAACATTTAAATTTAACCTAATTTTGACTTGAGTGAAATTTTTTGGATTTCAATGGACACCTGGAAGGTGTCAGCTACTTGCATGACAGGAAGAGAGTTACTGTAGTGACACCAATAGTTGATACTTGAATGCAAAATTGGTGTCATCCCAGTGCTCCGACACTGGGATCCAGGAAATTTGATTTCAAACAAGTGCATCAGATAGTTGTATAGTAAAGACTGGATTCCAGTGTCAAGCACTGGAATGACATCATTTGCTATGTAAGCTTTCTCCATATCATTTAGTGATTCAGTATATCCTTTTCTTTGATGGACAATTCACCATCAATTTTTTTTATATTATTATCAGTAATATTTTGTATTTCCTTTTTAGCACCATGAAAATCATCTTCTGAGATTTCTTTATTTTCCTTCATTTTTTCTGTTTCTTCCATAATATCTCTACGTATATTTCTAATGGCAATCCGTGCATTTTCAGCAAACTGATGCAATAATTTCACTAATTTTTCACGGGTTTCTTGTGTTAAGTCCGGAAGAGCTATACGTATGGTATTGCCCTCAACAACAGGATTTAAATTCAAGTTGGCATTTAATATAGCATTTTTCACTTCACCGACAACATTAATATCCCAAATTTTAATTGATAGAGTTTTGTTATCTATAACCGAAACACCTGCAACCTGATTTAACTTTTGATGTCCACCATAGATATTTACAACTATACCATCAAGCAACGATGCGCTAGCTCTACCAGTGCGTACGCCTTTAATATCATCATGAAAGGACTGAATAGTTTTTAGCATTCTTTCTTTTGTTTTAGCTTTTATTTCATTTAACATAAATTACCTAATGTTTACAATCTGAAACTATAGTATAAGTACCTTGACCCTTAATAATATTGACTATTTTTTCTCCCTTCAAAGAAAAAACTATAATTGGAATAGAATTCTCACGAGCAAGTGAAATTGCTGATGCATCCATAACTTTTAAATCACGAGTCAATAAATCCGTGTAAGAAAGCCTATCATACATTACAGCATCCTCATTTTTTTTCGGATCAGCGGAGTATACACCATTTACTTGCGTACCCTTTAGAATAACATCACAATTCATTTCAACAGCACGTAAGGCTGCAGCTGTATCTGTAGTAAAAAATGGGTTGCCTGTGCCTGCTGCAAAAATTACCACTCTACCTTTTTCTAAATGACGAATAGCTTTCCTTCTTATGTAAGGTTCACATACAGTGGCCATGGGTATTGCAGATAATACCCTAGAAGCTATTAAATTTTTTTCTAAAAAGTTTTGTAAAATTAAAGCATTGATTATAGTTGCAAGCATTCCAATATAATCACTACTTGCTCTTTCACAGCCACTTAAAGACGCAGATGTGCCACGAAAGATATTACCACCACCAACAACAATACATACCTGAACTCCAAGCCTGTTAATATCAGCTATATCTTTGCATAATTGGCTTATTATTCCCATATCATAGCCAAAAGACTGTGACCCCATTAAAGCTTCACCAGAGATTTTAAATAACACTCTGGAATATTTTATTTCGCTTTTTTCATTTGTTGAGGGAAACATTTTTTACCATTTAGTTTGCACCACCCAAAACAAGTAACTTGTAATTAGATAATTTAATAGCACTCACCTCGCTTGACTTTATAAAATCAGAAACTTTCATTTTATCATCCTTTATGAACTTTTGTTCTAGTAAAACAACTTCTTCATAGTACTTAGCCATTCGTCCATCTACTATTTTTTTTGCTACTTCTTCAGGTTTATTTAAGCCCCTCACTTGCTCTTCAATTATAGAACGTTCATTTTTCAACTTCATTTGATCTAAATCATCTATAGACAAAGCTTCAGGCTTCATAGCAACTACATGCATAGCTATTTGTTTCCCAATCTCTTGTAGCTTCGCCTTATCACCAGATGATTGCAATGCAATTAAAGCACCAATCTTACCTAAGCCACACACATCACCATGTACGTAGCCAGCAATAACTCCATCCTTAGCTTCTAAGTAACAAAGCTTGCTTAACTCTAGCTTCTCACCAAGAACTGACGTACCATTCATAATAGCTTCCTGCACTGTGCCAATGCTTTCATACTTGGCATTTTTTAACTCATCAACGCTAGTACAGCGTTCTTGATGAGCAATTGATGCTAAATTTGAAACTAACTCTATAAATTTCTCATTCCTTGCAACAAAATCTGTTTCGCAATTGAGTTCAACCAATGCACCATAATTTTCAGTCAAACACATAACAACGAGTCCATCTGAAGCTACTCTATCAGATTTTTTGTCAGCTTTAGCAAGACCTATTGTACGTAACTTATCAACGGCTTTCTTAATGTCACCATCACATTCTTCTAATGCTTTTTTACAGTCACTTAAGCCAAGCCCTGTTCTATCACGTAATTCTCTTATATCATCTGGATTCATCTTCATTTGTTACTACCTCCCTTTCTTCTTCTTTGTAAACTTTACTACGTCTCTTTTTAGTTTGCACAATACCGTCTTCTTTTTCTTGAATAAACTCATCACCCCTTATATCATCAATCTTAACTCCAGATTTTGCTAGACTAGACTCTATTCCAGCTAATATAGAGTCGGTAGCTAATTTACAATAGAGCTCTATTGATTTTCTTGAGTCATCATTTCCAGGTATTAGATAAGTAATACCATCTGGATCAGAATTAGTATCAAGTATTGCAACTATTGGAATTCCTAACTTCTTAGCCTCCTTAACCGCTATATGCTCTTTATTAGTATCAATGATGAATAAGATATCAGGAATTGCTCCCATTTCTCTAATACCGCCAAGCGCCTTATCAAGCTTTTGCTTTTTCTTTTCAATGTTTCCCAATTCTTTCTTTGTTAAAATGCTATCCTCGTCATTTAATATTTTCTCATATTGCATCAAGGTTTTTATCGAAGAAGAAACAGTGCCCCAATTAGTAAGCATACCACCAAGCCAACGATGATTCACATAATATTGACCACAACGAATCGCTTCACTTGCAATAATATCAAAAGCTTGAAACTTTGTACCAACAAATAGAATGCGACCACCTTGAAATGCAACGTCATATAAAGCCTTCATGGCCACCTGTAGCAATGGTAATGTTTTTCGCAAGTCAATTATATGTATACGATTTTCTTGATGTACCCCATATATATATGGAGCCATTTTTGCGTTCCAGCGACTAATTTTGTGACCAAAATGTACACCAGATTCAGCTAAATCACGCACAGTGACTTTAGGCAAATTTGTCATATATCATTCCTCCAAATAGTTTATCTTCCATGGCATAACCCTAATGGGACTACTTGTACAAGCCATGTGTGAAATTAAATTATTTACATAGTAATAGAAAAGACAGCAAAGCGCAAACAAAAAATATTGACAAAGGGCAACATGTTTATTAGCTTTAAAGTTGAAGCCCGAAAACGCTAAAAAGAAATTAGGGGGGTGTAGCTCAGTTGGTTAGAGCGCATGCCTGTCACGCATGAGGTCGTGAGTTCAAGTCTCATCACTCCCGCCATATTAGTTTTAGCATAACTTAGAATTCGCAACCGATATTGAGAAATGCTTCCACCAAACTTGACATGGCATGGTATTGTAATTAATACTTAAATAGGTTTGTTTTTATCATTAACAATTAGGATTAAATATGCTCATTTCTGAAGTTTTTGCAGCAGATGCAACTAGCAATACATCAAGTATCGGCGCATCTTTTGCTAGTTTTACTCCATTGATTTTAATATTTGTGGTATTTTATTTTCTCATTATTCGCCCACAACAAAAAAAACTAAAAGAACATAGAAAGATGATAGATCAAATAAAACGTGGTGATACAGTCATTACTTCTGGTGGAATAATAGGTGAAGTTAATAAAGTTGATGAGGCAAATGCACAATTTATAATAGAAATAGCACCAAAAGTTGAGATAAAAGTTCTAAAGTCCGCTATATCTGAGGTTTTAAGCAAAGAAACTCAAAAAGTAGCAGCTAAACCAATTAAAAAGGTAAAATCGAAAGAATGATAAAAAGAATATAAATCAACCAGTAATAAAGGCAAAAATGCTTAACATGTTTAGAAAAAAGTTTGTTTGGTGATCCATTTGTGTGCGGAATATTTGGTGTAGTAAGTAGCGGTGATTCAGTAATACCAACCTTACTAACTGGGTTACAAAAATTGGAATATAGGGGATATGATTCCTCAGGTATAGCAATCATAAATAACGAAGGTAAGATAGAAGTCAAAAAATCAGAAGGTAAAGTCGAAAGGTTATGTGAAGTTGTTGATGACAGCAAGATGTCTCACAGTACAGTTGGTATAGCACATACTCGCTGGGCTACACATGGAGTTCCAGGCCTTAAAAATGCTCATCCCATTCGTACAAATAATGTTGTTGTTGCTCATAACGGCATAATTGAGAATTACAATCTGCTAAAAAAGGGTCTAGAAGAAAGGGGAATGCCATTCCATACTGACACTGACACAGAGATCATACCAAACATGCTAACCTTATATCTTGATGAAGGATTGTCGCCAGTTGATTCTCTATTTAAGTGTTTAAACAACCTACACGGCTCATTTGCCTTGGTCTTATTATTTGCAGAATATCCAGACGCCTTATTTGTTGCGAAGAGAAATTTGCCTTTAGCAATAGGCTATAACTGTAACACAGTGTTTGCTGCATCTGACTCTAATGCTTTAAGTGCATTTGTGGAAAAAATATCGCATTTGGAAGATGATGACATTGCAGTGATAAAATCTAGTGGAGTTAGTATATACAACAATGGTACACAAGTTAAACGCAGTATAGAAAATAGTAGTCCAAGTGATTTTCTAATTAGCAAAAATGGTTACCCTAGCTTCATGTTAAAAGAGATTTTTGAGCAACCTTGTGCATTAAACAAAACAATAAACCAATTTTACAAGCAATATAAAGAGGTCAACAAAAAATTATTCTCTGAACTGAATCACATTACTATAGTTGGATGCGGGTCATCTTATTTTGCTGGGCTAATAGCAAAGTATTGGCTGGAAAATGTCGCTCAAGTTCGAGTATATCTAGAAATCTCATCAGAATTTAGGTATAGCAACGTCAAGCTGGAAGAAGGCAGCATTGGGTTATTTATCTCTCAATCTGGCGAAACTGCAGATACCATAGAAGCGCTGCGTTATGCGAAATCACAGAAGCAAACAATCATAAGTATAACTAATACATTTAGCAGCAGCATTGAAAAGATCTCAGATATTGTGTTACATACTCTTGCTGGGCCAGAAATTGGTGTTGCTTCAACAAAAACCTTTTCTGCGCAACTTGCAACTTTAGCATGCTTTGCCGTGGAGCTTGGAAAAATAAAAGGTATACTGGGTGGAGAGAGAATAAAACAGCTAAGCAGTGCTATCAATTCTATTCCCGAGTATGTTGAGCACGTTTTGAATGTGATGAAAATACAACATATATCGGGCAGTATATTAGAACACAATAACGTTATTTTAATCGGCAGAGGAAGTTCATACGGAGTTGCAATGGAAGGCGCATTGAAAATAAAAGAGCTTTCATATATCAATACAACTGGTATTGCAGCGGGAGAAATGAAGCATGGTTCTATTGCTTTAATAGACTCTACTGTGCTTGTTATAGCAATTATCCCTTATGATGATTTATTCTTTAAAACGCTATCTAATATACAAGAGATTATTGCAAGAAAAGGCAAAGTAATTGCCTTCAGTGATAAACAAGGAGCGCCATTCCTAAGGGGAGTTTGCGCAGATGTGGTGCAACTTCCAGACACTGATAATTTTATCTCTCCAATCATCTACAGTGTTGCTATGCAATTCCTTGCTTACTTTACTGCAGCAAAAAAAGGGTTAGATGCAGATTGTCCAAGAAATTTAGCTAAGTCTGTCACGGTTGAGTAGTCCATTTAAAGTTAAAGCTAAACTTCTAATAAGGTAACCAGACTGCATTCTGTGATTTTTAGCAAAACACGATACACAATCGTCATTCCGCTACTAGTTAGCGGAATCTATGCCGAGATACCGCGGCGGTATGACGGTTCGCGGCGGCATAGCTATAGCTATCTTCAAAAATATGGTTGAATAATTGTTAATAATAGTGTATAATTATTAATATTTTTAAGCACTTTGGCTATGGCTTTATCTAAGTTTCTCGACCCTAAGCTGGATTTAACCTTTAAAAGAATCTTTGGCACTGAAAAAAATAAGAATATTCTCATACATTTTTTGAATGATATTTTAGGGTTTACTGAGATAAATACTATACAAGAAGTGGAATTCCTCAGTACTATAATGGATCCTGAAATTGCATCTGATAAACAAAGTATAGTTGATGTTCTTTGCAGGGATTCTAGTGGGGCCAGGTATGTGATTGAAATGCAGCTTACTCGCGATAAAGGCTTCGAAAAACGAGCTCAACTATATGCTGCTAAGGCTTACTCAAGGCAAGCTGATAAATCTGGTAAGTACATTGATTTAAAGAAGGTTTTCTTTATTGCTATCTCTAATTGTAATTTATTTCCTGATAAGCTTGATTATATATCCAGCCACACTATAAGAGATGAGAAAACCAATGAGCATGACTTAAAAGATTTTCAATTTGTATTTATTGAACTACCTAAATTTCCTAAGAATAAGGAAGAACAGCTAGAAAGCATAGTGGATCGTTGGTTATTTTTCTTCAAATATGCAGATGAAACTACGGAAGAAGACTTAAGGAAAATAGCAGAAAAAGCACCAATAATAAAGTTAGCCTACGATGAATTAGACAGGTTTAGCTGGAATGAAAAAGATTTAGTAGCTTATGAAGAAAGAATAATGGATCTACGGAAAGAAGAAGCCATTCTTGAATACAGACTTGACCTTGCTACTGAAAAAGGCATCCAAATTGGCGAAGAAAGAGGCATCAAAATCGGTAAAGAGGAAGGGAAAATTGAAGGAAAAATCGAAGGAAAAATCGAAGTCGCAAAAGCAATGCTGGCTAACAATGTTGATGTCAACACTATTGTCAAATTTACTGGCCTTTCTATTAGTGAGATTGAAGAATTAAGTGTGAACGGTTACTAATTAAGAACTTTAATTATCAATCATAAATCACTGAATTTCGCTAGTAAATTTGTTGCCATTGTCCATATTGCACAATTGTATATAAGATATAGTATAACAATAGTGTCCGTTCAGCTAATACCAATTCCCACTGCACAATAAACGGATAGATAACAATGGAAAAAAAGCCATACTATTGCCTTTCTTTCTCACTCCACAATTAAATAACTCTACAATATCGCTTATTTGATTCACTAATAATGAGAATTGGTATAACTTTGCTATTTTTCTCTCTAGATTCTTGCAAAGTTCTACAAGATTAACCACATTACCTCACGGTTTCTCTATGATTATTTTTTTAGATTACTTGTTTACCTTATTTGCCGTTCTCCTGAACGAATATACATAAGCTATAAAAACTATCTAATAGCTACCCAAAACCCTTATTTCCCACTCAAGTTCAACATTAAATTTATCCTTTACTGCATCTTTTACTTTGTTGCCAAGGTTTTCCAAGTCAGATGCAGTTGCATTATCGTAATTGAGCAAGAAGTTACAGTGTTTCTTAGAGATTCTAGCTCCACCAATATTTAACCCTAGGCAGCCAGATTTATCAATTAACTCCCATGCTCGGTAGTTTTTTGGATTTTTGAATATGCACCCAGCAGTTTTTCCTCTTATTGGCTGGCTTTTATTTTTCCTCTCAATAACTTCCTTTAACCTTTGCAGTATAAGCTCATACTCTGAGTTTATTCCTTTAAACTCAGCTTCAACAAAAATCCAATTTCCTTTTAGGCTATGTCCACGGTAAAAATACCCCATTTCTTCGCTGGAGAACTCATATAGGTTTCCATCCTCTAGATTCACTGCTTTTATGGATTGTACAACACTTGCGATATCACTACCATATGCACCTGCATTCATTTCTATTCCGCCACCAACTGTTCCTGGAATTCCAACTAGAAACTCCAACCCACTAATCTGCTGATTTCCCGCAAAGTGAGCAAGGTTGCTGAGCAGCACAGCTCCCCCAGCTACAATAGAGTTGTTACCCTTACTTTTAATATATGCAAACTCCTTACCTAATTTTACTGTTATTCCTCGAATGCCACTATCTCGCACTATTATGTTGGATGTTGCACCAATAACGCTAACTGGCAGTTCAGTATTTTTAATCAAGTATGTTAAATCTTCAATATCACATGGTTTAAATAATACATCAGCTCGTCCACCAACATTTAACCACGTCGCTTTAGACATTAAGACATCATAACGATAGATTCCACGTACTTTAGGTAAGCTTATAAGCATTTTGATTTCAACTCTAATCCTGCATCCATACCCATTTTCTCCGCATCTTCTATAAATGAAGTGCGCTCAGTGAAGTATATATTTTTTCCACTTGCTAACATACAACGAAGGTGTAGCATATTTTCGCTCACATATTCAGCCAAAGCTGCAAGTGGTGTAAAACATGAACCATTCACTGTCTTCATAAAACTGCGCTCTGATTTCACTCCTATAAAAGACATATTATTATTAATTTTCTCTAAAAGATTGATAATTTTTACATCATTCCTTCTACATTGAATACAAACCGCCCCCTGCCCCACTGCACTTAACATAACTTTTGGTGGCAATACCTCTGTAATCAAGTGATGTTTTTCTAATCTTATGAGTCCTGCTTCAGCTAGAATTATTCCATCAAAACTTTGATTTTGCAATCTGGTTGTTACATTTCCACGTAGCGGTACTATATTTAAATCTGGTCTAACATTTAATAACTGAACTTTTCTTCTTATTGAAGAAGTGGCAATAGTAGCCTGCTGTGGCAAAGACTCAAGGCTATTGTGTTTATGAGAAATAAACGCATCGCATGAACTTAGCCTTTCTAAAACACAAGGAATTGTTAAACCCCCTGAGAAAAACGCAGACATATCTTTTAGCGAATGAACTGCCATGTCTATATTATTTTCGAGCAATTCAGTCTCAATTTCTTTAATGAATAATCCTTTGCCTCCTATTTCAGCAAGATTTGCGTTTGCATACTTATCTCCAGAAGTTTTTATTTTAACAATTTCAATAGATAAGTTAGGAAAAGAATCCAGCAACTTTTGTTTTGCTTCCAAAGCCTGGGCAACTGCAAGCTTGCTTCCTCTGGTACCTATTTTGACTGGCATGTGTACGACTGTTTGAATACCAAACCTTAACCTAATTAATTATTTAAACACTTTGGTAGCGTGTATCGCATGAACCTCGGTTACCCTCTCTCTGATGTCATTCAAGTACTTGGATCCAGTTTATATGAGCCTTTGCATTTATTGTACTTTAACTTAAAACCAAAAGCAACTTTGACTTTACAAAATAATAGCCTTTTACATGCATAAATAAGCTTACTGGATTCTAGTACTTGCATGACAAGGTATAAACCTTATCGTCATACCGCCGCGAACCGTCATACCGCGATTCATTCGCGGTATCTCTAGATCCCGCTAACACGTAGCGGGATGACGAGGTTATCGTCATGCTGTCGCGAACCGTCATACCGCGATTCATTCGCGGTATCTCAGCCGCTAACAAGAGATCCCGCTAACAAGTAGCGGGATGACGATTGTCGTTTAGCCATAAATATTAAGAAATTTACCAAACGAAAAAAAAAGCAAAAGAAGCCCCGTGGTTGGCTAATTACTTACATTATACTTTCAAGTATGGCGTTTTTTTATTCTAAACACTTAATAACCGCGATTCAGCTGCTTTTAAACCGCAACTAATCTAAATTATAAACATTAAGAAATTTACTAAACAGAAAAAAAGGCAAAAGAAACCCTAGGGTAGCTAGTTATTCACTATCCATTTTTTAAGTTGGCGTTTTTTAATGTTTTAAATGCTTTATAAGCGTATTTCAGCTTGTGTAGGTAAAAACCCAGAAATTTGATAAAGACATAGAGTGCACATAGTGCAAAAAATTAAACATGAGACGCCAGATACGTGAGTTTTTTTGTCATTTAATCTGTACAGAGAAGATAAATAAATAGCTTCAGTTTCATGATAAGGGGGCTGGCGGAGTTTGTCAAGGAATTTTTATGGCTGCGCTGGAATGACATTTGGGAGTTGTGGTCCACTTCTAAATGATAAGAGCCTCAATGAATTTATTAGTTTATTACATGTCTCTTTTCATGTATAAATCTATAGAAAGTTTTATACGGAAGTTGTTTTATGAGCAAAATTATAGAAATCAGAGCACCAAAAACTCTTGGTGGTGAATCAGTTACAGAAGGTATAGTAAAAATAAAGAAGGGTATTGGAGAAGCAGTAAAAGTAGATGACTTGATCTTTGAAATTGAAACTGACAAAACAGCACTCGAATTAACTGCAGAAGCTTCGGGGCAAATAACTGAATTTCTTGTAAAGGAAGATGATGTAATAAGCCCTGATCAATTGTTAGCGAAGCTTTCCGTGGGAGAAGTAAAAGAGGAAGCGAGAAAAGAAGATAAAAGCGAAAGTGCTGCTAAAAAAGATGCTCCATCAGCTCGTAAAATTATGGAAGAAAATGCAATCAGTGCAGAAAGCGTCAAAGGAACTGGCATGGGAGGCAGAATAACAAAAGCAGATGTGATAGGCCATATGAACAAAGCTGAACAACCTGCAATAAAACAATATGAATTGCCAAAAAGTGTAGTAAGTGGAGAGCAAAGAGAGGAACGAGTAAAAATGAGCAAAATAAGACAAGTAATTGCCGCTCGTTTGAAAGCATCGCAAAATACTGCTGCAATACTGACCACGTTCAATGAAATTGACATGAAGAATGTCATGGATCTAAGAGCAAAATATAAGGACGCCTTTGAAAAAAAATATGGAATAAAACTTGGTTTTATGTCGTTTTTTATAAAGGCAGCGGTGCAAGCATTGAAAGAAATTGCTGAAATTAACGCTGAAATCTCAGGCGATGAAATCATATATAAACATTACTATGACGTAGGTGTTGCTGTTGGCACCGATAAAGGTCTTGTTGTACCAGTTATTCGGGGTGCCGATCAGATGTCATTTGCAGAAATTGAGTTGACTTTAGTTGCTCTTGGCAAAAAAGCACGAGAAGGTAAATTACAAGTATCAGAAATGGAAGGTGCAACATTTACCATTTCAAATGGCGGAGTATATGGTTCGCTCCTTTCTACTCCGATAATAAACCCTCCGCAATCTGGAATACTTGGAATGCATTCAATACAAAACAGGCCAGTTGCCATGGGCAACTCAATTGAGATTAGACCTATGATGTACATTGCCCTCTCTTACGATCACAGAATAGTTGACGGCAAAGGAGCAGTTACTTTCCTCGTTAAAATAAAAAATTATATAGAAGATCCAAATAGATTAGTTTTGGAAGTGTAGCTCAAATGAATTGTTGTTAATCCAGTATTGCTAAAAACCTAAATGTCATCTAGTTCTGCCAGCAGTTTAGCAACTTCCGGATGATCAGGGCCATAATGTTTCTTAAAGATGGATGAAGCCCGTGCAAACAACTCCTTTTGTTTCTTATGGTTACCTAGAGCACCATAAGCGGGGCCTAGAATTTCCCATAGTTCAACAACTTTAGAAGTAATCATGGACATGATGCTTCTCAAGAATAAATGAGGCCTGCTCAAGCAACTCCTTTGCTTTCTGAGGGTTACCTAAATCCCCATAGGTAATACTTAGGTTTGCCAATAGTTTAGCAACTTCAAGATGATCAGGACCGTAATGTTTCTCAAAAATAGGTAAAGCCCGTTCAAACAACTCTTTAGCTTTTTGAGAATCACCTAAGTCTCCATAAGTTCCGCCTAGGTTTTTTAGTATTATAGCAACTGTAAAATGGTTAGGCTCATAATGTTTCTCTTGAATTGCTAAAGCCCGTTCAAGCAACTCTTTTGCTTTCTGAAGATTGCCTAAATCTCCATGAGCGTTACTTAGGTTTGTCAATGTGATAGCAACTTGGAAATGATCGGAGCCATAATGTTTCTCTTGAATTGCTAAAGCCTGTTCAAGTAACTCTTTTGCTTTCTGAGGATCACCTAAAGTCCTATAAGTGGTACCGAAGCTCACTAATGTTCTAGCAACTTCGAAATGATCAGGTCCATAATGTTTTTCTTGAATTGCTAAAGCCCGTTCAAGCAACTCTTTTGCTTTCTGAAGATTGCCTAAATCTCCATGAGCGTTACTTAGGTTTGTCAATGTGATAGCAACTTGGAAATGATCGGAGCCATAATGTTTCTCTTGAATTGCTAAAGCCTGTTCAAGTAACTCTTTTGCTTTCTGAGGGTTACCCAGACCCCCATAAGCGTTGCTTAGGTTTGTCAGTATAATAGCAACCTGGAAATGGTCAGAGCCATAATGTTTCTCAAGAATAGGTAAAGCCTGTTTAAGTAACTCCTTTTGTCTCCTATGATTACCCAGATCCCCATAAGCGATACCTAGATTTGCCAGCGCTATAGCAACTTGAAAATTATAAGGCCCATAATATTTCTTAAAGATAGATAAAGCCTGTTCAAGCAGCTCCTTTTGTCTTCTGGGATTACCCAAGTCATGGTATCCATCGTTCATCCATATTAACAAATACACAAGATAATCCTTTTCTATTGTTTGTTTTTCTGAAGGATTTTTTGCTAGCCAATTATCTATATGTGATAAAAACGCTTCTAAGTGCGGCAATAATTGTCGCTTCTTAGCATAATCTTCTAATTTATCACTGTCGTCAGGGAAGCTTTCTTTTAATAATTGAAAAACGGTTTTTATATCTTTTTTAATTTTTCCACTTTCCTTTGACTTTAGCCTAATTACATCTTGTACTAAACAGTGAATAGAAACACTACTACTCTGCTCATTGGACACTAGCATCGAATATCTCAATAATATACCTAATACTTCTTCAAAAGGTTTTTCTTCAGAATTGTTCTCTACAATCTCAGGAAATATTCTTAACAAATCTTTAGGAATATCATTGTCTAAATATGCACAAGCTACTAACAACTTGCTTGCTAGTTTAGACTCATTACGAATTGCGTCCATTGTAATATCCCAAGTAATAAACACAGGCTCATGGTTAGAATCCTTAGGTAGTGTTTTATGAGATAATAAATAAAGCTTCCTTTCTGCATAAATTTCTAAGTAACGTGAGATAGTCATTTTGTTTTCTTTGATGTAAGCGCAAGCCTGAGCTAATGCCAAAGGTAATCTACCTAACTTTTCTGCCAATATACCTATATTTGGCCTATCGCTTTCTGAAACCTGGCCTAGAATTTTCTTAACATATAATTCTGATTCTGGGGGAGTAAAAACGTCTACACCTATACTCCCTTGTGGCCATTCAGTATTACGAGACGTAACTATTATTTTGCCGCCTTTTGTAGGTCTGAGCTTAGAAATGACTTCATAATTTGATACATTATCATAAATCAACAACCAGCCTTCACGTTTAGAATCTTCTAGCCAGTTTTTCACATAATAAGCTCGCTGTGCAATAGAAATGTTGTCTTCATCGTGAATAATATTTAATTTTCTTCCTAAATTAACATATTCACTGAGTAGTTGATCTTCATCTTTTGCATTAAACCAACATATTGCCTTGTATTCTTTCCCATGTTTTTGAATAAAATCTAGCACTGACTGTGTTTTACCTACTCCACCTAACCCGTACAAAGCAGTTAATATAACTGGCTCATTTTTTGTCTTTAGATGATTTACTATTTCTTCATTGAGATATTCTCGTTCAATGAAATTTCCACTAGCTATTTTAGGTGGAATGTTCCACCGTTCAAATAGATCTTCTCTAGGTTTGAGACTATAAAGATGTTCTATAACTTCCCTAAAATAATCGTCTTTTCTTGTTAGATAAGAAACTTTGCTACCCTGTTGTGCCCACCATTTCCCTACCTTATCATATACACGGACAAAAACTGTATCAATATCTTCTTCCCCTGATATTTTGTATATATTCCCTATTTCTTTCTTAATAATATCATCTAATTTTGAATGATTAGGTTGATCAACTACAAACCTTATTCTAAGTAAAAAATCTTCTATTTCATCGTCACTACCACAACTGAAGTATTTTTTCAGTTCAGTATGATTTTTTATTTTGTAGCACGTTCCTTTTTGACCTTCATAAATATTTAAAGTGTTATAATTTGTTAACTTTGACTCTTCCAGATACTTCTCTAATGTTTCTACGCTTCCTTGCTTCTCTGTACCTTTTTTTAGGTTCACATTGACATTAGTATGAATGACAAGCGTAATATCACTGTTCTTACACTCAGGGTTTTGCTTAATCTCAGGATGAGATTCAAAATATTTGTTTAACCCGAAATCTTCTTTCTGTTGCTTTCTATCATTTCCATCAATAAACAAATCTTCAAAAGTAATATTCTTCGAAGAGCGATGTGTATTGCAGTGCTTAGCTTGAACCAAGATAATTCTCGATTTGTTCTTCTGATCTTTATACTCAAAAAAAATATCATCAAAGGCTCCAAAACCTTCTATGTTTGATGCTAACCAAAAGTCAATTTTACTACTTAACCCATGAAGTAGATACAGCATTAATAATTTTACTTCATACTTGCGACCATGATCACCTGTTGATGTGCCATCTCTCTTCTTAAATGTACGATTACTAAGTACTTCAGACTGTTTGTTTTCTACATTCATACCCTACTAAACCTACGAATAACTTCTTTCTATAAAAAATTAAAGTCACCAAGTGCCTAAGATAATGCAACAGATTCTTTAACATTGTAATAACAGTGCCGAACAGGGTCAATTTTGTTTGCTGTCTTAAGCATAAAGACTCCCCAAATCTAATATGTAATTGCTGTAGGCTGCATTTAGTAATATAATCTCATATTAAATAAGACTTTACTTAAGTTTATGCTAGATTCTCCGCTAATTTTGACAGCCATTCTTATATTTTTCATTTTTACGTTGTCATTCTTTTTTATAAGAAAGATATTTGGGTCAACAAATAAGAAGATAATAAAATCCTTTAGGAAAATTGTTCAGCAAATAAATGCATTAGAAACAGAAATGCAGAGCTTATCTGATGAGGAGCTTGCTGGTAAAACTGAAGAATTCAATCGAGAATTGAAAAATGGGAAAACGTTAAATGATCTTCTCGTACCTGCATTTGCAGTTGTGCGTGAAGCCTCTCGAAGATTTCTTAACATGAGGCACTTTGATGTTCAACTGATTGGTGGAATGGTGCTCCACAATGGCATGATATCAGAAATGAAAACAGGAGAGGGAAAGACACTCGTTGCAACTTTAGCTGCATACCTTAATTCTTTAGAAGGGAAAGGCGTGCACGTCGTAACTGTTAACGATTATCTTGCAAAACGAGACACAGAGTGGATGAGCAAATTATATAATTCTCTTGGGGTTTCTGTTGCGTTTATTACGAATAACTTGACAGACGAAGAGAGGAAAGAGGCTTACAGTGCAGATATCGTGTATTCCACAAATAACGAGCTTGCCTTTGATTACCTGCGAGACAATATGAAATTTTCTCAAGAAGACATGGTTCAGAGAGGCTTTCACTACGGAATAGTTGATGAAGTGGACTCAATACTCATTGATGAAGCTCGCACTCCGCTTATTATTTCTGGCCCGGTTGAGGAAAACAATCAGATATATAAGCATATCAATAAAATAGTAACCAAATTAGTTGACTCCGATTATGAAGTAGATGAAAAAGGTAGAACGGTATTCTTGACTGAAGATGGTATTTCACGAGTGGAGGAACTACTAAGGTCATACAATCTCATTCCTGAAAATTCCTCGCTCTATGATACTGACAGCATGATAATGACTCATTATATAGACCAAGCATTACGTGCACATAAGCTGTTTACTGCTGATAAAGATTATATAGTAAAGGATGGCAAGGTAGTGATTATTGATGAATTTACTGGGCGTATGATGGAGGGCAGGAGATATTCCGATGGTCTTCATCAGGCACTTGAAGCGAAGGAGAATCTTGAAATTCAGCATGAAAACCAAACTTTAGCATCGGTCACATTTCAGAATTACTTTCGTATGTACAATAAACTTTCCGGAATGACTGGAACAGCAGCAACAGAGGCAGAAGAGTTTAGTGATATATACAGATTAAATGTAGTAAAAATTCCAACCAATGTATCTGTAAAAAGAGTTGATATTGATGATGAAATTTATGGCACAGGAAAAGAAAAATTTAATGCTGTGTTAAAGTTCATAGAAGAATGCCATAAACGCCTTCAACCGGTCCTTGTCGGCACGGTAAGCATCGAAAACTCTGAGAAGCTTTCTGCGCTTTTGCAAAGCCATTCTCTTAAGCATTCCGTATTAAACGCTCGTTATCATGAACAAGAGGCGTACATAATAGCACAAGCTGGAGTGCCAGGCAGTGTCACCATAGCAACTAACATGGCAGGACGTGGAACTGATATTCAGCTTGGTGGAAATGCTGAAATGATTGCAAAGGTGGAGCTAAAGAAGATAAAAAATGCTGATGAAAGAGAAAAAAAATACCAAGAAATAGTTGAAAGAGTAAAAAAAGATAAGGAAATTGCTATAAAAGCTGGTGGTTTATGTGTGGTTGGAACCGAAAGACATGAAAGCAGGAGAATAGATGATCAATTACGCGGACGTTCTGGTCGTCAGGGGGATCCTGGACTTTCTAAGTTCTTTTTATCGCTCGAAGATGACCTAATGAGAATATTTGGCTCTGATAGAATGAGAAGTTTTTTACAAAAAGTAGGGCTAAAGAATAACGAAGCTATTCATCATCCATGGATCAATAAGGCACTCGAGAAAGCACAAAAGAAAGTTGAAGCTAGAAACTATGACGTGCGGAAATCTCTACTTAAGTTTGATGACGTAATCAACAACCAACGTAAAGTTATTTTTAAGCAGAGAAACAATATCTTAGGCAACGAAATTAATGATTTACTTGAAGTATATAGCGAAGTAAATGAGAGCGTAATAGAAGGTATAGTCCAAAGTGGCTATTATGAGGATTATATTGAAGATATAGTCAAAGAATTCCATACAAGGTATGGAATAACGCTTGATAAAGAAGATTTAGCAAAGTTTTTAAACAAACAAGAAGTTTTGGATTATATAAATGATAAGATACAAGAATTTTTTACTGAGAAAGAAAAATATTTCAACAGTCAGCACACTACAGATTTGTGGAATACGATCGTGAAGCAAATGATGATAATGACACTTGATCATTTATGGAGGGAACACCTTTCAGTTCTAGAGAGCCTAAGACAAAGCATAAGCCTACGTGCCATGGGGCAGAAAGATCCACTGAATGAATTTAAACGCGAAGCTTTCTTGATGTTTGAGTCAATGCTTGAAAAATGGAAGGAACTCACCATTCACCGCCTAGCGCACTTTAAGTTGGCAGATAACCAAGAGATAGGCAATAGGTTACATTCTGCTAGAAATAGCAGACTTCCCAAAGTCTCAAGAAACGACAAGTGCCCTTGTAATTCTGGAAAGAAGTACAAACACTGCCACGGCGCGGTTACTGTGGTGAATTAATAATTATGGTTGTACAGTTTGTTTATTTCCATCAACATTACTGCAGCTAACCTCACTTAGCTTACTGTTTAATGAATGCTCTGATGACTTATATGCAACCCCATAGGAAATTCCACCAACGATCAGTGCAGATGCCACAGTAATTACAACTATTGCTAGTGCAGGTAATGCAGTAGCATAAATGAGTGCTAATGGAGCAACAATGGCAGCTAATATACCTACAGTAATTCCTGCTGTTATAGCTTTAGGTCTATGAATAAATGATGGATCTGCACCATAATTTAGCAGAAGTTTCGCTACTTTTGGATGTTGATAATTTAGTCTTGGATGTTCACCATGAGTGTAATAAACAGCATAATATAAAGGAGTTCTTCCGTCTTTATCTTGTGCATTAACGTCTGCTCCCTCTTCTAGCAAAACTTCTACTACTTGTGTGTATCCATTCTCAGCAGCATAATGTAAAGGACTTCTTCCATATCTGTCCACTACATTAACATCTGCCTCTTTTTTTATAAGATGTTTTACTACTTCTATATGACCACTATAAGCAGCATAATGCAAAGGAGTCCCTTTATCTTCATTTTGTGCATTAACGTCTGCTCCTTCTTCTAGCAAAACTTCTACTACTTGTGCATGCCCATGCTGAGCAGAATAATGTAAGGAGGTTTTTTCCCATTCATCTTGTACATTAACATTAGCTCCGTTTTTTGTTAAGTATCTTACTACTTTTTCATAGCCATTTTCAGCTGCTATAAGTAATAAATTGCACTTGAGCACTATAAACGTGTAATTTATATCAAATTCGTTTTTTTTCCACTCATCATATATAAGTTGATTTTCCTGCTGCAGCTTATCTTTAATTCTATCAATTAAATTTTCCTTACTCAGATCTGGACTACTGTTGACTTCTTGTAGTATTAACCTTAATGTCATTTCCTTCTCCAAGATATAAAATTTTATTATGGCATATGGAGTGGATTATGTCAATGAAAAACTAAGAAACTGGTTCTTCTTTTTTTCTATAGCTTTAGGTTTACCTACAATTTGAAAAACAACAAATTCGTCATTCCGCTACTCGTTAGCGCCTCGGCGGTATGATGTAGGGAAACCTTTCTTGGGTTAGCTATAAAGTTAAGATTCGACCAGGGCAGCCGCAATAAGGTAGCAAACGCCATCATGTCTTTAGGAGAGTTTGCTAATGAAGGCTCTTAAGTTGACGCCATTGCCTGAACGGATACGCCAATTTTTATGTTCATTTGTAACCGTTTATTATTTTACACCCCAGTCTTTTTCAAATATTGCTAGCCCTTGGTCAGTAAGTGGGTGATTAATTAATTGTCTAAGTACTTTTGCTGGCACAGTAATTGAATCAGCACCAAACCTTGCAGCTTCTATTACATGCGCTGGGCTTCTCACTGATGCAACAAGAACTTTAGTATCAAAACCGTAATTAGAATATATAGTACATATATCTTCTATTAGCGATAAGCCATCATAGCTTATATCATCAAGGCGACCAACAAAGGGGGAAATAAAACAAGCACCGACCTTAGCGGCAAGCAGTGCTTGTCCAGGAGAAAAACATAATGTGATGTTAACAGGTATTTTATGCTCTGTCCATAACTTTTTACAAGAAATTAATCCTTCATGTGTAAGAGGTAATTTGATCACAACATTATCAGCAATTTTTGCTAAATTCAGACCTTCTGTGATCATCTCTTCATGGCTATCTGCAACAACTTCAACACTAACAGGCCCTTTTATAATAGAGCATATTTCACGCACTAAATCCTCGTATTTATCTTTACGCCCGGACTTTGCTATTAAAGAAGGATTAGTTGTTATGCCGTCAATGAACTCCTTTAGTCCTTTAATTTCATTTAAATCAACGCTATCAAGAAAAATTTCCATGTTAATCTCCTATAAAAAAAATACCCTTGCAAAATCTTGTCATCCTACCGCTTGACTTACAACCGTATGAACTTCCTGCGTTGTAAACATCAAACAGCCGATAACACAACTGTACAAATATTGAGACATAAGAGTAATTTGTACCAAGAAAAAAGATGTCATCCCAGTGCCCAGACCCCTTAGACAATGTACCATCTTTTGATTTTGTCCATTCTGGGCGGGGTTTTCAAGTTCTTTGATCTTAAATACTACATCTACTTTATCAAGATCAATGTTGACTTCTTTTACTAATGTCCTAATAAGACTACGTTTGGCTTGCCAATCTAGGTCCGATTTAACACTAGAATAAAAGCCCTTTATGCTATTTGTAATAAGATTCATTTTCTGCCGTATTCCCTTTTACCTTTTTCTTCTCTCCTTTAATCTCTTTTAAACGTTCCTTCATTTTTTTTATTGCCTGCTTAAAGTCTTCCTTACTTATAGTTAGTGCATACTTTGTTGCCGTAAAAACTTCTGGTACCCAAACAATTGTAATAAGTATACACAATCTTTGTCAACTATTTTCGGCACTGGTATATAAATCCAATTCTCTTCATCTGTACTATAAATAGAGTGAGTTCGCCGGCTGTTGCTTTTTTTTGGTTTGACTTCTAGCATTACTGGGCCCGCCTTTGACCTTACCCAGAAAAAGTGGAGAGAAAGAAAAGAGTTTTTTCGGGTAAAATAAAATTTTGGAGGATTAGAAATGGTAAGAGAATATACGGCAGAATTCAAATTGGAAGCTGTTAAGCTGGCAAATGAACAAAGAAAGGTAGGTCAACCAGTTGCAAAAGTAGCAAGAGATCTAGGAATAAGGGATAGTGTATTAGGAAAATGGATGAAGAAATATAACGAAAAAAAGTCAGCGGCAAATGCATTTCCAGATGTAGCACCTTATGACAAAGAGAGATTTGATTTACAGAAAGAGTTAGCAAAAGTAACAAGAGAAAGAGACATTTTAAAAAAAGCCCTGGCCAGTCAAAAAGAGTAAAATATTTTTTCATAAAAGAGCATAGTAAACACTATAAAGTGCAGGAATTATGTAGGGTTTTCTGCTAGTGGCTACTATAAGTGGACTACAAGGAAAATAAGCAGTAGAGAATCAGCAAATAAAGAGTTATTAGCAGATATTCAAAAAATATATCAAGCTTCTAAATGTAGATATGGAGCTCCTAAAATTCATGCTGAATTAAAGGCTTTGGGTAAAAGTTGCAACTTAAAAACAGTGCAAAGTATTATGCAGAAAAATGGTATTCAGGCTATATTGAGAAGAAAATTTAAAATTAAGAAACAACAAACGGACAGTAGCTCCCAATATATTAGACCAAAACTTTATTGTCGATCAACCAAATAAAGTATGGGATTACTTATATAAAAACCAAAGAAGGATGGCTATATTTGGCAACAATAATCGATCTATATTCACGCATGGTAGTTAATGAGCAGTTCAATAAATAAACAATTGGTTATGGACTCTTTATTAATGGACGTTAACAAGCGTAAACCTGCCAAAAATCTACTATTACATAGTGATCAAGGTTCACAATATACTTCGCAAGGTTATCAATATCTCTTATCCATAAAAAACATAGATGAGTCATAAAGGTTGTTGTTACAACAATTCTGTTGTGGAAAGCTTCTTTAGCTCATTGAAAAGAGAAATACTTATTGATACTTCACAACACTCTGCTCAACAAACTAGAACTGCAATATTTGAATACATAGAAATTTTTTATAACAAACAACGTCACTATTAACTATTGCATTCCAGAACAATTTGATGCATCATTCTTTTTGTAAAAAACATTCCAAACTTTCTCTCCACTTTTTCTGGGTAAGGTCATTCAAGTGTATCGCCTAAAACGGACTTCTTGGTTGTCGGCGAAAAACCTGGGTCAAAGCTCGAAAAGGCTAAAAAGCTGGGTATTAAAATTTTAACCGAGGAGGAATTTGTAACCTTTCTCCAAAAGTCTATATGAAGTTTCTGCTATAGATGCCTATTTGGGGTTTCAAGTTCCTCTGCAGTCAAGCTAGTTATTTGAGAAATATCATCAATAGAAACACCTAGTATAAGTAGATTATTCGCAACCTTGATTGACTCTACTTTATCAATCTTTTCTTTGTAAATTTGCCTTCTTTGGGATAAAAATTCTACCCATGTATCCAGTTCATCTCGTGATTCTTGATTGCTAATTTTTTTAGACTCTCTCACCCAACTTAATAGTTCTTTTTCTCCTTCACCATCTTCGTCTTCACAGCAGTCTTCTTCCGTCGATTTAAGCACCAGATCCTTAGCATCCACTGACAATTTTCTCGCTATTTCCCATAACCTTTCACCGAACATGGTGCTCCCTTGTTCATAGTAATGTACCTGTGGACCTCCTACACCAAGCTCTTTTGCTAATTCCTCTTGCGTACACCCTTGTATTATTCTCCACTTTTTCATCTCTTGTCTTTTGCTTCGACGCTTAGAACCTTTCTCCTCTTCATTATCATATTCATCAGTTGATAAGCCTGTTGCTCGGTAGATTATATCAGTAGCAAATCCTGCCTCCAGCATATTCTCCGCCATTCTTACTCTTGCTGCTTTTACATCACTTTCCTCTTCAGCTCGAATAGATTTGGTTAATGCATAAATCGCTTTACGTGATTCTCGCCCCCTTGTTTTTGTGTATTTTCCTATGAAATCGTACATCCATTGGATCTTACTTTTATCAAAACAACTGTTTTCTTTGAGTACTTTTTGTCTAGGAAGTAGATCACTCAAACTAACTGATAATGCATCTGCTATAACTTGTAATTCTTCATCTGGAATGCCACATATCCCTTGTTCATATCTTCGCAGCGTATGATAGTTTATACCTGTTTTGTCTGCTAGATCTTTTAGGGTATATCCTCGCTTTAGCCTCCAGCTTCTTATTTTTTGCGCTATTTTGTATCTTACAGGATTAATATGCTTTGCTATCATTACAGCTGCTAACGATCACTTCTTTCACGGAAACAACCATATATACCTCATTGTAAGCGCTTACACAAATTTGTATCTGAATAAAAACATTAATTTCTCTGTACTCGCTGCAGCTTTGGTAGTTTTTGTATTTCAGCTTTTTAGTTTCCTTTCTGGCAAGCCTGTCTGCTTCCTCGTTTGCCAGTGTACATTACTACTTTTTTTGTATTCATACTTACTCAGATATAACTTCAATTGTAAAATTTTCCACTAAAAATTATTGAATACTATTTTTGAGTTATTTATAATAAGGGTGTGGGAGGTTAATCTCACGGTGTTAGGTAATTGAGTTTTTACGCTCGTATTTTTATTAGGAAATTAGCCTCTCACACCCAAGATAGGTATTTTTGAAGTTTTTTATAGCTACTAAATTCATGAATTCATTTCCTGGGCTTTAAAGGCACTTTATGATGGAGTTATAAAAAGATGTACAAAAGGACGTCTAAGATGCGTAGTAGCATTCTAAAGCCATCTATGGGAGACATTTTTTTCATCAACGCATTCAAAACTTAAAAAAATAAAAAACTTGAACATTTCTTCACAATTGTGTATAATTATTAATGCTTTTTAGGTTTTTTTCTCATGGCTCTTTCGAAGTTTCTCGACCCCAAAAATGATATATCTTTTCGCCGTATCTTCGGTACTGAAAAAAATAAAGATATTCTTATTCACTTCCTCAATGATATCCTTGGCTTCACTGACAAAAGTGCAATAAAGGATATAGAGTTTCTAAGTACTATTCAAGACCCTGATATTGCTGCTAAAAAGCAAAGTATTGTTGACGTTCTCTGTAGAGATGAAGATGGGGTGCAAGTGATCGTCGAGATGCAGGTCGCTAAAACTAAAGGCTTTGAAAAACGTGCCCAATACTATGCAGCTAAAGCGTATTCAAGACAAGCCGATAAAGGTGATCAATACCAAGACCTTAAGGAAATTATCTTCATTGCTATAGCAGATTGTATCCTGTTTCCGGACAAGTCTGAGTATAAATCAAAGCATACTATTCGGGATGAAGATGCTAATGAACACGATCTAAAAGATTTTTACTTCATATTTATTGAATTGCCAAAATTTCCAAAAACCAAAGAGGATCAGCTTTCAAATATAGTTGAAAAATGGATCTACTTCTTTAAATATGCAGATGAGACTAGTGAAGAAGAGCTGGAAAAAATAATAGGTAGTGATGTAATAATTAAAAAGGCCTATGAAGAACTAAATAGATTTAACTGGTCAGAAAAAGAATTTATTGCCTATGAACAGGAAATAAAACGTATTCTTGATGAACAGGCTGTCCTCGCTCAAAAACTTGATGATGCTACTGAAAAAGGCATCCTAATCGGACATCAAAAAGGCAGAGAGGAAGGCAAGGAGGAAGGCATTAAAATTGGCGCAGAGAGGGGAAGAGAAGAAGGTGAAAAACAAGCTAAGATAACAGTCGCAAAGAATCTACTTAAAGCAGGGGTTTCTGTTGATATTATAGCTCAAACTACTGGTCTTACAGCTAATGAAATTAAAGACTTAAGCTGATTCTATCTTTGGATGTTTAGATGAACATCTTTGTACTAGATGAAAACCCAGAGATTGCGGCAAAAATGTTATGTGATAAGCATATAGTAAAAATGCCATTAGAAACTGCTCAGTTATTAAGTAATGTTTTTTCAATAGCATTAAAAGCGCCAAATCCTTTTGTTAGTGTCATAGATCAGGATATAGAAGTTCCATATAAACTCACTCACAGCAATCATCCTTGTTCTTTGTGGGCTAGGCAATCGAAAGGAAACTTTTGTTGGTTGATAGAGTATGGAAAAGAATTGTGTAAAGAGTATACACAGCGATACAAAAGGAAGCATAAATCAGAGGAAGTAATAAATTGGTGTGATAGTAATAAGGATTTACTCATTTTTCGATCAACTGATATGCAAGCTTTTATACAAGCACTGCCGGATCAGTATAAATGCAGCAGTGCTGTGGAAGCTTATAGGAGATATTATCTCAAGGAAAAGATGAGATTTGCTAAGTGGGAAAATGGCAGAGAAGCACCAGATTGGATAATCTGCTACACAACACCACAGCTAATACAGCTCATAAATAGAGAAGCCATCCAAATCGGACATGAAAAAGGCAGAGCCGAAGGCAGAAAAGCAGAGAAAATCGAAGTTGCAAAGAATTCACTTAAGGCCGGTGTCTCTATAGATGTTATAGCTGAAATAACTGACCTTTCCCTTGATGAAATTGCACAACTTCAGGAATAAATAGCCTAACGTCGTTGTGACCTCTCTAGTTGATTATCTACTGTTACACCACTTAAATAAGATTCGGGCTTACCGTCTGTTCCGCTAGTAGCTCCTGGTAACTGACTTCCTGTAGGATTATTAGCTACGAAACTAGCACCACCGCTACATAATTCCAGTCCTTTAGCCACTGATGTACCTTTTAAGAAAGGCTTTTTAGATAGCTCTGTTGCACCAGATGCCTGCTGGTCTGAAGCCTTAGAGGATTGCTCCATTTGCTGTTTTGTCAGTACAAGTTCTTTCTTGTCTAAAAGCTCTTCTATATGGCTTTTCATACGTTCCAGAAATTTCTTGGTTTGCTTAAACTCTGGGCACGCTTGTTTTGCAGACGAATACAAGGTTTTCGATATTTCAGAAAAATTCCCATTTATTAGTTGTCCAACTATATCTGATTGTGGTTTTATAGGATCAAAATTTAAATTTGTTACTGATATTCCTGATTCAACTGCTGTTTTCTTCAATACTTGTTCAAATTCATTTATAATATCTGATGCATAGTACTCCGCTTCTGGTAAGGATATTGTAGGCTGGTCCACTGTAGAAATGTATTTTTGTCCTGTAATTTTTCTTATGAATACATCCAACAGAAAAAGCGTGCTATTTACATCAGTACCTTGAGTTGTTATAGCTTTAGAAGGTTGAGAATGCTCCATATCTATAGCTGACTTAAAAGGAGAAGAGATAAACTGAAAAACACCCATAACAGTATCTGCAACAGCATGAGCAGCAACATTTATCCATGAAGATGGCTTACCTTGCTCCACTTGTAGCTCCCCCTTTGTTATAGCCTGTCTCATCATTTTGTAATGAATTTTCTGGTACATCTTGTCTAGCTGCTACCTCAGGTTGATTACTTAAATCTGTAGCAGGAAGCTTACGCGATGAGCGATCGTAGTGACGAGGGTGGTCTCCATGGTGATGACGACGCTTACGTTGTACAGGCTTCTCGTTTTGTTTCCCTCTTAAAAAGTTTGCTATTTCTGATCTACCCAACCTATTTGCTACCTCTAGAGGTGTTTCACCCTTACCATTTTTAGCATTAATGTCAGCATCTCTCTGAACAAGAAATTCAACTATACCAAGTTTATTATAGTAAACAGCCTCATGTAAAACAGTAAAACCATTATTTACTGTGGCCTCAATGTTAGCATCTTTATCAAGAAGAAGCCCAGTTATTTCAGATCCGCTATTGTACTGAGCAGCAACATGTAGAGGTGTTTTGTGATCTTTTGCTTGAGCATCAATGTCTGCCTTTTTATCTACAAGAAAACTGACAATATCAGGTTCATTGTAATAGACAGCATAGTGTAGAGGCGTCCAACCGTACTGATCTCCAGCATTAATGCTACCACTCTTTTCCAAAAGTAGTTCGAACACACCTTTGAATAAATTTAAGTTACCATTGTAGACAGCGTAGTGTAAAAGATTCCAATCTTTCGACCATTTATCTTTGTCTTTAGCATCAGTATCACTTCTGCTAGCATTATTAGCAAGAAAGTGCTTGACTTCATCCAACTTACCTTCCTTAATATCCTTATTTATAGAAAGGATTCCAGCTGCTTCTAATTTAAAATACTCTCTTGCTACCTCTAAAGGTGTTTACCATTGTTATCTTTAGCATCAATGTTAGCTTGATTAGTTACTAGATACCGTAGTACACCTATGTGATTATTCATAACAGCAAAGTGCATAGGACTTCTGCCAAAAATATCTTCAGCATTAACATTAGCTCTTTTATTAACCAAAAACTTAGCAACCTCTAAATGACCTTTCAATGCAGCCCAATGTAGCAATGTACAATCATATTTATCAGTAGCATTAACATTCACATCTCCTTCAACAAGAAACTTTACTGTGTCCAAGTTACCACTCCAAGCATAATAATACGCGCCATGACTATCTTTGCTCACATCCTGAGCAACAAGGCTTTTAATTTTCTCAAGATCATTACCTTGTACAGTGATTAATAACTCTTTATCTAAGTGTGCCTGCATTAAAATTCTTTTTACGCCTGCATTAAATCCTGTGTCCTCTAGAGGAGTTTTACCATTGTTATCTTTAGCATCAATGTTAGCACCTTCCCTTATAAGATCCTTTACCATATTTGAAGAATCAAGCCAAGAAGCATAATGTAGAGGAGTCTTACCATCCTTATCTTTAGCACTAACGTCAGCTTTCCTGCTAATCAAAGCTTTAACTTCATTACGATCACCAACTTGTACTGCTTTCAACAGTTGTTCATTTAATTGCACTTGTTTTAAATATTGTACAACACCATCATATTTTCGATCAATAGAAATATCTAAAGGTGTTTTACCGTCTCTGTCTCTAGACTCAATATCAGCACCTTTACTTACAAGAAATTTCACTGTATCAAGGGCATTGTAGTATACAGCATAGTGTAAAGGTGTCCAATCACTACTATCTTTAGTATTAACGATAGCATCTTTATCTTGAAGAAATTGAAATATATCTTTAATTAAATGCAAGTCACCATTATAAACAGCATAGTGTACAGTAGTCCAACTTTTTGATAGTTGATCTTTATTTGTAACATCATCTGGACCCCTTTCAGCAGTTTTGTCAAGGAAAAGGTTAACTATATCCCACTTACCATTTTTAGCAGCATATTGCAGCGGTGTATAACCGAACTCATCTTTTTCATTTATAAGAAACTTTATGCTTTCAATTTTATCCACAATGAGGCTAATAGTATCGAAATTGCCTACTTGAACAGCAATGTGCAAAGGAGTTTGGTTATTGTTATCTTTAGCATCAATATTAGCTCCTTTTCTCATAAGCAGCTCAACTACATCTAATTTACCCTCCTTAACAGCCAAGTGCAAAGGTATCCAACCGTCACTGTTTTTAACGCTAATATGAGTATTATTATCTAAAAGCAATTCGACCAAATTTAAATTACCTTCTTCAGCAGCATAATGCAGTATTGTGTTACCATACTTATCCTGTTTTGTTATGAGATAATTCACTATTTCTGCTTTATGACATTCATGTGCTATTTCAAAAATTGTCTTACCATTACCGTCTTTAGAATAAATGTAGGCTCCTTTATTAAGAAGAAGTTGTACCATGTTCAAATTACCCAAAGTAACAGCACGACTTAAAGGAGTCCTACCATCATTATCTTCAGCTTCAATGTCTGCACCTTTATTGAGAAGAAGTTGAACCATATTAGGCTTATCAAGACTAACAGCACGACTTAAAGGAGTCTTACCATCATTATCTCTAGCTTCAATATCCGTACCTTCACTAATAAGAAGTTGTGCCATTGCGTAATTATTTGTAATAACAGCATGGTGTAGTGTATTGACTGAATCTAAATTATCTTTCTCAACAGCCTCATCTAAAGGTAATCCCGAAACAAGTGCAGCTATTTGAGGTATACTACTTACTCTATTTTTTTCTTGATTAAATTCTTCTATAATGTCTTCTTGGTTGCAAGCAACAAATATACATTTTGGGTTAAAAACTATAGCATCGTTAAAAGCGAACATTATCTTTTGGCCAGTAACCCAATTTTCCACTTTTACAATAGTATTATTTCCAGATGATAAAATAAAATTCTTATCAACGATTCTCATATCACAATCTAGTATAGACCTATTCTTTAAATCTACTAAACCAACTTGATATTTATCAGTAGGTTGATTATGATAAATTTTTAAACCTTCTTCCCCTGGCAGGTAATACCTAAAAGAACTAGGGTCATCTGCTTTTTCTCTAAATTCCTCTGGTTTTATAATACTATTGTTCAACTCTATTGGTAAATTCCACTGCCTATGGACATGAGAATAGTAATTTAATATAACCGACACTCCTTGATCTGATAACAATAGTAAATTATCACTTGACCTAAAAAAGGCTATCTTATCTGAATCAAACTTGAGACAATCATGATTATTTAATAACTCACGGACGTCAATGCTAAATGGTTCATTTACTTGTAGTGCACTAGAACAAAATAGCAGCTTGCTGCTGTTAATTTCATTCATTTTCTCCTGTATTGATATTGTTGTATCATTAAATTCAATAGATAATGTTTCCATTTTAGGTTCTCTATAGAAATTACTCAGCAATATAGTACAAATATTGTTTTCTCCTGTGCTAGAATCAGTAATTATTACCAAGTCATCCCTTAAACGTAAAAAGGTATAATGTCCTGCTTGTTTATGTACAATTAATTTATTTCCTTCTTCTATATCTTTAGCTGTTATAACAATAGTTTTAGTATTCTCATCGAAAATTAAAGGTAAAGGACTTAGAATCCAATTATTACCATTACGTTCAAGTTGCATGTTTATATTAAGAACAACATGAAGTTTCTGATACCACTGCACACCATTTTTTAGCCTTATTGGAAATTTTAATGGAGATCGTTCCATTTCTAATTTTATCAGCAAATCATCTTTATCTTGAGAGACATTTAATGAACTGAACTGTATATCTTTCATATCCTTTACTGTGTTCCTTAAGTCTAGTGTATCTATAGAACTTTCCTTACTAACATCATAAATGCTCACTTCTTTCTGAGTTGGAGTAATTACATATACATTTTCACCACCATTTCCGACTAAGTGACTCTTGTGTAAAGGATCATTACTCATTACCTCATGTTTTCCATGCCCGATTACAACAAGCTCATCTTGAAATTTTGCAAAGACGGTTGCACTTAGCCTGTTCGCTATAGCCGGATAGTTTCTTACAATTTCGTCAATAGGTTTATTAGTGTTTTGTAGTAGATATAAACTACCCCCATTTCCAATTTTAACTTCAGTTTTATCATCTGTTAGTACATAAGATGCATTATTTGCAACATTTTTAATATCTATGTCAAATACACCTAAAGGACTCTGCTGAAAATTAAATTTAACATCTTTTATTGGGTAGTTAGTATTTTTACCCGGAAGATCATGAACCTTAACGTTTTTTAAATCAGGAAGAGCATAATTAAATAAGAAACTGTGCTGTAATTTATCTGTTTGGCGATTAATATTAATGTTGGCCCTTCCCTCACCATGAAAGGCAATATAACTAAAATTTCCGTTGTAAGAGCGGTTTATGATCTCGGTATTAGGCCTTACTGCTATTGTCAATTTACCGGAACCAGTAACATGATTTATGAAAATTTTGTCAGGATGGTTATTGTCTTTTCCACCTCCACCATCAACATATTTTAAATCGCTACTACATTGTACTTCATCCTGTTCTTTTTCTCTACCAAGAATTGTTTGTATGTTCATTAATTTAAAAGATGAACAAGTATTTTTACCATCACTACTAATAGAAAAGTACCCAAAAAAGGTCCTCATAATCTTTATGGAGTAACCTAAAGCAAACTTTGTTAAGTCCAACGTATCACTCCCACGGCCCCCATTTATAATCCCACTACTATAACCATTACCTTGCAAGATAAAGAAGTCGTCTTTACTTCCTCCAGTAAAATTTTTATTTCCATCTCCTGCAAGGAAAATATTAGGACTATCCTGGAATCCGATTACCTCATCATCACCTTCACCCAAATCAGTTAAAGTATAATCCCCTGTTCTATTAGTTGAGTAAGACAAGCCTATTGCATTTTCACAAAGGTAAGCTCCACCTCTTGGAACTGATTCCCAATCTCCTTCCGGTAAGCAGAATAACTCCCCATCTCTTGGATTATCTGGCCTTGATCTGCTCCACTTAATATCGCCTATCTTTTCATTAAGAAGCACTTTATTATCTCGATCTACGTACATAAATTCTCTGAAAATCAACTTACCAGTAGGAAAAACATATCTCCGAATTCCAGTATGTTGCTTCAAGAAACCTACAGCATTTTCAACCAAGTGACTATTAGCCTGCTTCTCTTTTATTAATTTTTCTATATACTCTTCAGGCTTTATATGGAGAAATGCACGCCACCCTTCCTTAAATTTTTCCCACCCTGTTAAATGAATAATTTTATCTTCTTGTTCAACTGCCTTCACGGATAAATAAATGTCAGTGCCAATAAATACAAGAGCCGTTATTCCAGCTCCAATAGGACCAGTGACTGATGATACACCACTTAGTATTCCAGCAACTTCAGCAACTTCTATGCCGATTGCTGCTGCATCAACTGTAAGGGCAATACTATCTCCTACTATACCAGCCATAGCATTTTTATCACCAGATTTAAATGCCTTAACTTGATTTGCTAAATCATAAGCGATAAAAGCAGAAGTCGCCCGTGCGAGGAAAGGTGATGCTACTTTTAAAGACTTGCCAAGAAATACCTTGCCTTCTGAAATAAATTGTTCTCCTTTTATTGCTACAGTATTTGCAACTTTACCAAGTAAGTGACTACCTCCAATAAAACCCAAGTTAATTGCTACTCCTTCTAAATTGCCACTTAGGATATCACCTATAAGATTTTTGTACATCATACCTTCCATAGCCCAGCCAGATATTCTACCTACTCTGTTTAGATGGCTCATGGCCTCTGGGCTACTGTTAATTTTATTGATAATATTCTGAGATTCACTTCCTCCCTCATCTAAAAATTTTCTGTAAGTAAGACCTACACCTTTTGCTGCTTCACTTATCTTTTCCTCTACTCCAGATCTTCTTAAAATATCTTTTATTTTTTCTGATTTATTTGCTTCTTTTTCACTGATCTTTTCTTTAATCTCTTCCATAACATCCCTAATCTCTGGATCTATTGAATTCAGATCTATATCTTTAACCTTTGCTATAAATGCTTCTTCAATATTTTGATCTATAGCTTCGCCTTTAGATATATGCTCAGAAACCTTAAAAAGCTGATCATAAAATTCAATGCTCTTTGTTCTTTCTCTTATTTCATCAGTATCAAATAATTCTTTAATACGTCGTTCTTTTTTTTCTTTCTCTTCAATACTTTCCTCATCACGTGAGTCTATGCAGGCCATACCTATATTGCGTTTTTTTCTACTTCCATTGCATCGCTGATTAAAAAGATCCATTGAATCCTCTAAAATATCTTCTGGTCCTAGAGAAAATTTAAGTACCGAGCTATGAACTACTTTAACAGGAATAAATCCTTCTTCGCTTGTTCTACTTGCTAAAACAAGAGAATTTGCATTACTAGCTTTTTTGTCAAAAACAACACCGATAAATTTCACTTCATCACCATCTGTAAGTGTTTTATACGTTACACCTTTTGCATATCTCTCGGTTATCTGCTTATTTGCTTTTTCTTTTAACTTATCAGCACTTATCTTTTCTTCTGGCCCTTTAAGCTCTAGTCCTATAGGAGTGTATTCCTTAGCATTACCTTGATCTGCAAACTTAATACCGTGAACCAGCATATCAACACGTTTCCCTCTACCAGTTTGAAACTCAGTTAAAACTAATGCTCTAGTTTCTGGCGATTCCTGTAACCTTAGATCACTATAATGACTAAGCGCTCCATCCAATACTCCCTGGAAATTAGTTTCTTTGTTAATGAGAGTTTTAAAAGGTAACATTCCTTCTCCAATTTTTCTGAATAACCCATTATACTCATCTATTGATGAAGACTGAGCAGAAGTAAGTTGAGAGTCTAATACTCTATCAAATGTTTCTTTTAGCTGATCAGGATAAGGAACATTCTCAAAAGTACCTTGAAACTTATTGGCTTTTTTGTTGTTGTACTGTTCTAAAGAAATAGGCTCATTGGCCTCTATACTAAAATGTTTTTTAAAGTTTGACTTTTGTTTGATGTTAAAATTAAGATTTAACTCAGCTATTTTTCTATTTCCTATTTTCTCGTTTAGGTTATTAAGTGGAACTCCTTTACTCAGTACCTCTGCTCTTCCATCAGCTTCAATAACATTAATTACATAAACTAGCTTCTCGGTACCTTCTGGAATCAGCACCATTGTTACAACTGCATGGCTTTTATCAAGACCTGTTGACCTGCTGGACGTTGAGGTCTACTAGACTCATGAGCTTCAGTAGGTATATTTTCACTGTAAATAAAAACATGCTTTTCAAATTCAGTTCCTAAAGCTTCATTTAACAATAACGATTGTCCTAATAAAAATCTACTGAAATAATGATTATCTCCCTTCTCTCCTGTGCCAGGAAACGTATGATAAATGCGTTCTAAATTATCTTTTATTTGTTTTTCCAACTCTCCTATATCAATCCTACGCATACCCCAGTCATCAGTAGATTTTAGCATATCTTGAAAAAGAGGAACAATTTCTCCCTCACGACTTTTTGCTTCAATATTGGAAACAGGAGATCGATAATCAAGATTTACACCAACACACAGAATATTGTCTGCAGTAGTTAAAACTCGCATAACATTTGGTTGAAAGCCTTTTGCATAATCCGTCGCTTGTTGCAGGGCATCACCTGGTGCAGTACCACGAACTGTTCCTGCTTTTAATTCAATGATAATAGGAATGGAATCTAACGCACGATCAGGGCCACGGGCTAGTAAAACAATATCCGCATAACCTCTTCCTGCAAATTGCTCTAAGTAAACTCTAAGGTTATATCTATAGCGGAAATTCATAAAAACACCAGCCACAAATCCATGATGTGCTGCCTCACGTGCTTCTTTAGCGTAGCTAAGTGAGTACTCATATTTGGAATGAACTTTACCAATTTTTTCAAGGACTTTTTCAGAAGATTCTTTAACTCTCTGCATATCAGTACCAGTCAGCTTTGCTATATCATCTTCTGGTTTGCTCCATAGTCCTTTCTCTATTTTATGAAAGCCATGACTAGCAGCAGAGTCAGATATTTCTTGAACTTCTGTCTTAACAAAAATACCATTTTTCCCTTTAGAGATTCGTACTAACCTGGGTTTCATCTCATCTCTACCCTTAATCCTATCCTTTATAGCTCCAACTTCACCAATCAGGGTGTTTTTATCTGTCCAAATCAGGTTCTTTTTTAATATTTCTTCCAACTCACCAGAAGTAAATTGACCTTTGGACTCATCTTTTGATTCTGAAATAGAAAATAATTTGATATTATCAATGGCACTTCTATCATTTTTAATTTCACCATCCTTAATAACAACTACCTTTAAAGTTTCCTTAGTGTCAAAACGAAAAGAAATCTCTTTAATGCCTAACTTCTCTGCTATTTCTGTATCCAGCAGCGTAGAAAAGCTTCCGAAGAAAAAGTGAGAAAAAAACCCTTTCTTTTCTACAGAATGCATATAAGATGGAATCTGATCAACATACGACTGAAACCTTGCCTTGAAGGATTCATCAACCCCACTGCTCTGCTGAACTGAAGTGCTAGCTGCTGCTTCTCGAATTAGTAATTCTATTAACTCAAAATCTTGTGGTCTTTCTTCGTTTGGCATAAATACCCCTTTATAATATGTCTACCTTTTACTTAAACTATGTGCCTTACTTAACTTAACTTAACTTCAGTTAAATCAGTACTTAAATTCTCAAGCTCTCTATCTACGGACTTACCATATGATAGGAATTTATCCAATGAACCCTCATCTCCTCTTTCCTTTAATATGGAACGTATATGATCGGCTTGTTTGGTATTCATAAATTCTTTAACCTGATCAGGATTAGCCTTATCCAACACTGCCCATACTGGTTCCATACAACCCTTCTCAACTAGAGGCACTAATAACCTTCCTTGAAAGACAGAATTGCTCATCATTTCTTCATTTAATGCTGAGGTACGATGACTATCAAATCCTTCTTTCATCCACATGTGTGTAAAAAGCTTTACACCTGAATCTATATAATGCCCAGAACATTTCTTTATTTCTATAAATCGCAACCAAGTACAATACTTACCTTCTGGAACATCAAATGGTTTTAAGCAATCAAACAATCCTTGAAATTGATCAAAGCGGAGTGCACCCTGTAGTGTGTTTAAACTACCGTAATGACGATTTTCAGCTAAATCTCTTTTTAAAAGTTCTGGATATTTATCAGGACTCATTTGACTAAAGCAAAACTCGAATATCTCAGGATAACTGTTACAATGATTCCCTGCTGCATACACTGCATGTTTCATAAAGATTTCATCTTTCTGCTGAGTACTTAATTCATCTTTAGGTAGAGACTTTATTTTATTCCAGAAAAATTCCACTGCTTCTGCTCGTTTAAGATCCATAGCACATTTAAGTCCATACTCATATGGATGACGACCATTTAAATTTAATTTAGAGATGTAACCACTGACAAAATGTGACCAAAAAACTATCAAAGGATTACCTGTTAAACACTTAACCAAGTGATTATACTCTAGTAAGCTACTCTTGCCTTAAGCTGACAACCCTTTTTTTCTCTCCTCAAATAAAGCAATAATATCTTCTTCCAAGCAACACTTACAAGCAATGTCATACTTATCAAAGAGATTACCTGAATCTGGTGCAATCAATTTTTTACCTACCATTTGCCTGTCAAGCTTGACTCCATGTAAACCATCTATTTCCTTCCAGCAATCCTCACTAGATAGTACTCGTGCAAGAAAATTGTGCCCTTTTCGGCCACTTCTTTGGTGTAAACGCCAACTTGCATAGCACCAGCGTTCAATTTGAAAGACTTTGGATGCCCTATAAGGATCATCCTCTTTAATGCAAGAAAACAAAATTTCTGGAATATCCGAACGCAACATAGCTACCCCCCTGAAATGAATAGACTTTAACCCCTTACATACCATAAAGGTTTAATGTATTTTGGACATGTTACTCCATCTTTAAAACTTGTCAATCCCTAATTTAAAATTTTTTTGAAATAATTTTTGATGGAAGTCTTTTAATAAATTATTACTAATTTAGCAATATATACTATTAAAAACCTAAATAATTCAACCATTTCCAGCAACAAAAACCAGCAAGCGTGAGAAGAGTTTGTTTTGGGATGCGTTGGTCTACCGCTAGATCCGTGCGAACTTTTCTTTATAATAATTTTACTATACCACAAAATCCGCTATATTAGACTACTTCAGCTAAATTCACATATGAACTAACTTACCTAGCTTCGGTGCAAGAATTTTAAGCTTCTATTTTCACAACGCAGCTTTTATTTAAATTGTTCTCGCGAAGGTACGTACTATTTTTCTATTTTTGGAATAAAGTAAACAAATAAATTTTCGTTGATGCTAGAGAGTGTAATATTTTGTTGCATTAGAACGGACTTTTAATGTAAGTTGACAGAGCTTTTGATATGTTTCCTTGTTGAATAATTCTAAAATAAATTAATGTTTCTAATTTAGAGGTTTATTATGCATGTTGACAAAAGCTAGGTTAATTCGTACCATTAATACGGTAATATTATAGATATAGCTCTTTTTACAATAATCCGAACAGACCGTAATATGCTACTGGCCTGCTATAGCCATAAACACATATCTTATCGCATTCGGACTATTATAAGAAAGGCTATACTTTAAAAAGTAGAAGGCCAGTGTTGTTAGGGGGAATGATGGATAGTGACCACTATGAGGTATTAGGAGTGAAACCCGATGCCACTCAACATAAGATAAGACAGGAATACCACAGGTTGTCTAAGGAGTATCATCCGGATAGATTTCTTTCACCTGGTGAACGGGATAAACACAGAAAACTATCGGAAAGAAAAAAAGATGGGGAATCACTCTCATCGTTAGAAGAAGAGCAGCTAGTTCAGCTTGAAAAAAAACTCTTGCCCTTTAAGAAAATTTCTTTTGCATATGGTACATTATCCGACTCAAAAAAAAGAGAGCGCTATGACAGAAAGAGAGAATCTTGTACCCGTGATGGGTATAGTCAAACACCAAGGGCGAGAGATGAAAATAATGATGAAGCTTCAGAAGAATTTGATGAAGAATTCGATATTTCTTACACGACAACCCTTAATGAGTTGAGAAACACTTTAAGCAAAGCAGTCAATGGTGATGATTATCAAAAATTAAATGAAGTTATAAGGGATAATCGATATTATGTGTTTATAACTAGTCTGAATAGTGATAATTTTAAAGCCTTTTGTTCAGAATACCTTAATTTGGATTTGCACGAAAGGACTGATCGTAAGTATATATATGACAACATATTGTCAAAGTATAATCTTGGCACAGAAGGTGGTGATTGCAATTTTTTAGAAAGAGAATTAATACTTCTAGCAATTGCAGCCAATAACAAGCTCGCAGAAAAGTATCAGGATGTATTGCTTAATCAAGAAGATTTAGAACTAAAATCTCTATTACTGCTTGTAGGCGGGCAAAAATACATTGACATTTTATCCGATAAATTGAAAGAGAAAGATAACCGAATAAAAGTTGTAAGCCATAAATTCTTTTCAACTATAGCATTAAGAAAGGAATTTAACCAGCTTTTTACTAGCCATATTACTCAATACTTGAAAACATTAAAAGATAACAATATTGTTGATACGATACGTAATATACTTGATGCAGCGACGTCTGTTCAAAATAAAGAGTGTATCAAAGCAATACTAGTTTCATCCAGAAAAGCTGGACTTAGTGGTGCTAGTCTTTTGTATCTTGCTGCTTGCTATAGTAGAGAAACAGCTCAAGACTTTTTGAATAATGGAATTAGTGTTAATGTTAAAGATATTAATGATATGACACCTTTACACTTTATAGCTCGCAATGTAGGTCAAGTAGCTCAAAAAGATACTAATAATGGGTGGTTTTCTGTGTTGCCTAACTGGTTGAATTTTTCTAGTAGTAGCGCAGGCAACGATGATACGGCACCCTTTCGAGAAGGTATAGAGTTTCTTCTTGGTAAAGGTGCTAACATTGATGCCAAAGATAGTGGTGGTATGACACCTTTACACTTTGCAGTTTGTAATGGCAATTTGGAGATGATAAAGTTTCTTGTGAAGGAAGGCGCTGACTTTGATCTTGAATGTAAGGGTAAAACTGTTTTAGATTTGGCAAGATCATCAGAATCAGAAAACAAAGAAGAAGTGATAAAATTCTTTGAGGAAGAGGTAGAAATAGGAAAGAGGCGTACACCTTTACATTACGCTATTTTAAGTGATAATTCTAAAACACTTAAGCTTCTTCTCGAACAAGAACGCTTTATTAACGCTCAAGATTCTGAAAATTGTACGCCTTTAGCCCTTGCTATTGAAAAGAGCAAATTGGAAGCCATTAATCTTTTACTTAATCATGAAGATTATTTTGATTTTTCATACTTGAGCTTGGCAATCAAAAAGTTGAAAGTATCAAACAACAGAGCAAAGGACATATTTAATCTTTTGGCAGAGAAACTTAAAAAGGAATTTGATGAAACAAAAGCTCAACTTAAACAAGGAAATGGTGATCTAATTAGCCAAGTACAAGTAGAGAAACTTAAGGAAACAGAAGCTAAACTTGCAAGGAATAATGAAGCGCTGGAGCAGATACAGATTGAACTCAAAGTAAAGAAGCAAGAGTTTGCAAATAAAGAGAAAGAGCTAGAAGGTAAAACTAAGGAAGTAGCTGTGCTTCTTAAGGAAAAAAATGGTCTAACTAGTCAAGTAGAAAAGCTTAAGCAAGCAAACGCTGAACTAAAAGAAAAAGCTAGCCAGGTGGAAGAAAATAGTCAATTAAAGGAGAAGCTAAATAGTGAAGTAAATGAACTTAGAGAAGAATCCAATAGAACAAAGGCTCAGCTTAAAGAGAAGGAAGGAGAAGTTAGTAAATTAAATGATCAGGTAACTCAATTTATTAATGAAAAAAGTCAACTTAGAGATGAACTTAACGCAACAAAAGCTCAGCTTGTAGACTTGCAGAAAAAGCTCGATGATGCAAAGCAATTAGAAGAGAATTTAAATGGAATGCAACAAAGCTTGAAAGGTCCAAATCCAGATAATGGAAGCAAAAAACTCTCAGCAGCAAGCGCTCAGGGTAGAAAGCAAATAACCTATGCTTCTATTTCTTTTGTATTATCTGGAGCATTTGCTGTTGGTGCAAGTTTAACAATGTTTCATTCAGCAGTGTGTATTATACTTTCTGTAGCCGCATTAACTTTTCTTGCAGTAGGGTGTTACTGTTCATATAAGGCAAATACGGCACTTAGTAATGTTGAAACCGATCAAGTCTTAAAGGATCCTGAACGTGTAGTTTCTCAAAATAGTGTTTAGAGTATCTTAGTAAAAAAATTATGCTTGATTAGATTTGTTTGTACTATATACTATAGCGTGTGTTTATAGATTGGAGTGGATATGGTAGCTAAAGACAATGAGCAAAATCTTAACAGAAAAACAAATCCAGAGATAAACGAAACATTGGAGGGGCTACCAAAAATGCTAGAGAAAGAGCAATTCGATCATGAGTATGAGTTGGTTAAAGAATATTTAAATTCAGCTTATAATCGTCCTTTATTCTTTCATGATCGCTCTTTAGTGGGTGCTGTTGAATTTAAGTATTCACTTGATAATTTAATGTATGAACGGTTTGTTGAAACATCTGATTTAACAGAAAGTCAAGAGGAGTTAAATAAGGGATTATTAAGCATTCTTACCGTCTATCCACCTTCTTTTGATGAAAAAAATGGTTATATTCCAAGACTTACGGAGTTTTTAAAAAAAAATGAGAAACATCCAGATCTAAAATATGTTCTTAACCTAAAAATAGGAGAATCTGGATTGACAATATTACATTTACTATCGAGTGTGGATTGGGTAAGTAGCATATATGGTTGTGCCATGGGTTTACTCTTAAAAGCAGGAGCTGATCCTAATAGAAAGAGTGATGGAGGTAAGACACCTTTACATTATGCTACAGGATCTTGTAGTATAACTCATCTCCTAAGAGCAGGAGTTGATACTAATATAAGGGACAATGAAGGGAAAACACCTTTGCATTATGCTGCTGACATTGGTGATAGTAAAAGTGTAGATTTGCTTCTAGAGAACAACGCTAAACCCGATTTACGTGATGGACAAGGGAAGACCCCACTAGAAGTTGCAATTGATAATCATCACTACCATATTGAAAAGTGCTTTTTCACTGACAGTCAGAAGATATTATACAAAGAATTACATGATATAATTCACGAAGTATTATATCAACGTGAAAGATCGTCTGTAAATTATTTGGATTACATTGGTAACTTTACTAAAAATCTAAAAGACTTTTTGGAGAAACACAAGAATAATCAAGATCTAAAAGTGGTTTTAAATATTCGGGGTAAAGAAGGAAAGTCAAAAGTGCTTCGACGTGCAAGAAGTATTCTTTTTGATTCTGGAATTGGTACCGAAGTAGAAAACTTACTTTTGAAAGCAGGAGTAGCTGACCAAAAAGAGTTAGATTATGACAGGAAAGAGTGTTTGTTTAGGACCTTATGGAGTAATTTAATACCAAGGCAGAAGATAATGCTGAACGAATTTTTTAGTGAAGTATCTAAAGCTCAAAATATGGATCTACTAGAAAAAGTTGTAAGCAAAGCTATATACTCTGGAGTAAGGTTTAATTTTCCTAAACGATTTTCTCAAGGTGAAGATATGTATGAAAGTACGTATAATTTTACAGATCGTGTAATGGAAAGAATTAGTGAATTAGAAAAGAATCCTAAAGTTGCCAGTAAGATAGTATGTAAATTGGTATCAAGAGGAGCAGTATTGTGTAACAATGGTAGCATAAAAGTAATTGAGGCACTGGAATCAGAATTTCAAGACCATAAAACCAATATGAAAGAAGCCTATGCAGAATATGTCAATCGTACTCTAGAGTTTATGGAAATTGTTAAAAGTGCAGCTAGTGGTAGGGTAAAAAATGCAAGAATGGATAACTCTACTTTTTATTTAGAATATTCAGAGGATAGCACGATAGATGTTGCAAAGATCACAGATGGAGCAAGGAGTTTAGGGCTAACTCAGGGAAGCATAGAATATGGAAGAGACTTGATAAAAATCGGTAAAAGTGAGGTAGAAATTATAACAAGAAATGGCACAAGGAATTACACAGACTTTGCAGATAATAGTGATATAGTATTAACTTTCTACACTAGCCAAGGGGAGTTAGAAGTTAGGTTATACCCTGACGAGCAAAATAAAGAACAAATAAGGGTAGAAATAAAAGATCAAGGTCTGCTGGAAAGTTTAAAGAACTGTGAAGAAGAACTAGGAAGGAATTGCTTGCTAGGAGGGTTATCAGTCAATAAGGCAATAGAACAAAGATATTTTTTCAGATCTGGAAAGCTTAGTCAACCTTCTGAAACACTTAGCGTCAACTCCTCATTAGGTGATGTATCTTTATCTTCTCCTATACAAGAAAGTATACAAAAGGTAAGATGGTCAGTTACATAATTTTACAATGGAAAGCCATGGTAATATTAAGTTAACATTTTGAGTAATTTTCTCAATAAATTATCTTATTTAAAGGTTTACCTGATGCTTATTTGTTTTTAAGCATAACATTTTTATGTTGTATTCAAATAAGAATGAACAATGACAGGCTGTGCTGGATCTTCCACTTTCTCCAGTTTGGTATTTGGCTTGAACGAATTATACAGTGCGAAACCTATACACGCTAATCCAACAATCCCTCCAATTACGGCTATTACATGTATTTTCATAATATAGGATACAACACTACCCACCAATAACACTATCCCAGCACTACTAGACAGGATTACTCGTTTTTGCTGTATTGTTTTTGTTGATGGATTTTCTTCTTTGCCTGCAGCATCACTATTAAAACATTTTCGAAAAGGAAAGCTATCAGAAATATTGCGCTCTTGCACAGCATTTTCTATTGAGAAGTTTTGGACTTTTTTGCTGTTTTCAAATGTCAGGTGAAAATTTTCGTTATCTTCATTGTCTAATAATACTGGATCTAATGGTATCAACCTTTTTGCTGACATCGCTTTTTCTTTAGCACGCTCTATCGTTGTTGGATTAAAATTACCTATACGTTCGTCGTCTAATAATACCAGATCTAATGGTATTAGTCTTTGTGTTGACACCATTTTTTCTTTAGGTAGAGGAACCTCGGTTTCAGCTCTCTCATTATTTTCAAATGTCAGTTGAAAATCTTCTTTATCTTTATTAATATCCTTATATGACTCAGTGTCAGTTTCTTTAGCTTTATAAAAATTTATTATCTCCTCTTGCCCTTCTATATCAAAACACTTATCCATCACTTCTTTAACCTTCCTTGATACACTACAAGCCATCGATTCTTCCATAGTATTGTCTGTTGAAGCATTTTTGCCTTCTTCGTTACTTCCACATGATCTGGTGTCGGTTGATATCTCTGCATTAGCACCAACTTGAATTGTTATATTTTGATTCAGCACTTTCTTATTATTTTTATCATAAAGATCTTTTACTCTTACTACACCATCTTCAACAGCACTATGGGTACGTATTGGTTCTCCATTACTCCCTAAATATTCTGAGATTATTTTCTTATCATTAACTTCCTCAAAAAGACCATGTTTTTTGGCTTCTTCTAAAAGATTCTTTACAGCTTGGTTGTTCTTACAAAATTTAGCATAATGTAGTAGTGTAAATACGTCTTTTCTACCTTCATGTTTGTAAACTACTCTTGTCAGCAGAATCTTTCTTGTGTTGTAATCAGATTTCTTCAATTTTTCACTAATACTTTTACCCTCTTCTATCTTTTTTAATAGCTTAAAAAGCTTTTCTTTATCTTGATTTGTTAACTTGCCATCATTACTTGTCAACTCATAAGTTATATCTGCTCTATTAGCGTTTTTTATTATTCTCATACTATTATACTCCTACTGTTGTCTTTATAAATGAGTTATGTTAGGAAAGTATTAATTGTGCAATTTTTAAGGCGCTAATTTGTAAAATCTTTCAAATTGCTCACTCCACAGCATCGGTATTTCCCTTAAATCAGCTAGCCTCAAATTACTTGGTTGCCTCCCATTTACTATGTCTTCTTTAATCTTCGGAGCTAAATAATTTAATCTTAAAATTTGTTGTATACGTCTTGTACCTATGTTAATTTTGGCACTGAGTTCCTTAACACTTCTATATTTTCCTTCCTCTAGCTGCCGTTTCCATAGGTGAGCTCTTACCACTGCTCTCAGTAGTGCATTATTTGTTTTTCCTTCTGGTTCCATTACCGTGCATTTATTTCCTTTCTTCTTTAAATTCATTGCTATAAATGTCTTCTCTGACTCAGAATGCACCTCTATTCCATCTTCTTTTACCATTACTCCCTTTATTAACTTTTTCACTACTTCTTTCTGCTTTCCAAAACTTAAATTTTTCCACTCTTCTGCTTTTTCTTCCCATTTTTCATATAGCTGCTCTGTCTTTCTCATTACTCCTTTTTCTACTTCTCCTGCTATTACATTTCGGTTTTCTGATTCACAACCTTTTCCCCTTAAATGATTGTTGCATACGTAATATCGATATCTCTTATTCTCCTTTTTTGTATATGTCAGTGTCATATTTACACCGCAGCTCTTGCACTTGATTATTCCCTTTAGCAGTGCTTCCTCATATTTTGCTTTTCTATATGGTTGATTCTTTATCAATTCTTGTGCTTTTTGCCATTTTTCCTCTTCTATTATTGCTTCATGCTTTCCCTCATACTGGTTTTCATAATGTCTTATCTTTCCTACATATATTGGATTTGTTATTATTCTTCTCACCGTCGCCTTTTTAAAGGTATCTGCTTTCGTTCTGTAACCTTGACTATTTAGCTCCCTTGCCAGTTCTGCCATTGACTTCAGCTCCAAATATCTTTCAAACATATGCTTCACTGTCTTTGCTTCTTTCTCATTTATTATTAATTCTTTATCTTTCACATCATACCCAAATGGCAAAGTTCCACCCATCCATAACCCTTGCTCTTTTGATGTTGCTATTTTATTTTTTACTCTTTCTACAATCATTTCTCTTTCTAGTTGTGCTGCTCCTGATAACACTGTTTGTACAAACTTTCCCATTGGCGTATTATTGTCAAATATCTGCGTTACTGCTACAAAATTTACTCTATGCCTTCTAAAAAATGATGTAACTTCGATGCTGTCTTTTGTTTCTCTCGAGAGCCTATCTAGCGTATATACTACTACACAATCTACTTCTCCTTTTTTTACATCTTCAAACAATTCCTTTATCGCTGGTCTTTCTAAATTTTTCCCTGAAAATCCTCCATCATCGTACTTTTTTGCCAATGCTACCCAGCCTTCTTTGCTCTTTATATACTTTTCACATGCTACTCGTTGCGCATCAAGACTGTTAAACTTTTGTTCTAGTCCATCCTCATTTGACTTTCTCGTATATATTGCACATCTTACTTCTTTTAGCATTTTCAACTTCCATTTTTTTCACGCATTCCAAATAATAAAGGGCCGTTGTAACTCATTCCCATTATTTTTCCGGCTACTGCTGACAATGACGTAAAAAATTCTTCTCTGTAGATTAAACCCTTATCTGTTACCATTACTGCATGCATCTCTTCTCCTCTCTCTAATATTAGCTCTGTTCCTGCTACTGGAAGTTTGTCACTACTTATTCTTTTTCCCTTCTCTAGTTGATCTGCTAGATACTCTAGTCTTTTTGCTCCTTTTCTTGACATTTTTCCATAAGCTTCCTCCTGCATTCTATACGCTAATCTAGGTATCAGATATTTCTTTGAGTGTTTAGGTGCCTCTTCCCCAAATACCTTCTTCCACGTTTTTCTCAGCTCACCCAAAGGTTTTCTCTCTAAATTCATTACTTTCTTTTCTGTTTCTCTTTCCATATTTTCAGCCTCTCATAGAAGGTTCTATTTGTTCAAATAACTTTTCAATTCTGTCCGTTTCTTTCTTCAATATCTCGGTTATCTCTTTGCTATTTTTCGCATAATCCATTGCTGTCATTCCAAATTTATCTGCTTGCTCTATTTCAGCCCCTGCTTTTACTAGCTCCTCCACTATTTCCACTTTCCCCACCATACATGCAAGGTGCAATGAAGTGCATTTATTTTCATATTCTTCCGCATTTACATTCGCTCCTGATTTTATCAATTCTCTCACGGTTTCTAGACGTTTCTCCGTTACCGCTAGATGCAGTGCTGTATATCCTTCCGCATCTGCTACATTCACATTCGCTCCTTTTTCAACTAATAACTTCACTGTTTTTGCTTCTACCGCGTAATGCAGAGCTATTCTGTCTCTTGCATAAATATTTTTAAATGAGTTCTCTAATAGTGACTCCTCTTTTCCTTTTTTACTCATGACCTACCTCACCTTTTCTCTGAATTTAAACCCCTTCTTTAAGCCCTCCTTTTCACCACCTCATCTATCATTTCACTTACTTGGCTCATTATTTTGCTTGCTAAATTTTCACATTCTTCCTTTATTAGTGATTTATCTTTCTTCCTTATTTCTCCTATCTCTATTATTTTTAGCTCCGGCATATAGCTCCCATTCAACATGTCTGCTATTTCTCCCACTAGCCTCTCTATTCCATAGCACGTCAGTTCTCTGCTTTTTGTTATTCCACCTTTTTCTCTCAGAAATTTGCTCGCCTTTTCACTTTCTTTACTATCACACAGAGAATACTTTTCACTTTCCCAAATGTAATACATTGGTGTTGCACCATATTTATTCAGTTGATTAACCTCAGCTCCTGCTTTTACTAGCTCTTTTATTATTTCAACTCCTGCTCCTCCTATTTTGCACGCAGAGTGTAGTGGCGTACATCCAGTGACATATTGAGTGGCATTTACTTCTGCTCCCGACCTTAGCAGCACTTTTACATTTTCTAAGCTTTTCGCAAATACTGCACAGTGTAGTGGTGTATAACCCTTTTTATCTCTTGCATTTACCTCTGATCCTTTTTTTATTAATAATCTCACTGTTTTGTAATCAGAGATTTCTACTGCTTGATGCAAGATCGTCTCTCCTTCTTCATTTCTTTTATTAATGTTTTTACTTGATACTTCTTTAAAAAACTTACTCTTGCTAAACTTCATACTTACCTCACAAAATTAGCTTTTCTAGCGCCAGACAAATTTCTTATATTTACCTGCCGCTATTCAAGTCATGTCCTTTTTAGCATGAGAAAGCAAGTCTTTTTCTTTTTATTTCATACACTTTTACCTATTATTAATATAATATATGAGTATCTAAATATAAGTACTTAACTTATTAAAGATATTATTCGACTATCTTTCCAACTTCTGTGCAAATGTCGATGTTCATGCCACTTCAGTACTCCCGGGTAAAATACTAAAATGTGCTTTTCTAATTCGTGTATTGAGTCTTTTTGCTCTGAATCCAAATCATTTTTATAGTAAACGTTGTGTTCTGCTAAAACATATTTTCTGACCTTCTGATCTGTATAATTTTCTACTTTATAGTTATGAGTAACGCTAAATCTTTCTAAAATTGGCTTGTGTTTTAAATTCCAATATTGCCCTGAAAGTTTATCGCTTCCTAATACAAATTTATTTCCTCTTTCTTCTACGCTACTAACTGGAAAGCACGTATTTATGTCTCCTAAATCCCAACTGTCTGATAATACTATCTGCGCTTTTGCAAATTTAATCGATGGTAATAAACTCTGTGGTAATGGATATAGTGCTTTTAAGTTGTACCACAAATGATTTCTTTCATAAATACCGTTATAATTCTTTGTGTGAGGCTCTGTTTCTCCAAGTACTGCTACATCTAATCGATATATGTCATTACTAAATGTTTGTTCATAATGCTCTCTTAAATAGTTGTCTACAATCTCTACTAACGGACCTCTAGAACTGAAAAAATTTATTCTTCCAAACGATAACACTGGTCCATCTTTTTCAACTTTTCTACCTGAATAGTCTGATAATAAGCTGCCGAATATACTTTCATCTAATATAAACCTATCAACGTTATAGTAGTCATTAAAAATCCTCATTAGCCTTGATCTTGCTGGTAATGATAGTTTTGCAAGTTCTACTACTGCATCTACAAAAAAGTCATTTGGAACATCTTTTATTCCTATTTGTAATTCAAAGAAGTGTTTACCAGGTGGTTCTTCGATAATTGTAATATCTTCTATATTTGCCCACTTTAGTGCTATTTTAAGTGATGCAGGTGTTCCTCTCAGTCTTTGAAATTTTACTCCTTCTACTATCGCCCTTCTTTTATTTTTTACCCAGCGCAATATCTCTTCTAAACCATATTCTTCTATTATCCATGGTAATGTTTCTTCTTTCAGGTTGAACTTAAACCCTCTGATACAGCTTGGATCAACCTTATAATCTATTGCATCAACCAGTGCTTGCTCTTGCTTTGTTGCGTTTGGCGGTAATAAACTTTTCATTTGTCTTTTCTTTCAAGTTGCTTTAATTTCCTTTATTTAGGTAGCTTATGAGTAAGCAAGAGATCATTTCAGAAAAATAAAGATGTTCTTAATATCAAAAACACTTTCCATAATATTTGACCATATTATCCATACTTTAAAAAACAAATTACAACTTCTGGAAGAAAATCAATACTTTCGTCTCCCTAACATTGGGTATTTTTATCCAGTAAACCACTTATTGCACGCAATCCCCTCACTGGCACAAAACAAAAAAAATACGTTTTAAATCCTATCTAACTTGACGTAGCCAAGCACTGCACACTCATTCCCCAGAACCACAACATCCTCTCTTGGCTCGATTAATTCTACGTTTTCTACACCCTCTACAAACAAATTTGCTATTATCCATGATCTTGTTACGTTCCATCCCAACCTTTTGCTTGCTTCAAACTTCTTAATAAATTGCTTCTTGATTTCCTCCTTTGATATTACAGGACTTATGCTCATTCTGCTGTGAATATCTATTTCCATAATATTGCAACCTATCACTTTTACTGTATCGGTTAAAACCCTTATATCATCTCTAGTAACCTGCTTTTTTACAATTTCTAGTAGCTCTTCTGACGCTGTGGATAACTCTGTGGATAAAATTGAGATTTCTACACTTCCTGGCACTTTTGACTCAACCAGCGCATCCTTTACTCTTCTATCTGCTGAGAGTGCTTGAAACCGATAATGCTCTTTACTACCTCCTGTGCTTGAGCCAACTATTCTTGCCTTGATTCTTTTTCTGAAGCGTTCATCTTCTTCTCCATCTTGCCTCTCTGCTCCATAAAACTCAGCTAAATTATCAAGCTCTTCTCCCCTTGCAAACTTGAGTAAATTGCTTTTTACCGCTTCATTTATTCTTTGTCTCAGCAAAAGCTCTCTCCAGGCTGCTACTTCTAAAATCTTCATCGCTGGATCACTTTCAATTAGTGCTGTAAAACTTTTATCTCGACTTATTAATTCTTCTTTCATCCGAGCAAAAATCTCTTCAAAGTTCAGTGGTTCGATAATATTTGGCTGCTGCATTTTTAAACAACTACTCCATTAATATTTATGAACTTACCTTCTGAAAGATAGACACCTTCTAAATTCAATGTTACTCTCCCTTCTTTTACTTCTGTTATCTTCACTTTCTCTAATTTAAACCTTCTCTCCCATTTTTCTAGTGCTCCTGCTACTGCTGCATAAATTTCTAGTGTAAAATCACGATTTATTGGCTTATCCACCAATTCAAATAATCTTGAGCCATAATCTCTCCTCATTATTCTACTGTTAATAGGAGTGGTCAGTATATCAATTATCGACTGCTTTAAGTGCTCTATTCCTTCTAACGTCTTTCCTGTTTTAGCATCCATACCCTTCATTTCTATTTTGCAAAGACGCTTTCACTGCCTTTTATTACTTTAAACCCATATGAAACTATATCTCCTACTCTTCCTACACTAAGACCATTTGCAAACACTATTTTTGATCCTTGAATCATTACTTTTCCTTCACTAAAACTGTCTCCTTGTCTACATATTGACTTACCGTTTACAAAAACATTATTACTTCCGCTAATGCAGAAATGTGTTATAGCTTCTCCACAATAGTCTCCTAACCTTACTATTCCTTTGTTCAATTTAAGTCGATCCTTTCTGCTTTCAGTTTTATTCCACTTTTTGTCATTTCTATGCTCGATTCCCCAGCTTTCAGTGTTATTTTGTCTACTACTTCAATCTCTAAATGATGTTTATCTTTATCGTATGACAACTTTGTTCCATCTTGAAATGTTAAGCTACTCACCTCTTTTTTATTTTCTGGTGCAGAGTACTTTTGTTGATATATTCCAGGAAGTACTACTCCTAAAGATAATTCTCCTAGCGGGGAAAGTATCACTACTTGCTCATCAATACCTGGCGGAGACCAATTTCTATCTTTTCCTGCTTTGCTTGTTATCCATGGCAACCAATCTGTTAAAAATTCGCCTATTTTAATTCTTACTTTTGCTTTTTCATAATCTACTTCTTTTACAAGCCCTATTCGTACAATGTTTGCTAATTTTCTTTGCAGCTCTGAAATAGCAAAATTACTCTCTAACATTTTCTCCTATTGTAATCGTATGTGGTTTAATCTTATTTTCTGTCCATATCGATTTACCTAAATGAAGCTGATGACTCCACTCAACCAACCACAACAAATACGCATCTAATTCGGGTCTAAATCCGTCAATTTCCGCAGAGATAAATTCTCCTGGTGAAACATTTTCCACATTCCAAGTATTTTTATTTACTACTCTTGCTACTTCTGCTGCTAATGTTCTGACAATAATAGGGGCATTTTCTATTGTGCTATCAGTCACAATGCGTGCTTCAAATCTTGCTTTCAGCGCTAATTCCTCTGTTCCTGGATCTTTTCCCGATTCTAAACTCACAAGCTCTACAAATAACGCTGGCGCTAATAATTCTTTCCTTATCAATGGATAAATTTCACAAGTTTGAATTGCTGGTATTTCTTTCTTCAGCGTAGTGCAGATTGCGTTATGCAAATCTTTAAAATTCATATATTTCTTGTAATATCACGTTCAAAGAACTTTTCAAACACTTCCTCAACCTCATAATTAACAAGATTCCCTATTATCCTTGAAGCCTCAGGTTTCAGTGACAATTTAACTTCCTTTATTGGCAATGCTGCTCTTCCTTCACGTTTAAACATACCGCTATTTCCTTTTGGCATAACTGCTGCAAATCCTCCTATAAACTCATGCTTTCCTACTTTCGATCCTCTTCTTGTTTTTTGTATTTTGCCAATTGTCGATGCTCTAATGTCGTAGAGATTTGCTCTAATTAACACTTCTAATCTGCTTGTTTTTGCTTTAAAAATTCTTAATCTCTTTCTTATCAAACTTAATTTTATCTTCTTTTCCTCACTAATTTCCTTAGCTGCTTTTGATTTTAACCATAGTGCTGTTCTATTTAGTGCTTTTATAGCTGCCAGTTTTACTTTCTGCTCTTTTTCGTCAATATTGTAGACTATTTCATTAATATTGTTACTAATTTTAATATCAAACACTTTCTATTGCCTCAATTTTCCATATTTCACTCGAATAATCTTTTAACGGTGGTTCAAAAATCTTGTAGAACCTTTTTTCAATCTTGATATAATCACCTATGCTAAAGGAAGTAACGTCCTGATCACGTATTTCTATAGAAGCAATTTGCTGAGTTAATGCTCCATCTGCACCTAGAGAGTACGTAGTCTCAGGACGTTTAATTAGCACTTTTATTCTACGAATGCCCTCCTTATTTTTATTACAATATGTGGCTTCCACTCCTAAATGCTCAAAACAATCTTCCAATAATTTTCCTATATTCATCAACTAGAACTAATTTTTACCAAAACTCCCGGACGATGGCACATTGGCAATGGATTCGACTGCGTATGTAAATCAGTTCCTCTATCAAATCTTCTTGGCTCTTGTTTTGCATAGAGTGGCTGTCCAAGAGTATTCACTGTTTCATTAAAATCTGCTGGTGCAAAATATGTTGTAAATGTGCTTGCTGTTCCTACTGGAAAACAGTGCCCTGTATCTTTCTTAATAAATCTTCTTACGGTTCCTTCAGGGTCAGTTGCTTGCCCTCTATATTCCTCAAATGTTATGCCACAGAACGTAAATCCCGACCTCATATCATTTCGAAGTGCTGCTCCTTCTTGCCATCTTTCATATGCTTCTTTTACTTTAGCATGAGAAGTTAATGCATCAAAAAACTCAGGGCTTACCAAGGCATGAATTCCAGTCATATATTCACCACTTAGATTATCTTCTATGTGCCGGAGTACTTCCAGACACTTACGTTTTACGTCAGTTGTTGCTGTTCCAAGGGCAAAATTTACTACTTTTGGTGTTATTTCAAATTCGTTGTACAGATTTAATAATTCTGACCCGTCAGCGTCCAAAATTATTCCCTTTAGTGCTCCCATTCTCAAATGTTCTAATGTTATTGCGTGTTTGTTCCTCATCAATTGCAAATGATCCGTTATTACATCTGCCAGTGCTTTAAGTTCACTTTCTGACCCAAATGCCCTTATTCCTTGTACTTCTTCTGGCAGTACTACATCATCATGCGGAATATGTGGAATCGTAAATGTTCTTACCTTTCTTTTTCCTCTTTTTCCTACTGTTGCTGGTGCTCCGGGTAACTGCGTTGGTAGTAAACTTAATACTCCATTTTGCTCCTCTATGGTAATATGTCTAAATCTTACTGACCTACTTGGAAACAAGTTTAAATTTTCAACACGTCCATAATTTACCGGCAATATATTCATCGCATTTGTTAGTGCCGTCATGCTAAATGCTGTATTTGTAAATGGATTTTGCATTTTTTCTCTCCTTTTTTTCCTATTAATTTTAGTTAAACTCCCTTGCGGACAATGATCCCTCGTGCTTCAAGTTGCTTTATTGCTGCAGCTTTCTGCTCTTCAGTGATACTTGCTGGCCATACAACTGCATGATCTGCTAGCATTGCTATACGAGTAATGATTACTGCTTTGGTGTTTTCCGTTGCGTTTACATCACTTGTTATTACACCTATTGCTGTTTGTGTGCCATCTGTTCCAATGGGATTAAGTACTCTAATAAAACCATCGTCCGTCTTTTTGGCAACTACTGCACCAAGTTTAATATTTTGACCTTTAGCTACTGTTATTTGGTCTCTTGAATATAGACTTGATGCTTCATACTTTAATAGGTCACCAAGGTTATTTTGTTCAGTTATACTTGTCATACCTTTTTCTCTCCTTTTTTTATTTTTTTACCGCCGCGTTTACAATTGCTATACACCGCGGTTATTACCTTATAATTAGCCATTATGGCGCATTTTGAACACTTGTTTACCACAGAGCACTATATACGGCGGTTATAAAATTTAAATGCACCGACTTTTCGCTACCTGCATCATCAAATCTTCCGGAGAATTCTGTGGTATTGCACTCAGTATCTCTGTCTTTTTCGTTCGCTCTGCAAGTAATTCCATTAAAACCTCCCTTGCTTGCTCAACACTTACGCCCTGCTCAATAAGTTCTCCTATTTTCTCTGGCATTCGTGATAAGTTACATAAACGTACTAATTCAAGAACTTCAGTATGATACTTAGTTAAATTATTAGTTTCTAGGTCAGTTATAGTTTGTTCATTCATAGTAATACTCCTGTTTTTATTAATAGATTTAAACTCTGAAAGAATTGTAATTCCATCTGCAAGACCTATTTCTATTGCTCTCTCGCCAAAATATAGCCCTGCCTCCGTTGATCGAATCTTTTCAATTGAAAGACCTCTGTTCCTCGCTATTAGCTGCACAAACATTTCATATAGTCGGTCTACTTCTTTTTGTAAGCTTTCCAGACTTTCAGACGTCATTGGCTCATGTGGATTTAAATCATTTTTTCTACTTCCTGCAAATACTGTGGTATATTTTATTCCACATTTTTCATTAAATCCACTTTGATCTATATGACTTGCAATTACCCCTATGCTTCCTACTCCTGAGGTTCTGCTCACAAATACCTTTTCAGCGCTTGAAGCTATAGCGTACGCAGCAGAATATGCATCATCATTTGCTATCGCTATTATCCTCTTTTTTGCTCTTGATTCATAAATAAAGTCAGCTAGGTCAAATATACCGTTTACCTCTCCTCCGGGGCTATCTATTTCCAGTATAATTGTCTCTATGCTACTATCTGCTAATGCTTGTGTAATTTGTTCTTCTATTTGCTCATATGATGTCATTCCGAGCATTTCATCAAATGCACCAGGTTTTTTAGTTAAAATGCCATGTATCGGTATTATTCCTCTTTCACTATTTCTTACTGCATGTTTTATATTTTTAAAGATAGGCTGCTTTCCTGTTTGTAGTGACAGTAACTCAAAACTCCTTGGTTCTACCATTACACATCTGTTTAGCCATTGTTGTTTCATATCACCTCTTGATTTGCAGTAACCTCAGAATCAAAACTTAAGCCCAGTTCGCTTGCACGTCTTTGATCTTCTGCTATTTCTTGGTCAATTTCTTCAACATCGTAACCCATTTCTGATACTACTTCCGATCGACTCTTAAATCCATTTCTTACTGCCATTTGTTGTGCTTGCTGATCTTTCAGTGGATCCACCCAATCAAATCCCTGTGGTATCCATTTTACTTCTTCTTTCGCTGCTTTTACTACTTTTTCATCTATACTCAGTTCTCCACAAAGCACTGCTAATTCTAGCCATCTATTCCAAATAGGTCTACAAAACTGGAACACTATCACGTTATGCTGTAACATTCCACACCTTCTGCGAAACTCTATCAGCCCTGCTCGAATGGATGAATAATTAACACCTGTTAAATCTCCTGTTAGCTGCTCATATGTTATTCCTGTGCCTATTGCTATTGCCCTCAGTTGCTGTCTCATGAATGCTTCATAACTTCCTCCAACATCAGACGGCTCTGAAAATTTTATATCTTCTCCTGGGTCTAAAAGCTGCATTGTTCCAGGTTCCAGTCCAGATAGTGCTACTCCTTGCTCATTACTTTCACCTTCTCCTAAAATATTTGCCTCAGGATCAAGTCTTGTGATAAACCCTGCAAACATCGCTGCTGTTTTCTTTCTTACCAGCTCTGCATCATCATATTGATCAAGCTCATAAAGCTTCAGCAGTATATTAGAAAGCCAAGGCTCCCCTCTGATTTGCCCAGGTCTTAATGGTCTATAAATATGTAAAACATCATTTGCTGGCACTCTCACTGATTCACCAAACGAGCCTTCACCAGGGTGTTCTTTAAATAGGTAATATGCTTCTCTTTGCCCAAGCTTGTTAAACTCAATCCCGTTTCTTATTACATTACCATTTCCTAAAGTTTGATTTGTTTTATTATCTAAATGTTCAGACTCAAGTACTTGCAGTTGTAATGGCACAGAAAATCTATCTTCCAGCTTTCTCGTTCTTAAACGTACAAAACATTCTCCTCCCTCTATCATACTTCTGCATACTAGAGCTTGTAATCCATAAAAATCACTTACTCCACTACTGTCTGCTTCATCTGTCCATTTCAGCCATAATTCTTGCACCTTCTTTCGAAATTCTGCATTCTTTGCTTTTGATTGCGGTTTTATTCCTGTTCCAATAGAGTTACTTACTATTGTATCAATGATATTTGCTGCATATGGATTTTTTCTCACCATATCACGTGATCTACTACGTAAAGTTTCAAGGTTTTGAGACAGCAAATTGTTTATACTTCCTAACTCTGGTTGAAAGTGAAAAAATCTTCTTCCTGAGCCAGATGCATCCCAGGCTGAACTTTTGATTTTTGGCTTGCTAAATAGTTGTTTGAAATTTTTCAGCATCATACTAACCAAAATTCTCTTAATTCTTTCAAAGTTCCGTTAAATTTATTTCTGTCACATTTTCCGATTCCTTCTACTTCATGTGGCTCTGGATTTGTTTTACCGTCAGTATATTGCCATAAAATCCAATCATTCCAGCCTTTTGGTAATGTGAGCTCTTTTCTCCAGCTTGCTATCCATAATGGACATTTTGTCAAAGTTGGCGTGGCAAAATCCTTAAAAAAATAGCTACTGCGATAAATTAGGGGTAATCTTCCTGTTACTTCTTCAACTCTCTTTACAAATTCCTCAGCTTGCTTAACTGCAATATTTTTGCCACTTTTGTTTTCTTCAATATCCAGCGCAAGTATGGTATTTTTGCTTTCGCCTACCGTTTTTAGAAAATGATCAGCTTGATTCTTGCCGTTTCCTTCTGTGCCAAAATGATATGCTCCCCAGAGTAATCCTTCTTCTTCAGCTTTCTTTCTTCTCTTCGCATACTTTGAATCCACATATTTTAGCCCTTGTGTTGCCTTGTGAATTACTCCAACTATACCATTCTCTTTGTCTAGCTTAAAATTCACATTTTCTTGCCAATGTGACAAATCTATTATTCCATTTACTGGACTCTCTCTCTATTCTCCCATAGTTTTATAAAAGTTTTTAATTGCTCTAAAAATTCAGAATATTCCTCTTTTACAACTTTTCTCAGAAAATTTTCCCTCATATAACTCCTTTATTTGTTGCAAAAATAATCTTTCGTTTAGGCTTCATTCCAGCAATCTTTAGTTCACCTTTGATGCGTTGTCTGAGGCTGAGCAAATCATTTATCTGAACTTCAGCATATCTCACCACATGGTCACCATATGCAATTGATACCACTCTTTCGCCACTCTGAAGCTTCTTTATTGCTTGTTCAACTTGAATTAGATAATCTTCGTTATACATTTACTACTCGCTGATCCATTTGCTTTTCACTATTTTCTTTGATTTTTTACTTTCTGGTTTTTCACTTAAACTATTCCATTTACTCTCTGGCCATCTATCTATTCCCAGTGCTATCGATGCTGCTCTTGAGTAAATTCGGCAATCTAATACTTCATTTCTTTCTCTTACCTTTTGCCACTCTTGTTTGGTGTATCCTTTTACTACTTTGCTGACTAATTGTTCTGCCGTTAGCTGCTTAAAATATTCAGGTGCATACTCGGGAAAATGACAATATCCAGGTAGAGCTTTTCCTTCTTCTTCTTTTAAAATATTAAGTAATTGAAAAAGCTCTGACTTTAATATTGATACTCCTACTGGCCAGAGCTTTATTCCTCTCTTTAGCTTTTGACCACCAACTGTTATATCTACTCTACTTGGGATGCTAAGTGGTACTAGCGCTTTGTTTACACCTTTCACTGCCATTACTCTTCCATACCCTTGATGACCTCTTACCCAATTGTATACTTCTTGTGTCGCATACCCAGCATCAACTGCCATCATGCTTATCATGTATTCAAGCCCATTTTCACCGATAAAATGATGATTGAGGAGCTCAGAGAGTTTTCTCCATACTTCCCCACCTCCTGTATCTCCTTCAAATACTCGGTAGTCTATTGACCAACTTTCACGGCTTTTTCCCCAGGCTACAACTTCTATTTCTAAACGATCTTTTTGGACATCAACACCTGCTGTGAGAACTACTTCGCCTTTTGGTACTGTGCCTACGGGAAAAAATTCTCTCCTGTTAAATAATTGCTTCCAGTCTGGTACTTCTCCTTTATCTACCCAAGTTTCTCCTAAAGTGGTATTTATCCAAACTTTCAGTAATTGTTCACTTTCTTTTGCATGGAGAAAATCCTCTACTGCTTGTTGCCAACTATACCAGCCAACTGGACTATAAAGACTTGAAAGATGAAATCCTTTTTTCTCACCTTTTACTCTATTAGTAGGCCTCCATTCTCCACGCTCAAGCATCTCTGTCTTTTGATGATTTTCTATCTTTTTATCACATTCTATACACATATAGTGTGCTGTATTTGGATTTTTATCTTCCCATTTAATTTGTGGCCATTTTAATATTTGGTAATAATTACAATGTGGACATGGTACAAAAAAGTATCTCTTATCTGTTGCTTCAAATTCTTTCTCAATTCTGCTTATTCCATGAATTGTTGGTGTTGATACTAAAAAAATCTTTCGCCGTGCAAATGTATTGGTACGAGCTATGCTGAGTAAAACTGGATCTCCTTCACCTCCTGAATCTCCTGGGTAGGCATCTATTTCATCAAGAAAGAGATATTTTACTGGCATAGATCTCAGTGCTACACTGCTATTTGCTCCGGTTATTACTACTATTCCACCTGGAAATTCCTTACTTTGTACAGTATTGCCTGAGTCTCTTGACCTTGGGTCTTTTACTTTACTCTTTAAACATGGCGTACTCTCTATTAACGGCGCAAATCTTCCTTTTGACCAACGCTTTCCCATTTCAACTGTTGGCTGCACAACTAACATTGGACCTGGTGTTTGATCGATGATATAGCCTATCCAATTGTTGCCAGCTTCTGTTCCTCCAATCTGCGCTCCTTTCATGAATACTACTTTTTCTGCTGGTGAGGACGGAGAAAGTGAATCCATGATTTCTTTTAAATAAGGAGTTCTTTCCGTTCTCCATTTCCCTGGCTCTGATGCTGCAGTGGCTGCTAAAACTCGATACTCATTTGCCCACTCTGACACTTTAAGCTGCGGATCTGGTCTTAAACCTTCAGAAAAAGCTCTAGCGTATATCATTGTCTGCATCTACTCATAATTGGTTCTATCTCAATATTGTTAACAGTAGAGTTTATTCCTCCACACTCCTCCAATTCCATAAACATCTTTTTCTGAAATTCATTTTCTATATATCTTTTGCTCATCTGACTTATGATTATTGCTATAACAAGCGCAAATACCCCTGTTATTGTTGCAAAAATGATTGCACTGCTTATTGCTGTTACCATTAAACCTATATATGCTGCCATTGCTACTGCACTTACTGAGGTAAAAACACAGATCACACTATTGTATTTTCTTACTTTTGCATCTCTATGTTCTATACACCTATAATAAATTGGTACAGATCTGCCTATCTCATCTGGTAATTTGATACTCTTTTCTTTAAATAAAGTTTTTAGCAATTCTAAATTATTTGACTTGATTGCTGAGTGCAGAACAGGTGTATAGTTTGCTCCTTTTTTCAGTAGTAATTTTACTACATGTAAATGTCCTTTTTCTGCAGCAAGGTAAATCGGTGATAGACTTTTATTGTTTGAAATATCAATATCAATTTCTTCTTTTAAGATAGACTCTACAAGCTCAATTTCTCCTTTTTGTGCAGCTAAATGTAGTAGACTATTCTTTTCAGAACCGTATTTATTACTCATCAAAGCCTTCTTTATCTCAGGTTTAGCGTAATCAAATGGTGTCTTGCCTCTATCGTCTTTTACCAGAGGGTCTATATCTTCTTGCGTTAGTAAAACTTCTATTGTTTTAAGTCTTTCAGCGTAATGTAGAGGTGTTTTATTTTCATAGTCTTGCAAATTGACTTGAGCATTAGGCTCCTTTATTAAGCATTTGAGGATATCAAGACATAAGTCTCTTTCATCGTAATTAGTATTACTTACAGCTATATGAACAGGTGATAATTTCATTGAGTTTTGTCCCATGCGCGTGCTATTTACATCTACTCCGAGCTCGAGTAATAACTTTACTATTTCCAGTTTTTTATTATTAACTGCGTAATGCATTGGTGTTTGATTCCGTGCATCAAAGACATCTATTTCAGCTTTTCCTTCCCTTATCAAGATCTTTACAACTTCTGCATGTCCTATGCCTGCTGCTAGATGTAATGGAGTATGATGCAAAGTATTTCGTACATTAACGTCAATACCTTTTCCTGTCAAATACCTAACTGCATTAACTTCACCTATCATTGCAGCTAAATGAAGTAAGCTATCTTGTTCTGACCCGTATTTGTTATTAATTAGTGCTTTTAATATTTCTGCTTTTTTCCCTTCTTTAGCATAGTCAAGAGATGTTTTACCATCATTATCTTCTACAAAAGGATTAATATTCTTTTTTGTGAGTAGCAGATCTACCATACTTAACTCATCAAACTCTATAGCGCAATGTAGTGGTGTCTTTCCATTTAATCCTCTAACATTAACATCTAATCCAGGTTGATTGATGAGACACTTTATTAACTCTAAACTTAAGTTATTAGCCATTTTATATTCAAAATCTTTTTATATTTGAAATTTAGTGTTAGATAATTCTTGGAGTGAGCTTGTAATCTCTTCAGTGAGCGTCTTATGAATCTTTTCAGTGTCACTCAGTGATGCAAGTAGTGCTGAAACTCTATTCGGAATATTAAGCAAATTATTACGGACAACTCTTGCTACGTTAAATGCATCGCGCTTTACTTCCTCTACTGCTACAAGTTCTCCTATTTCAGCTTTTGCTTTCGCCTCAAGCAGTTTACCACGCTCCATTTCATTTTTTATTCTAGTTTTTAGCAACATCGTGGAAAGTTTTTCTCCGTTTTCTGAATAGTTTTTTCTTCTCAGCGGCTGACTTGGATCTCTGATTGTTTCTATAGCCCTATTTGCTTGCTCTCGGTCAATGAGTCCGTCCTCCAGCTCAACTATTCCTTTCTTTACTAAGTAACAGACGTATTGCTTCGATACTCCTATCTCTCTTGCCCATTCTGTTTGTGTGATCTTTTCCACTTCTTTTGCCCCTTTATTGCTGTTTTTCTTCTTGAATTTCTGCAAAAGTTTTACCAGTACCAGAAAGAATTGCTTCCCTACCTGTGTATACTTGCCAACGTTTTATGGTTACATCTACAAATTTTGAATCTAGCTCTATTGTTCTGCAAATTCTTCCTGTTCTCTCACATGCAATCAGTGTGCTGCCAGAACCGCTAAATGGATCAAGTACAGTATCCCCAGGTCTGCTGCTATTAACTATTGCTTTCTCCATTAGCTCTACTGGCTTCATTGTTGGATGTAATGAGTTATGTGTTGGCTTATCATAAAACCATAGATCACTTTGATTTCTACCTCCATGCCACTCACGTTTATTGCCGCTTTTCCATCCATAGAGCATTGCTTCATATTGTCTTTGATAATCAGACCTGCCTAGCGTAAAATGATTCTTTGCCCAAATGATAAAAGTTGACCATTTTCCTCCTGATTCCTCAAATGCTTTTTGCAACGTTGAAAACTCTGATGATGATATGCAGATGTAAATTGCACCTTTCGTATATGCTAAAATATGGGAACAGATGTCATAGAGAAAAAGTTCGTACTTTTCACCTTGATTATCATTTAATATCTTTTTGTCTTGGCTATTACCATAGTCAACGTTATATGGAGGATCACAAACAGTAATGTCTGCCATTTTATCATCTAACAACGCTTTATATGATTTAACTACAGAGCTATCACCACAATAGATTCGATGATCACCTAAAATCCAAAGATCACCTGGTTTTGTTATTTCTACCTTTTTGTCATCAACAACTAAGTCAGAAAGATCTTCTTTTTCACCATCTAAATCATCAAGAAAGTTTTGAACTTTTTCCAATTCAAATCCAGTCATTTTAAGATCAAACTGCAAATCTTCTAACTCTTGAATTTCTACCTTCAAAAGATCATCATCCCACTTTGCCCAATTAGCTGATTGATTTGCCAGTAACCGAAAAGCTTTAGTTTGTGGTCCATTTAAATTATCACTTAAAACCACAGGAATACTTTCTATACCAAGTTTTCTTGCTGCTTTAAGTCTTAAATGACCATCAACCACAGTGCCATCACTTTTTGCAACTATTGGTATACGAAAGCCGAATTCCCTGATTGAAGCACACATTCTGTTGACCACATCGTCATTTTTACGTGGATTACGCTCATATTCAACTAGGTTTCGAGTAGGATAATAGTGGATTGCTAAATTCATATAATTTAAATCTTTAATAATTAAAAAGTTAATATTCAAAATATCTCTGACGCTAAAGAAGGCCTGGGGTCTGACCAACCAAACCCGCCATTCTGGCTGAAAGGACCCGCTTTTTATGGATTTTTCGTCTTATTAATATCTTTACTAAAATCCATAACGTAGAACATTAATGCCAAAGCATCCGCCTCATTATCATCTCTAGGTGAAAAACTTTTTTCACGTATCGCTTCAATAACTTCACTCTTACTTGCATTACCTTTGCCTGCTATAAAGCGTTTTATAGTTTTAACATTAACACCTTGGTAGGGAATATTGTTCTCTTCACACCAAGCAGATAGAACGGCAAGAAAACCACCGTAGCAATGCGCTGCATCAGTTCCTAGATGTCTTCTTACTTCCTCAAAATACACTGCAGAAATGTCCTTCAAAGAATTAAGCCAATTACGAAAGCTCAAAAAATGCATGCCACCTCCGCTGAAACGACTACCATGAAAACTTTTGCTTCCACTTTTAATTACTCCATCTGTTAGAATTGCCCAGCCCATTTGCTTGCCGAGATCTAGCGTTAAGATTGACGTACAAAAACTCCTTTGTGTAATTAAAGTTCAATGCCCTGTATAATATATATGTACGATGACTCGCAAATTCGTCCGCAATTTTGAAAAAAAATTAAAAAAATTTCCATATCTCTTTTCCTGCCATTTGAGTTTTTTCATCTTTACTTATCTTAATAACTATTTTACATAACTTATATTACGCCAATATTTATATTATTATATTATCATATATTATATTTTACCTATATTTAAATATATATATAATATATATAAGACTTCAGTAATCCGTAAACCCTCTTTACTGGCCGATTTTAGCCACTTAACTTTAGAAACGGCTTTTAGGAATAGAACATAAAAAAGACAATATTATCAATAACTTAACGATCACTGCTTTCTGAAATACTAATTAGTAACTCAGAAATTAGGTACGAAATTGGTAGTTTTTTACCTATGAAAAAGTAGCTTCAGTAGTGTATCAAAACGTTTAAATCTTATTTTAATTTTTAAAGATTTTATTCTTTTAGATAAAAAAATTATTACTACTTTTTTATAATAAATTAGTCATACAAAGTCTTGGTAAAAATCTCTATTCATGAAACTTTTGGAGTTTTTATGAAGAATTCTTATCAAGGAATCGATTCTATAATTGTTAAACATGTGAGATTTCAAGCTTCGCGCCTTAAATCCAAAAGCTGTTTTATTAACGAAAGTCTCGAAGATATAGAACAAGAGCTTTTTTGTCAGGTTTGGCAATATCTTAACCAGCACGATGAGAAAAGAAGTAGTTTTAGTACTTTCGTTGCTAGATTAGCTAATTATTGTGCTCGCAATATGTTACGCAATCAGTTATGTCTAAAACGTAATATAACTTTTGATGATATAAACGACGATATTCCAGATCATAGGAACTCGGAAATCGAAGCGATAATTCGCACTGACATAAATAATATAATTTCAACTTTGTCTGAAAAAGATAGTAATTTATGTCAATTACTTAAGGTATTTACTATTACTGAAGTTTCTGTAATAACCAAAATACCGAAGACAACTATCTATCGCACACTAGAACGAATACGCAATAAATTCTCAGTTTTAGAGAAGTTATAAGCTCTCGATTATATTTGCTCAAAATTTTTTTTTGCAAATTGCGGACGAATTGCCTAGGTCATCGTACATATATATTTAGGTACTGGGAGAAAAATGAAAATAATGAACAGCAATGAACGGCTAAAAGTTCAAACAGGTATAAAAATGGTCATCTTTGGTCCTTATGGTATAGGTAAAACTAGTCTCTTAAAGACCATAAATGAACCAACACTTTGTCTTGATTTTGAGGCAGGTTTACTTGCTGTTCAAGATTGGCAAGGGGATTCTGTAAGTATTCGTACTTGGAATGAGGCAAGAGATATTGCATGTCTCATAGGTGGTCCTAATCCTGCGTTAAAATCTGACTCAGCATATAGCCAAAAACACTATGAGCATGTATCCAGTAAATACAAAGAGCTTGCTTCAGAGTTTCTCAAGTATCGATGTATTTTTATCGATAGTATTACAGTAGCCTCGCGTTTATGTCTATTGTGGGCAAAAATGCAACCTGAAGCTTTTTCTGAAAGATCAGGAAAACAAGATATGAGAGCTGCTTACGGGTTACTTGCTCAAGAGATGATGGCTTGGCTCAATCAGTTTCAACATATTCCAAATAAAGACATCATTATAGTTGGAACTCTTGGGCAATACCTTGATGATTTCAATCGCTCGACTTGGCTACCTCAATGTGAAGGTACTAAAACCGCAAGTGAAATTCCTGGCATTGTTGATGAAGTAATTAGCATGGTTGGAATCAAGAAAGATGATGGTACAGAAATTCGTTCATTTGTCTGTCAGACGATTAATTCTTGGGGATATCCTGCTAAAGATCGAAGTGGTTGCCTTAATATGGTTGAAGAACCGCATCTAGGAAAACTTCTTACAAAAATTAAAACTAAAGCTTTTGCAATTCAACCTATCACGCCCAACATATAGGAGGTTATTATATGCTACAAAACTTTTTAACTATTGGTCAAAAAATTCCTTTTTTCAGTGTGAAAGAATACTTGGACGATCGATCGCCAATACCAGAGGATATAATCTCACCAAGAATTCTAACTAAAAGAGGTTTGTTAGTATTTGGTGGCCCTCCTAAGATTGGCAAAAGCGACTTTTTGATCTCTTGGCTTGTTTACATGGCTGCTGGTAGATCATTTCTCGGTATGACACCAAATAGACCTTTGAAAATCTTCTACATGCAAACTGAAATTGAATATGAATATATGAAAGAACGGTTGCAACAACTTGATAACGAACTTTTGAATGTAGCTGCTAACAACTTAATCATTACGCCAAAGGTGCACTTATCATTTAATCATGATGAAATAAGTGAAATTAAGGAGATTGTAAATGAACGCTTTAAACCTGATGTTTTGGCCATAGATCCATTACGTAACATCTTTAGCAGTGAATATGGAAATGAAAATGACAATAGTGCTATGCTGTTTTTTCTGCAAAAGACTCTTGAAAAGCTACGCAGTGCTGTCAATCCAGATGCTTGTATTGTACTTACTCATCATACAAAAAAATTATCGAAAAAGATGCTCGAAGAAGATCCATTTCAAGGCCTAAGTGGTGCTGGATCTTTACGTGGATTTTACAGTACTGGTATGGTGATGTTTGCTCATGATGAAGAAAGCAGTGCACGCCAGATAGTATTTGAGCTTCGCAATGGTGAACGCGTGCCAAACAAACTTGTCGATAAGATAAATGGTCATTGGCAGCTAATGGAATAGCTAATTTTCACTTTGAAGTCAACTTATAGGAGAGCGTATGCTACAAGATTTTTTAACTGATTTTAATAACGCGAAACTGCGAAGCAGTTTGATACCGAAAGGTACAATAGTCAAGGTAAAAATGGCAATAAAGCCTGGAGGTTATGAAAATTGGTTCACTAAAAACTACACTACTGGCAGCATCTATTTAAACACTGAATTTACTGTCACTGAAGGTCCATATGCAAAACGCAAGATTTTTCAGATTATAGGTATCAAAAATGGCAAAGCAGAAGGTGAAGAAGACATCTGGGGAGAATCTGGACGTTCTATGCTGCGTAGTATTTTGGAATCATCCAGAAATATTCATGCAAATGACACTTCAGAGAAAGCAGTTACTGCTAGAAAAATCAACTCTATAGCTGATTTCAACGATTTAGAGTTTACAGCAAAAGTAGGCGTTGAAACTAATAATACGTACGGAGATAAGAATAGGATTACTACAGTTATTACTCCAGAATTACAAAAAAGTTTTCAAGATGATTGGTTGCCATTTTGAAGTATGACGAAGGAAAGTTGTGGGCTGCCGTTATTACTAGAGCTATTCAGGATGCAGTAGGAAAAAACCCTAAACTTAAAAAAGAGGCTTGTCAATGGATTCGCTCACGATCTTTTGAAACTGTTTGTGAGCTGGCTAATCTTGACTTTAAACGTCTAAAAAATATGTTGAACAAATTTGGAATAAACAAGGAGAATTTTATGGATTTTTTATCTAAAAATGTTTTGAAAATAAAATCATTATTAATTAATAACATCAAGGATTGTTTATCTTATTTGTTGCCTGATGGCAAATCTTACCAAGATAAATTCTATATTGGAAGTAGAAATGGAAATAAGATAATAGTTGAAATGGAAGGAGAAAATGCAGGAAATTGGTACAACCTGATCGAAGAAAAGAAAGGAAATATAATAGACCTTTGGACTTTAGTTAAAGGTAATATAGATTCTGCTGAAACATGGTTGAACGGTAAAGATGAAAGAAGTTCCATATTACAAGAAAAACAAAACGAAGGAAAAGCATTTTCTGTAAATCATTACTTAAATGACAAATCACCAATGCCACAAGATATAATAGGCCCAAGAATTTTGACACCAGGTGGTCTTTTGGTCATAGGTGGTACTCCAAAGATTGGCAAAAGTCATTTTCTTCTTTCTCTATTAGTACATCTGGCAGCAGGAAGATCATTTCTTGGCATGAAGCCTACAAGACCGCTAAAAATATTCTATCTACAAAACGAAATGGAATATGATTACATTAGAGAACGTATACAACAACTCAACAAACTTCCTCATTTAGCAACAGAAAACTTAGTTGTGACGAACAAGATGAATTTGACCTTAAATGAAGAAAGTATAGAAAAAATAAAAAATATGGTAGAGGAAAAGTTTGATTTAGTTGTGATTGATTCTCCTTATAATTACGTTAACTATGGTCTGCAGCATGCAATAGAAAAACTACGTTCCAAGATTAATCCTATGGCTGGAATAATCATCACAAATCACACCAAAAAAGTATCTACCTCTATATTGGAAAAGAATCCATTTCAAGCTCTCGTTGGTGCTAACGCTTTAAGAAGTTTTTATACATCTGGAATAGTAATATTTCAACCCAATAAACGTACAAATATCTTGCAAGTAGTATATGAACTTAGAAACGGTAGATCTATACCAACAAAATTCATCAATAAGATTAATGGATGTTGGAAAACTGCTAACGTTATAGCTAGAACATAAAAATTCTTCAGGTAGGTATGGATATTTATTGTTCACAAAGAAATGGACATTATAAATTATTAGGGAAGAAAGAACAGTTAAGAACTCAACTCCTATCAAATATAAGGTCATGTCTTTCTTATTTACTGCCAAGAGGAACTTTTCGTGGTGATAAGTTCTATGTAGGTGATCTACAAGGCAATAAAGGACAAAGTATGATAGTGGAGTTAACTGGCAGTAAAGCCGGATTATGGCATGATTTTTCCACCGAAGAAGGAGGAGATATTTTTGATCTTTGGGCTGCTGTTACTGGAAAAAATCAATTTACTGATACGATAGAAGATATTGCTAAGTGGATTGGTTATTCGGAAAAAAATAACACTCTGGGGCAACCAACGGCATCATGGAACTATTACGATGAAAGTGATCAAGTGATTGTTACAGTTTATCGTTATAACACTGATTCAGGAAAAAGATATCTTCCTTTTGATGTAAAAAGGTCTAGTTTTACTCTACCAGAGACCAGGCCTTTATATAATATTCCAGGTATCATGAAATCTGATAAGGTGATTTTAGTTGAAGGTGAAAAGTGTGCAGATGCTCTGATAGAGCAAGGTATGACTGCCACAACTGCAATGTTAGGAGCAAGTGCACCAATAGAAAAAACAGACTGGTCACCACTTAAGGGCAAGCATGTTATTATTTGGCCAGACAATGATGAACCAGGTAAACAATATGCTGAGAAAGTTGTGAAAAAGCTTACTTTTCTTGGTGTTTTATCACTTACTCTTCTTGAAATACCGGAGAATAAACCAAAGGGATGGGATTCAGCTGATGGTATAGAAGAAAAGATGAATATTCCTGAATTCATTGAAAATAACTCGAAAAAAATCATCGTTAAGCAATTGCTTAATATTCAAGAATGGAGCGTAGAACGTTTTATAGGTCCAGTACCGGAGCAAAAGTTTCTTGTTGAAGGGTTATTTCCTTTAGGAGTGACATCTATTCTAGCTGCAATGGGAGACACTGGTAAAGGTATGCTTCTACTTGATTTAGCACTGAAAGTTGCGAGTAGAAAAGATCAGCCATGTGGTTTTGGCCCACTTGTTACTGAGCATGGATCTGTGGTAATATTCTCTGCAGAAGATGATATGAGTGAAATACATCGTCGTTTAGAGCGTCTTGATTCGCAATGCGAGAGATTAAAATATAAGGATAGGCTCTTTATTGTACCATTACCAAATGTTAGTGGATCACTTACAATCATAAAGAGTGTTTCAGGTAAAGTTATAGAGACTTCTCCTGAATTTGAATTGATAACAAAACAACTTAATAAAATAAAAAACTTAAAATTAATCGTATTTGATCCACTTGCATCATTTGTGCACGCTGATTTAAATACTGACCCAGCCGTAGGCGATTATTTGATGTCTTTATTATCTGATTTAGCAGGTAGCACTGGAGCATCAATAATTACTGCTCATCATATGAGAAAGCCAAAAAGTGAAAAACCTATATCGACTGTTGAGCAAGCACGTGATGCCATTAGAGGTACATCTGCTCTTGTTAATGGTGTTAGGTGTTCATACGCTTTTTGGTCTGTGGAAGATACAGCTAAACCGACAATTTTTAAATCAATAGGAGAATCTGTAAGACAGAACGCATTATTTTATGGAGCAATTGTTAAAGCAAACGGTTTGGCTGATCGCACTTTACGCACTTATTTAAGAAATGAAGAAACAGGATTGTTAGAGGACATAACTGAAAGATTAAGAATAAAAAATATGAACGAAAAAGATTCAAAGCAGCATCTTATAACTGCAATTACACGAGCAGCAATTTCTGGACATCCATTTACCCATACAGGAAGTACAGGAGTGTATAAACAGCGGCATAGACTACCTGAGGAGTTTCACAGTATAGGAAGAGATAGAATGGAGCGTATAGTTCAAGAGCTGTTACAAGCACGGAAGTTGGTTAAAGGAATGGCTACTGGTTCAAAAGAAGATAAATGGCTTGACATTCCTAGCGGACCATTTGCTCGCGGCGTTGGAAAGTTTAGCTGTGGAGCTGAGCTATTCTCCTAAAAAATTTTTCTGATATAAAAAAATATTTTGATTTTTGCGGACGAATTTTGAACTCACCGTACATATATAATATAGGGGGAAAAATGTCAATACTCACACAGTCAGGAAGAGCAGCAATAGCAGCCAGCATCAAAAAGCAATCTATCCATCTTGCTTGGGGAACAGGTGATTCAAGTTGGGAAAGTAGCCACAAAGTAGAAAAAACTTTCGTTAAGGGTGAAATAAAATTTGATCATCAACCTATTTTTGATCGTCAACCTATTAAAGATGTGAAGGTTTTTACAGGGCAAACAACTTATCAGCCAAGTATTGACTATACAGTTAATGGCAGTACTGGTGTAATAAAACTTACGGAAAATAGCTCTATTCCAGTAAGTGATAAAGTTACTGTAGAGTATAGTGAAAGCACACCACCAGAGCTGATAACTTCTGAAAAACTGCTCAATGAACTTGGCAGACGTACTGCAGACGAAGTGCTATTCTGCACAGGTGATGAAAACGGTGAACTTATAACTCCATCTGGAAGGTTTAGGCCCTCAAATGTACCAACTAATAATCTCTATCTCAAATTTACTTTCGATTTCACGGATGCAGCAAATCAAGTAATCAGAGAGCTAGGGGTTATTGTTGGTACTAAAATAAAAGAAGAATTACCTGAAGGACAGAGATATTTCGAGCCAAAAGACGTGGAAAATCCTGGAATTTTGTTAGTTTTAGAACACACCGTACCACTTATCAGAACTGCAGCAACCAGGGAAACTTTTTCATTTGTTGTAACTTTTTGAATTTTTCTAGCATTAAATGACTTTAAACGCCTATTATAACCGCTTTAATCCTGACAAAGAATATGAGAAAAGCTTATTTCTTGCTGGAAGAGGTCTACAGTCTGCAGAATTAAACGAAACTCAGGAGTATGCTCTCTCTAAGCTTAAAGGCATAGGTGATGCAATATTTCGTGATGGTGATGTTATAACAGGAAGCAATTGTATTATAGATAGAGAAACTGGTAAAGCTACACTTGAGGGAGGAAAAATCTATCTTCGTGGTGCAGTTAGAAAAGTCGAAAAAGAAGAGTTTGTTATTCCTCTTAATACTATAGTTCGTATCGGTGTTTATTATCTAGAATCTACAATTACAGAGCTTGAGGATGAAAATCTTCGTGATCCTGCAGTTGGTACAAGAAACTATCAGGAAGTAGGAGCTGCAAGGCTTAAAGTTTCCACCATTTGGGGATACCAAGTAGAAAGTGTTACTGTTAACTCTACAAATGGCGAATTTTACCCAATTTACAATATTGAAAATGGAGTATTGATAGAACATTCACCGCCACCACAAGCAAATATAGTAACTACTGCTCTTGCTCGTTATGACAAAGAAGCAAATGGTTCCTACGTCGTAAATGGTCTTGAAGTAATGTTCCTGCAAAAGGAAGAGGGAGAAGGAGGAAAAAAAATATTTGTGATTAATGAGGGCAAAGCTCATGTTGATGGCTATGAAATTGAGTTACCTCACAGTATTCGTGTTTCTTTTGATGAAGATCCGGATATAAAATCAGTTGAATCAGAACCACATACTTTTCAGCCAAATAGCCAAAGAGTAATGGAACTGAAGGTTAATGATTTTCCAATAAGTGAAATCAAAAAAGTAGATATCACTATTCAAAAAACCATTACTGTTACTCACGGTTCATATTCAGGAGCCATTGATCCGATACCTGACTCTGCAGTACTTGAAATTATTCAAGTTAAACAAGGCAATGTTATTTATGAAAATAGTACAGACTATAAGTTAAATGCAGGAAACGTTGATTGGTCATTACCAGGTAAAGAACCAGCTCCTGGAAGTAGTTATCAAATCACTTACCGCTGTCGTACTCATGTAAGTCCTGAAGATATAAGTGAACAGGGATGCAAAGTAAAAGGAGCAGTTGATAACAGCTTGGTTTTGATTGATTACACCTGGAAAATGCCCCGCTATGATTTAATTACTATCGATAGCAAAGGGGTGGTAAGAAGAATAAAAGGAATTTCCCATTCTTGGAGACCATCGATTCCTAAAGCACCTAGTGGACAACTTTTGCTCTGCCACATTCATCAGACGTGGAAAAACGGAGAAAAAGAAGGGGTAAAAATAGTGAATAATGCTATTCATGCTGTACCGATGAATGAGCTTGAAGCAATGAAAAAAGGAATAAATGATCTTTATGCGCTGGTTGCAGAGGAACGTCTACGCAATGATGCAAATTCAAGAGAACCTACCAGCAAAAAAGGAGTATTTGTAGATCCGTTCTTTGATGATGATATGCGTGATCAAGGAATTTCGCAGTCTGCAGCAATAGTAAACAAAGAATTAATTTTACCTATAGATGTGGAAATTATTGATGTTGAAAGAGGTAAAGAACCTTATCTTTTACCTTATAAACTTGAACCGGTACTGGAGCAGCTTTTACAGACTAAAGGAGAAAAGATCAATCCATATCAAGCTTTTGATCCAGTTCCGGCACAAATTACTCTAAATAAAAACATTGACCACTGGACAGAGGTTACCACGAATTGGAAAAGTCCAGTAACCAGAGTATTTAATGTTAAAGAAACAACAGAGCTGCTGTCAAGTACCTCATACGAAACTGAATTTATGAGAGAAGCAGTACAGAATTTTGAAATTGAAGGTTTTGAGCCAAGTGAGAAGCTTAAAGAGATAAAATTTGACGGAATAATTATTCAACCTATAGCATAAAAATATGTTAATAGTTAACAATCAAGGACAAATAAGTGGAAAAATAAAAATCCCAGCAAATATTCCAGCAGGTACTAAATTAGTACAGTTTTATGGTGATAAAGGAAGCTATGGAGAAGCAACGTACACTGGTAAAAAAACTATTACCATAGAAGAGAGAAGAAGAGTTATCGCAGCAAGAAGAGTTGATCCTTTAGCGCAAACATTTACTTTAAATGAGAGCAGACACATAGGAGGTCTAGAGTTATGGTTTATAAATAAAGGTAAAAAACGTGTTGTTGTGCAGATTAGAGAAACAGCAGTGGGAATGCCCTCGCAGACTGTCATTGCTGAAAGTTATATTGAGCCAAAAGATATAAAGATAGATGGCACAGCAACACGTATAGAATGGTCACCAATGTTTTGCCATGCAGGAGAGGAGTATGCGATAGTACTACTTACTGATGATGCAGATACTGCAGTAAAAATAGCAGAGCTTGGCAAGTATGATGCAGTAAATAGCCGTTGGGTAACAAGTCAGCCATATCAAGTAGGAGTATTACTTTCATCGAGCAATGCAAGTACCTGGACTCCACATCAAAATTTAGATTTAACGTTTCGATTACTAGCTGCAAAATTTAGCGAACTTTTTCACCTTTTTAATCTTGGCAAAGTCAATGCGAATAATGTATCGGATTTGATAGTTTTGACGAACGTTGAAAAAGTAGCATTTGATACCAATGTAGAATTTATCTTAACAGATGAAGAGGGAAGAGAAAACTTTTTGTCTGATAATTTGCCGCTTGCACTGCGCGAAAGAATAAATGGAGAATTAACGGTAAAAGCAAGCCTAAAAGGAGGGCGAGAAAAAAGTCCAGTGCTATATCCTGGGTTACAGCTAGTTATGGGTAATATAGGGGAAAAAGGAGATTATGTAACTAGGAGCATTACAGCAGGAGCTAACACTAAGATAACAATTACCTATGATGCGCTAATACCTGGCACTGCAGATGTTAAAGCATATGTACAAAAAAACGTGGATTGGCAATTAGTAAATTTAACATCAGGAAAACCTATTGGGGAAAATTGGGTAGAGAGAACTCATGTGCTGACAAACTTTAATGGCAATGAAACAAGGATAAAATTAGTTTTAAGTGGAACGGTTGTTTATCGCCCTAAGGTAAAAAATCTCAGAGTGATTGTCACATAATGACTGTTGACCAAACCAAACGAGGATATCCACTGCCTCATCCAGAAAATATTGCAGTTCAAGATGTGGTACGTATTCGAAGAGCTATAGAAAAAATAGATGAAGATATTACCGAAAGAGAAGATGAACTAAAAAATAATTTTAAACGATTTAGATTTGAAACTTTTTTGAATTTTTGGGAATGAAAGAAGCAATAGAAGCGTTACATCAAAGGATAAAGGATTTAGCAGCAAATAGCACACCTGATCAACTGGCATATCTTGCAAAATCGCTGGAATTGATAGCAGATAAAAAAGCTATTTCCAACGTTGTGCAGATGACTGAAGTAAAAGGAATAATTGATGCACTACAAAAAAGACTTAAGGATTTAGCAGAAAACAGTACTCCAGATCAATTAGCATATCTTGCTAAAGCGTTGGAATCAATAGTCGACAAAAGTGCAGTTTCTGAAATTGTACAGATGACTGATGGTAAGCTAAAAGAACTTCTTGATAGTGCAAAAAAACACTTAACTGATCTGGATAATAAAAAAGCTAGTTCTTTAGCAGTGATCTCTGAATCAGAGAAGCAGTTATTAAAGAGAATTGATGAAAAAGGAACAACAAATTTATCGCTACTTGATACGAGAAAGAATGCCAATATTGCAGCAATAAATAGCATTAGTAACAGTCATAAAGATGGTCTTAAAGGTTTAGTGAATAACTTCCGTACTGTTAATGATGTGCCAAGTGGCTCATCAATTATTAGGGAAATAGAAACTCGAATTGAAAACATCCTGAATGAGGTAAAAACTCGGGATGAACAGTTAAAAGCGTCTCTTATAAATGAAATAAGAAAGCGCAACATGGTTGAACCAGGGTCATTACCTTTCTTATTTGGTGTACTTGGCAGAAAAAATAATTATTTTGGCCACGGAACTTTTACGACAGAGCTTGGAAAGTGGAGTAGTGATATAACAAAAACTGACTATATGTTACAACTACTAGCAGGTAGCCATACGTACAATACAGATTACGTTAGTTTTTATCGGCCAAGACAACTAAGTTTTATAGAGGGAAGTAAAGGAACATTTATTTACGGAGAGTTATGCACAAAAAGTTTTTCGGGTAGTTATGATGAGATATACTATTACCCGTATGCTGCACTTGGAGTAGTATTTGTAAAAAATACAACCAATGTGAACATAAATAAGACAATGGAATTTGTTGGATCATCGTATTCGAGTACGGAGTATGGGGGAGCAGGATTATTTGTGGGAATTCCTGATAACACTAATTCTAATAAATCAAGTATTTCAAAAATAGTATGGAAAAATGTTTACCAATACATGAGTTCTGATAGCAAGTTAGCCGGATCTGGTAATGTGGAGATTCCAGCAGGAAAAACAGTTGCAATATTACTTTACACATCATCTTATCTGTATTCCAGAACACAAGTTAGTCAAGGTATGCTTGCATCAAATTATGTACACAACTATGGTCAATTTATTCAGTGGGGGATTTATAACATACGTAGCAATTTTCTCACCACAGGGCTTGAGGTAGATGTGGAAAGGACGCTCAGGGGTTGGCAATGTCCAGGGTTAGAACGAACTGATCAAATATGGCAATGAGGAGGAATTTGTGACTATTTATATACGTTTTGAAAACCACAAGCAGATTGAAACAACAACACTTGAAAACAAGCCAACTGGAAATGATTGGTATGAAGCACCAAAGAATTTTGACTGGCAAAAAAGTTATTGTTTAACAGAAGGAGAGAAAATTGTTGAAAGGAATAAGGAAGATATTGAGCTGGAATTATTGGAAAATGCGAAACTTTCTGCACTTCGTTTTTATTTTAATAACTATACTAACGAATACGCTGGAAATTCTCACCAAAAAGCTAAATCGTATCAAATACAAGAAAAAGCCGCAAAAAGCATTCTAGCAGCACCAGAGTCTATAAGTAAAAAGGATACAGAAATTATAGAACCATTAGCAAAAGTCCGTGGTATTACAGTTATTGAAATGGCAAGAATAATTGAAGAAAAAGCAAAAAAAGCAGTAAAAGAAATAATTAAATGTGAAGAGTTGGAAGACATTACCAAGAAGAAAATTGCAGAAGCCAAAAGTAAAAATGAGCTAGAGAACTTACTAAACGATTTTAAACAAAAGATACAAAGAAATGGCTGAAGAATTTTTACACGGAGTAAATGTTATTGAGGTAACCTCAGGAGCAAAGACAGTACGTACAGCTAAATCATCAGTGATAGGTGTAATTGGTACTGCACCTGAAGCTGATGAGCAAAAGTTTCCGCTAAATAAACCAGTGTTAATTGCAGGAAGCTTAAAAGAAGCAGCAAGACTTGGAAAGAGTGGCAGTTTACCTTCTGCAACAAACGGAATATTTTCCCAGATTGGTGCAACAGTAGTAGTTATTCGAGTTAAAGAAAGTGAAAACAGCGATTTAAAGCTCAAAGAAAGTGAAACTATCCAAAATATAATTGGCGGTGTTGATAAAGAGACTGGAGAGTATCAAGGGATAGAGGCATTCCTCAGTAGTGAAAGCATAGTTCATATTGCTCCAAGAATATTAATTGCACCTCAGTTTACTCATCAGTTACCTGAAATAGATGGAGTAAATCCAGTAGTGAGTGCTTTAATTTCCATAGCAGAAAAATTAAGAGCAATTATTGTTGCAGATGGACCAAATACTAATGATGAAGAAGCAATAAAATGGAGAAAAAGTGTGCGCAGCTCAAGAGTTTACGTAGTTGACCCTTGGGTTAAGGTATTTATTGAAGGAAAAGAAGGAACCTTGCCAGCAAGCCCATTTGTAGCTGGTTTAATAGCTAAAATAGACAGCGAACAAGGCTTCTGGCATTCACCTTCAAATAAAGAGATAAATGGTATTGTTGGCACAAGCAGGCCTATTGATTTTAGCTTAGGTTATGCAAATTGCAGAGCAAACCACTTAAATGAAAATGAAGTAACAACGATAATTCATCAAAACGGCTATAGGCTTTGGGGAAATAGAACATGTTCAAATGACTCAAAATGGGCTTTTCTGTCAGTGAGAAGGACTGCAGATTTAATCAATGATAGTCTACTTCGAGCTCATCTCTGGGCAGTTGATCGCAATATCACAAAAACTTATATAGATGATGTGATTGAGGGGGTGAATTCTTACCTTGCAAGTTTAAAAGCGCAAGGAGCAATTATCAGTGGAAAATGTTATGCAACTCCCGAACTCAATACACCGGCAAATATTGCAAGCGGAAAAGTGTCTTTTGATTTTGAGTTTACACCGCCATATCCAGCTGAGCAAATAATATTCAGATCCCATCTTGTAAATAATAGTGTAATAAGTTAGGAGAAAGCGAAGTGTTACCCAAAATACTGAGAAATTTTAACGTATTTGTAGATGGTCGTGGTTATGCAGGAAAAATAGATGAAATAACCTTGCCGAAGCTTACCATAAAAACCGAAGAGTACAGAGCTGGTGGTATGGATATTCCAATAAATATTGATATGGGCATGGAAAAGCTTGAAGCAGATTTCACTTTTTCTGAATACGATACAGAACTCTTTAGGCTATTTGGTCTAATAAATGGGAATTCAGTTTCTTTGACACTCAGAGGTGGAATGCAAGGGAGTGGTAGTAATGATATTGAAGCAGTAATAATCAATTTAAGAGGCATTTTTAAAGAGTTTGATTTTGGTAACTGGAAACCTGCTGAAAAAGCAACGCTGAAGTGTACTGTAGCTGCTCATTACTATAAACTTACTATAGGTGGTAATGAGTTAATAGAAATCGATGCTGAAAATATGATTAGAAAGATAAATGGTGTGGATCAGATGGCTTTGCTACAAACGGTTTTAGGCATATGAAAAGATTTCGAAATTTTATTTTAAGGAGGCAATAATGCACACTATAACACTAAACAACCCAATTACAGTTGATGGAATTTCTGTCTCAGAGTTATCGATGCGTGAACCTAAAGTAAGAGATTTACTTGCTATAGAACGCATAGAAGGCGAAGCTTTGAAAGAGGTAGCTTTAATTGCTAATCTAGCATCTGTGCCAAAAGAAGTAGTTGAAGATTTATGTATTAAAGATTATGTAGAAATACAAAAGGTACTAAAAGATTTTTTGTCGCCGCTGGAACAGAGAACTTAAAGTATAATGTATTACTACTCAGTTCTATTTCAGGAAGTGGAATTGAGCAGATTACTAATATGGATGTAAATGAATTTTTATCCTGGATAGAAATAAGTAAAGGAGTGGCAAAAAAATGTCAATGCTTTCAATAAAGATCGGTGCAACATTAGATGGCAGTTTTAATAGTGCAATGACAGGTAGTGCAGCAAAGCTTTCTAAGTTGGGTGATAGTATAAAGCAGCTTGATTCGTCAATGAAATCAGTCTCCAAATTTAAGCAATTAAATCATGATGCTCTTGAAGCCATGAAGAATTGGAAGGAAGCGGAGAAGAAAGCAAAAGAATCAGCTACAGCAATCGCTAAAGAGAAGAAGGAAAAAAAAGAACCAAGCAAAGCACTGAGAAATGAATTCGAAAAATTGAAAGCATCGGCATCAAAGGCAAAAGAGGCTTATATTAAAAAGAGAGATGCACTTCACACATTAAATGAAGAAATAAGGAAAAGTGGAAAGGATATTAAATCTTTAGTGAGGGATCAAACTAAACTTGGTTCATCTGTTGAAGTACTCAAAGGGAAATACAGTAAATTAGGATCTGTAATACAAAAACAGCAAAATGCTTTGGCAAAAAAAGCGCATTATAGGTCACAAGTAATGGAGACTATAGGACTAGGTCTTTCACTTGCAGCTCCAATTAAAGTTGCGATTGACTTTGAAAGTGCCATGGCTGATATTAAAAAGGTCGTAGACTTTACTTCTGGTACAAACGAAGCTGAAGAATTTGCTCAAAAATTGAAGAAATTATCCCGTGAAATACCATTAGCAGCTGCAGAGTTAGCACAAATAGCTGCAAGTGGTGGACAGCTTGGTATCAACAAAGGTAAGCTACTTGAATTTACCACAACAGTAGCTAAAATGGCCACAGCATTTGATATGTCTGCCGAACAAGCTGGTGATTCCATAGCTAAACTCGCTAACATTTATGGAATTGCAGTAGAGAAGATGGAAGGAGTTGGTGATGTTATAAATTACCTATCAGATAATACTGCAGCTAAGGCAAACGATATGATTGAAGCACTTGCTAGAGTGGGTGGTAATGCAAAACAATTTGGTTTAGATATTAATCAGACAAGTAGTTTAGTAAATGCCTTCATTAGTTTAGGTAAACAACCTGAAAAAGCAGCAACTGCTGTCAATGCTCTGCTTTCTAAACTTCAAACTGCTGAAGGGCAAGGAAAAGAGTTCAAAGCAGCATTGGAATCGATAGGTATCACTGCAGAGGAAATGTCACAAAAGGTTGCTGAAAACGGGCAAAACGCTCTACTTCATTTTTTTGAAACTTTAGAAAAAGTAGATAGACAGGAACGTTCACAAATCCTTCTCAATCTCTTTGGTCAAGAATATCAAGATGATATTGCATTGATAGTTGGGAGTTTGGAAGAATATAAAAAAGCAATAGATTTTGTGGCTGATAAAGAAAAGTATAACAAATCTATGCAAAAGGAATTTAATAACCGTGCAAGCACTACAGCAAATAACTTGCAGCTACTTAAAAATACAATAGCAGAGCTAGGAATGAACTTAGGGTCAGTTATGCTACCTCCTTTAAATTGGATAAGTAAGATTTTGAGGTCTATATCTACAGGTATAGCTTGGTTCGCAGAGAAGTGTCCAATTTTGACTACAGGAGTTATGAGCATAATTTCAGCTCTTATTATTGGCAAGATTGCAGTGGTAGGTTTTGGTTATGCATTTGCATTGGCTGGAGGTGGACTATTAACTTTTAATGCTATTTTGCAGGGAACACTTTTGCCAGTATTAACTTCGTTATCAGCACGAGTAATTCCAGCAGTAATCATGGGACTGAAAGCTTTAACGCTAACCAATCCTATAGGAGCTGCTATTGCTGGACTATCAGTTGGTGCAGCACTTGTAATCGCTAATTGGCAAAAGGTAAAGGACTTTTTCTCAAGTATCTGGAAATCAATTACAAAACCTATAGAAAATTGGATTGGTATAGGAAAATTGTTTAATGATAATCCAATAAAAGCATTAGAGAAAACAGTAGAAGCAAAAATAGGCAGTGCAACTAGTGAAAATAGAAATGTTTTTAGTAAAGGAAATCCTTTATTAAATAATAATGCTTTTAGTGGAATTTCGAATAGTAGAACGAATATTGAAAGTGCTAGCGTGATTACAGAAAAAGGTTCTGTAGCAGATAATTCAGAGAAAGTTTTAAAAGACTGTGAAAAGTGTGAACAAAAAATTTTCAATCAAACTTTTACATTTAATATAAGTATTAAAGCAGAACCTAACCAAGATGTACGTAGTCTTGCTGATACAGTAATAAAAAGAATAAGAGAAAAATCGCGAGATGTTTTATTTGATTCAATAGAACCTATTTACTAATGTTTTCACTTGGTCCATATAAAATTTCTCCAACAGGGTTAAGGTGCAGTAAAGAGAATCGTTGGAATACCATAGAGTGTATTCACAAAGCTCCATTGTTGCAAAATATTGGCCAGGGAGTAGAAAATATAGATTTAGAAGGAGTCATTTATCTTAATAACTCTAATGGCTTAAACCAACTAAAAAATTTAAAGGAATCAATAGAAAATCAAGTATCCTATCCTTTAGTGGATAATACGGGTAATGTTTTAGGGCAGTTTGTAATTACACGATTAGAAGAAAAGCAAACGTCGTATTTTCCCTGTGGATTAGCAAAAAAGGTTGAATTTAGCTTAAGTTTAAGGCGTTATGTATGACAGTACATTATATAGCACAAGAAAATGAAATGTTGGATTATATATGCTTTAAACACTATGGACATAGCTCTGGAGCAGTAGAAATAGTATTGGAAGAAAATCCTGGACTTGCAGATTATGGAAGTTTTTTGCCTGCAGGATTAAAAATCAAGTTACCTACAATACAAGAGCAGTTGAAAAAATCGAAGTTAAAAGTGTGGGAATAAATGAAACCTGAATTTAGCATCGAAGGAATAAAAGATCATGTAATATCGGTGTATCTTACTGATGAATCTGGTACTATAGATGATATCGCAGAGGTATGTGTTGATTATGGCAATGAAAATGTAGAAGTTCCAAATGAATTGAACATAGCACTAGGTTATAAGGAAACGGGAATCTTTCCAATGGGTGTATATACAGTCAATGAAGTTACGATACAAGGCCCACCTAAGACCCTACTAATAAAAGCTCATGCAACAAATTTAAGAATATCTTTAAAGGCAAAAGTATCAAAAGAATGGCACCAAATTACCATAGAAAACTTAGTGAAAGAAATAGCTCAAAAACATGGATATGGACATAAAGTTGCTGAGGAATTTAAGGATATATTGATACCCCACATCAACCAAATAGATGAAAGTGATATCAGCTTGTTAACTAAAATAGCGACAGAACGCGAAGCAATGGCCAAATTAGCTGGTGGGTATATATTGTTTATTTCAAAGAATATGGCAAAATCAGCCACAGGAAAAGCTTTAGGAACAACGACTATTAGACCTCAAGACACAATTAATTGGAAAGTGCATTTTACCATACGTGATAAGTATAATTCAGTAGTAGCAAAATGGCACAGCTATGAAAAGGGCGAAACTATTAAAGAAACAGTTGGTAGTAGCGAGCCAAGTTATATTATGCTGGAACTTTACTCTAATGCAGAGTCAGCGCTGAGTGCAGCAAATGCCAAGTTGAAACAATTGAAGCGTAACAATGAAACTTTAGATATAACTATGCCTGGTAATCCAGAGTTATTTGCAGAAGCTAAACTTAATCTTCTAGGTTTTAATCAAGCGTTAGATGGTGAATGGATAATTAATAGAGCGGAGCATACTTTAAATAGCTCGGGTTACCTTACTATGTTGTCAGCATCTTTGAGTAAGTAATGTTAAGAAAAAAATGAGTAATGATCTATTTAATATTAAGAAACTGTGTACAAAATATGAAAAAAATAAAGTATAATGAAAGAGATAAACTACATTTCGTATGGTTCATACTATTAATAGTATGCGTTGTTATTACTTATTGCTATCAAAAATCTAAAGCTACAGATAATTATAACAAAACATTACAAGTGGCTACTAGTATAGCCTTTCTTATAATAGTCCGAATGCGATAAGATATGTGTTTATGGCTATAGCAGGCCAGTAGCATATTACGGTCTGTTCGGATTATTGAAAAAAGAGCTATAATTGCAACTTAGGAATAATAAAACTTTTAGTAAAGGATATGGCTCCAAACTTGAGTGGAACAACGTTACATTGTGCAGCAAGAAAAGGATGTTTAGACATTATCAGATTTTTAATAGAAGAGGAAAAAGTAAATATAAACGCACTTGATAGAAATGCATCTAAAAGAATAGCTTTACATCACGCTGCAGGTGAAGGACACCTAGAAGTTATTAAGTTTTTATTGGAGAAAGGCGCAAATCCTAATATTAGAGATATAGATGGAAAAAACCCAAGAGATGTAGCTGTGCTAAGATCACGGCACAATAAAGATAAACCATACGATGAAATTATACACTTGCTCTATAATGCTGAAAAAGAACATGAATCTGAGCAGTAATATTTCGTAACCGGAAACAAGAAGTAGTTGAAAGATTACACAGTTAGGAGAAACATGCAAAATCAAAAAATCCCAATTACAGTAATTATCACGTTATTAATACAAACAGTAGCATTTATATGGTGGTTATCCAAGCTAGACTCAAGGGTACAATTTCACGATAAACTTATTGAATATGGTTTAATGGAAAAAGTGTTAGTACTTGAGGAAAGGGTAAAAAATCTTTCTGAGGAATTGGATGAGTTTAAATTACACGTTCTAAGCGGAAAAATTAAATCTTAATACCTTTACCCAAATTCACAATGATTAAATATATTTTATCCGTTGATGGAGGTGGCATTAGAGGGATAATACCTGCCATTATTCTAGCAGAAATAGAAAAAAGAACAAGAAAGAGGGTAGCTGAAATCTTTGATCTTATAGCAGGTACTTCAACCGGTGGAATTGTTGTAGCAGGATTGTGTAAAAAAGATGAACAGGGAAATCCTCAATACTCTGCCAATGATTTTGTTGAACTTTACCAAGAGTACGGAGCATATATTTTCAAGTCATCATTCTGGAGAAGATCAATCGCTTCTTGGCTAAATGGCGCTCAATACTCATATAAAAACATAGAATTCATTCTCGACAAATACTTTGGAGAAATTACTGTTGCTGATGTTTCAAGTAATCTACTACTTACCAGTTACGACATTCAGAATAATTGCCCATTTTTCTTCAAAAGCTGGAAAGAAGGTAATATTAAGCTGAAAGATGCACTCAGAGCTGCAACGGCTGCACCTACTTACTTTACACCTAAATATCTTAAAGTCAACCACAAGGAAATGGTATTAGTGGATGGAGGGGTGTTTGCCAATAATCCAGCGGCTTGTGCATATGCAAGTGGCAAGAGGTTATTTCCAAATGATGATATTCTACTGTTATCAATAGGTACTGGAAGAACAGACAGAAGCATAGAGTATGCCAATTCAAAGAGATTGGGAAAAATAGGCTGGATCAAGCCACTACTGAATGTGATGTTTGCTTCAAGTTTAGATGCAGTAAACTATCAACTTAATCAAGTTATAGCTGATAAATATATACGTATACAATCGCAATTAAAAATAGCATCACCTGACATGGATAATATTACGTCAAAAAATATCAAATCTCTTCAGCAAGAGGCAAAGGCAATGGTAGAGGACAATCAGAAAGTGATAGAAAAATTCTGTATAGAAGTATTAAATATATAACTATCTTTACTTATATCTTAATATAATATTTCTCAGTACCGTCTTTAACACAATTCAATTTTCACACTCATCAGCAGTTAGGCCACTTGCTCGCACAATAATATCAATAGCAATACCTGCCTTAACTAGATCTTTTGCAATCTTTATTTTCTCTGCTTTTTTAACTTTTTCCTTGCCGCTTTTCATATCTTCAGATAGAGATTTGACTAACGCATCTAATGATTCTTGATTCTCATCTTCTCTGTACTCATCCATTAAACTCAATAACTTTTTGCTATCCTCATTTTCACATTTTGTTATTTTAGGCAACAGAGCTTTTATCAAACTCAATATCTTTTTACTTTCTCTCGTTTCAGGTAGCAAAACTTTAATATTTACTGATAATGCATCCGCTATTTCATATAATTTATCAAATGTTATAGCAGTATACCCTCTTTCATATTCGTGTATTTCCTTGAGTGTTACACCAACTTTATTCGCCAAATCTTTTTGAGTGTATCTTCTTATTAATCTCCATTCTCTTATTCTTTGTCCTACTCTGTAATATATAGAGTCAGTGCAGATTTCTCTCTCTGTATTATCATACTCGTAAATAGATAAGCCGGTTGCTTGGGAAATTATGTCAACTGAAACTCCTTCTTTAACTAGATTTTTTGCTACCTCTAATCTTGCCTCCTCTTGATTGATTTTCTCACTAATATGCACAAACCTGACTAATGAAGGTACTATTTTGCCTAACTTTTGATTCTCGTACATTTTTGCTAGATAGAGTATTTCTTCGTCTTCATCTTCATGCTCTCTTACTACTACTGATTCAGGTAGTAGATCTTTAACATCAGCTGATAATACTCTTGCAATCGTATATAATACTTTAACTGGAATAGCGCTATAGCCATTTTCATAATTGTTTACTTCTTGATATGCTAATCTGATTTTACTTGCCAACTCCGCTTGAGTACATCTTTGCATTAATCTACAATCTTCTATTTTTTGCCCTATTTTGTAGCTTATAGAACTAACATCACTTACAGAAACAAACATATATCTCAATAAAAAAAACAATCTTTTTGATCAGCAGATAAACCAACTATTTGCAAAATAATATCAATAGGAATTCCCCCTTTTACTAAATCCTTTGCAACTTTGATCCTTTCTACTTCTTTCACCTTCTCCTCACAAATCCGTATCCCTTCAAACAAAGATTTTATTAATGCATTACGTAGTTCTTGGCTCTCAATCCCTTTGTATTCTTTAATCAAATCAGGTAGCTCATTTTCCACTCTACTACCCTCATCTTCCTCTATGAGTAGATCTGCAATATTAATCGATAATACTTCTGCCATTTCATATACTTTATCAAGTGGAACAGCTGTCCTTCCTTGTTCATAGTTGCTTATTTCGTCACGTGTTGTATTCATTTTCTCTCCTAAATCTTTTTGAGTATACTCTCTCACTAGCCTCCACTCTTTTATCTTCTTTCCTATTTGGTAGTGGATAGAGCCAACTTTTTCTTCAACAAATTCATCAGCAGACAGACCTATTGTTTTTGCAACAATATCAACACAAACTCCTGCTTTAACCAAACCTTAATAACGGTGGGCATAGTAAGCTTAATATTCGAAAAAAATACAGTGGTTATGGTCAAGTAAGAAAATTACATGTTGTTTTAAACATAAATGATAAGAAAGCAATAAGCATGAACTACACTAGTGGTGTTGCTGTAGACTATTTGCCGGTCTGCGATATGTTAGAAGAAGTCAGTGATAAATATAACATTTGTTCTATTCGAGCAGATGCGGCTTATGATATAAAAAGTGTGTATAAAGAATGCAGAAAATACAATATTGTGCCTATTATTCGCCCTAGGAAGGATACTAAAATTTGTTTAGCTGACTACTTATCAGAAAGAAACAAGCATATTAGTAGAATTAGGTCATATGAGAACTATGAAGATGGTATTAATGAATGGAAGAAAAAAGTTAAGTATGGAGCACGGTCTTATATTGAAGTCTTTTTCCATAGGTTGAAGCAAATATTTGGGTTTGGCTTAAAAAATAAATCAGAGGTAAATCGTGAAAAAGAGCTGTTAATTAAGTGCTACTTATTGAACAAATTTACTGATATAGGTATGGCTAAATTTAAATTAGCTGCGTAAATTCACTGTAATTTACATGCCTATCAGTGCTATGCAACAACGCCATTCAGATGGTCGAAGAACCCTGATATGTCAAGGTCTATCACCCAATCGTACCTCCAGCATCTCTTACGCGCTGTGTCTACCGCATCTAATGCTGATTTATTAGGTCTATAACCATATGAATCTTCATGGAATTTTGGCTCCACTAACGGTTCGAGATACATTGTTGCTGCTGTTTGCGCTATCCTATCTGATACTGAAGGAACACATAAAATTCTTTGTCCTCCCCCCGTATCTTTCGGTATTGCTACAGCTTTTACAGGCTCTGAAAAATAACTTCCGGATGACATCCGATTCCATAGTTTGTATAGATTATCTTTTAGATTTTCCTCAAACTTTGTTATCGAAACCTCATCTACACCTGCAGCACCTCTATTTTTCGATACTTGTTTATAAGCTCTCCAAATAAGTTGCTTTGGTATATCAAAAGACTTTGTTTTATTCATTAACTCCTCCCTTTCGGTTGATAGATAACTAAAACTAAATAACCCAGCTCCTTCGCTCCATTTCCATTACAGAAACTTCCTCACTACTACGAGCTGATCCGCCCCTGTTTTCCGCATCAGTACTCTCATCCTCAGAGATCAGCTCCTTGGACTTCTCCCTTATCATCGAAACGACAGGTTCCCGTAGTTCTACACAATAGCCTAAAATAGATTCATGCCACCTTTATGCCGGACGCCACCTGCCCAGTAAACAAGCTCCCGGTAGATTTATCCCAGTTGAGTTATAAGCCCCTGGTTTTGACGTCATCAGTTATAGGTTTCGACACTTTATCAATGGTTCACTTACGTTCATCTCTCTATTTCAAACATGACACATAACTGCGCCTTTCCCATAACGCCCACTACCTTGGCTCTTTACCAAAGCAGCTTATGGCTGTTTGAAGCCTGTTCTTGTAAACCTACTCTGAGGGACCTACCCTCATCTGTTGTGCAGCTTTCGCACTTAGTTTGCTCTTCTCTGAACCTACCTTGTGTACTACACCCTCCTATATTAAGCATATTATTCAAGTCTATAGAGCAACTTACTGCTTTATGATTAACTTAATACGCAAATTATAAAAAGATCTTGTATATCTTGCAACTATTTCTAATAAAAGAATAGCTTTCTCAGGACTTTTATTCTTTAACTATTACTTAACATACAAATTGCACAAAGATCTTTTGTTAGTGCTGTAATGCGCAAGCTACTCCACATTATTTTCGGTATTCTTAGATCCCAACATCATTCTCTCTTATTCTTATCTGTTCAAGTGATAAACCATTTAGAGCTCTTGTTGTAGGAAAAGAATGTGTCAATAAAGGCTGTAACCTTCTCAATCTTTGTTCACAAGGAGAATACTCACGTAGTTGTGCTTCTCCCCCCCGAGGCAGCCCCTCTACTGCTGCATCAGGACCGGCTACCTCCTGAGATGGCTCCTCTCTTCCTGCATTAGTAACGTCTCTCCCCAGAGGTGGCTCCTCTACTGCTGCATCAGGACCGGCTACCTCCTGAGATGGCTCCTCTCTTCCTGCATTAGTAACGTCTCTCCCCAGAGGTGGCTCCTCTACTGCTGCATCAGGACCGGCTACCTCCTGAGATGGCTCCTCTCTTCCTGCATTAGTAACGTCCCTCCCCAGAGGTGGCTCCTCTACTGCTGCATCAGGACCGGCTACCTCCTGAGATGGCTCCTCTATAACAATAGAAGCGCTGTCTTTCACAGGAGATCTTACCAGCTTCTTCTTCAAAAGCTCTAAATTTGCTTCATAAGAAGCATTGACAGATTTAAATATAGTTTCCCTATCATCACAAGTGATAATATTAGCAAAATGACAAAAAACTTTTGTGCTATCTAATTCTTCACGTTTATAAATTAGACCATGCAAGTAAGTAGTAGTTTTTATGATTTCACTGAAAAAATACATTTTTTCTTCTGCTTTCACATTATCCAGTAGAGACAATAGAATGTTTAAACCACCACCATGCACAGCCAAAAGTGTAGCACATGAGATAGCATCCCTCATCTTCTCTCTATCAAAATCTTGACCTACTTTGTCTAATATCAACTTTACACAATCATTCTTCTTAGAATAGATAGCACGTCTAATAGATAGATATGAGAAAGCACTAAGAACCTCTTCTACATCACGATTGGGCTCTAAAGCTAAATCAAACATTTCTTCAAGTACGGGTGTATGAGATGGCTCCTCTCTTCCTGCATTAGTAACGTCTCTCCCCAGAGGTGGCTCCTCTACTGCTGCATCAGGACCGGCTACCTCCTGAGATGGCTCCTCTATAACAATAGAAGCGCTGTCTTTCACAGGAGATCCTACCAGCTTCTTCTTCAAAAGCTCTAAATTTGCTTCATAAGAAGCATTGACAGATTTAAATATAGTCTCCCTATCATCACAAGTGATAATATTAGCAAAATGACAAAAAACTTTTGTGCTATCTAATTCTTCATATTCATAAATTAGACCATGCAAGTAAGTAGTAGTTTTTATGATTTCACTGAAAAAATACATTTTTTCTTCTGCTTTCACATTATCCAGTAGAGACAATAGAATGTTTAAACCACCACCACGCACAGCCAAAAGTGTAGCATATAAGATAGCATCCTTCATCTTCTCTCTATCAAGATCTTGACCTACTTTGTCTAATATAAACTTTACACAATCATTCTCCTCAGAATAGATAGCACATCTAATAGAATGATATGAGAAAGCACTAAGGATCTCTTTTACATCACAATGGAGCTCTAAAGCTAAATCAAACACTTCTGCAAGTACGGGTGTAAGAGCCAATCTTAATACATCCCATAAAATGCAACTTAATAACTTTTTTTTATTATCAGCAATTATCCTAGAGTTATTCGATCTTATAGCATCCATTGTTTTTCTTACAAATGATATATCGAAACCCACATAACCTGCATTTCTTTGAGATACTAAAGATTTAAAAATTTTACCTCCACATTTGCTTGACACTCTATAGTATTTATTAACATCTTCCTCCACATTAACTAGATGAACTAATAACTCTGCTCCTCCTTCCTGACTAAGACGGGCTCTCTTCTGAGGCCGCCCCCCTCCTGCTGCATCAGGACCGGCTACCTCCTGAGATGACTCCTCTCTTCCTGCATTAGTAACGTCTCTCCCCAGAGGTGGCTCCTCTACTGCTGCATCAGGACCGGCTACCTCCTGAGATGGCTCCTCTATAACAATAGAAGCGCTGTCTTTCACAGGAGATCCTACCAGCTTCTTCTTCAAAAGCTCTAAATTTGCTTCATAAGAAGCATTGACAGATTTAAATATAGTCTCCCTATCATCACAAGTGATAATATTAGCAAAATGACAAAAAACTTTTGTGCTATCTAATTCTTCATATTCATAAATTAGACCATGCAAGTAAGTAGTAGTTTTTATGATTTCACTGAAAAAATACATTTTTTCTTCTGCTTTCACATTATCCAGTAGAGACAATAGAATGTTTAAACCACCACCACGCACAGCCAAAAGTGTAGCATATAAGATAGCATCCTTCATCTTCTCTCTATCAAGATCTTGACCTACTTTGTCTAATATAAACTTTACACAATCATTCTCCTCAGAATAGATAGCACATCTAATAGAATGATATGAGAAAGCACTAAGGATCTCTTTTACATCACAATGGAGCTCTAAAGCTAAATCAAACACTTCTGCAAGTACGGGTGTAAGAGCCAATCTTAATACATCCCATAAAATGCAACTTAATAACTTTTTTTTATTATCAGCAATTATCCTAGAGTTATTCGATCTTATAGCATCCATTGTTTTTCTTACAAATGATATATCGAAACCCACATAACCTGCATTTCTTTGAGATACTAAAGATTTAAAAATTTTACCTCCACATTTGCTTGACACTCTATAGTATTTATTAACATCTTCCTCCACATTAACTAGATGAACTAATAACTCTGCTCCTCCTTCCTGACTAAGACGGGCTCTCTTCTGAGGCCGCCCCCCTCCTACTGCATCAGGACCGGCTACCTCCTGAGATGACTCCTCTCTTCCTGCATTAGTAACGTCTCTCCCCAGAGGTGGCTCCTCTACTGCTGCATCAGGACCGGCTACCTCCTGAGATGACTCCTCTATAACAATAGAAGCGCTGTCTTTCACAGGAGATCCTACCAGCTTCTTCTTCAAAAGCTCTAAATTTGCTTCATAAGAAGCATTGACAGATTTAAATATAGTCTCCCTATCATCACAAGTGATAATATTAGCAAAATGACAAAAAACTTTTGTGCTATCTAATTCTTCATATTCATAAATTAGACCATGCAAGTAAGTAGTAGTTTTTATGATTTCACTGAAAAAATACATTTTTTCTTCTGCTTTCACATTATCCAGTAGAGACAATAGAATGTTTAAACCACCACCACGCACAGCCAAAAGTGTAGCATATAAGATAGCATCCTTCATCTTCTCTCTATCAAGATCTTGACCTACTTTGTCTAATATAAACTTTACACAATCATTCTCCTCAGAATAGATAGCACATCTAATAGAATGATATGAGAAAGCACTAAGGATCTCTTTTACATCACAATGGAGCTCTAAAGCTAAATCAAACACTTCTGCAAGTACGGGTGTAAGAGCCAATCTTAATACATCCCATAAAATGCAACTTAATAACTTTTTTTTATTATCAGCAATTATCCTAGAGTTATTCGATCTTATAGCATCCATTGTTTTTCTTACAAATGATATATCGAAACCCACATAACCTGCATTTCTTTGAGATACTAAAGATTTAAAAATTTTACCTCCACATTTGCTTGACACTCTATAGTATTTATTAACATCTTCCTCCACATTAACTAGATGAACTAATAACTCTGCTCCTCCTTCCTGACTAAGACGGGCTCTCTTCTGAGGCCGCCCCCCTCCTGCTGCATCAGGACCGGCTCTCTTCTGAGGCCGCCCCCCTCCTGCTGCATCAGGACGGGCTCTCTTCTGAGGCCGCCCCCCTCCTGCTGCATCAGGACGGGCTCTCTTCTGAGGCCGCCCCCCTCCTACTGCATCAGGACCGGCTACCTCCTGAGATGACTCCTCTCTTCCTGCATTAGTAACGTCTCTCCCCAGAGGTGGCTCCTCTACTGCTGCATCAGGACCGGCTACCTCCTGAGATGACTCCTCTCTTCCTGCATTAGTAACGTCTCTCCCCAGAGGTGGCTCCTCTACTGCTGCATCAGGACCGGCTACCTCCTGAGATGGCTCCTCTATAACAATAGAAGCGCTGTCTTTCACAGGAGATCCTACCAGCTTCTTCTTCAAAAGCTCTAAATTTGCTTCATAAGAAGCATTGACAGATTTAAATATAGTCTCCCTATCATCACAAGTGATAATATTAGCAAAATGACAAAAAACTTTTGTGCTATCTAATTCTTCATATTCATAAATTAGACCATGCAAGTAAGTAGTAGTTTTTATGATTTCACTGAAAAAATACATTTTTTCTTCTGCTTTCACATTATCCAGTAGAGACAATAGAATGTTTAAACCACCACCACGCACAGCCAAAAGTGTAGCATATAAGATAGCATCCTTCATCTTCTCTCTATCAAGATCTTGACCTACTTTGTCTAATATAAACTTTACACAATCATTCTCCTCAGAATAGATAGCACATCTAATAGAATGATATGAGAAAGCACTAAGGATCTCTTTTACATCACAATGGAGCTCTAAAGCTAAATCAAACACTTCTGCAAGTACGGGTGTAAGAGCCAATCTTAATACATCCCATAAAATGCAACTTAATAACTTTTTTTTATTATCAGCAATTATCCTAGAGTTATTCGATCTTATAGCATCCATTGTTTTTCTTACAAATGATATATCGAAACCCACATAACCTGCATTTCTTTGAGATACTAAAGATTTAAAAATTTTACCTCCACATTTGCTTGACACTCTATAGTATTTATTAACATCTTCCTCCACATTAACTAGATGAACTAATAACTCTGCTCCTCCTTCCTGACTAAGACGGGCTCTCTTCTGAGGCCGCCCCCCTCCTACTGCATCAGGACCGGCTACCTCCTGAGATGACTCCTCTCTTCCTGCATTAGTAACGTCTCTCCCCAGAGGTGGCTCCTCTACTGCTGCATCAGGACCGGCTACCTCCTGAGATGACTCCTCTCTTCCTGCATTAGTAACGTCTCTCCCCAGAAGTGGCTCCTCTAATGTTAAAAAACTAAGTATCTTCCGCTTTATAGGTTCACTAAGACTTGTAAGCTTGTTGAAGTTACTCAACCTCATATTTCTGTTATTAGATAGTAAGCCTATAAGTATCTCATTATAATCAACATCTCTTTCTTCATAACCTTCTAAACATTCTTTTATCATTTTTTCTGAAACTTTTTTTAGCAAAAGGTTTACTATTTTAATATATTCCGAACCACCCAAGCTAAATACAACATTGAACATTCCTCTTTCACTTATAAACTTTCTCGCAACTTCTCTCTTCGATTGTTGAGAAAGTTTTTTGTAAAATTCTTGATACAATAAATACTCACCCTCTCTCATCAGGTGATCAAATAGGCTGTTACAGAGGGAATCGGTAGAACATAGCACCTCAGATAAGAACACCTTTGCCTGCTTTTTATTGTCATACACCTCACCTATTGTATTTATCTTATTAATCAAGCGAACAAGAATCCTCTTTTTTGTTTCTGAATCAGTTTTTCTATTGATGACTGTAAAAGTCAATGCATTATACCCACCATGTAATGAACGATAAGTAACATCAATGTCATCTCTTTCCAATAACACTTTTATGATATCTTCCTGTCCAAAATAACATGCAAGCATTAAAGGAACTATCTGTTGTTGTTTGCTATATTTATCAAAATTCCATTTCCCATTTTTCAAAGTTACCGCATAGATTGGAATATTCGATACTTCTGACAATACTGTTGTACTGTCTGACTCATAATCTACCTGTGAAAGACCCTTATCGTATATTTGTTTGAATAATTTAGTCACCACAAAATACTTTTGCCCGCGATATCCTAAAACTCTAGCGATCTCTCTCTCTAAAGAGAAAACATAATCATAATAAAAATCTTTCGCGCTATTATAACGTTGTGAAGGTGACTTGTAATTATCAGTGTAATGCAGGTAGATAGGAATAGAATCTAATCTACGAGAACGATCTTGCTTATAATTAAAAAGTAGTTGATGACCAGGCAAAATTTCTCTACTTGTACTCAAGATGAGACAGGCATGTCCTCGAAGCTTATTTAAAGTCCCAATGACATTACTGGTACCTATCGATGCATGATTTAAGTAACTTGCCCAGTTTCTTTCTTTCTCTGAATTTGGAGATATTTGTGAATAACGTTCCAGAACACACTCGTTCATTTCCCTATTACCCGTTCCCAAGAAAGCTTTAGGAGATATGCTTTTTTTAGTATTCAAAAACAACCCATAAGCCATTTCTTCTTCTAAGCAGGCAACTTTTGCAAGTATAATATCAGAATCATTTTTCTCTACATTAAAGTCATAATTTAAGCCAAGTGCACGCCAACTATACTGAATTTGATCTTCAACACCTGCCTTGTACTTAATTTCGCCTTGTTCCTTAATTTGTTTTAACGTATATTTTTCTGATTGGTCCTCATCAATAAGTATACTACGACTAGTGATTAGGAATTTTTCTTTCGTGCACTGCGAATGAATTTCCACCCTTGTATTCGGGGAGAATCCCGCGGTTAGATCTTCTCTTAGTTCATCTGTAAGATGGTCACGGTACAAATCTGAACATAGTAACTTTTTTAATTTATCTGACAACTTATTAACTAAGGAAGGAGCTTTTTCCCCTAAATCATCATTTTGATGTTCATTAATAAATTGTAGATTGTATAATACACTACCAATAGCCCTTTGGAAGAATTTTGCTTCTACTTTGTTTTTCATCAGTTCAGATAATTTATTTAATGTGGACAACATATTAATAGAAGATTCCATATTCTTCTGAACACTATTTAAATTAGAAACTGTTTCTAGCATACCTTGAGCAAGCTCCCTACTAATAATAGTATCTCTTCTCTTGCTTTGATAAATGAGACAAACAAGTGTAGAGAAAGAATTAACAAGAGGATAAACATGTAAGTGATTTTTATCGGAATAGCTACTATCTAATCGATAACTAACAAACTTCTTTGTTAAAGAATGAATTAACTCACATGATAGATCTTCATCTATCACTAAACCTGCACGAGCTAATCTAGATAAGCTAAAGACCATATTCATAATATATCTTATATTATGTTGTACAGGAGCGAGGGTAATAGCACAAGCTGCAAGATCAGAAACACAATTATTGCAAACATTACTATCAAAATTAGTATTAGAAGAACTAGTTGACGTTTGGTTACTTTCATATAATCTTGCTATCGCATTATAGATAGGAGCAATATCCTGAAACTTAAACTGCGCGGAGATTTTTTTTACATTTTTTATAAACTTACCAGCAAGGGATTGAACATTCTTACCCTTTAGCACCTCTGATGGCCATATTGATAAGCATGCACAGATTTGAGCAATATTTCCAGGAATATCAAACACTGAATTGTTTCTGAGCACCTTAAGATTAAAGATAAAAGCTATATAAACATCGTTCACTTCTTCTTCCTCAGAATCAAACCAAAAACCACATAACCGATTAAAACGCTCTTTAGCTTCCACTCCTGCTCCATATAAGACACGAGATATTCCAGCAAGGTTCATTTTTTCATTTAATATACGTTGTAGGTTTGGTTTTTTACCTCCTTCCTCATAAAATAAAGCATCATGAAAATCTTTAAATGCCTTTTCAGCCTTTGCTCCTGATCCACTTAAAATACTGGACAAACTGGCAAAATCTATACCGCTAGATATTATACGATTTAGCTCATCTGTTTGCTCTCCATCCGGCTTAAACAAAACACCGTGCAATTTCCTGAATGCATCTGGAGAAACTTCTCCTTCTCTACCTAAAATGTTGAATATAGCCTCAAGACTTAACTTCTTAGCCACAATATCGCCTAGCTCTCGTCTTGGATTTCTTTTATCATCAAACAAAGCATTATGGAACTTCTTGAATGATTCTGGAGCCCTTGTTTCTGCTTTACTTAACATATTGGATAGATCAGATATCATTATTCCTTTATTTAACATATCGCACAGATCTTGCACCTCATCTCCACTACTATCAAAAAGAGCATAACGCAAGTTCTTAAAACAACTTTTAGCATTCAATCCTGCTCCATATAAGATATTGGATATATCATCCATATCCATTTGTTTGTCTAACATACATTCTAAATCCGTTTCTAGGTCCACTTCATTATCATAAAAATCATCATAAAAATTCTTGAATGCCTCTGGAGCCTTTGCTCCAGAACAGGCTAAAATATTGAAAAAATGAGTTACATTTAACTCTCCATCAAATACATAATTTTGATTTCCATTCGAATCAAACAAAACATCATAAAAATTCTTGAATGTTTCTGCAGACTTTGCTCCTGATCCACTTAAAACACTGGACAAACGGGCAAAACTTATACCGCTGTCTATTATACGCATTAGCTGATCTGTTTCCCCTCCATCCGGCTTAAACAAAACACCATGCAATTCCTTGAATGCATCCGCAGCCTTTGCTCCTGATTTACTTAAAATACTGGACAAACTGGTAAAACTTATACTGCTACCTAGTATATGACTTAGCTCATTTGTTGGCTCTCCATCCGACTTAAACAAAACACCATGCAAATTCTCGAATGCATCCGCAGCCTTTGCTCCTGATTGATTTAAAATATTAGACACACTGGCAAAATCTATACCTATATCTATTATATGACTTAGCTCATCTGTTTCCCGTCCATCCGACTTAAACAAAACACCATACAAATTCTTGAATGCATCTGGAGCCTTTGCTCCTGATCCACTTAAGATACCAGATATGCTAGCAAAATTAACCCTGCTTCGTAATATATAATCTAGCTTGCATTGTTGATTGTGGTCCAAATCAAACAAAACATCACACAAATTCTTGAATGCATCTGGAGCCTTTGCTCCTGATCCACCTAAAATACTGGACACATTGGCAAAATTTATACCCTTGTTTAATATACGATCTACCTCTGATCTTCCTTTTTCCGAGCCATCAAGGAAAATCTTATACAAATTCTTGAATGCATCTGGAGCCTTTGCTCCTGACCTACTTATAATATTGGAAAGGCTGGCAAAACCTATACCTTTGTTTAATATAAGCTCTAACTCTGGTTTTTCTTTTCCCGAGCCATCAAACAAAACATCATACAAATTCTTGAATGCATCTGGAGCCTCTGCTCCTGATCCACTTAAAACATTGGACATGCTAAAAAAAGTTACCCTGCTATTTAATATACAATCTAGCCTGCTTTTTTGATTTCCGCTCGAATCAAGCATAACATCACATAACTTATTGAATGCATCCGCAGCCTTTGCTCTCGCCCCTTGTAAAATACAAGACATGCTAGAAAAAGTCATCCCTCTACTTAATATATTCGCTAGCTTATCTGTTTCTCTTCCGTCGGAAGTAAACAAAGCATTATACAAGCTATTGAATGCTCTTGGAGCCTCTACTCCTGCCCTTCTTAAAATAGTAGATATGCTAGAAAAATCAACCCTGCTTCGTGATATATAATCCAGCTTGCATCGTTGATTGTGGTCCAAATCAAACAAAGCATTATACAAGCTATTGAATGCTTTTGCAGCCCCTACTCCTGCCCTGCTTAAAATATCAGAAATGCTAGAAAAACTTACTTTTCTTTTTACTATATAATCTATCTTGCATCGTTGACTTCTATCCAAAGAAAACAGAGCATCATACAACCTACTAAATCCTTCTGGAGAATCTTTTGCTGACCTACTTAGAATATTCGAAATGCTCGCAAAATCTATACCTTTACCTAACATAAGACTTAGCTTATCTATTCCTTTTCCTTCCGAACCAAAGAAAGTAAAGTAGAGCTGATCGAATGTTTCCTTAACCATCTCTCCCGTCCTATATAGCATATTGGAAATGCTGGCAAAATCTACACCGCTACCTAGCATACGACTTAGCTCATCTGTTGGCTCTCCATCCGACTTAAACAAAACACCATGCAATCTCTTGAATGCACACGTAGCATTTTTTCCTGATCCACTTAAAATACTGGACACACTAGAAAAATCTATACCGCTATCTAGTATATGACTTAGCTCATTTGTTGGCTCTCCATCCGACTTAAACAAAACACCATGCAATCTCTTGAATGCATCCGCAGCATTTGTTCCTAATCCACTTAAAATACTGGACACACTAGAAAAACCTATACCGCTACCTAGTATATGACTTAGCTCATTTGTTTTCTCTCCATCCAGCTTAAACAAAACATTATACAAACTCTGGAATGCATCTGTAGCCTTTGCTCCTGATCCACTTAAAATACTGGACACACTAGAAAGATCTATACCGCTATCTAGTATATGACTTAGCTCATTTGTTGGCTCTCCATTTGACTTAAACAAAACACCATGCAATCTCTTGAATGCATCCGCAGCCTTTGCTCCTGATTTACTTAAAATACTGGATATACTAGAAAAACCTATACCGCTACCTAGTATATGACTTAGCTCATTTGTTGGCTCTCCATTTGACTTAAACAAAACACCATGCAAATTCTTGAATGCATCCGCAGCATTTTTTCCTGATCCACTTAAAATACCGGATACACTAGAAAAATCTATACTGCTACCTAGTATATGACTTAGCTCATTTGTTGGCTCTCCATCCGACTTAAACAAAACAACATACAAACTCTGGAATGCATTTGTAGTCTTTGCTCCTGATCCATTTAAAATACTGGACACATTGGCAAAATCTATACCCTTATTTAATATATTCTTTATTTCTTTGGCTTGATTACGAAATAAACTATTATGTAACCTCTCTAATTCATCTCCAGCCAATTTTTTTGCTCCAGTTAGGAGGTTAAACACCTCAGATAAGCTTAGACCGCTATCTTTAATACTCGATTGAATATGTGTGATATTTCCTTCATCATCAAATAAAGCATAATACAAATTATTGAATGCACCGAGAACACCTGCTCCCGATCCACTCAAAACGTTGGCTATGCTAAAAAAGCTCACCCTGCAACCTAAGAGACGAACTAGCTTATCTGTTTTTGTTCCATTCGGATTAAACAAAACACCATACAAATCCCTGAATGCATCTGGAGCCTTTGATCCTGATCCACTCAAAATGCTGGATATACTAGAAAAGTATATCCCGCCATTTATCATATGGTTTAGCTTATCTGTTTTTGTTCCATTCGGATTAAACAAAACACCATACAAATCCCTGAATGCATCTGGAGCCTTTGATCCCACTCCATGCAAAATGTTGGCTATACTAGACAAACATACATCACTACTTACTATATGCTTTGTCCCCGCTTCAAACAAAACTCTATGGAATTTTATGAATATTTCTGGAGCATTTGCTCCTGATCCACTTAGGATGCTGAGTACAAAATCCAAAGACAATCCAGATTCGATCATATACTTTAGTTCTGATGATGGCTCTCCTTTATTATCAAACAAAGCATCATATAAACTATTGAATGCACCCGGAGCCTTTTTCCCCGCTCCAATCATTAAGCTGGATACTCTCGAGGCACCATTACATCTTTCCAATATACGGGATATCTTGCTTTTTTGATTTGCTATAGAAGTCAAAGCCTCATGAAAATCCTTAAATACAGTTGAAATCTCTGCTGATGCCACAGATATAACGTTGAATATGCCACATAGAGTAAAACCGTATCCTAAGTAATCATCGAACTCTTTTGTTTTTTCTTCATTTTCACAAAACAATACTTCATAAAATGAGTTGACTGTTCTGAAAGCGTTTAATTTTGATTTATTTACCATGGATATGACATGAGAGTCAGTCAATCCATAATCTGACATGAGATTTAACTTTTTTGATTTACCTCCCAAACTATCAAAAAATACACTATAAAATCCCACAAACACTTTTGGAGCATTTATTCCTGATTTATTCAAAACAGAAGAGATATTCTTCCAACTAAATCCATAATCTAATATTTTCTGCAACTTTGTTTTTTTTTCCCCTTTCTCATCAAACCAAACATCATGCAAATCATTGAATGCTTCTAGAAGCTTTACTCCTGACCCACTTAAAATGCAAGATATATTTTCCATAGTGCAATTAGCATCTAACATATGTTTCAGTTTCGGTTTTGGTTCTCCTTCACTATAAAAAAGCTCACATATCAAATTCCCCAATAATTTCACAGAGTTGACCCCTCTCAGACCCAGAATAGTGACCAAGTTTTTCATACTCATAATACTTTTTTGCAGACATTCTAGTGTCGGTTTACGCCTTCCTTCGGGAGAAAAAAATACATTATAAAACTCCCAAAATACTTCTTTAGCCTTTCCTCTTGTTCCTCTCATAATATTTTTTACATCACAGATATCCAATCCAGTAGAGAGGATAAGTTGTAGTTCTAGGGTTGGTTGTCCTCTTTCATTGCACACAATATCATGAAATTCATTGAATAACTTCCTCACCCTTATTCCTGACTTAGCCATAATGGAAAATACATGATCGATAGTGAACTTAACATTTAATACATGTTCTAGCTTATCTGTTTTTTTTCCTTTCAAATCAAAGAAAGTATTATATGATTCCTCAAATGCTTTTTGAGAATTATGTCCCGATCGATTAATAATACCTAGTATACCTTTCATATATTTATTCTTAATTAAGAAATTAGACATAACTTTCCCTTCTTCTGTTCTTAAAAAGCGCAAAAGAGCATCATCGTCATCGCCATGAACTTTAATGATAAGAGAATTTTTCAATTGGTAATAACCTATTGGCTTATTACCATCTCGCTTTGATTCCTCAGCTACCGTAGACGCAGAGTTTAAAGTTTCTTTAAAACCTTCAGCAAAATCCTTTAAACTTTTAGCAAAACCCTCTCTTAAAGATACTGGATCTTTTTTAAAGTTTTTCAAGCTCTCCTTTACCTTAACGTGATCATAATTTCCACCATCTATCACATTCAAAATCGCTTTCGCATTTTCTAAAGCAAATACTCCACAATTGTGACCATCATGCTGCTGTTTGCAAGATACACTGTAAATATTATTCTTCGAGTATCCTTTTCTTTCTAAAAATTCATCTAAGGACATCCGTTTAACAGAAGAGGCTTTATTCCCCCCATTACTACCGGTATTACATTTACCAATAGCACTTACAGAACACTTTTCGATACCTTCTCCAAAAGAATCTGCATAGAAAAAAATATCTCCCTTCCTATTATCATGGATAGCAACCAATGTTACCCAGTGGATAGAATTTTGATTGAGTATGTATATTAATCTTTTATCTCTATTCTTCTTGAACTTCTCTAATTGCGCTGGTAAACGTTGACAACCTTCAATCCCCCAAATTATATTATTACTTTCAGTCCATTTATAGACATGCTTTCCAACATCCGAGATAACGGAACTTTGAAGAAAAAATTCACAATTATTGCCTGTCAAGTTCTCTTGAAAATCTTTATTTAGAAGATGTACACCTGAAGCAGGTCTCGCCTTTTTTTGATTCTTTGTAACAGAACACCCTTTTAACATCGATGACTGCTTTTGTGTTTCATTTCCAGAACTACTCATATCAGTAGAAGACCCTTGTTCTCCACAGCTTGGACCTGGTAAATCACCTCTCGTTTGTCCTGGAATAAATCTAGAAAAATGTTCTCCTGAATGGAATATTGTTTCTTGCTCTTTACTACCCCATAATCTATCTATCCTTACATAATCAGGATTTATCATTCTTGAGTCTGGTTCATAAAACAGTACATTTCCATTAACATGGAGGATAATTTTAGTATTAGATAGGGCAGCTAAGATAGGAATTTCTTCAGTGAAAATAAAATAACTTTGACTTCTTATTCCTTTTAGATAGACTTGATATAACAATTCACTTTTAATAAATAAATCTTTTATAACTTCAGCATTGTATCTATCACCATATTCGCTAGTATCAAGACCAGGAATGTACCGTGATATACAAAGGCAAATATTTTCTGTAATAGAAGCAAGTAGTTTGTCCTTGTTTTTTTCTTTGCGCAAGTCTGAGATAGTAAGAGAAGCTTTCTTGTTTCCTGGAGATCTGGTATTATGCATATCAGTTATTGCTGCATATATTACCTCTGCAAACTCGTCATCTTCAAGAAAATTTGCTACAATTGCTTTTTTTAATTCGTTAACATCATTACAAGCTTTAACAATTTTATCGTTTGTTTTTTCAGCTAAATCCTTTATTCCGGAAAACTCACTAGTTAACTTTTCTGGTTCGCGTAAAAAGGTTTCCAGAACTACTTGCAGCTGCTCATTTAAATGAACCGGCATGCTTTCATCATTTAAAGATGTAAATTGATTTAAAAATTTATGCCATTCCGTTCTCATATCTTGCGCTCTTTCAGCTTGATACCCACCAGGTGTATAGCCACCAAACACTGCATGGAAAAAACAGTTACCATCACCCACTGTTGTACAAACTCCTGTAGTTTGTTCACAAAGAGGTAAATCAGACATATTCCTACTTAACATAACTTTACTTATAAATATAGATATAAAAATTTCATTGGATGTTGGAAGTGAATCACAATATTTCTATTGATCCAGGCAAATCATCCATTCAAATAACCTCCTCGGTCGTGCTGCAATCCAGGATGAAGTTGTGGTATGGTTCTGGTGTTTTATCTTTACGTAGGTAAAATGTACATGTAGGTCTTTTACAATTAAATACCCATACCATATTATTCCACAACATAGATTCTTAAATGCTTTCTTTTGCACTTTATATCACCTAACATCTTCCTGATACTAGTGCATCTTGCTTTCGTGTTTTCCATAACCAGAAGGAACCATCTCTTTGATTTATGCTTGCAGCGACTACAAGGCGAACAGGGACAAACTCCTTGACACACTTGCTCCATATACTAACCGTTTTCTAACTTGTATATAATCAATGTCTAATTATACACCCCCTTAAAACTTGTCAACTATTATTTTAGAAAATTTTTTAGATTTGTAATAATTTTTGATAACGAGCTCCATACATGAATTCTTGTTTATTTTAAATTTTGTTTTTGTTATAAGTTCGTTAATCCTTCTGCAAGCAAGATAATATTAATTTAGCAAAATATATTACTCAATATATCAATTGAATTAACCATTTCCAGCGTTCAAAACCAAGGGCGGTGAGAATCGTTCGTTTTGGGGTAGCTTGGTCTACCAAACGATACATACGAACTTTTTAATATAGTGATTTTGCTATACGCTAAAACTAGCCATATTAGCCCATTTCACCCACATCTACATATGAACTAGTTTGCCTAATTTTATTGCAAAGATTTCAAACTTCTATTTTTACAACCTCATTTTTACGCAACTTGTTCTCACAAATATACGATCTATTTTTATCTTTTTGAACAGAGTAAACATTTAAAATCTTTATGACGCTGAGGAGTATTGTATTTCCTGTAAATTCCAATAAAATTTTTGTATCTATTAATATAGAAAATGTTTTTCTTGAAGTTTTTTTATCCTTGGCAATTGTTAGGTTGCTGTTTAATTCTAACTTTTACATAATACCATATATGGGCCAAGAACGTCATACTACAGAGGTTGTCCAGAAACGATTTTTTGTTGGATAGCAAAGATACATGAAGTGACAGCAGGAGAAGACAACTCTCTAAAAAATATGAAAAATTATACTTGCATTAGCTTTTATTCATGCTAATTATGTACATAATATATCTATAGATTGAGGGATTATGATATTAGAATATATTTTAGGAACTAAGCAAGTTCATGCAAATGGTGGATTAGCTACTGAAGAACAGCACATGGAACGTTTTGGTCAGCAAACTCTGGAGCCTAGTCCATCATTGTTAGATCAAGAACAAACTGATGACTGGCATGAGTCCGTTGTTGAAGACAACAATACTGTTGTTGAAAGTTCTTTTATTCCAGAGAACTCAATTTTAATGAATTTAGTAAATCTGTTAACTGAGAGCGAAAAAGCTTCGATTGATGAATTTCATGACAAGATGGAAAGTATAATGAAAGAGTTTCATGAAAATAGATATGAAAATTCTGCAAAGGTCACTCTAGAAAAGATGGAACATTTAATAGATGAATATTTGAAAAGAAAAATAAAGCTAAATTTACGCCGTGATCACTATGAATGTAGTGTGTCGAATTTTATATTAAAAAAAATAATTGACATTGCTAATGCTAGCAGTGTTATGCGTATAACTCCTACTACTAGATCACGTTATAAGGACAATGGGGAGGAGGCAATAGATGAGTGGGAAGAGGCTTTAGAACCTTTATTCAATATTGTCAATAAGCTACTATTAGCAGGTGCAAAAATAGAGTCTGATTTTTACAATGACGGAATGATAGATGAAGCTATGTACGGAAGTGATGAACCTATTTTTACAGAATGTAAAAAAATTAAGGACGAATTAAAAAGTATCGCATACAGAGGTTTAGTAAACAAAAATGAACAAGTTAAAGATAATGATCTGAAAGTAGAAATAGATAACAATCTTGTTCTTTTCATGTGGCCACAAAACAGTATCGTTGAAGTTGCAAAGGTTATGAATAGTAAGGTGAATGAAAATTTCAGTATAGAAAGTAGCATCTTACAGATTGGGGAAAGTATAATAAGAGTTGAAAGCATAGGAAAAAAAAGAAATTATACAGATGTCTTAGGAGATAGCATTGAAATGTCCTTTACCACTGAAGTAGGAGAGATTAGTATTCATCTGTGTCCTGGTGATAGTAATATAATAAAAGTAAAGCTTGATGGAGAGAACCAGGAGAAGTTTGACAAATTAAAAGATCAATCAAGTTTAGGGGAAAGCTGCTTTTTAGGAGGAAAAAGTGTTCTACAAGCTGTTAACGATAAAGGTTTTGAAAGAAACGGTAGAATACTTATAGAGTCAGCTGAAACTATTAAACAATCAAATTTTGTAGTGAAAGAATCAGGTGTTCCATCTACTCTTATGAAGCCAATCGATAGTTTAGACCAGCTGCAAAAGATGGGAGCTTCGAAAGAAATAGTAGTGTGTTAATGAAGTCAACTAAAATTAGTAAACAAAAGAAAGGTCTTGGAGGGGTAAAAAAATTGATGTATCTTCAAAGTAAGATTTTTTGAAGTATAAGCCATACTCTCAAGGTGAGAAGAAATAGTAGGGGGATAAGTGTTGACTTAATAATTTAGAGATTCTTCTAAAGAAATTATTTTTCTCTCTTGATGTTTATTCTTTTATAGGTATAGCCTTTTGTGTTTGATTGAATTGACTTTTGTGATACCTACAGAATTTCCTTTATCAGACCCACCACATGATTCAGCGGGAGAAGGGCTATCAGGAACATTTATCTCTTACGCAATAACTTTGGAGTTCTGGAATCGTTTCACATGTATGTTTAAGATTGTCAATATTTTTATTACATAGTTAAGTATCAGTTCCTGTAAAACTAGTTTACCTTAATTCTTTGTTTTAAAGTATTGGTTTTCTGGCACATAGTCTTTTCCATTGCCTATTGCTTTTGTAAATTAAGATTCTAAGCCGTAAAACTTCTCCAGTTGGTCACTCCATAACATTGGTACTTCTCTTAAATAAGCTAGCTTCAAATCTCTTGGCTGTCTTCCATTTACTATGTCTTCTTTAATTTTGGGAGCTAAATAATTTAATCTTAAAATTTGTTGTATACGTCTTGTACCTATATTAATTTTGGCACTCAGCTCTTTCACACTTCTATACTTTCCCTCTTCTAGTTGCCGTTTCCACAGATGGGCTCTTACCACTGCTTTGAGTAACGCATTGTTTGCTTTCCCTTCTGGTTCTACTACCGTGCATTTATTTCCTTTCTTTTTTATTGGTATAAATGTTTCCTCTGACTCAGAATGTACCTCTATTCCATCTTCTCTTATCATTACTCCCTTTATTAACTTTTTCACTACTTCTTTCTGCTTTCCAAAACTTAAATTTTCCCATTTTTCTTCGGTCTTTTCTCTCCAATTTTCATATATCTGCTCCGCTTTCCTCATCACTTCTTTTTCTACTTCTCCTGCTATTACATTTCGGTTTTCTGATTCACAACCTTTTCCCCTTAAATGATTGTTGCATACGTAATATCGATATCTCTTATTCTCCTTTTTTGCATATGTCAGTGTCATATTCACATCACAGCTCTTGCACTTAATTATTCCCCTAAGCAGTGCTTCCTCATATTTTGCTTTTCTATATGGTTGATTCCTTATCAATTCCTGCGCTTTTTGCCACTTTTCTTCTTCTATTATTGCTTCATGCTTTCCCTCATACTCTTTTTCATAATGTTTGATTTTTCCCATATATATTGGATTTGTTATTATTCTCCTTACCGTCGCTTTTTTAAAGATATCTGATTTTGTCCGGTATCCTTGACTATTTAACTCCCTTGCCAATTCTGCCATTGACTTCAGCTCCAAATATCTTTCAAATATATGCTTCACTGTTTTTGCTTCTTTTTCATTTATTATTAATTCCTTATCTTTTACATCATACCCTAGCGGCAAAGTTCCACCCATCCATAAACCTTGTTCTTTTGATGTTGCTATTTTGTTTTTTACTCTCTCCACTATCATTTCTCTTTCTAGCTGTGCTGCTCCTGATAATACCGTTTGTACAAACTTTCCCATTGGCGTATTATTGTCAAATATCTGCGTTACTGCTACAAAATTTACTCGGTGCCTTCTAAAAAATGATGTAACTTCTATGCTGTCTTTTGTTTCCCTTGATAGCCTATCCAGAGTATATACTACTACACAATCTATCTCTCCTCCTTTCACATCTGCAAATAATTCCTTTATCGCTGGTCTTTCTAAATTCTTTCCTGAAAAGCCTCCATCATCGTACCTTTTTGCCAATATTACCCAGCCTTCTCTGCTCTTTATGTACTTTTCACATGCTACTCGCTGCGCATCAAGACTATTAAACTTCTGCTCTAACCCGTCTTCATTTGACTTTCTTGTATATATTGCGCATCTCACCTCTTTTAGCATTCTCTCTCCTCAATTTCCACTTTTATCACGCATCCCAAATAATAAAGGTCCATTGTAACTCATTCCCATTATTTCCCCTGCTACTGCTGACAATGACGTATAAAACTCTTCTCTATAGATTAAACCCTTATCTGTTACCATTACTGCGTGAGTCTCTTTCCCTCTCTCTAATATTAGCTCTGTTCCCTCTACTGGCAGTTTATCGCTACTTATTCTTTTTCCTTTCTCTAGCCGATCTGCCAGATAATCTAGTCTTTTCGTCCCCTTTCTTGACATTTCTCCATACGCTTTTTCCTGTATTCTATAAGCTAATCTTGGTATCAGGTATTTCTTTGAGTATCTGGGCGCTTCTTCTCCATATACCTTCTTCCATATTTTTCTCAGCTTTTCCAATGATTCTTTCTCTAAATCCTTTACCTTACTTTCTATTTCTTCCTCCATATTTTTAGCCTTTCATAAATAACTTTTCAATTCTGTCTGTTTCTTTCTTTAATACCTCGGTTACTTCTTTACTATAATCCATTGCTGTCATTCCAAATTTATCTGCTTGCTCTATTTCTCCTCCAGCCTTCACTAGCTCTTTCACTATTTCTTTTTCACCTACCATACATGCAAGGTGCAATGGAGTACATTTACTGCCATACTCTTCAGCATTTACATTCCCTCCTGATTTTATCAATTCTCTCACGGTTTCTAGGCGTTTCTCCGTTACCGCTAGGTGCAGTGCTGTGTATCCTTCTACATCTGCTGCATTCACATTCGCTCCTTTTTCGACTAATAACCTCACTGTTTTTGCGTCTACTGCATAATGTAAAACCGTTCTTCCCCTTTTGTCTCTTTCATAAATACTTTTAAATGATTTCTCTAATAATCCTTTTGCTGACTTATTAAATTTGCCAAGCTTTAACATAATCCACCTCACCTTTTCTTTAAATTTTAATCCCTCTTTTAAGCATTCCTTTTCGCTACCTCATCTATCATTTCGTTCACTTGGCTCATTATCTTGCTTGCTAAATTTTTACATTCCTCCTTTATTAGTGATTTGTCTCTCTTCCTTATTTCTCCTATCTCTATTATTTTTAGCTCCGGTAAATAACTCCCATTCAACATGTCTGCTATTTCTCCCACTAACCTCTCTATTCCATAGCATGTCAGTTCTCTACTTTTTGTTACTCCTCCTTTTTCTCTCAAAAATTTACTTGCCTTTTCACTCTCTTTGCTATCACATAGACGATACTTTTCACTTTCCCAGATGTAATACATTGGCGTTGCACCATATTTATTCAGTTGATTAACCTCAGCTCCTGCCTTTACTAGCTCTTTTATTATTTCAACTCCTGCTCCTCCCATCTTGCACGCAGAGTGGAGTGGCGTACATCCACTGACATATTGAGTGGCATTTACTTCTGCTCCCGACCTTAGCAGCACTTTTACATTTTCTAAGCTTTTCGCAAATACTGCACAGTGTAGTGGCGTATAACCATTTTTATCTCTTGCATTAACCTCTGCTCCTTTCTTTATTAAGAACCTCACTGTTTTGTAATTGGAGATTTCTACTGCTTGATGTAATATCGTCTCTCCTTCTTCATTTCTTTGATTAATATCGTTACTTGATACTTCTTTAAAAAACTTACTAAAAGATTCTTTCTTTACCTCACTAAAACTCATTTCATACCTCACAAAATTAGCTTTTCTAGCGTCAGATAAATTTCTTATATTTACCTGCTGCTATTCAAGTCATGTCCTTTTTAGCATGAGAAAGCAAGTCCTTTTCTTTTTATTTCATACATTTTAACCTATTATTAATATAATATATGAGCATCTAAATATAAGTACTTAACTTATTATAGATATTACTTGACTATTTTTCCAACTTCTGTGCAAATGTCGATGTTCGTGCCACTTCAGTACTCCCGGGTAAAATACTAAAATGTGCTTTTCTAATTCGTGTATTGAGTCTTTTTGCTCTGAATCCAAATCATTTTTATAGTAAACGTTGTGTTCTGCTATAACGTATCCTACTATTTTCTGGTCAATGAAATTCTTTGTTTGATAAAAATGAGTGACGCTAAACCTTTCTAAAATTTGCTCGTATTTTAAGTTCCATAGTTGTTCAGATAGTTTACTACTTCCCAATACAAATTTATTCCCTCTTTCCTCCACGCTACTAACTGGAAAGCACTCATTTATTTCTCCTAAGTTCCAACTGTCCGATAATACTATCTGCGCTTTAGCAAATTTAATCGATGGTAATAAGCTTTGAGTTAGAGGATATAGTGCTTTTAAGTTGTACCACAAATGATCTCTTTCATAGATGCCTTTATAATCCCTTGTGTGAGGCTCTGTTTCTCCAAGTACTGCTACATCTAAGCGATATATGTCATTACTAAATGCTTGCTCATAATGGTTACGTAGATAGTTTTCTATAATCCTAATAACTGGACCACTAGACCTGAAAAAATTTACTCTTCCAAATGATAACACTGGTCCATCTTTTTCTATTTTTACCCCTGAATAATCAGAAAGAAGATCTCCAAATAAACTCTCATCCAATATAAATCTCTGCACATTATAATAATCGTTAAAAATCCTCATCAATCTGGATCTTACAGGCAGTGATAGTTTTGCCAGCTCTACTACTGCATCTACGAAGAAGTCATTTGGTACCTCTTTTATCCCTACTTGCAACTCAAAAAAGTGTTTACCGGGTGGCTCCTCGATAATTGTAATATCTTCTATATTTGCCCATTTTAATGCTATTTTTAGTGATGCTGGAGTTCCTCTCAGTCTTTGAAATTTTACTCCTTCTACTACAGCTTTTCTTCTATCTTTTATCCAACGCAGTATTTCTTCTAAACCATATTCTTCTATTATCCACGGTAGTATTTCATCTTTAAGACTAAACTTAAACCCTCTGATACAGCTTGGATCAACCTTATAATCTATTGCATCTACTAGCGCTTTCTCCTGGTTTGTTGCATTTGGTGGCAATAACATTACTCAACCTTTAACTTTCTTAATGCAGCGCACTCATTTCCTAGTACTACAACGTCCTCTTTTGGCTCTATTAATTCCACATTTTCTACACCATCTACAAATAGATTCGCTATTATCCACGATCTTGTTACACTCCACCCTAATCTTTTTGCTAATTCAAACCTCTCAATAAACTGCTTCTTGATTTCCTCCTTTGATATTATAGGACTTATACTCATTCTGCTGTGAATATCTATTTCCATAATATTGCAACCAGTCACTGTTACTGCATCTGTTAAAACCCTTATATCATCTCTAGTAACTTGCTTTTTTACAATTTCAAGTAGCTCTTCTGACACTATGCCAGTTGTGGATAATTGTGTTGATAAGATTGAAATTTGTACTTTCCCTGGTATAGGTGATTCTACTAATGCATCTTTTACTCTTCTATCTGCTGACAGTGCGTGATACCTATAATACTCCTTGCTCCCACATGTGCTCCAACCTACTATCTTTGCTTTAATTCTTTTTCTAAATCGTTCATCATCTTCCCCTTTTTCCCTTTCTACACCATAAAACTCAGCTAAATTATCAAGATCTTCTCCCATTGCAAACTTCAGTACATTACTTTTTACTGCCTCATTTATTCTTTGTCTTAGTAACAATTCCCTCCATGCTGCTACCTCAAGAATCTTTATCGCTGGATCACTTTCAACTAATGCTGAAAAGGTTTCATCCCTACGGACCAATTCTTCCTTCATTCTCGAAAAGATTTCTTCATAACTTAGCTTTTCAATAATATTAGGTGTCTGCATTTCTAAACAACTACTCCACTAATATTTATGAACTTGCCTTCTGAAAGATAGACACCTTCTAAATTCAATGTTACTCTCCCTTCTTTTACTCCTTCAACTTTTACTTTTTCTAACTTAAATCTCTTTTCCCATTTTTCCAAAGCTTCTCCTGTTGCTGCATATATCTCAAGTGTTAAATCTCTATTTATTGGCTTATCCACCAATTCAAATAATCTTGACCCATAATCTCTCCTCATTACTCTGCTATTAATAGGGGTAGTTAAAATATCTACGACAGATTGCTTTAAGTGCTCTATTCCTTCTAACGCTTTTCCTGTTTTAGCATCCATACCCTTCATTTCTATTTTGCAAAAACGCTTTCACTGCCTTTTATTACTTTAAAATCACATGAAACTATATCTCCTACTCTTCCTACACTAAGACCATTTGCAAACACTGTTTTTGATCCTTGAATCATTACTTTTCCTTCACTAAAACTGTCTCCTTGTCTACACATTGACTTACCGTTTACAAAAACATTATTACTTCCGCTAATGCAGAAATGTGGTATAGCTTCTCCACAGTAGTCTCCTAACCTCACTATTCCTTTGTTCAATTTAAGTCGATCCTTTCTGCTTTCAGTTTTATTCCACTTTTTGTCATTTCTATGCTCGATTCCCCAGCTTTCAGTGTTATTTTATCTACTACTTCAATCTCTAAATGATGTTTTTCCTTATCATATAACAATCTTGTTCCATCTTGAAACTTCACACTATTTATTTCTTTTTTATTCTCTGGTGCAGGGTATTTTTCCTGATATATTCCTCCTAATACCACTCCTAATGATAGTTCACCAAGAGGAGAAAATATCATAACCTGTTCATCAATATCTGGCGGAGACCAATCTCTATCTTTTCCTGCTTTACTTGTTATCCACGGTAAATAATCTGTTAAAAATTCTCCTATTTTCACTCTTACTTTTGCTTTTTCATAATCTATTTCTTTTACAATTCCTATACGAATAACGTTTGCTAGCTTCCTATTCAGCTCTGAAATCGCAAAACTATGATCCAACATTTATATTTCCTACGTTTATTGTATGTGGTTTAATTTTCCCCTCTTCCCATACTGATTTACCTAAATGAAGCTGATGACTCCAATCAACCATCCACACTAAATATGCATCGAGCTCTGGCCTAAATCCGTCAATTTCCGCAGAGATAAATTCTCCTGGTGAAACATTTTCCACATTCCAAGTATTTTTATTTACTACTCTCGCAACCTCAGCAGCTAATGTTCTAACAACTACCGAGGAATCCTCTACTGTTCCATCAACTACAATCCTCGCCTCAAACCTGGCTTTCAATGCTAATTCATCAGTACCTGCATCTTTACCTGGTTCTAAACTTGTTAGTTCTACAAACACCGCTGGCGCTACTAATTCTTTTCTTATCGATGGATAAATTTCACACGATCAATCAACTTAACACCCCCTTCAACAACCAAAAAGAAATTACAGTTACAGATCCAACACATCCACTGTTTGGCAGAACTTTTCCCGTATCATCTTGCAGCTCAACAGTCTACAAAGGTGGTAATATATCTGTTATTTATCGTGATTACATGACTCTACGTATTCTGTTTTCTGCTACCAACTTGGCTGGCAAGCAAGATTTACTCACCAGTAAGTTCACATGGGATTCATTATACGAATTTGTTTCTCTAGCAAAGGGGTATAAATTATGCCATGTAAACCAAATCGGGTGTGGAAGAAAATGCCGCAACACTTCAAGTCAGAAGTCTTAGAAAATATATTACTAGTATCAAAAGAGGTTATTTATGAGTACATCAGAGCTAATCACAGTACAACATCTAGCACGCGAAGCAATAATTTACATCAGACAATCAACACCCCATCAAGTACTAAGCAATCAAGAAAGTTTGGAATTGCAGTATGCGCTGAAACAAAGAGCAATTGACCTTGGATGGAAAGCTGATAATATTGTAGTCATTGATAGTGATCTCGGTTTAACTGGTGCCAGTGCTGAAAAGCGTGAAGGATTTAAAGAAATTCTTGCTAAAGTCACTTTATCAAAAGTAGGGATTATTCTTTCCTACGATGTAACCCGCTTGTCACGTAATTGTTCTGACTGGTATCCATTACTAGACATATGTGGCTATAGACAGTGTTTGATAGCTGATCGGGATGGTATTTATGATCCTGGTACTATTAATGGTAGGCTGTTACTTGGTCTGAAGGGACAACTTGCTGAAATGGAGTTATCTACTATAAGAGCTAGACTAAATGCTGGACTACTAAATAAAGCAACCAGAGGAGATTTAGCCTTATCCCTTCCAGTCGGTTTCGTTCGTAACATTGATGGTTCTGTGCATAAGGATCCTAACCTTGAAGTTCAGCACCGTATTAAGCTTATTTTTGAAACTTTTTTAGAAAAGCGAACAGTAGCAAAAGTTCTGAGACATTTTAACAACAACCAACTTACCATTCCTAGGTATGACAAATTTAAAGAACTGCAGTGGAAAAAACCGACGATTACAGCAATTCGCTCAACACTAAAAAATCCAGCTTATGGTGGAGCATTTGTTTATGGTCGTTCTTGTACTACACGTCACAAACCATCTTCTGCTGACAAAACAACAAAGAGATTGCCAATGGAGGAATGGAAAGTCCTGATTAAAGATAAATATCCAGCTTATATAGATTGGGAAACTTTTGTAAAGATTCAGGGAATACTAAAAGATAATCATGCAGAGTATAATCACAATAGAACACGTGGTATAGCTAGACCAGGTGCAGCATTATTACATGGAATAATCTATTGTGGAGAATGTGGACACAAAATGAGAGTGAAGTATAAAAAAGGAAATCATTATTTATGCACGTACCTAAACCAACAATATCTTTCACCTGCATGTCAATTTTTATCTGCTGATATTATTGACAATGAAGTAGTTCCTAAATTTTTTGCAGCACTGAGTCAAATCGAGCTAGACGCCTATACTGAGGCTATTAATTCGCAGCTACAATCTGAACAAGCAGTTAATAAAGCTTATTTGCAACAATTAGAACGCCTGAGATACCAAGTGAGATTGGCAGAACGACAATTTAATCAAGTTGATCCTGATAATCGTCTTGTAGCTGCAGAACTTGAAAGACGTTGGGAACAAGCGTTGAATGAACTTAAGCAAGCGGAAATTACATTTGAACGTCAGTATCCAAGTAAACCGACTCCTCAATTATCTGAGGAACTGAAAACAGTATTTTTAGATGTAGGTAAGAAATTACCTAAAATTTGGCATGTTCTGTCACGTCAGCAACAAAAATCTTTTCTGCGTTGTCTAGTTGATAAGGTAATAGCACACCGGATCAGACGTGATTGCCTTCAAGTACGCATTGTATGGCATGGTGGTGAAACTACTACTTCTCATGTTCCTATTTCAGTAAACTCCTTTTATAAACTGAATAAAGCAACAGAAATGGAACAGTCTATAATAGAGTTGAGTAAAGAAGGTAAAACAGATGCAGAAATCGCTAAGTACTTAGAAAAACAAGGACATCGTTCTCCCTCATGCTCAAAGAATATCGTTTTGGAAAGTACAGTAGCAAATATTCGATTAAAAAATAATATTATGCGAGAAAAGAATAAAGCACAACCACTTAAAGTATCTGGATACCTTACTGTTACACAAATTGCAAAAATTCTCAATGTTACTAAATCTTGGCTTTATTATAGAATAAATAATGGCCAGATTAAAATACGAAAAGATGATAGTAAAGCCAAGGGCAAATATTTATTTGAAGATACGCCAGAGACTGTTAGAATCCTTATGGATTTTAAAAATGGTAAATTCAACAACACAAATTTTTTATAGGAGCATCAATATGTATAATCGCATGTCTGTATAGCCGGTATTTCTTCCTTCAGTGTGCTGCAAATTGCTTGATGTAAATCTTTCCAGAACTTTGTCATGCATATAATTTAACTCATGTAATGTATAAAATATTTTTCAAATACCTTTTCAACTTCATAATTAACAAGATTCCCTATTATCCTTGAAGCCTCAGGTTCGAGTGACAATTTAACTTCCTTTATTGGCAATGCTGCTCTTCCTTCACGCTTAAAAATACCGCTATTTCCTTTTGGCATAACTGCTGCAAATCCTCCTATAAACTCATGCTTTCCTACTTTCGATCCTCTTCTTGTTTTTTGTATCTTGCCAATTGTCGATGCTCTAATGTCATAGAGATTTGCTCTAATTAACACTTCTAATCTGCTAGTTTTCGCCTTAAAAATTCTTAATCTCTTTCTTATCAAACTTTTCTTTTCCTCACTAATTTCCTTAGCTGCTTGCGCTTTTAACCATAGTGCCGTTCTGTTTAATGCACTCACTATTGCTAATTCTATTTTTCTTCTTTTAGCGTTTACACTTTCTATTACCTTATTACTATTAACTTCTATATGAATAGACATTCTATACCCCAGATGCTTCGATTCGCCAGATCATTCCAGATTTATCTCTAAGTGGTGGTGAGTGCACCTTATACTTACAGTTACCAATAACGAAGATATCTCCTACCATTGGCTTTAATATATCAAAGACACTCACCTCCAAAATCAACATCTCCCTCACAAATTGTCCTTCACCAATCTCGTATAATTTATCTGGCTGTTGCTTTAATACTTGTACCATGTATGCCTTATTTTTCGACTCATACAAAGCTACTTCTCCTAGATGGGCAAAACAATCTTTAAATAATCGCTTAATACTCTCTTGCATTCTTCTATTTTATTCATTAAGTTTTCATCAGTATGCTAATAAGGTATATGCTGATAGAGTACTAACTGCCTTTTTGTTGCTCTATCAGTATTGTTATATTGCAACGACCTTGACCAAAACGGCCGGGCGGTGGCACATTGGCAGAGGGTTTGACTGCGTATGCAAATCAGTCCCTCTATCAAATCTTCTTGGCTCTTGTTTTGCATAAAGTGGCTGTCCTAGTGTATTTACTGTTTCATTAAAATCTGCTGGTGCAAAATATGTTGTAAATGTGCTCGCTGTTCCTACTGGAAAACAGTGCCCTGTATCTTTCTCAATAAATCTTCTCACCGTTCCTTCAGGGTCAGTTGCTTGCCCTCTATATTCTTCAAATGTGATGCCACAAAACGTAAATCCTGATCTCATATCGTTCCTTAGTGCTGCTCCTTCTTGCCATCTCTCATATGCTTCTTTCACTTTACTATGCGAAGTTAATGCATCAAAAAACTCAGGGCTTACCAAGGCATGAATTCCTGTCATATATTCACCACTTAGATTATCTTCAATATGCCTTAGTACCTCCATACACTTACGCTTTACATCCGTTGTTGCTGTGCCAAGAGCAAAGTTTACTGTTTTTGCTGTAATTCCAAACTCTGTGTACAGGTTAAGTAATTCAGATCCATCTGCATCTAAAATTATTCCTTTTAGCGCTCCCATTCGCAAATGCTCTAATGTTATTGCATGTTTGTTTCTCATTAGCTGCAAATGATCAGTTATTACATCTGCAAGCGCTTTAAGTTCACTCTCTGATCCAAATGCCCTTATTCCTTGTACTTCTTCTGGCAGCACTACATCATCATGCGGAATGTGCGGAATCGTAAACGTTCTTACCTTTCTTTTTCCTCTTTTTCCTACTGTTGCTGGTGCTCCTGGAACTTGTGTTGGCAATAGACTTAAAACTCCGTTGTGTTCTTCTATGGTAATATGTCTAAATCTTACTGACCTACTTGGAAACAAATTTAAATTTTCAACTCGTCCATAATTTATCGGCAATATATTCATCGCATTTGTTAGTGCCGTCATGCTAAATGCTGTATTTGTAAATAGATTTTGCATTTTTTCTTTTCCCCCTTTGTGTTTTTTTATTGTTTAATATAGCCTTAGACTGCTTTACGGATAATGATCCCTCGTCCTTCAAGTTGCTTTATTGCTGCATTTTTTTGCTCTTCAGTGATATTTGCTGGCCACACCACTGCATGATCTGCTAGTATTGCACCACGAGTAATAATTACTGCTTTGGCATTTTCTGTCGCATTTACATCACTTGTTATTACACCTATTGCTGTTTGTGTGCCATCTGTGGCAATTGGATTTATTATCCTAATCATGTTGTCTTTATCACGACCAACAACTGTCCCTAGCTTCAGATTTTGACCCTTTGCTACCGTTATTTGGTCTCTTGAATATAGGTTGGACACTTCATATTTTAAGAGATCGCCTAAATTATTTCCTTCAGTTATACTTATCATGTCTTTTTCTCTCCTTTTTTTATTTTTTTACCGCCGTGTTTATAACTGCTATACACCGCGGTTATTACCTTATAATTAGCCATTATGGCGCATTTTGAACATTTGTTTACCACAGAGCACTATATACGGCGGTTATAAAATTTAAATGCACCGACTTTTCGCTACCTGTGTCATCAAATCTTCCTGCGAATTCTGTGGTATTGCACTCAGTATCTCTGTCTTTTTCGTTCTCTCTGCAAGTAATTCCATTAAAACTTCCCTGGCTTGCTCAACACTTACGCCTTGCTCAATAAATTCTCCTATCTTTTCTGGCATCTTTGATACATTACATAATCTTATTATCTCTAAAATTTCTCTACGATAGTTCTCGTAGCCTTCCTCAGTTAACTCATTAGTTGTCATACTAACACTCCTATGATTATTGATAAATTCAAAAAATGTTGTAACTCCATCTGCAAGACCTATTTCTACTGCTTTCTCCCCAAAATATAGCCCTGCTTCCGTTGATTTGATTGCTTCTATAGAAAGGTTTCGATTTCGTGCTATTAGCTGCACAAACATTTCATATAGTCGGTCTACTTCTTTTTGTAAACTTTCCAGACTTTCAGACGTCATTGGCTCATGTGGGTTTAAATCATTCTTTCGACTACCAGCAAAGATTGTGGTGTACTTAATACCTTGCTTTTCATCAAATCCACTTTGATCTATGTGACTTGCTATTACTCCAATACTTCCTACTCCTGAAGTTCTACTCACAAATACCTTTTCAGCGCTAGAGGCTATAGCGTACGCAGCAGAATATGCATCATCATTTGCTAATGCCACAATTCTCTTTTTTGCTCTTGATTCATAAATAAAATCAGCCAGGTCAAATATACCGTTTACCTCTCCTCCTGGGCTGTCTATTTCCAGTATAATTGTCTCTATGCTACTATCTGCTAATGCTTGTGTAATTTGTTCTTCTATTTGCTCATATGATGTCATTCCCAGAAAGACGTCAAAAGCTCCTGGTTTTTTGGTCAAAATTCCATGTATTGCTATTACTGCTGTTTTTTCTATATTCTGATTTACTGTATGTTTTATATTTTTCAAGATAGGTTGTTTTCCCTTATATAGTGACAACAGGTCAAAGCTTTTTTGCTCTATCATCATCGGCCTACATAGCCAGTTGGTTTGTAAAATTTCCATAAAGTAAACGAGATTTATTTTGTTTGTGTCCTGACATCAGAATCAAAGAAAAGGTTGAGAGAATCAGCACGCTTTTGATCTTCTGCTATTTCTTGGTCAATTTCTTCTACATCATAACCCATTTCTGATACTACTTCCGATCGACTCTTAAATCCATTTCTTACTGCCATTTGCTGTGCTTGCTGATCTTTTAGCGGATCCACCCAATCAAATCCCTGCGGTACCCATTTTACATCTTTAAATATTTGATTATCTGTTGTAGAAAGCTCTCCAGATAAAGTGGCAAGTTCTAGCCATCTATCCCATACTGGTCTGCAAAATTGAAATACCATAATGTTATGTTGCAGCATAGCGCATCTACGACGAAACTCTATTAATCCTGCTCTGATTGATGAATAATTAACGCCGGTTAAATCTCCTGTTAGTTGCTCGTATGTTATCCCTGTGCCTATTGCTATTGCCCTCAGTTGCTGTCTTATAAACGCTTCATAACTTCCTCCAACATCTGACGGTTCTGAAAATTTTATATCTTCTCCTGGGTCTAAAAGCTGCATTGTTCCTGGCTCTAAACCTGATAGTGCTACTCCTTGCTCATTTGCTTCGCCTTCTCCTAAAATATTTGCTTCAGGATCGAGTCTCGTAATAAATCCAGCAAACATTGCTGCAGTTTTCTTTCTCACCAGCTCTGCATCATCATATTGATCAAGCTCATAAAGTTTCAGAAGTATACTCGAAAGCCATGGCTCTCCTCTAATTTGCCCAGGTCTTAGTGGTCTATAAATATGTAAAACATCATTTGCTGGCACTCTCACTGATTCTCCAAATGAGCCTTCTCCTGGATGTTCTCTAAATAAGTAATATGCTTCTCTTTGCCCAAGTCTATTGAACTCAATCCCGTTTCTTATTACATTACCATTTCCTAAAGTTTGATTTGTTTTATTATCTAGATGTTCAGACTCAAGTACTTGCAGTTGTAATGGTACAGAAAATCTATCTTCCAGCTTTCTCGTTCTTAAACGTACAAAACACTCTCCTCCCTCTATCATACTTCTGCATACTAGAGCTTGTAATCCATAAAAATCACTTATTCCACAGCTATCTGCTTCATCTGTCCATTTTAGCCATAATTCTTGTACTTTCTTTCGAAATTCTCCATCTCTTGCTTTTGATTGCGGCTTTATTCCTGTTCCAATAGAATTACTCACTATGGTATCAATGATATTTGCTGCATATGGGTTTTTTCTCACCATATCACGTGATCTACTACGTAAAGTTTCAAGGTTTTGAGACAGCAAATTGTTTATACTTCCTAACTCTGGTTGAAAGTGAAAAAATCTTCTTCCTGAACCTGCTGCATCCCACGCTGAGCTTTTGATTTTTGGCTTGCTAAATAGTTGTTTGAAATTTTTCAGCATCATACTAACCAAAATTCTCTTAATTCTTTTAATGTGCCGTTAAATTTATTTCTGTCACATTTTCCGATTCCTTCTACTTCATGTGGCTCTCGACCATTTTTACCTTCGGTGTATTGCCATAAAATCCACTTATTCCAGCCTTGCGGTAAAACAGGTTGATCTCCATATCTTGCTATCCATAATGGACATTTCGTCAAAATTGGTGTGGCAAAATCTTTCAAAAAATTAGCACCTCCATACACTAAAGGTAAACGCCCTGTTTCTTCTTGAACTTTTTTTATAAAATCTTCTGCTTGTCTTGGTTCTATATTTTTTCCACTTTCGTTCTCTTCAATATCAAGAGCAACAATTGTATTTTTAGTTTTACCCACTGTATTCAAAAAGTGATTTGCTTGATCCTTTCCATCTTCCCCTACACCGAAATGATATGAACCCCATAATAGACCCAAGTCTTCAGCTTCTTTTCTTCTTTCTTTGTATTTTGTATCTATGTACCCTGTTCCTTGCGTTGCCTTATGAATTACTCCAACTATACCATTCTCTTTAGCTAACTCAAAATCCACATTTTCTTGCCAATGTGACAAATCTATTATTCCATTTACTGAACTCTCTCTATTCTCCCATAGTTTTATGAAAGTTTTTAATTGCTCTAAAAATTCAGAATATTCCTCTTTTACAACTTTTCTCAGAAAATTTTCCCTCATATAACTCCTTTATTTGTTGCAAAAACAATTTTCCTCTTTGGCTTCATGTCTGCAATCTTGAGTTCAGCTTTAATTCGTTGTCTTAAGCTTAGTAAATCATTTATCTGAACTTCAGCATATCTCACAACATGGTCACCATATGCAATTGATACTACTCGCTCTCCGCTTTGCAGCTTCTTTATTGCTTGTTCAACTTGAAACAAATACTCTTCGTTATACATTTTTCAACCACTTACTCTGTCTTACTTTTTTAGGTTTTTTACTTTCCATTTTCCCACTCAAACTATTCCATTTACTCTCTGGCCAACGATCAATTCCAAGTGCAATAGATGCAGCTCTCGCATAAATTCGGCAATCTAGTACTTCATTTCTTTCTCTTACCTTTTGCCACTCTTGTTTGGTGTATCCTTTCACCACTTTGCTGACTAATTGCTCTGCCGTTAGCTGCTTAAAATACTCAGGTGCATACTCGGGAAAATGACAATATCCTGGCGGTGTTTCTTCACCATCTTTTAAAATATTAAGTAATTGAAAAAGCTCTGACTTTAATATCGATACTCCTACTGGCCAGAGCTTTATTCCTCTCTTTAGCTTTTGGCCACCAACTGTTATATCTACTCTACTTGGGCTGCTAAGTGGTACTAGCGCTTTGTTTACACCTTTGACTGCCATTACTCTTCCAGATCCTTGATGACCTCTTACCCAATTGTATACTTCTTGTGTCGCATACCCAGCATCAACCGCCATCATACTTATCATGTATTCAAGACCATTTTCACCGATAAAATGATGATTGAGGAGCTCCGAAAGTTTTCCCCATACTTCTCCTCCTCCAGTATCACCTTCAAATACTCGGTAGTCTATTGACCAACTTTCGCGGCTTTTTCCCCAGGCTACAACTTCTACCTCTAGACGATCTTTTTGTACATCAACACCTGCTGTGAGAACCACTTCACCTTTTGGTACTGTGCCAATCTGAAAAAATTCTCTCCTGTTAAATAATTGCTTCCAGTCAGGTACTTCTCCCTTATCTACCCAAGTTTCTCCTAAAGTGGTATTTATCCAAACTTTTAGTAATTGTTCACTTTCTTTTGCATGAAGAAAATCTTCTACTGCTTGAGTCCAGCTATACCAGCCAACTGGACTATAAAGACTTGAAAGATGAAATCCTTTTTTCTCCCCTTCTTTTGCCTCTGTAGCTCTCCATTCTCCACGTTCTAGCATCTCTGTCTTTTGATGATTTTCTATTTTGCCGCTACATTCAGTGCAGACATAATGTGCTGTTCTTGAGTCGTTATTTTCCCATTTTATTTGTGACCATTTTAGAACTTGATAGTAATTACAATGCGGACATGGTACAAAAAAATATCTCTTATCTGTTGCTTCAAACTCCTTCTCAATTCTGCTTATTCCATGAATCGTTGGTGTTGATACTAAAAAAATCTTTCGACGTGCAAATGTATTAGTTCGAGCAATACTGAGCAGTACTGGATCACCTTCTCCTCCTGAATCTCCTGGATAGGCATCTATTTCATCAAGAAAGAGATATTTTACTGGCATGGATCTAAGTCCTACACTGCTATTCGCTCCAGTTATTACTACTATTCCACCTGGAAACTCCTTACTTTGTACAGTATTGCCTGAGTCTCTTGATCTTGGGTCTTTTACTTTACTTTTTAAACATGGTGTACTTTCAATCAGTGGCGCAAATCTTCCTTTTGACCAACGCTTTCCCATTTCAACTGTCGGCTGTACTACTAGCATTGGCCCTGGCGTTTGATCGATGATATAGCCAATCCAATTATTTCCTGCTTCTGTTCCTCCAATCTGTGCTCCTTTCATGAATACTACTTTTTCTGCTGGTGAGGACGGAGATAGTGAATCCATGATTTCTTTTAAATAAGGAGTTCTCTCTGTTCTCCATTTACCTGGCTCTGATGCTGCAGTTGCTGCTAAAACTCGATACTCATTCGCCCACTCTGATACTTTAAGCTGGGGATCTGGTCTTAAACCTTCAGAAAAAGCTCTAGCGTATATCATTGTCTGCATCTACTCATAATTGGTTCTATCTCAATATTGTTAACAGTAGAGTTTATTCCTCCACACTCCTCCAATTCCATAAACATCTTTTTCTGAAATTCGTTTTCTATATATCTTTTACTCATCTCACTTATCATTATTGCTATAACAAGCGCAAATACTCCTGTTACTGTTGCAAAAATGATTGCACTGCTTATTGTTGTTGCTGTTAACCCTATATATACCGATATTGCTACTGCACTTACTGAGGTAAAAATACAGATCACATTATTGTATTTTCTTACTTTTGCATCTCTATATTCTATACATCTATAATAAACTGGTACAGACTTGCCTATCTCATCTGGTAATTTGATACTCTTTTCTTTAAATAAAGTTTTTAGCAATTCTAAATTATTTGACTTGATTGCTGAGTGCAGAACAGGTGTATAGTTTGCTCCTTTTTTCAGTAGTAATTTTACTACATGTAAATGTCCTTTTTCTGCAGCAAGGTAAATCGGTGATAGACCTTTATTGTTTGAAATATCAATATCAATTTCTTCTTTTAAAATAGACTCTACAAGCTCAACTTCTCCCATTTGTGCAGCTAAATGGAGTAGACTATTCTTCTCAGAACCGTATTTATTACTCACCAAAGCCTTCTTTATCTCAGGTTTAGCGTAATCAAATGGTGTCTTGCCGCTATCGTCTTTTACCAGAGGGTCTATATCTTCTCGCGTTAGTAAAACTTCTATTGTTTTCAGTCTTTCAGCATAATGTAGTGGTGTTTTATTTTCGTAGTCCTGCAAATTTACTTGAGCATTAGGCTCCTTTATTAAGCATTTGAGGATATCAAGACATAAGTCTCTTTCATCGTAATTAGTATTACTTACAGCTATATGAACAGGTGATAATTTCATCGAGTTTTGTCCTACACGTGCGCTATTTACATCTGCTCCTAGCTCCAGTAATAACTTTACTATCTCCAATTTTTTGTTGTTAACTGCATAGTGCATCGGTGTCTGATTTCGTGCATCAAAAACCTCGATTTCAGCTTTTCCTTCTCTTATCAAAATCTTTACAACTTCTGCATGTCCTATTCCTGCTGCTAGATGTAATGGAGTATGATGCAAAGCATTTCGTACATTAACGTCAATACCTTTTCTGATCAAATATCTAACTGCATTAACTTCACCTATCATTGCAGCTAAATGAAGTAAGCTATCTTGTTCTGACCCGTATTTGTTATTAATTAGTGCTTGTAATATTTCTGCTTTTTTCCCTTCTTTGGCGTAATCAAGAGATGTTTTACCTTCATTATCCTCCACAAAAGGATTAATATTCTTCTTCGTGAGTAACAAATCTACCATGCTTAATTCATCAAATTCTATAGCACAATGTAGTGGTGTCTTTCCATTTAATCCTCTGACATTAACATCTAATCCAGGTTGATTAATGAGACACTTTATTAACTCCAAACTTAAGTTATTAGCCATTTTATATTCAAAATCTTTCTTATATTTGAAATTTAGTATTAGATAATTCTTGTAATGAGTTTGTAATCTCTTCGGTTAGCGCCATATGAATCTTTTCAGTGTCACTCAGTGATGCAAGCAGTGCTGAAACTCTATTGGGAATATTAAGCAAATTATTACGGACAACTCTTGCTACATTAAACGCATCGCGCTTTACTTCTTCTACTACTACAAGTTCACCAATCTCAGCTTTTGCCTTTGCCTCAAGCAGTTTACCTCGTTCCATTTCATTTTTTATTCTAGTTTTTAGCAATATCGTGGAAAGGTTACTTGTATTTTCGTTTTCTGGATTTTTCCTCCTAAGTGGCTGACTTGGATCTCTTATTGCTGCCACCGCTTCATTTGCTTGTTCTCTATTGATCAAACCATCCTCCAACTTAACTATTCCTTTTTTTACTAAATAACAGACGTATTGCTTTGATACTCCTATCTCTCTTGCCCATTCTGTTTGTGTGATTTTTTCCACTCTTTTTCTCCTCTCTTTTTGCTCCTTTTTACGAATTTCCTTCTTGAATTTCTGCAAAAGTTTTACCAGTACCGGCTAAAATGGCATCTCTTCCCGTGTATACTTGCCAACGTTTTATCGTGACATCTACAAATTTTGAATCTAGCTCTATTGTTCTGCAGATTCTTCCTGTTCTCTCACATGCAATCAGTGTACTTCCAGAACCACTAAATGGATCAAGCACAGTATCCCCAGGTCTGCTGCTATTAACTATTGCTTTCTCCATTAGCTCTACTGGCTTCATCGTTGGGTGTAGTGAGTTGTGTGTTGGCTTATCATAAAACCACAGATCACTTTGATTTCTACCTCCATGCCACTCACGTTTATTACCGCTTTTCCATCCATAGAGCATTGCTTCATATTGTCTCTGATAATCAGATCTGCCTAGTGTAAAATGATTCTTTGCCCAAATGATAAATGTTGACCATTTTCCTCCCGCTTCCTCAAATGCTTTTTGCAACGTTGAAAACTCTGATGATGATATGCAAATGTAAATTGCACCTTTCGTATATGCTAAAATATGGGAACAGATATCGTAGAGAAAAAGTTCGTACTTTTCACCTTGATTATCGTTTAGTATCTTTTTGTCTTGACTGCTACCATAATCAACGTTATACGGAGGATCACAAACAGTAATGTCTGCCATTTTATCATCTAACAGCGCTTTATATGATTCAACTACAGAGCTATCACCACAATAGATTCGATGATCACCTAAAATCCATAGATCACCTGGTTTTGTTACTTTTTTGTCATCAATAGCTAAGTCAGAAAGATCTTCTTTTTCACTATCTAAATCATCAAGGAAATGTTGAACTTTTTCTAATTCAAATCCAGTCATTTTAAGATCAAACTGTAAATCTTCTAACTCTTGAATTTCTACTTTCAAAAGCTCATCATCCCACTTTGCCCAATTAGCTGATTGATTTGCCAGTAATCGAAAAGCTTTAGTTTGTGGTTCATTTAAATTATCACTTAAAACCACAGGAATACTTTCTATACCAAGTTTTCTTGCTGCTTTCAGTCTTAAATGACCATCAACCACAGTTCCATCGCTTTTTGCAACTATTGGAATACGAAAGCCGAATTCCCTGATTGAAGCACACATTCTATTTACTACGTCATCATTTTTACGAGGATTACGCTCATATTCAACTAGGTTTCGAGTAGGATAGTAGTGGATTGCTAAATTCATATAATTGCTATACTAATTAAAAAGTTAATATTCAAAATATCTCTGACGCTAAAGAAGGCCTGAGGTCGACCCTACCAAATCCGCCATTCTGGCTGAAAGGACCCACTTTTATGGATTTTTCGTCTTATTAATATCTTTACTAATATAGAACATTAATGCCAAAGCATCGGCCTCATTATCATCTCTAGGTGAAAACCCTTTTTCCTTTACAGCTTCAATAACTTCACTCTTACTTGCATTCCCTTTGCCTGTTATAAAGCGTTTTATAGTTTTAACATTAACACCTTTGTATGGCACATGATGTTCTTCACACCAAGCAGAGAGAACAGCCAAAAACCCACCGTAGCAATGAGCTGCATCAGTTCCTAAATGTCTTCTTACTTCTTCAAAATAAACCGCAGAAATGTCTTTCAAAGAATTAAGCCAATTACGAAAGTTTAAGAAGCACATGCCACCTCCGCTAAAACGGCTACCATGAAAACTTTTGCTTCCACTTTCAATTACTCCATCTGTTAGAATTGCCCAGCCTGTCTGTTTACCGAGGTCTAGTGTTAGGATTGACATTTATATTCAGAATTTGTTTCGCTAGAGTGCTATATAATATATATTCAGGATTTGAAAAATTTTTGTCCAAAAAATCTTCTTCTTAAGCAAACTTTTTAGAAAAAACTTGGTTAAAAATCAGTAAACAGCCCTTGCATAATTATTGGTCAAGACTTTCAGATTTCTATCTTAACTATTTAAATAGTCTATTATGTTATTATGGTGTGGTTAGTTTCTTATGAACATTTATCCAAATCGTAAATTTTGGGAAGATGATTTAGAAGTCCCTGTTAACCATTTGCTTGACCGTTTTCACAATACAAAAATACGTCAGTCTTGGATAGATTCACTTTCTGGTAAGCAATTAAATATTATTTTTCAAAACTCCTTTAAAGATAAATTAAATGCTCAACTCTTTGATGATGAAAGTTACGATAATACATCTGTACAATACAAACGTAAAGTTATTGCTAATTATTCCGATTCTCTCGTTACTTACTACTTGATTACCTGTTTTGACCGTGCAAAACTAGAAGTTACTGTCAGTGAAATTGCAAGATCTGCATTAACTACAGAACTCATGAAATCCTACCTTGTAAAAAATAATAATAAATATGATAAGAAGTCTTTGCTGTTTCTACTGTTTCATGCAGATTACAATCTTTTAAAGTCTGTCTATCACTTTGAAAAAATACAAAGAAAGAGTTTCATGTCTTTTGCCTTACAAAAAATACCAAGACGACCAAATACTCCATTTAAGGACTTTATCTCAGAGGAAATCATACAACAAATACTGAAAGAAGATAACATTAAGAGAAATGACAGTTTCGAGAATCAACTACAAGGTTTCTTCTATCATCAGAATCGTTTATATGTGTTAATACGCAAAGCTAGCGATATAGATTTGTTGTTAAATTCAAACAAAGTTATTCATGGCCATAAGGCAGAGTGGATGATTTTGGATTTTCTACTAAATGGCACTCAGGTAGATCTTGGTGCTAGAAATATCGATCAAGCTATAGAAATAGCAAATAGCATTGCAAGTTGTTACTTTGGCTGCAAATGTATTTTTGTAGATGTGCAGGATAAAAACTTCGCGGAACAGGTGCATAAATTTATAGAAACTTGTATTAATGAATCTGATTCAAATATTCGTGTTTTTGAGTTAAAGTTTCAGTCAAATCGTTTCAATTACAGCTATACTAATATCACTTTGACTGTCGCTCCATATGATCCTATTGCACCGGAATTGCATGTTTTAAAGCCATTTGTAGGAGACATAGTGCCATTTATAGAGTCGATTAAAGTAATATTTCAAGGCAAAAAGATAGGCTTATTTTTCAAGCGAAGTGATGAGTATATAGCAATTTACTACTCTGAACATCCTCTGAATAAAAGGGAAAGAGATGATTTTAAAGCATACATAAAACAATTTTATGGTCTTACAATCTTGCCAAGAGCAAATCTCTGATCTTCTTAATTCTAGCAGCTCTTGGGTTAATCCAAATCAAAATTACATCAAAGCAGCAAGGTATTTGTCAGATCTTAAATTAATTCAGATGCAAGAGAGGTCTTACATTATCTGCTCTCGTAGACAAGATAAATTAGATTGGCCAAATGTAATTGATCCATATTGTAAAAACGAGATTTTCATTGATGAGGACTTTGATGAGGCATGTGAAAACATAATCTGTGAAGATTGCAATCGCGATATTTTACCTAATACCTACAAGAAGCAAAGATTTCACCGCTTATCTGTATATTTTAACCCAGAGAAATTTATGAATTGGTTTGAAGGTCAGCTAAGTGATACAAATTTTATGTGGCAAAAAGTGGAAAGTGGAGTTTATCATGTTGGTGGACAAGGTAAGATTGTAAGTTTAATCATACTTGATTTTTGCACCAATCCAACATTCTTAACGATAGATAAGCTTAAAGCTAATCCAACTGTATTAATAATACTAAGAAAAAATCCATCAAACATACCTCTTGATTTGCCCACAGTAAAAATGGTTGACCTTTTCTTTCAGCATAAGACTTTAATTGAAGTATTCCAAGAAGCAGCACAAAGAGGAGTACTAGAGTTTATACCAAATACTTCAATGCAAATCTTACATACTGCACTTAATCTAATTGAACCTTCTAAAGAGAAGGAATTACTAAAGTTGCAATTGATAGAGGGCTCACTTTACGTAAACAATATAGAGATTCTAAATAAGAAAGCTGTAGCATGTATGAAAGTTTTGCGCGTATTATTTGAACAATTTTTGAATGATTGTAAAAAAGAATTACCTCCTGAAAAACACATGTTGCTTCGCATAACTGAAATAGAAAAGCGCCTAAATCTTGATCCAGAAGCAGATCCAGAACATTACATTAGAAAACCAATAAACACAATTCAAAGAACAATAAAAACTACATTAGCCAAAAAGTTAGGACTAAACATCGAACGTAATGATGTGATTCAAACAGTTGGTTGGCCTGGATCATCGCGTAAACATTATGGTTACCGTATTAACCCTTTTACTGTGGTAGTTCGTTAACTGTGTTGACGAGAAGTAAAAGTAGTATATTTTACCCTAAAGTCACATCTAGCTTTAAAATACAGTTTTTGTCTTATTTAAAAAAATATAAATTCTCAATTACGTAACTCACCAAAAACCTATCTCGTTTCTTTTGCTTTCTTCAATCTTTTCTACTCTGTTCGTTTGCCGGCTTTTGTGTTTGAAGCACATCTACACTCAATGCCCTTCTATAATATATATACCGGATTTCTCACTACTTTTTTCGGGATTTTCTGAAAAAAAGTTAAAATAATTTGAATGTAGCTCAGAAATTAAAGAGCTTTAAGAACCCGCTAAACGGAACTTCTAGACACCTGAGTTGTTTCCATTTTGGAAAGAACTGTTTACTGGAGCTGAGAAGAGGTCAAATGGATTTTTGATAAAACATATATCCCCCTCTATCTAGCTCATTAATAAGTTATAATAGCCCTCTAAAGACGTTTTAAAGAATTTGGTTGCAGTAAAGACAATTAATTGGTTAAATTCCTTAAACTTCATTAATGGTTTGTTTGTAAGTTATAGGAGATAGATAATGGATGAGAATAAGATTGTATTTTATACTACCCCAGGTGGAAATATAGAAATTGAAGTTTTATGCAGAGATGAAAATCTTTGGCTTACGCAAAAAAGGATGGCTGAATTATTTGATGTGCAACTGCCGGCTATTAGTAAGCATATAAAGAACATATTTGAATCTGGTGAATTACAAGAAAAAGAAGTTGTTTCCACTTTTGAGGTAACTGCTGCAGATGGTAAAAATTACCCGACGCAATTTTATAATGTAGATACAATCATAGCTGTTGGTTATCGAGTTAATTCTAAAAAGGCTACATCTTTCAGAGTATGGGCTACAAAAGTTTTGAGGGATTTTATCATCAAAGGATTTGCATTGAATAGTGAACGGCTAAAAAACGGCCCAAAGTTTGGCAAAGATTACTTCAATGAATTACTTGAAAAAATCAGGGAAATACGAGCATCCGAACGTAGATTTTACCAGAAGATTACAGATATTTATGCTGAATGCTCTGCAGATTATGATCCACATTCGGATATAACAAGACAATTTTACGCAAAAGTACAAAATAAATTATATTGGGCAATTTATGGTTTAACTGCAGCAGAGTTGATATGTTCTCGAGTTGATCACGAAAAGCCACATATGGGGCTAACTACATGGAAAGATGGTTCTGGCAACAAAATTCATAAGAGTGATGTGAGTACTGCAAAAAACTATTTGACTGAAAAAGAGTTGAGTGAACTAAATCATATTGTTTCGATGTATCTAGATTATGCGGAACTTCAAGCAAGAAAGCATCGGCTAATGAAAATGCAGAATTGGGTTGAAAAGTTGGATGCATTTCTATTGTTCAATGATTATGAAGTGCTTAAAGATGCTGGTAAAGTTAGTGCTGAAGTTGCAAAAGCTCTAGCTGAAGGAGAATACGAAAAGTATAGAGTTATACAAGATAAATTACATGAATCTGACTTTGATGAATTAATTAAAGCAAGTAAAGAAAGTGAGAAAATAACTACAACAAAAACCAGCTTGTAGTTGAGCTATCTATGTTTGACATCTTGCTTTTATTTTAATTTCAAGGGGGGTGACCCACCCTTTAGAAAGCCCTATCTGCCAATAAATAGTGAAAACATAAATCTTTGTCTCCATTATACGCGATAAAATTGGAGACGTAAATAAATAAATTTAGATCTTTGTCTCCATTTTGAACTATTAAGCGGGTTAAGAGTTCTGTAGCTTCTGTTTCTTCTTCTATGGCAGTAACTTTTTTCCTTGAGCTTCATCTACAATTTGCTGATTTCATTACTGAGAGTTTTGCAATCAATTGCTCAGAGGTTTGCAATAAAAGTTGTTGTATTCTCATATAGTCTCCATTAAACCCTTATACTCACCACAAGTCGTTCAATCTTTTTTGAAGAATTTTCTTTGCAAAGTGTAAAAAATGTGTTAAACTTACCAGTAAGTTTATTTTGCAATAGTTGGGTTACTAAAGATGCCTTTTATTCGAGTTTTTAGGGGAGCTACACGCGTTAATTAAAAAAAGACGAACTTTTATATCTAAATTACAAATAGTGTTGTAAGGACCTCCTAAAGCGTTTTAAAAGGTAGGAGTATTTTATTACCCTCTCTATGATAGAAGTGACATAAGTTGGCTGTTGCAAAAATAACGTTTCAAAAAGTCTACTAACCATTTGTTCTTTAAGTTTGAAAAATTTTCTTTGCAACCAACAAAAAAACATGATAAACTAGTTTTAGGGTTTCTTGTAGTAAATAAAAGTTTGGGGTAAAAAATAATTTAGAAGTGCCTCGTAATCGAGTTTTAAGCTACCCTACATGAGTAACTTAGGTCTTGGTGGTAAATTGTAGCCTTGGGTCATAGAGTCTTTTTAAAACGCTATTATAAATTGTTTTGTCTTTCACTTTTAGGTCCTTCATCTTTTTTTTCAAGTTGTTCAAAATGCAATAGTAGGTTTTTCGTATTTTTGTCTCTGTGTTGTATTTCTATTAGTGACTACTTTTCCAAACTTCTTTCTTTTTGCTCAAAAGTTACTATGAACCATTACTATAGTTATTGTATTTTATATTAGTTTATTATTATATCATTTATTATTATTTATATATATATAATATATAAGATTCTCGGAAAGTGGAAATCAGCTACTGTAGAGGGTTTGAGTGTTACCAAATTAGCTAAATTTTTTGGAAATGGAAACGTAATATTTCTTATATTAGATGGCTAAAAATCACTGAATTTCAATAGTTTAAGTGTGAATATACTCTAATTTCCAAATCTTGATAAATTTTCCGGAAATCATGGAAATTTGGTCGTGTGGAATTCATTTTTTGTTGTTAAAACCTTACTTTTAGAGAGATAAAATGAGCCCACAAAACTTTTATAAGTGAGCTCTAAATATTTTTTAGGAGTTACCTATTTCAAACCTTCCTGCACCTAGCTTAAACTTACCTTCTCCTCTGGCAAAAGAACCAGTTTTGATATCAAGCCATTTATCCTCTTTTGAGTTTGTAGCCATACCTTTTACTATTTTTCTTTCGTTTAATAGTTCCTGTGCTAAACGTTCAAGTTTATGCCTACTAACACCATGAAATGCAGCTGGTAATCTATGCCGTTGTTGAAACACTCCTGGTCCACCTGTATGAGTAAACGGATGACCTTCTTCTGCTGACACTGCAATAGCTTGCATCAGTATCTTTTTTAAGTATTCATCAGATAATTTTCCAAGCTTAAATTCCTCAGATATATCCTCAAGCAAGCCAGTTGAGGAGCGTAAGTAAGTTCTTATATTCCTATCTGTTGCTCCATTAGACTTAACTATAGCTCCTTGGTATACTGCATTATTAACTTTACTAACCTTTAATGTATTAAACACAGTATTCTGATGCTCTTTTGAAGCAGGCCATAATGCAAAAGAACACCTCACACCATCAACAAGTGCAGTTGTACCTCTTATCGCATCTCTTGCCTGTTCCACAGTCGTAATCGGTTCACTGCACTTGGGTTTTCTCATATGATGTGCTACAATTACAGCTGCTCCTGTTTCATTTGCTAAGTTTGCAAGTAACCCCATTGCGTAATATCCCATTTCTGGATCTGAGTTTATATTAGCATGGACAAATGATACTAGTGGATCAAATACTATTAGTTTTAGATTTTTTACTTTATCTAATTGTCTACAGATGTCTTCAAATTTATCTGAAGTTTCAGGACATTTACCACGCATGTTGCTTTTCACTATAGAAAAGGGCTCTCCCGTATTTGGAATAGGTATAATAAATAATCGATTTTGATATTCTGCTCTCTTGCTACTAGGATCAAGACGATCAAGACGACGGTGTATCTCACCTGCATCATCTTCTGCTGAAAAAATCACTACTGATCCATGCTCTGTAACAAGGGAACCAAAACCACATATCTGATCTGCATCACTTGCAACCTTAAGTGCCAAGTCAAGGAGTAGCATACCTTTACCTGTATCTCCCATAGCAGCTACTATTGAGGTAACACCTAAAGGAAATAAACCTTCAACAAGAAACCTTTGTATTGGTACTGAACCTAAATAACGACTCACACTCCAGTCTAAAATGTTAAGCGGCTGTTTTGTAGATCTTTCTAAACTTTTCATATTTGAAGTATTTGGAATGTCAGTAGATGGGGTATCAATAGTAAGTAAAGGAGTTGAAGCTAAAAATTCTTCAATGCTTATACCCTCCTTTACACAATCAGCGGCATCCCATTTCTCAGGCTTATCTTGAGGAATTTCAAGCACAGCAAGTGATGCAACTCCAAGATCTAACAGCTTTTTTGCAGCATTTTCAGCATATCGTTTGCCTGCTTCATCATTATCTGGCCAAATAATAATGTGTTTACCTTTAAGTGGAGTCCAATCTGTCTTCTCAATAGGTGCATTTGCTCCTGACATTGCTGTTGTTGCAATTATTCCTTTCTCTATCAGCGCTTCTGCACATTTTTCCCCTTCAACAAAAATAACTTTATCGGATTTCAAAATACCTGGAATATTATAGAGTGGCCTTATCTTCGGTGCACCAAAGTCAGATTTTTTTATATCAAAAGGAAGATATCGCTTTCCATTATTATCATCATAACGATAGACCCTAACAATAGCTTGGCCTTTTTCATCGTAATAATCCCAATATGCAGTTGGATTACCTGCAGTTTTGTCAGTTTTGATCTTTTTAAAATGACCAAGCCATTCAGCTATAGAGTCCATTACTTCAGTAAACTCTGTTCTAGTACTTTTTCTATGCACTTCTGCCCAAAGGTCGATAATGTCACCACCTTCTCCTGTTGCAAAATCATGCCATAGGCCAGCTTCACTGCCACTTAATTCTACTACTAGACTCTTTCCTTTATCACCTTGTACATTGCCTACATAAAACTTATCACCACGAAAAATCCCTCTTGGCAATAGATATGAAAGGCATGATCTGATATTTAACAGAAGCTGAGCTTTAAGCTGTTCTTTTTCTACTAATGATGCATTTTTTCGTGGAGCTGCAGTATTAAAATCACAATAGATACCCATAAAATCTCCAATATATTTAAAGTTTAGAAATTTGGTTAAGCTGTGGCTATCCAGCGTCCGTTAACCATGTTTATGAATTTTGTTGGTATTGGTTTGCCGTTTTTAAGTTCGTACATCAATTGCAGAGTATTCCTTTCTGGCCTAAATATCATTACTCCAGATGTATATAAACTTCTTAAAACATTAGCACCACTCAATGCTTGAAATGGATTCTTTTTTAACGTGGTTGTTGACACTTTTTTGGTGTAATGTGTAACTATTACTCCAGCCGTAGGATTAGTGATAGAGCGTAGTTCATCAATACCATTTTGCAGAAAAGAGATCATACTCCTATAATCAAAAAGAGAGTCTATCACTATAAGATCAACTGTTTTTACATCGAGATTTTCCGACATAATTTCTTTTATTTTTTCCACATTCAAAGTTAACTGTACTTTTTTAGTAATAACTAAGTTTTCTGTTCCTTCATCAAGGGTTTTCTTGCTGATTCTTAGCTTCTGTAAGCGCTCTCTATATTCCATTTCATTCTGTAGATAGAATATCTTAAGTGGCCTTGCAGGCTTCATACCAAGAAATGATACTCCAGCAGCTAAATGTACTAACATGGAAAGTAGAAAATTACTTTTTCCGATTTTGGGAGTTCCACCTATGACCAAAAGACCGCCTGGAGTTAATATTCTTGGCCCTATTATATCTTTTGGCATTGGTGATTTATCATTTAAGTAGTGTCTTACAGAAAATGCTTTTTCTCCATTGTTTCGTAACGTGGAATTTTTTTTAGCGTTCAACCACTTTTTGGCAGAATCTATGTTACCTTCAACTAAAGTCCAAAGACTGAGTATGTCTCCCTTCTTTTCTTTATAAATGTCATTCCAATTTCCTGCTTTCTCTCCTTTTATTTCAACTATTATCTTATCTTTACCTAAACTTGCCAGATAGAACCTATCTTGATAAAATTCTCCACCCGGAAGTAAGTAAGATACACATTCTTTTATGTTATCAATTAACAATGATTTAATCTCTTTTTGAGATGAAAAACCCATAAAATTTCCCTCCTTTTTAATCAACATATTCTTTAAACGTTTAGAGTCCAGATTGGCGAGTTCACAAACAGTTTCAAAGGATCGTGATCGAATCCATTTACAAGCCTCTTTTTTAAGTTTTAGGTTCCTTCCTGCTGCATCCTGAAGAGCTCTAGTAATAACAGCAGCCCATAACTTTCCTTCGTCGTACTTCAAAATGGTAACCAGTCAGATTCAATACCATTGTTTTGGTCTGGAGTAACAACTGTAGCAATTCTGTTTCTATCTCCGTATCTACTGTCGGCTTCAATACCAACTTTTGCAGTAAACTCTAACCCGTTAAAATCAGCTATAGAGTTGATTTTTCTAGCAATAACTGCTTTCTCTGAAGTGTCATGTGCATGAATATTTCGTGCTGACTCCAAAATACTTCTAAGCATGGAACGACCAGATTCTCCCCAAGTATCTTCTCCTTCAACTCTTGCTTTGCCACTTTTAATACCAATTACTTGAAAAATCTTACGTTTTGCATATTGACCTTCAGTGACGGTAAATTCAGCGTTTAAATAGATGCTGCCGGTAGCATAGCTTTTAGTGAACCAATTTTCATAACCTCCTGGTTTAATTGCCATTTTTACCTTAACTATTGTACCTTTTGGTATTAAATTACTTTGTAATTTTGCAGTATTAAAATCAGTTAAAAAATCTGATAACATATTGTCTCCTACAAATTAAGTGAAAAAAAGAATCAGTTACTCCATTGGTCTACAACCTTCCAGCGACCATTTATCTTATTGACAAGCTTGCTTGCCACACGTTCACCATTTCGCAACTCAAATACTATTTGACGGACAGTGCTTTCCTCATCATGAGCAAACATCACCATGCCAGTGCTATAAAATCCACGTAAAGATCCAGCACCACTTAGGCCTTGAAATGGATCTTCTTCTAACATTTTTTTGGATAGTTTTTTTGTATGGTGAGTGAGTATTATACCCGAATCTGGATTGATAACATTTCTCAGTCTTTCAAGTGTTTTTTGCAAGAAGAATAACATAGCGCTATTGTCGTTTTCATTGCCATATTCACTTGAGTTAAAAATGTTACGAAGAGGATCGATTGCAATAATATCAGGTTTAAAACGCTCTTTAATAACATTTTTAATTTCATCTATTTCTTCACTGCTGAAAGATAATTGTACTCTTGGTGTAATGATTAAGTTATTGGCAGCTATATTCAAAAGTTCGTTATCCAGTTGAAGTTGTTGCAAACGTTCTTTCATATATTCATATTCAATTTCAGTTTGCAGATAGAAAATTTTCATAGGTTTGCTTGGAGTCATACCCAAAAATGAAACTCCAGCAGCCATGTGGACAAGCCATGAAATTAGAAAATCGCTTTTGCCAATTTTAGGTGGGCCACCTAGTACCAATAGACCTCTTTTTGTTAAAATCCTTGGTGAGATTATATCTTCTGGTATCGGTGCTTTGTCGTTTAAATACTCTTTTACGCTGAAAAAGGGAATTTTTTGACCGATATTGAAAAAGCTTTGTTCCATAATAACTATTCTCCAATTTTTAATTAAGCAATAGGCGCAAAAGTTTTGGCTTTAATTTTCGCAAGTAATTTACCCAGATGCGGTTCTTCAACCATATCAAGGCAGCCACTTCGATCTTTAGCAGGGTATCCCCAAGTATTAATAGTCTGACAGACAAATGAACGTTTCTCCGTGCCATCATCTTTCTTGATTCCAACCATACTGATTACTTCGTCAACTATCCCTGGAATCTCACTAGCAGTTTTAGCCCCTTCACATTGAGGTAGCCATGTTGAACGATTACAGTCATCGAGATATTGACCTAGTGTGCCAACTATGATGATGTCTTTATCTCTGATGTGTTGAAACTGATTGAGCCATGCCATCATCTCTTGAGCAAGCAACCCATAAGCAGCTCTTTTATCTTCTTTTCCTGATCTATCGGAAAAAGCTTCAGGTTGCATCCTTGCCCATAATAGACATAAACGTGAAGCAACGGTTATACTATCCACAAAGATGCATCGGTATTTAGACACTTCAGAAAGAAGATCTTTGTGCTTGCTACAGACATGCTCATAGTGTTTCTGACTATACGCCTGATCAGATTTTAGTGCAGGGTTCGGACCACCAATTAGGCAAGCAATATCACGAGCTTGACTCCAAGTACGAACACTAATTGAATCTCCCTGCCAATCTTGAACAGCAAGCAGACCTGCTTCAAAGTCAAGACATAGTGTTGGTTCACTTATAGTCTTTAAGAGGCTGGTTTTACCAATACCGTAAGGACCAAAAATTACTACTTTTATGCCTGTAGTTGTTTTCAATCTTTCATTATTGTTTAAAATTTTAAAAGTCATTTATTCACCTCAATGGTATATGTTATATATTCAGGAAAGGTAGAATTTATGTTCAATTTTTCTTTTTGCCCTTGTAGTAGATGGAAGAGAGTTTTATACGTATTTTTCTTACCATAGTATTTAAAGTAGTTCTTGATATGTTGTTCATCTTAGCAACTTCATATAAGTTAAAGTACTTGAGTTGTTCGCATATCCTCTGCATCTTTCTTGGTAGCGTTGAAATCATGTAATCTACATCAGTACGTTTTGCTACTTCATCTTCAAAAGCTTCTGTTTTCTCAATATTGATGTAGTTATTAATATTGCGTTTTATACATAGTTGTTTCTCCAATAAGTTATTGGCACGACGTTCAGTTAATCTTGCTACAAAAGTGTTAAAGCTACCTTTGCTTTCATCATATCTATCAAGATAAGTCCAAATTTCACAGAAAAGTTCTTGCTCAAGATCTTCATGAGTTTCATGAGCAAAGCATTCAAAAAGTTTTAATCTCTTAGCTTGATACCGTATATTTTGAACAACTATGGCAGTTTTTAGTTTCATAACTTTTCCCTAAAACAATTAATGCTTTAAGGATGAGAACTTATAGGTGCACTTTGTAGGACAGGAGCAAAAATAAATAATACAGATACAATTTTTAACCTATTGATATTCTATTGTTTTTTTTCGAGAATAATACAGTTCGATTTTTAAATAATACTGCAACAAAAAATTAGGCAAAAATTCATTTTTTTTGGACAAAAATTTTCCAAATCCTGAATATATATTATATAAGCCTTTCAAACTCATCACAGGTGTCAATTCTTACACAATCAGGAAGAGCAGCAATAGCAGCCAGCATAAAAGAGCAAGTTATACATCTTGCTTGGGGTAGTGGTGATGCCAATTGGGAAAGTAGCCATCAGGTCGAAAAAGTTTTTATTGAGGGTGAAATAGCTCTAAATCACCATACTATTAAAGATGTAAGGGTTTTTACAGGACAAACAACTTATCAGCCAAATATAGTTGATAGCAGTAGTGGTGTAATAAAACGTACGGAAAATAGCTCTATTCCAGTAAGTGATAAAGTTACTGTACAGTATACTGAAAGCACACCACCTGAACCTATAAATTCTATAAAGCTCTTGAATGAACTTGGCAGACGTACTGCAGATGAAGTGCTATTCTGCACAGGTGATGAGAATGGAGAGCTTTTGACTCCAACAGGGAGGTTTAGGTCCTCAAATGTACCAACCAATAATTTATACCTTAAATTTACTTTCGATTTCACGAACGCAGCAAATCAAGTTATACGGGAATTAGGAGTTATGGTTGGTACAAAGGTAAAAGAAAAGTTGCCTCCTGGACAGAGATATTTTGAACCACAAGATATAGAAGACCCAGGGATCTTATTAGTTTTAGAGCATACAGTACCGCTCATTAGGACTTCAGCAACCCGGGAAACTTTTTCATTTGTTGTAACTTTTTGAAACAAAATGACCTTAAATAGTTATTATAACCGCTTTAATCCTGACAAAGAATACGAAAAAAGCTTATTTCTTGCTGGAAGAGGTCTACAGTCTGCAGAATTAAATGAGACTCAGGAGTATGCTCTTTCTAAGCTTAAAGGCATAGGTGATGCAATATTTCGTGATGGTGATGTTATAATAGGAAGCAATTGTATTATAGATAGAGAAACTGGTAAAGTTACGCTTGAATCAGGAAAAATCTATCTTCGTGGAGCAGTGAGAAAAGTCGAAAAAGAAGAGTTTGTTGTTCCTCTTAATACTATAGTTCGTATCGGTATTTATTATCTAGAATCTACCATTACAGAACTTGAGGATGAAAATCTTCGTGATCCTGCTGTTGGTACAAGAAACTATCAGGAAGTAGGAGCTGCAAGGCTTAAAGTTTCCACCATTTGGGGATACCAAGTAGAAAGTGTTACTGTTAACTCTACAAATGGCGAATTTTACCCAATTTACAATATTGAAAATGGAGTATTGATAGAACATTCACCGCCACCACAAGCAAATATAGTAACTACTGCTCTTGCTCGTTATGACAAAGAGGCAAATGGTTCCTACGTTGTAAATGGCCTTGAAGTAATGTTCCTGCAAAAGGAAGAGGGGGAAGGAAGAAAAAAAATATTTGTAATTAATGAGGGAAAAGCTCATGTTGATGGCTATGAGATTGAACTTCCTCACAGTATTCGTGTTTCTTTTGATGAGGATCCAGATATAAAATCAGTTGAATCAGAACCACATACTTTTCAGCCAAATAGCCAAAGAGTAATGGAACTTAAAGTTAATGATTTTCCAATAAGTGAAATTAAAAAAGTAGATATAACTGTTCAAAAAACCATTACTGTGACTCACGGTTCATATTCAGGAGCTGTTGATCCGATACCTGACTCTGCAGTACTTGAAATTATTCAAATTAAACAAGGTAATGTTATTTATGAAAACAGTGTAGATTATAAACTAAATGCCGGGAACGTTGATTGGTCATTACCAGGTAAAGAACCAGCTCCTGGAAGCAGTTATCAAATAACTTACCGCTGTCGCACTCATATAAGTCCTGAAGATATAAGCGAAGAGGGATGTAAAGTAAGAGGTGCAGTTGATAACAGCTTGGTTCTGATTGACTACACCTGGAAAATGCCGCGTTATGATTTAATCACTATAGATGCAAAAGGCGCAATAAGAAGGATAAAAGGCATAGCTCACCCTTGGCGACCATCAATGCCTAAAGCACCTAGCGGACAACTTTTGCTCTGCTACATTCATCAGACGTGGAAAAACGGAGAAAAAGAAGGGGTAAAAATAGTGAATAATGCTATTCATGCTGTACCGATGAATGAGCTTGAAGCAATGAAAAAAGGAATAAATGATCTTTATGCGCTGGTTGCAGAGGAACGTCTACGCAATGATGCAAATTCAAGAGAACCTACCACCAAAAAAGGAGTATTTGTTGATTCATTCTTTGATGATGATATGCGTGATCAAGGAATTTCACAGTCTGCAGCAATAGTAAATAGAGAGCTAGTTCTGCCAATAGATGTAGAAGTTGCAGATATTGAAAAAGGTGGGGAAAGATATCTTTTGCCTTATAAACTTGAACCGGTACTGGAGCAGCTTTTACAGACCAAAGGAGAAAAGATCAATCCATATCAAGCTTTTGATCCAGTCCCGGCGCAAATTACTCTAAATAAAAACATTGACCACTGGACAGAGGTTACCACGAATTGGAAAAGTCCAGTAACTAGAGTATTTAATGTTAAAGAAACGACAGAGCTGCTGTCAAGTACTTCATACGAAACTGAATTTATGAGAGAAGCAGTACAGAATTTTGAAATTGAAGGTTTTGAGCCAAATGAGAAGCTTAAAGAGATAAAATTTGACGGAATAATTATTCAACCTATAGCATAAAAATATGTTAATAGTTAACAATCAAGGACAAATAAGTGGAAAAATAAAAATCCCAGCAAATATTCCAGCAGGTACTAAATTAGTACAGTTTTATGGTGATAAAGGAAGCTATGGAGAAGCAACGTACACTGGTAAAAAAACTATTACCATAGAAGAGAGAAGAAGAGTTATCGCAGCAAGAAGAGTTGATCCTTTAGCGCAAACATTTACTTTAAATGAGAGCAGACACATAGGAGGTCTAGAGTTATGGTTTATAAATAAAGGCAAAAAACGTGTTGTTGTGCAGATTAGAGAAACAGCAGTGGGAATGCCCTCACAAACTGTCATTGCTGAAAGCTATATTGAGCCAAAAGATATAAAGATAGATGGCACAGCAACACGTATAAAGTGGTCACCAGTGTTTTGCCATGCAGGAGAGGAGTATGCAATAGTACTGCTTACTGATGATCCTGGTACTGCAGTAAAGATAGCAGAACTTGGCAAATATGATGCAGTAAATAGCCGTTGGGTAACAAGTCAGCCATATCAAGTAGGAGTATTACTTTCATCTAGCAATGCAAGCACCTGGACTCCACATCAAAATTTAGATTTAACGTTTCGACTACTAGCTGCAAAATTTAGCGAAAATTCTCACGTTATTGATCTTGGTAAAGTTACTGCAAATAACGTATCAGATTTAATTGTTTTGACGAACGTCGAAAAAGTAGCATTTGATACCAATGTAGAATTTATTCTGACAGATGAAGAAGGAAAAGAAAATTTTCTATCTGATAACTTGCCGCTCGCGCTGCGTGAAAGACTATCTGGAGAGCTAACAGTAAAGGCAAATTTAAAAGGGTCAAAAGAAAAAAGTCCAGTGCTATATCCTGGGTTACAGCTAGTTATGGGTAATATAGGGGAAAAAGGAGATTATGTAACTAGAAGCATTACAGCAGGAGCTAACACTAAAATCACCATAACGTATGATGCGCTGATACCTGGCACTGCAGATGTTAAAGCATATGTACAAAAAAACGTGGATTGGCAATTAGTAAATTTAACATCAGGAAAACCAATTGGAGAAAGCTGGGTGGAGAGAACTCATGTACTGACAAACTTTAATGCTAATGAGACAAGGATAAAATTGGTTTTAAGTGGAACAGTTGTTTATCGCCCTAAGGTAAAAAATCTCAGAGTGATTGTCACATAATGACTGTTGACCAAACCAAACGAGGATATCCACTGCCTCATCCAGAAAATATTGCAGTTCAAGATGTGGTACGTATTCGAAGAGCTATAGAAAAAATAGATGAAGATATTACCGAAAGAGAAGATGAGCATAATCAACTTAAGAGTAATTTTGAGCGGTTTAATTTTGAGACTTTTTTAAATTTTTGGAAATGAAAGAAGCAATATACCAAAGGATAAAGGATTTAGCAGCAAGTAGCACACCTGATCAACTGGCATATCTTGCAAAATCGCTGGAATTGATAGCAGATAAAAAAGCTATTTCCAACGTTGTGCAGATGACTGAAGTAAAAGGAATAATTGATGCACTACAAAAGAGGCTTAAGGATTTAGCAGCAAACAGTACACCAGATCAATTAGCATATCTTGCTAAAGCATTGGAATCAATAGTCGACAAAAGTGCAGTTTCTGAAATTGTACAGATGACTGATGGTAAGCTAAAAGAGCTTCTTGATAGTGCAAAAAAACACTTAACTGATCTGGATAATAAAAAAGCTAGTTCTTTAGCAGTGATCTCTGAATCAGAGAAGCAGTTATTAAAGAGAATTGATGAAAAAGGAACAACAAATTTATCGCTACTTGATACGAGAAAGAATGCCAATATTGCAGCAATAAATAGCATTAGTAATAGTCATAAAGATGGTCTTAAAGGTTTAGTAGAAGATTTTCGTGCTGTTAATAATGTACCATCTGGCTCATCAATTATAGGAGAAATAGAAACTCGAATTGAAAACATCTCTAATGAGGTAAAAACTCGGGATGAACAGTTAAAAGTGTCTCTTATAAATGAAATAAGAAAGCGCAACATGGTTGAACCAGGGTCATTACCTTTCTTATTTAGTGTACTTGGCAGAAAAAATAATTATTTTGGCCACGGAACTTTTACGACAGAGCTTGGAAAGTGGAGTAGTGATATAACAAAAACTGACTATATGTTACAACTACTAGCAGGTAGCCATACGTACAATACAGATTACGTTAGTTTTTATCGGCCAAGACAACTCAGTTTTATAGAGGGAAGTAAAGGAACATTTATTTACGGAGAGTTATGCACAAAAAGTTTTTCTGGTAGTTATGATGAGATATACTATTATCCGTATGCTGCACTTGGAGTAGTATTTGTAAAAAATACAACCAATGTGAACATAAATAAGACAATAGAATTTGTTGGATCATCGTATTCGAGTACGGAGTATGGGGGAGCAGGATTATTTGTGGGAACACCAGATAATACCAATTCTAATAAATCAAGTATTTCAAGAATAATATGGAAAAATGTTTACCAATACACGAGTTCTGATAGCAAGTTAGCTGGATCTGGTAATGTGGAGATTCCAGCAGGAAAAACAGTTGCAATATTACTTTACACATCATCTTACCTGTATTCCAGGACACAAGTTAGTCAAGGTATGCTTGCATCAAATTATGTACATAACTATGGTCAATTTATTCAGTGGGGGATTTATAACATACGTAGCAATGTTCTAACTACAGGACTTGAAGTAGATGTGGAGAGAACGCTAAAAGCTTGGCAATGTCCAGGATTAGAACGAACTAATCAAATATGGCAATGAGGAGGAATTTATGACTATTTATATACGTTTTGAAAACCACAAGCAGATTGAAACAACAACACTTGAAAACAAACCAACTGGAAATGATTGGTATGAAGCACCAGAAGATTTTGATTGGCAAAAAAGCTATTGTCTAACAGAAGGGGAGAAAATTGTTGAAAGGAATAAGGAAGATATTGAGCTGGAATTATTGGAAAATGCAAAACTTTCTGCACTTTCTAGTCTCCGTACTTATTATAATAACTATACTCACCAATACGCAGGATATTCTCATCAGAAGCTTAAGTCGTACGAAATACAAGCAAAAGCCGCAGAAAACATTCTAGCAGCACCAGAATCTATAGACGAAAAAGATGCAGAAATTATAGAGCCATTAGCAAAAGTACGTGGTATTACAGTTACTGAAATGGCAAGAATCATTGAAGAAAAAGTAAAAAAAGCAGTAAAAGAAATAATGAAATGTGAAGAGTTGGAAGACATTACCAAGAAGAAAATTGCAGAAGCCAAAAGTGTAGAGAACTTACTAAACGATTTTAAACAAAAGATGCAAAGAAATGGCTGAAGAATTTTTGCACGGAGTAAATGTTATTGAGGTAAACTCAGGGGCCAAAGCAGTACGTACAGCTAAATCATCAGTGATAGGTGTAATTGGTACTGCACCTGAAGCAGATGAGCAAAAATTTCCGCTAAATAAACCAGTGTTAGTTGCAGGAAGCTTAAAGGAAGCAGTAAAGCTCGGAAAGAGTGGAAGTTTACCTTCTGCAGTAAATGGAATATTTTCCCAGATTGGTGTAACAGTTATAGTAATTAGAGTTGAAGAGAGTGAAAACAGCGATCCAAAATTAAAAGAAGAAGAGACGCTGAAGAATATAATTGGCGGTGTTGATAAAGAGACTGGAGAGTATCAAGGGATAGAGGCATTCCTCAACAGTGAAAGTATAGTTCATGTTGCTCCAAGAATATTAATTGCTCCTCAATTTACTCATCAATTGCCTGAATCTAAAAACCCAGTAGTAGCAGCTTTGATAGGAGTAGCAGAAAAGCTAAGAAGCATAATAGTAGCAGATGGTCCAAATACCAATGATGAAGAAGTAATAAAATGGAGAAAAAGTGTAGGCAGCTCAAGAGTTTACGTAGTTGATCCTTGGGTTAAGGTATTTATTGAAGGAAAAGAAGAAATTTTGCCAGCAAGCCCATTTGTAGCTGGTTTAATAGCGAAAGTAGATAGTGAGCAAGGATTTTGGCATTCACCTTCAAACAAAGAGATAAATGGTATTGTTGGAACAAGCAGGCCTATTGATTTTACGCTCGGTGATACAAGTTGTAGAGCAAACCACTTGAATGAAAATGAAGTAACAACGATAATTCATCAAAACGGCTACAAACTTTGGGGCAATAGAACATGTTCAAATGACTCAAAATGGGCTTTTTTATCAGTGAGAAGGACTGCAGATTTAATCAATGATAGTTTACTTCGAGCTCATCTCTGGGCAGTTGATCGAAATATTACCAAAACTTATATAGATGATGTAATTGAGGGGGTGAATTCTTATTTGGCCAATTTAAAAGCACAAGGAGCTATTATTAGCGGAAAATGTTATGCAACACCTGAACTCAATACACCGGCAAATATTGCAAGCGGGAAAGTATATTTTGATTTCGAATTTACACCACCATATCCAGCAGAACAGATTACTTTCAGGTCACATCTTGTGAGTGGTACAATATTATAAAAATGGGAGAAAGAGATGTTACCGAAGATTTTAAAGAATTTTAATGTATTCGTAGATGGTCGGGGTTATGCAGGAAAAATTGATGAGATAACGTTACCAAAGCTCACCATAAAAACCGAAGAATATCGTGCTGGTGGTATGGATATCCCAATAAATATTGACATGGGCATGGAAAAGCTTGAAGCAGACTTTACTTTCGCTGAGTATGATTCAGAACTATTTAGACTTTTTGGCTTGATAGATGGAAATTCAGTATCTTTAACGCTCCGTGGAGGAATGCAAGGAAGTGGTAGCAATGATATTGAAGGAGTAATAATCAATTTAAGGGGCATATTCAAAGAATTTGATTTTGGTAGCTGGAAACCTGCTGAAAAAGCAACGCTGAAGTGTACTGTAGCTGCCCATTACTATAAACTTACTATCGGTGGTAATGAATTAATAGAAATCGATGCTGAGAACATGATCCGTAAGATTAACGGTGTTGATCAAATGGCCTTGCTGCAAACGGTTTTAGGTATTTAGGTTTAGTTTTAAAAAGATTTTAGAATTTTATTTTTTAGGAGAAAGTATGACAACAGTAAAACTTGATAATCCAATAACAGTTGATGGTATTTCTATCTCAGAGCTTACCATTAGACGTCCAAAAGTTAGAGATTATCTAGCTATTGAGAGACTTAATGGTAGTGATCTAAGTAAGGAAGTAACTTTGACTGCCAACCTGACATCAGTTGCAAAAGAAGCAATTGAAGAGTTGGATATTGCTGATTATGTGAAAGTGCAAGAGGTATTAAAGGATTTTTTTTCACCGATTATCCAAAAAACTTGAGATTAGAAATACTAGTACTTGGCTCTATCATAGGTGGTGGAGTTGAGCACATTCTTGATATGGAGATTAGTGAGTTTATTTTATGGAGCAAATTAGCTAGGAAGTTCAAATGTCAGTATTATCGATAAAAATAGGTGCGGTACTTGATGGCAGTTTTAATACTGTAATAAAGGGCAGTAGTAATCAACTTACTTATCTTGGTGAGAATATAAGAAAGCTTGATTCATCTTTAAAATCAGTATCAAAGTTTAAGCAGTTGGGTAGTGATGTTTTGACTAGCAGGAGGTCGTGGAAGGGCTTTGAAGATCAGGTAAAATCTTTAGCTAAACAAATGAAAGCAATAGAGAAACCAAGCAAAACTTTAAAAGCTGAGTTTGATAAAGCTAAGTTTTCTGCAACAAAAGCAAAAGAAGCATATTTGAAAAAGAGAGATGCTTTGCATTCATTTAATGAAGAAGTAAGAAAAAGTGGAAGAAATATTAAGTCATTAGTAAGTAATCAATATAAACTTGGCTCATCTGTTGAAGCGCTAAAAGGTAAGTATGGTAAGCTTGGGTCTGCAATACGTAATCACCAAAGTTTTTTAGCAAGCAAAGCACATTTTAAGTCACAAATTATAGAGACTATTGGACTAGGTCTTTCGCTTGCAGCTCCGATCAAGGTTGCGATTGATTTTGAAAGTGCTATGGCTGATGTAAAAAAAGTAGTAAAATTTGTGCAAAATGATACTAAAGATGAAGCATCAAAGTTTGCTAAAGAATTAAAGAAATTATCTCGTGAAATACCCTTGTCAGCTGCAGAATTAGCACAAATAGCTGCAAGTGGTGGTCAACTTGGTATTGACAAAGATGATCTTATGAAGTTTACAACAGTAGTTGCTAAAATGACCACAGCGTTTGACATGTCTTCAGAAGAAGCTGGTAATGCTATTGCGAAAATATCCAATGTCTATGGAATTAAAGTTGATGGTATGGAAAATGTAGGTAACATAATAAACCATCTTTCAGATAATACTGCTGCCAAAGCTAAGGAAATGGTTCTTACACTGAATAGAATTGGTGGTAATGCTAAACAGTTTGGTTTAGAAATTGATCAAGCAAGTAGCTTAGCAAGTGCGTTCATAAGCTTAGGTAAACAACCTGAAAAAGCAGCAACTGCTATAAATAACTTTCTTAGTAAACTACAGACTGCAAGAGAGCAAAGTCCTGAATTTCATGATGCATTAGATGAGATGGGAACAAGTATAGAAGAGCTTGAACAAACCATTAAAAAAAATCCTCAAGAGGCAATATTGCAATTTCTTGAAACTTTAAAAGAAATAGATGATCAAGAGCGTGCCGGTATTCTTATGAATCTATTTGGTGCTGGGTTTCAAGATGACATTGCTCTTTTAGTAGGAAGCTTAGACATTTACAAGAAAGCTATTGAACATTTAGCTGATAAAGAAAAATATAACGCTTCAATGCAGGACGAATTTAACAATCGGGCAAATACTACAGCTAATAAATTACAATTACTTAAAAATGCAGTATTTGAAGCTGGCATGAATCTAGGGTCAGTAATGTTACCTACTTTAAATTATGTAGCTGGAAGTTTGAAAACAATAACAGAGCGTATAGCTTCTTTTGCAGAAAAACATCCAACTTTAACTACGGCAATCATGAGTACTTTAGCAGCTTTGATAAGTTTAAAAATTGCAGCAGTAGGACTAGGATACGGATTTACATTGCTAGGAAGTACGATTTTTGGTCTGAAAGCAAACCTACTTGGAGTATTTTCATTTTTATCAGCTACAGTTTTTCCTGCAGTAATAACAGGACTAAGAGCAATAACGTTTGCTGTAATGAGTAACCCGATTGGACTTTTAGTAGCAAGTCTTGTCACTGGTGCAGCTCTTGTTATCACTAACTGGCAAAAAGTGAAAGACTTTTTCTCTAGCTTTTGGAAATCACTCATTAAACCTATAGGAGAAGCTTTTTCATGGATGGGAAATACAGTAAGTAGTATATTTGCTGAGAATAGTCCGATTAGAAAATTTGAAAATAATGGAAATGTTGTTAATGAGCTTTCTAAAAATAGCATTTTCAGTAACGGAACCTCATTGACAAATAATAGTGCTATTAAACAATTTTCAGAAAATAGCAAAAGCAATTTTGAGAATTTTAAAATTAAAAGTGTTATAGAAGAAAAAAGAGCTATAGAACAAGAAGAAGTTGAGAAAGCATTCAAGAAAAGTAGATATGAAAATAGGGAATCGAAAGTATATAACCAAGCATTCTATCAAACGTTTAATATCAACATTAAGTCTGAAGATGTGCGCAGTGTTGCTGATGCAGTAATAGAAAGGTTTAGAGAACAAGCACGTGGAGCACTTTTTGATATAGTTGAAGAGTTGCATTAATGTTGCTTGGGAAATGTAAGCTTGAACTAACAAGCCTAAGATACATTAAAGAAGAAAGGTGGTATACAATTGAATGTATTGAAAAAACGTCGCTACAAAACATTGGCTCAGGAATTGAATGTATTGATTTGACAGGAGTGATTTATCCACATTATCAGAGTAATGGCTTAGAACAGCTAAAAAATATACGTGATACTCAAGAACCACACGTTCTAGTTGATAATTCAGGAAATGTGCTTGGAAATTTTGTCACTACTAATGTAGAAGAAAAACAGATATTATTTTTTCCTGATGGAAAACCAAGAAAAGTTGAGTTTATTTTGAAGTTAAAAAGTTACAGCAAGTGATTTATTATTACACTAAAGAAAACGAAATGTTAGATGAAATTTGCTGGAAACATTATGGATACAGTAGTGGAGCAGTGGAGGAAGTATTGCTTGAAAATCCAGGACTTGTAGAACATGGAAGTTTTTTGCCCGCTGGATTAAAAATTAAGCTTCCTAAAATTCAGAGAATATTGAAAGAATCTGTTATAAATATTTTAGATGAATGACACCAGATTTTGATATAGTAGCAAAAAATAACCCAGTAACAGAGGTTTTAAAAAAGAGTTTAATATCACTACGTGTAACTGATGGATCCGGTACTACAAGTGACGAAGCCGAGATATATATTAGTTATAGCTCTAGCGCTTTAGAACTTAAGGGTAATTTACAAATTTTTCTCGGATATAAAGAAACAGGTTTACTACCTATGGGAGTATATAAGGCAAATCAAATTACAATACAAAGTCCACCACAAACTTTAAGAATAAAATGTGATGCTGCAAGTTTAAGAGGATCATTAAAGGAAAGAAAATCAAAGGAATGGAAGGACATTACCTTAGGAGATTTAATTAAAGAAATAGCACAAAAGCATGGGTATGAAAGTAAAGTCGCTGAAAGATTTGAAAATATATTTGTACCACATATCATCCAAGCAGAAGAAAGCGACATGAGTTTTTTGGAAGGATTAGGGAAAAAATATGATGCACTAGTAAAACCAGCAGGAGGATATATAATTTTTATTCCAAAGGGAGAAGCAAGATCAGCAACTGGAAAGATGTTAGGCACAACAGTACTTACACCTAAAGATGTTATAAATTGGGAGGTAAATTTTAATGTGCGTAACAAATATGGATCTGTTATTGCAAAATGGCACAGTTATGAAAAGGGAGAAACTATAGAAGAGGAAGTGGGAAATGAGGGTCCAAGTTATACTCTGCAAACGCTTTACTCTACTGCAGAATCAGCAATTAGTGCAGCAGCAGCTAAGTTAAGACAATTAAAACGTAGTACATCAAATTTAAATGTAACTGTTCCTGGTAATCCAGAATTATTTGCAGAAGCTAAGATCAGTCTTTCAGGATTTTGTCAGGAAATTGAAGGTGAATGGATAATTAGCAAGGCAGAACATATTCTCAATAATAGGGGATATCAAACTATAGTAGAGGCAACAGTGAGCAAAGCTGTTTAAGTGAAACTTAAGCAAATGATTATTTAATTCTAGATGGGTATAATTATTGCAGTACTACATGAGCAGAAATGTAAGAAGGCTTTTTCATAAAAATTCAATTATACGTCAAGGAGAATTTGATGGATTAATTTTTCTTATAGTGCTAACGGTGTGTATTGTGGTTATATATTTTTCCTTGTTTAAAAAAGGAGATGAGAGTTACAGCGCCACATTAGAAATCGCAGCTAAGAACTGTGACTTAGAAACTGTGAAATCCTTGATAAAAGATAATATAAGTATTGGTGAAAAATCATTACGTTATGTTGCAGGAGAAGGATGTTTAGAAATCGTAAGGTTTTTAGTAGAAGATGGTATTGATATTAATGCTACTAATAAATTTAAATGGACAGCGCTACATTCTGCTGCAGATCAAGGCTATTTAGAAATCGTTGAGTTTCTATTAGAAAAAGGAGCGAATCCTAACATAAAGGATAGCAATGGAAAAAGCCCTAGAAGAATAGCTGTAATGGCATCAAGGCACAACAAAGATAAACCTTACAGAGAAATAATAAAGCTACTTGCAGAAGCAGAGGATCGATACAAATCAATAGAAAGAAATCACTAAAGCTGTAAGTTTTCTATAATCTGTATATAAACTTCTAAAACTATCCATAACAAGTTAATATCTTCACATGAAAAAGCAAAAAATCCCAATCACAGTAATAGTAACGATAGTAATACAGACCATAGCAACAATTTGGTGGCTCGCTAAGCTTGATTTAAAAGTACAAATTCATGATCAATTTATAGAACGAAATCACGAACTAATGGAAACAGTTTATCGCCTTGAGGAGCGGGTAAAAAACCTCATTGAAGAAGTTAATGAGCTTGAGCAAAAACACAAATAAATTTCACAGTGGCAAAATACATCCTTTCAGTTGACGGCGGAGGCATAAGGGGCATAATACCAGCCATTATTCTAGCAGAAATAGAAAAAAGAACAAGAAAGAGGGTAGCTGAAATCTTTCACTTAATGGCAGGAACCTCAACTGGTGGAATTGTTATTGCTGGATTATGTAAAAAAGATAAACCTCAATATTCTGCTAATGATTTAGTCGAGTTCTATCGGGAATATGGACCATATATTTTTAAGTCTTCATTCTTTAGGCGATCAATATTATCTTGGTTTAATTGCACACAATACCCACATAAAAATATTGAATTTGTACTGGATAAATATTTTGGAGAGGATATTCTAAAAAACACATTAAGTAAGGTACTGATAACAAGTTATGATATTCACAATAATCGTCCATTTTTCTTTAAAAACTGGAAAGAAGGTAATATTAAGCTGAAAGATGCACTCAGAGCTGCAACGGCTGCACCTACTTATTTCATACCAAAACATCTAAAAATTGACCAGATAGATAGAGTATTAGTGGATGGAGGGGTTTTTGCTAATAATCCAGCGTCTTGTGCATATGCAAGTGGTAAGAGGTTATTTCCAAATGATGATATTCTACTGTTATCGATAGGTACTGGAAGAACAGATAGAAGCATAGAGTATGCCAATTCAAAGAGATTTGGAAAAATAGGCTGGATAAAACCTTTGTTAAATGTGATGTTTGCCTCTGGATTGGACTGCGTAAATTATCAGATGAATCAAGTAATAGGCAATAGATACGTAAGAATACAATCGCAATTGAAGCTAGCGTCGGCTGACATGGATAACATTACATCAAAAAATATCAAATCTCTTCAACAAGAGGCAAAGGCAATGATAGAGGACAATCAGAAATTAATAGATAAACTTTGCGATTTCATATCTTAATTTATACCAAGCAAAATTCAACTGAGCCAAAAAAGTTGGTTAGCAAATTCTGCTGGTTAAATCATTAACTAACTTTACTTATATCTTAAACACATTCAATTTTCACACTCACCCAACTCATCAGCAGTTAGGCCACTTGCTCGCACAATAATATCAATAGCAACACCTTCCTTAACTAGATCTTTTGCAATCTTGATTTTCTCTGCTTTTTTAACCTTTTCTTTACCAGTTTGCATTCCTTCAGATAAAGATCTGGCTACCGTATCCAGTAATTCTTGATCCTCAATTTTTTCGCATTTACCTATAAACCCAAAAACTGGCTCATTTTCATATTCTGTTAGTCCAAGAGCTTTAATGTTAACTGATAATGTCTTTGCTATCTTATATAATATTTCAATTGGAATGTCTGTATATCCTCGTTCATAGTCGTGTATTTCTTTAGGTGTTGAACCGATTTTATTTGCCAAGTCCTCCTGAGTGTATTCCCGTATTAATCTCTGCTCTTTTATCCTTTTCCCCACTTTGTAGAGTATAGAATCAGTACAAATTTCTTTCTCTATATCATCATATTCATAAGTAGATAAGCGAGTCACTTGGGAAATAATATCAACTGAAACTCCTTCTTTCACTAGATTCTTTGCTACTTCTATTTTCGCTTCTTCTTGGCTAATTTTCTCGCTAATATATACAAACCTTACTAATGGATACAGCTTCTTGCGTAATTCCTGATCCTTAATTTCTCTATGTATTTTTGTTAGATAGACTATTTCTTTATCCTCATCTTCATACCAACTGTTTTCTCTTAGTACTGTTGGTTCTGGAAGTAGATCTATAACATTAACTGACAATGCTCCTGCTATTATATACGATTCTTTGATTGTAATAGCCTTGCACCCTAGTTCAAAGTTATGTATTTCCTTATGTGTTAAACCAATTTTGCTTGCTAATTTTGCCTGAGTATACCCTTGTACTATCCTACAACCTTCTATTTTTTTCCCCAGCTCGTAGCTTGCTGAGCCAATATGCTCTGAATTATCATAGATAAATCCTCTAAAAGCTGTTTTTCCTACAGAAGCAAACATATATTCTATCACAAAAAAATCCACTATTGGCTAAGTTTTTATGAAATCACAAAAATTTCTCAATCATATAATTTGATAAGCCTGTCGTTTGCAAGATAATATCAACAGAAATTCCCTCTTTCACTAAATTCCTTGCAACTTCAATCTTCTTTTCCTCTCTGACCTTTTCTCTACAAACATGTATACCTTCAAATAAAGACTTGATTAGCATATCGCGTAATTCCCGACTCTCAATCTTTTTGTATTCTTCTATCAAGTTTGATAGCTTTTCTTCCGCTTCACTATCCTCATCTGATTCGGGAAGTAGATCTATGATACTGATTGATAATACCTTTGCTATTTCATCTAACATTTCAAGTGAGACAGCAGCTCTCCCTTGTTCATACTCGTATATTCCTTGATTTGTTATGCCAACTTTATTCGCTAAATCTTTTTGAGTATATCCTCGTATCAATCTCCACTCCTTTATCCTTTGCCCTACTTTGTATGGAATGGGAATTTTGTTCTCCTCATACTCACCAATAGATAAGTTAGTTGTTCGAGAGATAACATGAGCAGAAACTCCTACTTTCATCAAACCCCTTGCTACTTCCATTTTTACCGCTTTTCTGCTTCTTTCCTCACTCAAACGAATAAATTTGGTTAATAAATAAAATACCTCGCTTAATTCTTTATCCTTATACCCCTTTACTAAATTTAATATTTCTTCATCTTCAAAATATCTTTTTTCATTTGGTAGCATCTCCCCACAAACTAGACCTTTAACATTTACTGATAATGCTTCTGCTATAGCATATAACTTCTTAATTGGAATTTTACGGTTCCCTTTCTCATATTGCAGTATTACCCAGTACTTTACACCAATTTTCTCAGCTAAACCCTTCTGAGTATAACCTCGCTCTAACCTCCAACTTTTTACTTTTTGTCCTACTTCATAATCTAGACTTTTTTCCACGCAAAAAACCATATATATAATATTTTCTACTATAGCTCAAAGGCTCCAGTAAACTCTGGAACCTTAAAATAAATGAATTAAAGTTCCCTAAAGGTTTCTTTACTACCTCCACATACCCTATTTACCCATGAAGACAATACTTCATCATTGCCAATCTCTTTTATAGCATACTTTTCATTCCATATGCCACATCTAGTGAAATTACCTTTCTCTACTGCTTCTTGAAGTTTCACTCCCCCAAAAAGGCAGTTTTTTCCTATTTCTTCGCCTCTTTTTTGTAACTCAGCCCACATTTCCTTGTTTTCTACTCTGACTTGTACTTGATCATATTTTTTTACATCGTGGTACAATATAATATTTAGCTGACCAATGCTTGTAGGAAATTGTAATATAATAGAGCTTTCATCTGACATATCGATATAGTTTCTTATACCTCCCTTCTCGCTTTTAACCTCAACTGCATCATTACCAATTTTTAAAATATTACTTCCTAACTTTCTGTTTGCTTCCAGTATTTTGGCTACCTCTACCTTGCTATTATCAGAAAATTCTATATATGATGTTGTATTGTCTATCTCGAGATCTATTAAGGATCCTTCTTGAACAGCACTTTCGCCAGCTTTTTCTAGTTCTTCTAGTTGCTTATCTATCTGTAGCTGAACTTCTGGTTGTAGCTCATCATAGATTTCACCTATCAGTTTATTCTGTAGTAGAGTATCATGAAACTCTGCACCGCTTAACATTAATTTACGTATTACCTTTTTACGATCAACCTTATCAAATTTATGAAAATGTGTACCTAATACTACATACTCTGAGAAACTCCATTCCCCATCATTACATGCATTTAGCCTTGTTCCATCACCTATTACTTCATCTATAACTTTGTTCATCTCTTTTGGGGTTTTTGCTTTTACCACTCCACTCTTAAACCAGCTCAACTTTTCACTTTCGCTTATACTTGGCTTTATTTTTTGCAAGGCGGAGGTAAATGGATTTTTATCTTCTTGATCACTTGCAGGTTTTGTGCCATAAACATAGTCAAATCCTTTCCCACAGTTGATTTTGTTTTCGCGAACTTCTCTACCAGGGAAAGGTGCTATTTCCTCAGGCTTTTTAGCCTTATTAATTTTGCTTACAAAGGTGGATTGCTCCTTAGTACGACCTATTCCTACAATAGCATTTAACACCTCACCTTTTGATAATCTATCAAGATCAATGTTTAACTCGTAAGTACCTCCTTCTTGATCATCAAAAGGTACAATTATTTTATTACTCATATTAGCCTCCGCTATTAAATATATTTAACTAAGTCTATAACCGACTTTATTACTTTATTATTAATTTAATATATACTTTCTCATTAATTGTAAGCAATAATTAATGTACTTGCAAATACTTTCTTCATTCAAGTAGTTAAACAACTCATGAAAATCTTCAAATATCTGCTTTATAACAGTCCTTGCTCTTTAAAGCTAAAATACCCAACACTTGTGATGATAATGTGATCCAGTAACCTAATCCCTATAGCCTGACAAGCTTTAGCCAAGTCTTTAGTTACAGCTTCATCCTCATCAGATGGCTTTAACCTTCCTTCTGGGTGGTTATGCGATATTATTATTGACGTCGCTTTTCTTATTAATGCCTTTCTTGTTACTTCTCTTATGTAAAAAGGTACCTTATCCACTGTACCAGTGAACACTTCTTCCCCCTTTAAACGGCACTTTTGATCAAAATATATTATTTTCATCTTTTCCTCCTCTGAATAACCAATACTCACCCTTAAATATTTTACGATGGTTTCCAAGTTATCCATTACAGGTCCTTTCTTTAACTCTTCTCTTGGTACTCTCTTTGCAGCTTCCTTTAGGCATAAAATTACTGCTACTGTAGAGTCAGTTATCCCTTCTATAGTTTTCAAGTCATCTATTTCCTGGCCTAAAACTCCTCCTATTCCAAAATTATCTATTAGCTTTCTAGCAATAATTCGAGCTTCTTCCCTGTCATGCACTGCACTTAGAAACGTTTCTATTACTTCACGATCAAGTAGTGCTTTACCGTTGCTTTCTAATGCTCTGAATTCTATTTCTTCTCTACGATCTTTCTTATTATTCATAAAAATTACCCTTCACTAATAACAAAATGTTTTTATATATTTACTGCTGTTTTTTGTCAGCATTGGCATAAGGCCATAGCTTTTGAGTGAAGTCAAATCAATTTCTCAATCTTTTTTACTTATTTTTTCATGAATAGGTAAAGATATTAATATATACTGATTTTTTATTTTAAATTTGTTGAATTTCGTTCAAGGAGAGGCCTACTGTTTTTAAAATAATATTGATAGAAATTCCTTCCTTAACTAAATTCTTTGCAATTTTCATCTTTTCTACTCTCTTCACTTTCTCTTTGCAAACTTGTATGCTTTCAAACAGAGATTTTATGAGTACATGACGTAATTCTTGGCTTTTAATCTTTTTGTATTCTTCTATTAACCTTGATAGCTCTGCTTCACTATTCTCATTTTCTCTTGTTTCTGGAAGCAGATCTGTAATATTAATTAATAGTACCTTTGCTATTTCATCTAACATTTCAAGTGAAACACCAGCTCGTCCTTGTTCATATTCATATATTCTTTGATTTATTATACCCACTTTACTTGCTAAATCTTCCTGAGTGTATCCTCTTCTCAACCTCCATTCTTTTATTCTTTGACCTACTTTATACGGAATGGAAATTTTTTTCTCATCATTATCATATTCATCAATAGATAAATTGGTTGTTCGAGAGATAACATGAGCAGAAACTCCTTCCTTAACTAAACCCTTTGCCACTTCTATTTTTACTGCCTTTCCACTTTCTTCCTCACTAATACGGATGAATTTAGTTAATAAATAAAACGTTTCACGTAATTCTTGGTCCTTAATCTCTTTATGTCTTCTTACTAGATTTAGTATCTCTTCTTCCTCATACCTTTCCTCATTTGATACTTCTTGTCCGCAAGCTAGATCTCTAGCAGTTGTTGATAATGCTTCTGCTAATTCATATAACTTCTTAATTGAAATTCTGCGTGTTCCTTTTTCATATTGCAGTATTACCTGATATGTTGTTCCGATTTTTTTTGCTAAATCTTTTTGAGTATATCCCTTTGCTAATCTACGATTTCTTACTTCCTGTCCTATTACTTTGTAATCTAAAAAATTAGAGCATTTATTCTCTTTTTTCACATTTTATACTCCATAACCAGAAGAGCTGTTACGTATACTTAATTGGGAACCTTTTTGACAAACTGAACTCATCTCCTTTCAAACAATTTTTCTATATCACTTAGTTTCATTTCTATATACGTTAGTCTTCCGTGATCAGAATATGGAGTTTTCTCAATTTGTCTTAGTATCTCATTCATCTCTTCCAATTTCATTTTTCTTCCTGCTCCGTGGCAAGCGATTATGGATGATATTTTGTTCACCTTATCCTCTATTGGTAGCGTATCTTCTATTTCCATTAACTTATCTACTATATCAACTAGCATCTCTTTTATATCTATTGTTCCCAAGATTGCAGGTATTTCTTTTACCCTTACTTTATCTTCTGATTCTATTTCAATACCAAAACCCATTTCAAAAAGCTTATCTTTATAAGTTTTAACCATCTCCATTCCAGCTTGGTTTTTAATCTCAACTATTTCAGGAAGAAGAAGTTTTTGTCTTTTTATGCTTGATTTTTGCTTTAAGCACTCGTATATCAATCTCTCATGAGCTGCGTGCTGATCTACTATAATCAATTTGCCTTTAGCCTCAGCAATAATATAAGTATTGTAGACATGACAGCGTGCATACCCTAGAGGATGATCCGCTATTAAATCAATTTGCTCTCTTTCTAGAACCATAACTCCTTTCTGTGGTGTAGATTTCTCTATACCTTCATACTTAAAACTTCCTGATAAGCTTCGCTTTCTTTCATCTGGTGCATTGAATTCTTTCATTAGACGATTTTCTAAAAGACTTGGCTTCCTTTCGTAAAATTCTTTTTGACCCTTTACTTCTCTGCTTTTTCCATTATTAACACGCTCACTATTCCTTTGACTTTCACTAACATCAAAAGGCGAACCACCCAGTTCTTCTCCAATACCTTGACACCTAGATCCATCAATATCACTCACTGAAGAGGTACCTATTCTCATTGACAACGCTTTTATTAGCCCTCTTCTCACTATTTCATATATTAACCTCTTATTTTGAAATCTTACTTCCGATTTATTTGGATGCACATTTACATCTACTTGGTCATATGGTACTTCTAAATGCAACACTGCAAAAGGATACCTATTGTTTGGAATAAAATCGTGATACGCATACCTAATTGCACCAACAAGTAGATTGTCTTTCATTGGCCTTCCATTAACAAACGTATAAATCTGAGTTGAGTTGCCACGATTGACATTAGGTTTACAGATGTGTCCCTTAAGTTTGATGCCTTCTTCTTCCTCTTTAACTTCCAGTGAATTGCTTTGAAATTCTTTTTCTATTTCACATAATCTGTTGAACAGCGAAGTTTGCTTAACATATTTTAAGAGCTTTTTATTACCAGAAGTGAGAGTAAACCCAATACTATAATTAATCATCGCTAAGTTATTCACAATATCAACAATACTTTGTGTTTCTGCCCTTTCGGTTTTTAGAAACTTTAGTCTATTTGGTGTAGCAAAAAATAAGTCACGAACTTCAATATATGTACCTTGCAACAAAGAACAAGGGGTAATCTCTCTTACTTTTTCTCCTCCCTCATACCTTATAGACCATGCTTCCTTTGCTCCACTTGCCTTAGACGATAATTTCATTCTGCTTACTGCTGCAATTGAAGGTAAAGCTTCTCCCCTAAACCCAAGGTGCTTGATTTCTATTAACTCACTATCGCTTAATTTTGAAGTAGCGTGGCGCATAAACGCAAGTTCCAAATCTTCCTTTTCTATTCCACTTCCATCGTCTGTTACAGTTATAAGATTACGCCCACCACTTTCTATTTTGATCTCTATCTCTGAACTTCCAGCATCTATTGCATTTTCTACTAATTCCTTTACTACACTTGCTGGCCTTTCGATTACTTCACCCGCTGCTATACGGTTTATTGTTTTTGTATCTAAAAGAATTATTGCCATATTTCCAACTCTCAGTCTTATCAGGATATAGCTTGAATATCAATGCAAATCAAGTTCTCTATTAGATGTCTCAACTAATTTAAAAACAGAAATAGTTGTAAAAACCCAGCCCGAAATGTTATCTCCTGTGGTTTGAATTTTAGTTGAATATTTCTTCACAATTGTGTATAATTATTAATGCTTTTTATCTTACTTTCTCATGGCTCTTTCGAAGTTTCTCGATCCAAAAAATGATATATCGTTCAAGCGCATCTTTGGCACTGAAAAAAATAAAGATATCCTTATTCACTTTCTTAATGATATTCTCGGCTTTGCTGGAAAAAATGCAATACAGGATATAGAGTTTTTAAGTACTATTCAAGACCCTGATATTGCTTCTAAAAAACAAAGCATTGTTGATGTTCTTTGTAGAGATGAAAATGGGCTGCAAGTGATAGTCGAAATGCAGGTCGCTAAAACTAAAGGCTTTGAAAAACGTGCCCAATACTATGCCGCTAAAGCTTATTCAAGACAGGCTGACAAAGGCGATCAATATCATGACCTTAAGGAAATTATCTTTATTGCTATAGCAGACTGTATTTTATTTCCTGATAAGTCTGAGTATAAATCAAAGCACACTATTCGCGATGAAGATACTAATGAACATGACCTAAAAGATTTTTACTTTATATTTATTGAATTGCCTAAATTTCCAAAAACCAAAGAAGATCAGCTTTCAAGTATAGTTGAAAAATGGGTCTACTTCTTTAGATATGCAGACGAAACTAGTGAAGAAGAGCTAGAGAGAATAATAGGAAGTGATCTAATAATTAAAAGAGCATATGAAGAACTAAATAGATTCAACTGGTCAGAAAAAGAATTTATAGCCTATGAACAAGAGATCAAACGTATTCGTGATGAACAGGCTGTCCTTGCTCAAAAACTCGATGATGCTAAACATGAAGGTAGACAAGAAGGTAGACAAGAAGGCATCCAAATCGGTCACGAAAAAGGCAGAAAAGAAAGGGAAATTGAAGTTGCAAAAAACTTACTGAAAGCTGGCGTATCTGTTAACTTAATAGCTGAGTCTACCGGCCTTTCGATAGATGAAACTGAACAACTTAAAGAAAAAGCCTAAGTATTGCAACTCCCTTAAAGCTCTGTCCATTTTTAACTTATTATATTTCTTTATCCACTAGTCTAGAGCCTATATCTAACTCTTTCGCTATTCTCGCTATGGCCTGTTTGATTTTCTCACCAATTCTACGTATCAGTTAAACGCATAATATCTAAATATAGAAAATGTTTTTCATAAAATTTTTCTTATTCTTGATAAATTTAGTGTTGATATTTGATTCTAACTTTTGCATAATGCAGTAAATATTTTTTATAGGGGGTGAAATGCCAATAGAAACAAAGCGTCAAGCTGCACTACTTAAAAATCTACAAGATATTATAAAACATACAGATCCTGAAATTGCTGCTGGGAGGAAGTTAGCTATTAAAAGGTGGGCGGAGACCTATATAGAGAATATTAAATCTTTTGAGGGTGATAAGCTGCAGTTTTTGTACAATATATTCCAAAATGAAAATTGTTGGTCAGGTGCAAGGTTAGATAATGCTGTTTTAGGTCAAAGATTAACTGAAGAGAAAATAGGAGAAATTGATAATCCGCTTCGCAGATATGATATGGCTTGTAGATACTGTGTAGTAGATAAAATTCCTTCTCTCTTTGAAGAGCAATTTGATTCCTATAAAAGAAGTTTTTCATCTAATGCAGTTGATGGTAATGGTCGTCCTGTAAAAGATGATAATAAATATATACTAAATTCACTTTTGTATGGGATGAAAAGGGAAGATCCTGTACTAAGTTTCTGGATAGATAAGGAATCTGGGGAATTAAGGCAACCTGGTAATGCAGCAGAAGGTTTTGACAGTGCTGTAAGACTTAAGTGGAGTGAAGGAGTAGAGTATTTTTATAATCATTTAAAAGAAGAAGATAAAGAGAAGAAGCTTACAGACACTATTCTTGTTCTGTCTCGCGTTCAATCTGTTGAGAAAGATGCTCCTATTTTAGATTTTTGTGTAAATAAGGTAGCTGACAAAGATACTCTTTTGCAGAAATTATCGCAGAAAGATAAAGGAGTATATTCCCTTTTTGCTGAATTAATAGATTCGTATTTTTTTGATACAGTGCATGATTTAGTACAGTGCTGGTGTTATAAAGGAGTTTCAGAACGTGGAGGCGGAGATCATTCAGAGAAAATATTCTCATATGAAGAATATAAACTTCTTCTTTCCTCACTTTCAAATGTTATGTTGGAAAATCCTGAGTTTAATGCTCAAGCTAGATCTCTTATTATGGAAATGTGGAGATGTGATCGCTTTTATAAACACAAGGAGGCTGCTGTCGATACTTCTAACTTCCAAGTTCCTATAGAAAATGCACTTGCAGGGTTAGTGGTTAATTGGGAACGATCTGGTCGTAAGTCTGATGAAAAAAAAGAAATATTAGAGATAATGTTATTTGCCAAGGATTGCTTTCCTGAAAAGTTTGAGTCCTTCAAAGAAGTTATGATAGAAGACCTTAGATTATGTGGTAGAGAAGGAATGAAAGAAGATATAGACTACGGTAATTTCGCAAAAGAATTGTTTTCTGAGTTAGAAAAAGCAACTTTACCTCCTAGAGATGATGGTTCCGGTGATTATCGAAGACGGTCCATATCCATAGTGGAAGCTGAAGATTCTAGTCTTTCTATTAGACATGATGGTTCTGGTGATGCTCCAAAATCCATTCTTGGAACCCCTGGTGTAAGTGATTTTTCTCGCCGTAGCAAGTAGAAAGGTATATTATATGAATAATGGTGATGGATTTATCAGAAGTTTGGTCAATAAAAATCTTGAAGGTTTTAGACGAGAGTTTGAATCCTTTTTAGATCAATGTCCATCTTTCTTGTATCACGTGGGTACAGGTCGTTTCCTTCCTGTATTCTTTTTCAGTATGTTTGCTACTGCACATGACGCAGGTATTTTAGCTCCAGATGAGAGAGTCTATATTCGTTTTGATAATCATGGTATTGATACAGATGGTAGGAATAGAAGTACAGGAAACCTGAAGGTTGCAGTTTTAACTAATAAATCCCTTGGTAAAAAGCGAGTTGTCAGGTGTTACAGCATCTCTGATGTCCCTAATAGTGATGGGTTAAGATTTAGTGAAAGGGAGAAAAATTCTCTAGTGCAAGAGATTGGACGGGAAAATCGGGATTTAAGGGAAGAAGGCCTAAGTTTTGAGCAATACAAAGTGTGTACGCATGGGAAAGGCAAGAGCCAGGGAGAGAAAGGAGCAGTAGTATTTGAAGAAATTCGCGAAAAAGATTCTCGAGGTGGAGATAGATTTGCCAAATATTCAGCATCTGAAATCAATCTTATTAGAGTGCTCTTAGAAGATCACGAATTAACAATTAAGGAAATAGAAGGGATGGACCTCGATCAAAATCAGCATGGACAGCTTGATGAGTTGGTCGATTTTGTGCAAATTGCACTAGGTCAACAAAGAATTGATAACTTTGCGGAAATGTTAAGAAGTGGAGTTGTACGAACTTTACGAGACAATAGCACAGTAATTTTTAGATATATAACTCGAATCTATCGTAATTACGCAGGCACATTAGAAAATGATATTCAAGATCGCAATCAAAAGTTTGAGAGTCATGGGTTTTTATTAGGTTTTTTAGCGAATTTTAGTCATCTTTGCACAATAGATATTGACCTTAACTTATCTCTTGTAAATTCGTACGTTGCTTTTCTTGTACACCATCAAGCAGAGAGAGAAAACATTCCTATCGTTATTAATATTGGATGGAGAACATTGTTTGCATTAGAACGCGCTAGAGGTGACGCTCAAAGATTACATGCTTCTTCATTTATACCTGTGCATACTGAATCAGGATATGCTGTTTGTGTTGGATTAAATTTTAATTCACATCTAGCCCCTTTTAGGGTTGGCATAGCAGAGCTTCAACAGAATAGATTTCCTTTAGTACAAAGATTATTTGAGTGTGTAGAAGATGGAGGCATTAGAGAAAATGTTATAGATTTCTTGCTTCAACATTTTCCTATCGAAATACCAAGAAATGCAGAAAATCGTGACAGAATACTTGATTGTATAACTGGTTTTGCTTTTGGGAACAGTGCTTTTGATCACGAGCAGGTATTAATACAAAACAATAGACTGCGAGTAATAAAATACATATTTAGATATGATAATGAGAATTTAAGAAAACATGCTTTAACTATGGTCTTCCATGCTCAAGGCTTTCCTATAGTTATACTTGATATTAGAAATCCCCATGATATACGATCAGTAAAAGCCATCGCTCTACCACCAGGTTATAATGGTGCTGTGAATAGAGTTACATACATACTTAATGATCAATATGGACTAAATGTTCTATTAGATAGATTTAATTCGCCTGATCATTACCTACGTATAACTAGGTATGCTTCTTTTGATGGTAATCTTATAGAAGTGCCTAATGCTGAAAATGTACATAATACTTTGAATCAAGTTATGAATGATGGGTGGCAAAGTATACCTCAGCATAGAGAATTATTGAGAGCTATTTCTAGAGTGTTAATGCCAGATAATATGAATGGTAATGCAATAATAGATGTAAGTAACAATGACAAATTTCGTTCTATACTGCACAGTATATTTTATGTTTGTGACAATCCTGATAAAGTGGTTACTGCATACAAGGTAGGTCAAACGTATAGTCCTGATATAAGAATGGCAGGAGAAGTAAGTACAAGAGTTACAGAACAGAGATTAGGTCTTCTATTATTGAGATCTACAATAAATCATCCAGAAGATACTCATCCAATTGGATATGTATTAGGGTTTGCTAATACTCAACAAGCATTAGCACAAGAGCGACGTAATGCAGAACAGCAAATAACAAGACTTATGGACAAGCAAAGAGGATATTTGCCCATTACTCCTGGAAATGAGGTGGTTTTATCTTATGCTGTATTTAATGCAGGTGCACAGAGAGTAGAAGATCTTATATCTGTTCCACAAGAACTATATATACATAGGTTTGACCGCAGTCATGCTTCAGGACGAACTAGAGGGCTATTAGGGCCTAATAGTGTTATTGATGAAAATCCACCAGAGGGTCTATTATCAGATCAGACTCGTGAAAATTTAATAAATTATATTCGAGAAAATCCCGGACGGAATCGGATTTTACCGTTTGATCTAGGTGATAATCGATGTGTTACTATTATTACCTTCGAAGGTAGTATACAACAACTCCTAGAAATACTAAGGTCAAGAATAAGAGAAGGTGGTAATGCCATTCCTACAGCACAAGGAATAAGAAGACAAATAAGAGATATTCTTGGAAATCAAGGGATAGAAGTAAATGATCTACTTACACTAGAATTTGCAACGAGAAATGGACATTATGATTACTGGCTTCAACAAATTGATATAGCTCACGCTGGAAGATTGCAATATCAGCTTCGTACTGAAGGTAATCACACTTTTGAAGTAGCTAACTTGGCAAGGAATGACGGTAACGAGCACATTGTTAGAGTGTTAAATCAATTTAGGGAAAATGAAGAACAACAGCGTTTAACTTTAATCATTACTTTAAATAATACTCATTGGGTTACACTAGTGATTGAACATCAAAATGGGAACTATGTTGGGTACTATGCTGATTCAACTGCTACTGCTGTCCCAGGTGGTATTACTGATATCATTCAAAATAACTTAGATAATAATATCAGGATTAATAATGTTTCTGTTAGTCAGCAAACAGATGGTTGGAATTGTGGTTTATGGGCATTAGAAAATGCTAGTGATATTAATCGAGTTCTAAACGAAAATCCTGTTGGGCAAGTGCAGAATATCATAAATATAATACGCGATTTTCTTGGAAGAGACCACCCCAACAGAGATAGAAATTACTTTCAGAACATGAGAGTGGGCATTTCACAATTATTCAGGAATGATCCGGGATTTCAAGGTGTGCAATTGCGAGCATACATTCAAAATAGAGGACAAATTGATCCATTGCTACGTACTTATCTAGAATTAGGATATCACAGAGTAGGAGGAGGGTGTGGACCAGTAGAAGCACCTATATCGCTTAGTGTTAGTGATTACAGTAATTTTGGTGGCCTGCCACAGTCGAGTTTAGAAGGTCCTGAAGCTAGTCGCGTTTCTGACCTTAGCAGAGGTAAAGGCGGTAGGTAGAGGTAATCGGTAGATGAAAGGAGTGTAACAAAAACCTTATGCATCAAGTAGAGATTGTGAGCAAATTTAAAGAAGTTAAGGTGGGTAACCTGTTTTTTTCTACTTGCAGCAATTTTTCAAAAAGTATATGTGTCGAGTTGGGTAAAGTTGAAGGAGGTTCTTAAATGAGCAACTATTAATTTGGTAGTATATAGCATTAATAAATTTAAACAATGTGACCATTTTCAGTGGTTAAAACCAAGGGCGCTGAGAATTGTTCGTTTTGGGATGGGATGGTCTACCAAATGATCTGTGCGAACTTTTTTATATTATAATTTTATTATATGCCAAAACCAGCTACATTGGCTCACTTTCGCTAAATCCACATACGAACTAATTTCCCTAACTTTGTTGCAAAGATTGCAAGTTCCTATTTTCATAACCCTACTTTTACGTAGCTTGTTCTCACAAAGATACGATCTTTTTGGGATCTTTGAAGAAGTAAATAATTGAAATCTTTGTAATACTTGGTTGCAATGTTTTTTAGAGACAAAAGGTATTTTCCTATATCTGAATACAATAAATTTGTAATTCTGAAAAAATATAAAACTATTGCTAATTATAATAATTGCGTAATAATTAAAACATAAGTTTTTAAGTTAAGGTAGTGTTATGGGTAATCAATTGGAAGAAGTATCTAATCCAATAAATATTCAAGCAGATTTAGAAGAGAACAGTATGGTTGATGGAATAGAAAAGCGGTCAAAAGAACAAGGTTTTTATGCAACACAGACAATACCAATTTATCAAGTTAATCAAAATATTACGTATTCATATTTAGCTACGCTCGATAGTCACTTAAAAACAGATGAGCATTGTGTACACGAAAGTAATATACATACTGACTTACTTAATTTTGCTTTTCATGGTTCCTTAGAGAAAGTTCAAGATCTATTAAACAAAGGAGCTAGCGTTGAGACAGAAGACAACGATGGTAACACGCCTTTGCATTTTGCTGCTAGCAAGGGCCACTTCGTAATCGTTGAAGCCCTGTTAGAAAAAGGGGCTACTGTTGGAGGTAAAAAACAATGAAGGCGCTACTGCGCTGCATATTGCTGCTCAGATGGGTCACTTAAACGTAGTTCAATTTCTGCTAGATAATGGTACTGATGTTGATGCGCAAAAATATAATGGTGACACTGCCTTACATATTGCTGCTGAAGCAGGCAAATTAGAAGTAGTTCAATTTCTGTTAAAAAGAGGTGCTAGTTTTGAAGCACGAAACGAAGAAGGATGCACTGCTTTGCATTGTGCTGCTATAGGGGGAAACTTGAAAATAGTTCAGTTTTTATTGGGCAAAATGAATAATGCTGACATACGAAAGAATAGTTTCAAATGTGTCTTGCATATTGCTGCTCGAAAGGGTTACTTAGAAATCGTTAAAGCTCTATTAGACAAAGGTACTGATATTAATGCAACAAACTATGACGGCGATACTGCTTTAAATGAAGCTGCTGGATATGGTCGTTTGAAAGTAGTTCAATTTTTGTTAGACAAAGGAGCTAGTTTTGAAGCACGAAACGAAGAAGGATGCACTGCTTTGCATATTGCTTGTGAGGTGGGCTATTTAGGCATAGTTAAAGCTCTGTTAGAAAAGGGATCTGATGTTAATGTAGTAAGCAAAAAAAATGGCGATACTCCATTACATGAAGCTGCTAGAATGAATCGCTACGATATAGTTGAATATCTTGTAGAGGAAGAAAAGGCTACTATTGATGTAAAAAACTTTAGATGTGAGACTCCTTCCGATTTGGCGGATTCCAATGGTTACAAAGATATAGTTAAGTATCTTAGTCTTCGAGTAAGGGAGTGTCCCAAAACCTCGGGAAGTCTGGCTGACAATAAAAATGTGATACAGTATCAAAAAGTGACAGAAAATAAACACCTAACTATAACTAATAGAGCAATAAAGACCAGTTTCTGTGTAGGCATAATGACCATGTTGACAAGTGTAGCTATTGGATGTATTGCTATTCATCTTAGTTTATCAATATCAGCTACTGCTGCATTGATTGTTGGGGCCATTGCTGGTGGCATTACATATGCAGTATTAAAGCCTAGTAGTAGGCTAAATGAATGTGAAGTGAATAGGCAAAGCTTACCTCAAATGCCTAAGGACGAATGTTGCATGTCATATTAGTTCTTGCATTTTATGTCATGGGTGTAAAAATGGTGCGTAGTATTTTTAACCGAGGTGGAGTTATGGAATTGAATAAATTGCAGAAAGTATTAAGTACTGCTAACGCTGATGTTGGTTTAAGTAAGAGTAATGTAGTTAGTAAAATAGAAGAGAGATTAAAACAAGTAGATCCAGGTACATTTTGCCAATTAAGTTTTGCTGTTTTAAAAAACAACAAACAAATGGTAGAAACCCTTATAAAAGGAGGAGCTGATGTTAACACAATTGATGCGTACAATCGTGATCCATTATATTATGCTATCTCACAAGGGAACACAAGAATGGTAGAGATCCTAATAAAAAATGGAGCAAGTGTTAATAAGAAGTATAATGACGGAAGCACTCCTCTACATCATGCTGTCTTGAGCCAAAAAATAAAAATAGTAGAGTATCTTATAAACAATGGGGCTGATGTCAATGCGTTAGATGAAAAACGGCGCACTCCATTATACTTAGCTGGACGAAGTACACAAATGGTCTCGATTCTCATGAAGAAGGGAGCATTCCCTTTACTGGAAAACAGAGATATTGAATTTTTAAAGGATCTAGCTAAACGCATTAAAGATGATGATACAGAGTATTTAAAGGAGGTAAAGGTAGAACAGAAGGAGGGGCGGGTAGATGATAAGTATGAGTCAATTAAATACTCGTTGCTGCTTAGTGATAACAGCTCTTTGACCTCTATTATTAAAAGGGAAAAATTCAAAAATTTAATATCTGATTGGTCTTTCAACGTACCTGATTTAAAAGATAACCAAAAAAATTTGAATAAGGCACTGTTAAATCTTCTTACAGACTTTCCATTTTGTGACATTACAAGGTTTGAGGACTTTTTACACGATAACAAAGGTGATGATCTAAAAGCTGTTCTCAATCTTCAAAGGGGAGAATACAAATTGACAATACTACATGTAATACAAGGTATGGAGTATTTAGCAGTGGAAAAAGACATAGGTTGTGCAGTTAGTGCATTTATGACTTTACTTTTAAAATCTGGTGCTGATCCTAACATAGTTAACAGTGAAGGGCAAACACCTTTGCACTATGCTGCTTATTATAATACTTTAAATATACCTTTGCTTCTGAAAAAAGGAGCACGTAGTCAACCTGACAGACAAGGAAAAACTCCTCTAGACATTGTAATTATTAACAAAAAACCTTTTGAAGTGAATCTTTTAGAACAGATCTTTTTAACTCAGGAGCAATTGGAAGCAAAAAATGATTTAGAAGGTGTTTGCGGTCATAGCTTTAACACTAATCGACTAAGAAAGTTTTTCAATCAGCACAAAGGAAATGAAGGTCTTAAAGAGATTCTCAATCTCCATGATTGCGAAGGAAAGTCTCGAGTTTTTCAAAAGATTAGGGAGGCTTGTTATGGTAATGAAACTCATTTCAAAGAAGCAAAAAAGTTGCTGCTAGAAGCAGGAGCGATTGATTACGAAGAGTGGAAGGACAAAAAACGTTTGCCTAAGCTTAGAACTCTATGGGATGATTTAATATTAGATCAGTCGGAAAAGTTGAAAATATTTTTGGGTAGGGTAAATAAATCCAAAGATATAGATGAGTTAAAACGCGTTGTAAACGAAGCTATAGAACTTGGGGTAAGGCTGAACTTTCCTAACCAGGGTAGTATATACGGAAAGGTATATGAAAAGGAATATAGTTTTACAGATTTTGTGATAAGAAAGATTAGTGAATTAAGAAAGAGTTCCGAAGGTTCAAGGAATATAGAGGTTGCTAGTGGTATAGTATGTCAATTGATATCAAAAGGGGCAATTTTGTACAACATAAGCAGTATATATGTAATTGACGAACTGGAAGAGTTTGAAAGCCACAAAGCTAATATGAAAAACGCTTATGCAGATTATGAGAATCGTGCTTTAGATTTCATAACAATCGTTCAAAGCGCAACAAGTGGTAAGGTAAGAGACGTAAAAATCGACAACTCTACTCTCTGTCTTGAATATTCACAGGATAGTAAAGTAGATGTTGCAAAGATTACAAATGGAGCAAGGGGTTTAGGTATCACTCAGGAAGGTGTACAATACGGAAGAAATATAATAAAGATAGGTAAGAGTGAGGTAGAAATTATAACGGAAAACGCTATAAGGAATTATGTAGGCCTAGCAGATGGTAGTAATATAGTATTGACTTTCGATACTGGCTTGGGAGAGTTGGAAGTGAGATTATACCCTGATAAGCAAAATCTAATAAAGGTAGAAGTAGAAGATCAAGAAAAGTGGAAAAAATTACAGAATTGTGAGGAACGAATAGGGGAAAAATGTTTGCTTGGTGGGTGTTCAGTACGTGATGCTATTGAACGAGGTTTTTTTACTAGATCTGGAGAGTTGATTCGTTCTGAAACAATTAGTCAATCTGATGCAACAAAAGTGGGCCCTTGGGCAAAGCGCGAAAAAATGAGAAAAGCTTCAAGTCTTGAAGAAACAGTAGGCCGTTCTCTATAATGAAGTGATGGTGATGTTAAGTTAACATTTTAAAAGATTTTTTGAGAAATTTGTCTTATTTGTATCTGTTCAGCCTGTAAAAGACAAGATTTGATCTGACAGACAAGAATTAACTGACAGAAGAATTGAGGTAGTCAAAACTAATATCAGGCTCTTGTGTAATGCTACTAATATTTTTCTGAAAAGCAATATATTTGCTATCAAGAAAAGTTTGCATAGGCGTTTTGCCATAGCAATATTTACCCGAGTGAGGTCTTGTCTCATTATAAGAACGCAACCAATGATCAACATCAATCTGTAGATCTTCCAAAGAACTGTAGATTTTCTTTCTAAAGATGATATTGTAACACTCATCTTGCATGGTTCTATGAAACCTTTTACATATGCCATTAGTCTGTGGAGAGTTGGCTTTAGTTCTAGAATGATCGATGTTTTCTATGCCCAAATAAAGCTGATAAGCGTGATTTTCGGGCTTGCCACAGTACTCCGTACCCCTATCAGTTAAAATGCGTAATAATGGAATTTTCTGCTCATCAAAAAATGGAATAACTCTATCGTTGAGAAGATCTGCAGCTGTAATAGCTGTTCTGTCCGTGTAAAGTTTAACCATTGCAACTCTGGAATAAGTATCAACAAAAGTTTGCTGATAAATGCGCCCTATACCTTTGATATTGCCCACATAATAGGTATCTTGAGAACCCAAATAACCTGGATGTTGCGTCTCAATTTCACCATGAGCTTCCCTTTGTTCTTTCACTTTTTCTAAAGCTGCAAGTTGTTCTTCAGTTAAAATGATTCCGTCTTGAGCTACTTTTGTCTCTAGTGCTTTAAGTCTCTTTTTGAGAGTTTCAAGGTCATTTCTTAGCCATACAGACCTTACTCCTCCCTGAGAAATTATTATACCTCTTTTTCTCAGTTCATTTGCAGCTCTTTCTTGCCCATATGCTGGAAATTCTGTTGCTATACCAATCACTGCTCTTTCTATATCGTCGGAAACTCTGTTTGCTAATAGCGGTTTTTTCTTACTTATTTCATGTAATGCTTCCTCTCCTCCATTTTCATATAACTCCTTAAAGCGATAAAATGTATCTCTTGAGTATCCCATCACTTTGCATGCTTGAGACACATTTCCTAGTTGTTTTGCTAGTTCTAATAATCCTAGCTTTGGTTTTAATATTTTTGTCTGTATTGTACTCATATCTAACACTCCTTTATTTTTATTATTTTTAACTTACTTTTTTAAAGTGTCAGGTCAAGTCTTATTTAATACACTTTTCTTGATAGCAAATATATTGCTTTTCAGAAAAATATTAGTAGCATTACACAAGAGCCTGATATTAGTTTTGACTACCTCAATTCTTCTGTCAGTTAATTCTTGTCTGTCAGATCAAATCTTGTCTTTTACACCTTCCACTAGCTTTACTACGCTCGTCACCTTACGCAGCATAATGGTTCGTTCCAGGTTGCTGGCTAGGCTTTGCCTGGGTTGGATTTTCACCAACTGAACTTTACGCACTTCTTGGCGCACTCATGATGTTTTTCCCCCTATTAAGATTTATTGATTTAGTTGTAGTAGTTGAAATAGCAAACCGGTTAAGTTGCCTAGTTTGGTTCTTTTTTTCAATCAAAGGTATTCTACTGTTTTAAATTCCCTGTAAAGATTTAGCTTATCTTTTACATCTAAACAGCATTAACACGATTTGGCTTTTTGTAGATGAGTAATTCTCTAGGGATTATCCTATTGAATTCTATGATATTATTTTTTGTAACATTATTATACACGTCATGGCATTAAGGGTATTTATGACTCAAAACTTGTTTTTGACCTGCAGGCTCAATGACAAAATTCAGTAAAAAACTCAGGGTATCTTTTGGCGGATTACATAACATTATAGCGGCTGCATGTCTTTTAAAATTTTTCTACATTCAGCCAAATCGCGCTTAAACTAAGCGTCAGCACATTATTATAGCGCCAATTTAAAGTATTAGAGAGTCAAAACTCGCACTACGGGGTTTCTTTTGCCTTTTTTTTCATTTGGTAAATTTCTTAAATATTTATAGTTAAACGACAATCGTCATACCGCTACGTGTTAGCGGCTAAGAGATACCGCGGCGGTATGACGGTTAAGTATCCCGCTACTTGTTAGCAGGATCTATGCTAAGAGATACCGTGACGGTATGACGTAGAAGCTATACTTTTATAAATTTGTTAAGTGGAATTTTTATATTGAGTAATTGTATTTATAATACATTATTTTGTATAATTGATTTTTTAAATTATTATATTAACTCTAATATTTTTGATTTAATGAAAGATGATATTATTTATCACTCTCACTTAGGCGTATACGGTTTAATTTTAAAACCTAAAAGTATAGTTTTGGTGAAAAAAAGTCGAGGTCCTTATAAAGGGTTGTTTGATTTACCAGGTAGAAATTGCTGAAACGCTTGAAGAGGCACTTGTAAGAGAAATTAGAGAAGAAACAGGTTGTTTAGTGAAACAATACGACCAAATCCAAACAGTTACTAGCCTATATCATTATAATGAAGACAATGTAAATAAATGTCTAAAACATATAGCAGTTTTATACAAAATTGAAATCATAGGAGAAATAAAGCGAGAATCTGATGGAAAAGATTCTGATGGTTGTATATGGCAAAGTATAGATACTATAAACTATAAAAAAATTTCTCCGATAGTTCATATAGCAAGTAAATTCATAAAATGAAGACTATTATTTTTATTACAGGTGTATCTACGGTTGGAAAATCAAGTTTGGCTCATATATTAGGTTCAAAGCTTTTTATGCCTAGAAACTTTGCAATTCCACTAACTATAGCTAACCCAAGAAAGGTTTCCCTACGTCATACCGCCGCGGTATCTCAGCATAGATTCCGCTAACGAGTAGCGGAATGACGAATTTGTTGTTTTTCAAATTGTAGGTAAACCTAAGCCACTTTAGCTATACTTGTAGAGAAAAAAGAATAGATGATGATCCTAAATATTTAATAAATTTGACTACCGAGGAATTTCAAAAATCTCAATTTTTTATTAATTGTGAGATGTGGTACATTCTATCTTCATACAGCTTCCTCTTCATACCTCAACTAATGAAATTAGAAGCATCAACTCCCTTCTGCAAGCAAGCAGCAATAACAGTGTTCATCATTAGAAATGCAATGGTCATTGGGCCAACGCCCCCGGGTACTGGGGTAATAGCTTTGACTTTTTCTTTTATTCCCCCGAAGTCAACATCACCTACGAGCTTACTTTGTTCTCCTACGTTAACGCTATTTATGCCAACATCGATCACTATTGCACCTTTCTTTATCCAGTCTGCTTGAACAAAATTTGGCTTTCCGACTGCTGCAACTACTATATCCGCTTTAGAGCAATATTCAGCTAAATCTTTGCTTTGTGAATGCAAGATGGTGACAGTGCAGTTTTCTTGCAATAGCAGGTAAAACATTGGCTTGCCCACGATATTTGACCTACCAATTACCACTGCGTTTTTACCGGAAAGGTTCTCTTCAATTGACTTAATTAAATGCAAAGAACCTTTAGGAGTGCAAGGTATAAGGCAGTTTTTTTCACCTTTAACTAATTTGCCAACGTTTTCATCATGAAAGCCATCTACATCTTTTTCAACACTTACTGTGTTAATTACTCTGCTTGCACTAATATGATTTGGTAAAGGCAATTGCACTAAAATGCCATGCACAGATGGATCTTCATTTAATTCATTGATTTTTTCAATTAATTCATCTTCTGAAATATTATCAGGCAAAACAATGGTCTCAGAACTTATGCCTATTGATTCTGCTTTTTTCTGTTTGTTGCGAACATAAACCTGACTTGCTGGATTGCTGCCCACGAGAATTACTTTCAGGCAAGGAAAAATGTTATACTCTCTCTTTAAAATATCAATTTTTTGTGATAGCCTCTCACATAGGTCGTTTGCTATTTTTTTACCATCAATAATAATTGTCACTTCCTTGCCACTCCTTAAAGTCGGGTAATTTGATATCAAATAAATCCAATACTTTGCCAACAGAATGATTAATAATATCATCCAACGATTTTGGTTTAATATAAAAAGCTGGTACTGGTGGAGCAATAATTGCTCCCATCTCCGTTAATTTTAACATATTTTGTAAATGCCCAAGATGCAGTGGTGACTCTCGCACCATAAGAACTAACTTTCTTCTTTCTTTTAGCGTTACATCTGCAGCCCTTGTCAATAGATTGGAAGTAACACCTGATGCGATTTCAGACATTGTCTTCATAGAGCATGGTGCTACAATCATCCCTGAGGTTTTAAATGAGCCGCTTGCTATTTTTTCTCCAATCTTTTCTTCAGAATAGTAAAAATCTGCAAGTGATGTAATATCTTCAAGTTTTTCTTTAATCTCGTGAGCTAAAGTTATTTTCCCAGCACGACTTATCACTAAATGAGTTTCATAATCGACGTCTTTCAACGCTTCTAAAATACGCACACCGTAAATAGAACCAGATGCTCCACTTATTCCAATTACAATTCTGCTATTCACTTAACTCTTCTTCGTAGCTCATTCCCAATGCACGTTTATAGGTATCAAGCAATATTTCTTGTTCCTCTCTGTCATCATCATCCATCTTCCTCAGCCTAATAATTTGTTTCATCACTTTTATATCCCAACCTTCATCTGCGGCTTTTGCATATACATCACGAATGTGATCTTGCACATCCCTCTTTTCTTGTTCAAGTTTTTCGATTCTCTCTATGTAACCCTTCAACTCTTCAGCCGTTATTTTTACTGTATCTTCCATGAAACTCCACTAATTAATTGCTGCCACTAATATTACCAGTTTTTACTTGCACTTCAACAACAGTAATAATATTTTTATCTTTTTTTAAAATCTTAAAGCGAAAACCATACATGGAAAACTCCTCGCCTTCGTCAGGAATGCGCTCTATTTCATTCACAATCATACCTGCTAGAGTTGTAGCTTCTTCATCAGGGAGATTCCAGTATAACTGCCTGTTAATGTCCCTAATAGTAGATTTTCCTTCTATGTGATACATATTATCAGATATTTTCTTTATAAAATTCTCCGTAATCAAATCATGTTCATCCGAAATTTCTCCAACTATTTCTTCCAGTATATCCTCAAGAGTTACAATTCCCTGCAGTGCTCCATACTCATCAATAACAAATGCAAGGTGTTTCCTGTTCTTACGGAAGTTGTGAAGTTGCACGCTGAGCGGTGTACTTTCTGGTATGAACCAAGGCCTTGACATAACTTGGGTAATGTCAACTCCTTCCGCTTTATTATTCTTTTCACGCAAAGCATTTATTAGAGCTTTCACGTGAATTACACCTACAATGTTATCTGGTTCCTTCTGCCATAAAGGTACTCTACTGTGACTGCTGGTTAAAATCTCTCTTATTAACTCTTCTTTATTCCGATCTATATCAAGAGAAAATAGGTTTCTTCTATGGGTCATAATTTGTGATATCTCTGTCTCAGCCAAATCAAGTATGCTCCTTAGCATATCTAAATCCTGTTGCAACATAGTTCCTTCACTGCGGTGAAGAGTAATCATATTACGCATTGCATCCGCTGCAGATATCACTTCCTTATCTTTATGCAGCCCACATAATTTTAGGATGAGGTTAACAATAAATTGAATACCTAGTGTCAATGGAGAAAAAATCTTTACAAAAAACAATACAAAATAAGCAGAAAATAATGCAAATTTTTCAGGATTTTGAATAGCATAAGTTTTTGGTAGAACTTCGCAGAACAATAAAATACAAAATGTCATTATAATTGTTGATAGGAGAATGCCCTCATTTCCAAAAAGATTGATAAATATTGCTGTAAATAAAGCAGAGCAAGTAATATTAATAATTGTATTGCCGAGCAATACCGTTCCTATTGTCAATTCTTTCCTATTTAATAAGCGATCTATTACCCTGGCTTTTTTTTTACCGTCTAGCTTTAGCTTATTAACTCGAGAACGGCTAATTGAGGTTAAGCCTATTTCTGCTCCTGAGAACAAAAACGATAAAACTAACAAAACAAAAATTGCTGATGATACTAAGACCAATAACCAATCCATTAAAGTACGATGTTATTGTGATAAAAAATAAAATTAATTTTACATGTTATGAGAGGCATTTGCAAGCCTGAATTTATATTGCCGAATTTTATATACCTTTAATCTTAAAAAACAAATCATAAAGCATATTACACGCTGCGTTCACATGCTCATCCTCAATGATAAGTGGTGGGGTTACCCTTACTACTTTGTTGTTTAAAACCCTAGTTATTATTAAACCTTTATCAAGAGATCGACTAATAATTTTATCAGCTACAAGAGTTGCTAGTTCTATTCCCATTAGTAACCCTTCTCCACGAACTTCTAAAATCATCTCAGGAAATTCTTTAGCTAAAAGCAACAGCTTTTCTTTTAAATATTTACTAATTCTTTTAACATGATCAAAAAAGCCTTCTTTTAGCATTATATCGAGCACTGCATTACCAACAGTCATGGCAAGTGGATTGCCACCATAGGTTGATCCATGAGTTCCTGGAGTAATTGCTTCTGCTATATAATCTTTCACTAAACATGCAGCTACAGGAAAACCGTTACCCATAGCCTTCGCACAGGTTAGCATATCAGGTTCAATGCCGACATTTTGATAATGAAATAAAGAACCGATGCGTCCATATCCGCACTGCACTTCATCAAAGCACAAAATTATTCCTTGAGCTTTTGTTATTTCCCTTACTTTTTGAAGATATTCTACGTCTAGTGGATATACTCCACCTTCACTTTGTATGGGCTCTAAAAACACAGCAGCTGTCTCATCGCTGATTTTTTTCTCCAAAGCTTTAATGTCATTTCTTGGCACTTTATCAAAACCAGAAAGAAGCGGAGCAAAACCTTCGCGTGATTTTTCACTGCCTCCAGCAGAAATTGCAGCAATACTGCGGCCATGAAACCCTCCTTCAATTGTAATAATACGATTACGTTTTGCTTGCCCTTTCAAGTAAAAATAACGACGAATAAACTTAATTGCAGCTTCTGTTGCTTCAAGCCCACTTGAGCAGAAAAAAACTTTATCTGCAAAAGTAAGAGTTGTTAAACGCTCGGCAAGCCTTTCTTGCTCGGGAATAGTAAAAATGTTAGAGCAGTGCCATAGTGAGCTCAATTGCTCTTTCAGCTTATCTGTAATGTATGGATGACAATGCCCTAAAGAAGTTGTAGAAATACCTGCAGCAAAATCTAAATATTTTTTACCACCTCTATCAAAAAGATATACCCCTTCTCCCCTAACTATAGGAGTGTCAAGTCTATTATACGCATTAACAACATGATCCATTTTATAAGTATTGTGGTGTTATCTATACTATACCTGAAATGAATCCATTAACACAAAGCTTTTCCTTTAACCTCTTATGCTACTTCAACTAAAAATTTGGCTAATGCAAACCTTTTTTGTCATTCTATAGCTAAAGTGACTTGGTTTTACCAACACTTATTAGCCATTGTAAAAGTTTTTGTTTCTATTGAATGATAGTTGTAGCCTATGCAAGAAGTTTATTGACTTTGAGCGCACTTTAGCCTATACAATTTTAATATCTTAAACTACTGGACATGCCCGATCTAAAGACAATGATGTTAAATTTTGGACCTCAGCACCCAGCTGCACATGGAGTGTTGCGTCTTGTTTTAGAGATGGATGGTGAAGTGATCGAGAGGGCAGATCCCCATATTGGGCTTCTGCACCGCGGTACTGAAAAATTAATAGAACATAAAACGTATCTTCAAGCTTTGCCTTATTTTGATCGCCTTGATTACGTATCACCAATGTCACAAGAGCATGCATATTCACTTTGTGTGGAGAAATTGTTGCAATGTGAAGTGCCAATTAGGGCAAAGTATTTACGTGTCTTGTTTTGTGAACTGACGAGAATACTAAATCATTTACTGAACGTTTCTTCTCAAGCACTTGATGTTGGAGCAATGACCCCTCTTTTATGGCTCTTTGAAGAAAGAGAAAAAATACTGGAATTTTACGAAAGAGCTTCAGGTGCAAGGTTTCACGCAGCTTACATCAGGCCAGGTGGAATTGCAGCAGATGTTCCAGAAGATTTGATTGAGGATATTGCAAAGTTTATAGAGCAATTTCCAAAATATATAGACGATGTTGATGAACTTTTAACAGAAAATAGGATATGGAAGCAACGCACTGTAGGAATTAGTGAAATATCAATTAAACAGGCACTTGATTGGGGCTTTAGTGGCCCAATGTTGCGCGCTGCTGGGCTTGCTTGGGATTTGCGAAAAAGCCAGCCATATGAGATATATGATCAACTAGATTTTGATATACCGATCGGCCAAAATGGCGACTGTTATGACCGTTATCTAGTTAGAATGGCAGAGATTAGGCAATCTATCAGTTTGGTGAAGCAGTGCATAGAGAAAATGCCTGAAGGGCAAATAAAAACTGAAGATAGAAAAATTTCTCCACCGTCAAGAGCAGAGATGAAAAAATCTATGGAAGCTCTGATTCACCATTTTAAGCTCTATTCAGAAGGATATCACGTACCAGAAGGTGAGGCTTACGCAGTTGTTGAGGCACCAAAAGGTGAGTTTGGAGTGTATATAGTTTCAGATGGTACCAATAGACCTTATAGGTGCCGAATAAGAGCACCTGGCTTTGCGCATTTACAAGCCTTAGACTTTATGGCAAAAGGACACATGCTTGCTGACGTTGCAGCAATTATTGGCTCACTCGATATAGTTTTTGGTGAGATTGATAGGTAATCATTGGTACCCGTTCAGGCAATGGCGTCATGCAAGTAGCTGACACATAACTGTACGAACATTTGTTTGCAAAGGCAGTATGTTAAGTGTTATAGCCGATTTTGCCTCAAACACAAAGGCAGTGCCTTGACTACTTGGATCCAGAAAAATTGATTGTGTACTATACAACATTTTCGATTAAAAGCGTAACCGTTCACTGTTAGACTGCATTCTGTGATTTTTAGCAAAACATGATCTTTCATTTGAGCTTCCTTCAATTTAAAATAAATACAGAAAATTGCTGCCTATAGCTAAACTGACCTTACCCAGAAAAAGTGGAGAGAAAGAAAGGAGTTTTTTCGGGTAAAATAAAATTTTGGAGGATTAGAAATGGCAAGAGAATATACGGCAGAATTCAAATTGGAAGCTGTTAAGCTGGCAAATGAACAAAGAAAGGTAGGTCAACCAGTTGCAAAAGTAGCAAGAGATCTAGGAATAAGGGATAGTGTATTAGGAAAATGGATGAAGAAATATAACGAAAAAAAGTCAGCGGCAAATGCATTTCCAGATGTAGCACCTTATGACAAAGAGAGATTTGATTTACAGAAAGAGTTAGCAAAAGTAACAAGAGAAAGAGACATTTTAAAAAAAGCCCTGGCCAGTCAAAAAGAGTAAAATATTTTTTTATATAGTAACTGCTATAAAGTACAGGAATTATGTAGGATTTTCTGCTAGTGGCTACTATAAGTGGACTACAAGGAAAATAAGCAGTAGAGAATCAGCAAATAAAGAGTTATTAGCAGATATTCAAAAAATATATCAAGCTTCTAAATGTAGATATGGAGCTCCTAAAATTCATGCTGAATTAAAGGCTTTGGGTAAAAGTTGCAACTTAAAAACAGTGCAAAGTATTATGCAGAAAAATGGTATTCAGGCTATATTGAGAAGAAAATTTAAAATTAAGAAACAACAAACGGACAGTAGCTCCCAATATATTAGACCAAAACTTTATTGTCGATCAACCAAATAAAGTATGGGATTACTTATATAAAAACCAAAGAAGGATGGCTATATTTGGCAACAATAATCGATCTATATTCACGCATGGTAGTTAATGAGCAGTTCAATAAATAAACAATTGGTTATGGACTCTTTATTAATGGACGTTAACAAGCGTAAACCTGCCAAAAATCTACTATTACATAGTGATCAAGGTTCACAATATACTTTGCAAGGTTATCAATATCTCTTATCCATAAAAAACATAGATGAGTCATAAAGGTTGTTGTTACGACAATTCTGTTGTGGAAAGCTTCTTTAGCTCATTGAAAAGAGAAATACTTATTGATACTTCACAACACTCTGCTCAACAAACTAGAACTGCAATATTTGAATACATAGAAATTTTTTATAACAAACAACGTCACTATTAACTATTGCATTCCAGAACAATTTGATGCATCATTCTTTTTGTAAAAAACATTCCAAACTTTCTCTCCACTTTTTCTGGGTAAGGTCAATAAACTATAACATTTTTACTTAATTTTGTCAACTTCTCTATTCGTTGAAAAAACAATCTTGCATAAAAAAATCAACTCATCTCTTCCAAAGGCTCTATATTGAAGATAGAAAGTCCAGAAGCGATGACGTGCGCTAAGGCTTGCACGAGAAACATTCTTGCAGCGGTGAGGTTTAAGTTGTCTTCCAGTATGAAACGCATGTTTAAATCACTCTTGCCATACCCCCATAAAACGTGAAACGCTTCTGCAACTTCAAGTAAGTAGAAAGTAATTCTGTGTGGCTCACAAAGCCTTGCTGCAATTTCTACCACATCTGGCCACTTTGCTAAGGTTTTTATGAGGAAGAGCTCTCCACCTGTCCTTAAAAGTGAAGGATCTGCTGTTGGGAGCTCTTTTGGAGCATTACGCATTAACGAATGAGCACGAGCATGCGCATATTGCACGTAAAAAATAGGGTTGTCTTTTGACTGTTCTTTAACTTTAGCAAAATCAAAGTCCAAGACCATATCATTCTTGCGTGTTAGCATTATAAAACGAGTTATGTCCCTGCCAACTTCTTCCACTACATCCCTTGCTGTGAGGAAATTTCCTGATCTTTTGGACATCTTAACAGGTTTGCCGTTCTCGAAAAAATTCACAATATTATGCAGTTTTACCTCTATTTTTGCTTGATCATCACTGAGCGCAGAGACGACTGCTTTGAGTCTTTTGACATAACCGCCGTGGTCACTACCAAGCTCTACGATCATATTGTTAAAACCACGCGATATCTTATCAAAATGGTAAGCGATATCCGAGGCAAAATAAGTCCAACTGCCGTCCTCTTTCTTCAATGCACGGTCAACGTCATCACCAAATTTTGTAGAGCGAAATAGCATCTCTTTTCTGGAAGTCCAATTTTCGCTTTCTTTGCCTTTTGGTTTCTCCAGGTACCCTTCATACACTAGACCCTTGTCAGACAATATCTTTATACTCTCTTCAATTTTGCCACTTTTTTGTAGCTCATACTCTGAAGTAAAAACATCATGATTTACTCCAAGTAAGTTCATGTCTTCCTTTATAATTTCTAAGATAGAACTTAAAGTATAGTCTCTAATCACTTGATTATCTTGCTTTTCTAGAAGCTCTGCGCCATATTTTTTGGCCAGCCCCTCCCCTATCGGTTTTAAATATTCACCTGGGTATAAACCTTTTTCAACACTAATTTTTTCCCCCAGAGCTTCTTTATATCGCAAATACACTGACCGAATTAGCGTATCTATCTGTGCTCCAGCATCATTAATATAGTATTCCTTAGTAACTTTATAACCAACTTTTTTCAATAAATTTGCCAGAACGTCACCAAATACTGCCCCTCTTGCATGACCAATATGCAGTGGACCAGTTGGATTTGCAGATACAAATTCAACATTGATGGCCTGATTGTTCCCTATATCTAGGGTGCCAAACTCTGTTTTTAGCTCATTTATTTGTTTTAAAATTCCATGCCACACTTCTATTTTTAAGTGCATGTTGATGAAACCAGAGCCTGCTATTTCCACTTTTGCAACTTCATCAAAAAGTTCAAATTCTTTGGCTAAAACCTCTGCAATTTCAATGGGATTCTTCTTTTCATGCTTTGCAAGCACCATAGCAACATTTGTGTAAATGTCTCCATGGACTCTATTGCTTGGAGGCTCTATGATAAAGTTTGCTGCACTTGTGCTTATAACACCCCTTTGTTTCAACTCATTCAATTTACTAAAGATTAGAGAGGAAATCTGCTTAAAAATGTTCATTCACTATATTGCTATAAAATCTATAGCAGTATAGTGAATAAGTGGGACTAGTTGAAGGTTTATCTTAACTATTTTATCTTCCTGGATCAGAGTTTATATTAAGTCGTTGCCGTAACCATGGTAAGAGAAAGCCATACCTTCGCTGTAACCATCATTACCAGCATCAGGCTCTTCAACATCATCAGGCTCTTTCTCTTTCTTTAGTTCATTCTTAATATTTTCTTTCAGTTCATTCTTAGTCTTATCATCAATCTCACACTTAAGACCTTTCTTCAGTTCATTCTTAATATTTTCTTTCAGTTCATTCTTAGTCTTATCATCAATCTCAAACTTAAAACATTTTTTCAGTTCATTCATAGTCTTATCATCAATCTTACACTTAAGATCTTTACCACATTTATCATAAATCAACTTACCCTTATTGACTTTACAATCATCCAACTTTGTGAACAAATTAATTTTCAACATATCACTGACATAGCACGTATCAAGTGGCAATATACGTACATGATTTGCATTTTTTTGATTCGGACAAGAAAAAGTATTCGTTGGCATAAAATATCTCCATTAGTAAATAAAATTATTAAAAAATTAACCATAAGATGGAAGTGTGTACTAACAATGTACACACTGTATTACTTTTATATAATATGAACAGTGCCTTCTAACACTGACATATTGTGGGTAGAAAAAAAGGCTTCAGCACTTTTTGCATCTAATATAGAAGAGTTTATTACTTCTACACATTTATCACATTCAGAATTGTTTTCACAACTGCCCACAAGTTTACCATCTATAACCTGAAGGTTGTTTTTAGCATTCTGAATAGTTTTTGCACATTCTTTAAACTTGTAGCCTGTTGGCTCTCTGGTCTCAATATCAAGAATATCATCAGTTATTGGGTTGACCGTTATTGCAAGCTTTGAAAAATCAACGATTGTTTTAGATTCAGGTTCAGGCTTAACTTGTGGACAAGGGGGACAAGGGGGACAAGCAGGACAAGCAGGAGCAGGGGGGCAAGCAGGAGCAGGGGGGCAAACAGTATCAGGACAAGCAGGACAAGCAGGAGCAGGGGGACAAACAGTATCAGGACAAGTAGGACAAGGTGGTATATTTAAATCGAATTCGGGAAGCTGTATATTTAATTCGAGTCCATCATGCCGCGAGTCAAAGCGGTTATGGCAACGTGGGTCAAAGTTATGATGGTACCGTGGGTCAGTTATGCAAGCCATACGCGTCAAGTTAAGGAAAAGTGTAAGTAAAGTTGATAGAGTGAAGGAAAATAATAAGGTATAAATTCTCTTGGATATATGAATGAGAGAACTTACAATGGACAGAATAGCTTGCTTATCAAAAGACCTCAATGAATTCTTTAATGAAAAAGCAGACGAAATATCAATTACAGTAGGTTTTATAAAAAGAAAGAGAAAACTTAATGGCTCATCATTCATAAAAGCTATGGTTTTTGGTAACATAGGAGTTGATGATTGCAGCATAGAAACAATGTGCCAATTGCTAAATGAAGACTCGATAGAAATTACAAAACAGGGTTTAGATTTTAGGTTTAGTGAAGAAGCAGTTGAGTTCATGAAAAAAATGTATAACGAAGCTTTGTGTTTATTTAAAAAAAGTCTACAGATTGATTGCAAAATTTTACAGCAATTTGGAAGCGTTAAATTATTGGATAGCAGCTACATTAGCCTGCCCAGTAGCATGGAAGATATGTACAAAGGATATGGCAGTAGCTATAGAGATTGTGAGAATAATACCAAATCAGGAATAAAGCTACAGTTAGTCTTTGATTACCTGAATCAAGCGCTAGATAAGTTAAATTTTATGGAAGGAATAAGGTCGGATCAAGGTTATAGGGATTATCTGAACGGTTTATCAGCCAATGATTTGCTAATATTTGACTTGGGCTACTTTGTGCCTAGTTCTTTTAAACAGATTGATGAAGCAGGTGCATATTTTGTTAGTCGTTATAAGTCTGATACCAATATATATGATATAGAAACAAATCAAAAAATAGAGCTATTGGAGTATTTGGAAGGTCAATTATCTTCAGAAAAAGAAGTATTATTAGGAAAGGAAGTAAAAATTAAGGTAAGAATTATATGTCAAAAGCTAACTGAAGAACAGTCTATGGCTAGAAGAAGAAAGGCTAATAAATTAGCAAAGTCACATGGATATACATCTTCTCAAAAGAATCAAAAGTTATTAGATTGGTCAATATTTATAACTAATGTTCCAGAGAGTAAAATTAATGCTGAACAAATATTGACGGTTTATAGAGTAAGATGGCAAATCGAATTACTATTTAAACTATATAAAAGTCATATCAATCTTGATAAACTAAAAGGAAAGACAAATCCATTTAGAGTATTGTGCGAGCTATACGCAAAATTATGTGCTATTCTCGTATTTCACGGAATGATTGGCTGTGTAAAACTAAAAAAGAACACGGAGCTCAGTTTAACAAAGGCATTTATTGAATTGAAAAGGCGGGTTAGAGAGCTCTTTTTGATATTAAACAATATTGTCAATAATTTAAAAATTTTTCTAAAAAAGCTTACTATAATCTGGTCAAAGTTTTCTTTGAAAGACAGATATAGGAAGACCAGGGTATCTACTTTAAGCTCTCTACATTCCTTAACTTGACGCGTATGGTTTTTTGAACATTCCCTGTTAAGATGCCTAATCTACTTTCAGCCCCTCAGTATGTAAACTGCGTGGTAAAGACTCTAATTCCTTTGCAGCACTTAAACTTTTATTTTTTGCATGTATACCAAGCTTATTGAATTCTCGAGCAGCAGGAAACACCCTTGCTTCAAGAGAGCCAGCAGTTTTATTATAATGATCAACAGCACTTTTTAAGCTCCTGCGCAAATTATCAAAGTTTTCACCCATTGTGCAAATGCGCTCATATAAAATATGACCTAGTTCACTGATTTTCTTTGCGTTTTCAGCTATCATCTCTTGCTTCCATCCATACGCTATTGCTCTCAGCAACGCAATTAGAGTGATCGGTGTTGCAATGATCACTTTTTTTTCCACTCCAATCTCTATCAAAGCAGGCTCATATTCCAGTGCTGCGCTAAAAACCCCCTCCCCTGTTAAGAAAAGCACCACAAGTTCTGGCGTATTTTCAAATTGATTCCAATACTCTTTTTTACCCAAGTCATTTATGTGTTTTTTTATTGCCAGGGAATGGTTCTTTAATTTCTCCTTTTGTATTTGCAAATCATTTTGTGATATAGCATCCATGTAAGAATCAAGCGGCACTTTAGCATCTATTATTATTTGCTTTCCAGATGGCATTTTGATTATTAAATCAGGACGCAATAAATTATCCTCGTTTTTATCAATCACTGACGGCTGAGTAAAAAAATCGCAATACTCAATCATTCCTGCCATTTCTACCACTCTTTTGAGTTGCATTTCACCCCATTTGCCCCTAATGTGAGGTTTCCTCAGGGCATTAGCAAGGTTGGAAGTTTGGTTCATCAGCGCTCCAATTTGCTCCTTTAAACCTTCATAGGCCCCTACCCTCTCCTTTTCTAGCTCACGTATTTCATTATCGAATTTTTCTAATTTTTCTTTTATTGGAGTTACAACTTCGTTGATCGTTGCTTGTCTTTTTTTGAAATCGCTTTCCGTTTCTTTTAATTTACTATCGATTACTTCCTTTGCTAAGTTCAGAAAATTATTGTTATTTGTTTGCAAAGCATCAAGAGAGAGCGCTTTAAAAGTGTTTGTTAATCTCTCCTCTGCTTTTGTTAGTAATTCTATTTCCTTTTTCTTTTCCTCACGTTCTTTTTGCAGAGTTACTTCAAGTTCTGCTCTTTTGACCCTTAAATCAACTATTTCTTCATTCTTCGTAAGCAAAGTTTGCTTTGTTTCTTGAAGTTCTTGCTCTAATTTACATAAATTACCCTCAAGGTTTGCTTTCTTTTCGCTCAGTTTTTTTACGATAATGTAGAAAAATAGTAATAGAGAGACAACCAGAGCTATAGAATTGAAAAGCATCAGAATAAAAAAGCTGTATTTACAATTCTATATGATTTTTGTGTGTATAAGAAAGAAAAAAGGAGCACCTAAAGAGGTGACCTTACCCAGAAAAAGTAGAGAGAAAGTTAAGACGTTTTTATCATGAGAATAAATTGTGCAGGAATGCAATAGTTAATAGTAGAATGTCTACGTTATTTGTTATAAAAGATTTCTATGTATTCAAATATGGCAGTTCTGGTTTGTTGAGCGAGAAGTATCAATAAGCAGCTCCCTTTTAAGTGAACTTTTCTGCAACAGAGTTATCGTAACAACAGCCCTTATGGCTCATGCTGGAAATGATGTTTTTTGTATTCAATAGAAATTGGTAATTTTGAGAGGTATACTGTGACCCTTGATCGCTATGTAACAGCAGATTTTTATCGGGTTTGCGTTTATCAACGGCCATCAATAAAGAATCTATAACTAATTATCATGTTACTCATTAACCACCATGCGTGAATATAGGTCAATTATTGCCGCCAACAACCTTCTTTAGTTTTTATGTAGGTAATCCCAAACTTTATTTGGCTGATCAGTAGTAAAATTTTGATCCAATGTGTTCGGAGCCACAACTCGGTTGCTTATTTGCTGTTTTTTATTTTTGAACCTTCGTCTAAGCTTGGTTTTAATGCCATTTTCTTGCATAACACTTTGTACTGTTTTAATTTTTGCCTAAAGCTTTTAATTCAGCGTGAATTTTAGGGGCTCCATATCTGCATTTAGAATGCTTGATGTATTTTTTGAATATCTGCTAGAAGCCCTTCTTTTGCTAATTCTTTACTGCTTTTTTCCTTAGCAACCAATACCACCAGTACAAAACCCTACATAGTTCCTGTGTTTTATAGCAATTTCTATATAAAAGAATACTTTACTCTTTTTCTTTGCCCAGGGCTTTTTTTAAGATGTCTCTTTCTCTTATTAGCTCTTTTTTTAGATCAAATCTTTCTTTGTCATAAGGAGCCTTTGCCTGGAAATGCGTATGCTCCAGACATTTTTCCATCATATTTTCTTACTTAACATACTGCCATCTATACCTAGATCTTTTGCTATTTTTGTACTTGCTTGACCTGTTTCTTTAACCAGCTTAACAGCTTCTAATTTGAATTCTGCTGTATATTCTCTTCTATTTGTCATATTTTGAAAAAACGTTTTATTTTACTCCAAAAACGTCTTAACTTTCTCTCTACTTTTTCTGGGTAAGGTCACTTACAACTTACTTTTAATTAGTCTAACCCATGCGTGCCAATCCCTCTCACCAAGATTGCTTTCAAAAGATAGGAGATCCTTTACAGCTTTTGAGCAAATTTCTTCACTTGGAATTGATAACTCCTTATTCATTGCTAACGTTAAACATTGAGTTTTGCACGCTTGTTCTAAATGATACGTGTAAAACATTGCTTCTTGTATACTCCGACCACACGTTATAGATCCATGATTACGCATTAACATGACAAAATTTTCTTTCAGATCAGCTATTAACCTCTTTCCTTCTGTATCGCTAAGTGCTAGGGAATTATAATTATGGTAAGAGATTTTATTGTAAAAGTGCAGTGCCCATTGACTTATAGGAAGCAGCCCATCTTTGAGAGAAGAAACCGCTACAATAGAAGGTGTATGCAAGTGAAAAATTGCTTGAATATCTTTCCTTGCTTGATAAACAAAACCATGAATTATATAGCCAGTTCTATTATATTGATATTCTTTGCCTTCAACTACATCTCCATCAAATGATACTTTCATTAACGAACATTCATCTACTTCATCAAAACGCATACCAAACGGATAAATATAAAACGACTTTTGATCTTCAGAACGCACTGAAAGGTGAGTATATGTATGATCATCGAACTTAAGGTAGGACAAAATCTGATAGGCATAGACTAGATCCCTTTTTACTCTGCTCTTTGTTAACAACACAATCCTCTGTTAGAATCTTCTGAAGGTTTATACGCGAAAAGAGACTTGTAGTAAACTAATAAGTCTATGCCACTCTGTCTTGCTTTCTGAATACCAAACACTTTTGTGTTGTAGCTTGCTTAAAAATAGTTATCGTTATTATAGAGTTTATATACAGAATTTATGTTTTTAAATTACACAATATCTTAACTACAAAAATAATTTTCTATATAATATTTCATATGTTTTAAAGCTTCATTTTTATGTTATTATAAATGTAAGTTTCAAGATTGAAAATAATATGGTAAATATTAACACAAAAAAACAGCCAGCAGGATTTTTCATATATCTCTCTGGTCTTTCGGGAAGTGGTAAACTTTCCACAGCAATAGAATTATCTAATATGATAGACGCATTAATTGTAAATAGCAAGTTCTATAACAATGTTCAAGCTTGCTCTATATACGATGGTGTCTTTGAACATGATCCAATACCTAAAGAAGTTCAAGATAGAATATATGGCATTATGCAAATTATGCTTCAGGTAATAGAAAATTATCCGATTCACTCAAAAAATTACATATTTATTGATGAGTTGATGGAAAATAATGACCAGAACATGAGGACGTATGATTCAATAGTAAGGCTTAGTAAAAAAATGGGCACAGAAATCCTTCCTGTAGTACTCAGGTGCGATCTACTGACATTACAAAAGCGTATTGCATTAAAAAGGCAAAGAAAAAATAGGAGGGTGATTAATGTAAATAACGTTATAGAGAAATTGAGGACTAACGATTCATTTATACCACCGAGTGCCATAGAGATAGAAAATTCAAATATGAGTATAAAAGAAGTAGCTCAAGAGATAGTAAACCAGATGCACAAGCTTAGCCAAATTGCGTGTATGCAAAAGAATAATCTATAGCAATTTCATATACTGAGGCTCATTTAAATATAAAGCTTCAACTTCGTTTAATTTTTGCTTGTTCTTCAGTCTATAATGAACTAATAGTCCTGCATGGCTAGCATTTAAATTGCAATCCATATGTGTACTGCTTGTAGCGTGACCAGGGTCACATGCTGCAGTTGGACCAGACAGCGGCAATAAATTGAAATCAAATAACTGCGTATAAAACCCTTGAGCATTTTTGATTATAGCTCTGATATTTTTTTTGCTATTTTTACAAAGCAAAGATATTGCATAGGCTTGAACTTCCAGCGCACTAACTCCATATAACTGCTTATTTGTAGCAAGATTTATACCTTGTGCTGCTGATATACCAACTCTAATTCCAGTGAAACTTCCTGGTCCAACTACTACCGCTAAATGGTCTATTTTATCGTAGTTATAATTGTGCTTATTAAATAAAGTATTTAAAGTTTTAAAAAATGATTCTGCATGACTATTGCTGGCGGAATTGCGCTCTACAAAACAATTACCATCATAATCAACTATTGCTATTGAACTACCAATACCTACAGTATCAATCGCTAAAATAGACATTACTTAAGCTTATCATAGAGTTTTGCAAACATCATAGTAAAGGCACCATTACCCATAACATTTGCTGAAGTGATTATTGGATCAAACACTATATACAATGCTGTAATTAACGAAAGCATTTCTGGAGAGAATTTGAGATGTTTCTCAAGAATAGGTAGCATTACCATAATTCCTCCTGCCGGCACTGCCACGATAGCAAACTTAAATAACAAAAAATAGAGAAGAAAAGTTACATAATCTATTGTGAATAATGAATAACCGGAGGCAATTATCATTGATAATATTATAATAAAAAAGCAATCACCTACTAAATGAAAGCTAGCAGTTATTGGTACAACAGACGATGCTATGTCAGGTTGCTTTACATTTTTTTTGCTTCCTTCAAGAGTAAGCGGCATAGTTGCATTACTAGACATTGTGCTCATTGCAGTAATAAATGCCGGTATCATATTGCCTATACTAGCTATCCAGCTTGTAACCTTGAATGAATTTGCTGCTCCATATAAGAGGAAAACATAAAGGTAGGTTGCAGATGCTATAATAATGAAAATTATTGAGTAATCCTTAAATATTATAGATAAAACTTGATCATGCTGCATTTTTAAAGCAAGCCCAAGTACAAATATTGGAATAATCGGCGTCAAAAACGTTTTCAAAATAAAGAGAGTTAAATCTAACATTTTGTTCGAAAGCTCTTTGCTTTTCTTGGGTAGCAATGTGGACACTACTATGCTGGATACAAATCCACAAGCAAGGGCATAAAAATTAGAAAGGAGTAGCGGCAGTCTAAACGACCATAAAGGAACAATTGTTTCTTCATACGTTATATCTTGTATTGAATAAGTGTTTTGTATGATAAAATGCCCAACAGAATAAGCTATTAAACTTGAAGCCAGATTCGATAAGAAGATCATTATAATAAGTAATAATATAAACTTTATAGCTGACTGCTTAAGATTGTTAACACTGCTAAAGATTAACGCAAAAATAACAAAAGGCATTATAAATAGCAAAACCTCTTTTATACTAAGGCTCACTGAGTACAAGAAGGTTTTTATTTCCATTGGAACTAAATGACCAAAGAATGCAGCTGAAGTGATGACCGTGAGTAAGATTAGTAGTTGTAGCACGTTCTTATATACCAATGTTCTATGGACATATATATGGTAAGTTAGTTGTTAAGTAAAGCAAAACTGCCTAAACTGCACAGCAAATGGTGTAATGAAAGTAGCTGACACTGGAATGACAAAGAAGAGTGAAATTAGCACTCACTTATTATTCGTGTCGTTTTCAGTAAAAGCCTCCTCCCATGTGCCTTGAGTTGCTGCACGGCTATACTCTGTTACTCTATTTTCAAAGAAATTCGTATGTTCCACGCCATTTAGTATTTCATCAAGCCACGGAATAGGATTATCATTGACATCATATATGGACTCAAGACCTAATTGCATTAACCGTCTGTTTGCTACGTAGCGTATGTAATTGCGCACTTCTTCTGCGGATAGTCCTTCAACATCTCCTAAATCAAAGGCAAGCTTTATGAATTCGTCCTCAAGTTCAACGATGGTGCGACATGCAGAATATAATTCCTCTTTAAACTCGTTGTCCCAAATTTCATTATTCTCTTTAATAAATGTATTAAATAACATGATAATTGAATTGGTGTGCAAAGTTTCATCACGGGCTGACCAGGCGATTATCTGCCCCATTCCTTTCATTTTTCCAAAACGTTGGAAATTGAGCAAAATTGCAAATGATGCAAATAACTGCAACCCTTCAGTGAATGCACCAAACACTGCTAGAGTTTTAGCTACATGTTTTTTATCGTGTTTTTTGCTTTCCTCGAATTCCAACATATATTCATATTTCTTTCTCATAGCATCATACTTTAAAAATGCTTGATACTCACTTTCTGGCATGCCAATTGTGTCTAAAAGATAAGAATAAGCTGCAATGTGTATGGTTTCCATATTGGAAAAGCTTGCAAGCATCATGCATATTTCTGTTGGCTTAAATATATTTGAATAATGCCTCATGTAGCAGTTATTTACTTCAATGTCTGCCTGAGTAAAAAATCTAAAGATCTGGGTTAGTAGATTTTTTTCTACACTTGAAAGTTTAGTTTTCCAATCCTTCACGTCATCAGCGAGCGGAACTTCTTCAGGTATCCAATGGATTCTTTGTTGCTGCAGCCACGCATCATACGCCCAAGGGTAATTAAAAGGTTTGTATATTGGATCTGCTTCTAACAATGACATAAGACACCTATTATTTTCTAAAGTAAATATTATATTAAGTGATATTGAGAATCAGTCAATTTAACTTTTTTGAAATTTGACGGCAGATAATTTATTAGTGTATTATAGCTTCAAGTAATTTATCAACAGAAATGCGAGTATTAATATCTTTTATTTTATTATTTACAGTGAGCTGCACTCACACTATTCACAATCACGGAGCTCCTGGCATTAGTGTTGAATTGTGGAGCAAGATAAAAGTAGGTGACGATAAAGAAAAAGTGGTTCACACTTTAGGATCACCAACATTAGTATCAAAGTTCGATGACAATGTTTGGTACTATGTCTCATATAAAATTAAACAAGCCAATTTTTTAGGAAAAAGGAAGTATAGTAGTAAGTCTCTGCAAATTTCATTCGACCAGGACGGTAAAGTTGAAGATACAAAAGAAACTGACATCTTAGAGAGATCTTTGGCTGTTTCTGATTGAAAGTTTGCTCAGATCTTCCTACGTCATACCGCGGTTCATTCCATAACTGTACGAATATTGTGATTTTAGTCCACTAGGAAGGATGTTACCCAAGTAGCATGACACTTGTATCTGGAATCTATTTTGTACGCAATTCCATCATTGAATTACATTTTCGTGTGAAATGTGACGTTCACAACATTCATGCAGCTGCAATTACTTTAGCTATAGAATAAAGTCTAGTGTTACTTCACGCCAAATGTGGTGGTGCTGAATAGGCAAGCCGGTTAATGGGCTACATTTATATACTGCACGCATTGCGTTATCTGCTATCGACCTGAAAAGTGGATTATCTCGATAGGAACTACTGTCTGCTATATCGGCCATAATTATCTCACCTTGACTGGATAATAATAAGTTGATTTTTATACTAAAATTTTCTTTGTAAGCTATGCTTTCAGGAATGCTCCAGCATTTTGTAAGTTTGTCTCTTATAGAGTTAATAATTTCTGTTACAACTAATTCATCCTTTTTGCTCTCAACGCTTTTTTCGTTTCCTATTTCATTCTTTGCCTCTTTAACATCCCTTCTTAGTTTCTTCTCTACACTTTTTTTTCTTTTTGGAACAGGAATAAATTCTTTACCCTCGTTAATAATGACTTCTTCTTGCATTTCGATAATTTGCCTCGGTTGTGCTACAACAGTGTGCCCAACTGTTTCTTTTTTCCTTTGTGGTATAGAAACAACTGACGTATCATTCGTTTGGGCTTTTGTTGAAGGTAACGAAAAAAGCAGAAAACCACATGAAGATAAAAAAAGAATGTAATTAGAATAGAAAAAACGCATATGTTAAGCAGCTTGTTTTACTGGTTTAAAGCTAATATTGCATGTAAAGTCAATATATTTTAGTTGATGGACAAGTTTGAAGTAAATAAGGAATCCCTTCAAAGTTGCAGGCAAGCGAAAGATTGCCTTCTCGACAGACAAAGAATTGTATAATGGATTAAAAGGAACCGTATGACAAAAATTATAGGAAAAGAATATACAGAATTTTTAGAGCAGTTGAAAGATCGTATTGCAACAAGCCGTTATAAGGCAGCGCTTGCAGTAAATAGTAAGCTTATCTTGCTCTACCATTATATTGGAACAGAAATCTTAAAACGGCAAAGAGAACACGGCTGGGGAGCTAAGGTAATTGATCAATTAAGTAAGGATTTGAGAAGTACATTTCCAGAAATGAAAGGCTTTAGCACGAGAAATCTGAAGTATATGCGTAAGTTTGCCGAAGAATATCCTGATGTTGAATTTGTGCAGGAGCCTCTTGCACAATTAACTTGGTATCACAATATCACTCTTTTGGAAAAAATAGAAAGTCATGAAATAAGATTATTTTATGTAAAAAAAGCTATTGAACATACGTAACATTATGGTGATGCAGATAGAACTTGGACTACATAAACGTCAAGGAAAAGCAATAACTAATTTTAAAGAAAAATTACCATCTCCACAATCCGATCTAGCACATTACACATTAAAAGATCCGTATATTTTTGATTTTTTAAGTATAGGTAAGGATGCTCATGAAAGAGAAGTAGAAAAAGGACTCGTAGGGCATATGGAAAAATTTCTGTTAGAACTCGGTGAAGGATTTGCATTTGTTGGTAGACAATTTCATTTAGATGTTGGTAATAAAGACTTTTATATTGATTTATTATTCTATCATTTAAAGTTACGTTGCTTCGTAGTGATTGAACTAAAAGATAAGGATTTTAAGCCGGAATATGCTGGTAAAATGAATTTTTATCTTTCTGCAGTTGATGATTTACTGAAGCACTCGACAGATCAACCTTCTATAGGGTTAATCTTATGTAAATCTAAAGACGATGTACTTGCTAAATATACACTCCGAGACATGAACAAGCCAATAGGGCTAGCAGAATATCGAATAACTGAAAATCTACCAGAGAACATAAAAACAGCTTTACCGACGATAGAAGAATTAGAAGCTGAATTATCCAAAATTTCAGACGAGGAAAAGTAATGTTACTAAAATCATTCAAACAATTATTTAGCAAACCAAAAGCTCAGTATGAAATGCATCAGGCTCAGGAAGAAGAGTGGCAGCCAATAACTTACTCTCTCATAGCCTTGAAACTTTGGAAGCAAACAGTAACGGAGTAAGTGATTTTTATGGATTACACGCTCTAGGTGCACTATCCTATATATCATACGGTCAATACACTCTAAATGAGATGGAAAGATGAAGGCATCATTATAGCTGCTAAAAAATACGGCGATAAAAACTTAATTCTTTCTCTGTTTACAAAAAATCATGGAAAGCGCAGGGGATTAACTAAGCTAACAAACAATAGCAATTATAAGTTTCAGATAAGTAATCTATTACATGCAGAATGGAGTGCTAAGTTACCTGAAAATCTAGGTTTTTTTAAGTGCGAATTAATCGAATCTCCATTCCATCATTTCTTTCAAGATAGGTTAAAAAGCATTACTATTGTTTCTTTCTCCTCTATTTTAGAAAAAGTGCTTCCAGAAAGTGAACCCTGTGCCGTGCTGTATGACAATTTTCGATATTTCATCGATGTAATTAAACACAACAATCAGTCTTGGCAAAGCCATTATCTTAACTTAGAGCTTCTGCTTCTTACGCAATTGGGATTCAAGTTAGACTTATCCAAATGCGCTGTAACAGGTGTTAAGGAAAATTTACAATTTATTTCTCCAAAAACTGGTAGAGCAGTGTCAAAAAAAGTAGGAGATTATTATGCAGATAAACTCCTACCTTTTCCACAAATGTTGCATGATGTATACAATAATACCCTACAAAACAGCTACTCATTCCAAGAATTTCAGTTAGGACTGAAAGTCACAGGATATTTTTTAAATAAGTATCTATTTTTGCAGTTAAACGTGAAATTTCCAGAGCTGAGAAACCTCATGTTGTCGCTTTAATCTTAGCAGTCCTACGTCATACCGCGATTCATTCGCGGTATCTCTCAGCATAGATCCAGCTAACAAGTAGCGGGATGACGAACTTATCGTCATGCCACCGCGAACCGTCATACCGTGATTTATTCACGGTATCTCTTAGCATAGATCCAGCTAACAAGCAGCGGGACGACGGTTGTCAGGGTGTCATCCCAGCGCCCCTATGATGTCATCCCAGTGCCCAGACACTGGGATGGCTTTGTTGCATCGCTACTTATGAAAGGCTAACTATAGTTAGGATTATAAGCAACCTATTGAAAATCTTGTTTTTTTGCAATCAATCTGATCAAATTTAAGAATAGTAATTTATTATTTATATTAATAAATTTAATTCTATTGAAAATAGCTAAAGCATTGAAATTCTTGAATTTTAGCCGGATTAGTGAGTGGTAGTGAAATTTCTTTTACTCAAATTTAGGTATTCACTGACCGTTCTTGTTATAAATACCAGAATAATAAGCTACTGATATTCTCTACCTTTTTTATCTTTATCCATCATAGCTAGCGATGCAACAAAGCCCACTGGGATCCAGAAAAATTTGCTTGTGAACAAGCAAACTAGCATGGAAAGTGGTTACAACGTTTTCGATGAGATTATATGGAAAACTGGATTCCAGTGTCAAGCACTGGGATGACAAGGTATAAACCTTATCGTCATGCCGCCACAAACCGTCATACCGCGATTCATTCGCGGTATCTCAGCATAGATTCCGCTAACTAGTAGCGGAATGACGGTTGTCGGCAAACTTAAGCCACTTTAGCTATAGCCAGTAACCACTCTATTTCTACCACTGTTTTTTGCTTTATATAAATATTTGTCGGCACGTACTATAAATTCTTTAATATTGTCAAGGTCAGATTCTTGCATTTCTGCAATTCCAATGCTCACAGTTACATCGTGGGTTGTATTTTTATCCGCAAGTATAAAAGGTTTTTTAGCAATAATTTTGCGTATTCTTTCCGCAATAGTATACGCATCTGATGTATCGGTATCTGGCATTACAACAACAAATTCCTCACCACCAAATCTAGCTAACAAATCTGTCACTCTAATATTTTCAGAAATTCTTCTCTGTATTTGCTTTAAAAGTTCATCTCCAGCACTATGCCCAAAACTGTCATTCACCATCTTAAAATAGTCTATATCAAGTATCATAAGAGACAACCTTCTATCCTTTTCCACAGAGTCCTTAACAATGTTTCTTAAGTGTGCATCAAAATATCTTCTATTATAACAGTTAGTTAATGGGTCCTTTATAGACATTTCCGCATTATTAAATAAATTCATTCTCAAGGCATCTTGATATCTTTTGCGTTTCACTTGCGAATTAACCCTTGCTATTAACTCACCCTCATCCAAAGGTACTGTTAAATAATCATTAGCACCTACATCAAGTGCTTTTACTAAATTGTTTTTATCATAATCCTCAGAAAGAATCAGAATTGGTGTATAACGTGTTTCCACCTTACTACGAAACTCAGAACACAAACGCAAGCCGTCAGTTTTTGAAAATTGCATATCAGAAATGATCAGGTCGTAACCATTCTCAATACCAACCTTCAATGCTTCTATTGGATCACTCAGTATTTTAATTGACCTAAAGCGTTGCTTTAATATATTATATATCTGCTCTGCTTGATGAACATCCTCATCTATAACAAGTATGTTAGCATCAAAAATCTGATTGGAATAATCCATAATACTGTTTCCTGCGACTCCACCAATCTCAGCGTTAGTTTCTCCTCTCAAACGCAATTCATCGATAATCATCTTTAAGCGTGTGAGAGACTTAATTCGTGCAGATAAAGCAGTTTTGTTTATTGGTTTAGTCAGAAAATCATCCGCGCCAGCATTAATACCTTGCACTCTATCATAAGTATCATGCAGCGCAGTTACCATAATTATTGGAATATGGGTTGTCAAGGGATCACTCTTTAGCTCCTTACAAACTTCAAAGCCATTCATCTTTGGCATCATGATATCAAGTAATATAATATCAGGCTGCTGCTTTGCTACTAAATCTATAGCTTCTTCACCATCATGAGCTACGATAACCGTATAGTACTCTGCTTTTAGTCGAGCTTCTAAAAGCTTGACATTAGATAGTACATCATCTACTACCAGAATCTTCGCTGTCATTATCTTTAGATGTATTATCTATATCGTAAGTAGGATAAAGCTTACCATTTTTACCAACTATGTAATTTACTTTCTCAGTATTACACTCTTTATATAAGTCTTCAATTCCGGCATCCTTCAATAACCTTCTGGCTTTTAACCTTACAATTGTAAAATACCTATATATAGTCTTAATAAAATCAATAAATACAGGTACCTTATTTTTATCAAGAACAATTATGCTCACTAAAGCTACAACTAAAATTTCTGAAAGACCTATATTGAACATTTTCCTATGAAGCAAGTACTTTAATCCTTCTGATTATAAATATTAATTTGCTTAAATCAAGTTTAGAAGCAACCATCTCATCTAAAAAACTATTATAACGTTCTATGTAGTCCTTATCATCACAAGCCCAGGTTTGAACCTTATCTTCGGGGTTATCAGTAGCTTTTATGACTTTAACAGCTAGCTTGTGATGGTAATTGCTTAAATCGTCCAATAAATCATTAACTAAGCTGCGATCCCAATAAGAAGAGCGGCTTTTCATCTTGATGGCAATTGTTCTAATCAGATCGAATCTTAACAGCGACTTTAACTCAAAGTATATTTTACCAGCATCAAGAATGGACAAAGATGTCTGTTCAGCAACAGATATAATGTCCAGTGCATAAGCAAGAACGCATAGATCAGCAACTTTTTTTGCTAGATCTTTATTTATATTAAGTTCTACTAAAGAAGTTGATCCATGGCTATAGATCTTTAATAGGTGTTCATCTAAAACATCAGTTAAGTTCTGGCCTAAAGTTTCAATTGCATCTTTAAATTTTGTAACATCATCCAATTCTACAAAGCTAAGCTTGCCAAGATTTTTCACTAGCCAAAATGATACTCTGCCAATAAATTTCTGCACGTTCCTCACTATTTGTAAGTATGAGTTAACATCAATTTTTCCATCCAATTCATCAATTTTCTGCCACAGGCTGTTTAAATCATACAGGTGGTTAACAACAATATATATGTTAACCGCTTCTTGTATCTTAATTCCAGTGTTCTCAGCCAAATTATTGATGAATATACAGCCCATTCTATTCACTACATCATTTGCAATGCAAGTAGAGATAATTTCTCTACGAAGTTGGTGTTTTAATATGAAATCCTTAAACTTTGTTACCATCTTTTTAGGAAAATAACCTAGCAAGTAGTCATGAGATATAAGATCTTTTTCAGACAGATCGGAATGTATAATTTCATTTTTTATTGCTGTTCTAGCATAAGACATTAGAACAGAGAGCTGAGGAGAACTGAAACCTTCTGCACCAGTTAACATCCTTGCTATCTCTTCTTCAGTTGGAAGAAATTCTACGCTTCGGTTTAACAGCCCAGATTTTTCTAAACTGAGCAGTAACCTGTGGTGCTGCTCCAATCTCTCTTTAGCTTGCAAACACTCAAGAAGTAATGCTTTTGTTTCAATTTTGTTGTGGTTCTCAAGCACTTTGGATGCAACTTCATCCACCATACTTGCCAGTATTTCATTCCTTTTTTCTAAAGAAATACCCCCTGCTTTCATAGCTGAAACAAATGCAATCTTAATGTTAACTTCAAGGTCCGAACATATCACTCCGGCTGAATTATCAACAAAGTCTGCATTGATATATCCACCTTTTTCAGCATATTCTATTCTTCCAAACTGTGTACAACCAAGATTTCCACCCTCTATAAACATAGAAGCTCTAATATCTTTACCATTCACTCTTAACTCATCGTTTGCTTTGTCACCGACCATGCTATGATTTTCACTCTTTGCCTTAACAAACGTGCCGATTCCTCCATTCCATATGAAGTCCACTTTTGCTTTCAACAGATATCTAATCAAATCACTTGGAGGTAGCATATCTTCTGTTATATCAAAGCACTTTTTTATTTCTTGAGAAATGTTTACTTGCTTACTGCTACGCTCAAATACTCCTCCACCCTGAGAGATCAAATCTTTGTTATAATCCATCCAGGTTGAAAATGGTAACTCAAAGAGACGTTTACGCTCTGTGAAACTCTTTTCTGCATCAGGGTTTGGGTCAACAAAAATATGCATATGGTTAAATGCGCCGATTAAATGTATATTTTTTGAAAGCAGCATACCGTTTCCAAATAGATCGCCAGCCATATCTCCAATCCCAATTACAGTTACATCTTGGTAAATATCCTTATTCATTTTCCAAAAATGCCTCTGTGCTGCAATCCATGCACCTCTTGCTGTGATACCCATCTTTTTGTGGTCATAACCTGCTGATCCACCAGATGCAAATGCATCACCAAGCCAAAAATTATACTCAGAGGCTATTTGGTTGGCATAATCAGAAAATGAAGCAGTGCCTTTATCTGCCGCAACCACCAAGTATGGATCGTCTTCATCATACCTAATCACATCCTTTGGTGGAATTATTTTACCATCAACTACATTATCAGTAATATCAAGCATTCCTCTAATGAAACTCTTATAGCACTCAACACTTTTCTCTCTTAAAATATTCTTATCTTTATAAGCTTGCTTTATTACAAACCCACCCTTTGCACCAACAGGGACAATAACCGCATTTTTTGTCATCTGAGCTTTCATGAGCCCCAAAACTTCAGTGCGAAAATCTTCCGTCCTATCCGACCACCTTAAGCCACCACGGGCTAATTTCCCTCCTCTTAGATGTATCCCCTCAAAAAGGTTTGAATAAATATACAATTCACGATACGGACGAGGATCAGGTAAACCATCTATTTTACTTGAGTCAAATTTTGTAGATAAATATGGTTTATCGTCTTGATAATAACTGGTCCTTAAAGTAGCCATTATCAAGTTAAATATCGAGCGCAAAACGTAATCATGTGAAACATTGCTGATCTCTTTTAGAAGTTCCTCAATTTTTTCTCTGACAATGTCCGTAGTTTCTGCTCTATCAATGTCTATGTTAGGATCAAATCTTGCATGAAATAGTTGTATCAAATACTTTACTATTTTTGGATGCTCTGAGACTACCTTTTGGATATATTCTGGATTGTAGTTAAATGACGTCTGCTTTAGGTAAGCACTTAACGCTCTAACCAGAAGGACTTCTTTCCACTTGAGCCCAGCAATAATGATCAAACTATTGAAATAGTCATTTTTAATTTCCTTGCTAAACACTTTCGCAAGTGTTATTTCAAATTGCTCTTTTAGAGTAATGTTGTCTATTAATTCATCGACTCTTGACAACACAAAATGGTGTATCCATATTCCGCCGTTAATTTCTATGTAATAGCCATTATGAGATAGAATCTTAGCTCCCAAATTCTTAGTAATTCTTAATATCTTCGATAATTCAAGACCTCCATTGCTCGAAGTGTAAACCTTTAATTGATAATTAAGATTGTCACGAGTAAGTCTTAAATCGACCTCGCTAACTCTTTTTTTCCTCACTATCTCCAATTTTTTCATATCGTAATATGCGTCATGAGGTTCGAAACTCTCTTGATAGCTTATTGGAAATGCCTTGCAATAACGGATGAATATATCCTCAACAGTGCTAAAAGTATTATATAAATTGTCTATAAAACGATCTTCCCATTTTTCCGTAATGTTCCTTAATTTGTTTTCGATACGCAAAACTTCATCATCAGGAATACTAGCGTTTTTAGCCTTTAGCACCACGTGCAATTTCATTAAGTCATATTCGTTTATAATGTGGTGGTTATAAATATCTGAACTTTCTGCATTTATCTCATCCTTCAATATATTGCTTATCTTGAGCATTAGCCTGGAGCTAGCATAACGCATCGGTATCAGCACTATACAACTAGTAAACGCTCCCTTACTTCTTAAGCATAACTTGACTCTTGGTCTTATTGCAAGGGACATAATAGAAGTACAAATTTGAAATAATTCTTTCTCATTAGACTGGAACAATTCATCACATGAGAATACTTGTAAAATATAAATTAGAGCTTTGTTATTGTGGCCCCCGGTTACAAACCCTGCACTTTTTTCTATAACTTTAACTTTATCTCTTATTATTGGAATAGTTCTAATATCTTGGACCTCCGCTACAGAAGTAAATAGCCCGAAAAAACGCCGTTCCTTTACCACATTACCCTGGTCATCAAATTCTTTTACTCCTATACAATTCATGTATGTACGCCGATGGACTATTGAGATTAGATCTGATCTCAATATGTATAGGGAATCAAGGTTTGCAGAAGGAATCAACGTACTTTGACCTACTCTCATCAGGCCAAGGTCCTTTTTGCTGTCACAGACGAGTTTTTCATCTTTACCAGCAATATATTCTTGATAACCTAGAAATACGAAGTTATTATTCTTTAACCAAACTAGAAAATCTTTTTGCTCTTGATTTCGGTCTGGTGTCATTCCAGTGCGTGACACTGGAATCCACGTGTCCTTTTCCTGGATCCCAGTATCAAGTACTGGGATGACAGAAAGACTTGCCTCATCAAGTTTCTTGAGCATTAAGTGCCAATCTTTCACAACGCAATTAACCGCTTTCAGCGTTTTCTGTAGAGATTCTTTTAATGTATCAACAAAGCTGTCACTTATACCTTTGATAATTACATATATGACTGACTCTTTGACTCCATTGCTTTCTTCCAAAGAGTAAATCTCGTCTATTAGGCCATCTTTTCTTTTAATGTTAATTATGCTGTTGCTGTAATAGCATATGGTTAAATTGTGCGATTTAATAGTTGCAATAACAGAATCAACCAAAAATGGCATATCATCGTTTGTTATCTTAATCGTGGTAAAATCGCCTTCTATTCCTGGTATATCATCTATATTGCTTACTACTAACTTACTTTCATCTTTCTCTTTTTGAGAAACAAAATTGTAAGCATCGTTTACAATATATAGCAAAAACTTATCATTGGCTTTTAGGTCGCTTTTATAAACAAAACTATAAAAATACTTAATGAATTTTTTAATTTTTTCTTTATCTTGCTGATTTTCTTGATCAGCTAGCTTAAATAAAGACTCAGTGTCAACATTATGATCTATACACATTTTTTTTAACAAAAATACACAGTGAACTTAAACCTTTTTAACTAAGATTTCATTATCAAGAGCGTACACTATTAGCTCATCATTTTCTACTACTTCCCCTGATAAAACTAATTTAGCTAAATTATTTTGAATACACTCTTGTATAACCCTTTTTAAGGGCCTTGCTCCATATTCAGGGTCATAGCCAGTTTGTGCTATTAGTTCTTTAGCTTCCTGCGACAAACTTATACTCAGTTTACGCTTAGCAAGTGTTTTTTGTAAATAAGAAAATTGAACATCTATAATTTTATAGATGTCATCTCTGGTTAAACTGTGAAATATAATAATTTCATCCAGCCTGTTTAAAAATTCTGGACGAAATGTTGATTTAACTATTTGCATCACTTCATTTCTTACAGAATCAACATTCCCTTTTAGCATTATCTCAGCGCCAAGGTTAGAAGTTAAAATCAGTATGGTGTTGCGAAAATCAATTAATTTACCATGACTATCAGTGAGTCTCCCCTCATCCAAGATCTGTAGCAATAGATTAAATATATCTGGATTTGCTTTCTCGATTTCATCAAACAGAATAACCTGATATGGCCTTCTTCTTACCGCTTCAGTTAATCTGCCACCTTGTTCATAGCCAACATACCCTGGAGGCGCGCCAATTAGCTTTGAAACAGAATGTTTTTCCATATATTCTGACATATCAAAACGCAGAAGCGCTGATTGATCGTCAAACAGAAATTCAGCTAAGGCTTTCGCAAGTTCGGTTTTACCAACCCCGGTTGAGCCTAAGAATAAGAATGAACCAAAAGGTCGATTAGTATCTTGCACCCCAGAGCGGGAGCGCCTAACTGCATTACTTATCGCTTCTATTGCATCTTTCTGCCCTATTACTCTTCTTCCTATTTCATTCTCCATGTTGAGAAGTTTTTCCTTTTCGCTGTGCATCATGTTATCAACTGGAATTCCTGTCCACTTTGAAACAATGTTTGCAATATCATCTCCAGTCACTTCTTTCTTTAAGAAACTATCAGTAACCTTTTCCTGATTTTTTAATTCATTCTCAAGCTGAGGAATCACACCATACATCAGCTCTCCTGCTCTTCCCAAATTCCCACTACGCTGAACTAATTCCAACTCTTTTCTAGCGTTATCTAATTTTTCGGCTGTTTCTTGTATTCTAGCTATTTTATTCTTTTCCATCTGCCATTTGCTGTTCAAGTCAGCAAATTTACTGTTTAGATTTTCGATCTCTTCATTTATCTTTTTTAAACGCTGTTTAGAATTTTCATCACTTTCTTTTTTTAAAGCCTCTGCTTCAATCTTTAGCTGTATAACCTTTCTCTCAAGTTCATCAATAACTTCAGGCTTGCTATCCATTTCAATTCTCACCCTGCTTGCTGCTTCATCAATCAAATCAATTGCTTTATCAGGTAAAAACCTATCTGTTATATATCTATTGGACAACTTTGCAGCAGCAATTATTGCACCATCTGTAATTCTTATACCATGATGCACCTCATATCTTTCCTTCAAACCCCTGAGTATTGAAATGGTATCAGTTTCAGTTGGTTGAGAGATAAACACAGGCTGAAAACGCCTTGCAAGTGCAGGATCTTTTTCTATATGCTGACGATATTCATCTAAAGTTGTGGCTCCTATACAGCGAATTTCTCCACGCGCAAGAGCAGGCTTCAGCAGATTCGAGGCATCCATTGCACCACTTGTTGCTCCTGCTCCAACTAAAGTGTGCAATTCATCGATGAATAATATAATTTTTCCCTCCGCTCTCGAAATCTCATTAATCACTGCTTTTAACCTTTCCTCAAACTCTCCTCTAAACTTAGTGCCAGCAATTAGTGCTCCAAGATCCAAAGCTAAGACCTTTGCATCATGCAAACCAAGTGGCACATCGTTTGCAACAATTCTATTTGCAAGCCCCTCAACTATTGCAGTTTTTCCAACACCAGGTTCACCGATCAGCACTGGATTATTTTTTGTCCGCCTCAGTGATACCTGCATAGTTCTTCTGATCTCTTCATCACGACCAATTACAGGATCAAGCTTTCCTTGCATAGCAAGCTCTGTAACATCTTTTGTATATTTCTTTGCCGCGTTTAATTTTTCCTCACTGTTTGGCGAGTCCGCACTGCTGCCTTGTCTCATTTCTGCAATAACTGAGTTCAGTTTTTGTAGAGTCACACCATTCTCTGCCAGAATTTTGCCTACAGTATCATCTTTTTGTGCAGTGAGGCCCTGTAGTAAACGCTCAACAGCAACAAATGAATCTTTATTTCTTCTTGCAATACCAATTGAATCTTCAAAAACTTTTGCTATTTCTCTTGAAAGTTGAAGGCCACCACTTCCTGGACCTTCAATTACTGGCAACTTTTTTATTGCGCTATCCACAGCATCAGAAATACTTTGCACACTTCCACCACAAGCGTTTATCAAATCCTGAACTAAACCTGATTCATCTTCAAGCATCACTTTTAGTAAATGCTCAGGCATAAAAATCTGATGCCCAGCTCCCAACGCTTTCATTTGAGCACTTTGAATTATACTTTTTGCTTTTTCGGCAAATTTATTTAAGTCCATAACACCAGTTAAATTCGTATTTGCTGATGTATATAACAACTGATTTCATAAATTTAAACCTAAAGTTGTTTATTGTTAGGTATGAAATTTAAAACTTTCTTAAAAAAGGAACTATCATAGTAACCATACAAATATCTTGTATCTCAAGACCTTTGGTTTTTGTTGCTGAAAATGGTTGTATTATTTAAGTTATTAACAATATACAATACTAAGTTAATGTAATTTATTTGGAGATGACAGGAAAATTTATTGTAACTTTATATTCTAAATAGAATAAAGTTCTTTTGTTAGTATTGTCCTTTTTGTAAAAAATATTCCTAATTTCTTCATCATTTCTGTGGGTAAGGTCATCTGCTTCTCTACCTCAAGTGGTTAACAAAGTTTCTTGTCACGAGGGACCAAATGGAAATCTGCTCGTTTTCACGCGAATTAATGTTACAAATTCTATACATTTCGTTACAAAATGGCATTCGCTTTCTCCATTATCCTTTACCTGCATTTTCATCAGCGTTCCTTGCGGTTTGCTTGCCATATATGCGGAAATACAGGCTTACCCTGTTCCTTCTGTCATACAACAGTGGGTTAGGTGACTTCTCTATACCGGTGATTTGCGTACATCCAGAAATGAAAAATGTCACATTACCTTTTGGTCGGAGCTTATCAGCATCTTTAGCTCTTTAATCGTTACGATACTTATGAAGCTTCACTTACGTTCACCATACCACTAAGCCTAGCTCTCCAACCACATGATGCTTGTAGTTTATGCTCCTTTCACGATTGAGCATCTTCTTTTTCAAGAGGAGGTTCATTGTCCGCATCGCTTGGCACCAACCGGTTACCCGATTCGCACTGATGCGTAGACTCAGATGGCAAAACATCTGGTTTAATAAGTTTTAGAACTCTTTTAGTTTCTTTCTGAAGGAATTCCTCTCCTTTTAAACAATATGACCTAAGACTTTCAGGTCGCACCATTTCAATAATTAGCTGGGTTCCAGCAGAATCAGTACAGAAAACATCAACAATACTTTGTTTTTTAGAGGCAATCTCAGCATCCATGATAGTGCTGAGAAATTCTATTTCTTCTATTTCATCTTTGCCAGCGAAGCCCAATATATCATTGAGAAAGTGAATGAGAATATCTTTATTTTTCTCAGTGCCAAATATTCTCTTGAACGCGAAATTGTTTTTTGGATCGAGAAATTTCGAAAAGGCCATAATTAAATACAATTAGGAGACGAATAATTATACACTATTTTTCGCAAATGTTCAACCTCTGATTACTCCTTATTCTTTGCCCTTCCTGCACGCTTACGTTCATTTGGATCAAGGAATTTCTTGCGTAAACGTATAGATTTTGGAGTTACTTCCACCAATTCATCATCATCTATATACGCTATCATATCCTCCAGTGTCATTATCTTTGGTGGAGTGAGCTTTATAGCTTCATCACTACCTGAAGCTCTTACGTTTGTTAATTGCTTACCCTTTAACACATTTATCTCCAAATCATTGTCACGGCTATGCTGGCCGACAACCATGCCACAATATACCTTATCCTGTGGCTTAATAAACATAATTCCCCTGTCTTGCAAATTGAAAATTGCATATGCCACAGCCTCACCCTTATCTGTAGAAATTAAAACTCCATTGCGCCTTCCAGAAATTGGACCTCTATGTGGAGCATAACTGTGAAATAAACGGTTAATTATGCCTGTGCCACGAGAATCAGTTAAAAACTCTCCTTGATAACCGATTAATCCTCTTGATGGCACTAAAAACGTTAATCTTGTCCTGCCATTACCAGAAGGTCTCATGTCAGTTACTTCACCTTTACGGAAGCTGAGTTTTTCCATGATGATTCCACTATATTCATCATCTACATCAATTACTACTTCCTCTATAGGTTCAAGTTTTTTACCGCCTTCTTCTTTAAATAACACGCGAGGGCGTGATACCGAAAGCTCAAAACCTTCTCTCCTCATATTTTCAATTAACACTCCAAGCTGTAACTCACCACGCCCACCTACTTCAAATGCTTCACCGCTTGGTGCCAAAGTCACAGTAATTGCAACATTTGTTTCTGCTTCCGCATATAAACGATCCTTTATAGCAGTTGAAGTAAGCTTTGTACCTTCTTGCCCAGCAAAAGGTGAATCATTAACGCTCAGAGTAATCGCCATTGTTGGCGGATCAACTGGAGTTGAGCTTACTGCAGTTGTAACTTCTGGTGCTGCTATAGTATCTGAAACCGAAGCTTCCTCAAGTCCTGCAATTGCAATTATGTCTCCCGCCACAGCTTGTTCTACTGGAATGCGTTTCAAGCCAGAAAATGAGAGCAACTTAGTTAATCTTCCTCGTTCAATTACTTTGCCATCGAGGTCAAGCACCTTAAGATCTGAATTAACTTGTGCAACACCCTGATAAACCTTTCCTGTCAATATTCTGCCAAGAAACTTATCAGACTCAAGTAGAGTGACCAACATAGCAAAAGGTGCATTTTGATCATAAACAGAAGGTTTTATATAATCTATAACCGTTGAAAATAATGGGCTTAAATCTTTTCTTTCATCAGAAAGCTCCTTAGCACACCAACCATTTCTACCTGAAGCATACAACACTGGAAAATCTAGCTGCTCGTTGGTTGCATCAAGGTTAAAAAATAACTCATATATTTCATTTAGTACTTCATCAATTCTGCTGTCTGGTCGATCAACCTTATTGATTATCACAATTGGCTTCAAATTTGCTTTTAGTGCTTTTGAGAGCACAAATTTTGTTTGTGGCATTGGACCTTCTGCAGCATCAACCAGCAGCAACACACCATCTGCCATGCACAATACCCTTTCCACTTCCCCACCAAAGTCCGCGTGCCCTGGCGTATCAATAATATTGATCTTTTCATCGCCCCACATTATTGATGTGCACTTTGCAAGTATTGTAATTCCGCGCTCACGTTCTTGGTCGCCACTATCCATAACTCGCTCTTGAACTTCTTGATTCTCACGAAACGTGCCACTTTGTTTTAACATGTTATCGAGTAAAGTAGTTTTCCCGTGGTCAACGTGTGCGATTATTGCTATATTTCGGATCGATTTAAATTCGTTCATTTTCTATCATTTCAAAATTAATTTAGTAATAAGTATACATAAAATACACTTAGAGTAAATAACTAAAGCTGTGCTGTGCTTCCAAGATATTATAGGATTACTTTGTTAAATATTCTCTACTCCCAGGTTTTGTTATGGGTAGTTGTTTTAATTCACTTGGAAGTTCTTCCTCGCTGTAGTTTTTGATGTTCAGTTCAATCAAAGATATGACAGGAAAAGGCAGTTTCGTTTCACTATTTCTCTTTATCAAAGAAGCTTCAGCAACAACTTTACCTCCTTCCCCTTCTGCACATTCCACTGCTTCAAGCGAAGATTTACCTGTGGTTATCACATCCTCAATAAGTAATATTTTTTCACCTTTTTTAATTTCAAATCCACGGCGTAATTCAAACTTGCCATTAACGCGCTCGCAAAACATTGTCTTTATTCCAAGCTGCCTGCCAATCTCATAACCCACAATTATTCCACCAATTGCAGGAGATAATATTAAATCTATGGAGCTATTTAATTCTTTTTTTATTTTATCTGCTAATAATGCGCAAACTTTCATGGCTCTGCTTGGATTTTCAAAAATCTTCGCACACTGTATGTATGTGCCACTATGCAGTCCGGATGATAAAACAAAATGCCCATGCAAAATTGCTTCTGCTTCTTTAAATTCTTTTATTATTAGGTTATTTTCGTCTAATATCATTTTTTAAGTTTCACTATTACATTCTTTATTAATTATCTGAGTTATGCAAATATCAGACCACACATTTATTGCAGTTTCAAACATATCGATGATTGTATAAATAGGCAAAATCAGTCCCATAATATGCAAAGGAACATTCATCGATACGAGATAACTGGTTGCCATAAAATAGCACCCCATAGGCACTCCAGCGTTACCAATTGCAGCCCCTGTAGCTAAAAAAATCCATATCAACATTTCGCTCAAGGAAAATGCGTATCCGTTCATTTCTGCAACAAACATTACAGTGATTAGTATAAATGCAGCACATGCATTCATATTAATTGTTGTGCATATTGGTAAAATAAAAGACGACAATTTCTTTGGCACCTTTAGCTTGTTCTGCACACATTCTATAGTTGTTGGCAATGTTGCACTGGATGATTTAGAGAAAAATGCGAGCGTCAACGCTGGCATAACCCCCCTTAGCGTTTGAATTGGTGATATGCCTTTATACCACATAAGTAGCGGTAAGATCAGAAATGCCTGCACAAAATTTGCAGACATTATGCAAACAAAATACCATAAAAGATTGTAGAACTCGCTACCACCTTTTAATTCATGCAAAAAACATGTAATAAAAGACCAAACAGCAAGCGGAATAAATTTTAATAACCCTTGAGCAATTTTAAGTAGTGTATCAAAAAGTGCAGAGAATATTTGATGTAATATATCCTGCTTTTCTTTTGAAAGTGAAATAATAGCTCCGCCCATCAAAAAAGCGATTAATATACTACCAATAATGTTATTCTCAAGAAAGACTTGCACAAAATTAGAAGGAATGAGTGATTTTAAATATGAAAAATAACTGTGGTTATTGCTGTTAACACTCCCTATTGTATTACTTATGAAATTTTTTCTTGCTGGATCTATTAACAAATAAAACGATAATGCAACAAACGCAGCTATAATAGTTGTAAGCAGCGTATAAAATAGTGTTTTCTTAACTAAGGTTTTAATTTCAATTGAGTCTTTGAGTCCTGAAATTGTGGAAACTATAGATAGAAAAACTAAAGGTAAACTTATTAATTTCAACAAACTAACAAATATGTCACTAAATAGCTTTGCTATTTCAAATATAACTTCGTTGTTTAAATAGTAAGCAACTATTGCAAGCAGTATAGAAAAAAGTATTGCAAACTTGTGCATTGAAAATAAAACTTCAAAGTAACATTATACAATAATTTTGCTGTTTTGGAATCAGATTGATAGACAAAATAACTTTACAGATTAGGGAAAGATAAGAGGATGTGTTTATTCGGAGACAGTGTAAGATTTCTTAATTTAAATTTAGGTGCACTTAGCCCATTCTGGTGATAACAAATTGGAATAGATAAGATATGATAACTAACTCTTCTGCGAGTATATAGTTTTGCCGGACACAACAGTACGTACTACGTGTCCTTTTACTTTGCGACCATCGAAAGGAGAATTCTTTGATTTACTAGCAAAGTTGTCAGTTTTAATTTCCCATTCATGATTGAGGTCAACTAAAATTAAGTCTGCAGCAAGGTTTTTTTGTATACGACCACGTGGTATGTGTATTATATCTGCAGGCTTATATGTCAATTTTGCGAGCACATCAAGTAGACCCATTTGCCCACTGTGATAGAGTTCAAGTGAAAGGGGCAGCATTGTTTCAAGGCCAACAATACCAAATGCAGCATTTTCAAGTGGCAGATCTTTAGAACTACGATCATGCGGAGCATGATCGGTTGCAATGCAATCAATCACACCTGTCTTTAAACCTTCAACCATAGCTAAACGATCTTCTCCAGTGCGAAGTGGCGGGTTCATTTTTGCAATTGCCCCATGTTGTTTTACTATATCTTCAGTCAAAGTGAAGTGATGAGGGGTTACTTCGCACGTAACATTTAATCCCAAATCTTTTGCACGTTTAATAGCATCAAGTGAATCTTTTGAAGAGACATGTAGAATATGGTAGTGCACATTCTCCATATCTTTCATGAGCAGTATATCGCGACTTACCATAACCGATTCTGACGCACTTAAGATCCCCTTTACTCCCAATTCTTCAGAAATTTTACCTTCGTTGATTGCACCACCTGCTGATAAATTTAAATCTTCTGCATGTTGAGCAATAGGAACACCCAGCATACTTGAATAAAGCAGCGCCTGTCTCATAATCATTGGGTTCATAACTGGCATGCCATCATCAGTGAACCCAACCGCACCTGCTTCCTTTAAAAGTGCCATTTCAGTCAACTTTTCTTCCGAAGTGGTGATTTTAGCGTAAAATTCAACGTTTACATGTGAAGTTTCAAGTGCTCTATATTTCAAATATTTAGCCAAAACAACGCTATCAATTGCTGGAATAGTGTTTGGCTGACAAACTACAGTTGTAACGCCTCCTGCAGCTGCAGATTTGCTACCTGTATATATAGTTTCTTTATGTTCCTGCCCTGGTTCACGAAAATGTACGTGAATGTCAATAAGGCCTGGCATTAGAACAAGCCCTTTACAGTCTATTGTTTCATCGACCCCACTTGTTGAAAATAATGATTCGCCAAAATCAACAATTTTATCCCCTTCAGTCAATAGCGAACCTTTTATATCAAGTTTAGTTTCCGGGTCGATAATACGAGCATTAGTATACGCAATTTTATAGCCTTCCTTTTGCCCTGTTTGTAACAAATTCCAAGTCTGTGTCATTATATTTGAGTATCGATTATGCAATAAATCTAAAGTTTTTTTAATAAAACACAACCAAATTAAAACACAGACTAAGAGCTGTCTTGAATTAAAATTATCCCAAAAACCCCGCCCTTATAACCTAGTTAGCTCAGTTTTAACGTTAATGTGTGAAACTCTTAGCTCTGTTGGAGGATTTTCCAGTTGAATATCTAGCTCATTCTGCATGTTCGATAAACAAATTAAAGCTGAATCAAAATCTTCATCGAACTGTTTTGCTTCATGTATACCATCGATTATTTCCTCTAATTCTTCCACATCATCCATTTCTTGCGGCGCACTTTTTAATATCGCTTTTATTTGGTTTAAGTTTTGACGAATTTTCTCCTGATATCCAACAATTCTCTCTTGATATATGTCAATCATTTTTTGACATGCGTTGCCTCTAAATGGATGTTCTTTTTTCTCTTTTATGTAAGAATTTTGAAAGTCTTTACAGTTAAGGATTGCTTCTCTATGTTTTTTTATGTCATTAATTGCGCTGATTATCGACTTATCTATTTTCTTTAAATTTTCTTCCCGTTCTTCTCTTTTAATTATACTTTTGGATTCATTTTTTATCTGGTTCATTTTGTCATACAGGTTTCTGCATCCTTTGTAAGATACCATTGGTTGTAATATTCCTTCTTTTACACCTTTATTGTAAAAATTCTTCAACTCATCACTTGATAGTATTGTTATAGCATCTTCCCTTTTACCTTGTGATTTAGGATACTTTTTATTCAATGAACTAACATGATTTAACAAGAAATCTTTAACTAGCTCTTCCTTTTTAACTTCAGCTAATTTTTCTAGTGTTTCTATATATTTTAGAACTTCCGCAAAGAGCTGTCCACCAGATGGAGCAAATCCTTGAAGTGGTTTACTCTGAGCTTTATAAAAATCGGTTTGTAAAAAATCTTCAGCTTGTTTTTTTATTACTGAAAGTTCATTAAAGGCTTTTTCTGGATTGATTTTTCTCAAAATACTAATAGCTTCTCTAATCGCTTTTTCTCTCTTTTTATCACCTTGTTTTTCATTTAATATTAGACGTTCAGCTTTGGTAAAAGCATCACCGCGATCACTCTTTGCAATGTTACAAACGATGCTTTTTACAACTTTTTCGGTTGCTGCATAATCTATTTCTTTTGCAAAGCAGTCAACAAATGATTGCCAAACTTTTTTATTAACAAGCTTACTTGTCTTATTTTCAAAATCTTCTATATCTTTGAATCCTAAAATAGTATAGAGATTTTTTTCGATTATTGGTTCGGCATGTTGTTTTGCCACTTTACCTTTTATATTGAATGGAAATTTACTAATCTTAGTTGTACCCACAATGTTACCTCAATATTAACGCTATCTATAAAAGTATAAAGATTTAATATTTAATTTTTAACTAATACTAGCACAGCTAACTATGGGAGCATTATGCTATAGCTGACCCAAGAAAGATTTCCCTACGTCATACCGCGATTCATTCGCGGTATAGATTCCGCTAACGAGTAGCGGAATGACGAATTTGTTGTTTTTCAAATTGTAGGTAAACCTAAGCCACTTTAGCTATAGCATCAATAGCAAGTGTCAATTAACACTTTAACTTCTTACTTGTCATCAGTAATATTGTTTATATAAAAACTATAATTTTTTATGCCTGAACTTGGGAATATATTGCTATTGCTAGCCTGCTTATTGTCTTTGACATATTTGTTTTTACCGCTTAGTTCTTGTCGGTTTATTACCACTGCCATATTTTTTTGTGTATCAACATCAATGGCTATTTTGATCTACTGCCACATTACAAATGATTTCTCACTCGAAAACGTATACTACCACTCACACACAACAAAACCTTTGATCTACAAGATTTGTGGTGTTTGGGGAAATAAAGAAGGATCTATGTTGCTTTGGACCTTAGTGCTTACCTTTTACCTATTTCTGATGGGTATTTTTATTGATAACGGCAGTAAATTGAAGAAAGTATCCTTGATCACCCAAGGCTTGATTTGCTTTTGTTTTTTACTGTTCACTTTACTTGAATCCAGCCCCTTCACTAAAATGCCAGGCATTGAAACAGATGGACTGGGTTTTAATCCGATATTGCAAGATATAGGCCTTGCTATTCATCCACCGATATTATATTTGGGGTACCTTGGGTTTAGCGTTCCTTTTTCGCTCTCTATAGCTGGATTAATTGCAAAAGTTGAAGGAAATGTTTGGGCTAAAATTGTCAGGCCTTGGGTACTTATTTCTTGGTCGCTGCTCACTTTGGGCATCAGCTTGGGTAGCTGGTGGGCATATCGCGAACTTGGGTGGGGTGGATTTTGGTTTTGGGATCCAGTGGAAAACGTTTCTTTGATGCCGTGGCTAATTGCAGTAGCGCTGACACATTTGTTGCTCGTGGTACGGAATTTCAATGTTTTAAAGAACTTTGCTATTTTACTTACGCTTACAACTTTTATATTGAGTGTGACTGGAACATTTCTAGTCCGCTCAGGAATACTCACCTCAGTGCACACGTTTGCAGATGACCCAAGGTATGGACTGTATATATTAGCGCTACTTGGTGTAATTACAGTCAGTAGCTTAGTAATATTTGTAGTGTTTACGAGAAAAAATCACACATCTGCAATGTCATTCCAGTGCGTGACACTGGAATCTGAAAAGAAACTTGCTACTCAAGTGACAGAGGGTAGAAGACTCTTTTCACGCCTTACGATGATGCTGATGAACAATTTATTATTCATCACTGCCTTTTTCATTGTGTTCGTTGGCACTTTATACCCTACAGTGCTCGAATATTTAACCGGTGAATTAATTTCAGTTGGAGCACCATATTACAATTCTTTATTTAATCCTATTGCACTGGCTATTCTAGCCCTCACGATAATTGGGCAATACTGCAGTTGGCAGGGAAATAGTCTATTGCCAATATTCCGCGAATATAGATTTTCATTCTGCAGTGCTGCAGCTATTTTGCCGTTTATCTTTCACATGGAGCTAATAATTGTGCTATCAATTACTATCTCCATAGCATTATTAATCTTTGTTTTAGAAGCATACAGTAAAAGAATTCGTTTATTTAAGAGCGAATCAATTTTATTAGCAAAAAAAGTTTCTAAATCCTACTATGCAATGATGGCAGCTCATGCTGGAGTGGCAATTCTAGTGCTTGGTATAGCATATTCGGTTGGTTGGCAGGAGAAAAAAGAAAATTACTTAAAAATAGGGGATAGCATAACAGTCAATAAGTTTAAAGTTACTTTACGAAATATTGAGCTAATAAAAGAAAAAAATTTCCATGCAGTGAGGGGTACAATGGATATCAGGAATTTGCTGAATAATAAGATATTAGGTGAGATAACCCCTGAATATAGATTTTACCTTGTGGAAGGTCAGAAAAATGTTGAAAGCAGTATCTACCACAATTTATTTTCTGATATTTATGTTGTAATTGGAGAAATTGATAAGAGTAAGAGCAAAATTGCAGCTAAAGTGCACTATAAACCTGGAATGTCTATAATCTGGTTTGGATCCTTTCTTATCGCTTTTGGTTCGCTCCTTGCTGCTTTTCCTTTTAGTGGACGAGCAAGGATTGTCTAGCTGTCGTGGATTTATTAACAACGCTCCTAGGTCCAGAGTGCAACGTATGAGAAATTACCGAGCTATAGATACTGATTTGCAAAGGTTAGAACCAAAGAAAGTTATATTTTTTTATTGACAGACCTATATATTACGATATTCACTAAGGGATTAGTGAGTAATGGTTATACAATATGAATGGTGGGGTATCAGGCAAGGAAAAAGTTATACGCACTCCTTTCGATTTTAAGGAGCCTTACAGCGATTGGCGTCAAATTTTTAAACGTCCTAATCAACAGTATAACCCTTCCAACTATGATTCGTCGAGCGAAATAAATGAACACGATATAGAAACTCAAAAGATTGAAGAAGGTGATGGCCATGATTCAGGTATTAGTTCCGATGATGAGGATGACCGGACAACTTATACAGCAGTACAATTAACTAATGATTCTCTTGATAGCCAAAGATATACAGGAATATGCATTCCAACACCAACTGATGGTTGGGTAGGTGAAAATAATCATCAGACTGGTTTATCAGGTAATTTGCCAAACGGAAGTAATAATCCACAAATTTTTGAAAGTACTGATTCAGTACAGCTAGATAATATTGTTTTTAGCAATCTAATTCAGCTTTCCTTGATTAGTCAAGAGCATAATTCTACCTGCAATGATCATGTAATTTGTGATTCAGGTCACAATTCTGACGATGAGGATCAGTTTAAACTGTTGTACGAAAAGGAGAAAATAGAAGCACAAAATAATCAAAAATATACAGAAAATGTATGTAATCCAACAAATGGTGGTTTGTTAGGTGAAAGTGATAATCAACAGATTTCTGAAGATACAGAAATAACTTCTGATTGTAATCCAGATGATTCAGATCCAAAAGGGAATGAGGGCTATGGTTTAGATGGTTCTTGTGAAAGTAAAGAAAATTTGACAAAGGGCGCTGACGGTAGTAATCAGACTTTTGAAGGTGAACAGAAAAGCTCAGAATTTCCGAAAGTTGACAATTGGTCAGATAGTGATGGGAACTCAGAAGATAGTTCGGACTCAAAAAAGGGTTCGTACTATAGTTCAGGTAATCTTGATTCAATGGAGTTAACAGATGATTTGGATTCAGAAAATGATCGGGACCTAGAAGATGATAATCCTTTTCTAAAAGACTCACTTTTTATGAAACTAAAAATGTCGTTAACTCAAAGTAAACAGGATCTGATTGATAAATGCTGTGGGGAGGTGAGAGGTATAACAGAACAAAATGAACAAAAAGATATAAAAAATACTCCAGAAAGTATTAAGTGCATAGTAGCTAAATACTTAGAAAAAGAAGTAATGTTAAATTTAAAATGTAGTTGTTGTAACAAAACTGTAACAAATACAGTATTTGAAGAAATAAAAGATCTTACTAGTGGTAGTCATATAAGTAACAGAAGTAACACTTTTGTATTTGATAACTTTCCCTATCAAAGTAAAGATAAAAACTGTAACAAAGAAAGTAAAGGTCAAAACTGTAACAAAAAAAATGAAGTGTCCGAAGAGGACATTATCAAAAGCATTGTTAGTAATTTATTGTTAGAAGGTGGGAAAGTAAAACGCCATAATTTTTTCGATGGGAATGAGTTTGAGCAGATAGTTACTTGTAATGGATTTGATGATGGTCTTTCTGAGAAATGTAAGGAAATTGAAAGCAAGCTAAAAGGTTTAGCATATGAAAGTATTGTAAACAAAAGCAAGCAGACTCAAAATGTATTAGGAGTAGACAAGGATAATAGATATTTTTGTATAGAGTACTCGCAAGATAGTATTGTTGAAGTTGCAGAAATCCTAAACAATGAAAAAGCCAAAGACTTAAATTTAAGAGTTGGCATACTCAAAATTGGAGAAAGTATAGTAAGAGTTGAAAATGTAGAAGAAATAGGGGGAAAAAGAAATTACATGGATGTCTCAAAAGGTGGTATTGAAATGTCTTTTACTACTGAGGTAGGAGAGATAAGTATTTATCTAAGTCCTAGTGAGAAAGGCAGCAATAAAATAAAAGTGGAGATTGATGGGGAAAACAGAGCAAGGTTTAATGAGTTAAAAAATAGGGGAAAAAGTTTAGGGGAAAACTGTCTTTTAGGAGGAAAAAGTGTTGAGGAAGCTATAGAGCATGAAAGTTTTGAAAGATATGGCAGTGTACCTAACACTGCTATGAAGGAACCTAGCTTAGGTTGCGTTGCTAACATAGCAAGGGGGGGATAAGCTTGCAGAGATAAAATGATGGTCCAAATTGGCAGTATTTTGCTCTTGTAATGTACTTCAAAATTGCAAAGTTTGCACTAGATAGAACTTAATTGACAGACAAGAATAACTGACAGAAAAATTTACATAGTCAAACAATCACAAAATAAACTAGTGAACTTTTTGAAAAGTATATAGAATTCAAATTATTACTTTAATTAAAGAAGATGGCACTTAGACTCATTCCAGATAACCTCGATATCAAGTTTAGTAAATATAGGGATTTGACTGCATTAATTAGCATTGTTCTTATCATCTTTTCAATATTCACTGTTGTGCTGCGTGGAGTGAACTTAGGCATAGACTTTGCAGGCGGGATTTTGATAGAGATAAAATCTTCAGATGAGAATCACTCTATTCTCGATGCATTAAAAGAAAATGGTTTTACAGTGCAAAGTTCAAAAGCGGGTGATAATTTAGTCATGCGTTTTAAAGATGAAGGAGATGAAGATAAAATCAAAAAGATAAAAAGCATACTAGAAGAAAAGCTGGGGAGCTCAATAAGCTATCGTAAAATAGACTATGTTGGCCCACAAATAAGCTCAACACAAATATTTGAAGGAATGTTATCCATGTTGATCGCGATTGTTGGAATATTTTTTTACGTTTGGTTTAGATTTAATTGGCAATGTGGATTCAGTGGAATAACAGCACTGATTCATGACGTGATTTTAACTGTTGGTTTTATTAGCCTAACTGGCATTGAGTTTAATATTTCATCAGTTGCAGCTCTCCTTACTGTCATTGGTTATTCAATCAATAACTCAGTAATTATATATGATCGGATTCGAGAGTATCGCAGGAGTGGTAAAAGTGGGCGGATGAGTGAGGTAGTAGATGCAAGTATCAACACTACATTATTTCGCACTATATTAACTTCTGGTACAACCCTTCTTGCTGCTCTTCCTTTGGTATTAATCTGCACAGATGCAGTGAGAGACTTCAGCTTGATCATTTTTTTTGGTATTTTGATTGGCACTTGTTCTGCAATATTTATTTCTGCTCCTATATTGACCTACAGAGCTTTGATAAGTAGATTGTAGAAGTGTTTAGTCGCGGTATAATATCAACTTATTATCTCTTATAGTGAAATGAAAATACCTTAAAAAGCTCATTCCAAGTAGTGAATGAGACATAGAATGAGTGTTAACGCTTGCCTGTACATCATTAATCAAAAAATTTCCTATTTTAACTTGAGGTATTTGGACCACTCCAGCTTTTATTTGACCTTTCGCACTTTCATATATTTTAAAATCCTGAACGTTTTGTAAGTTAATACCAGCATGTAATGCGTCTTTTTGTGATAGAACAATATCGGTTGCTCCAGTATCAAGCAAAAACGTTATATTGCTATCATTGACTTGAGCCTGAATATAAAAGTGTCCATCGTATGATTTCGTAAATTCGATACTTCCACTATTTTGAATTCTTCCTTTATATGGTAAAAAAGTACTGAGAAATCTGTCGCTTAATTTGTCCCTTTGTGAATCAATAAGCATTGCAGTAGTGGCTATTATTAGTAACCAAATAACTAGATTTTTTACCGCGTTCATATTGTTAAAATTTGAAGCTATTAAAATAAATTTTAAAGATTAGCGTTAAAAGTTATTATTAAAAATAAGTAAATTTCATTGTTTTAGTACAATATTTAGTATACACTTTAAGAAGATATGTTTGATTTAATTTCATGTCAGAAGCAAAAAGTTTAATTTTGGCAGCTATCCTTTCCATGTTAATCATGGTGTCTTGGCGTATTATTTATGATAATTTTTTTAGTACAAACCAAAACCAGCCATTGATTGAAAATATTGAACATATCGAATCTTTTAACGACCTTGCTCCTATAATATACCAAAATCGTTCTGAAATTATTAATTCTACTCGAGAACAGAGGGTTAGTTTAACCAATAACATGATTAAAGGATCAATTTCTCTGAAAGGTGCAAGGTTTGATGACTTAATTTTAACTAATTACCACTTAGAACCGAATTCTTCTTCTCCACAAGTGGTGTTACTGTCACCTGCAGAATCAAAAGATGTATATTTCGCAGAATTTGGGTGGCTCGATCCGAATAACAAGATTAAAGTTCCAGATTCTAAGGCAGTTTGGCAAGCAGAGAAACTCAATCAAAAAGAGGTCAATTTATTTTGGGATAATGAAAATGGCATTGTGTTTAAAATGAAAATTAGCCTTGACGATAACTACATGTTTAAAATTGAGCAGATTGTTGAAAATAACACAAAAGATAATGTAGTTTTGGTTCCTTATGGTAAAATTAACCGTAAACGTGACAATATCAACGAATCTTATTGGATATCCCATGAAGGAGTACTGGGTGCATTTGATAATAAACTGGAGGAGTGGACGTATAAGGATATCTCCAAGAAACATTTAATAAAAGCAAATACAAGTGAAAAAAATTGGTTTGGTTTTGCTGATAAATACTGGCTCACAGCCATCATACCTGAAAAATCTGATAAAATAAATGTAAGCATTAAACATACTAACGCTAATGATATTGATAAATTTCAAGTAGATTTTGTTAAGTCTTATAAGAGTATACTTCCTGGTGCAAGCACTTCTAATGTGAATTATTTTTTTGCTGGAGCAAAAAAGTTGAATTTACTGGATTCTTATAAGGATACTCTCAATATACCTTTGTTTGATAAAGCTGTAGATTTTGGTGTTCTTTACTTTATAACTAAACCAGTGTTTTTACTGCTTGAATACTTTAACTTCGTTTTAAAGAATTTTGGCTTAGCAATATTATTGCTGACTTTAGTAATCAAACTTTTGATGCTTCCCTTATCTAATAGATCATATGTTTCAATGTTCAAGGTGAAAAGCTTGCAGCCTGAGCTAACTCGTGTAAAAGAGTTGTATAAAAATGACAGCTTAAAGCAGCATAAAGAGACAATTGCATTGTTTAAGAGAAACAACGTAAATCCAATGTCGAGCATTTTTCCCATGCTAATACAAATACCGGTATTTTTTGCTCTATATAAAGTATTATTTGTTACTATAGAGATGAGGCATGCTCCTTTTTTTTTATGGATTAAGGATCTTTCAGCTCCTGACCCAACGAACATCTTTACATTATTTGGGTTGTTTAATTATAACTTTCCTATTTCTATAGGCATTTTACCTATAATTTTCGGTGCCACCATGATAATTCAGCAGAAGCTAAGTGAGAAAGATCAAACCAGTAAAGATGATATTCAAGTAAATGTTATGAAGTTTTTACCTTACATTTCTGTCTTTATTTTTTCTTCTTTTCCTGCCGGCCTGGTAATATATTGGATATTTAGTAATATTATAACTCTAATTCAACAATCATTAATAAAGTTGTTTTTAACAAAAAAAGTGGTAGTAAATGTCGAGAATACTAATAGTTAATTCGATTTATTATACTGAAATAGCGAACCTTTTGCTTGAAGGTGCAATTGATAAATTAAAAGGCAGTAATGCCAGTTACGATGTAGTTGAGGTTCCTGGTACATTTGAGATACCAGCTACAATTCTTTTTGCAGTCAAGAGTGGGCATACTAATTATGATGGTTATTTAGCTCTTGGGTGCGTAATTCGCGGTGAAACCGATCATTATCAATATGTTTGTAAAGGAGTAATTGAAGGCTTAAATGCAGTTGTTATGCATTATGCAATGCCCCTTGGTATGGGCGTAATTACCGCTGACAGCAAAGATAAAGCACTAGTTAGAGCTGATAAAAACAAAAAGAACGTTGGTGGCCATGCAGCCTCAACTGTTTTGCATATGATAGATTTACACAATAAATTAAAATAATGGAGGAAAAACCAGTAGATAAAAAGTGGCGCATAAAAAGAAGCACGGCAAGATTTCTTGCTGTACAAATTGCTTATTCAAATATTTTCGTAGGTTACAACAAAAGCACTTTTAAACTGGGAAATTGTGAGCTTAAGGACTACATAAATAAGTTGAAAGATATATTTGAATGTGAAGAATTTGAACATCAGTTCTTAGAAAACTTGTTATATAAGGTTATAAAAAGCAGTGAAGAATATGATAAAATAATAGAGTCTTATTTACACCCAAGTTGGTCCCTTTCACGGTTAAATCTTATAAGCTTATCTATTTTGCGTGTTGCAATATGTGAGTTAGCTAATTGTGATACGCCAGTTCCAGTTGTCATTAATGAATATACTAACATTGCATCTGATTTACTTGATAAACCAAGCGAAATTGGTTTTATTAATGGGTTATTGGATAAGGCAAAAGATGAAGTTAAATTAAATAAAAATCCTTAGCAGCTTCTCACAACTATATAAAAGTTTATTTTTTAAGGCAATTCCCATTGAGTAACTGACACTAAAAAATAAAGAGGCAGACTTAGCCTGCCTCTTTTACTTCACTTGGCCATACTGTCTATTTTCCTTGTTGTTGAGAAGCAACTTGTTCAACAATAAGCGAGCCTAAATAAGTGTTAACTCCTTTATTCTCATTTTTGTTTAAACCTAATGTTTTATTCCATTCTGTTTTATCTACTGTCTCGAACTTACCTTCTTTGTTTTTCACTTCTAGTGAATTTATACCTAAGAATACAGTATCACCAAACTCCGCTTTACCATCACCAATTTCACCAGTAACATAGTAATTTTTGCCTTCTAAGCTGAAGTTTATACGATATTTATCTTTTATAACCTCACCTTTTTCATTCTTGTTTTGGTTATTTGCTTTTATATCTTCATGCACTTCTTTTGTTACTTGTAACATTACTGTACCATCCTTAATAACAATCTTCGGAGCTTTCAACTCAGATGTTTTATTGTTTTTGCTGATAGCGTATATTGCTAGACTAGTTAGTGCAACAGCAACAATTGCTAATATACCGATTCCAAGTGGTGTAGCTGCAAAAGCTGCAAGTGGAGTAAGCATGCAAGTTGAAGACACCCAATATGGTGCTGAAAGTGCTATTGCTGCGCCTATGATATACAAAGAAGTAAGTGCAACAAGTGCAGTATTTGTTTTGTGAAATTGACCACAGTGATTTTGAAAAGTTAGCATAAACGACCTCGTTTAATAAAATATTAATATGCTTAAATTGTGTATAAAAAAATTGTCATAGTCAAGCTTTTTCGTAAGTTACCTACCACTTGAGCCAAAGCCCCCTGCATTGCGACCGGTTTCTTCTGTGCAGAACTCTTCTCTCTCATCCCAAATTACCTGAGATACCGGAGAAATAAGGATTTGTGCGATTCTATCTCCTCTTTTTATTTCGTATGGTTGATTACTTAGATTAATTAGGCAAATTTTAACCTCACCTCGATAATCAGAGTCTATAGTGCCCGGAGAGTTTAAGACAGTGATTCCATGTTTTGCAGCAAGACCAGAACGTGGGCGTACTTGCCCCTCAAAACCGTTTGGTATTGCAATCACAATTCCAGTTGGAATAAGTAATCTCTCAAGTGGATTTAAAACAGCAGAGTCATTCAATGCAGCATAAAGATCCATACCAGCACTCTGCGTAGTTGCATAACATGGAAGAGACAAGTCTTCTTCGTGTGATAATCTTTTTATTTCTACTTTAATTTTACTTCTTTGCACTCCAATTTACCATCTATGAAGACTCAATTATAGCATGTAAATTGTATCTGCAAAAGTGATAAATGTAAATGATGTCATTCCAGCGCGTGACGCTAGGCCATAAAATTCCTTGACAAGTTCAGTGCTCCTTTTTTTGTCATCCCAGTGCCCCTATGATGTCATTCCAGTCTGGAATCTAGTCCTTATTATGCAGCCACTTGGTTGAAATTAAGTCTTCTGGATCCCAGTGTCTGGGCACTGGGATGACACCCTGACAACCGTCATCCCGCTACTTGTTAGCGGGATCTAGAGATACCGCGAATGAATCGCGGTATGACGTAGATTGCTGTCATTCCAGTGTCAGCTACTTGAATGACACCCTCTTGGTATTCGTGTAGTTGTAAGCAGTATAGCTATAAATCACTCACAATCGATATGCTTGCATTACTCTCAGTAAATAAATCAAGCATAATGTTAGGTATTCTACCATCAACTATGTGAACAACTCCAGCACATTCCTCCGCCATTTTAACGTATGCCATAAGCCTTTCAATAAATTTTTCCCCTTTAATTTTCCCACAATCAATCGATGCATTTAAATTTTTAACAGATATCTTCCTGCCACCAATTTTATCTATTTCTTCATCTGTGTCACTCAAGATTATCATTTTAGATGCAGAAACTGCGATTGCGATTGCGCTTGCAGTGCTATCGGCATCAATATGATATGTTTCCCCATCTTTTCCATGACCAATTGGTGCAATAACTGGTATAAAATCTGATTCTTCAATAAAAAATAATATATCAGGATTGATTTCAGTGGGTCTACCGATGAACCCCATGTCTAATATCTTTTCGATATTATTTGATCTATCTTCTCTAAGCGTAGCGGTTATTTTTTCGGCTTTAATTAAGTTACCATCTTTTCCACATAATCCAATAGCTGAACCACCAGCAGAATTTATATACTGAACAATTTTTTTATTAACTGAACCACACAGTGCCATTTCAATGATTTTCATAGTGTCTTTGTCTGTAAGTCTGATACCATTCACAAACTTACTGTCCATACCCAGCATTTTTAACACCGAGTTAATTTCATATTCTCCGTCATGAATTATTACCGGATTTATACCAAGCTGCTTCAACAAGACAACATTATGCACAAAAGTATTAAATAGTGTTTCATCTAAGATTATTGTACCACCGCATTTAATGACAAAAGTCTCGCCTACAAAGCTAGGTATGTTAGATAGCACTTCAAGTAATATTTCTGCTTTTTGTTCAAATGATACCTCACCCTTTAAAAATTCGCTACTCTTCATTTTTTTATCTTGTAAACTTGAAAAACTCATCTCTTACCTTGGTTATTTTATGCTTAACACGGATGCTCATTTGATGAATTGACACATTCTCATTATTAATCCATTTTTGAATATCTTCTATAACAGCACCTAAGCTTTTTTGACTTACTTTATCTATTTTTGTTAGCACAATGTTAAAGTTAATGTTATTATATATTAACCAATAAATGAAGTCTTTGTCTATTTCTTTTAATCCTACCTTGCTATCTATCAACACAAACACTCTTCTTAGATTTCTTCTTTGAATTAGATAATACTCAATTAAGTTTAAATATTGTATAATTTCCTCCTTACCTGCATGAGAATAACCATACCCTGGCAGGTCAACAAGCCTGAACTTATCATTGTACATAGAGTAAAAATTTATTTGTCTAGTGCATCCAGGTTTAGAGGAAACTCTGGCAGCTTTTTTGCTGTTTATCAGTAAGTTAATCAGACTGGATTTTCCTACATTTGATCTACCAGCAAACGCAATCTCTGGAGCCGATTCATCTGGTAATGTTTTTATGTCCGAAGCTCCAAATATGAAATTGCAGTTTGATGTTATCTGTTTTGCCATTATATTCAACTAGAAGGTAGTAGGTATATTATAGTGTTATTGCTTGATATAAGAAATTTTTTATTTCAGTATATATTACTTAGCTAGATCTGTGCTATATGGATATGGAAAATAATTTACAAGACTTAAAGAAAAAATTTAATGATATAGAGAGGAATTTGGAAAATCCTACCAATTTAAGTCAAAAAGAATTCATTACCCTTTCAAAGGAATACTCTGAGCTCAGGCCAATAATCAAGATAATTGATGAATATAACACGCTGAAAGAGGAAATTTCAGACTTAGAAGAAATAATGAAAGATGAAAACAGCGAAGGTGATATAAAAGAGTTAGCAAAAGAAGAATTTTTCGAAAAGCAGAAGGTATTATTACCAAAAATAAAAGCAAAATTAAAGTTAGCATTACTGCCCAAAGATGAAGATGACTCAAGAAATGCAATATTAGAAATTAGAGCAGGTACAGGCGGAGAAGAAGCAGCATTATTTGCAGCAATGTTATTTCGTATGTATCAAAAATATGCAGAAAGAAGAAATTGGAAGTTCGAGCCAATAAGCATTTCTAATACAGGTATAGGTGGCTATAAGGAAGCTTCTGCACTCATTAATGGAACAGAAGTTTTTGCAAGGTTGAAATTTGAATCAGGGGTGCACAGAGTACAGAGAGTGCCAGAAACTGAATCCTCAGGAAGGTTGCATACCTCTGCCGCTACTGTTGCGATATTACCTGAAGTAGAAGAAGTTGACTTTAAAATAGAAGAAAAAGACTTACGAATAGATGTTTATAGATCCAGTGGTCCTGGAGGGCAATCAGTGAATACAACTGACAGCGCAGTAAGGGTCACCCACTTGCCAACAGGGATAGTTGTGATACAGCAAGATGAAAAATCGCAGCATAAAAATAAAGCTAAAGCGCTCAAAGTATTGAGGGCAAGGCTATACGAAATTGAAAGACAAAAAAAAGAAATGGAAAGGTCAACAATGAGGAAAAGTCAGATTGGCTCTGGTGATCGTTCCGAGCGCATAAGAACATATAATTTCCCACAATCAAGAATAACAGACCACAGAATTAATCTAACTTCACATCGGCTAGAGCAGATTATAAAAGAAGGCGAACTAGATGAATTTATTGAGGCATTAATCTCACGTAATGAAGCAGAAAGATTGGCAGGGGAAAGTTAGCAGCCTACAATGGAATATCTTTATTAATTACATAGGATCTTTTAAACGCAATAGATAGACAGTAAAAACAAGTTCTAGTACTATCGCGGATAAAACAAGAACAGCTACACTAATTGTTTGACCATTGTAAATGTAGCTTGTTAAGCCGATAAAAATAGCCATGATAAAAGCTCTAATGAACGAGACTGCAGAAGAAGCTGTGCCTTTAATTTCAGGGAAAACATTTATTGATGCATTAAAAATCACTGGCTGGAAAATTGCACAACCGATAGAAAAAATAATCATAGACAGTGTTACTAAGTAGAAAGAGTGGGGTACAATTATACTGAATATTACAAGCAATAGAGACCCAATAGCACCCACGCTCGTACCAGAAATTACACACTTTATTGCTCCAAGTTTCTGCAAGATTTTGCCAGCAAATAGACTGATGAGTGAGAAGCACCCAACTATTGCACCTTGATGTAGTGCATAAATAGTGCTAGATAAACCAAAAGTCTTCATATACAGAAAAGGTCCACAAGTAATGAATGACATATACGCAGCAGAAAAGAGGCTTGACATCAAAGACAACGTAACAAACCTCGGATTAGATAGTAGTTTTCTGTAATCTTTCATCGTTTTTTTTAAACTGAAAATATCGCGGTTCTTTTTTGTTTCTGGTAACGCTAAAAGCAGCAAAACCCAAGAGATCAAACAAAGTATTGCAACAGTTGCATAATTACCACGCCATCCTACAATTTCATTGATGAAACTGCCTAACACTGGCGCAATTGCCATGACAACTGTAAGAACAGAATTCATGATTCCAATAAATTTCACCGCTTCGTCGCCTTTGTAGCTGTCTGCAACGATTGCAAACACAACTACAGATGTGCTAACACCAATGCCCTGAACAAAGCGAGAGATTAAAAGCCAAAAAATCGACGGTGCAAAAACACAACCAACAGCGCCGATTAATAACAAAGTGTTACCTATGATCATAATTCTCCTTCTGCCATAGCATTCAGACAATGGACCAAAAAACAACCCTCCTATGCAAAAGCCTAGGAAATTATAAGCAATAGTTAATTGAATTATGCCTTCCGGTACGTTAAAATAGTGCACCATATCAGGAAAACTAGGTACGGAAATGTCAATTTCAATGAACTTGGCAATGAGAGACAGGATTAACAGAAATGGTAGTAACATTTGAGATTTTTAATTAATGAATAAAAATATCACATTTAAAGCGTTGAAAGAAAACATTTTTTACTGTTATTAAAATGGTTAGAAACACCTCATGTGAAGGAATGGTGGATAAATTGGACACTAGGGTTAATTAAAGAAAAATATGACAACTATGTTAAAGCTCTTACTCTCTGTCCTAACTTTACTTATTTCCTCTTACTTTTTCAACAGTCCGTCTAAATTACTACAAGCAGTTTAATTTTTAGTAAATATGTCATTATTCAAAAATATGCAAGAAGCTTTATAGAAACTTAACATAATTTTATCATAAAAATGTCATTCTTAAGTCCTATGTAAAAACGAATTTTGGCACCAAGTGAATCTTTTTTAATTAACTATGAGCTGGATAAATTGGAAAATAAATTTTGTTTACTTTTACAATACCTTAAGATCTAATATAACTTTATCAGTCAAAAGTATCACAATAGGCTAGTATGTTCTTTACTCTTTTCCTAAAAATATTACCTATTTATATTACGATATTTATTGGTTATTTAGCAGGAAAATGTCTTAAAATTGATAGAAACACTATATCTCAAATACTCTTTTATATAGCTAATCCAATAGTGATTTTATATGGAGTTTCTCATACAGAAGTTAATTTAAAAGTAATTTCTCTGCCGATTTTGATATGGTTTATAGGTAGCACTATGTCCTTATCAGTGTATTATCTTTCTTCTTTTTTATTTAAGGATAACACGAGAAACATATTAGCATTTAGTTCGGGCAGCACAAGTATGGGTTATTTTGGCCTGCCGATTGCCATGGCTTTATTTGATGAAGATTCAGTATCTGTATATGTTGTTTGTTATATAGGAATGGCGCTATTTGAAAACAGCTTAGGATTTTACATAGCTGCAAATGGTATTTATACCGCAAAAGAATGCATATTAAAGTTGTTCAAACTTCCTTCGCTTTATGCGATGGTTCTGGGCTTCTTTTTAAGTATATACGATATACAAATACCTACTTTTTTAACAGATGTTATGATGAACATTAGAAGTACATTTGTCACATTAGGAATGGTGCTACTTGGAGTGAGCATTGCGAATATTGCAAGCTTTAAAATAGATTGGAAGCTTGCTTTGATCACTATTACAGCAAAGTACGTATTCTGGCCACTGTTTGTTTTAGGAATTGTCCTTTTAGACAAGCATGTTATAGGTATATACGATGAGAGCATATATAAAGCACTGATGTTGCTGGCTATTATTCCAGTTTCTGGGTCCAGTATAATACTTGCTAATATTTTGAATTATCAACCAGATAAAGCTACTCTGTTGCTTCTAATCAGTACTGCAGTGGGACTGTTTTATGTTCCACTAATAATATCATTATTTTTTACTAAACTTGTTCCTTTTTGATCAAAAAATTAAGCGCTTGCACAACCATTATTTGGGTAACAACACAAGACATTGATAAAACTTGAATTTATAGCTAAAGCAACTTCTACAATTTGGTAACCCGTCATCCCGCTACTAGTTAGCGCCGCGGCGGTAAAGTGACCTTACCCAGAAAAAGTAGAGAGAAAGTTAAGACGTTTTTGGAGTAAAATAAAACGTTTTTTCAAAATATGACAAATAGAAGAGAATATACAGCAGAATTCAAATTAGAAGCTGTTAAGCTGGTTAAAGAAACAGGTCAAGCAAGTACAAAAATAGCAAAAGATCTAGGTATAGATGGCAGTATGTTAAGTAAGAAAATATGATGGAAAAATGTCTGGAGCATACGCATTTCCAGGCAAAGGCTCCTTATGACAAAGAAAGATTTGATCTAAAAAAAGAGCTAATAAGAGAAAGAGACATCTTAAAAAAAGCCCTGGGCAAAGAAAAAGAGTAAAGTATTCTTTTATATAGAAATTGCTATAAAACACAGGAACTATGTAGGGTTTTGTACTGGTGGTATTGGTTGCTAAGGAAAAAAGCAGTAAAGAATTAGCAAAAGAAGGGCTTCTAGCAGATATTCAAAAAATACATCAAGCATTCTAAATGCAGATATGGAGCCCCTAAAATTCACGCTGAATTAAAAGCTTTAGGCAAAAATTAAAACAGTACAAAGTGTTATGCAAGAAAATGGCATTAAAACCAAGCTTAGACGAAGGTTCAAAAATAAAAAACAGCAAATAAGCAACCGAGTTGTGGCTCCGAACACATTGGATCAAAATTTTACTACTGATCAGCCAAATAAAGTTTGGGATTACCTACATAAAAACTAAAGAAGGTTGTTGGCGGCAATAATTGACCTATATTCACGCATGGTGGTTAATGAGTAACATGATAATTAGTTATAGATTCTTTATTGATGGCCGTTGATAAACGCAAACCCGATAAAAATCTGCTGTTACATAGCGATCAAGGGTCACAGTATACCTCTCAAAATTACCAATTTCTATTGAATACAAAAAACATCATTTCCAGCATGAGCCATAAGGGCTGTTGTTACGATAACTCTGTTGCAGAAAAGTTCACTTAAAAGGGAGCTGCTTATTGATACTTCTCGCTCAACAAACCAGAACTGCCATATTTGAATACATAGAAATCTTTTGTAACAAATAACGTAGACATTCTACTATTAACTATTGCATTCCTGCACAATTTATTCTCATGATAAAAACGTCTTAACTTTCTCTCTACTTTTTCTGGGTAAGGTCAATTTGGGTCTGCACCATTTTTGAGTAATAGTTTTACTTCTTGTGCATTACCATCTTCTACAGCTAGGAATAATTGTTCTTCCTGTGTTTTTACGCGTGTTTCCACATTAGATATAAAAAATAACAATACTAAACATGCAATACCAATAATGCTAATATATTTTATAACTTTTCTCATAAGATATTTTACAATGCTTCTAATAATATTAGATATCATCTATAAAATTAAAAAATCCATGAAAGGGGATGAAAATATGTAAAAAAGTATTATTGATTAATTAAAAACAGATTTTGATTTGATAATACTAATAAAATCGATTTATCTTAAATTTACGTTGATTTTTACCTGTTATTTTTTGTAGTTTATCCAACGTAAATTCCAGGTAAAACAAAGTCGTTATCTCCAACCGTTACAACCAACTCTCCTTCTTTAATTTTTATTTGATTAGGTGTATGGTCCCATACCATCACACTCTGGGATCATACACCTAAAGTACTCCGACACTGGGATGACACCCCGGGGTTTCTGGGATGACAAAAAAGAGCCCCCTGAGCAAAAATCTTATAGCCACTTGAATGATAATTGACTTTTTGCCTAAAATAACTAAGAAAGAAACTTCTCATCAAGATAACTTAAATATATACTAATTCTCTTATTTTTAAACGATTTCTCATCATGAATTGCACGATCAAAAACCTGAATTTGACTTGTTATAATGCTACAATTATTATTTGCAACTTCTAATACGCCACTATCAATTACAACCTTCTTTTCTATTTGGTTACTCATTTTAACAGTAATCATACCAGGCAATAAATAAATTAAGTAAGGAGCATGGTGAGCTAAAATCATAAGCTCCCCTTCGAGCCCAGTTACTGAAAGAGAAACCACTCCACTGAATGAAATTTGATCATCAGGAGAGAAAAATTGCACTTTAAAAGTATTCATAATCTTTAACTTTTATTTAGCTTCAGCTTGTATTAATTCAGCCTTTTTTATTGCTTCATCTATATTCCCCACCATATAAAAAGCAGCCTCTGGTAAGTGATCATATTTGCCTTCAACAATCCCTTTAAAACTGGAAACAGTATCAGAAAGTGAAACAAATTTACCAGGCATGCCAGTAAATATTTCTGCAACGTGAAAAGGTTGAGAAAGAAATTTCTGAATCTTACGAGCCCTATCAACAATAATTTTATCTTCATCAGATAGCTCATCCATACCAAGTATTGCGATAATATCTTGCAGTGATTTATAAGTTTGCAATATACGTTTCACCTCAGAAGCTACATTATAATGTTCTTCACCAATGATTTCAGCAGATAAAGACTGAGAAGTTGAATCAAGTGAATCAACAGCAGGGTATATTCCCATTTCAGCTATTTGCCTTGACAACACTGTGGTTGCATCAAGGTGAGAGAATGTAGTTGCTGGGGCTGGATCAGTTAAATCGTCCGCAGGAACATATATAGCTTGCACAGAAGTAATAGAGCCAGAAGTTGTTGAAGCTATTCTTTCTTGCATTGCACCCATATCAGTTGCAAGGGTTGGCTGATAACCAACAGCTGACGGTATTCTTCCAAGTAAAGCAGAAATTTCAGAACCAGCTTGTGTAAATCTAAAGATATTATCCACAAAAAATAGAACATCTTGGTTTTCACGGTCACGAAAATACTCTGCCATAGTAAGTGCTGTTAAAGCAATTCTAGCCCTTGCTCCAGGAGGCTCATTCATCTGACCATAAACCAAAACAGCTTGAGATTTTTCATGCTCATTTATATTTATTACATTTGAAGTGATCATCTCGTGATAAAGATCGTTACCTTCACGCGTTCTCTCCCCTACCCCGGCAAACACAGAAAATCCTTTATGAGCTTTTGCTATATTATTAATTAATTCCATTATTAGGACTGTTTTACCAACACCGGCTCCACCAAATAAGCCAATTTTTCCTCCTTTAAGATAAGGTGCAAGAAGATCTATAACTTTTATTCCCGTAACTAAAACTTCTTCCTGTATTCTCTGTTCAGTAAAACTTGGAGGTGCTCTGTGTATAGGCTCTAAGTTATACTTTCCCTTCAGTGGACCACACTCATCTATAAGCTCTCCAACAACATTAAAAATCCTTCCTAAAGTTGAACGCCCAATTGGCACCGATATTGGTGCACCTGTATCAACAAATTCATCCCCCCTTGACATGCCATCTGTGCTATCCATAGCAATACAACGAACTATATTGTCACCTATATGCTGCGAAACTTCTAAAACCAGCTCCTTATCCTTATATTTTAGTTTGCTTTTTAAAGCATTAAATATTTTAGGCAATTCACCTTCAAATTTTATATCAACAACTGCTTGAGTTACCTTAATCGCTCTACCTATATTCATCTCTTTATTTTTATCACCTAACACTATAATTCCATAAAAGAACTTCTAAAGAAAATAAATTTTATATTATTAATAGAAATTTTGCAACATTAAAACGCTTACTAGTTACGCTTCATTACAAACAATGCAAATGCATTTAATAGCCAAGTAATAATAAACAATACTAAACTAAGCGCATAAGCAGCAAGAGTTTGTACACTATTGAAATCCTGATCTCCGGTAAGTAATGTAGCGATCTGCACGGTAATGGTAGTAACTGAATTAAGAGGGTTAAAAGTCAAATTTGCGTTGATTCCCACAGCCATTAGCACAATCATTGTTTCACCTATCACTCTTGAAATTGACAATAAAATTGCACTTAAAATTGTAGGCATTGCATAAGGTATTGTTATATGCCATATAGTTTCCGCTGGAGTTGCACCAAGTGCCATGAAGCCATAACGCAAGCTTTTTGGAACAGATCTTATGGCATCTTCGAGTAAAGAAATAATAAAAGGAAGAATCATTATCCCAATCGATAAACCGGCAACTAAGGCACTTTCTGAGTGTATACTTAAACCAAAAAAATTTGCTACCTGCTTTATAAAGAAAGACAAAAACACAACCGCGAAATATCCATATACAACCGTAGGAATAGCAGACAAAACTTGCAAAGTTGTATTAACAATATAACGCACTTTCTCACTCGCATATTCACTAATATATATTGCAGAAAATAAACCAAGCGGAACGACAACTAACATTGCTATAATAGTTATAAGTAATGTACCAACTAAAAGCGGCGCTATACCAAAACATCCTATCTTCTCTTCATTGATAGTGACTACATTGTGGCCCCATTTCAAGCAAAACAAGAATTCTGAAATAGCTACTTTATTAAAAAAACTAATGGATTGAATAAAAATAGACAGCATTATAAATAAAGTGATAAAAAATGATATGGCCAAAGCCACAAATAACGAAAGTTTTATTATCTTATTTCTTTTATTTTTAAAGATAAAAGCAAGCATGAAAAAAAGTAACGCTATAGAAATAAAAGTTACAAAACAATTATTATAGAATACTAACAACCAAGTTAGCATCCATACACAACTAAGATATAGATAAGATTTAACCTTATTTACTTCTTGAAACCTACTAAAACAAAATAAAAGGATTAGTAAGACAGGTATGACTATCACCGAATTCATTCTTCCATGCATCAAATTTTATTCTACGAAAATGTCATACAAGTTCACCATTATTTGACAATAAAGTAAAACAATTTAAAATAAATAATTATATTAATATAAAAACAATGAAGAGAACATTTCAACCAAAAAATTTGATAAGAAAGCGCAGACACGGATTTCGTTCACGTATGGCAACAAGAGCTGGAAGAAAAATCCTTAATAGGCGCCGTTCATTAGGGTGTAACAAATTATGCGCATAGTAAGTATAAAAAAAAAGATTTTTCTTCTGCTTTCAAAAATAAGTTAGCACTCAACAGTCTTTTTTATCGTGGGCTTTATATATCACTGTACGCTATAAAAGAAAGAGAACCTGAAAAGTACATTCATACTATTAGAGTAGGTCTGGCTATCAGTAAAAAAACCGGAAAAGCAGCAAAAAGAAATAAAATAAAAAGGCAACTACGAATGCTTGCTAAAATTAGCATTTTAAATATAAGTAATATAGGGCACTACTACATAATACTAACTCATAGAAACATTATGCAAGCAAGTTATAAAAATTTACAAAAAGATCTAACTATTTGCTTAAAAAAGATAAAATAAAAAAAATCTCAATTAAGGTATTTACAACTATATTTTTTATGATAATATAGGTAAAACTTTTAAAAATAGTTAATGGGTGTGATGAATGGTAGAGCATATAAAAGAGGTAAATAACACAGGCTTTGGTCAGATGTATCAATTCTTATTTCTTCCTAAAGGAACAGGAACAGATTGGAGGTCAGCATTTCGCCAACAAGAAGAATTATTTAAAAAAGTGGGAGGTAATGTAATATTACCAGAAATCAGTAATTCTCCTTCAAAAGGGAATCAATTAGGGAAAGTAGGAACAATGCTAAATAATGTAGAAAATGACCAAGAACATATAAGAAAAAAAAGATATCATAGTTAAAGTAAAAACTTAAAGAATAGTAACAAAACAAGAAAGTTAAAATATAAGTATACCTACTGTCTAATTAACAAAGAAATTTTTATAAACTTGGCGGCGACCTACTCTCCCTTTTCAAGTACCATCAGCGCTAAAAAGTTTCACTTCCGAGTTCGAGATGAGATCGGGTGGTTCATTTTTGCTATAGCCACCAAGTCAATAAAAATTTCTAACTTAACAATTTTAACTTAATATTTAACACTGCATACACACATATAGAAAGCAAATAAATCAATCAGGCTATTAGTACTAGTTAGCTTCACATGTTACCATGCTTCCACACCTAGCCTATCAACGTGGTAGTCTTCCACGGCCTTAATTGGGAAATCTTTTTGAAGAGGGTTTCTTGCTTATATGCTTTCAGCAATTATCCCATCTATACATAGCCACCCAGCGATGCTATTGGCATAACAGCTGGTACACCAGAGGTATATCCATCTCGGTCCTCTCGTACTAGAGTCAGACCTTCTCAAATTTCCTTCACCCACGGCAGATAGAAACCGAACTGTCTCACGACGTTCTAAACCCAACTCACGTATCACTTTAATCGGCGAACAGCCGAACCCTTGGGACCTTCTTCAGCCCCAGGATGTGATGAGTCGACATCGAGGTGCCAAACGGTGTCGTCGCTATGAACGCTCGAACACCATCAGCCTGTTATCCCCGGCGTACCTTTTATCCGTTGAGCGATGACCCTTCCATACAGAATCACCGGATCACTATGACCGACTTTCGTCTCTGCTTGGCTTGTCAGCCTCGCAGTCAGGCAAGCTTATGCCATTATACTATCAAGCTGATTTCCGACCAGCTCTAGCTTACCTTCGCACGCCTCCGTTACTTTTTAGGAGGCGACCGCCCCAGTCAAACTACCCACCATACAATGTCCTAGTTCCAGATAATGAAACATAGTTAGATATCAAAAGTGTAAAGGGTGGTATCTCAAGGTTGACTCCATTATAGCTAGCGCCATAACTTCAAAGTCTCCCACCTATCCTGCACATCACACTTTTAATAGCAATGTAAAGCTATAGTAAAGGTGCACGGGGTCTCTTCGTCTAACCGCGGGTACCCCGCATCTGCACGGGGAATTCAATTTCGCTGAAGTGATGTTGGAGACAGTGGAGAAATCGTTACGCCATTCGTGCGGGTCGGAACTTACCCGACAAGGAATTTCGCTACCTTAGGACCGTCAGTGTTACGGCCGCCGTTTACTGGGGCTTCAATTCGGAGCTTGCACCCTTCCTATTAACCTTCCAGCACCGGGCAGGCGTCAGACCCTATACTTCCACTTACGTGTTTGCAGAGTCCTGTGTTTTTAGTAAACAGTCGCTACTCCCTATTTTGTGCCACCTACTTATAGTTGCCTAAAAGCAGGTTACCCTTCTTCCGAAGTTACAGGTATAATTTGCCGAGTTCCTTCAACATCATTCTTTCAACACCTTAGTATACTCTACTCATCCACCAGTGTCGGTTTGCGGTACGGCCTCATAAATATAAGTGCTATTTCCTGGAGCTTCTTTTAAGCATAGATCAATCCAATAAGATCTATACAAATACGAAACCCGTCACACTTAAGAGGTTTAGGAATATTAACCTAATTGCCATCGACTACTCCTTTACGGACTCGCCTTAGGAACCGACTAACCCTACGCAGATTAACTTAACGTAGGAACCCTTAGATTTTTGGTGAGAGTGTTTTTCACACTCTTTTACGCTACTTATGTCAGCATTCTCACTTCCGATATCTCCAGCAGTTTTCACAAACCACCTTCACAGACTTACGGAACGCTCCGCTACCGCGCCTATTGATCGAAATCAATAAGCACTCACATCTTCGGTATACAGCTTTAGCCCCGGTACATTTTCGGCGCAGAAAAACTTATTTAGACAAGTGAGCTGTTACGCTTTCTTTAAAGGATGGCTGCTTCCAAGCCAACCTCCTAGCTGTAATGGTTTTTCTACTTCCTTCCCCACTTAGCTGTAATTTTGGGACCTTAGATAGTGATCTGGGTTGTTTCCCTCTTCACCACGGACTTAGCACCCGTAGTGTGCCTGCTATATAATTAATTGTTGGTATTCGGAGTTTAGTTAGATTTGGTAAGACGGTGAATCCCCCTAGTCTATCCAGTGCTCTACCCCCAACAACATACATACAACGCTCTACCTAAATAGATTTCGCGGAGAACCAGCTATTTCCAAGTTTGATTGGCCTTTCACCCCTAATCACAACTCATCCAATAATGTTGCAACATTAACTGGTTCGATCCTCCAGTGTGTTTTACCACACCTTCAATCTGGTCATGACTAGATCACTTGGTTTCGGGTCTAATCCATAAAACTAAAACGCCCTATTCAGACTTGCTTTCGCTACGCCTACACCTAACGGCTTAAGCTTGCTTCATAGATTAACTCGCTGACCCATTATGCAAAAGGTACGCTGTCACTCTAAATATCAATAAATTGATATAGAGCTCCAACTGTTTGTAAGCACTTGATTTCAGATTCTATTTCACTCCCCTCCCGGGGTTCTTTTCACCTTTCCCTCACGGTACTTGTTCACTATCGGTCGTTAAGGAGTATTTAGGCTTGGAGGATGGTCCCCCCATATTCAAACAGGATTTCACGTGCCCCGCTCTACTCAAGGATTTAAAAACTTTCTACTTATACAGGACTATCACCTTCTATGGTTACTATTTCCAGAGTATTCTAATTCTTATTCTTAAATCACTAGCCTTTTCCGCTTTCGCTCGTCACTACTAACAGAATCTCGGTTGATTTCTTTTCCTTTGGCTACTTAGATATTTCAGTTCACCAAGTTTGCTTTACATACTTAGTACGTAATAACTAGCTAAACTAGTTGGGTTTCCCCATTCGGAAATCTGCGGATCAAAATTTGTTGACAATTCCCCACAGCTTATCGCAGCCTGCCACGTCCTTCATCGCCTCTTAACGCCAAGGCATCCATCAAGTGCTCTTAATAATTTATTTATCCGACTATATGCAGAATATGCAGAGTTAAATATTATTAAAATTGAATTGAGATTAAATTAATCTCTACCATAAAACTTGTCAAACATCTAAAAACTAAATTAATCTTTTATATGTTATAACCTAATAAATAATATGTCAACGCCTTTTTGCACAAAACATTTACTTATATTATCAACAACAATATACTAGCAATCCTAAACAGTATAATCTGAGAAATATGTGGTAAACTTATATATACAGTAAAAATTAATAAAAAAGATATTTTGTAAGATAAAATGTGTTAAAATCAATTGCCTAAAAATGATAATAAACATTCGGAGTATTTCTAACGTATGAAAAGTAATCTCTCTTTTATAAAAAACGTTGCTTTAAATTGTATGTCTAAGCTCATTGGCGTATTAAATATTAAGAAAGTAAAACACTTCATTGTGAATAAATATAATACTCTTCATAAAGAAATGACAGTGCTTCTTAAAAAATCTAAGAACCTGTTAAACACCAACATTGAAATCGGTTTATATCACTTTTATAAAGGTAGCATATCAGATGCAAAGTTACGATTTTGGTTAATTAGCATATTTTACCCCCATTTACCTATAGTCTGGTATAACATCGGAAGGTGTCATTTTGCGGTAGGGAATACTAACAAAGCTTATAATTATTTAACAAGGGCACTAAAATTAGATAATGACCACGAGGAGGCGTCTTACTATATAAAAAAAATGACAAACTCAGCGCCTATTACAGAATTGCCAAAAAACCTCATAAGACAATATTTTGATTACACAGGTGAATATTTTGTTGAGCATTGGTTGATTGCCAAACAATATAGAGGGCATGAACTTGTACACATGATAATTACAAAAATCTTCAACAACTCCACTTCTGAGCTCAATATACTCGACCTTGGTTGTGGAACTGGAATATGTGGTCATTTCTTGAAAATAAATAGTATTGGAAACCATATAATAGGAATTGACATTTCAAGTAGAATGCTAAATATCGCAAGAGGATGCTTTATAAAAGGTAAGCCTGTTTACAATGAATTAATACATATGGAAATGAAAGAGTTTCTTAAACAAGAGAAAAACCAGCAGTATGATGTAATTATCTTTGCTGAAGTGCTACATTATCTACATGACTTTCAAGAAGAATTGGAATTAGCAAAAAGATCTACGAGCAAAAAAGGGGTTATTGTATGCTTAATAAGAAGAAAGGAAGGTGAAGGTATTGACTTTGTAAATAAAGGAGACTATTTTCGTCACTCAGAAAGTTATGTTCAACATGTTGCAAAAGAAATAAATATGCAAATAAGTTATATGAGTTACTGTAAAATATATGGCAGTCAGGTTAACGGTATCTTGTTTGCATTACAGCATCAACAAGAAAATCCGAAAAACCTAACTTAAAAATCGCTCAAAATGACTTTTAAGTATCTATATATAATAAAAGAATAAAAGGAACTTTATGAATAACATTACCATTAATTACGCAAAGGACAGCAAATTAACCGACTTTGGAAAAGCAGTTCTATCAGACAGGTATTTAATAGAAAATGAAAGTTATCAAGACCTCTTTGCACGTATTGCTAATTACTATTCTGATAATAAAGAACATGCGCAGCGTCTTTATGACTACATGAGCAACTTGTGGTTCATGCCTTCAACACCAATACTCAGCAATGGTGGCACTAAGAGAGGGTTACCTATCTCTTGCTTTCTTAATGAAACCGAAGACAGCTTGCAGGGAATAGTTGATCTATGGAATGAAAATGTTTGGCTTGCTGCACGTGGAGGAGGCATAGGTAGTTATTGGGGAAATTTACGCTCAATAGGCGAAAGCGTAAAGGGTAGCGGCAAAACATCAGGAATTGTTCCATTTATTGTAGTGCAAAATGCTCTAACGCTTGCAATTAGTCAGGGATCCCTAAGGCGAGGAAGTTCAGCAGTCTACCTTCCTGTATCTCATCCGGAGATAGAAGAGTTTCTGGATTTACGCAAGCCAACAGGCGGTGACCCAAATCGCAAAGCGTTAAATATACATCATGCTGTAATAGTAACAGATAAATTTATGCAGGCTGTTGAGAATGATCAAGAATGGAATTTAATAAGCCCTCACAACAATAAGGTTATTTCAACTGTAAAAGCGCGGGATATATGGATCAAAATATTAACAGCAAGAGTTGAAACTGGAGAACCTTACATTATTTTCCTTGATGCAACAAATAACAATAAGCCAGAATCTTACAAAAAGCTCAACTTAGACATCAAGATGTCAAATCTATGCAGTGAAATAACTTTAACCACAGGTTATGATCACCTGAATAAGTCACGCACTGCTGTGTGTTGTCTATCATCCGTAAACCTTGAGTACTACGAAGAATGGAAAGACAATAAACTCTTCATAGAAGATATAATGCGCTTTCTTGATAATGTATTGGAAGATTTCATAAATAAAGCACCGAATGAAATGCAGCGAGCAAAATATTCTGCAGCCAGAGAACGCAGTATTGGTCTTGGTGTGTTGGGCTTTCACTCATTTTTACAAAGCAAAATGGTTCCTTTTGAATCAGTAACAGCACAACAATGGAATAAAAAAATATTTAAGTATTTACGCGAGCAAGCAGATATAGTTTCTAAAAAATTAGCAGAAGAAAAGGGAGCATGTTCTGATGCCAAAGAAGTTGATCTAATGGAAAGGTTTACACACAAACTCGCTATTGCTCCTACTGCTTCGATCTCCATTATTGCAGGTAATACCTCTCCTGGAATAGAACCATATGCAGCAAACGTATTCATACAAAAGACACTTACAGGCTCATTTGTAGTGCGAAATAAATTCTTGCAAAAACTATTAGCAGAAAAAAATCAAGACAATGATAAAATATGGTCTTCAATTTCAACAAACGAGGGTTCCGTTCAGCATTTAGATTTTCTTAGTGAGCATGAAAAATTGACATTTAAAACAGCGTACGAGCTTGACCAAAGATGGATTATAGAACATGCAAGTGATAGAACTTCGTATATTTGTCAATCTCAATCAGTAAATCTGTTCTTACCTGCCAACGTACATAAACGTTACTTGCACAAAATACACATGCTTGCTTGGAAAAAAGGATTGAAGAGCTTATATTACTGCAGATCACAATCAATGCAGAGAGCCGATAAGGTCTCGCATGACATATTCAAAAAAAGTGAAATATTGCAACAAAAAACAGATATTGACTACGATGAATGTCTGTCATGCCAATAGCGGCCTTACTCAAAAAAGTAGAGAGAAAGTTAAGCAAATGGGTAAATAGACTTCTTGCATAACCATATAACGCACTTTTATTGGGAATAGAAACGAAAAAACTTTCTTGACAAACTCCGCCAGCCCTCTTATCATAAAACTGAAGCTATTTATTTATCTTCTCTGTACAGATTAAATGACAAAAAAACTCACGTATCTGGCGTCTCATGTTTAATTTTTTGCACTATGTGCACCTTATGTCTTTATCAAACTTCTACCTACATAAGCTGAAACGCGCTTATAAAGCGTTTAAAACATAAAAAAACGCCAACTTAAAAAATGGATAGTGAATAACTAGCTACCCTAGGGTTTCTTTTGCCTTTTTTTCTGTTTAGTAAATTTCTTAAACATTTATAGCTAAGGTTAGTTGCATTTAAAAGCAGCTGAGTCGCGGTTATTAAGCGTTTAGAATAAAAAAACGCCATACTTGAAAGTATAATGTAAGTAATTAGCCAACTACGGGGCTTCTTTTGCCTTTTTTTTCATTTGGTAAATTTCTTAAACATTTATGGCTAAACGACAATCGTCATCCCGCTACTTGTTAGCGGGATCTATTGCCGAGATACCGCGAATGAATCGCGGTATGACGGTTCGCGGTGGCATGACGATAAAGTTTATACCTCGTCATCCCGCTGCTTGTTAGCGGGATCTCTTGTTAGCGGCTGAGATACCGCGAATGAATCGCGGTATGACGGTTCGTGGCAGCATGAAGATAATCCCGCTACTTGTTAGCGGCTGAGATACTGCGGCGGTATGACGTAGATTGCTGTCATTCCGCTACTAGTTAGCGCCGCAGCGGTATGGTGTAGGAAAATTAGCTATATAGCTAACTTGTACCACGCGTTAAAGCTTTTAAACAGGTCTTGGTTTACTTACTCCATTATTTTCTTTATTATCAGATATCATTTTAAATAATATGGAGGAGCAAATTGTCAGCAATTGCCATTATTGATTTTGGTTCACAGTTTACACAGCTTATCGCAAGACAAGTAAGAGGAATGGGCGTTTATTGTGAGATATTTCCAAGCAACATCAGTTTTGAAACAATATCAAAATTCAATGGGTTTATTCTCTCTGGAGGACCACAATCTGTAAATGATGATTGTTCTGAAACAAGTAGAGTAGTACATGAAATTATAAAACTTAATGAGGCAACAAGCGTTCCTATACTTGGAATATGCTATGGACAGCAACTCATTTGTCATTATTTTGGAGCAAAAGTAAAAGAGAGTTTCAAACAGGAGTTTGGTAGAACTAAAATCAAGATACTAAAAGAATCCCCCATTGTAAAGGATACCTGGGATGTTAATTCTGAAGTGGATGTATTAATGAACCATGCGGACAGTGTTGATACTATACCACAGGGATTTACTGTTATCGCATCAGGTGTGATAAATCAAACAATTGCAATGATTGTTAACGAACAGCGAAAGATTTACTGTACTCAATTCCATCCTGAAGTGAGGCCCACAACAAATGGCAGTAAATTGCTCTCTAACTTCTTGGATATTGCAAATTGCGAAAGAGACTGGACAATGAAGTCGTTTATTGAGGAGCAAAAGGAAAAAATCAAAAATGTAGTAGGAGAGAAAAAAGTAATCGCTGCAGTAAGTGGTGGGGTTGATTCAAGTGTTGCAGCGGCTCTCACATATAAAGCTATAGGAAAACAATTAAACTGTATTTTTATCGATACTGGGTTGTTACGCAAGAACCAGACCATTGCTATGTTGAAAGAGATTCCGATAAACTACGTTGATAAATCAAATTTATTTTTGAGTAGATTGAAGGGAATAACTGATCCAGAAGAAAAACGAAAAATTATCGGTAACACTTTTATTGAAGTGTTTGAAGAAGAAGCAAAAAAAATAGGTGATGTGGATTTTTTGATGCAAGGTACCATCTACTCTGATGTAGTTGAGTCAGGGCATGCCTCAGACAACACTAGTACAATTAAGTCTCACCATAATGTTGGTGGGTTGCCAGAAAAGATGAATCTGAAGTTAGTGGAGCCTTTACGTTACCTCTTTAAAGATGAGGTAAGGCTACTTGGAAAGGAAATTGGGCTTTCAGACGAGATAATATTTCAACATCCATTTCCTGGACCCGGACTTGCAGTGAGGATTATAAGTGAAGTCGATAAAGAAAAGGTGCAAATATTGCAAGAAGTAGATGAAATATATATTAATACGATGAAAAATTACGATCTATATGATAAGATATGGCAAGCTTTTGCTGTATTATTACCAATAAAAACTGTAGGCGTTATGGGAGATGGTCGTACGTATGGATATGTTTGTGCTTTAAGGGCTGTAACATCATCTGATGGTATGACAGCTGATGCATTTCCATTTGAAAATAAGGATCAACACTTGCTAGTATTTTGGGATTTTTTACAGAATGTTGGCAGTATAATTGTTAATAATGTTCCCGGAGTAAATAGAGTTGTTTATGATATCACTTCTAAACCACCCGCAACTATTGAGTGGGAGTAAATCAAAAAGATCCCGCTGCTTGTTAGCTGGATCTAGAGATACCGCGAATGAATCCCGGTATGACGGTTAATTTTCTTTATTTTGCTTATAATTTCCACAAGCAGTGCAAACATAAATGAAGAATACAAATATCCTTTTGGTAATTCTATATGAAATCCATGAAGTATGAGGTACACACCGACAAGTAAAATAAATAAAATGGCGATTATTTTTAACCCTGGGTTAGATTTGATTAACTGGGCGGTATAACTTGATAAAAACAGCATTGCTAGCATGGAAAATGTAAATGCTGTAGCAATTATTACCATGTTATAAGTTAGTGCTATAGCAGTTAATATCGAATCAACCGAAAAAACTAAATCTATTAATATAATTTGTAGCACAACTAAAAAAAATTTTGATTTAACGTTTGCTTTCTTTTTATTTTTCTTACATACAAAGATGTCATCCCGTAACTCCATAGAGCTCTTAACAATAAGGAATAATCCCCCTGCGATCATAAGTAAATCCCTTGCTGATGCAGTGTGAAATATAGGTTTTTGCATTGACAATATAGATGATGTAAAAAATAGTATTACAAAACGCATTAATAGTGCTAATCCAAGGCCCATAAGGCGCACTCTTTCTCTCAGCGCATTTGGTACCTTATCTATTGCTAGAGAAATAAAGATTAAATTGTCTACACTAAGTATAGTTTCAAGTAGTGTAAGTGTCAGTAAAGTCCAAGCATCAGTTAGCATTTTTGTTTCAAATTCGGTTCTTCTTACTCTACAATAGATGTGTAAAAATTAAGTGACTTCACTCAGAAGTTTTATAGCAGTTCTCCAGAAAAACAGGATATATAAAGTTCAGCAGCTTCTTCTATTTTCGTTTTTGAGCAAAATCAATAATAAGAGAGTTTCTTATTTTCATGCACGCAAATAAGATAAAGCCTTATTTTCATTTTTGACTTTATTTGAAAATAATATATACTATAAAAATAGTGTGCTAGGTTGAATGAATGTATATTAAAGGATCACCATCAGGCAAAGTATTCGCTGGTTATCAGGCATTTATACCAAGCCCCTTGCCACCAAAATTTGAATGGGACAATGATTTAGTTAATAGTCTTTAAACCCTTACTTTACTATAAGGAAAGTGGTTGAAAACTTAGGTGTCGTATTTACAACAGCCCAAAGAGCAATCGTAAAGCTTGAAGATTTAGGCATCGTTTCACAAACTTCTCAAGGAAAGAGAGATCGGGTTTATTGTGCAACTGATATTTTGAATATTCTAGAAGAACCAACTAAGATTACAGAGAACTTCGATAGCACATTGTAGCTATTGTGATGAATAAATTCAGCAAACAGCAAGCTTAAAGAGTCTGATCCAATGGACATGCTGAACAAAAAGTAAGGAGCTCCTTTTGGAGGATTATATTAACTTATTAATTAATTGCTTGACTTTTAGCAGGATTTATTATATTATTTATTAATGAGCAATGCAATCAAACCAAGGAGGATAGCATGATAAATAATTTGGATTCAATAATTCTTGGAATAAAAGATGGTGAAAAGGCGATTGAAGATTTAAGGGTTGTTCTTAAAAAAAGAAAAGAAGAAGTTATTACTACACAGACATTTAATTACGCTTTACGATGCCCAAAAACTACAAAGGAAGCGATAGTACACGAAATTCTGCTTCATTTTATACAAAATCCTGGCGAGCAATCACTAGAACAAGTGATACAATGCTTAGATAGAGCAATACAATCTGGGATATATGCAAAAAACAACCCAATAAGAAATCTAGATGAAGAATTTCGTACTCATATAAACTTTAAAGATGAAGAGGGAAATACATTACTACATCATGCAGTTATAGGTAATAAAACTGAAGAAATAATCACCCTTCTTGTTACATATAGTGCAAATCCTTTGATACAAAACGCGGATAATAAAATTCCTTTAGATTTAGCTCAAGGAGAAACAAAAGAAGTGCTTATTAAAAGTATGAAAAAACAAGCTAATACGAAAAAAGAAAGCGCTATGGTAGGCAGTTTGGTGCCTGGCGTAATAATTGGTGGTTTTCTTGGTGTTGTACTTGGAGCTGGTGTGTGTGTTGCAGTAAGTCTTTCTGGTGGTATGATACTAGGTGTAATGATAGCATCTTCTCTTGTTGCTAGTATAGCTATTGGACTGGCCATGTATTTTTTGAGTCAAGACTATGAACAGGCTAAAGCGATAGAAAAAACTATTAGCACTGTTAGCTCTGAAATATCTGTTGATGATACAACTGCCGCTAATAAAAATAATAAAGAAGGGCCACAACTTACATATAGCTGACCCAAGCAACACGTCATACCGCGATTCATTCGCGGTATAGATTCCGCTAACTAGTAGCGGAATGACGAATGTGTCGTTTTTCAAATTGTCGTAAGTCACTTTAGCTATAATACACACAAGGAGGGTGTCATCCCAGCGCCCCTATGATGTCATCCCAGTGCTTGACACTGGGATCCAGAAAAGTTTGCTTGTAAACTAGCATGGAAAGTAGCTGATCTTACACTAAATGAATGTTTTTGATGAGGTTGCATAGAAGCTGGATTCCAGCGTCACGCGCTGGAATGACAACTGCGTTTTTTGTTTTTTTGTCATCAAATACTCCTACTCTTTATGTCATCCAAGTGTCCTGACTACTTGGATCCAAGAAATTTAATTGTTTTAAATTTTTCCCTCTATACACCTATTTAAAATTTATGTTATCCACATGTGCAATATAATCTATAATAACGTTTATCAATACAATATATTAAAAAATATTATGAGCTTCGTAAAAGAAAAAAACACCCCTGTGATGGAGCAGTATTTGAACCTGAAAGCTCAATACAAAGATCATCTGCTATTTTATAGGCTAGGAGATTTTTATGAATTGTTTTTCGATGATGCTATTAAAGCTGCGAAATTGCTGAATATAGTGCTCACTAAGAGAGGTAATTCGTGTGGGCAAGAAATACCAATGTGTGGAGTGCCAGCACACAGTAGTGAATCTTACCTACACAAGCTAATAGATTTAGGATTCAAAGTAGCAATCTGTGACCAATTAGAAACTGCTGATGAAGCAAAAAAGAGGGGCTATAAATCCATAGTAAAACGTGATGTAGTGCGAGTTGTAACTCCAGGTACAATTATAGAAGATTCACTACTGGAGGATAAAAGCAATAATTATCTCGCGTCCATAGTTGAACAAAATGACGAATATGCTATTAGTTGGCTTGAATTATCGACGGGAAAATTTTTTCACACTTTAACGAGTTTGAAAGCTCTAGATAGTGATTTATTGCGTATATCACCAAGAGAATTATTAATTTCTGAAAAATTCACTGAGGATGAAAAAATTAGATCGATTTTAAAAAATTATAAAATATCAATTACGCAACACGCACAGAGTTTTTTTGAGTATAGTAAATCTCACAGAACGTTATGCGAGTTTTATAAAATCAGGGAACTTGGGAGTATAGGAAATTTCAGCAAAGTAGAAATCATGGCGTGTGGTGCACTGCTTGAATATGTCAGAGTAACGCAAAGGGGCTCCATTCCAAGGCTTGAATTCCCAAAAACCTATAAGCAACAAAATTTCATGCTTATTGATGCTTCAGCAAGGAGAAATCTTGAGTTGTTTTCAACTCAATTTGGTGAAAAGAAAGGTTCACTAATTTCAGTTATTGATCATACAGTTACAGCTTCTGGTGGACGCCTGCTCAAACAAATGCTCGCTTCACCCCTTGCTTGCTCCAAGGCAATCAATTTGAGGCTCAGCACCGCTCAATTTTTTGTAAATAATCATGAGCCACGCAGAAAAATACGAGAGATATTATCTAACATTCCAGATATTGAGAGGTCTTTATCGCGCTTAATACTAGGGCGTGGTTCACCAAAGGATATGAACCTATTGAAAATAGGCCTAGGAAAGACTTTAGAGTTGTCTGAGTTTCTGTCTACCTTGCATAATTATTGTTTAAGTGAAAAATCAGAAATTAACTCTCAGATGTCATTCCAGTGCTTGACCGGAGAAAAGGAACCAGTGTCTACTACTCAGGTGATAAGTAGTGACGAGAGTGAACTCAGCACAATACATAAGAGCCTTGGTAATCATAAAGACCTATTTGAACTGCTAAATAGTGCTATACTTGATAATAATCTCAGTTCCGTGAAAGAGGGAGGGTTTATCTACCCAAAATACAACTCAGAATTATCTGAGTTATCTTATATATTGAACAACAGTAACAAGTTGGTAACTAAGCTCCGTGAATCTTATCGCGACCTAACTGGCATTGCCGCACTCAAAATATTGCACAACAATATACTCGGTTATTACGTTGAAGTATCAGCAAATCACAAAATAACTTCGGATATATTTATTCATAGGCAAAGCTTAGCAAATAGCATGCGCTACACTACTAATGAATTGAAAGAACTAGAAAATAAAATTCTTACGGCACGTGATGCTGCAATCGGCTTAGAAATGAAAATTTTTAGTGAACTGTGTAGTGAAGTTGCTAAAGAGTCTGAAAAAATTGCTCTTGCTGCAAATGCTTTGGCAAAACTTGATATTAGAACCGCGTTTGCAGAGCTTGCAGTGCAAAATAATTACGTAAAACCCATTATTGATGACAGCAAAGAGTTCAATATCTGTAGCGGAAGACATCCAGTGGTTGAAGTTAACGATAAATTCATTGCAAATAGCATCAATTTAGCTGGTATACATCTAATTACTGGTCCTAATATGGCTGGAAAAAGCACTTTCTTGAGGCAAAACGCTCTCATTGCAATTTTAGCTCACATGGGGTCATTTGTGCCAGCAGAGAGTGTACATATTGGAGTGATTGACAAGATATTCAGCAGGGTTGGCGCAACGGATAATATAACAGCTGGTTATTCTACCTTCATGGTAGAGATGATCGAAACAGCAACGATAGTAAATCAGGCAACGGACCGTTCCTTGGTGATACTTGATGAAATTGGTAGGGGCACAGGGGTGTATGATGGATTATCTATTGCACAGGCGGTGATTGAACATATTCACAATGTAAATAAGTGCCGCGCCATTTTTGCAACTCATTATCATGAATTAACTAAAGTAAGCAAATACTTGAAGAACGTGAAATGTTTTTGTGTAAAAATAAGAGAGTGGAACGGAGAGGTTATCTTTCTACATGAAGTAATTGAAGGCATTGCAGATGAGTCATATGGAATACATGTAGCAAAACTTGCTGGTTTTCCTGATTCTGTTTTAAATAGAGCAAGTGAGGTATTTGAGGAGCTGAAGGCTTGAATCATTATTATAAGTGAAGAATTACCTATACAATCGTGGTAGTAGCTATAGAAACGAAAAACTTACTTGACACCCTTCGCCAGCCCCCTTATCATGATAGTGAAGCTATTGTATTTGCTTTCGCCAATCTGCAGATTAAAAGGTAAGGATTACTTAATGTATCGGCGTCTTATGTTCAATTTTTTGCAGTATATAGATACTGTATGTCTTTACAAAACTTCATCTACATCTAGATTTTTATCTAAATAAGCTGAACGCGCTTATAAAGCGTTACAAGACATCAAAAAATGCCAATACTCGACAGAGATAGTAAAAGACTAGCTAACTCGGGGATTCTTTGTCTTTTTTTCTGCTTGGTAAATTTCTTAAACATTTGCAGCGTAAGTTAGTTGCAATTAAAAACGGCTGAATCTCGCTTGTCAAGCGTTTAAAACATAAAAAACGCCAATATTTTAAAGCGGATAATAACCCCAGGGCTTCTTTTGCCTTTTTTTTCATTTGGTAAATTTCTTAATGTTTGTGGCTAACATGAACAAACATTTGAGAGTAACTTCCGCTAGTAGGGTGTCATCCCAGTGTCTGGGCACTGGGATGACAAAAAAAGGAGGCTACTCGGATGACAGCTAGCCTGACAACCGTCATCCCGCTGCTTGTTAGCGGGATCTCTTGTTAGCGCCGCGGCGGTATGACGTAGAATTTTACACTCACCAATTCAGTGTCCAATCTGGATTCCAGACTGGAATGACACCCTTTTGGATGGAAACCAGTGTCAGGACACTGGGATGACAAGAAAGAGGCTACTTGGATGATACCTATAGCCCTGTCATTCCAGCGCGTGACGCTGGAATCTAGTTCTTATTATATATCCAGAGATTTACTATATTAGTAATATCAAACTAGATCAATTCTTGCTACTTCAATTTTTCTTTCAGTTAATTCCTGCCTGGCACGTTAAGTCTAGCCTTTTATAAATGAACCAGAATTATAATTTATCTTTTAAAAATCTCAAATGTAATAAATTTATGTTTTAAAGGATTTGATATATCAAATTTTATTGTATTTACTTTCTCATCAAAAACTATAGTATTCTCATCTATGTGATATCTGTCTATTTGATATGCTAGTGAAAATGCGTCAAGCTTATCAGAAGTTGGAGGAGATTTATATACCACTACATTTAAAGTTTCTAAGTCTAAGTTCACTCTAACAGTCACAACACCTTGTTCAAACGAACTTTCAAACAAACCTTGAATAGATTCACCATGCATACATGGCGGGTCCATTCTTACAGCAGATATACATCGATTATATATTGCATCCCCTGAACCGTTGTGCATGCACATCGTAAAATCTTTACTTCCTTGAAAAAGGTCTATAAAATCTACCATAACACTTCACCACTACATAACAAACACTTTATAATATTATAAGTAACTAGCAAGCTCCATTACTAATTTCGTAGTGACTCTAATTGCAAAATTTAATATAAGTAGTAAAGTAGAACCACTGAATAAAAAACATATGTTAATTAATACAACGTCGGAGCTGGAGGACATATGTGAGGGGTTGATAGCAAAAAAGCCAAAATTTATAGCAGTTGACACGGAGTTCATTAGAAATAATTTAATCTACTACCCAAAATTATCGTTAATTCAAATTTCTTACGGAGAGAAGAGTTTTATTGTAGACGCATTAGTGCCAGAAATTGATTTATCATTCATTAAGAAAATAATGCTAAATCAGGGGATAACCAAAGTGTTTCATAGCTGCCGGCAGGATATAGAATCCTTACTCACTGTATTTAAATGTATTCCCACTCCCATTTTTGATACCCAAGTTGCTGCTATGTTTTGTCATTATTATCATGACTTTATTGGTTACTCAAAAGTAGTGGAGCAATATCAAGGAATAGCACTGGATAAAATTAAAGCTAAAAATTCAGATTGGTTAAGGCGTCCGTTGTCCGAAGATCAGTTAGATTATGCAGTAAACGACGTGGTACACCTATATGACCTATACCAAATATTGTGCAATAAACTTGAAGAAAATAATAGGATGGGTTGGTTTCAAGAAGAGATGGAATCAATAGTTGATATAAATAAGTATTTACATAGCCCAAAAGATGCATGGAAGAGGATTAAATTTAATTATGAAGTAAATCCAAGATTGATACTAACTGTTAAAGCAGTTAGTGAGTGGCAAGAAACCTTAGCACAGCGCTATAATATGAACCGTAATAAAATAATCAATAATGCTGTAATAGCTGATTTTATTGAAAAAAATGTAGAGCATGTTGATGAGATTTTAGATGATCTCAAGAGGAATACAAAAAATATAAAAGATGCGGATTTACTAGAGTTTGTGAATATTTTTAATGAAAATGAGAGAAATTGGATGCAGCAAAACAACACCTTATCGAGTAATTATGATAAATCTGTACTTGATATACTCTCAATTATTTTAGATAGTAAATGTAAAGAAAGTAACATATCAAGGAAATTAGTTTCTTCAAAAGATGAGTTAACCGGGTCAATATCTAGACAGACAGATAAATTATTCAAGGGATGGAGATATGATTTTTTTGGCAGGTCAGTTGAATCATTTTTGAACACAAGCTCAAAATTTGAGATTTCAGCAGTGAAATCCGCAAATAATATAACCAAAATTCAGAGTAATTTAGTGGAGAATAACTGTTGCTAAAGTAACTTAGATTTATCGACAATCGTCATCCCGCTACGTGTTAGTGGCTAAGAGATACCGCGGCGGTATGACGGTTAAGTAGGGTGTCATCCCAGTGCCTTGACTACTTCGATCCAGGAAAATTGATTGTAAACGAGCAAACATTTTCGATAAAATTACCAAAAAGCTAGATCCCAGACTGGGATGACACCACCTACAAATTGCAATGTTCGTATAGTTATGTGCTTGACACTGGGATCTAGAAAATCTAGTTAATATATATAGAGAAACCTTAGCTATAGTTTCAAAAGAAGTCGAATGTATTTTGTTATATGATTATAAGTCTAACAGGCGGAATTGGGGTAGGAAAGAGCTTTGTAGCTAATTGCTTTCAAGAGTTTGGTGCTGTTGTATTTGATGCTGATTCTGTTGTACACCAACTTTATAAAGTGGATAAAAGCATAATAAGTTATGCAGAGAAAAATTTTCCTGGAGTGGTAGTAAATGGTGAAATAGATAGAACAGTACTGTCTAAATATTTCTTAGCCTACGATGAAAATTGGAAACAATTTCAATCTTTGGTTCACTCTGCTGTGCTGCGTGAATTAGAATTTTTTATTGCCAAGGAAAAAAAGATCGATAGAAAACTTTTAGTTTTAGATGTGCCACTTCTATTAGAAACAAAATTTTATTTATATTGCGACCTTATTGTTTTTGTTCATGCAGATAGCGTTGTGCAAGCTCAAAGACTTAACGAACGCAACATAGATAAAGAAAAGCTTAATCTAATCTCCGATGTTCAGTTATCTATTGAGGAGAAAAGGAAGATGAGTGACTTTATTATCGATACCAGTGTAAGCAAAGAGTATGTTTTTTCTCAAGTAAAAGATATAGTGGATTCATTAAACCTAAACACGTAGCTCTACGTCATACCGCCGCGGTATCTCTAGATCCCGCTAACAAGCAGCGGGATGACGGTTGTCAGGATCCCAGCAGCCTCCCTCCCCTGTCATCCAAGTAGCCCCCTATGGTGTCATCCCAGTGCCCAGACACTGGGATCCAGGAAAATTGATTGTGCACTATAGCAACATTTTTGATCAAAAACTGGATTCCAGTGGGCTTTGTTGCATCGCTACTTATGAAAGGCTAACTATAGTTAGGATTATAAGCAACCTATTGAAAATCTTGTTTTTTTGCAATCAATCTGATCAAATTTAAGAATAGTAATTTGTTATTTATATTAATAAATTTAATTCTATTGAAAATAGCTAAAGCATTGAAATTCTTGAATTTTAGCCGGATTGGTAAATGGTAGTGAAATTTCTTTTACTCAAATTTAGGTATTCATTGACCGTTCTTGTTATAAATACCAGAATAATAAGCTACTGATATTCACTATCTTTTTTATCTTTAATCCATCATAGCTAGCGATGCAACAAAGCCATTCCAGTGTCAAGCACTGGAATGACACCCTTCCGATGGGAACTGCTCTCAAACTACAACAGCATGAGTAGCTATAGAAGCTTTAATGATACAAGAAAAAATAAACAGCTATCATTTTTTTAGTAATTAAGTAAAATAGAGTGAAAGATTGCGAGGAAGTTTTGAAAAATAAGATAAAAAAGATAGTAATTTCAGGAAAGGAAGTGTGGCCAATCATCGAGGGCGGCAAAGGCATTGCAGTTAGTGATGGAAGATCAAGCGGAGCATTTGCTGCAGCAGATGCTGTGGGTACATTTTCTGGTGCAAATGCTAAGCTTATTGATGATAATGGCAAGTTAGTGCCACTAATTTATAAAGGCAAAACAAGAAATGAAAAGCATAGTGAATTGATTGAGTATAGTATTGAAGCTGGAATTAGTCAGGCAAGAATAGCAAATGAAATATCAAAAGGTCATGGAAGAATACACATGAATGTACTTTGGGAGATGGGAGCAGCAGAACGCGTGCTTCATGGCATATTAGAACGAGCGAAAGGTTTGATTCATGGTATTACCTGCGGTGCTGGTATGCCTTATAGGCTTGGAGAAATTGCAGCTAAATATCAGGTTTATTATTACCCTATTATCTCATCGGTGCGTGCTTTTAAAGCATTATGGAAGCGTGCTTACCAAAGAATATCTTCCTATTTGCTTGGTGGAGTAGTGTATGAAGATCCATGGCTTGCTGGAGGGCACAATGGACTCAGTAACAGTGAAGATCCAGAGCTACCACAGGCTCCATTTGAAAGAGTTGCAGAGCTTAGATCTTTCATGAACGAGATCGGTCTTTCAGAAACACCAATTGTTATGGCAGGAGGAGTGTGGCATTTGAAAGATTGGGAACATTGGTTTAACAATCTGCAAATTGGACCAATAGCTTTTCAGTTTGGCACTCGTCCACTTTTGACGAAAGAAAGCCCAATTTCTGCAGAGTGGAAAAAGAAGCTACTCACTTTAGAAGAAGGTGATGTATTTTTAAATAAATTCAGTCCAACAGGGTTTTACTCATCTGCAGTAAAAAATAACTTCATACGTGAGTTGCAGGAACGGAATTCACGTCAAATAAAGTTTTCAGAAAATGCTAGCGAAGAATTTAATAATGAATTTGCAATGGGTAGCAGAGGTAGAAAGATCTACCTTACTGCAAAATACAAAGAACTGGCAAATACATGGACTAAAGCAGGGTACACAGAAGCAATGAAAACCCCAGATTCAACTGTTATTTTTGTGACGCCAGATAAATTTAAACAAATAAGAGAAGATCAAATCAATTGTATGGGATGTTTGAGCCATTGTTTGTTTAGCAATTGGAAAGATCATGGTGACCATTCAACAGGACGAAAGCCAGATCCGCGTAGTTTTTGCATACAAAAAACACTGCAAAACGTTATACACGATGGTGATATTGAGAACGAACTCATGTTTTCCGGGCACAATGTGTACAAATTTAAGCAAGATCCATTTTATGAGAATGGCTACGTACCGGCAGTAAAAGAACTGGTGGAAAGGATATTGACTGGGTATTGAGTCAGTGACCTTACCCAGAAAAAGTGGAGAGAAAGTGTGGAATGTTTTTTACAAAAAGAATGATGCATCAAATTGTTCTGGAATGCAATAGTTAATAGTGACGTTGTTTGTTATAAAAAATTTCTATGTATTCAAATATTGCAGTTCTAGTTTGTTGAGCAGAGTGTTGTGAAGTATCAATAAGTATTTCTCTTTTCAATGAGCTAAAGAAGCTTTCTGCAACAGAATTGTCGTAACAACAGCCTTTATTACTCATCTATATTCTTTACAGCTAAGAGATATTGATACCCTTGCGCAGTATATTGTGAACCTTGGTCACTGTGCAGCAGTAGATTTTTAACAGGTTTACGCCTATTAATGGCCATTAATAAAGAGTTCATAACCAATTGTTTATTTATTGCACTACTCATTAACTACCATACGTGAGAATTATTGCTGCCAAATATAGCCATCCCTCCTTGGTTTTGATGTAAGTAATCCCATACTTTATTTGGTTGATCAACAATAAAGTTTTGATCTAGTATATTAGGAGCTACAGCTCTATTATCTGTTTGTTGTTTTTTAATTTTAAACTTTCTTTTCAGTATAGCCCTGATGTCATTTTTCTGCATAATACTTTGCACCGTTTTCAAATTGCAACTTTTACCCAAAGCCTTCAATTCAGCATGAATTTTAGGAGTTCCATATCTACATTTAGAAACTTGATATATTTTTTGAATAGCTTCGAGTAGCTCTTTATTTGCTGATTCTCTACTGCTTATTTTTCTTGTGGTCCACTTATAGTAGCCACTAGCAGAAAACCCTACATAATTCCTGCACTTTATAGTGTTTACTATGCTCTTTTATGAAAAAATATTTTACTCTTTTTGACTGGCCAGGGCTTTTTTTTAAATGTCTCTTTCCCTTGTTACTCTTGCTTTGTAAATCAAACCTCTCTTTGTCATAAGGTGCTACATCTGGAAATGCATTTGCCGCTGACTTTTTTTCGTTATATTTCTTCATCCATTTTCCTAATACACTATCCCTTATTCCTAGATCTCTTGCTACTTTTGCAACTGGTTGACCTACCTTTCTTTGTTCATTTGCCAGCTTAACAGCTTCCAATTTGAATTCTGCCGTATATTCTCTTGCCATTTCTAATCCTCCAAAATTTTATTTTACCCAAAAAAACTCCTTTCTTTCTCTCCACTTTTTCTGGGTAAGGTCAGTTTACTGGCCTCTCCATGAGTGAGATTGAAAAATTAAGTGGAAATCTGTGAACGGTTACCTTGGATGACAGAAAAGAGTGTTGGAAGGAGGCAATATTAAAAACTTAATTTCAGTCCAGCCAAGAACACATAACCAGAGTTGTTATTTTCTATTTTAGGCTCTTTTGTACTAAACTTTACAATATCGAAATAGTATGAAGTACCTAAAAAAAGAGAATTTTCAAGACTTAAAGCATATGATGTTAACTCGTTTGTACCTTCGCCTGCAATATCCCTACCACTACTAAAATATGTTAAGCTCGATTTGTAAGAATCAGAACGGTAAGCGATACCTGCATTCATATAATACGTATTATTTGTTTCAGGATTACGCTTCTCACCAGATTTACCACCATTACCATACGAAAAAATGCAATCAAGATCGAACAATTTTAGCTTCAAACCAAAATTCCAGTGTAGTAATTGATTGCGGCATTCATAATTTTTAGAAGTCCCATCTGAGCAATCAGTTAAATTTTCTCTTGCAAATTCACCAGTTAAGGCAGTAGTAAAACCTATATCATCTGACAAGCTGTTTTTATAGGAAAGGCCAGCAGCAATTAAATTGCTGTACTGTAAGTTATTTTTTCCTGGAACATAACTGAATCCGAGTTGAAAGTTATAGATTTCAGGGGAGATGTAGTTAATTGATGATTGTTTTAACCCTAGTTCGAGTTCATTATAATCGCTATAAATATTGGGCTTGACCCAGAACACCTTGTCTTGATCATATCCAGGGTCACCATCTTTTTTATGATCACCGCGCAAATTTGCATAGTTTGTCCAATGACCATTTACTCCTCCAGCAGCTGCATAAATTTTTGAAGTGTTAATTAACATGCTCTGACCAACTAAACTTCTTTTACCATATTCAATTGATCCAAGTTCCTGGTTTTTTATGATAAAATACCATTCCTCCATGTCTAACTTTTCTATGTCTAACGCTTTTAGGTTTGCAATACCAGAAACCCCTGCCTTAACATTAACCCCCATTTGAGTATTTGGATAAACTTGCTGTAAATAAAGAAAGCGCAAGTATGAATAACTTGAAGTTTTATCCTTAGGCTTAGCATTGAAAGAATCTCTGTTGAAGGCGTAGCCGAATCTCAAATCTATTTTTCCGTCTAGTTCTGCATAAAATATTTCCTTATCCAAAATTGTTTTAGAGCTAGCACTATTCTGCAAAAACAATGATGAAAGCAGTGCTACCAGGTAGTACTTTAACTTCATAAATAACCTTAAATCTTTATAAAAATTTAAGTTTAAACTCAATATAAATAAAAAACAACTTTTCAGAAGGCACCGCTGGTAGATTTTGCTGCCTGTTTTTGAGCTATATTCCCATAAATTATTGATACACTTGGTAATTTTTGCATTAATAACTGCTTATTAATGGCAGAATGTATACGATTAATTATTTTAGATGTACTTTTTACATCGCAGTTAATCAAAACAAAAAGCACTTTATTCTCATCAATATACCCTAGAAAATCATCACTACGGCAATTTTTATAAAAATGTTCTATGACAACTTTCAGTGCATCATTTGTCTCGCTACAGCTACTATTTAAGCCAATTATTCCTATAGCTGCATTAATTTGATGTTGAAAGGCGAAATTCAATATAAGGTATAACTCTAAAATAGTGGACTCATTGCCCGGTATATCGAATAAGTCATGGTTTTTATATTTCTTACCCATTAGATATTCATCTCTAAAGATTCCTAATTTATGGGACAAACTGATATCACGTATTAACAGCTCATAATTTATTTTATTACTGGCAAATTGTGCAGTGCGGAAAACTTTTACTTTTGTCCTGATATCTTCTCCTTTAGCATCAGTTAAGGAAAAATCTATCACTTTAGGTAATATATCAAGTAAATCGTGCCCATTTTCGGTATACTCTAAATAATTCTTCATGTCGTCAGCTGCTCTTGCACTTAAAATATTGATTAACGGCTTATTAAGTAAATTCCCTTCCTCGTATTTTAACAAATTCCTTGCGGCTTGATTGAGCCCTAAAATTAACACGTTTTTTTTCTTATTATCCTGACAAACAGATACCACAGCATCATCTTTTCTTCTTGCAGTTATGAAATCATCCATACTTTCATTCTATACAGCGTATTTATAAGTATAATAAGATTATATTAAGATTTACTTACTTATTGATATGCTTAATTAGGTATAGACAAAATGTCATACGGGATGGCTTTGTTGTAGAAGAATCAAGATTACTGTTTATAGACTTCAAGTTACTGCAAAAAATATTTTAAAACATAGTGATATCTTGACTTTACCTAGTTAATATTCCAAATTATAAAAAAACAGATAGTTCTATGACGACAAGTCTATTACAAGGCAAAAAGGGATTAATAACCGGAATAATAAATAAGAGATCGATAGCATGCGGTATAGCAAAAGCTCTCTCAGAGCACGGGGCAGAACTTGCAATCACCTACCAGAACGAAATAATAAAAGAAAAATTATTACCAATAGCAGATGAATTAAATGTGGAGCTAATATTACACTGTGACGTTTCAAATGAAAAAATCGTAGATAACGCTTTTGAAATAATAGAGAAAAAATGGGGTACTCTTGACTTTTTGGTGCATGCAATAGCATTCTCCGATAAAAATGAGTTAGATGGTAAATATGTCAATACTTCACTGAATAACTTCCTCAATGCAATGCATATATCGTGCTATTCTTTCACTGCTTTAGCACAAAGAGCTGAAAAAATGATGTCAGGTGGTGGTAGTTTGCTTACTTTATCTTATTATGGCGCTGAAAAAGTTATGCCAAATTATAACGTTATGGGTTTATGTAAAGCAGCACTTGAAGCAAGTGTAAAATATATAGCATGTGATCTCGGGCCACAAAATATCAGAGTAAATGCAATTTCCGCTGGTCCAATCAGAACTTTAGCATCTTCTGGAATAAGCGATTTTCACTTCATATCAGAATGGAATAGAAATAATTCTCCGCTCAGACGCAATGTTACAATAGAGGATGTTGGCAAGGCAGCGCTATACTTATTAAGCGATTTAAGTAGTGGCACTACTGGAGAAATTTTGCACGTTGATTCAGGATATAACGTTGTGGGAATGAAGGTAGTTGACTAACAAAGCACTAGTTCCTTCGGGTTCATACACAACTCTATCAGGAGTTTTGTGACTGTGATTGCAGAAAACATCGAACATAAAATTCCTATTGATAAAGTGACAGAAAAGCCTCTAATTGCTCCACTGCCAATAATGAACATTATTCCTGCAGCAATTAATGTAGTGATATTTGAATCCAGTATTGTCTTTATAGCGTTTTTAAACCCTTCTTCAATAGCACGTTCCACTCTCTTGCCAGATTTTATTTCCTCACGAATTCGCTCAAATATTAAAACATTTGCATCCACCGCCATACCGACAGTGAGTGCAATACCGGCAATTCCAGGTAAAGTTAGAGTTGCTTCAAGCAGAGTGAGAATTGATAATATAAGAATTACATTAGAAAAAAGCGCAACAGAGGCCAATACACCTAATTTACCGTAAGTGATGATTATAAATAAAGCCACGGCTATAATAGAGATTGTTGCTGCCATTTCCCCTGCCTTTATTGATTCTTCTCCAAGACTTGGGCCAATGTTTTTTTCTTCAATTATTTTAAGTGGTGCTGGCAGTGCTCCAGATTTTAAAAGTATTGCAAGTTCGCTTGCTTGTTTTTCAGTAAAATTACCGCTAATTTCTCCCTCTCCATTTAAAATTGGCTCACGTATTGTAGGTACTGTTAAGACTGTGTTATCCAGAACAATTGCAAAAGGTTTTCCCACATTTTCTTTAGTGATTTTTGCGAATCTTTTACTCGCTATGCTGTCAAATTTAAAATGCACTGTTGGTTTACCTAAGTGACCAAATCTAACTGATGCGTTAACCAGCGAATCACCACCTATTTCAGTTTTGCGGAATATTGGATAAGAATTACCTAAAGAATCCTTGAGCATGACAGTGGTTTCATGGTCTATATCCTGCACCTTGGCTATGTTAGTGTTTGCCAAATGAAAAGCTAGCTTAGCAGTTTTGCCAAGCAGAGATTTTATCTGCTTGGTATCTTCTACTCCAGGCACCTGCACTAATATTTTATTCTGCCCTTGTTTTTGAACGCTGACTTCCTTTGTGCCAAGTTTGTCCAAACGGCGCTGGACATTGTTTATTGATTCTGCAGCTACTTCACTGATCAAAGAATTTTTATAATGGGGTTTATACGAAATGAGAATCGAAGAATCTTTTCTATTTAGCTCTAAATTTGGATTTATCGCATTAATCAACACAGATGCTTTTTTATAATCATCAATATTATTTAAAGTTATAACGCTATTTTGTACGTTAGATTCAATATTTTTTGTTAGCAATGTCTCTTTTATTTCGTTAGCTAGCATGCTTAGCTTTTCCTTAAAATAGAAGTCTAAGTCTATGTTTAAAAGCAAAGATGCCCCTCCTTTCAGGTCAAGGCCTAAGTTTATTCTTTTTTTCGAAATAAAAAGCTTATTATCAAAGAAATTTGGCAGTGTTATGTATAAAGCAAATAAACAGATGCATAATACTGAAAAAGATTTGACTATAAGTCTGTTATACATAAGTTGTATGTTTAAAATTGTAATAATTGATTGTAAGTTAAAAATAGATTTTTGTAAAATTCTCTATTTGACCTTACCCAGAAAAAGTAGAGAGAAAGTTAAGACGTTTTTATCATGAGAATAAATTGTGCAGGAATGCAATAGTTAATAGTAGAATGTCTACGTTATTTGTTATAAAAGATTTCTATGTATTCAAATATGGCAGTTCTGGTTTGTTGAGCGAGAAGTATCAATAAGCAGCTCCCTTTTAAGTGAACTTTTCTGCAACAGAGTTATCGTAACAACAGCCCTTATGGCTCATGCTGGAAATGATGTTTTTTGTATTCAATAGAAATTGGTAATTTTGAGAGGTATACTGTGACCCTTGATCGCTATGTAACAGCAGATTTTTATCGGGTTTGCGTTTATCAACGGCCATCAATAAAGAATCTATAACTAATTATCATGTTACTCATTAACCACCATGCGTGAATATAGGTCAATTATTGCCGCCAACAACCTTCTTTAGTTTTTATGTAGGTAATCCCAAACTTTATTTGGCTGATCAGTAGTAAAATTTTGATCCAATGTGTTCGGAGCCACAACTCGGTTGCTTATTTGCTGTTTTTTATTTTTGAACCTTCGTCTAAGCTTGGTTTTAATGCCATTTTCTTGCATAACACTTTGTACTGTTTTAATTTTTGCCTAAAGCTTTTAATTCAGCGTGAATTTTAGGGGCTCCATATCTGCATTTAGAATGCTTGATGTATTTTTTGAATATCTGCTAGAAGCCCTTCTTTTGCTAATTCTTTACTGCTTTTTTCCTTAGCAACCAATACCACCAGTACAAAACCCTACATAGTTCCTGTGTTTTATAGCAATTTCTATATAAAAGAATACTTTACTCTTTTTCTTTGCCCAGGGCTTTTTTTAAGATGTCTCTTTCTCTTATTAGCTCTTTTTTTAGATCAAATCTTTCTTTGTCATAAGGAGCCTTTGCCTGGAAATGCGTATGCTCCAGACATTTTTCCATCATATTTTCTTACTTAACATACTGCCATCTATACCTAGATCTTTTGCTATTTTTGTACTTGCTTGACCTGTTTCTTTAACCAGCTTAACAGCTTCTAATTTGAATTCTGCTGTATATTCTCTTCTATTTGTCATATTTTGAAAAAACGTTTTATTTTACTCCAAAAACGTCTTAACTTTCTCTCTACTTTTTCTGGACTACTCCGAATCGGTTGACAAATTGGACGTTTGATAAGCATAATTTGGAGCTTCTTGTGTAATGACTATATCATGAGCGTGACTCTCTCTTAATCCTGATGCAGTAATAGTAACAAATTTACAATTTTTTTTCATCTCTTCTATATTCCTATTACCAGTATACCCCATTGCAGCTTGCAATCCGCCAATCAATTGATGGATTACTCCTGAAGCTGGACCTTTGAATGGAACTCTTCCTTCCACTCCTTGTGGAACTAATTTGAGTTTTGAATCTTTATCTTGAAAATAACGGCTAGCTGAACCTCGTTTCATTGCACTAATAGATCCCATTCCTCGATAGCCTTTATATGCTCTGCCCTTATACATAATAATCTCACCTGGGCTTTCGTCAGTGCCAGCAAAAATCGAACCAATCATCACAGAGTCAGCACCAGCTGCAATAGCTTTTGCAACATCTCCTGAGTATTTTACCCCACCATCAGCAATTAGTCTGACGTTTCTTGCTCTACACGCCTCTGCAACATTCTTGATTGCAGAGAATTGTGGCACACCAACACCTGTAACTATTCTGGTTGTACAGATTGATCCTGGTCCTATTCCAACCTTCACTGCATCAACACCCGCATCAATCAACGCTTCAGCAGCCTCCTTTGTTGCAATGTTTCCGCCAATTAATTGCGTATTAGGATACATCTTTTTTATTTCCCTAATGGTATTGATAACGTTTTCGGAATGACCGTGAGCAGTATCCACAACAACTACATCAACTTCTTCTCCGATCAAAGCTTCACATCTGTCTATACCATCTTTTTTACCAGTGCCAATTGCAGCGGCAACTCTGAGACGCCCTTTACTGTCTTTACATGAATTTGGGTATCTATTGTATTTTTCAATGTCTTTAACCGTAATTAAACCTATACAACAAGAATTTTCATCTACGACCAAAAGCTTTTCTATTCTATTTTCATGCAACAATTTCATTGCTGAGGCACTATTCACTCCCTGCTCCCGCACTGTCACTAACTTATCTTTTGTCATCACTTCGGAAACTTTTACATTCATGTTCTGGTCTTCAATAAATCTCACATCTCGGTTAGTTAAAATTCCAACTAACTTGCGTTGATCGACTACAGGAATGCCAGAATAATTGTGCTCTCTCATTAATGAAATTGCTTCCGCAACTGTTTTATCCGGTGAAATCGTAATTGGGTTATACACGATCCAACTTTCATATTTTTTCACCCTTCTTACTTCTAAAACTTGTTCATCTATTGATAAATTCTTATGTATGCAACCTATCCCTCCATGTTGGGCAATAGCTATTGCAAAGCCCGATTCAGTAACAGTATCCATTGCAGAGGATATGAGAGGGATATTTAGTTCTATACTATTTGTTAAATAAGTTTTTGTATCTGCATCGCAAGGCAATATATTAGAATAGGCTGGCAAAAGAAGTATATCGTCAAACGAATAACAAGCTTCCATTTTTTTCATAGGCTTTATTTAAAGCTTATACGCCAATTAATTAAATTGCAATAGGCAAAATTAGCTAGGAGCCTTTAATTGTATAGCTCTAACTGTTTTTAGGAGATAGAAAAGCTATATAGTTGCTAATACATTTTATTGCAAAATAAGCATTCTACATTATTTGCCAGCAAACAAAACTGCTCAATAGTTAAGTTTTCTGGACGCTGGTTTCCGCTCAATTTAGCGTTTTCAAGGACAGTTTCAGCGTGGTTCGTTATATTTTGCAAGCTATTTCTCAGCATCTTTCTTCTTTGAGAAAAAACAGCACGTGTTAATCTTGTTAAGGTTTCCAAATTTACTGCAAATTTTGGGATAGGCAAAGGATTTACTGTAATTACTGAAGAATGTATTTTTGGTCTTGGAAAAAACTCTTTAGGTTCAATATCAAATTCCTTTTTTATATCACATAGTAACTGGCTTAGCACTGATAAGGAACCATAATCTTTAGAATTGGGTCTTGCCGTAATGCGATCTGCTACCTCTTTTTGAAACATTAATGTCAAGTTCGTAAAAAATTTTATATTATTTAACCACTTTAAAAATAACACTACCGAGATATTGTAAGGCAAGTTAGCAATAACTTTAACTGGACGTTCTATCAGCTCTTCTTCTATAACGTGCAGTGCATCTGCTTCTATAATTTTATACTTTCCTTGATGCTCATTTAGCAGTTGATCATGGTGTTTTACTAAATCTCTATCTTTTTCTATAGAAAGTAGAGACTTTGGATTATGCACCAATATTTCTCTTGTTAATGCACCATATCCAGGACCAATTTCAATGACATTAAAATTCTCCAGACTACCAGCTAAAGCGACTATTTTTTTTGTTATCTCACTCGATAAAATAAAATTTTGCCCTAGACTCTTTTTTGGCTTCAGTAAAAATTTTTTCATATTATTTTCATTATACAGTATTTTAAAAATTAGTTGACTAAAATTCATTGATAATTGTATATTATTAATGTGTTTAACGCCGGCTTAGCTCAATTGGTAGAGCAACTGACTTGTAATCAGTAGGTTGTCAGTTCAAGTCCGACAGCCGGCACTCTCACTCATATAAGTAAAGTTGATGTCCTTTTTAATAGTAGCAAATTGGAAAATGAATGGAATGCGTTCTTCATTTGTTGACTTTATAGGCAAACTTAACAACAAGAGCAACGAAATTACCTCTAAGCTAGTGATTTGCCCTCCTTTTACATCATTTCCAAGCAGTATAGAGTTGAACAATAATATTAATATAGGAGCACAGAATTGCCATCATAAAAAGTTCGGTTCTTACACAGGTGAAATTAGTGCAGAAATGTTAAAAGAACTAGGGTGTACTTACGTAATACTTGGGCATTCTGAAAGGGCTAATGAAAAAGATAGTGAAATAAAACTTAAGTCGGAAATAGCAATAGAATCAGGCTTACACCCAATTATCTGTGTAGGTGAAAATTCAGAAGATTATAAGAATGAAAAAACAAAAGAAGTAATAGAATATCAATGTAAAAACCGCTTGCCAACACACGGTGAATATACCGTAGCATATGAGCCAATATGGGCAATAGGCACAGGTCATGTGCCAAATAATGATGCAATTGCTAAGGTGATAGAGGTAATAAAATTGTGTACTAGTAAAAAACACATTATATATGGTGGTTCAGTCAGTTCAGAAAATATAGAAAATTTGCTCAGTATCTCAAATTTATCAGGAGTTTTAATTGGCAGTGCAAGCTTAGATTTCGATCACTTTTATAAAATTATACAACAAGTTGAAAAAAAGTTTTCTCTTATCAATTCTAAAATCAGCAACTAAGAATCCTATAACAAATGACATCATTTCAGTGTCAAGCATATATAGCTAACCCAAGAAAGGTTTCCCTACGTCATACCGCGATTCATTCGCGGTATCTCTAGATCCCGCTAACACGTAGCGGGATGACGAATTTGTTGTTTTTCAAATTGTAGGTAAACCTAAGCCACTTTAGCTATATCTGTACGAACATCTAGTAAAACGACCTAGCTATAGCTAAAGTAATCTAGAAAATTAACGATATTTTATTCCCCGGGGAACGCTCTATTCTGTTTTCCAACTCTAGTTCCAAAAGAGCCATTAGAGCTATGTTGGTAGAAAGTCCGCTTGCTAATATAAGTTCATCTATATCAACAGGTACAGAGTTAATATGATCAACTATAACAGATTTTGCCTGTTGTAATTTTTCTTGTTTTTGGTTAACAGCATAGTGCTCAACATCAAATAGTTTTTTTTGCTGCGGAGGTAGACTAAACCTAATACTCTCTATTATGTCATCAGCGGATTCGATAAGCTTAGCACCGTTTTTAATTAAATAATTACTACCACTACAGCGTGAATCTAAAGGGAAACCAGAAACTGCAAACACCTCTCTCCCTTGATTTAAAGCAAAATCTGCTGTTATTAGAGAGCCAGAACGTTTCGATGCTTCAATCACTGCAACACCTAGCGATAGGCCAGATATAATTCGATTCCTCTGAGGAAAATACTGAGGCTTTGGTTTAGTAGCAAATGGAAGCTCAGTAATTACTAACCCACCGTTCCCAGTGATTTTTTTGTATAGATCAAAATTCTCTTTTGGATACACCACATCAATTCCGCTTGCTGTAACAGCAATAGTGGGATGATTTTTGTATATTACACTGTTTGCTGCAGTATCGATTCCTTTTGCAAGTCCAGAAACGATAACAAAACCAGCTTCGCTTAAATCAAGTGCCAACTTATTGGCAAAATTTCTTCCATTCATTGAAGAGTTACGCCCACCGATTATTGCAATTATCTCACGGCTTAATAATGATATATCACCAAGCGCAGTTATTACAGGAGGACAACTAGAGATATTTCTTAAAAGATCAGGGTAATCTGGGTCACATGCGGGTATAATTTTAGCTCCAATTCTTTCTGCATTATTGATTTCTTCTCGTGCATCTTGAATGCCATACACCTTATTATTAGCCACCCTATTGAGATATTTTAGCACCTCATCTAGCGATCCATGTGTTCTTAGTATACTAAAAAACTTTGTTGGTCCTATAGTTCTAGCCAAGCTTAACCATACTTCTAATTCTTTGTTGTTCAATTTATTTATCTTCATAAAAGGCTTGAATTTCTTATCAATTTAGTGTACCCAAGATAATGCAAATATACAGTGTTTTATGACGCATTTTGTTACAGATAAATGCATAAAATGTAAATATACGGACTGTGTGGAAGTATGTCCCGTTGACTGCTTCTATGAAGGTAAAAACATGCTCGTGATTAACCCAGATGAATGTATTGATTGCGGAGTGTGCATACCTGAGTGTCCAGTAGATGCAATTGTAACTGATGATTCCATAAAAGATATTTTAGAACTAGATGAAGAGTTACTGAACAGTGAACAAAAAATCTTCAAATCATTTTACAACATAAACGTAGAATACTCACAAAAATGGCCAAATATCACAGCTAAGAAGCAACCTCTCTATACAGCAGAAGAGTATAAGGAAAAAAAGGATAAAACAACTTATTTTGAGGAAAATTTAGAATAATACTGCTGAAGGAAAAGAAACTTTTTGTATTTCAGGGTTATTGTTTTTGGTTGCTGAAAATAGTTGCGTTATCTAAGTTGTTATGCTGATAAATTAGTATCGATTAATTTAAGGATTAAGGAAAAAGGCTTATTGACTTTTGAAATATTTGATTATAAAACTAGCTGTTAGCATTAAATCTTGGGGGTAAGTTATGAGTATAAATAAAAGAGAAACCATTAAAAAGATTGAAGGGTTACTTTTTCAAGCGAACGGTAATCTTGAAAAAACATGTGATCTATTATCAACAGTAAAGTTAACCGAAGATGATATTAAAATATTGCTGGAAGAGATGATAAAAGAGTATTATAGCTTGTTTAAAAAGATTTCTTGGAGTTGTGGAATTACTGCAGGCGGTGCACAAGATGCCAACGCAAGCAGCTTCAACGAAGCTTATAAGTTAGGTTCAAAAGAGTTAGCATTGGCAATAATGTCAGATTTTAAGAAGTCTTATGATCAAGAATTATTCAAGAAATATAAAAAGGAAGAAATGTCTTATCCTGAAGGAGAAGGAGTACAATTTATTAGATAATTAAGAGTTCTAAGTAGAATACTTACTATATCTTTAATAAGGAAACTTGATGAAGTTTACAAGTTTACTCCAGAAGAAATTGAGCGTTTGAAGGAATATATATTAGTTAGCAACTATGATACAAGCAAAAGTCTTTCTGATATAGACAAATATATGCATGCACTATCTGCCTTAATTAGAAACCCCTCACTTGATACAAAAAAGATATTTGAGCTAAATAATCGAATGATAATACACACTACAGCCTTAATTGATTTAGTAACTAGTGGAGTAGTGAAAAAAGAAGAAGCAAAAGAACAATCTGCTGAGGATTTAGAAAAGCTTGTCTGTGAACAGTATAAAGGTGCAGCAAACACGCCAGTACCGTTGCCGAGCACGCTATTTGAAGTGGATAAAAAAAGTGCTTAAAGGAAAGTAAGAAGGTCTTATAGTTAGCCAAAGTAGGTATTTAATAAGCTTAATGTAACCATTATATATGCTATATAGTAAAACATAGAATGCTTATGGTTCCAACTATAGCAATTTTAAGTGGTGGGTTTTCTTGTGAGAGAGAAATATCGCTTATGAGCGGAAAAGCAGTAAAGAAGGCGCTCGATAGCCTTTCATATAATGCAATAGAAATAGATGTTGACAGTAACATTGCTGAAAAGCTTAGAAAAATTAATTCGGGCCTTGCTTTTATCGCTCTGCATGGACCTTATGGTGAAGATGGCTGCATTCAAGGTTTATTGGAGATTTTAGGTATAAAATATACACACTCAGGAGTTATGGCTTCTGCTGTTGCTATGAATAAAGTGATGTCAAAGCATATATTTCGGTCCCTTAGTATCGACACTCCAAAAGGTTATGTAATTAGCCGAGAAGATCTACTAAAAAATAATATTAAAATCGATTATCCGTACGTCTTAAAACCAATTAATGAAGGTTCAAGTATTGGAGTGTACATAATTTTCTCGCACGAGGATTACTTAGAACTGAAAGATAATAGTTCTACTATAATGGAAAAGATGATCGTAGAAGAATACATACCGGGCATAGAGTTACATACTGCTGTATTGCTGGATGAAGCAATTGGCACTATAGAAGTACGACCAAAAAATAAATTCTATGATTATGAAGCAAAGTATACAGATGGATTTGCAGAACATATATTTCCCGCTGAAATTCCTAACAATATATATAAAATGACCTTGGAACACGCACTGAAAGTTCATCAATTTTTAGGATGCAAAACTATTTCCCGCTCAGATTTCCGTTATAATCCCAAAAATAACACTTTAAAAATGCTTGAGATTAATACACATCCTGGGTTTACTGAGTTATCGTTAGTGCCAGAAATTGCAAAATTGGCAAAAGGAATCAATTTTAATGAATTAGTTAAAATTATTATTGAAGATAGTTTGCAGCACAAAAATATTAGGGATTTAAGTCATGTTGAGCAGTATTACTAGAAGCCAAAGGAGTTTTTTGCGTAAGTGTGCCTTGGTTATTATCACAGCACTTTTTCTTACGCTAATACTTTACAGCTCACTTGATAAAATAATAAATCGATTTAATTACTACTTTACTTGGTATAATGACTGCCTATCTAGTTTATTACTCAGTAGTGGATTTTCAATCGACGAAGTAGTCGTGAGCGGCAATAAATTTACAAACAAAAAGGATATTCTAAGTTTGACAGATAGAACGCAACCTATCCTGTATATATCACTTTCAAAACTTGCCGGTAACATACAATCCGTAAGCAGGTGGATAAAACACGTAAGAGTTCACAGAATTTTGCCCAATACTCTACACATTAATATAGATGAGCATAAACCGTTTGCTCTCTGGAAAGATAATAACAAAACCTCGGTAATTGATTTTGAAGGTAAAGTGATCGTAGATGACTATCTAGTAGATGATCTTGTTGTAATTAAAGGACAAAACTCGTTATCAAACCTAGAATTTGTTAGAGATGTGTTGGAGAGTAAAACTCAATTAAGAGACCACATTTCTTCTTTTGCTTATATAGGGAATAGAAGATGGAATATCATACTTGATAACGATTCCACAGTAAAACTGCCTGAAGATAACCCTTATAGTGCATGGGACTATTTAAACCACTTACACAATACAACTGATTTTACTTTCAGCGATTGGAGTATTATTGATATGCGTATTACTGATAAAATTTTTGTGAAGAGGTGATCTGCTGTCATCCAAGTAGCCCCTTTTCCTGTCATCCCAGTGCCCAGACACTGGAATCCCGCCGCGAACCGTCATACCGCGATTCATTCGCGGTATCTCTTAACATAGATCCCTTATTTAACCGCCATACCTTAACATAGATCCCGCTAACACGTAGCGGGATGACGAGCTTATCGTCATGTCACCGCGAACCGTCATACCGTCACGAACCGTCATACCGCGATTCATTCGCGGTATCTCTTAACATAGATCCCTTATTTAACCGCCATACCTTAACATAGATCCCGCTAACACGTAGCGGGATGACGAGCTTATCGTCACGCCGTCGCAAACCGTCATACCGCGATTCATTCGCGGTATCTCAGCCGCTAACAAGAGATCCCGCTAACACGTAGCGGGATGACGATTGTCGTTTAGCTATAAACATTAAGAAATTTACCAAACGAAAAAAAAGGCAAAAGAAGCCCTGGGGTAGCTAGTTATTCACTATCCATTTTTTAAGTTGGCGTTTTTTTATGTTTTAAATGCTTTATAAGCGCATTTTAGCTTATATTAGGTAAAAACCCAGAAATTTGATAAAGACATAAGGTGCACATAGTGCAAAAAATTAAACATGAGACGCCAGATACGTGAGTTTTTTTGTCATTTAATCTGTACAGAGAAGATAAATAAATAGCTTCAGTTTCATGATAAGGGGACTGGCGAGGTTTGTCAAGGAATTTTTATGCAAGAGATCTATTGAAATGCCCCTGTAAAATTATACTATTAATTAGTACACTATAAATTTAAAATTATAGATATGTTAAGCAGATTGGTAATTTTGCTATTAGTTTTTATACTTCCTTTTTCTTCATACTCATACCAGTTTAGAACCAAAGCAAAGCAAGCAGTAGTCTTAGATTTAGCTTCAGACTCATTCATTTTTGACCATAATTCTGATGAAAAAATGGCCCCATCTTCAATGAGCAAGCTAATGACTTTATATATAGCCTTCGATTATCTAAAAGCTGGAATAATACACATGGAGGATAAATTTCGAGTAAGTAGAAAAGCGTGGGAAAGGAGAGGCTCTTCCATGTTTTTGAAAGAAGGTCAATCCGTTACGGTGAGGGAATTACTTGAAGGAATTACAATAGTCTCAGGCAATGATGCCTGCATAACACTAGCCGAGGGCATTGCAGGATCAGAAGAGAATTTTGTGGCTGAAATGAATGAAGTTGCACAAAATTTGAATCTGAATGACAGTCATTTTGTCAACTCAAGCGGGTGGCCAGATGAAGATCATTTTATGAACGCAAAAGACTTGGTAATGCTGGCAAAAAGGATTTTCACCGATTTTCCTGAATATTATGATTTATTTTCCGAACAATATTTGACATATAATGAAATTGTACAAAAGAATAAAAATCTTCTACTTTTTCACGATATTGGGGTTGATGGCTTAAAAACCGGTTATACAAATGCTGGTGGTTACGGCATTGTAGCATCTGCAAAACGAAATGATAGGAGAATTTTTGCTGTCGTAAATGGTTTAAACACTGAGAAAGAGCGAATAGAAGAAGCAAAAAGATTGATACAATACTCCTTAAATCATTTTAACACTAAGAAAATATTCGTTAAAGACAGCGTAGTTGAGGAAGTAAATGTTCTCTATGGAAAAGATAGAAAAGTGCCTATTACAGTTGCAAACGATGTTACCATAACTTACAACCGCAAATTGCATGACCAAATTAAGGTGCGTATTGAATATAAAGATATGATACCTGCACCCATTAAAAAAGGTCAAGAAGTGGGCAAAGTTTTTGTAGAAATACCAGGTATTGAGCAACAAACTACACCACTTTATGCAGCAAATGACGTGCAGGAATTGAATTTCGTAGAAAAGTTTTTTAGGATGTTGTTTTAAGTTTGATATTAAAGCAATTCCGAAAGAGAGATCTATTGCACTTTAGTGTAGTTTTAACTAACAATTTCTGTTACAATACAAGATTGAAATGTTACGAAAATGTGCTGGTTGTATTTGTTGCTGTCTAGTATCCTAGAGATACTGTGGGCTGTAACGCTAAAGTTTAGTAACAGTTTTACTAAAGTTGTGCCTTCGATTGCAACATTGGTAATTATGATCATTAGCATTTACTTTTTATCTCTTGCAGCATGCTTTCTACCTATTAGGGTATGCTATGCAGTTTCCTCTGGAATATGCACAATTGGAATAACTATAATTGGTGCAACCACTTTCACAGAGAATATTAATTTATCTCAAGTTTTATGTATCGTTTTAATTGTAATAGGAAGCATAGGGCTGAAGCTCTCTATTTAAACCTAAAAATTTATGCATGAATTGGATATATTTACTCTTATCGTCACTAATTGAAGTGTTCTGGGTCATAACACTTAAGCATAGTTATGGATTTACTCATCTCGTACCATCAATAATTAGCATACTCTCCATGGCTCTTAGTACATATTTACTTTCGCTCGCTACACGTTCTATACCTATCGGAGTATGCTATGCAATTTGGACTGGAGTGGGCGCTATAGGAGCTTCGATACTTGGAGTTTACCTATTTGATGAACCAGTTAATTTATTCGAAGTAATATGCTTTATTTTAGTTACATTCGGGATTATAGGATTAAAATTGTTTGATACTGCAAAACAAACTGTTGATAAAATGGAATAAAAGATCCCACTGGGATGAAAGAAGCAGATACTCCATATTGTCATGCAAATTGGAATCCAGACTTTTTTCTATATAGCATGGTGAAGACGGGAAACCGTAACCGTTCACACAATGGCGTCAACTTAAGGAAAAATATCAGCGATAGTGTATAAAATTTCTCTCTAAATTTTTTATCATTAAATTATCCAAAGAGTGCAAGGGACAGCACTTTTGTTTCTGTTTTATTTCAACAAAGAAGTCTAAAATGTGTCCTTTTTAGGTGAAATATGCAAAAAGGAAAAAACCTTATTCTACAAATTAAAAATATAATATACTCGAAAACTTTTCAGAAAATCCATTGTGTTGAGTTTTACACGAACAAGAAAACTTCCTTTTTCGACAGTATTTTCTATGATTTTAAAGTTAGTTAAAAAAAGTTTGGGAATAGAATGTGAACTTATGGAGCCATTGACATGTACCCTCAAAGCAAGCTTTTTCTAAAGCAAGGTATAAGATTTGCCATACAGGCTTTCAAGAATTTAAGCATCCAAACAGCCTATCAGGATGAACCTGAGTTGGAGAGGCTATAGACTTATTGCAGCAGATGGTTCTGGTATGAGATTACCCAGCTCTGGGGAAATTGTATCCGAGTTTGAACCAAATGGAACAACAGGCACCATTGGCAATTTGTTTGTTGATTTGTGTACTTCGCTAATTTGTAGTGCTCGTCTTGCAGCTTGGAATATAGGTGAACAAACGTTGGCGGCAGAGCAATTACCCGAAGTTATCACTCAAATGCGTTTATTAAATCAAGAGAAATTATTATTTATCTATGATCGTCTTCAGTAAAATTCATTCAGCAGCATTATGATTTGGAAGTAGATTTTATTTTTCGCTTGCAAAAAAGAAATTATAGTAAGCTATGGGAACGCTGGCGAATTAGATTTTGATTTTATATTAGAAAATGAAAAGCTAAAAAATAAAATGAAAGGACAGAAAGTAAGAGTTATAGTGCTGACATTAGCCAACTGAGAAACAGAGTTTTTGACCGAGACTTTGGAGCAAAGCTTATGTGTTAAGGTGGCACATAGAGGAGTGCTATAAACGACTCAAAGTAGGAGCAGAGTTAGAGAATTTTTCTGGAGAGGCTGTATTACAAGAATTTTGGGCAAACTTGGTCATGTGCAATATATTATCGCTTCATATATGTGATGCACAAGGGCCTTGGAACCCAGATCAAATTACTGAGTATCGTTTAAATTTTTCAGTTTTATTTGGTGTAATGAGGCAGAAACTCTATCAGGTACTTATTGCGCCAAAAAACTTTCAAGCCCTTTTTAAGTATACGCGCTAAAGTTAAAATCCGACCGGGACAGCCGCAATAAAGTAGATAAGCCTAAACGCCATCATGTCTTTAGGAGAGTTTGCTAATGAAAGTTCTTAAGTTGACGCCATTGGCTGAACGGATACGATTTATTTCAGTGCATGAGCTGGTCCTTTTCGGATTTTAGCGCTGTGTACATAACTGCACGAACGTCTAGTTTAGGGGTAAGAAAAATTAGGGCCCGCAAATTAATCCAAACACATAAGTGTAGTGTTACCACCAAATGCTGTAGTGTTAACACTTACAACTTTTTCTGTAGAAAAACGCTGTAAATAATGAGGACCACCAGCTTTTGGCCCAGTGCCAGATAGTCCTCTACCACCAAATGGTTGTATCCCAACTGCTGCACCTATCTGGTTACGGTTGATGTAGACATTTCCAACTGATATTTTTTTACTTATAGTGTCAATTTGACTTTGTATACGACTCTGCAAAGAAAACGTAAGCCCATATCCAGTACTATTTATATCACTTATAACTTCATTTAATTGTGACTTGTTAAAACGTATGATATGTAAAATAGGACCAAATACTTCTTGCTTTAATTGCGAAATTTTTTGTATCTCATAAATATATGGAGGAAAGAAATAACCATTATGAGAATTTGTATCCATGGGTACTTTAAATAACAGATTTGAATCTTTATCCTCTGACATTTTTTGCGTATGTTGAGTGAGCATATCGATAGATGCTTTATCAATTATTGGACCAATATCAGTACTAAGTTGTATTGGGTCACCAATCTTGAGTTCTTGCGCTGCACCGCATATCATTTTTATCTGCTTCTCTGCTATGTCCTCTTGAATAAACAGCACTCTAAGCGCAGAACAGCGTTGGCCAGCGCTGCGAAACGCAGAAAGCAAAACATCCGTAGTCACTTGCTCTAAGAGAGCAGAGCTATCAACAATCATAGCATTTAATCCGCCAGTTTCAGCAATAAATGGCACAATAGGACCATCCCTATTTGCAAGCATTCTATTAATTATTTGAGCGGTTTGTGTTGAACCAGTAAAAGCTACACCGGAAATTCTATTGTCTGGAACTAATATTTTGCCTAAATATCCACCATCCCCAGGAATGAGGTGCAACACATTTTTTGATATCCCAGCTTCATGTAGTATCTTAACAGCTTCATAGGCAATAATCGGCGTTTGCTCTGCCGGTTTTGCCAGCACTGCATTACCTGCTGCAAGTGCAGCTGAAACCTGCCCAATGAAGATAGCGAGCGGAAAATTCCACGGTGATATGCATAAGAAAACTCCTCTGCCTTCAAAAAAGATGAAGTTATCTTCACCTGTTGGCCCTGGCAATTTTCTCCAGTCGCTCAGTTCATTTTTTGCTATCGTTGCGTAGTAACGTAAGAAATCCACTGCCTCTCTTACTTCCGCTATTGCATCAGATAAAATTTTTCCTGCTTCTACGATCAGAATGTAAATCAACTCTTTCATCCTTTCTTCAAGCAAATCTGCAGCTTTTTCAAGGCATTTAGCGCGCTCTACTGCTGAAACATTCTGCCATTCAGTAAAAGCATTATGTGCTATTTCAAGAGCGTTTAAAGCTTGAACACTTGTTGTATTTGACACTTCTCCAATTACATTTTCTAAATGTGCAGGATTCACTACTTCGATAAATTCAGCACTATCAAATAGTGCTTTTCCATCAATTATTGGTCCAACTTGCCACTTTTTTTCACTAAAACCCTTTATATCATCTGCAAATTGTGAGACTATCACAGAATCACTAATATCCATTCCCAAAGAATTTTTTCTTTCTGGTCCCAAAATATCTTGTGGTAATGGAATGCCTGGATGAGGCTCATAATTAAAATTTATAGCTTTTTCCAGTGGATCTGAAATTAACTCATCGATTTTAACGTTAGGATCACTTATTTGATTAACAAACGAACTATTAGCTCCATTTTCAAGAAGACGTCTTATAAGATAAGGCAACAAGTCACTATGTTCCCCAACGGGTGCGTAGACACGACAGCTAACATTTGTTGCAAGCTCTGACATTGCATAATCATATAAGTCTTTTGCCATTCCATGTAAGCGTTGAAATTCAAATCCAGGGTGGTTTTTATCAGCAAGTTCCATGATAGAAGCAAAAGTATAGACGTTATGAGTTCCAAAGCATGGGTAAAAGCTGTTTGGTTTACTCAAAAGTTTCTGTGCGCACACGAGGTAAGATACGTCAGTATAGCTTTTTCTTGTAAATACTGAGTAATCATTTAATCCCAATTCTTGCGTACGCTTGATTTCTGAATCCCAATATGCACCTTTTACAAGCCTCAACATAATTTTGTGCTTTGATCGGATAGCAACATCTTCAACAAAGTCAAGAACAGATAAAGCGCTCTTTTGATATGCTTGCACAGCCAAGCCAAGCCCTTCCCACTCAGAAAGTGATTCATCAAGCCGTAATTGTTCAAACAAGATTAAGGAAATTTCAAGCCTTTCTGATTCTTCTGCATCTATGCATAATGAAATGTTGTATTTTTTTGCCTCGCGGCAGAGCTCTAAAACCTTAGTGAATATCTCACCAGCAATTCGGTCAAATTGGCTGAATTCATAACGTGGGTGTAAAGCAGAAAGTTTGATTGAAATTCCATGGGATTTAAAACAATCATTTATTTCAGTGGATTCACCTATAGCTTTTATTGAATGCATATATGAATTAAAATACTCTTCTGCATCCTCAGCTGTGTGAGCAGCTTCACCAAGCATATCAAAAGAGTATAAAAACTTACTATTGTCATCTAGTTTTGCGTACCTTAAAGCTTCTTCTATGGTTTCTCCAACAACAAAATGATTACCAAGCATAGACATTGCTTGTTTTACTGCTTTGCGAATGATCGGTTCTCCTAAATTCTTAAGTAACTTAGAAATTGCGTAATAGAACTTCGAATCGCCTTCATTGTCTCTCAATATACTGCTACCTATCATTAAACTCCACGTGGAAGCATTGACGAACAATGAAGAAGAATATCCTAAATATTTACTCCATTCTTGATTGGCAATTTTATCTTTGATTAGCTCGTCTATTGTATAATCATCTGGTATTCTAAGTAGCGATTCAGCAAGGCACATCAATGCTATTCCTTCATCATTGGAAAGCGAGTATTGCTGCATAAAGGAATCTACAATACTTAATTTATTGTGTTTGATTTTTTCAATAACTTGTTTTGCAATATTATAAATTCTATTTTTTGAATCAGCCGAAAGCTCTGCTTTTTCTACAAGATAACGTATATAACTCTTTTCATCAGTACGATAAAATCCTTGTAAACGTTTTCTCAATTCGTTAGGTTCTTGTATAGAGCTTATCATATATAATTATCTCCAAAAAATACTCCGACACCATATGTATGGTGAAATTATATCATAACTTTGCGCAGAGCAAATTGCTATTTACAAAGGGATCAGGGCTGGCTAAAAGAAGTCCATGCAATAACTTCACTAAATCAAAAAGATTGTGCAAGTATGTAGCTCAACACTCCACCACACATCAAGTATTTAGTCTCAGTTGCGGTTTGTACACAGCATTTGAGTTGAATTGATTGCTTTGAATTATCCTTTCTTTTGATGATGCATTCTAGATTTCCACCTGGCACTATTTCACCTTTTATGCTTATTACCTCGCTACCATCAAATATCTTTCTGGTTATTCCATTTTGGAATATAAGTGGAAGAACACCCATGCCGACCAAGTTGGACCTATGTATACGCTCAAAGCTTTCTGCAATGACAACTTTAACCCCCAACAATAAAGTACCCTTTGCTGCCCAATCCCTACTTGAACCTGTGCCATACTCCTTTCCTGCCACAATGATGAGAGCTTCCTTGTAGCGCATTGCTGCATCAAAAATCGACATAGTTTCTTGAGAAGGAATATATTTTGTATAGCCGCCTTCGATGCTTACCATTTCATTTTTTATTCTAATGTTAGCAAAAGTCCCACGCATCATTACATTGTGGTTACCACGACGAGACCCATACGAATTAAAGTCCTGTGGCTCAATTCCAAGATTTTTTAAATATATACCTGCAGGACTACTTGAGGCAATATTTCCAGCAGGGGAAATGTGGTCAGTGGTTACGCTATCGCCAAACATTGCCAATATTTGTGCACCTTTTATATCGATTTTATTATTTTTAGGTGATAAATTATCAAAATAGGGCGGATTTTGTATGTAAGTGCTATTTGCATCCCAATTATAGATTTCACTTTTTTCACACTTTATCTTTCGCCAATGTTCATCACCAGAAAAAACATCCTTATACTTTTGTATGAACATCTCACGTGTTACCACACTTTTAACACAATCTTCGATTTCATTGTTTGTTGGCCATATATCTTTGAGATAGACATCATTTCCATTCTTATCTTTGCATATTGAATCTTTTGTCAGATCAATTTGCACAGTACCAGCAAGTGCATATGCAACAACAAGTGGCGGAGATGCCAAGTAATTAGCTTTGACTAACGGATGAATTCTTCCTTCAAAGTTACGATTACCAGATAAAACTGCAGCAACGGTTAAGTTTTTGTTTTTAATGCCATCTTCTATATCTTTATTAAGTGGACCAGAATTCCCAATGCAAGTTGTGCAACCATATCCAACTAAATTAAAGCCCAGAGCATTTAGATCTACCTGCAATCCAGACTTTTCTAAATATTCTGTTACAACTTGTGACCCTGGAGCAAGAGAAGTTTTAACCCAAGGCTTTGATTTTAATCCAAGTTTAATTGCATTACGAGCTACAAGACCTGCAGCAATCATCACACTTGGATTTGAGGTATTAGTGCAGCTTGTTATTGCTGCAATAACTACACTTCCATCTTGGAGTTTATCGTTTTCCTTTGACTCATTAACTGAAAATGATTTAGAAAAAGACTCTGCCACTTGTGAAAGAAAAACTTTATCTTGTGGTCTTTTGGGACCAGCCATTACTGGCTTCACGCTTGATAAATCAAGTTCTAGTGTGTCAAAAAATGCTAACTCATTATTGCTACGCCACAGTCCTTGCTCTTTCGCATAAGCCTCAACTAGCTTAATCAGCTTTTCTGGCCTTCCGGTTAAGCTTAAATAATCTAGCGTTTTTTGATCAATTGGAAAAAATCCACAAGTTGCGCCATACTCCGGGGCCATGTTTGCTATAGTGGCTCTATCTGCCAAAGATAAATAATCTAAACCATCACCATAAAATTCTACAAACTTACCAACAACGCCTTTTGTTCTTAGGATATTGGTAACCGTCAGCACTAAATCGGTCGCAGTTACTCCTTCCGACAATCTGCCAATTAATTTAAATCCAACTACTTCTGGAATCACCATACTAATTGGTTGACCAAGCATCACAGACTCAGCTTCTATGCCTCCAACACCCCAACCAAGGACTGATAACCCGTTAATCATTGTAGTATGGCTGTCAGTACCAACTAAAGTATCAGGATATATGACTCCATCATTATTACACACAACTTGCGCTAAATATTCAAGATTCACTTGGTGGCAAATCCCTGTGCCAGGCGGCACTACTCTAAAATTTGTGAAGGACGATTCTCCCCACTTTAAAAATTGATATCTCTCCAAATTTCTTTTTACTTCTAACTCAACATTCTTACTGAATGCGGAAACACTTCCATAACTATCTACTTGAACAGAATGGTCAATCACAAGATCAACCGGTACAGAAGGATTTATGTTGCTCGGGCTTCCTCCATTTTTCTTGACATAACTCCGCATTGAAGCTAAATCAACAACAGCAGGAACCCCTGTAAAATCTTGCATCAACACCCTTGCTGGTTTATAGCTAATTTCGTGATTAGTGTGTTTATTAACGCAGTCTGCTAGTACTCTTATGTCATCCAGCTTTACGTTTACTCCATCTTCATTACGCAATAAATTTTCAAGCAGCACCTTAAGTGAGCAGGGCAATTTAGTTACATCTGTCCCTAAAAATTCACTAGCACTACTTAGGCTAAAATAGTTGTATGACTTCCCGTCAATGTTTAAAGTCGTTTTTGCGTTTAAAGAATTGTTCATCCTATCACACTATATTAGTTAAAATTGGAATTACTACCGTTACTTTTTTGTTGTTGACCTTGCTGCTCATACATAGTTTCAAAATCTATAGGATCTAGCATCAGTGGGGGAAATCCACCACTACTTGTAACTCTTGCAATTATTTCTCTTGCAAAAGGGAAAAGAAAAGTAGGTCCGCCAATAAACAAAGCTTGTCTTACCTCTTCCTCACTCAACTCTTTTAAATTTTCTATTGAAAAAATGCCACAATATTTCGTCTCACAAATGAAAGCTACACCATCTTTTATGCCTTCATCTTTTACCGTTGCTTTGACTTCTATATGCAAAGTAATTTCATGAAAAGATTTTTCTTCATTCACTTCTTCTTTGTTTTTCGTCCCTTCTAATTTTGCTGAATTGATATTAACCATTACATTAATATCTGGAGCTTTACTAGAAGAAAGGAATGGCGAATTCGGATTCTCAAATGATAGATCTTTAACATATTGACCGTGAATTCTCATTTTTTGTTGTGGCATTTCTTACGTCTCCTTTAATTAAGTTGAGATATTTAATACTTTCTTATATAATATATTCATTTACAAACGAATAGCAAACCTGATTATAAGTTGATATGAAAAACATATTTTCATTAATAATTAATAATGTTCGGATACTTTATATGCCAAGGAGTTGAGTTACTATGATAGAGCTTGTAATATATGCTTTATTAGCGGCGTTCATTTTTTCACGTTTGTATAATTCTTTAGGAAGGTCAGCCAACCTCAACCTAAAAAAGCTAACTAATGTATTGGATGTAAGCCGAAGTAGAGAAGATGTAGTAGAAAACATTGAGGGTTACATTGATAGCAATGATGAAAATTCAATAAAATTTACTTATAAACAAATATTAAAAAAAAACAAAGATTTTTCTATTTCCCACTTTATAGAAGGTTCAAGCATAGCTTTTGAATTAATAATAAAATGTTTCAATCAAGGAAATTTGTCTCAGTTAAAACCACTTCTCGATAAAGACTTATATGATAATTTTGCAGAGAAGATTAAACATCGTAAAGAGGTGCACGAGTCTATAATTGTTTCTATTGTTTCACAAAAGATTTTAGAAATAAAGCTAGTAAAAAACGCAGTGTTTATTGCAGTATATTTCCTTTCAGAGCAAATTAACTTCGTTAAGAATAATAAAGGGGATATCATATCAGGTAGTACATCCACCATTAATAAAGTTGAGGATGTATGGCAATTCAAAAAAAATGTTAATTCATCAGACCCAAGCTGGTTGCTTGTTTCTATTCACTATAAAAAGACAAGTAACGATAAGACAAATGACAAGTAAGATGAGTTTTTTTTGAAATGGAAAGCAAGCTACGCGAAATAGTACTTGACACTGAAACGACAGGTCTTGACACTGAATCTGGTCATCGAATTATTGAAATAGGGTGTGTGGAATTAATTAACCGCATTCCAACAGGTAAAGTATTCCATCGGTACCTTAACCCAGAAAGAGATATACCTTATCACTCGTTTAAGATTCACGGTGTTAGTGAAGAATTTTTAGAAGATAAACCATTATTTTCAAATGTTGCACTTGAATTTCTTGACTTTATATCTAATGATATTTTGGTAATTCACAACGCTGAATTCGATGTTAAGTTCCTTAACATGGAGCTAAGCAAGCTGAATGCTGGGTTAATTTCCTCAGATAGAGTGCTAGATACATTACCTCTTGCGAGGAAAAAATTCGCAGGATCACCTGCTTCTTTGAATGCATTATGTAAGCGTTTTGATATATCGCTAGAGAATAGAGAATTGCACGGAGCACTAGTTGATGCTCAATTGCTTGCAAAGGTATATGTTGAACTTACAGGAGGGTTACAAACCTTTCTGTTTGATAATCAATGCAATCAGGACAGTAACTCTACATTCGTTCAGCATAAAGTGCGTAATCTAACTCCCAGAGAACATTCACCAAATAGTGAAGAAATTGATGAACATAAGAAACTGTTAGACAAAATTAACAATACACTTTGGAATAAATATATTGAATAGGTCAACTAATAAAGATACAATTTAATTTTACTGAGAGCACCCTAATGGTAAGGTTTATAAGATTGTTATCTAATGTGCTAGCAGCATTAGCAGTTGTTTTTTTAGGTTATTGTTATTTCACTAAAAAAGGCATATTTGCCCCAGCAGCGATTCACAACGCAGAAGTTAAGATAGGCGGAGATTTTTCTTTAATTAATCAGGACGGACAGATCCTGCGCAGTAGTGATTTTAAAGATAAATACATGATGATTTTCTTTGGGTTTTCCTCATGCAAAAGAATTTGCCCTATGAACCTTGGGATAATTTCAGAAACACTTGCAAGGTTAGATGAGAAAACTAACAACAAGCTACAAACATTTTTTATCACAGTTGATCCTGAGCGCGATAGCACGGAAAGACTTAAAGAATTTCAGCAGCAATTTGACCACAGAATACAAATGTTAACTGGTGAAAGAGAAAAAATAGACGAAGTAATTGCAAAGTATAAAGTATATGCTAGCAAAGTTGGTGGAGAAGAAGAAATCAACCATTCTTCAATAATGTACCTTATTGGCCCTGGAGGAAAATATGTTACACACTTTGCAGCTGATTTAAATTCAGACGAAAGTCAATCTGATAAGATTTTGGCTGAGATCAGAAAATACGTAAACTGAATTATAGATTTTTCTGTTAATTAGTCGAACACGCAACTGCATGAGCGTTATAATTTAATCTCCATCGGGAAGACACATTGGAATGACACTATTTGCTGTTTTCAAAAATAAACATTCGTAAAATTGTGCTTTTAATATGGGTTATCAGTTTAAAAATGTTGCTAATCAGCATATATGAATGTAATATTAATTTACATTCATAAATGAAGCAATACCATGGAAAATAGTTATAATGCCGATGCAATAAAAATCTTAAGGGGTCTTGATGCTGTAAGGAAACGTCCAGGTATGTACATTGGTGACACTGACGATGGATCTGGCTTGCATCACATGGTATATGAGGTTGTTGACAACGCAATAGATGAATCTTTAGCTGGATATTGTGATAAAATTGAAGTTAGCATAAATAAAGATGGTTCAGTATCAGTAACCGACAATGGTCGTGGCATTCCAACTGACATTCATGAAGAAGAAGGAATATCAGCAGCAGAGGTAATAATGACTCAACTCCATGCTGGTGGTAAATTTGACAGTAATACCTATAAAGTTTCTGGGGGATTACATGGTGTTGGAATCTCAGTTGTGAATGCATTATCAAGCTGGTTGGAATTAACTATTTGGCGCAATAAGAAAGAACACTTTATGCGTTTTGAAGATGGTGAGTCTATTGAACCTTTAAAGGTAGTCAACGAAAATACAAACAAAAGAGGAACTAAAGTCACGTTCATGCCATCAACAGAGACTTTTAATGGCATTAATTTCAGTTACTCAACGCTTGAAAGTCGTATAAGAGAATTAGCATTTTTAAATTCAAATATCGACATTACTTTACGTGATCTGCGCAATGAACCATATACAGAATCTCATTTCAATCAGAGCAATCAATCTAAAGACAATTTTGGTACAGCAAATTTTGTGCAGTATTTAGATAAGAATAAGACACATGTAACTAAAATTGCCAGTATGAAAGGAGATGCAGACGATCTTGGCATCAGCTTGGAAATATCGATGGAATGGAATGATTCCTACTATGAGAATATGTTGTGTTTCACTAATAATATACGGCAACGAGATGGTGGTACGCATTTGGCAGGATTTAGATCTGCACTAACTAGATGTATCAATACCTATGCAACTAATGAAGGGTTTTTAAAGAAAGCAAAAGTAAATTTAACTGGAGAGGACGTTAGAGAAGGTTTAACTTGTGTTTTATCTCTTAAGATGCCTGATCCTAAGTTTTCTTCACAAACAAAAGATAAACTAGTTAGTTCTGAAGCACGTGCAGTTGTAGAAAGTATAGTTTCTGATAAATTGAGCACAATCCTTGAAACTGATCCCAAATTGGCAGCAAGCATAGTAGAAAGAGCAATCAGGTCAGCAAAAGGAAGAGAAGCTGCAAGAAAAGCGCGCGAGCTAGTTAAAAGCAAAAACAATATTGATATTGCAACTCTGCCAGGAAAGCTTGCTGATTGTCAGGAAAAAGCTCCTGAGTTATCGGAATTATTTATAGTAGAGGGTAATTCAGCAGGTGGTACTGCAAAGCAGGGGCGTAATCGTAAAACACAAGCAGTGCTTGCCTTAAGAGGAAAAATTCTAAACGTAGAACGTGTAAGTTTAGATCGTATTTTTTCATCTGCAGAAATAGGCTCTTTAATCACTGCAATTGGTGCTGGAATAGGGAGTGAACACTTCGATATTGAAAAAGCTAGATATCATAAAATTATCATCATGACAGATGCAGATGTTGATGGTTCACATATAAGAACTTTGATTCTAACTTTCTTTTTTAGACATATGCGTGAAGTTATTGAAAAAGGTTACTTATACATAGCACAGCCACCCCTCTATAAAGTTACAAAGAATGCCAAAGACACTTATATTAAAGATGACGAAACTTTTGAAGAGTATATAATAAACTCAGCAGTTAAAAGATTAACACTAAGTGGTACAGCTACAGAATTTAACGACTTGCGCCTTATTTTGAATAAATGCGTTAGCATTTCTAATATTAGCAAAAATTATGATAGAGAAATACCACAAAATCTCCTAGAGTCATTGCTAATTTTAAGCAAAAAGAATGCTCTATCATCGGCTGATGAGATATTAAAGTATTTAAAATTAATGTACAGCGAATACACTTGGGAAGTAGAAATAAAAGATGAAGAAAAAGAAATTCACATCTCTAAATTGTTTCAAGGATTGGCAGACAAATATATATTTGCACTTAGTATGCTTGAAGGCAAAGATATGCAAAGCATATTAAGTTTGCTTGATGGTATAAGTAATTTATTTAATGGTGATTCATTTTTAAAGTCACAAGAAACTGAAATAAGAATCACTTCTCCAAGTACGCTTGCAAAAATAATAATGGACTATGGTAAAAAGGGTTTAACTCTGCAGAGATTTAAAGGTCTTGGTGAAATGAATGCTGATCAGCTATGGGATACTACGTTAAATCCTGAGGCTAGAACTTTACTGAAGGTTGAAATAAAAGATTGTGAAGAAGCTGATTCCATATTTTCAATACTAATGGGTGATATAGTTGAACCACGCCGTGATTTTATTAATAGCAATGCACTCAACGTGCATGATGTTGATATTTGAACTTTTAGCAAAATGTACGAACGTTACGGGTTTAAGCAAAGACTGTGTCATTCAAGTAGCTGACACTGGTTCCTTTATAACGGTGTCATTCCAGTGCTTGACACTGGAATCCAGGTTGCTCACAAGCAAACTAGCATAGAAAGTGGTTACAACGTTTTCGATGAGATTGCAGAAAGGCTGGATTCCAGTGTCAAGCACTGGAATGAAAGCAGTCCTACGTCATGCCGCGATTCATTCGCGGTATCTCTAGATCCCGCTAACAAGCAGCGGGATGACGGTTGTCAGGGTGTCTCCCACTACCTTCTCCTGTCATCCCAGTGCCTCCCTCCCCTGTCATCCAAGTAGCTTGACACTTGTATCTTTATGATGTGAGGCATTAGAGCTAAAATACCTCACAGGGAGGGTGAAGCTGATGCGACGCTAATGCCATTAAGGCCGAATCCCAGATTTTGCTTCCCTCCCATAGAGTTATAGCTCTTCTCATAATAATCCAAATAAGGTAAGAATGGATTTATGGTAGAGGGGTTTGTATGCCAGCAGCGTATAGTTACGACTTAAGGAAAAAAGCAATGGAAGCATTGGATGAAGGAGAAAGTAGAGCAACTGTTGCCAAGAGATTTAAAATTGGAAAAACGACTTTATATGAGTGGCAGAAAAGGCGTGAGGAAACGGGAGATTTTCAGTCAAAAAAGCCTGGAAGCGTAGCATAAAATTACCGACTGGAATGTCTTCACCGAATTTGCAAAAAACCATGGTGGCAAGACTCAGTCAGAGATGGCCAAACTCTGGAGTCGACAAATGATTCACCGCGCACTTAAAAATATTGGATTTACAAGAAAAAAAGACCTACGGATATAAAGAAAGAAATGAAGAAAAGCGAGCTCAATTTGCAAGGGTTATAGCGACAAAACATCGTGATAATCTTGTATATATTGACCTTACCCAGAAAAAGTGGAGAGAAAGTTTGGAATGTTTTTCACAAAGAGAATGATGAATCAAAATGCTCAAGAATGCAATAGTTAATAGTGACGTTGTTTGTTATAAAAAATTTCTATATATTCAAATATAGCAGTTTTGATATGCTGTTTAGAGTGCCGAGAGGTGTCTATTGGTAACTCCCTTTTTAGAGAACTGAAGAAGCTTTCCACAACAGAATTGTTGTAACAACAACCTTTATGACTCATCTATGTTCTTTACAGCTAAGAGATATTGATAACCTTGCGAAGTATATTGTGAACCTTGATCACTATGTAATAGTAGATTTTTGGCAGGTTTACGCTTGTTAACGTCCATTAATAAAGAGTCCATAACCAATTGTTTATTTATTGAACTGCTCATTAACTACCATGCGTGAATATAGATCGATTATTGTTGCCAAATATAGTCATCCTTCTTTGGTTTTTATATAAGTAATCCCATACTTTATTTGGTTGATCGACAATAAAGTTTTGGTCTAATATATTGGGAGCTACTGTCCGTTTGTTGTTTCTTAATTTTAAATTTTCTTCTCAATATAGCCTGAATACCATTTTTCTGCATAATACTTTGCACTGTTTTTAAGTTGCAACTTTTACCCAAAGCCTTTAATTCAGCATGAATTTTAGGAGCTCCATATCTACATTTAGAAGCTTGATATATTTTTTGAATATCTGCTAATAACTCTTTATTTGCTGATTCTCTACTGCTTATTTTCCTTGTAGTCCACTTATAGTAGCCACTAGCAGAAAACCCTACATAACTCCTGCACTTTATAGTGTTTACTATGCTCTTTTATGAAAAAATATTTTACTCTTTTTGACTGGCCAGGGCTTTTTTTAAAATGTCTCTTTCTCTTGTTACTTTTGCTAACTCTTTCTGTAAATCAAATCTCTCTTTGTCATAAGGTGCTACATCTGGAAATGCATTTGCCGCTGACTTTTTTTCGTTATATTTCTTCATCCATTTTCCTAATACACTATCCCTTATTCCTAGATCTCTTGCTACTTTTGCAACTGGTTGACCTACCTTTCTTTGTTCATTTGCCAGCTTAACAGCTTCCAATTTGAATTCTGCCGTATATTCTCTTACCATTTCTAATCCTCCAAAATTTTATTTTACCCGAAAAAACTCCTTTCTTTCTCTCCACTTTTTCTGGGTAAGGTCAAATGCTCCATCCCTTCCTGTTAATGGTCTGCCTTCCCTTATTGATGACAGTATATTTGCTTCCAGTTCTTTGTAATCTACCAAACCGGTAGTTCTGTTTACTACTTTCTGACTCATTGTCAAACCTCCATTTTTTTATATCAATTTATTACTTTTTTTTCGGTTTGACACACTTTTTTGAACCATACGCGTCAAGTTAAGAGATTGTGAGCAAATTTAGAGAGGTTAAAGTGGATACTCTAGCCCTTCTACGTTTGTCTTTTAATGAAAATCGCGACCAAGTTATAGTGAGTTTTTTAAGAAATGCTTTTAAACTATTAATTTTGGTTAATACTAAAAATAACTCTCTAACCCGCCTTTTTAGCTCAATAAATGCCTTTGTTAAGCTAAGTTCTGTATTCTTTTTCACTTCTGTGCAACCAACTATGCCGTGAAATATAAGAATTGCGCACAATTTAGCATATAGTTCACATAATACTCTGCATGGCTTTCCTTTTAGCTTATCAAGCCTGATATGGCTTTTATACAATTTAAATAATTTGCCACCTTACTCTGTAAATCGTTAATACTTGCTCAGCACTAATTTTATTTTCTGGAACATTAGTTATACCAGTTCAACAATTTTTGATTTCTTTTAGAGGATCCTGCGATCTTGCTAATCTATTAGCTTTCCTTCTTCTGGCCATATTCAGTTAGTTTCTGACATATAATTCTTACTCTAATTTTTGCTTCTTTTCCTAACAATACCTCGTTTTCTAAAAATCTCTAAACATTCTAATAACTCCATTTTTTGATTTGTTTCTACATCATATACGTTGGTATCGACGACTTATGAAATAAGCTCCTATTTCATTGATTTGTTTAAAAGAACTTGGCACAAAATAACCGAGATCAGATATTAGCAAATCATTGCTTGATATATTACTTAAATGTTTCCTATATCCCTGGTCTGATCTTATTCCCTCCGTTAAATTAAGTTGGTCTATTATCTGATTCATGTAATCGAAAACTAATTGTAACTTTATTCCAGACTTAGTATTGCTTTCATAGCCACTGTAGCTAGTACCATAACCTTTATACATCTCTTCCATACTGTTAGGTAGAGTAATATAGCTACTGTCCAATAATTTAACACTATTAAATTGCTGTAAGATTTTGCAATCAACTTGCAAGATATTTTTAAAGAGAATCACAGATTCATTATACATCCTTTTCATAAATTCCACTGCTTCTTCAGTAAATCTAAAATCCAAACCTTGTTTTGTTATATCTATCGAGTCCTCGTTTAGTAATTGACACATTGTTTCTACGCTACAATTATCAACTCCTATATTACCCAAGACCATGGCTTTTACGAATGATGAACCTTTTAGCTTTCTCTTTCTTTTTATAAACCTTGTTGTAATTGAGATTTTCTCTGCTTTTTCATTAAAAAATTCTTTGAGCTTTTTTGATAAGCAAGTTATTTTATTCATTGGTTCTCTCACTAAAAGTATATCTGGGAGAACTTATACCTTATTATTCTATCTCTTTCATACCTTTATTTCCTTAACTTGACGCATATGCTTTTTTGAACATTCCCAACGAAAAAAGAAAAACAAGGTCTAATTTTCTTTTTTATTTGCGATTTATCTATTAATTAACCGTGAAAGGTTACGTGTAATGCTCCTTCACATAATTATCAATAATTGCCTTAAACTCTTCAAAGACATTATCACCTTGTAAAGTTTTGAAATATTTGCCGTCTTTGTAGACTGCTGAAACAGGTTTTTCTCCATATCCAGGCAAGCTGATTCCCAAATTTGCGTGTTTGCTTTCTCCAGGACCGTTTACTATGCATCCCATAACAGCAATGCTCATATGCTCTACACCTGGATTTTTTTTCTTCCATATCGGTATATGAGTTTTTATATAGCCATTCACCTCTTCAGTTAATATACGAAAACGATCGCTACTCGTGCGCCCACAACCAGGACATGAATTAACCTGAGGGTTAAAGTATCGCAAGCCTATAGACTGCAATATTTCCTGACACACCACCACTTCATTAGTACGCGATTCACCAGGACGTTGAGTCAAAGAAGCCCGTATTGTATCTCCAATGCCATTTTGCAATAAATAAATAAGCCCTGCTGCGGTATTTACCACACCTTTATTGCCCATACCAGCCTCAGTTAAACCCAAATGCAGCGCATAATTGGAAGATTTTGCAAGTGCCATATAAACTAAAATTAAATCTTGTACTTTGCTAACTTTACATGAAATGATTATTTTGTTTGAATTTAGACCAATTTCTTCAGCTTTTTTTGCACTATCAAGAGCAGACATTACAAGTGCTTTGCGCAGTATAACGTCAGAAGGCCTTGAATTACTAAGCGAAGAGTTTTCATCCATCAATTTTTGCAAAAGGTATTTATCAAGACTACCCCAATTTACCCCAATTCTAACCGGAAGATCGTGCATTATTGCATACTCTATAACCCTTTCAAACTTCTCATCACGTTTGTTGCCAAAACCTATATTGCCTGGGTTTATCCTAATTTTACCCAGCATTTTGATGTTGTCTGGATAATCTTGAACTAATTTATCTAGCTCATACTGACCACAGCCTACCAATATTTTACCGTCAAAACCTTCTTTATTTATCTCTTCTACTATATAAGGTATTGCTCTTGCTACCTCCTCTGAGTTCAAGGCAATTCGCACCAATTCTGAACCTGTACGCGCTAGTTCTGTTATCTCTTTTGCATAATGTTTTGCGCTACTTTTTATATTATCAGAATCTATATGCACGCCAAGCGCCATAGATTGTACAACTACAGGATTATTTCCACCTATCTTTACTTTTCCAACTTCTACAACATGAGTCTTGTGCCTGGAAATCGGCAATAATTCATATGCATCATCATTCAATATCAGGTCTTTATCTAGCATATTATTAATGGCCAATATTGTGATACTATTTTACTGTGTCAGCTACACTGCCAAATGAACTCGAACCATTCAAACTATAAGCATCTACGTTATCCAAATTAGCAATAGAATCATGTGAGCATGTTTTTCTTGATGGAGTTTTTTTTATAGTGATATTCATAGGAGAAACTTTTTTTTCTCGTGTTGAAGTAACTTTCTTCTCTTCTTGTTGTTCACTTTCATGCTGCTTATTTTCATACTGGAAAACTGGCTCTTGATCTATAAATACAGCACCCCTTAAACGCGCGATATTAATACCATGCTGATTTATCATAGCGCTCTCTTCATCGTCGACTATGCACGCTTCCATGTCATTTGGCTCATTATCAAGACTAGCAATTTTTTTCTCTTTTAATTTTTTGATTAGATCTTCTTTATTTATAGCTCGATCTTGTGACTTTTTTTTCTTGAGCAATTCCCTACGCTTTTCATATAGCTTATATGACTCAGCAAAATCCTCATCTGTATGAAAGCTTGCACCACCAGGGTTACCAGGAGGTATGTATCTCTTACTGAGCTTAGATTTAGCTTCAGCACTATGCACAGTAAAAAAGCTAGAAACCAAAAACATTAATATAAACAAGACTTTAGAAAAAATCCTAAGCATATGGTGCTATAGTAAATATCGTGTTTTAAAAGATAGCAATTAACAAACTTTAAGTAAACCAGAATCTTTACTAACTTTACAATACAAATATTTTTCTAAAAAGTGATATGTTTACTATCAAAAAATCTACATAGGCTAAGAGAAGAGGAAGGTGTTACAAGTTGCGTAACACCTTTTCAAGAAAAGTGTTATACAACTTAGTTTGGAGTGTATAAGCTATTCTGTTGCACTTGAGTATCAACTTTATCATTAAGTTTTGTGTCTGGCGTATCTTTAGACAAGTTCTTTTCTTTCTCCCTTTCACACTTAACTCCCTGATAGATACAGAATGCAACAAAACTAGTTATCGCTATTACGGCAACAGCAGTGGCTATGGTACAAATTAGTAGTGTTTTTTCTTGATCTGCTACTGCCTCTGCAAGTGTTTCCACTTTTTCTTGTAGGCCGTTTAAGTGCTCTTGCATAGCTTGAAACTGCTCAGTACCAATCTTGTCTTCTAATGCACTAAAAACTTTTTCAAACTGCTCATCATCTATCTTTTGAGCTTCTTGCCATTCTTTTAATGCACTAAATACCTCTTCAAACTGTTTAGCATCTATCTTTTGAGCTTCTTGCCATTCTTTTAATGCACCAAAAACTTTTTCAAACTGCTCAGCATCGATTTTTTGACTTTTTTGCAATGCTGTTATATCTAACCTATCATTGCCAGACAAACTATACCAAGCATTACTAAAAACATTTGACATTTTAACCCCCTAGTTAATTAATATATTATAATTTTACATTCCCAATGTTTAAATTATTATTAAATTAACTGTCATTATGTATTGACCTTTTAATAATTTTGTTTGACTTGCTTTTTAAAAGTGCGAAAACTTAAATTAAGGTACTTACGAAATACATGAAGAAAAATGCTTATTGTATTTTTGTAACCATTAACACTTAATTCTACAATTCTTTGATCTCACTCATGGAGAGGCCAGTAAACTTAACAATAGTGTTGACATCAACATTATTAGCCAGCATTGCTTTTGCGACTTCAATTTTTCCTTTCCGTACACCTTTCTCTTCAGCAAGATCAAGTCTGTATTCAAGGATAGCTTCTTCTTTCTGTAGATCCATCACTCTTTCTTCATAAGCTAGGAGATCTTTTTCACTCCAGTGAAACTTGTCTAATTCATCGTATGCTAGCTTTATTATTGGTGATTCCTCTGCAATTTTCTTTAGATCTTCATCTGTCGTTTCTTCTGCATGCTTAAAAAAGAAGCACCACCTTTCTATTGTGCTTTCTAGTTCCTCCACTCTGCTTTTTGAAAATTTAGGTAATTCTATAAAGACAAATTGAAAATCTTTTAAGTAATGGCCGTTGGTTTTTATATCACGTATATTGTGAGTAGAAATATACTCAACCTCTTCAGGGAATAGCATACCATTGGAAATAGCAATGAAGAAAACCTTCTTTAAATTAATGTAATTTTTATCAGCCTGCCTTGAGTAAGCCTTAGCAGCATAGAGTTGTGCGCGCTTTTCAAAGCCCTTGTCGCGAGCGAGCTGCATCTCAATTATATATCTTGACCCACTAGAATCCCTGCAAAGAACATCAACTATACTTTGTCTATCAGAGGCAATTTCAGGGTCCATAATGGTGCTTAAGAATTCTACTTCTTGTATAGTATTGACTTCAGTACATCCTAAAATATCATTTAAAAAATGGATAAGAATATTCTTATTTTTTTCAGTACCAAAGATTTTCTTAAATGTTAAATCTAACTTTGGATCGAGAAATTTAGAAAGAGCCATGGCAAGAATGCTTGAAAATATTAATAATTATACACTATTATTAACAATTATTCAATTATATTTTTAAGGAAGACAACTTTTAACTTTGTAAAAGATAGCCAAGAAAGTTGCATTTGCAGCAAATTTTAAGATACCCATCTATGGCCTAACTTAACGCGCATGAACGTTCTCAGAAGCCCTGTTATTCTACTAATATCTCTCTCTTTCCTGAATAATTTGGAGCACTGACAACACCTTCTTTTTCCATTCTTTCAACGATGTTTGCAGCTCTGTTATAGCCTATTCTAAGTTGTCGCTGAATGTAACTGGTTGAAACTTTTTGATCTCTTTGAATGATGGCCACTGCTTGATTGTAGAGGTCGTTTTCTTCATCCTCTGTTTCACCTTCTGATTCCACAGAAGAATTTTCATCTTCTTTGGTAATTTCCTCCATATAATTTGGCTCACCTTGCATTTTCAGATGATCAACTATATCTTGTACCTCATCATCGCTCACAAATGGGCCGTGAATTCGAATAATCTTACCACCAGAGGCCATATAAAGCATATCACCCATACCAAGCAATTGTTCAGCCCCTTGTTCGCCAAGTATTGTGCGACTATCTATCTTAGAAGTAACAGCAAAACTGATTCTCGTTGGAAAGTTCGCCTTTATCACACCTGTGATCACATCCACAGATGGGCGTTGTGTTGCCATTATGATGTGTATTCCTGCAGCACGAGCCATCTGAGCTAAGCGTTGAATAGAGCACTCTATTTCTTTGCCGGCAACAAGCATCAAATCTGCCATTTCATCTACAATCACTACAATATATGGGAATGTTTCCATTTTAATCGGCAGCTTTTCAAACAAAGGTTTGCCTGTTGTTGAGTTAAAGCCAATCTGCACAACGCGCTCCAATTCTATTCCACTATTCATCGCTTCTGTGATTCTTTGGTTATAGTTTATTACATTGCGCACATTTAAATAGGACATCATGCGATAGCGGTTTTCCATCTCTTTTACTATCCACTTAAGAGCGACTACAGCCTTTTTTGGCTCTGTTACCACTGGCGTTATTAGATGCGGTATTGCATCATATATTGAAAGCTCAAGCATTTTTGGGTCGATCATTATCATCTTACATTCATCAGGACTTAATCGATAAACGAGTGAAAGAATCATAGTGTTAATCGCAACTGATTTACCAGACCCTGTGGTTCCAGCAACGAGCAAGTGGGGCATTTTAGTTAGATCTGCAATAACTGGTTTTCCACTTATTTCTTTGCCAAGCGCAATTGGGAGATTTAAGTTTGCATTTTGGTATTCTGGGGATTCAAGCAAATCACGCAGCATTACAATTTCCCGTTCCTTGTTCGGCAACTCTATTCCCATAGCATTTTGCCCACGAATTATTGAAATACGTGCAGAGAGTGCACTCATCGAACGTGCAATGTCATCTGCAAGGCCAATTACTCTTGCAGATTTCGTGCCAGCTTGTGGTTCAAGTTTGTACAAAGTCACAACCGGCCCATAGCATACACTGATAATTTTTCCTTGCACGCCAAAATCACTCAGGACTTGTTCCAGCAGAGATAAATTTTTATTGCTCTCCATTTCATTCAGCTGCTTTCTCTGCAAAGACTCCTCTGCTTTAGAAAGTAAATGGATACTTGGAAACTTAAACTCACTTAAAACCTCCTCGGTAGCTTTTTTCTGTCTTTCTTTTGGTTGTTGTTTAGTAGTGATTTTAGTTCTATGTTTTTCTTCTACTACTAATGGTGCAATTGAATACTCAGTAGTTTTATGTGATCTGAAGAATGGAACATTTACAAATAAGCAAGCTATTTTTTTACATAAGAAGAATAGAGAGTAAATTGTTCTCTTCCAACCAACAGATCCTACAAGACCTATTGATGTTACTATCACAAATATATAAAACGGGCAGTTATTAATTAGTGCATTCCCTATTATTCCACTGTGTCTGTACCTTGCAGTGATGCCTAGCGAAAGTTGTGGTAGTATAGCACATATCCCTAAATTGATTAATATTAAATAGAGAATTTTTAGCAGCCTTTTTGATGGCCTGAAGATCAACAAGTAAACTATGGTTGTAGCTATTGTAACACTAGTTAATCCAAGAAATTGAACCAATATATCAGCTAAATATGAACTTACTATTCCACCTAAATTTGTCACTTCCTCATTTGTAGCTGTGTTTAAGGAAGGATCTTTATAGTTATAGCTAAAAACTGATATATATATATATATTAAAAGGGATAGATATATTGCTGATTTTAGATATTTTTTTAACATCTACCTAAAGTAGTAAGCTACTGTATATTTTACAAAGTGAATTGTTATTAGCAATATCATTATAGATAAATCTAATCCGTTGAACGGTGGTATATATCTTCTAATAATCTTTAGTGGTGGATATGTCAATTGGTTCAAGATGTGCATTATGCTACTGACAGTTTCATTATATATGTTCACCATATTAAGTTTAACCAGCCAGTTTAGGACAACCCAACATATTAGAATGAAGCTATAAAGATCAAGTAACGTATTGAGTAGATATATGATTGGATGCATACATATCTATTACACGAAAGTTATATAAAAGACAAGTATTTAGCCTTTTCAAACTCAAAATGTTGTTTTTGCTGAACCAAAAAAAACTTCATTTTTTGAGCTGCGCAAAGCCACCTAAAGTAGAGAATGGACAAGGAAGGAGGGGTGTATAATATATATTAATGTTGATATTTATTTCTTATAAATATCATCTCTATGTCCTATCTCTGTGATAGTTACTATATGATCTAATTGATTTACTCTGTAAATTACACGATAGTCACCAACTCTTAGCCTTCTACATCCTTTTAAGTTATGATGTAGTGGTTCACCAAAATTTATTGGGTCAACTGTAAGACGTTCTTTTATAGCCTTTTGAACTCTTAGCCTTATTGTCTTTGGAAGGTTTGGTAAATCTTTTTCAACAACACTCTTTAGAGACTTAACCTTGTAACGCTCTAATCCCACTTAATATCTTCAAAATCAACTGTTTCTGCACCTTCAACATCACGCTCATCAGAAATTTTAGATACTAAAAAATCCTCCATTTCAAGCTCAACTGCTTCTCTAAATAGTTTTCCTGCTAATTCTTGAACGGGCTGTTTAGTAAATTCAGATAATTCAGCAAGATGCTTTAAAGTTTCTTCGCTAAGAGCTATGTTAATGCCTGAATTTGCCATATGTTTTACCGAACTCTACTACTGTAACAAGTATACAACATTTTTTTTAATTTTTCAATAAAGAAAGTTGATGATACGTAAGAAAAATTTTGCCACCTGCGTTAATAAATAATTAAAAATTTAGCATATTTATCTACCCTCTATTCTATTACTTAAGTTAGACCACTTTTTTCTATTAATATTTTTTGTTTATAAAGATGAGCAGTTACTCATCACGCAGTTGATCTATGGATATAATACTACCGTTTGATAGTTTTTCAGTACATTTTTCACTTTTGTATTCTTTATCAGAGTCGATACTGATTTTGTCAAATATTAAAACATCTCCTGAAATTTTATCACGAAACTCACTAATAGCAAAAAACGGTATAGTAATTCGCTCTTGTTTTCCTTGAAAACTCAAACTGACGCTAAATTTATCCTCAGAAACTTTTAAATCATAGAATTGATGCTGTAATATAATAAGCATTTGAGTAGGGTATGACTTTTTCAAACGATCTGGCATGGTCACACCATTAAAATATGTGAAAAATAATATTTCTAAGTGAGGGATAAAACCATTACCTGATATAACATCTAAAGTCTTTTTGATAACTTGAAACTTAGCAGAATTAAGCAGTTTTTTGTAATCTGTTTGCTCCATATAACTTTCACATACGTAAATTTTGGGGGAACTTCTGTTACCCGGCGTTCCCTAAACCGTGCTTTAGTAATAAACCGGTTGTGCTAAATTAAGCAGCAACACGATATTCTTCAGCAGCAAAATTATCGTTTGCATTTAAATTATGAACTCTTAGCGGTGGTGTCTAACCGAGCAAAGCTACCATCTTTACTATGCATGTCGATCCTTAATCGCCCCCGTATAATTAAAAAACATGGTGGAGGCGCCGAGTACTGCCCTCGGGTCCAATACACCTATTACAAGGTAATTTTATTGCTATAGTACACAAAATGTACATAGCTATTATATAGCAACATTAAATAAATGTCAAGATATTATGACCTTAAGTTGATTTATTGCTAAAACAAAATTAATATTTCCAGTAAAAAATTCTGTGCTCTTAACCTGACACATATGGCTTTTTGAATACTCCCAATGAAAATATTTATAAATAAATATTTACTCTTCTTTTTTATTGTTTTTAGGTTTTTCTTGATCAACCATTTCTCCACCGATCTCTTTTATTTTTAGTATCAACGACTCTGGTACATACATGTCAATTACTTCTTCTGCTGTCACAAATAAAGCCTGATAAGAGTGTGAATTTATTATCCAATTAGGCAATATGTCTTCTGCTTCTATTTTATACTCTCCCTCTTTTTTGTCATATACTGTGTAGCAATATAAGTGCACAGCAAAAAATAATACATAAGAGAGCAATATTCCTTTAAGCACTCCGAGAAAGATTCCAGTAACTCTATCGATAAACCCCAACCTTATGGGTAATAATATGTACATTAGCCAGTTATTTATTATCATGAATATAAGATTAAGTATAATAAATACAGAGATTGTAGAAAGTATGTTTAGTGTAACTTTAGAATCAAAATATTTACTATAATTTGGAGTGAAAAAATCATAGTGATTAGCTGTCAGAAAGACCGATAAAAATAGAAACATTAGTGCGCATAGCTCTTTTATAAAGCCTCTAGTTACCGAGATTATTACGCATAGAACAACAATGAAGATAATTAGGCTATCGAAAAGCATGTTTTATATCTATATGGTTTTCAAGATATAATAGTTGTAAATAACAAGGTTGTAAAATTAATTGTATTTATGCTGCATCAATTGATCTAAATACCTAGCGATCATGTCAATTTCTAAATTCAAATAATCATTTACTTTGTTGTACTGAAAAGTTGTATTTTCCCATGTATAGGGAGTGATATTTACTGTAAATTCCTGATTAACAACTGAATTCACTGTGAGGGAAACCCCATCTAGTGTAACGGAGCTTTTTTTTGCAACAAATTTAATTAATTCTTGTGGGCACGATAGTTTGATTTCATGAGAATCTAAATTTTGATTAATTGTTAAAAATTTTACTATCCCATCAACATGACCCTGAACCAGGTGGCCATCGATCTTATCGCTTAATCTCATTGCTTGTTCGAGATTTATTTTTTTTCCTATTCTCCACGTATTTAAGTTAGCAACCTTCATAGTTTCTTGAGATGCTTGGACTGTAAATGTATCGCTCATTATATCAACAACAGTTAAACACACACCAGAGCAAGCTATTGAATCTCCTTTATTTATAGAGGATAAATTTTGTGTCTTGATATGGAAAATTTGATCAGAGTTGGAGTGAGTGGTAGTATCAGTTATAGTCCCGATATCCGTGATAATTCCTTTAAACATATGGTGAAAATAAATAATTTTACCATGAAAAATTTTTTACAACAACTTATTTCTATTTTGTTATAGTTAAAGTAATTCTGGTTTACCGACAATTTAAAAAACGACAAATTCGTCATCCCGCTACGTGTTAGCGGGATCTAGAGATACCGTGACGGTATGACGTAGGAAAACTGAGCCTGCACTAGCTATAGGCGCGAGAAAGGGGATCGTTTTCACTTACTTGCTTAATAGATTCTATAGAATATTCAGAATATATAAAGCGAGCTAAATTCAAAATACACAGCGCGATTAATATTGGCAACCCTATGTTCAATGCTAACCCAATACTTTCCCTTTTTTCTGGTGGCACTAATCCTTTTAACATTGACACTTTTCCTAATGGAAAATGCCATAAGCAAAGTGTTGATGCAGATGCTACTATTATAAATAGACAAAAATAAGCCTTTTTTGAGGAAAATACAGTTTTTAACGGTGATTTGAGTGTAATGTTAGTAGGTGGTAGAGTTTTAGCTTCATTTGTTGCTGGTGAAAGATCTTTAATTGGTAAAGGGTTTGTAGATTTATGAGGAGTATTTTCATGTTGTGGAGAAGGTTGTTGTATATAAACACCTGAAACTAATTTAAGCAATTGCTCTTTTTTTCTATATACTTGTTTTTGTAAATATTCTTTACCTAAAAGTGAGTTACTAAGAGGTTGTGGCCTTTCGAGTATCTGTAATACTTCTGATATTTCGCCTGGCTCTAATATTGCATGTAATTGTTTATCTTGAAAGTAAACAATATTGAATACTGAGCTGAAAATATTGCAAAATGTTTCTGGATCTTGATTTTTGTATCCACTCATCACTTCAATAAATATTTTATCGAGCTTTTTCCCCCTGTGCTCAATTTGGTTATCTATCACAGCTACTCTAGCATCATTTCGTGCTTGTTTTATGGTAGATTGTTTTTCTTCTTCTGGTAGTTCTTGAGATTGCTTTTTCGATTTTTTTCTATTAGCTTTAAAATACTCTGTGTGCGAAGTAGTTTGACCTACATTCTGTTCTGCTTCTTGAGGTATTGGATTTTCTATACTACCCCCTGTCATCCGAGTAGCTTGACTACTTGGATCCATGTTTCTTTTTTCCTGGTCAAACGCTGGAATAACACCAAATGGTATATTGTTGCTCTGTATAGAAAATTTTGGCAATTGTTGGGAAAAGAATTGTGACGTATTAAAAAAATTGGGTAGACAGAAAAAAGATCTAAACCAGAAAACGTTTTCATGCATTGCAGCAACTACTATCGAAACACGTGTAACTTGTTTTCCATTATTTGTTACATCGAAGCCAAATGAGCCTGTAACTGGTACGATTTGTTTATTTTGTGCATTTTTTTGGTTAGTTTCACTCTGTTCTTTTTTGTCTTCATTTTCAGTTTTTTCTGCATGTTGTAGCTTTTCATTTAGAAATAACTCGATTTGGTACAAGTTGTCCAGGTTAATGTTTTCAACGTCTGTTTGTAGCGTTATCGTTGTGCCCTGCAGAAGGATTTGAGGCGGAGCACTATTTACGAATTCTTCTACAGTTTTATAACTGTTAGTTTTACAGTAGTTATTATATAGTTCACTGCTTTCTTTGGGCACTTTTATGTTGGCTGTAAATTTTTTTTCCCGGGAAAGGCAGATTTTGAAAAAATCAATTAAAGGGTTTATTCGAAATAATCTTATATTAAAGGTGTCTTTATCTGTTGCTGTTAGCTCAAATGAAAATTTTTGTATATTGCTTTCAATACTTCTCGAGCGAATAGCACTGATCTTAATTGTTTCGCTAGAAAATGCTTTACTTATGTTTCTGGATTTTTCCTTAAAGAGCTTAGGTAAATCCTCTATTTTATACTTATTCTTAGTTTCAGTGTTACTGTTGTGCATAGTTGATACAGCAAATTCATCAACGCAAAGGTAAATAAAAAAGATTAATTAGTCAATAAATTAATAATCAGAATAGGGCAATTTTTCGGATTGTTGATGATATTTAAAATTTCACTATAATGAAAGTTTAAGCCAGCGTTTTTAAGATGAATAAAGAGTTATTAGATGACATACTTTCACTTGAAGATAAAGCAGTTTCCGAAATTGAGAATGCTTCTTCTTTGCAAGATTTAGAAAAAGTTAGGCTATTATATTTGGGAAAAAAGGGTGTAGTTAGAGCGTATTTTGATAACTTAAAAAAGATAGAAAATGCAGAGAAAAAGCGTGATTTAGGTGCAGTGATTAACGCTTTACGTGATAAGATAGATCATCTTATCATGAATAGGGAAAATGTGCTAAAAACAGAAGAAGTTAACTTTAAATTGCAGAACGAGGCGGTTGATATCACGTTGCCCGTTAGACCAGAAAAAATGGGCAAGGTCCATCCACTCAGTAAGGTTATAAATGAAGTAAAGCTTATTTTTGCACATATGGGTTTTAAAGCAGTTGATGGCCCTGATATTGAAGATGAATTTCATGTATTTGATGCACTGAATACTCCAAGTCATCATCCTGCGCGAGAGGAGCAAGATACCTTCTACTTAAAGAACAAAATAGATGATAAAAGAATGGTACTGCGCACTCACACCTCATCTGTACAGATTAGAACCATGGAAAAAACAAAAAAGTTCCCAATTAAAATAGTAGCTGCAGGTAGAGTATACAGAAACGACTTTGATGCAACTCACACCCCTATGTTCCATCAAATAGAGGGGTTATATGTCGATGAGAATGTCAATATGGGCCAGTTAAAATTTACTATTCATCACTTCCTTAATAAGTTCTTTGGCGATAAAGGGCTGAAGATACGTTTTCGTAATAGTTTTTTCCCTTTTACCGAGCCTTCTGCGGAAGTGGACATAAGTTATAAAGGTAGTAAATGGATAGAAGTACTGGGATGCGGTATGACGCATCCAAATGTATTTCAAAATGTTGGAATAGACCATACTAAATACAACGGTTTTGCGTTTGGCATTGGTATAGAAAGGCTTGCAATGCTAAAATATCAAATTAGCGACTTGAGGAGCTTTTATGACAACAAAATCAGCTGGCTTGATCATTACGGTTTTCATTTTTCATCTTTAAGATAAGTGATAAGTAAAACTCATACGTTCGTTATACTTGCTGCAGGGCATGGCAGGCGGATGAATTCAGATTTGCCTAAGGTCCTACACAAAATAGGCAGTTTTTCCATGCTCCAGCATGTCATTTACAATGCAAAACAGTTAAATCCTGAAAATATTGCTGTTGTAGTTGATCAGCCTTTAATTGAAAGACTAAAGTGTTTTAAGGATATACAGTTAATTACACAAGAATTAACACTTGGCACGGGAGATGCGGTCAAAACTGCGATGAGAAACCTAAGAGAATTGCCAGATTCAAGCATAGTTGTTGTGCAGTATGGGGATACTCCGCTCATAAAAAGCAGCACAATAACTAAAATGATTAGTTATTTAGAAGGCAAGGCTCTAGTTTGCCTAGGTTTTAGGACAAGCAATAAAGAATACGGTAGGTTAATTATTGAGAATGGTTCCTTAAGAGAAATCGTAGAAGCAAAGAGTGATAAAAATAATCATGAAGAATTTCTTGCCAATGCTGGAATAATGGTGGCATGTGCAAAGAATTTACGTGAATTGGTGGAGAAAATAGAGTGCAATAGCTCAACTCATGAATATTACTTGACCGATATAGTTTCCATTGCAGTGAAGAGTAATTTAAATGTCGGTTACGTTATTACCGGTGGAGAAGAAGCAACGGGAATAAATAACAGAAATGACCTTATAAAAGCTGAATTTTACTTTCAAGAAAATAAAAGAAAAGTTTTTACCGACTCCGGAGTAACGCTTGTTGCACCAGAGACTGTTTTCTTTTCTCTTGATACGCAAATTGCCAGAGATTCAGTTATTTACCCATATGTTTTTTTCGGTACTGGAGTGAAAATAGAGTCTGGTGCGAAAATACTGCCATTTTCGCATTTAGAAAATTGCTTAATTAAAAGTAATGCTGAGGTCGGTCCATTTACCAGAATACGCGGAAACACAACAATTGGTAATAAGGCAAAAATAGGAAATTTTGTGGAAGTGAAAACAAGTGAAGTTGGTCAAAACACTAGAATAAAACACTTAAGTTATATAGGAAATGCTAAAGTAGGGCAGGAGAGTAATATAGGAGCAGGCACTATTGTTTGTAATTATGATGGGAAAAATAAACATGAAACGAATATAGGGAGCAATTGCTTTGTTGGCGCCAATAGCTCACTAATTGCGCCGCTTAATATTCATGATGAATCTGTAATTGCAGCAGGTAGTGTTATAGTTGAGGATGTACCAGAAAAAAGCCTTGCAATAGCAAGAGAAAAGCAAGTAACTAAGAGAATAAAGTAGTCTAATTTAATTATGTTGTTGTGTCATTTTTAATATTAGACTTCTTGCATAACCATATAACAAACTTTTATTGGGAATAGAAACAAAAAAACTTCCTTGACAAACTCCGCCAGCCCCCTTATCATAACAGTGAAGCTATTGTATTTGCTTTCGCCAATCTGCAGATTAAAAGGTAAGGATTACTTAATGTATCGGCGTCTTATATTCAATTTTTTGCAGTATATAGATACTGTATCTCTTTACAAAACTTCATCTACATCTAGATTTTTATCTAAATAAGCTGAACGCGCTTATAAAGCGTTACAAGACATCAAAAAATGCCAATACTCGACAGAGATAGTAAAAGACTAGCTAACTCGGGGATTCTTTGTCTTTTTTTCTGCTTAGTAAATTTCTTAAACATTTGCAGCGTAGGTTAGTTGCAATTAAAAGCAGCTAAATCTTGCTTGTCAAGCGTTTAAAACATAAAAAACGCCAATATTTTAAAGCAGATAATAACCCCAGGGCTTCTTTTGCCTTTTTTTTTATTTGGTAAATTTCTTAATATTTATAGCTAAACGACAACTGTCATTCCTGTAAAGGTCAAGTATCCCGCTACTTGTTAGCGGCTAAGAGATACCGCGGCGGTATGACGGTTTGCGGCGGCATGACCTCGTCATTCCCCTACGTGTTAGCGGGATCTAGAGATACCGCTAATGAATCGCGGTATGACGGTGTAGATGATGGTTAAGTAATTCGTCATCCCGCTACGTGTTAGCGGGATCTAGAGATACCGTGACGGTATGACGGTTCGCGCGGTGGCATGACCTCGTCATCCCGCTACGTGTTAGCGGGATCTAGAGATACCGCTAATGAATCGCGGTATGACGGTTCGCGGTGGCGTGACGATAAGCTCGTCATCCCGCTACTTGTTAGCGGGATCTGGAGATACCGTGACGGTATGATGAGGGAGAACAGTTAGCGGATGAGATACCGCGAATGAATCGCGGTATGACGGTTCGCGGTGGCATGATGTAGGACTGCTGTGACACCATTATAGAGTGAACCAGTGTCAGCTACTTGCATAGAAAATGTTTATGACTAATTTTTAGATCAAACATGGAATTTCGACAAACTTAACTTTTTTGTGAGACTGTTCAACAATAATAAATAAATTGAGAGGAAAGGTTACGGCAATGGAAAAGAAAAAGTTTTTTGAAATAATAAATGAGGTAAGCAAGAGTGAAGGTTTAAATGAGAATAATTTACTTGAAAGAATAGGAAGTGAGCTAAAAGATGCAGACTCAATAGTATATAGCACTTATAACAATTTGAAGATAGATAAGATGTTCAGTATATTAGATTCAGACAAAATTGTAAATTATATGTTGGTACATCTTGCTGTGGAATGTAACAGTGTACCAATAGTAAAACTCCTACTAGCAAAGGAAGCAAAAGTTAATGAACCAATATATGAACTTGATGAAGCTAAGTCTAAGCTAACTGCTTTGCACATTGCTGCTTTGCATGGTCATCAAGAGATAGCTCAGCTTTTATTGAACAATAACGCAAATCCTTCACTAAAAGATAGTCAAGGCCGAACTCCAAGGGATATTGTCGGTGATGTAAAAGGTAAAAAGGCTATAATAAAAATGTTAGAGGAAGGAGAACAACGTTATGCTGAGACAAGAGCTACGAGAAGACAACCTTATAGACAAGGCACTTTACCGCAGCCTAATAATAAAACTCCAGGAGATTCAGCTATGGGCGGAAATAAAATAACTGCTGCAGTGCAAGCATGGAACGCAAGAGATCAGAAAGAGAACAACGGAATTACACCAAACAGCAGAAAAGTCTATGTACAAGATGAGGATGAACAGACTTCTTCAAACTCAATCACTAATGAAAACAATATAAACAAAGTAGATGATACATTAGAAAGAGAACTGGCTAAAAGAGATGCTGTGGCGCAAAAGTTGCAAGAGGCAGAACAAAGACTTGCCAATAATCAGAAGCGCATAGAACATAATGACTTGCACAGTCAACATCCAGAGCAGTATACTACATATAATGGGGAACAGACCTTTTTAAATAAAAGTAGTAGTGACGACAGTGGAATATGTTTTGATGGAGATGGATCTGAAGCTTTAGGCCAATCTATATTAGAAAATGGAGAAGACATTGATGCACAAGATAAAGATGGCGTGACCCCTTTACATTGGGCTGTTGCAGATAACAATAAAGAATTAGCAAAACTTTTGATAAAACATGGAGCAGATGTTGATGCACGAAATAGAGATAAACATACCCCTTTACATTATGCTGCTGTGCATGGTTATGTAGAGATTGCAAAGTATCTAATAGATAATGGAGCAAATGTTAATGCACAAGATCAAGATGAACATATCCCTTTATACTTTCCTGTTACAAATGACAATAAAGAATTAGCAAAACTTTTGATAAAATATGGAGCAGATCGCTCATTGATAAAGGATGAAGACCTAATAGATAGACTAAACAGTATGTGTGATCAGCCATCTGAGGTTGTACCTAGTACCTTTTCTCATTCCAAAACACACAACGCAACGGAAACTCCAGAAAAAGCAGAAAAGGTTGAAAAACGTAAAGCTAAGTTAAAAGAATTACGTACTCAGCTAAAGGATGAGCAGAAAAAGAATGAATTGCTAAAACAAAAAATACAAGATCTAGAAAGTAAAAACACAACGCTTAATAGTGAATTAGAAAAAACAAAAACTAAAACAGACGAAGTACCATTAGAAAAAGCGCAAAAGGAACTAACAGAATTGAAAAGTTATATCACTGGACATGGAGCTAGGCTGGACACACTGGAGAAACTCAATGAAGAGAATGAATCACTAAGACAAGAAATAAAAAATCTAAAAAATGAAAACACAACACTTAAGGGTGAATTAGAAAAAACAAAAACTAAAAAAAACGAAGTACCATTAGAAAAAGCGCAAAAGGAACTAACAGAATTGAAAAGTTATATCACTGGACATGGAGCTAGGCTGGACACACTGGAGAAACTCAATGAAGAGAATGAATCACTAAGACAAGAAATAAAAAATCTAAAAAATGAAAACACAACACTTAAGGGTGAATTAGAAAAAACAAAAACTAAAAAAAACGAAGTACCATTAGAAAAAGCGCAAAAGGAACTAACAGAATTGAGAAATTGTGTCACTGAACATGAGACTAAATTGGAAGTACTGGAGAAACTCAATGAAGAGAATGAATCACTAGAACAAAAAATACAAGATCTAGAAAGTAAAAATACAACACTTAATAGCGAATTAGAAGAAAACGAAAATAAGCATTCTAAAACAAAAGTGTTGTTAGAAAAAGCGCAAAAGGAACTAACAGAATTGAAAAGTTATATCACTGGACATGGAGCTAGGCTGGACACACTGGAGAAACTCAATGAAGAGAATGAATCACTAACACAAAAAATAAAAAGTCTGGAGAATGAAAACACACCACTTGAGGGTGAACTGGGCAAAACTAAAACAAATGAAGTGTCACTAGAAAAAGTAGGAAAAAGACAATTTTCCCCAAAAGTTGCCTACGCGAGCCTTGCAGCTATGTTAGCAGTAGGTGCTGCTCTTAGTATTGCTTCCGGATTGTCTGTTCTATTAATAGTTGCAGCTTCTGTGGTATCTGCACTGATAGCCGGTGGCATTACATACACAATATCAAAACCCATCGCTCCTGACACTGAATTGAAAGAAGTGAATATTCAAGGTTCAGCACAACGGTGTTTGTAAAACTTAGCACCTACATCTGTACGAACATTGCAGTTTGCAGGTGGCAGATGCAAGTAGCTGCACTGGAATCTATAACTAACCCAATAAAGGTTTCCCAGCAGTCCTACGTCATACCGCCGCGAACCGTCATACCGTCACGGTATCTCTTAGCATAGATCCCGCTAACAAGCAGCGGGATGACGAATTTGTTGTTTTTCAAATTGTAGGTAAACCTAAGCCACTTTAGCTATAGTAAAAAGTATTTGCAAGTTACACAGTAGTGTGAATTTTTTACTTCGGTAGTTTTTCATTGTCATTATAATCATAATAGTAGTTGAGTTTAATTGATATGAAAACTTTTACGAAAAATTTTAAAAATAACGAAAAAAAGCTAGAGGAGTTTAATAAGGAAATTGAAGATATAACAACTATAGCTCAAGATAAATTTGCACATGAACTTGAGAACATCGCATATGACAGTGTGCAGAAATTTCGCAGTCTGCTTGCTAAAGAGTTAAACTCCACCTTCAATAATATTCATTCTCAAAATGTCAATCTACTAAAATCTAGCCTAGTTGAATATGCTATAAGTTCAAATTTTATCAACAAAAAAGGAGAAACAGCTTTAATACGTTCTCTTCTTAATATATTCATACGATAAAGCACTCAGAGTTGTTGCTGCGCCAATCTAACTTAATGTTGCATGCAAGCTGCATAGCTAAAGTAAGTAAGATTTGCCCCATGCTATCACGAGGTAAACCTTACTTATTCTAGCTATATCAAAAAGGAGGGTTATTATGTCAATAAGATCTACTTCACCAAGAATATCTGTGCAACGTAAATCTAAGCCTGAATCTTTTCCAGTTACTTTAGAAGAGGTTAAATCTTTTTTACGTATTGAGAACAACCAGGATGATAAGTTGATTTCAGATCTAATTTTTATGGCAACTGATTATGCTGAGTGGCATATGGAAAAGTCACTAGTAAAGCAAACATGGCAAGTTTCATATGAAGATTATGTACCTCGTAGGATCTATTTAAGCTATGGCCCTGTGAGTAAGATAGTATTGGCTACTGCAATGATGTCTAAAAATCAAGAGAAGAGAACACTTAAGTATTATTTTAGTGATGTAGGAGGCTACGTTGAGTTTTTCAATTGTTTGAATGCAATAAGAGTTGATGTTGTATACGAGGCTGGCTATGACAATGTTCCTGAGCAGATAAAACTAGGTATTATGCGGCATGTTTCTGCTCTTTACAAAAATCGTGAATCGGAGGTAAGTAGCCATTTATCTGAAGTGAAGAAGGTATATTCTCCGTTTCGCGAACCAAAGGTTGTGTTGTAGCTCTTTCTTGTCATCCAAACTGGGCTACTACGTCATACCGTTACGGATAGATCCCGCTAACAAGCAGCGGGATGACGAGTTTGTATCGGGAAATGCTGCTTATGTTTTAGCTATATATCTTTACGAGGATTCATTATGGAAAAAATTCAAGCTATAAATGAGTTGTACAATAGCATTTATGCAGCACTAAAGGCAAATTCTGATTTAAGAAAATATGTTACTAACATTTATGACTACTTACCTAAACAGGTCACCATTCCTTACCTGAGATTGCGCGCAGTGAATTATAGCAACCTGCATATGCTGTCCAATTTTGCTACAAAGGCAAGATTTTCATGCGACATATATACTTATCATATAGACAGTATGTTTGCCATTATAAGGCATATTAACTTGATACTTAAGAGCATTGAAGGTTTTAGTAGTGAGGTCATTTTAGAAAGTAATTGTGCTATGGATCAGCACGATGAAATTTTACATTCAACAATTAATTTTGATATTTTAATAAAAGGAGGTGATAATGAGCAAATTACAGCTAAAAATTAAAGATCATGACAATAATTTTATTGTGTTAAATAATATACGAAACCTAAGGTTTACTTTGCGTAATAACAGAGAAGAGGTAAAAGATATTTCTTCTTTTGGCTGGAGAAAAGTATTGGATTCTGCTGGAAGCAGACATATTACGATAAAAATTAATGGAATTTTAGACTCTGTATTAGCTGATGAATTATTACGTAATTCTGCTATGCTAAACTCTAATAATGATTATGAAATTAGTTTTAAGGCTAAGGAAAAGATAAGGCTTAGGTGTTCAGTTGAACTGTATGAGAGGTATTATGACCCCGCTGCTTTTGACAGTTTTACTGTAATTTTAGCGAGTGCTGAAGTTGTAAACGCTTTTCATTAATGTTAATTTAATTTTTTCATATACAATAGTAACTGGTGAGAATTTTAACTAAATTAAAAAAAATCATGAACGACAAAGACCTTTTCGAGGAAGACGGTGATAATATTGAAGAAAATAACGATGATAAAAGAGAGAGAAGTTTAGAAAATGAAAATCAGCAAAATCAAGAAGAACAACACAAAGAGGAAGATAAGCAATACATAATACAGTATATTCAAGACTATTTGAAAGTTTTTGAGGATATTCTAAATCAGATCGACGAAGGAATTGATAATTTAGATAGTTACGAAAGGACTATGCAAATAAAGCGAAGCATAGACAGGCTCATAGAGACTTTATATAGTCAGGCTGCGTCTGAAGATATTGATGCAGAATTTGAAACCACAAAGCATACTCGCGATAAATCAGAATCTATGAAAAGAGTTAGAGAGAAAAGAAGGAAGCAAGCGATAGAAGAAGTATTAAGTAGCATGTTTGCCCAGCAACAAAAGGAGCTAATGAACGCTAAACACTTAAGTCATGGACATGAAACAGCACATGATGATGAAGCAAAGAAACGAGTGAAGTCTTCAATCAGGGGAGTGTTGTTTTCGGTGATTGCTAATAGGATGGATCCAAGAAGGAGGGCAGGGGAAACTGCTGACGATAACGAAAAGCAAGCTCATATACATGGCAGGGAAGCAGTTGGTGGAGCTTTAGGTGCATTGTTAAAAACGTTTTTAACAGCGGTTGCTGCTATTGTGCATGAAATTGCTAAACCACTTCAGAAACAGGAAACATCTTTTGCAAAACAAGTTGAAGAAAGCAGAAACGCAGATTCACAAAAGGGTCGATCTGTGTAGATTTCTCCTTGTAATAATCTTTCGATTCTACTGTCTGTTAATTCAAATTAGGGTTATAAAATTTTAGAAGCCAGCTCTTATATAACCAATTTATAGCAAGAAATTACGATACAAAAATCAGCGTCCGTTAGAAAATAAACATAACACAGGGTGATAGAGTTGCCCCTATCCATAAGCGTCAGTTAAGCTCAAAATTGTAAGCTTAAAATATGGTTGAATAATTATTAATAATAGTATATAATTATTAACGTTTTTCAGGCATTTTTGTTATGGGTGCGCCAAGTAAGCGTTTAGAATACAATTGGTGAAAATCCAACTGACCTTACCCAGAAAAAGTGGAGAGAAAGTGTGGAATGTTTTTTACAAAAAGAATGATGCATCAAATTGTTCTGGAATGCAATAGTTAATAGTGACGTTGTTTGTTATAAAAAATTTCTATGTATTCAAATATTGCAGTTCTAGTTTGTTGAGCAGAGTGTTGTGAAGTATCAATAAGTATTTCTCTTTTCAATGAGCTAAAGAAGCTTTCTGCAACAGAATTGTCGTAACAACAGCCTTTATTACTCATCTATATTCTTTACAGCTAAGAGATATTGATAACCTTGCGAAGTATATTGTGAACCTTGATCACTATGTAATAGTAGATTTTTGGCAGGTTTACGCTTGTTAACGTCCATTAATAAAGAGTCCATAACCAATTGTTTATTTATTGAACTGCTCATTAACTACCATGCGTGAATATAGATCGATTATTGTTGCCAAATATAGCCATCCTTCTTTGGTTTTTATATAAGTAATCCCATACTTTATTTGGTTGATCGACAATAAAGTTTTGGTCTAATATATTGGGAGCTACTGTCCGTTTGTTGTTTCTTAATTTTAAATTTTCTTCTCAATATAGCCTGAATACCATTTTTCTGCATAATACTTTGCACTGTTTTTAAGTTGCAACTTTTACCCAAAGCCTTTAATTCAGCATGAATTTTAGGAGCTCCATATCTACATTTAGAAGCTTGATATATTTTTTGAATATCTGCTAATAACTCTTTATTTGCTGATTCTCTACTGCTTATTTTCCTTGTAGTCCACTTATAGTAGCCACTAGCAGAAAACCCTACATAATTCCTGCACTTTATAGTGTTTACTATGCTCTTTTATGAAAAAATATTTTACTCTTTTTGACTGGCCAGGGCTTTTTTTAAAATGTCTCTTTCCCTTGTTACTCTTGCTTTGTAAATCAAACCTCTCCTTGTCGTAAGGAGCCATGTTACCTCTACCTGGAAATGCATCTGCTGCCGACTTTTTTTCGTTGTGTTTCTTTATCCATTTTCCTAATAAACCACCCTTTATTCCTAAATCCTTTGCTATTTTTGTAATTGTTTGACCTGCCTTTCTTTGTTCATTTGCCAGTTTAACAGCTTCCAATTTGAATTCTGCTGTATATTCTCTTACCATTTCTAATCCTCCAAAATTTTATTTTACCCGAAAAAACTCTTTTCTTTCTCTCCACTTTTTCTGGGTAAGGTCAAACAATGACTATGCAAAAAAACTAATAACATGTATAATCTATAAATAATTTCTGAGGTAGATTGTGAAACTAGGTGTTAATATCGATCACGTTGCAACCCTCCGCAACGCACGCGGAACTTCTTATCCAGATCCATTGAAAGCAGCAGAAATAGCCATTGACGCTGGAGCAGACTTTATTACTGTACACTTACGAGAAGATAGAAGGCATATTAGAGATGAAGACGTATTTAACCTAAAAAAAAGCATTAGCACTGAGTTAAATCTTGAAATTGCAGCCACGGAAGAAATGCTTGAAATAGCAAAAAAGGTAAAACCCTATTCGATTAGTATAGTACCAGAAAAAAGAGAAGAATTAACAACCGAAGGTGGCCTGGATATCGTGAATATGCACAGTAAACTTTCTAGTATAATAGAGGAAATGCATAGCTCTAGCATAAAAGTCTCACTGTTTATCGATCCAAATATTGATCAACTAACATATCTTGAAAAGCTAGGGACAAAACCTGACATAATAGAAATTCACACAGGGGATTACTGTGATAATCCATCAGAAAAAAAGTTACAGTTAATTACTAATGCTGCAGAGTACGTCAATAAATTAGGAATAGAATGCCACGCAGGACATGGCATAACTTATAAACACGCTAAGAAGATGACAAGAATACCTCACATCTCAGCTCTTAACATAGGCCACTATTTAATTAGCGAAGCTGTATTTTACGGCTTACACAGCGTAGTAAAAACAATGAAAATGACAATGTCTAACTAACTGCTGCTTTTTCCTTCTCATTTAAAATACTTAAAAGAGTTTGGCTTGCTTTAAATTTTACCCTTGTCTTTTTAGGAACAGTCATGATCTCACCACTTTGGGGGTTACGACATTGTTTTTCCTGACTGATAGCAGTAGAAAATGTTCCTATTCCATGCAAACGTATTTCACCTTTCCCATGCAGCTCATTCTTTATTATTTTAATAAACGCATCATGAATCTTGCTCAAATCAGATTTTGTTATATCTATATTCTGACTAGAACAATCTTCCTTTAATTGTTTTATTATATCTTCTTTACTCATAAATTACCTTAATATTGAAAAAATCACATAAATAGCATATTATGTTGACACCGATAGTCAACTAAATTCATCACAAAAATAGAGGATATCATACATTTTTGCAAATATTTGTATAATACTTACAAAAAAACACCACTATAAAATAACTATCTCTTAGAAAATTGACACTTTTTCCGAGCTTTATGTTGACCATATTTCTTACGTTCAACAACACGTGAATCTCTAGTTAAGAACTCACCATTACGTAATATAGAATGCAAATCTTGGCTTACGCTACTTAAAGCTCTGCTTATTCCATGAGCTAGAGCACCTGCTTGACCAGATAGCCCTCCACCTTTTACAGTTGCAAATACATCATATTTATCTAACATAGAGGTTGCAACAAATGGCATTTTTACTGTTTGGCACACTGACTCTCTTTTAAAATAAGAAATTAGATCGCCTTTTTTGTTAACACTAAATTTTCCACTCCCCGGCTTTATCCATACTCTTGCTACAGATTCTTTTCTTCGGCCTGTAGCATATAAACGACCAAGCGAATCAACTGCTGATTTAATTGTCTTTTCTGACCAATCATTGTTATTTATTGTAGAACTCTTCATTTTTACTCCATTACTTTTTATTTTTACGATTCAAAGAGGCAAAATCTATCTTTTCAGGTTGCTGTCCTTGATGCTTATGCTCTGAACCAGAATAAACATACAAATTTTCAAAGCGTCTACGTGCCATAGGCCCATCATCAAGCATCCTTTTCACTGCCATTTCTATTACACGCTCAGGAAATTTGCCATTTAAAATATTATCTGGAGTAGTTTTCTTCAAACCACCAGAATAACCTGTATGCTTATAGTAAATTTTATCTTTAAGCTTCTTTCCGGTGAAATGCACCTTTTCTGCGTTGATAATAATTACATTATCGCCACAATCCATATGAGGTGTATACTCAGGTTTATGCTTTCCACGTAATAGTGTCGCTACAAATGCTGCAAGCCTCCCTACCACTAATCCTTCTGCATCTATGACAAACCACTTTTTATTGATTTGTTTCTCCTTTAAGAAAAAAGTCTTCATTATTTGATCCAACAATAGTAAGCTATGATATACTTAATTTCTCAATAGTGTCAACAATATTAGTTATTGATTATTAAAGTAATTTATGTTAGTAATTGAGCTGCGCAACCAATATGCATAGGAATTAGAATGTTTCGATTGATTATCACACTTGCGATCATTTTTAATACTATAAGTTGCTATGCAACCGATGTGGGAGAAGTGATAAGCAAAGCCATCAAAAATAGCTCAAAAATAAAGTCTCAATTTTACCAATATAAAAGCGCAGAAAAACACTATAAATCTTCTGGGTTAGCTGGATTTTTACCTGACATTAATTTGCAATACAATTTCGATAGTAACTTTAATCTTGATACATCTGAAAAAAAACTTACATTGCGCCAGAAATTAATCGATGGCGGTGGTACCTTTGCCACATTCAGTCGATCAAGCCATCTTCTCAAAGCAGAAAAGATGCGATTTCAGCAATTAAAACAAGAGCTTGCACTTAATGCTGTGAAAGCATATGTTAATGTTTTACAAAAGACAGAAATATTAAAGCTCAGAGAACATAAAGAACGCGTTTCTTTGGAACATTTGTCAGCTATGAAAAAACGCTTTTCCCTTGGAGAGGTAACCAATGCTGAAGTTTTGTTAGCAAAAGCAAAATTTTCGTCTTCTATATCCGAAAGAGTTGATGCTGAAGGTAAATTAAAGTTGGTAAATATTGCTTATTATCATTTGATTGGCGAAGATGCTGATGACCTTTCTGAAGCTAATGATAAACTACCTTCTGTTCCAGAGCTAAATGAATGTTTACAGTTAGCAAAAACCAATAATTTATCTCTAAAAGCAGCAGTTTATCAAAAAAGAGCAGCCGGAATGGAAGTGATTGCTGAAAGCTCCAAGTGGCTTCCTTCTTTAAATCTAAGTGCAAGCAAAAATTTTGGGGAGGATGGTATGAAGGTAGACAAACTATTAGAAAATGTTCATGTAGTTTTTACTCTTGATGTTCCAATCTTTAAGAGAGGAGTTAATGCTTTTGGTGTCAGTAAAGCTAAAATGGATGCAAAAAAATCTACCTACGATTATTATGAAACGGTAAAAAATATAGAACAAGCAGTTGTAAATGCTTGGAATAATGTGTTGACAGCAAAGGCCATTATCAAAGCAAGTCAAGAAGCGGAAAAAGCAGCAGCTCTAGCATTGGAAGGAGTTGAGCAAGAAGTAAACTTAAATTTAAAGAGTACATCTGACCTTTTGGACACTGAAGATGCATTATTTAAAGCACGTTCAGACTTAGTTGAAGCAAAAAGCAATTATGTGATTAGTGTTTACAACTTGCTTTTTATGATAAATAGTATAGACCTCTAAATTTAATGGTATTAGCACTATGCATGATGAACAAGGCAATCAATCTGTAAAAGATATCCTAGAAGATATAAAAAAAGCTATATCGGGTAAAAACGCGAGTAACGATAAAGCAGAAATAAAGGATGAAAATGATGATGTGCTATACCTTGAGGAAGAGTATCCAGAAGAAATAGAAGAAGATGGCAAAAAAGAAAATAATGAAAAAGAGGACATTGATAATGATGACCAAAGTGAGGAAATGGCTTGCAACAATAACCAATTTAATGGCCATAGCTACAATTCAGAAGAAAAAAAAGATATTTATTTGTACGATAATATCCAAATGAGTAATAACAAAGCGAGTAATAGCGGCTTACAAGCGCAAAATAACGATCATCTAATTTTAAAAGAGAATATGGAAGAGATCAAAGCGTTGCTTGGAAAAATGCAAAACGAATTACAGCATAAACAACAAAAAAAAGCGAACCTTACTGTTGAAGAATTAGTTACATCTCTTTTAAAACCTCAGCTCTCAGAATGGCTGAATAAATATCTACATGCACTGGTAAAAGAAGTAGTTGAAAAAGAGCTTAAAGATATAATCAATAATAAGTAGGGTATTAGCAATAAAAACTAGAGTAAAGACGGCTAGAGGCAGAAAACTATCTTCAACAAGGTGGCTACATCGTCATTTGAATGATCAGTATGTGCAAAAAACTAGCAAGGATGGTTATAGGTCACGCTCAGCATATAAGCTGGTAGAAATGGATAACAAATTTAAATTATTCCAAGAAGGGCAAAAAATTATTGATCTTGGTGCTTCTCCTGGTGGATGGTCACAAGTTGCATCTCAGAAAGGTGCAAATGTGGTTGCTCTTGACATAAAACCAATGAACGCAATTAATGGAGTAGAGTTTATACAATGTGATATTATCAATGAGTTTGAAATTTTAAGAGAAAAATTCAAGGATCAAAAATTTGATGTAATTTTATCTGACATGGCGCCCGAATCTTGTGGTTTAAAATCGTTGGATCATATCAGAATTATGCTTTTATGTGAGGCAGCGCTCAATTTTGCAAAGCATTTCTTGAGCCATGGTGGCACGTTTGTAGTAAAAATTTTCCAAGGAGAATCTGATAAAGATTTTTGTAACGAGCTAAAAAAAATGTTTAAAACAGTAAAATACTTTAAACCAAAGTCAAGTAGATCTGAATCTACAGAAATGTATTTGGTAAGTTTAGGCTTTATTGGCAGCAGACTTTCTATATAATATTAATCCAGGTAGCCCACAGAAACGAAAAAACTTCCTTGACAAACTCCGCCAGCCCCCTTATCATAACAGTGAAGCTATTGTATTTGCTTTCGCCAATCTGCAGATTAAAAGGTAAGGATTACTTAATGTATCGGCGTCTTATGTTCAATTTTTTGCAGTATATAGATACTGTATGTCTTTACAAAACTTCATCTACATCTAGATTTTTATCTAAATAAGCTGAACGCGCTTATAAAGCGTTAGAAGACATCAAAAAATGCCAATACTCGACAGAGATAGTAAAAGACTAGCTAACTCGGGGATTCTTTGTCTTTTTTTCTGCTTAGTAAATTTCTTAAACATTTGCAGCGTAGGTTAGTTGCAATTAAAAGCAGCTGAATTTCGCTTGTCAAGCGTTTAAAACATAAAAAACGCCAATATTTTAAAGCGGACAATAACCACGGGGCTTCTTTTGCCTTTTTTTTCGCTTGGTAAATTTCTTAATATTTATAGCAACATGAATTGGGCAGGAAGGTGTCATTCCAGTGCTCCTTTTTTTGTCACCCGAGCCCCTATGATGTCATTCCAGTGCCTCTATGATGTCATTCCAGTGCTTGACACTGGGATCCAGTTTTCCATATAATCTCATCGAAAATGTTGTAACCACTTTCTATGCTAGTTTGCTTGCTCACAAGCAAACTTTCCTGGATCCCAGTGTCTGGGCACTGGGATGACAGAAGAAGGAGGCGCTGCCGTCTTGGATGAAAAGGCTGGATTCCAGTGTCAGCTACTTTCATGACATCATCATAAGGTAAACCAGTGTCAGCTACTCGGATGACAGGAGAAGGGGCTACTTGAATGACGGTGTCGGTAAACTTAGAGCTATAATAACTATTTGCCTTTTTTCTGCTTAGGTTATGCAAGAAGTCTACTGTCTGAGAAAAAGTAGATAAAGGGTGAAGAAAGATAGAAGTGTTTAGATAGCTTAAAAAGAACGTTAAGTCATGCTTTTTATTTATATTGACAGCGTATATGACATCGTTTACGATTAAAGTTAATAACAATAATTTATATTTATCATGTTTGCAGTAATTGAGACTGGTGGAAAGCAATATTTAGTAAAAGAAGGTAGTATAATAAAGGTAGAGAAGTTAGAAGCTGAAGAAAAAAAAGAGGTGGAAATCAATAAGGTGATTTGTATTTCAAATAATGGCTTATCTTATTCATCTAATGCTACTGTTAAAGCTGAAGTGTTGCAGCAGTGCAGGGGGGAAAAAATTATAATCTTTAAGAAGAAAAGAAGAAAAAATTACCGTAGGAAAACTGGTCATAGGCAGTATATAACTGTTCTTCGTATAAATGAAATTAGTCTTCAAAAGTAAGAGGTAAGATATGGCAACTAAAAAATCAGGTGGTAGTTCCTGTAATGGTAGAGATTCAGCGGGTCGTAGGTTAGGAATAAAGAAGAATGGGAAGGTTATTCCTGGTAACATAATTGTGCGCCAAAGAGGCACAAAATTCCATCCTGGGAAGAATGTTGGTATAGGTAAAGATCATACGATTTTTGCTAAAATAGAAGGCTGGGTCAGCTTTAGAAGGTCAGCAAATAAAAAGACTTTTATTGATATCGTGCCTACAGATAATATGAAAGCTTCAGCTTGAATAAATCATGGGTCTGTAGCTCAGGTGGTTAGAGCGCACGCCTGATAAGCGTGAGGTCGGAGGTTCAACTCTTCCCAGACCCACCATTTAGTAGTTACTAACTGTGTTTTCTATAGCGGTTTTGATATTGTATAAGCAAAAACATGAGTTTATATAAAAATTTAGTAACCAGTGAATCAGTGGCGGCTGGTCATCCAGATAAAGTAGCAGATCAAATTTCAGATGCAATACTTGATGAGTACCTTTTTACTGATCCTTTTGCGCGAGCTGCAATAGAGACTTTAGTCACCAAAGATAACGTTATTATAGCTGGGGAAGTGTTTGGGCCTAACATCAAAAATAGCAGGATTGAAAGTATTGTACGGAATACAATAAAAGATATTGGTTACAAGCACGATGGGTTCCACTGGAGAAAAGTGAAAGTAAATATATTGCTGCATGAGCAATCAAATGACATTGCAATAGGGGTGGATCAAGGTGCTGGAGATCAGGGCATAATGTATGGCTATGCAACAACAGAGACAGAAAACCTTATGCCGGCACCCATTTTTTATGCACACTCGATTCTGAAAAATATCATGAGCGCAGTTAAAGAAGCAAAACTTGGTCCAGATGCAAAGTCACAAATCACTTTGGCATATGAGAATAACCTCCCGGTACGTGCTGAAAGTATTATTGTCTCGATACAGCACCCTGAGAATTTGGATCAATCAAAAGTAAAAGAAATAATTTACCCTTACATAGTTTCATCTTTACCTGAAGGATGGATGTGTCCTGAGGAAAATCTCTTAGTCAATCCAACTGGTAGATTTGTTATTGGTGGGCCAGTTGGTGATTGTGGATTAACCGGACGAAAAATTATGGTTGATACTTATGGGGGTTATATTCCACACGGTGGAGGGGCATTTTCCGGAAAAGATGCAACTAAAGTTGATAGATCTGCAGCTTATATGGCAAGATACCTTGCTAAAAATATTGTCTTTGCAGGTTTGGCTGAACGTTGTCTTGTGCAGCTTTCTTATGCAATTGGTGTATCAAAACCTACTTCATTCTATATTGATACATTTGGTGCGAATAAGGTAGAGGAAAGAGTAATTAAAAAGTTTATCGAGAATAATATAGATTTATCAACAAAAGGCATAATCAAGCATTTATCGCTTAATTGCCCTATATATAAACGTACAGCCTGTTATGGACATTTTGGTAAACAGTCGGAAAGGGACGGTGGATTTTCTTGGGAAAACATGGACTTATCTGCTGATCTTTGTAGAGAATTCAATATAGAAGGTAATAGTAAAATTTCTTTAGATTGCTAAAATTTTTGATTTACAGCCTCATATTTATATACTAGCTTATTGTTAAAGCATAGCACGCTTTTTCATAATAATTATACCATATTAGTAATAATTTTTATATTCAATTTTTATTGTGAGGCTTATAAAGTGTATAACGAAATAGAAGGAGAACTGTACAACGTAATTGTAAAAGAGTTTTCTGATCTTATTGATAAAATAAAAGAACACCCTTTTAATGTTGAATTGATAAATAATACATTAGATTATGAAAAATTCAAATTCTACCTTCAGCAGGATTTTCTGTATTGTATAGATTGCGCTCGTGCTTTTTTAATTGTTGCAGCTAGAGTTGATGATATTGAAATGATGAGTAGTTTAATCAATTTGGCACAAGGAGCATTTTATGTTCGAGAACAGTATAAAAAATATTTTGAAGATTGTGATCTATCTGATGATCACAAAAAGTCAAGAGCTTGTTCTGCCTTTACTGACTTTTTCATGAGTGCCGCATATCACAATTCTGTTAATGAAGCTTTAGTAGCATCTTATTCTTGCTTTAACATATACCAAATCGTTATACGCCATATGGTAAATGAGATAACAACTAAAGGGGTTAAAAATAACAAATACAAAGAGTGGATCAACATTTATAGTAGCGAAACAGTAAATGCTGTAATTGATGAGGTTACTGATATTACAAATAAGCTATATAAAAAAGCTAGTGACTGTGAAAAAAAGAGGATGTATGAGTTTTTTAAGAAAGGGCTGGAATTAGAAATAATGTTTTGGGATGAGGCATATTACTCTAATATATCTAGCAAAGAATATTAGCAGCGGATTATTTACGTTAACTTGATCTTTTATCGATAACTACAGTGTTCAGTGGCATAATTAGGAGCTGTTACGGGTCAAATCTTTTAAAGGATATAATTGAGCATCCTTTTAATGTTGAGTTAGCGAATAACACCCTAAATATAGAGAACTTCAAATTCTATGCTCAACAAAAGACGTTGTTCTTAGGTGATTATATTCGTACCACCTTAATTACTGCATCCAAAATGGAAGATTATAGTAGTATTATCTCGCTTGCTGAAGTAGCCCAAAGAGTAGTGACTGTTAATAGAATGTTATATGACTACTACTTTACTATGTACGGTATAAGTCGCGAAAAGAAATCTCTTGAGTGTTTTAATTTCACTAATTTTCTTTTATCCATCTCGCATAGTAATACCTATGAGGCTATGACGGTTTTGTATTCTTGCATGTTTATATACGAGACTGTCGTTGATAGCATGAAAAATAGATTCAAGAAAAATAATAGATATAGGGATTGGTTTAATTTTTGTTACAGTGATTCAGTAAAGTCTGGATGCATTATTTTGGAAAATATTGTTGATGGATATTGCAGCAGAGCAAGAGAAAACGAAAAGAGCAGAATGCTTGAGTTGTTTAGAATAACTGCACAATTTGTGTTAGATTTTTTGAACGGTGCATATAATTTTTCAAGATTCAATCAAATTCCTAAGGAACATTGACAATTTTAAGCTAATTTGTATCCTTAATAAGTATTTTTTAAAATGCTATGAAAAGTAAAGAACATGATTTTCATTTAGTGGATCCAAGCCCTTGGCCAATTGCTGTATCAGCAGCAATTCTTATTCTTGCACTTGGATTAGTTGGCGCGCTTCATAAACAAATTGTCGGAATGTTTTGTTTAGTTTTGGGAATCTCCGCAGTATCAGGGGTGCTGTTTTATTGGTGGAGAGATGTAATAAGGGAGGCCATTTATGACAAATGTCACACTGCCATTGTAAAACATGGACTCAAATTTGCAATGTACTTGTTTATTCTCTCGGAGGTCGTATTTTTTATAGTGTTCTTTTGTTCATTCTTTAAAGCCTGGCTTGATCCAGTTTTTTTATTTGAGGCGTTTTCTCCTGCAAAAAAAGTTGAATGGCCCCCTGAGGGAATTTTGCCACCTGATCCGTGGTCACTACCATTCATGAATACATTAATATTATTGCTTTCTGGTACAACAATTACTTGGGCAAATCACTCTTTACTTAAAAATGATAAAAAGAGCATGATTAAAATGCTGTCCATAACTATATTGCTTGGAGTTTTTTTTATAATAGTGCAAGCAATAGAGTATCATGAAGCGAGTTTTTCTCTACAAGAAACAGGAGAAAAGCTTATTTATACATCCAATTTTTACATGATTACCGGTTTTCACTGCGCACACGTTATAATAGGAATAATATTTTTATCAGTGTGTTTATTTAGAGCACGGAAAGGCCAATTTACACTTCAGGACCATTTGTGCTTTGAGTTTGCCTCCTGGTATTGGCACTTTGTAGATGTAGTCTGGATATTTTTATTTTTGTTTGTCTATTGGTTAAGCGTTTATTAAGTGGTTAAAATAATAGGTCTAGATCCAGGAATAAGCAAGACTGGGTGGGCCATTATCAGCCTGAACGAAAAAAATAATATTGAATTTTTGGGCGGCGGTACCATATCAACTGATGGTAAATTGGGTACAGGTGAACGCCTACATACAATTTTTGAACAATTAAAGAAAGTAATTTCCCTATACTCTCCGAATGAAGCTGCGGTGGAGAAAATTTTTGTTAATAAAAATCCTAAATCTTCACTAACTTTAGGATATGCAAGAGGGGTTGTAATTTTAGCGTTAAAAATAACAAAGCTAACTATGAATGAATATGATGCAAACTATGTAAAAAAAAGCATTACCGGAAATGGCCATGCTGATAAGGATCAGATGATATTTATGGTGAAGCAAATAGTTAAAAATTTGAGTATAAAATGCCACCATGCTGCTGACGCTCTTGCTGTAGCAATTTGTCATGCTTATACGAAAGGTTCTTGTTTTGTTGAGTAACTTTTATATGGGATTCAGTTTGAAGATTTCCAGATCTGGAAAAACTATTTGATTGTATTTATCTTGTCTAACGTTCGTTGCAAAATAATACATGCGGAGATTTTATCATCTATTTTTTTCGATTTTGTGATTGATATTCCAGTAATTTTTAGTGTATGAGTTGCGATAGATGTTGAGAAGCTTTCGTCTTGTAAGTATATATTTACTTTATATTTTTTTATTATTTTATTTGCGAATTGGATTATAGTTTTACACCATTTAGTTTCTTGCTCGTCCATTTTTAATGGTAGTCCTATTACCATTGATCCAGATTCATTTTCTTTGAATATTCTATGCAGATAACCTAAATCTTTGCTCATATTTTTTCTGTGATATATGCTATGAGCTGTGGCTATGAGCTGTGTTTTATCGCTAAATGCTATGCCTATTTGCTTTTCTCCCATGTCAAGGCACATTATGCGCTTATCTTTTGGAATAGACTTTAGAAACTCATCTGGATTTCTATGTAGCATCTATTAGACTTCCTTTAAAGTGACCTTACCAAAAAAGTGGAGAGAAAGTTAAGAAAATTTTTTACAAAAAGAATAATGAATCAAATTGCTCAGGAATGCAATAGACTTCTTGCATAACCCAAACTAAGTAGAAAAAAGGTATCATCTAAGTAGCTGACACTGGTTTCCATCCAAAAGGGCAGTGCCCCTATGATGTCATTCCAGTGCTTGACACTGGAATCCAGACTTTAATTGTTATACTTGTAAATAAGTCTGGTGAGAATAGACGTTCATCTCAAAATGCAGTATTTTTGTTGAAATAGCTCAACTGGATTCCAGCGTCACGCGCTGGAATGACACCTTTGTGTTTGCATAGCTGTACGAACATTGTGATTTGAGAGCAATCTCCACAAGGGAGGATGTCATTCCAGTGCCCAGACACTGGAATCCAGGAAAAAGAATGGTGTCATCCAAGTAGCTGACACTGGGATGGCTTTGTTGCATCGCTACTTATGAAAGGCTAACTATAATTAGGATTATAAGCAACCTATTGAAAATCTTGTTTTTTTGCAATCAATCTGATCAAATTTAAGAATAGTAATTTATTATTTATATTAATAAATTTAATTCTATTGAAAATAGCTAAAGCATTGAAATTCTTGAATTTTAGCCGGATTAGTGAGTGGTAGTGAAATTTCTTTTACTCAAATTTAGGTATTCACTGACCGTTCTTGTTATAAATACCAGAATAATAAGCTACTGATATTCTCCACCTTTTTTATCTTTAATCCATCATAGCTAGCGATGCAACAAAGCCCACTGGGATCCAGAAGACTTAATTTCAACCAAATAATAAAGGCTGGATCCCAGTGCTTGGCACTGGAATGACAGCAATCCTACGTCATACCGCAATTCATTCGCGGTATCTCGGCCGCTAATAAGTAGCGGGATGACGGTTATCGTTTAGCTACAAACATTAAGAAATTTACCAAACGAAAAAAAAGGCAAAAGAAGCCCCGTGGTTGGCTAATTACTTACATTATACTTTCAAGTATGGCGTTTTTTTATTCTAAACACTTAATAACCGCGATTCAGTTGCTTTTAAACCGCAACTAATCTAAATTATAAACGTTAAGAAATTTACTAAACAGAAAAAAAGGCAAAAGAAACCCTAGGGTAGCTAGTTATTCACTATCCATTTTTTAAGTTGGCGTTTTTTTATGTTTTAAACGCTTTATAAGCGCGTTTCAGCTTATGTAGGTAGAAGTTTTATAAAGACATAAGGTGCACATAGTGCAAAAAATTAAACATGAGACGCCAGATACGTGAGTTTTTTTGTCATTTAATCTGTACAGAGAAGATAAATAAATAGCTTCAATTTTATGATAAGAGGGCTGGCGAAGCTTGTCAAGTAATCTTTTGCATTTAACCCGTTTCTATGGGTAAAACAATCTGCATACCACTTAGCTAACATGAGTTTTGTTTTGACTTTTTGTGCTAATTTTGCAGAATATTAAGATTATCATTTAAATAAAATACATGACGAAAGAGGATTGGGAAGCGGTAATTGGGCTTGAGGTACACGCTCAAGTTTCTTCTAATACGAAGCTATTTTCTAGCTCATCAACGGAATTTGGTGCTGAGCATAACACTCAAGTTTCTCTAGTTGATGCGGCAATGCCAGGTACGCTGCCAATACTAAATTATTACTGCATAGAGCAAGCAATACGCACTGGTCTTGCACTTTCTGCAGAAATTAATAAGTATTCTTACTTTGATCGGAAAAATTATTTTTATCCTGATTTACCACAAGGTTACCAGATAACTCAGTTTTTTGAGCCAATAGTTAAAAACGGTAGAGTATTTATCAACGACAATGAAAAAGAAATAAGAATTGCGAGAATTCATTTAGAGCAAGATGCAGGAAAGAGCGTTCATGAGGAAAGCAGAACTTATGTAGATTTAAATCGTGCAGGGGTTGCTTTAATGGAAATTGTTTCAGAACCAGATCTCCGTTCATCTGCAGAAGCTGCAGAATGCATGAAAAGATTGAGGCAGATTTTGCGTTACATTGGTTCGTGTGATGGTGATATGGAAAAGGGATCACTTCGTTGTGATGCAAATGTTTCTGTTCGCCTAAAAGGCAGTAGTACATTTGGCACTCGTTGTGAAATAAAAAATCTGAACTCGATACGTTATATTGTGCAAGCTATAGACTATGAAATACAAAGACAAATTGAAATTTTAGAAAGTGGAGAAGAAATAAGTCAAGATACCTTATTGTTTGATGTCGCTTTGGGAAAAACAAAAGTGATGCGAAACAAAGAAGATGCAAGCGACTATAGATACTTCCCTGAGCCTGATTTATTACCTGTTGAGGTAAGCCAGGATAAAATCGATTCTATTAAATCATCTTTACCTGAGTTGCCAGAGCAGAAAAAGCAGCGATACATTGAAAAATTAGGTATCAACGAATACGATGCAAACGTCATTACTTCCGATAAGGCGATTGCTGATTACTTTGAGGAATTGATAAAAAAACATGATTCAAAGCTCGCGGTCACCTGGTTAACTGTAGAGCTTTTCGGTCGTTTAAATAAAGCAAATATTGATATTGTGAGCTCCCCAATCAAAGCAAATGCTTTGTCCGAACTCTTAGATTTTATCGTTGATGGAACAATCTCTGCTAAACTTGGTAAACAAGTTTTTGATATTATGTTTGAAACTGGCAAACCTGCATCTCTCATCATAGAAGAGCAGGACCTAAAGCAAATAACCGATAGAGGTCAAATATCAGAAGTTATCGACACAATCATCAATAGCAACCAAGATAAAGTTCAAGAATACAAAAGCGGTAAAACAAAATTATATGGTTTCTTTGTTGGTGAAGTCATGAAATTCACCAAGGGAAAAGCCAGCCCTGATGTTGTGAATTCAATTTTGAGTGAGAGATTAGAGTGAGGTGCCTGTAAGATTATCCTGCTCGGCGGTTAAGCGCACCTTTCATGGTATTATGTATCAAGCGAGATGGCTAATGCTGTTTCCTAAACATGCAGTAGATAGAGAGTATTCTTTCCGCCTATTCACAGAGAAAAAATCAGCTAAGGATTTTGATGATATTGTTCTTCGGTATGAACAAGATGGGAAAATAGTACATAGATTCATACAAGTCAAGCACAGGCAGGGTAGGCACAAAAAGATCAGCATAGGTGACTTATTAACACCGGGAAAGGATGGTGCGTTTGGCTTAATAAAATATCTCATTGCTTATTTAAAGATCAAAAGTAGTGGAGAGTTTGAGGGTGAAATAGAGGATTTTGTCATTATTACAAATGATGATTTTGATTCCGCGGATTCGACATCGCATCCAGTAAGAAAGCTGAGAATGATGCCGAGTGGGAAGAATAAAGGAAAGGAAATTTCAGTCATAAGAATAGACACACAAGATGAGTTTCTGGATGTAGGTGATGGTGTAAGATATAAATTTGATAATAGTATTATCTCATATTTGCAGGAAAATAAGGATTTTGTAAAGCGTGAGGTAGGTAGAGAAGTCAGCAATAAAGAAATAGAAGACTTTTTAAATAAATTAGTATTTGCAGTCAATTTGCCAAGCGGAACTGAACTTAGTGAAATTATTAAGAGTGAATTGGGCAAGGAATTCAGCAATACTGATGCAAAGCACTTTTACAGCCGTTACCAGGAAGAAGTGCTGATTTTGCTGGAGAAAGAAGAAGAGGAGTTTCTATCATATGAGAAAGCAAAAGCTCTTCTTGAAGAAATAAGAGAGGAAATTTTAGGAGCGGTTTGGTTTGATGTAAGAGGTCCAGTCAGACTATTTACAGGAAGAGATGAGGATTTGGGAATGCTACATGATTCGCTACAACGCAATCCCAAAGGTGCTGTAATTTCATACATAACGTCTATTAGTGGTCCTGGGGGGATGGGAAAAAGCCAGTTAGCTAGAAAATATGCTTGTAAATATAGAAGATATTATGACGACAATGTTATATGGATAGACGCTGAAAACTTTGAAGCTATGAAAGATTCTTTCTTAAGGTTAGCTAGAAATAGATTAGGTATTTCTCCCAAAGATAAGTATGGAAACGACAAAACGATAGAAACTATTGTTAGAGAAGTATATGCTTTCTTCGCAAGAAGGAGGAGCCTGTTCATTTTCGATAACGTTCAAGAGTACAAAAAGATAAGTAAATTTTTGCCATTTTCTTTATCTCCTGATCTTAACAAGCCTCATATTTTGATTACCTCGCATGATCAGGAACTGGAAAAGGGAATAGACGTTATAAAGCTAGGAGAATTGGAACAAAGAGACGCTATAGAGTTTGTTAAAAAAGGATTTAATATACTAAAAAAAGATAAATCGCAAGATCGGGAGATAGAAAATTTGGTAAGAAGGTTGCAATGCTTTCCTTTAGCTATACAACAAGCAATATCATATATCGAAGATCAGAGAATAATAGAGAAGTTTAAAATTAGTGATTACCTAAAAGAGTATGAAAAGAAAGCTAAGAAGTTGCTTAAGTCTAAAATATTTCAAGGAATTGATAATAACTATACTAAAACAACTTTTACAGCTTGGGAAGTTACGATGGATAAAGTAAGAAGTGATGAACAATATGGACCATTAGCTTCAGAGATTTTAGATGTTTTGGCTTATTTTGCACCTGATAAAATCGCTAGAGAAATATTCTTAAATTCGGTAAGTGATTATAAGAAAAAGCAGTTAAAGCTAGCCATCCGTTTACTTGTGAGATATTCCATGGTGGGCGGTGAACAAAACCAAAGTGTATTAAATGTCCATAGGTTAGTACAGGAAGTAACAAGATTAAAATTACAAGAGAACCGACAAGAAGAGAAAACCCTCAGAAAGGCTCTAGAATTGATAAACAGTGGTGATTTAGCGAAAGATAGTAAAATTCATGTTGCATCTATTTGGGGATATGCAAGTAAACACGGTAGGTTGATTGATGACTTTTACAAAGATACTAATTTACATTTGCTTGTTGAAAATGATGATTATAAAGCGATTAAAAACTTATTAGCATATATAAAGAAAAAACATCAAGATAAGCTTAGTGAGATTGTTAATGCTAAAGATGGGTGTGATATTGCTCCATTGCATTTAGCTGCTGGAAATGGGAAATTGGACATAGTAAAATACCTGATCAATAAAGGTGCTAGTATTGATGTTAGGGACTGTTTTTACCAAACGCCATTATACTGGGCTGCTAAGAGTGGAGAGTTAGACATGGTAAAATATCTTGTAAATAAAGGCGCTAGTGTTGATATTGAAGATAGTTATGGCTGGACTGCGTTATACTGGGCTGTTGAGAATGAAAATTTTTATATAGCAGAATACCTTATAAAAGAAAAAGGTATTGATGTTAGTGCTAGGTACAGCAATGGCAAAACTATGTTACATGAGGCTATTAGGTTTGCGAAACTGGATGCGGTGAGGTACCTAATTGGTAAAGGAATTGATATTGATATCAAAGACGGATATGGCGGTACTCCATTGCATTGGGCTGCTATCAGAGGAAAGATTGATATGGTAAGATATTTTATAGAGCAAGGTGCTGACGTTAATGCTAAAAGATAATGATGATCTAACGTCGTTACACTGGGCAGTTTTATACGCGAACTTGAAGGTAGTAAGATGTCTTGTTGAAGATGGTAGTGATGTTGATGCTAAAGACAAACGTGGCTGGACACCATTGCACTTGATTGCCAAGAATAACCGTCTATTATGGGGGGATGATTTGAATGAAATGTTGGGAACAACAGAATACTTCATTCAAAAAGGTGCTGATGTTAACGCTAAGGATAAAGACGGCAACACACCACTACACCTCGCTGCTATGAATGGAAAGATTGATGTAGCAAAAGTACTACTAAAACACAACGCCGATGTTAACGCTAAAAATAATGAAGGAAGAACAGCATTACATTATGCCACTGATTTCAATCATAGGGACCTTGTGGAGTTACTTTTAGCTTCATGGTGCATCCATCCTATGACTTGGGCTTTAATGGCTGTAGTACTATAGCTGTTATACGCCAAAAGTAAGTATTAGATATAACAAATAGAGGAAATTAGATAGAATGATTAAAGGGGCAAGGATATAAAGGTTTAACTTAAAATAACCTGATAAAATTTGAATCACACTTCCAAGTGCCGGCACCCATGAAAGTAATGTAACTGCACAAATCAGTAGATTTTTTACGATTTTTGGTGTTTTATGCTCGTTCTCTAGTTTGCGGTATGATTTTCGTATAGAGATTGTTATTCTACCTAAATACCAGTTAACTATTCCACCAAGGCTTGATCCTAGTACTCCAAAAAATAACATAAGTAGTGGAGTGTAATACGACCTGAAATAAAGCATGGTATTGAACACAAAACCTTGATGTATGGGTAAAACTAACGACGATACTAGACTATCTGTGAATAACAGGAAGTAGTTTTCCATATGAGTTTACCAGGTTGTTGTACCATCTTCATTGTCAGAAATTGTAATCCCCATTTGTTTCAACTGGTCCCTTATTTTGTCTGCAGTATTATAATCTTTATTTTGTTTTGCTGCTCTTCTTAAATCTATCAATCTTTCTATTTCTTGATGACTCACACCAGCAGTAAACCACTCTTGATAACTTGACTCAAGAAGACCAATAAATCTGGCGCTCTTAACAAAACTCTCAGTTAATTTAAGCTTTTCACTTTCATTACTCATTTTGTTAATTTTTGCAGCCATTTCATGTAATATAGCTAGAGCTTCAGGAATGTTTAAGTCGTTTTTTAAAGCGTCTATAAAATCTTTAGAAATCTCTGCGTTACTTTCATCAATACTTATTGTATCTAAACCACGTAATAACCGATAAAATTTATTTAAGGTTTCCTGTGCATCAGAAATAACGTTTTCTGTCCAATCAAGTGGTTTTCTGTAGTGAGTTTTGAGCAGTGCATAGCGTATTACTTCACCCTTTATTCCACTATCTAGCAAATCTCTTACTTTGACTATATTAAATAAGGACTTGCTCATTTTCTCTTCATTTACTGTAAGAAAGCCGTTATGTATCCAGTATTTTGCAAACATTGATCCAGCAAATGCAGACTTACTCTGTGCAATTTCATTTTCATGGTGAGGAAATTGTAAATCTATGCCGCCACCATGAATATCAAAATCTTTGCCAAGGTAAGCATATGACATTGCTGAGCATTCTATATGCCATCCAGGTCTGCCCTCTCCCCATGGGCTATTCCAATAACTTGAAAGTTTGTAGTCAATATCATTTGCAGGCTTCCACAGCACAAAATCTCCAGGGTGCTTTTTATTTTCATTAACTTCAACTCTGCTACCTGGAACCAATTCATCAGTTTTTTTTCCTGATAAAGCACCATATTCATGGTAAGATTCTATATTAAAATACACGTGTTTGTCAGATTCATAAGCGTGGCCTGATTGCAGCAAATGTTCAATTAATTTTATAATGTAATCTACGTTTTCCGTTGCTTTTGGTTCGTATGTTGGTTTTTTACAATTTATGCTTTCCATATCATCATGAAAAGCTTTAATGTAATATGTGGTTATACTTTCTATGTTGCTATTTTTTTCACTTGCTGCATTAATTATCTTATCATCAATGTCGGTTATGTTACGCACATAGGTAACTTTGCCATAACAAAACTTAAGTAGCTGAAATAACACATCATACACAACAACAGACCGTACATTGCCTATATGTGCTGTGTCATATACTGTTGGTCCGCAAACATACATTTTCACATGATCTTTATCGATAGGTGTAAAAAGCTCCTTTTTTTTTGTTAAGGTGTTGTAAAGCCTAACCATATACGAAGCTTTTGAGAAAAGAAAATGCCCCAATGATAAGTTGTGGTCCTTTGACTATTACAACAAGAGTAAGCAACAACGCGCACAACGATACTAAAACTCCCAATATGGATAGAAACCCGTCTTTACTCATAATGCTAAGTGAAATAAGAGTTGTGCCAATTGCAGGAAGGAAGTGAGTAAAAGGTAATGGAAGAGCTATTATTATTGCACAAAGCAACATCATAAAAGCCAGAATCTTCTCACCAGGCCCATAGAAAATGAAAGACAGTCTTGGCTTCATGAATTTTTCTATTTTTTCTAATACAGGGGAAGTTTTCTCTACCACAAGAGCTAGTGTTGAACGCTGAAAAGATCTTCTTTCTAGCCAACTGGGCATCCAAGGAGAATCAAATCCAAATAGAAGCTGCAGTGAGAATAAGATTAAAGGTATAGAAAGAATAGTTGTATAACCAGGTGGAACCGGTATAGGCACCGATAGCGGCAAGGAGAAGATGATTATTAAAATACCAAAACCGCGCTCATGCAAAGCTGTTTTAATGTCAAACAAAGTTACTTTATTGCTATCATTGTTATTGGTATCTGCAACCTCTTTTAGAATATCAGAAGCTAATTTATCACTTTTAGTCAACTTATCATTTTTTGACACGAAAAACCTTTGATAAAAATAATTCTTAACACAATTATTGTTTTATTTCAATATGCATTATTCATTTTGCGCTAGTAATTCGTTCTTTTGTTAAAGTGTTGTAAAGCTTTTAAGAAGAGAAAGTGCTCCGGTTATAAGTTGTGGTCCTTTGACTATTACAACAAGAGTAAGCAACAACGCGCACAACGATACTAAAACTCCCAATATGGATAGAAACCCGTCTTTACTCATAATGCTAAGTGAAATAAGAGTTGTGCCAATTGCAGGAAGGAAGTGAGTAAAAGGTAATGGAAGAGCTATTATTATTGCACAAAGCAACATCATAAAAGCCAGAATCTTCTCACCAGGCCCATAGAAAATGAAAGACAGTCTTGGCTTCATGAATTTTTCTATTTTTTCTAATACAGGGGAAGTTTTCTCTACCACAAGAGCTAGTGTTGAACGCTGAAAAGATCTTCTTTCTAGCCAACTGGGCATCCAAGGAGAATCAAATCCAAATAGAAGCTGCAGTGAGAATAAGATTAAAGGTATAGAAAGAATAGTTGTATAACCAGGTGGAACCGGTATAGGCACCGATAGCGGCAAGGAGAAGATGATTATTAAAATACCAAAACCGCGCTCATGCAAAGCTGTTTTAATGTCAAACAAAGTTACTTTATTGCTATCATTGTTATTGGTATCTGCAACCTCTTTTAGAATATCAGAAGCTAATTTATCACTTTTAGTCAACTTATCATTTTTTGACACGAAAAACCTTTGATAAAAATAATTCTTAACACAATTATTGTTTTATTTCAATATGCATTATTCATTTTGCGCTAGTAATTCGTTCTTTTGTTAAAGTGTTGTAAAGCTTTTAAGAAGAGAAAGTGCTCCGGTTATAAGTTGTGGTCCTTTGACTATTACAACAAGAGTAAGCAACAACGCGCACAACGATACTAAAACTCCCAATATGGATAGAAACCCGTCTTTACTCATAATGCTAAGTGAAATAAGAGTTGTGCCAATTGCAGGAAGGAAGTGAGTAAAAGGTAATGGAAGAGCTATTATTATTGCACAAAGCAACATCATAAAAGCCAGAATCTTCTCACCAGGCCCATAGAAAATGAAAGACAGTCTTGGCTTCATGAATTTTTCTATTTTTTCTAATACAGGGGAAGTTTTCTCTACCACAAGAGCTAGTGTTGAACGCTGAAAAGATCTTCTTTCTAGCCAACTGGGCATCCAAGGAGAATCAAATCCAAATAGAAGCTGCAGTGAGAATAAGATTAAAGGTATAGAAAGAATAGTTGTATAACCAGGTGGAACCGGTATAGGCACCGATAGCGGCAAGGAGAAGATGATTATTAAAATACCAAAACCGCGCTCATGCAAAGCTGTTTTAATGTCAAACAAAGTTACTTTATTGCTATCATTGTTATTGGTATCTGCAACCTCTTTTAGAATATCAGAAGCTAATTTATCACTTTTAGTCAACTTATCATTTTTTGACACGAAAAACCTTTGATAAAAATAATTCTTAACACAATTATTGTTTTATTTCAATATGCATTATTCATTTTGCGCTAGTAATTCGTTCTTTTGTTAAAGTGTTGTAAAGCTTTTAAGAAGAGAAAGTGCTCCGGTTATAAGTTGTGGTCCTTTGACTATTACAACAAGAGTAAGCAACAACGCGCACAACGATACTAAAACTCCCAATATGGATAGAAACCCGTCTTTACTCATAATGCTAAGTGAAATAAGAGTTGTGCCAATTGCAGGAAGGAAGTGAGTAAAAGGTAATGGAAGAGCTATTATTATTGCACAAAGCAACATCATAAAAGCCAGAATCTTCTCACCAGGCCCATAGAAAATGAAAGACAGTCTTGGCTTCATGAATTTTTCTATTTTTTCTAATACAGGGGAAGTTTTCTCTACCACAAGAGCTAGTGTTGAACGCTGAAAAGATCTTCTTTCTAGCCAACTGGGCATCCAAGGAGAATCAAATCCAAATAGAAGCTGCAGTGAGAATAAGATTAAAGGTATAGAAAGAATAGTTGTATAACCAGGTGGAACCGGTATAGGCACCGATAGCGGCAAGGAGAAGATGATTATTAAAATACCAAAACCGCGCTCATGCAAAGCTGTTTTAATGTCAAACAAAGTTACTTTATTGCTATCATTGTTATTGGTATCTGCAACCTCTTTTAGAATATCAGAAGCTAGTTTTTTATCTTTAGTTAGTTTCTCACTTTTTTGCACAATTATCTTTTAATAAAATATTCCTCCTAAGCTAACATAGTTGTTGCTGTATTTCAATATTTGTTATTTATTTCATACCAATACTTCATCTCTTTCATTCTTTAACCTGACTAAGTTTTTAAACAGATGACATGCACTAAGGTGCATGTCACGAAGTATGAGGACGCTAACGATCTGGTTCGTTAGACGATAATTTTTCTGAGTCCTTAAGCTCCTGTTTAAGGTTTTTGATGCCTTTTCCTAAATCACCCATAACTTGCGGTAATCTGCCTGCACCAAACAGAACTAAAATTATTATTAAGACTAGAAACAATTGCCATGGTCCTAAACTCATTTTCACCTCCATTTAAAATATTGACCTTTAAATATTAAAACTTGACTGAAGTCAAGTAACACATAGATTATATCACCTTTATTTAATTATAAATCAAGGTTTTTTAATTATTTTATAACAATTCCAGACTAGATTATTTTCTTGCAGCGAATAAGTGGAAACTTTTCGCTTAACTGTAGAGTAGAAGAGAGCTCACTAAAAAACTTTGCTAGCGTATCATCTTGAGGCCTATGGTATATATCGCTAGAAACTCCTGATTGAATAATTTTACCATTTTTCATTACGTAGATAAAATCTGCAACTTTCAATGCTTCTTGCGGGTCATGAGTTACCATTAGCACAGGGATATTTTTACTTCTAAAAAGGGACAATATATGTTGTCTTATTCGGCACTTGAGCAGTATATCTAAATTAGAAAATGGTTCATCTAACAACACAACATCAGGGTTTTGTGCCATCACTCTTGCTATTGCAACTAATTGTTGCTGTCCTCCAGATAAGGCGTTAGGGTACATATTTTCGTATTTTTCTATATTGAGTAACTTCAAAATTTCCAATGCAATTAGGTGCTTTTCTCTCTTGGAAGAGCTGCGGATAGCAAAGGTTATATTTTCTACTACTGTTTTGTGAGGAAATAATGCAGAATGCTGAAAAATCAATCCGATATTTCTATGCTCTATAGCGACTGATGCCTTATTACTTGCAACTAACCTATCATTTATAAAAATAGTTCCAGATTTTGGATTTTCTATCCCCGCAATTAATTTCAAAATTGTTGACTTGCCACAGCCAGAATGCCCCAATAAACATGCAACATTTCCTTTCTTTACTTTAATGTTTATATTGCTTAAAGCAAAGTCGTTTTGATTGTTATAGAAATAACCAATATTGTTAACTAGCATTAATCTTACTTAAACCATGTTATTAAATATAATAGCATTATACTCAAGAAGTACAGAAATGTTTTTTGTCGTCATAAATTGGTTATGCAAGAAATCTAGAAAAGAAAGGATTTTTTGCTATAACTTTACATGAATGGTAGGAAACACGGGACTATAGCTCAGCAGGATAGAGCGTTGGACTCCTAATCTGAAGGTCGTGCGTTCGAATCGCACTAGTCCCACCACATTAAATTTCATGGAGATTTTTTTTCACAAATACGCACACCTTTTTTTGCGGTTTTAAGATATAAATTCCCTAATAATAAAACGGGTTTTGTGTCATTCCAGTACTCCTCTCTTATAATTTACGTGTTTAAGAATGACTTCTGCTAAACCTTTACTAATTCCAGGTACGTTTTGAATTTCAGCCAGAGAAGCTTTGCTTATATTTTTCACTGAACCAAAATAAGACATCAACGCTTTTTTTCTTTTGTTGCCAATGCCGGGTATTTTGCTTAATTGTGAAACTATAAACTGTTTATCGCGTTTTTTTCTATGTGAAGTTATCGCAAAACGGTGGGCTTCATTACGCAGCGATTGTAAGTAAAGCATGACTTTGCTGTCATTTGCCAGACTGAATTCTTCCCTGCCCAGCATATAAAATCTTTCATTTCCTGCGTTACGATCAGGACCTTTTGCCATACAAGCAAAAGGAACGTTTATATTCAATACTTCCAGTACATTCTGTACTATGGAAACATGTCCTGGTCCACCATCAATCAGTAAAAAATCAGGTATTATGCCTTTTATATTGCCGGAGAAACGTCTGGTTAGCACTTCCCTCATCATTTTATAGTCATCGCCTGAAAATTTTTCCTTTATAGTAAATTTTCTGTACTCACTTTTTAAAAAACCCTCCTGCCCTGCAACAACCATTACACCAATTTGTTGGTTTCCAAATATATGGCTATTGTCATAAACCTCAATACGCTTTGGAATATTTGGTAACAAGAAGATTTTGCTAAGCTCCTCAAGCTTTTCTAGGTTATTTCTATAATCGATAAGCTTCTGCTCTAAGCTATGCTGAGAGTTATCATAAACAAATTTCAATAAATCACGCTCTTTTTTATTCTTTGCATGCAGAACTTTTACTGGCTTTTGAGCAACCTTATATAGTGCTTGTTCTATAATTTCCTTATCCACAATAGAATCTGGAACGTAAATTTGTATTGGAGGTATGTTAGCTGAATTATAAAGATTGACCAAAAAGGTGGATAAAATTTCATCATTTGAGTGATCACCACAGTTCTCGGCAAAGTAAGGAGTGCTGCCGTAGTTGTCTTTATTTCTGAACGATAACACACTAATACATGCTAGATCCTCTTCACGTACAATACTGAAGAAATCTGCATCTTTTTCAAAAGAAAAATCCGTGTGCTGTATTTGAATTTGCTCAAGAAACTTTACCCGATCTCTATATATAGCAGCAAGCTCATAGTTTTCTTCACTGCTGCACTTTCTCATTGTGAAAAGTAACTGTTCTTTCACTTCCTTATTTCTTCCAAGCAATGTATTTCGTGCCTGTTTTACTGATTGGCAGTAGTCGTCTTTTGTGATTTTGTTTATGCATGGTGCTGAGCAGCGCTTAATTTGATATTCAATACATGGTCTTTTTGTTGAGGAAAAGTATTGATCTGAACATACTCTTAGGAGAAAAGCTTTTTGCAATGACAATATAGTTTGCTTAACAGCAGCGGCAGATGTAAAGGGACCATAATAATGAAACTCATTTTTCTTAAATTTGCCTCTATATTTTGCTATTCTTGGATAATCGTGCTTGGAAATTGTTATATAAGGATAAAATTTTCCATCCTTGAGCACAATATTATAAAGTGGTTTCAATGATTTTATTAGCTGTGCTTCAAGAAGCAGTGCTTCGATTTCATTCTCAGTGATGAATATTTCAACCTTAATAACCTGTAAGAGCATAACTCTAATTCGTTCAGAAAGGTTTTCGAATTGAAGGTAGTCGGATAATCTCGACTTTAAGTTTTTTGCTTTTCCAACATATAAAACTTTATTCTTATCTCCAACCATCTTATACACGCCACAGGACTGTGGAGATGATTTGATTTGTTCTTTATATTGCCTGAGCATTTATCCATTGCTTAACCTGTATGAGGTTAAAATCTGCTACTAAATGAAAGATGGAAACTACATTTTCAAGCAAAGATAATCTGTTTCTCCTCAGTTTATCAGAATCACAGTTAATCTTTACACTGTCCATAAACTGATTGATAAACGGAGCAAAACCAGCAAGTTCATCAAGTGCTACATTAAAGTGGTTATTTTTTATCGCTTGTTTTATGTTTTTACAAGCAGTTATAGCACAATTTGATAGCGCAATTTCTTCACTTTCAATCAAAAACCTCTTACCGTAAGATGCACTATAAGTAGTGCCATCACTTTTTCTTACTTTGCTCATCATGTTACTGACTCTTTTGTAAGTGCTTAGAATCTGTTCACCTTCTGGCGTACTAAGATAACGATCCAATATAACAGTTTGCTTTTCTGCTGTCAGCAGATCATTAATATCGATTTTATATAGTATTGAATCTACGACATCTTGTCTTATATCTCTATTTTTTAAAATAACCTTGAATCTTTCTAAGCAGAATTTAAATACTAATTCTGAAATTTGTTTTCTATTTGGCTTATCAGCTGACGTTGTATTTTTATTAAATAGAAGTTTTGAATATAAAGATACTGACTTGTCTATCAATAGCCTAATTGGAACATGCAAATTATTTTCAAGTATTGTCCTAATTATACCAATTGTCATTCTCCGCAAACTAAATTGATCATACGAACCAGAGATTTTTTCACCTGCTGCAATTAAACCAACTAAGCTATCCACTTTGTCTGCAATTGACACAGCAATTGCTGAAGGGGATTTAGGGCATTCTTGCTCCGATCTGATTGGCTTATAGTGTTCAGTTATAGCTTCCACTATTTCTTTATCTTCTTGAAAATAAGAAGCATAATATCCACCCATTACTCCTTGTAATTCTGGAAACTCTCTTACTATCGATGTTGCCAAATCAGCTTTTGCCAAATATGCAGCGCGTTCAACTTTTATCAGCGAAGCATGTGGAATAAATATAGCTATATACTTTGACAGAGCCGTAATACGCTTTACCTTTTCTCCAACGCTGCCAAGAGAAGCATGAAATAATATCGAACCTAATTTTTTGACATAATAATCTAGATTTTCCTTTTTATCTTGAGATATTAAAAATTGGGCATCAGCAAGACGTGCTTCTAATATTCTTTCGTGCCCTTTAACAACTTCACCATTGTTGACGTTGACAACAGTGACAAAGTGTGAAATTCTCTTTCCATTACTTAAAGCAAGGTATTTTTGTTGTGTATTAACTATACTAAGTATTACTTCCTTCGGTAATCCAAATGACTTTTCTTGATTTACTTCACCAAACAGCACGATTGGCCACTCTATAAGCCCTGTCAATTCATTTAGTAAATAATCATTTTTCTCAAGTTGTAAATTCTGCTCTTTTGTGAATTTATTAATCTGATCTAGTATAAATTGCTTTCTTTTGTCCATTTGGAGAATTACACTGTTTTTTTCTAGCAATTCAAAATAGTCTTTAGGTGCTTTAACAGTTAACGCTGTACCACTTGAGAGAAATCGATGGCCATATGTTGTGTTAGATGCTGTGATCCCTGCAAAAGACACAGGTATTATTTCGTCATTTAAAATGCATAAAATGTTTTTAATTGGCCTAACCCACCTTTCTTTTCCTTTGCCCCATCTCATATTTTTTGGCCAAGAGAAATTTTTTAATATTTCTCCTAGTTGATTTTTAAGAAACTCTTGAATGTTAAATGAGCAGCTTTCTCTTTTAATGAAGTAAAAATCCTCATTATTTACTTTTCGAACGAGCAAATCTTCTTCATTTTTCTGATATTTTCTTAAAAAACCTTCGATAGCACTTTTTGGTGCGTTAATGTTTGGTCCCTTAACTTCGTTATTGGAATCCTTTAGCTCCAAAGCATTTATGTTGTCGACAAATAGGGTAATGCGACGTGCTGTTACAAAAACCTCCATTGATGTAAATTTTACATTATTTTTGTTAAAAACATTGGCAATACAGCTCTTAACTTGAGTTACAGCTACATTCTGCATTCTCGGTGGTATTTCTTCTGAAAGGCACTCAAATAACAACTGCAACGACATACGCTATTTACTCATGTACAATTCACAACATTTTTTTGTCAGCTCTCTAACTCTACCAATATAAGCTGTACGTTCATTCACACCAAGCACACCTCTTGCATCAAGCAGATTAAGTAGGTGACTAGTTTTAATACATTGGTCATAAGCTGCCATTGGTAGCTCCTTTTCAATAAGGAACTTGCACAATTTTTCCGTATCTTCGAATTGCTGCTGTACCACTTTAGTATCATAATAATCTAATGCTAGATAAGAAAATTCATATTCTCTTTGTTTAAAAATATTTCCGTAAGTTACACCGTTATCGTTCCAAATTATATCGTAAACATTATCTACACCTTGTATGCACATTGCTAAACGTTCCAACCCATATGCCACCTCACCAGGAATCATCTTGCAGTCAATCCCTCCAACTTGCTGTATATAAGTAAGCTGTGTTACTTCCATTCCATTGCATGTAACTTCCCATCCAAGTCCTGATGCACCAACACTTGGGTTTTCCCAATCATCTTCAACAAACTTAATATCATATTTTTCTGTAGATATGCCAAGAACTTTTAAGCTATCTAAATAGACGTCTTGTAAATTATTACCAGATGGCTTTATTATAACTTGATATTGGTAATGTTGATACAAACGATTAGGATTATCACTATAGCGCCCATCTGCTGGCCTAATTACTGGTTGTAGATATGCAATTTTTGCCGGTTTTGTATCAATTGCAGACATAATTGTTGCAGGATGTAATGTGCCAGCACCAACTTCAGATGTGTATGAGTGAAGTATAACACATCCTTCACTAGCCCAAAAATCTTGTAACTCTTTTATTATACTTTGTAAGTTCACACAAATTTCACACTTTTTATACTAAATATATAAATAAATAAGTACTATTCAATACCTATTTTTTTAACAGTATCATGTAAATAATCACCTAAAACTGCTGAACTTTCCCTCACATACTGAATTATGCTTTTATTTAGGACAATTGCATCATGCATAGTTAAATCGCAGAATATAAATGCTGTTAAATACAGTAAAATCACCGCATAAAATGTGTGAAAAATCCCCTCAAATGTAATTGACATTGCATTATTATAGCTGAGCTGTATTGAACTTATTGGCCATGGTTTTATCACTTCTACGACATTAAAAAATACGTAAGGTATCATAAGAAAAAAGAAAAAGTGCATAAAATCATTAAACCAAAATGGGCATTGAAACATCTGCTTACATATATTCCCATAGAGTTTACTTACAGCATAATAAATCGACATCATTGCCGGCATTGAAAGTGCTACAGTCAGTACTTGCCCTGACGCTATTTGTATTACTATTTCTTCACCACTGTTTGCTGAAGGGTCTTGAGCATGAAAAATAAATATTCCAATTAATTGCATTACTAACATAACTATTGCCAATTTTGTAAAAACAGCAGCTACGACTATTCCTGAGTCTGGCATTTTATATAGTAAGTATTCGCCTCCATATGTAAGAATTAATATAACATCGACAATAAATAATATTAAAAAAGAAGACCAATAGTTCTGCCAACTTGGTAAATATCCTATTCCTAAAAGAGAGCTTACTGTTTTAGCAGGAAAAACCTTGCCTAGCATCTTCCCCAAAAATTTAAAAAAAATCCCCATGTTCTAAGTAACACTTGGTTTATATTATTTATAATACTGTATTGTAATAGACTTATCAATAGCTTAAAACATGTATTGGAAGATTTTAGGTAATATGCAGCAACAGTAGAAGAACGTGCGCCAAAAATTTAATAATTTTATAGGGCTTATGCACTTAAATTTTTTGCAATATCAAGTGCAGCGTAAGTGAATATTGCACTTGCACCCGCACGTTTGAAACCAATCAAAGATTCATAAATCACCTTGTCATAATCTAGCCAGCCATTATTTGCAGCAGCTTTTATCATTGCGTACTCACCGCTTACTTGGTAAGCAAAAATCGGAAAATTAAACTTATCACTTGCTGTTTTGATAATATCCAAATATGGCATACCTGGTTTAATCATAATAAAATCTGCACCTTCATTTATATCCATTTCAATTTCGCACATTGCTTCGCGCGCATTTTTATAATCCATTTGATAACCACTTTTGTCTATAGAATGTGATAGCCCACATGAACCAACGACTTGCCTGAATGGAGCATAGAAGCTAGAGCAGTATTTTACTGCATAAGATAATATTAATACGTCTTGAAAATTGTTATCATCTAATGATTTTCTGATTCTTCCTATTCTACCATCCATCATATCAGAAGGAGCAACTACATCACATCCTGATGCTGCTAAAGCAAGTGCTTGCTTACATAATATCGACACGGTTTCATCGTTTTCTACATCCATCTGATTATCTTTTAAAATGCCGTCATGGCCGTGAATAGTGTATGGATCCAATGCAATGTCTGCAATAATACCAATTTCAGGTACCTTTAATTTTACAGCACAAATTGCTCTGCAGATTAAGTTGTCAGAATTATATGCTTCCTCAGCGTTTTCAGATTTTAGTTTACTATCAACTACAGGAAAAATTGCAACAGCATTAATTCCTAAATCTTTAGCTTCCTTAACTATAGACACTAATCCATCTATTGAATAACACTTTACATCTGGTAAGCCAGAAATTGGTTCAGTTGTTTCTTCTCTGTCATGAACAAACAGAGGAAGAACCAGATCGTTTACTGATAAACTATTTTCACTTGTTAAATTGCGAACCCATTTGCTCGAGCGCCTGCGTCTTAATCTTGTATTTGGGAAATTAAACATTGGATCCAGGCAAATTCCCAGTAAAGAGCAACACCCCTGAAATGAGTATTACCCAAAGCACCGATATTGGTAGAAATACTTTCCAACCAAGGCGCATTAGCTGATCATATCGATAACGAGGTATTGTTGCTCTAATCCAAATAAATACGAATAAAAGTATAATTATCTTCAAAACGAACCAAATTAAACCTGGAATTTTATAAAGCAAACCAAGTTCTAACGGAGGATACCATCCTCCTAGAAAGAATATCGTCATCATAGCACTTGCTAGAATCATATTTGCATATTCTCCAAGAAAAAAGAGGGCAAAAGGCATGGATGAATATTCAACGTTATATCCAGAGACTAGCTCTGCTTCAGCTTCTGGTAAATCAAATGGGTGACGATTAGTTTCTGCAAGCAAAGAAATAAAAAATATTATTCCTATAGGCATTAGTAGTAAATCAACCCAAAATGGCATATTGTGTTTCGCTACCACCATCTCTCCAAGATTTAATGTTCCAGTGGTAATAACGACTGCAGCAACTATTAAGCCTATTGAAACCTCATATGAAATCATCTGAGCAGCCGACCGTATAGCACCAAGAAATGCATAATTAGAATTGCTTGACCAGCCTGCAATAATTACGCCGTATACTCCCAGCGACGATATAGCTAGCACGTAAAGCACTCCAACATTAATATTTGCTATAACCTTAGGAATAACTACTTGCTGGCCATTTTCTACAATTACTTCAGCACCAAACGGTATAACTGCCCAGGCAATTAATGCCAAGATAAAGGTAAGCATTGGAGCCATAATGAACAGTATGGTGCTCGCTCTAAATGGTATTATCGGCTCTTTAATCAGTAGCTTAATAGCATCTGCAAATGGCTGCAATAGCCCAAAAGGTCCAACTACACTCGGGCCGTGCCTCAGTTGAATTGCAGCAAGGACCTTACGCTCAAAGTATGTCAAATATGCAACTGAAAGTAGTAGCGGTACTAAAATAAATAAAATATTAACTAGCGTGTTCATAAAAAGCTTTAGTACAATCTGCCATTATTTTTGAAGCGCGACTTATTGAATCCGTCATATAAAAATTACACTCCTTTAAAGTAAAAGGTGTATTACTTAAATTTATTTTACCATTGCTGATTGGTACCCATGTGTTTTTTATCACTTGATCAGCATTTCTAAACTGTGGACCGATAGTATCTAATTTTTTTCTCACGTCAAATAAACTATCATATGGTAAGGAGAGATCCAAATATTGCGAGAGATTTTTAATAATTAACCAGTCCTCCTTTGCTTCACCTGGAGGAAATACAGCTAAATTTGTTCTTTGCACTCGACCTTCAGTGTTTACATAAGTTGCATATTTTTCTGTATATGCAGCACCAGGCAAGATAACATCTGCCACATGTGCACCCTTATCACCGTGATGACCTTGATAAATTACAAATGTGTTTTCTAACTTTGATGTGTCAATTTCATCTGCACCAAGAAGATAAACAACTTCTATTTCACCACTTTCTGCATGTTCCAATATTTGATTAATATCCCTTTCGCCTTTTTTAGGAACAAACCCAATATCTAGCCCACCAACTCTTGCTGCAGCTTTATGCAGCATATTAAAGCCATTCCAGTCATCTCTGACCATGTTAAATTTTTCTGCAATTTTGCCAGCTAGAACTAGAACTGATTCAGAATCGTCTCTTACTAATGCATCTTGACCGATAATCAGCATAGGGCTCTGAGCAGCACTCAGCAACTTACAGAACTTATGATTTCCATTTGCTATTTCACTCAAAATATCAGGATTATCGCCCAATTTCTCAACATGATACAAATATTCAATGTTAGGACCAACACTTGCAACAGGAAAGTTGCCCTGTAAATATCTCTTTCTCAATCTTACGTTAATGATCGGTGCTTCTATCCTTGGGTTTGTATTTATAAGCAGACACAAATCCGCATTCTCTATACCTTCAATAGTGGTATTGAACACATACGATCCACGATTATTTGGTATAAGTTTTGCACCATCCTGCCTGCAATCTATATTTCCCGAGCCGAGCTTCTGCATCATTTCTTTAAGTAGAAGCATAGACTCACAATCTGCTAAATCACCTGCAATTGCAGCTATTTTATTTGATTTTGTATTCTTTAATTTCTTTGCAGCAACAGTTAATGCCTCATTCCAATCAACTGGGGCTAATTTACCATCTTTTTTTATATAAGGTCGATCAAGACGCTGAACTTTTAGTCCATCATAGGCAAAGCGGGTTTTATCTGATATCCATTCTTCATTTACCTCTTCGCTCAGCCTTGGTAATATCCTCATAACCTCCGGGCCACGATAACCAACTCTAATTGCGCTACCCACAGCATCTAGCACATCTATAGTCTCACAATGTGATAGCTCCCATGGACGCGCTGTAAAGGAGTAAGGCTTTGAAGTTAAAGCTCCTACCGGGCAGAGATCTATGATATTTCCAGATAATTCAGAACTAATATGCCTTTTTATGTAAGTGCTAATCTCTACATTTTCTCCCCTTCCGATTCCTCCAAGTTCATTTGTACCTGCAACATCAGACAAAAATCTAACACACCGAGTGCAATGAATGCATCGATTCATCGCAGTCTCAATCAGTGGTCCGAAGTGTTTTTTTGGCACAGCCCTCTTATGCTCATCAAGTCTGCTGGTTCCTTTCCCATAAGCCATCGTGATATCTTGCAAATCGCATTCACCACCCTGATCGCAAATTGGGCAATCAAGCGGGTGGTTAATTAGCAAAAACTCAAGCACACCTTCACGTGCTTTTTTAACCTTAGGGGTATCAGTGTGAATAACCATCCCTTCTGCAACTGGCATTGCACAAGAGGCTACTGGTTTTGGAGGTCCACCCTCCACTTCAACCAAACACATTCTGCAGTTACCAGCAATTGCTAAACGCTCATGATAACAAAAACGTGGAATTTCAACGCCCACGACTTCACAAGCTTGAATTATAGTGAGCCCATGCTCTACTTCACATTCCTTAGAATTAATAGTAACTTTAACCACAACTATTATACAGCTTCCCACTTTATAGGATTGCCGCTTACCTCATCTTCAACCAGATTGCCGTTGTCATATTGAGCAGACATATAATTCATGCGCGAATCACGATCTATATATCTAACAGGTTTTACCGGTTTATCTTTATACATTTTTTGCTCAGCTTTCTTACGCTGAGTAGGGTTATTTTTACTAGCTGTCTTTGCTTTCCCACCTGCTGCCATATAAACTCCTAAAAACTTTTCATTCTATTTTAACACTTAAGTATATAGCGTCAATATTTAATAACTTTAAAATTTCAATAGATCTCTTATTATAATCATTTTACAATCATTGTTTAAATAAAAAGTTACCCCTTGATGCCATTCCAGCGCATGACGCACAGCTGTACGAACATTGCAATTTGCAGGCAATTTGCGTGGCAGATTCAAGTAGCTGACACTGGTTCCCATCCAAGACAGCAGTAGCCCTTTCGGTGTTATTTCAGTGCTTGACACTGAAATCCAGGTTTTGATTGGATACTGAGTTGGTAAGCATAAAAGTGTAGCTAACGCGAGCTCTACGTCATACCGCGATTTATTCGCGGTATCTCAAAGCATAGATCCCGCTAACACGTAGCGGGATGACGATTGTCGTTTAGCTACAAACATTAAGAAATTTACCAAACGAAAAAAAAGGCAAAAGAAGCCCTGGGGTTATTATCCGCTTTAAAATATTGGCGTTTTTTATGTTTTAAACGCTTGACAAGCAAGATTAAGCTGCTTTTAATTGCAACTAACTTACGCTGCAAATGTTTAAGAAATTTACTAAGCAGAAAAAAAGACAAAGAATCCCCGAGTTAGCTAGTCTTTTACTATCTCTGTCGAGTATTGGCATTTTTTGATGTCTTGTAACGCTTTATAAGCGCGTTCAGCTTATTTAGATAAAAACCTAGATGTAGATGAAGTTTTGTAAAGACATACAGTATCTATATACTGCAAAAAATTGAACATAAGACGCCGATACATTAAGTAATCCTTACCTTTTAATCTGCAGATTGGCGAAAGCAAATACAATAGCTTCAGTTTCATGATAAGGGGGCTGGCGGAGTTTGTCAAGGAAGTTTTTTCGTTTCTAACGATTGTTAACATGCTGCAAAAAACTATGCAAGAGGTCTACCACTTTATTAGGTATTTGTGCAGTTATTGGTGTTATCAAGATACTCCCTAATCTTCTTCAAGTCCTCCCAGGCTAAACGTTTTTGTGCCGGTTGGCGAAGTAGGTAAGCTGGATGAAATATAGCGGCTGTGGTGATTGAATTGGACAAATATTGGTTAGTGTACGTATGAAATCTGCCACGCAAATTCGATATAGTTTTTGTGCTGTCAAGAAGGCTATAACATGCGATTCCCCCGACCAAAATTAAAATTTGTGGTGAAACTAGTGCAACGTGTTTTTCGACAAATGGTCTGCACATATCAAGCTCTAGGTCGGTTGGCTTTCTATTGCCAGGTGGGCGCCAAAATACGGTATTGCTTATATAAACTTTGGTGCGATCAAGATTGATTGCATTTAACATTTTATCGAGCAACATTCCACTTGCACCACAAAATGGTATGCCTTGAAGGTCTTCATTTGCTCCTGGAGCTTCACCAACGAGCATAATTTTTGCATTTGGATTACCATCGGAAAAGACAGTATTAGTTGCAGTTTTTTTTATCTCACAACCTTCAAATGACTTTACTGCACTTCTTAATTCATCCACACTACCACATTTACCTGCAAGTTTCCTTGCTTCAATTATCCAATCACTTGGAAACATGTCTTTTCCATCTTTAGTGTCACCCCAGCGCGTATCTGCATCTTTCTTCTGGGTCCCAGTTTGGATAACAGAGGGTTGCACACTCTCTTTGCTCTCCAATTTTTTTTCCTCTTCACCCTCCATTAGTGTGCAATCAACGCCCACTTCATGGTAAAATTTTAATAATTCTAGGTCTTTATTGCTCATATTGCTTTTTAATCTTTTGTGCTTTTGTCATCGCCATATCATACTTTAATTTAGATAAATGTCTAATATATAATATGCCGTTTAAGTGATCTAATTCATGCTGAATACACCTTGCAAGCCAACCACTAGCTTTTAGTGTTTGTTCTTCATTATCTAAGTCTTTATATTTCACAGTTAGATACTTTGGACGCTTAATTTCATGACTTTGCTCTGGAATTGAAAGGCATCCTTCCTTGAGAATTACTTGTTCATCGGATAATTCTGTAATCTCAGGATTAATCATGTAAAATTTGCCAGTTGAGCCATATCCTGCTGGCTCATTTTCAATTGTTTCTAGCTGAATATCCATAACAAAAATTCTCTTTAACACTCCAACTTGCACTGCAGCAAGGCCAAGACCTTCTGCATCATACATAGTTTCGAACATGTCGTTTACTAATTCTTTAATTTTATCGTTTATATCTGTTACTTCACTGGCACGTGTGATTAGTCTTTCATCAGGGACAATTACAATTGGTAATATGGACATAAAAATTATCATTCTATGTTTTACTTTTCCTTTTGTCCAGAATTTAGTGTATATTAAAATGTTGCTATATCTATAATAGAAATATAAATTATTAAAGAAAGCTACAATTTAAATGAAATTGCGTAATAAGGTTAACTAATGTACTCTGCAGTAATAGCAAAACCAAAGAGAAATGTTTTTGCTGTTTTAGACATAGGTACAACAAAAATTATCTGTCTAATCGTTAAGATAAATGGCAACTTCAGCTATAAAGTAACAGGAACGGGTTATAAGATTGCAGAAGGTGTAAACGGTGGATCAATAACTAATGTAAAACACGCAAATTACTCCATCTCATCAACTATAGGTTTAGCTGAACAAGTATCAGAAGAAACCATAGATCAGATATATGTGAACATTGCTGGATGTGGCATCTCATCTTTCAATGTACATAATGAAATTATTGCAGCTAACCATGAGATTTCTGAGCGTGATATAAGACGTTTAGTTTTTCAAACATTTGAGAAATATATTGAAGACAATGTTATCATTCACAATATACCACTAAAATATCACTTAGATGACATGACTGACATAAAAGAAGTTGGTGGATTGTACGGAAAAAGACTATCTGCTGATGTTAATGTTGTCACTGCTTCGCGTCCAGCGCTTACCAATATTGAAAACTGTATTACCAATAATGGTGGATTAAATATGGCAGGTTGTATTGCTTCTGCATATTCTGCAGGTCTTGCGTGTCTCAGTGAAGATGAAAAAGAGCTCGGGACTGCTATTGTTGATATAGGCGGTGGGTGCACTGCAATTGGAATTTTCAAAAGAGGGAAACTTGTGTATGCAAGCAGCGTTCCAATTGGTGGCGTTCATATCACTCGAGATATTGCTTACGGGCTATGCACAAGCATAGAACGTGCAGAGTATATAAAAATACTGTATGGTAGCACTATCGTAACTTCAATAGATGAGAACGAATATATTACAGTCCAAAATAGTGAAAATGATGAACCTACTCAAGTATTCAAATCTGAGCTTATTAACATCATAAGACCAAGAGTTGAAGAAATACTTGAAATGGTAAGAGAGCAATTTCAAGAGCAGAAAGATCCAATTAATAAAGTAGTGATCACAGGTGGAACTAGTCAACTTACAAGCATGAAGGAAATTGCAGGCTATATATTCAATAAACAAGTTCGAATTGGGTCCCCTGAATCTCTCAGTGGCCTTGATGGCGAATATGATAAAAATCCTGTATTTTCTGCTGCTATAGGTTCTATAAAGCTAATAGTTGACACTTTTTATAAAAATAACTCTGGTATGTTAGGACAAGATGGTAAAATGAGTAAATTGTATAATTGGGTTAAATCAAAAGTTACAGTTTAATTTTACTGAATGAAATTCTTATATCTATCAAAGGAAACATTATGAATAAAAAACATTGTTTCAAAATTAATAAATTGGTTCGTGATCATACAACTGAAATTATACGTTCCCATGGAATTATTGTTTATGAGAGGGTGATGGAAAAAGATGAATACATTGAACGTCTCAAAGATAAACTTTTAGAAGAAGCAAAGGAAGTTATTGCCTCTAAAACTCCAGATGAAAATCTTGAAGAGTTAGCCGATTTACTTGAGGTCATACATGCATTAGGCAAAGAAAGTGGACTATCAATAGAACAAATTGAAGAAAAGCGTATCTCTAAAAAACAAGAGAGAGGTGGTTTTGAGAATCGTATCTATAATACTTACATTGAGGTGAATTCTAAGAGCATCGATTACTATCACAAAAAACCTTCAGATTATCCTGAGATAATAGTTGTATAGTTCAGATTATTAAATAGACTTCTTGCTTGACCACCTTTCATACAAATGACTTGACGCTAGGATCCATAGGGCTTATTTTCATAATACGCAAAGTTATTACATTTATGTACTGCAAGTAAGCGTACCAATTATAATAAGACATGGAAAATATGAACATAACTATACACTCACAAGAAGATTTTGAATTTATGCGCAAGGCTGGCAGGCTTGCTGCTGAAACTCTTGATTTCATTGCACCGTACGTAAAGGTAGGGGTGACAACTAATGAATTAAATGATCTATGCCATGACTTTATAATTAATGCAGGTGCAATTCCAGCACCACTAAACTATAGGGGGTATCCAAAATCAATTTGCACTTCAAAAAATGCAGTTGTGTGCCATGGTGTTCCCGATGATAAACCGCTTAAAGATGGAGATATTTTAAATATTGATGTCACGGTGATTTTAAATGGTTGGCATGGTGATACAAGTCGCATGTTTTGGGTTGGCAAACCATCAATCAAAGCAAAACGTTTATGTGATGCTACTTATAATGCGTTGATGGAAGCAATCAAACAAGTTAAGCCCGGCAATAAGTTAAATGAAATAGGGCTTGCTATAGAGAAATATATTAGAGATTTTGGATATTCTATCGTACGCAGCTACTGCGGACATGGTATAGGAAAAGTCTTTCATGCTCCACCAAATGTAGTGCATTTCTATGATCAAGATGAAGATCTTGTCTTAAAGGAAGGTATGTTTTTTACAATAGAGCCAATGATTAATGCTGGAAAACATGAGACTCTGCTCAGTAAACTCGATGACTGGACAGTAACAACACGCGATCTTTCACTTTCTGCTCAATTTGAGCATACACTTGGAGTGACAAAAGATGGTGCTGAAATATTCACATTATCACCTAAGAATTGGCATTTCCCACCTTATAATTAGATTTTTTTAAATTCTGCTATACTGCAACTATACTTGGTTTACTTTGGGTGATTTTGAAGAAAGCTTACCCTTAATTTGCGATATAGCAACTAGCCCAATTAATGCACAGAAAATCATGTAAAAACTAGCTGAAGTCTCTTGTCCTGTAACCTTGATAATTGTTGTGCATATAAATGGTGCAAGGCCGCCAAAAAATCCAGCAGCTATATTTCTTGATAAACCAAATCCACTGTACCGAACCTTTGTTGGAAATAATTCGCACATAAGTGCACTGACAGGACCAAGCGATGCAGCTATTGGAATTATAAAAAGAATGTGTGCCAGCAAGTAATTGCTACTACATAACATTGAAAAAACTGGATAACTCACTATTACAAAAGCTATAAATGCAAACTTCATAACTTTTTCTCTTCCTACCTTATCAGAAAGTATTGCAAACAATACTGTCAATCCTCCGAGCGCAATTTGACTCAGTATTTCCACTATATGATTAAAATGAGTATTTACTGTTAATATTTTATTCGTAAGCACATTGAAAAATACCAGATATATGTAAAGAGATGAGTTTTCAACTATATCAACCCCAACTGATATCAGAAAAGGTTTTTTATAGCTATTTAATAACTCTTTTAATGGCAATTTAGATGGATTTTTCTGTCTTTTATACTCTGGGCTTTCATCAAGTATATATCTCATATATATGCTAATTAATCCCATTGCTAAACTGAAAATGAAAGGTAATCTCCACCCCCAAGATTCAAAATCAGACACTTTTTTGCATATGAGTACCGCTATCAAGCTTAATACTGAACCAAAAATTGCGCTTAATACTTCAATGCTGCCAAAAAATCCTTTTTTGTTTTTAGGAGCATGTTCTATTAAAAATGGTGCATTTCCTGCTTCTCCTCCAAGAGATATACCCTGCAATAACCTTAAACAAACTACCAGCATTGATGCTAGTATTCCAATGCTTTGATAACCTGGAACAAAAGCAATTAATACGGTTGATAGAGTCATTAATATAATCGAGAGCAATAAGGCAACTCTTCTGCCATGCTTATCACCAATGTGACCAAATATAGCAGCACCGACTGGTCTCATTAAGAAACCCACTGCAAACACTCCAAAAGCTTTCAATACGCTGGTTAGTTGATCATCCGATGGAAAAAACACACTACCTATTATGTTTATTAAGTGGCCAAAAAGCATGTGGTCATACCACAATAAAGTGTTACAAATCAAACTTGAAAATATTACTTTTGTTATTTGCTGCATAATTTTCTATAGTTTGTTTAGTATTTAGTAATATACATTACTTTTTTTTATATAATAGAAAAATTTGAACATCATATTAATAATAGCATCTTATTAAATCTTAATATTTTTATATCATTGACTATATTCAAGTGTTTTTATATTATTGCCTATATACTTCCATATGTTTTAGTGGGAAGTTATTTTTATTTGTATGCACAGAGTCTCTTGATGGAGCACTATGACACACACTCCAGTTTTGTTAAAAGAGATGCTATCACTACTATCACCGCAGGATGATGGTATATATGTGGACGCCACATTTGGAGCTGGAGGGTATAGCAAAGCAATATTGGAGTCAGCTGATTGCAAAGTATATGCAATTGATAGAGATGAAACGGTAACTAAGTTTTATGATGATTTAAGCATTAGATATCCCGATAGAATAAAACTATTTATTGAGAAGTTTAGTAATGTTAAAAATTTATTAGATAGCAACAATATTGAAGGTATCGATGGAATAGTTTTTGACATCGGAGTTTCATCTATGCAGCTTGATAACGGAGATAGAGGGTTCTCATTTTTACATGATGGTCCACTCGATATGAGTATGGATAACTCTTCTTATATAAACGCTTCAACGTTTGTTAACGCTTTACGCGAAGAAGAAATCGCAAATACTATATATAACTACGGAGGCGAACGTCATTCTCGCAAAATCGCAAGAGCAATAGTAAATGCACGGAAGAAGAAAACTATCAAAACTACATTTGAGCTTGCGGATATTGTACGTTCTGTGGTGTTTCGTGGAAAAAGCAAAATTGATCCTGCAACCAGAACATTTCAGGCAATCAGAATATGGGTAAACGATGAGCTGGGAGAACTTGAAAAGGGCATTAAAGCTGCATCTGAGATTTTAAGTGAGAATGGCAAATTAATTGTCGTCACCTTTCATTCCTTAGAAGATCGTATAGTCAAAACTTTTTTTAAAGATTTATGTGCTACTGATTGCAAGACATTCTCTCTTCTAAATAAAAAAGTGATCGAAGCAAGTATAGAAGAAGTAAGTGCAAATCCGCGTTCACGCTCAGCAAAACTAAGAGCTATACAGAGGTTGTCATGAGAACTTTCTGCATCATCTCAATAGTTATGTTTTTTCTTAGCATTGTAGGACTATTTAAGGTAAAATTACATGTTCAGTCATTAAATAGAGAGCTAATAAAAATAAAAAGTGAAATTAATTTAGTGCAAAGTGATATGAAAGTTTTACAAGCAGAATGGAGCTATTTGAATAATCCAAAAAGGCTTGCAAGTCTTGTAAAGAAATACCTGAAAAATAACTCTTTAATACTGGCTAGCCAGGTTAAAAATCTTGACTCTTTAAATGGCCGCAGTGTGCTAGCACAACTTAAAATCCATGATCAACAGTGAGATTAAGTCTTATTTTTTACAGATGAGCACATCACAATAAAACTTACTTTGTATCCGTTCAGGATAGCGGCAAGGTAGTATAACCATAGAGTAAAAGTGAGTTTACAACAAATGGTGTCATCCCAGTGCTTGACACTGGGATCCAGCCTTTCCATAATCATCAAAAACATTGTATTTTAACGTAAAACAGCTATTTTTATGCTTACCAACTTAATAAAATTCCTGGATCCCAGTGGGCTTTGTTGCATCGCTAGCTATGATGGATTAAAGATAAAAAAGATAGTGAATATCAGTAGCTTATTATTCTGGTATTTATAACAAGAACGGTCAGTGAATACCTAAATTTGAGTAAAAGAAATTTCACTACCACTCACTAATCTGGCTAAAATTCAAGAATTTCAATGCTTTAGCTATTTTCAATAGAATTAAATTTATTAATATAAATAACAAATTACTATTCTTAAATTTGATCAGATTGATTGCAAAAAAACAAGATTTTCAATAGGTTGCTTATAATCCTAACTATAGTTAGCCTTTCATAAGTAGCGATGCAACAAAGCCATCCCAGTGTCTGGGCACTGGGATGACAAAGGAGAGCAGTGTCAGCTACTTGCATAACACCATTTGTTGTGCAACTTACTTTAGTATGAAATTGCTTGCGTAAGATTTTGGCAGCCTCTTAACATTTTTTGGCATTTCAATTATGTATTTAACGTTGCGTTTTTTTGCGTAGAATACTGCTTTTTCACGAGAATCAAACTTTAATACAATCTGTTTTTTTGGATCTTTTGAGCCAACCCACCCCATTAAAGGTTCAATGTAGTAAGAGCCAGATTCAATTTTCAGGTGCCAGAAATTTGTATTACCTAAACCAGATTGTGTTGCAGTTTTTGTTGGTTTATAAATCCTAAAAACTACTTTATCATCAATGCCCATAGTTCTTGTTAAATAAGCTTAAATATATATCTAAATAAATCCTTTCACAAACAATTAGTATGAAAGAATGAAGTTTGAAATAAATATTTTTATGTTATATTATTATTAAATTATATTAAAAGGATTAGCTGAATAGGAGTAACCGATGACGCAACAGGAAATAGTAACAATTAATGCAGAGTTACGTGATATAACAAAAACAAAAGCGATGCATTCTCTAAGGAAGAAAGGAAACATCCCTGGAATAATATATGGAAAGGGCCATGATAATGTAAATTTGACATTGTCTGCAAAGGAATTCACGAAGCAATATAAATCAGGTTCTCTTTCTGCACATTTGATAGAGCTGAATATTTCGGGCAAAAAGGAATATGCTCTTGTTCGCGATATCCAATTGCATGTAGTAAAGGATACTGTGCAACATGTTGATTTTCAATTTGTTGATAAAGGCAGTGAAATTAAAATAGACATACCTCTATCATTTGTGAATGAAAGTAAAGCCCCAGGGATCAAGTTAGGTGGAGTGCTTAATGTTTTGTGTCGTTCTATTGCTGTTAAATGCTCTCCTGATAAAATACCTCAGGTTATTGAAGTTGATTTATCCGGTAAAATGATTGGCCAGTCTATACATATTAATGATGTAAAATTACCAGAAGGTGTTAAGTTTGTAGCCCATGAAGAAGAAAATTTTACCATTGTTACAATTTCTGCTGCCGATAGTGACGTTGAAGAACCTCAAGCAGAAACAGAGGAATAGTGCACCTGATAGTTGGGCTTGGTAACCCTGGTAGTCAATATGAGTTAACTCATCATAATATCGGCTTCATCGTAGTTGATACAATTTGCAAATATTGGAATTTCCAGTCGTTCTCTAAAAAAGCCGATTATCTAATAACCTCTGGCATAATTAATGATAATAAAATCATGTTAATAAAGCCTTATTCATTTATGAATAATTCAGGCATCCCTGTTGCAAAAATACGAAATTTTTACAAATTATCGCTAGATAATATTGTTGTCATACACGATGACGCTGATTTGGAACTTGGAAGAATAAAAATAAAGAAAGGTGGTAGCTCTGCTGGACATAATGGACTTAAATCCATAGATAGTTTTATTGGCAACGATTATTGGCGCTTGAGATTTGGAGTGGGTAGACCTGAAGATCAAAGAAGCTTAGCAGATTATGTGTTATCAAAATTTTCAAATTTTGATAATGTTACTTCCTTAGTGGAAAAAATAGCAAAAAATATACACTTAATGCTGCAAGGAGATAATACAGCTTTTATCAATTTGATTGTATAATATTACGAAACACAGGGAGTGTATGGTCCCAGAGTGTGATGGTGTGGATTTAGTATGAACAATTCAGGAGATTTTGTCCACTGTAAAGATATAAACTCAAAAGGTGTAAGACCCTTAAGAGTTTTGAGTCTTTTAGCATAATTGTAGGCCATAACAAAGTCATAAAGATGCTCTTTGAGTTGCTGGTGAGACTGATAGTAATACTTCTTAACAGTGGCATTCTTTAAAGTTTTGTTCATACGCTCAACTTGCCCATTTGTCCAAGGATGGCTAACTTTTGTTAGACGGTGTTCAATGTCATTTTCTTCACAAGCTCTATCAAATATATGTTGAAAAGCGTATTTATGGCGTTTTTGGTTGGTAAATTGTACACTGTTATCTGTCAAAATAGTGTGGATTTTATATGGTAAAATTTTAATCAAATTACGTAGAAACTCAGCAGCTATAGGTTTTGTAGCACTTTTATACAACTCAACATACGTAAATTTGGATGTTCTATCTATTGCAACAAACAAATATAACTTTCCTTCTTCTGTTCTGACTTCTGCAATATCAATATGGAAATAGCCTATAGGATATTGTTTGAATTTCTTTTTTGGTTTAACTTCGCCATCAACATCTGGTAGTCTGCTAATGCTGTGCCTCTGTAAGCAACGATGTAGACTAGAGCGAGTCAAGTGTGGGATTGAGGTTTGCAAAGCGTAGAGACAATCATCTAATGGCAATAGAGTATGCTTACGAAATGCAACAATTACAGCCTCCTCTTCTAAAGTTAAAACAGTTGATCTTGCATGCTTCGGACCCATATCAGCGTCTTTGGCAAAAGACCGTTTTCTCCATTTAATGATAGTTTTTGGATTAAGGTTATAGTACCTGGAGAGTTTTGCTATGCTCTCTTTACTATTTTGTATTGCTCTACGAATTGTCTCTGTTGTTTTGGCGCACCCATGTAATATTTGTCCCATAATTCCTCCTTTGATGGTATTGTTTTCTCATATTTTATCATACCATCACACTCTGGGACCATACATCCCCCCCTCCCCCCCCTAATTCCTATATCAAACCTTTCTTTACTAGATTATATAGTCAATATAAAAAGCCATATAAAATTGCTTCCACTGCTGCCATGAGGAAATTGCTTATTCTTGCTAACTCTTTAGTCAGAGATGACAGGGTTTTTACTGAGGAATATAACTCTCTGTCTGTTTCTATCTAAGAGCCAGCATAGCTGTGGATAAGTACTTTTATCTGTATAAACGTGCTTATCCACAGCTACATCAATTTTTCTATTGACTTTTAACACAACTGCTGAACAGATACATTCGTCATCCCGCTACGTGTTAGCGGCCAAGATACCGCGGCGGTATGCCGTGGGAAACCTGACTTGCATTAGCTATAAAATAGTGATTTATATAAATCCCATAGCATGCCGAATGAAGCGTTTTTTGAGGAAATTTGAATTTTCAACTGCAATCAAGCCAAGATTTCTTAGTGCTTTAGCGCAGAATATTCTGTTGGAAAACATCCTATTTAATCCATCAGTTGCAAGCGCCATTGTAAAATTATCAAAGTATCTGTTACGTGAAATTTTCTTTAATAAATAACTACTGCCAACATCAATACCAGATGCTTTTGCGGCAACTACGTGCTTTATAATACTTTCTACATCTCTAATTCCAAGATTAAGCCCTTGACCTGCAACTGGATGAATTGAATGTGCTGCATCGCCGATAAGCAAAACTCTACCCTTATATAACTTTTTTGCAAAAGCAAAACTTAAAGGATAAAGTTTTCTTTCACCCTCTAATTTTATCTCTCCTAAATAAGAACCAAATCTTTTTTTAAGCTCTATAATAAATTCTTCTTCAGACAGATCCATTAGCATTTTTGAAATTTCAGATTTTTCTGTCCAAACTATCGAAGAAGTATAGCCACCCTTCATCGGTAGAATTGCAAATGGACCGCCAGGAAAAAAACGCTCTACAGCTAAGTTTTGGTGATGCAGTTTATGCTTTACATTAAATACTATGCTACTTTGTTTATAGTCAAATTTCACTGTCGGTATAGAAAATAACTCTGGTAATTTAGAGTTTTTGCCTTCAGCGCAGATAAGTAGCGATGATATTAATTCCTGGTTATTATCAAGAATAACTTCCACATATCCTGAATCATAAGCAATTGTTTTATAGGAATGTGGAGAGTATATATTTAGTTTATTCAGAAAATTATTGTTGATTGCATTCCATATAGCAGCATTGTTAATAACATAACCCATTGGTTCTTCACCAACCATTTTATGATTGTAATGCACAGTAACCGCATCTAATATGCATATATCAAGTATTGGCTCAGCTTCGCTTTCTATAAACTGCCAAATCCCTAATTTTTCCAATATTTTTTTCGAGCCTTGAGAAATAGCAAATGCTCGGTTGTCATCTACTACACGTGGCAAACTATTTTTTTCAATTACAGCTACAGACACAGAGTTACAACTGAGGCCAATTGCAGTAATAAGACCAAGTAACCCACCACCTGAAATGATTACATCATAATTCATTTTATTTACGCTAATTGTAAAATTATATTTTATCTATTTTGAAAATAGTTTAAACAAACTTTATAGACAAAGACCTATAGCTAACCCAAGAAAGGTTGTAACCAGACTGCATTCTGTGATTTTTAGCAAAACACGATCTTTCATTTGATCTTTCTTCAATTTAAAGTAAATACAGAAAATTGCTGCCTATAGCTAAACTGACTTAGATTTACCGACAACCGTCATCCCGCTGCTTGTTAGCGGGATCTAGAGATACCGCGGCGGTATGACGGTTCGCGGCGGCATAGCTATAGCTATCTTCAAAAATATGGTTGAATAATTGTTAATAATAGTGTATAATTATTAATATTTTTAAGCACTTTGGCTATGGCTTTATCTAAGTTTCTCGACCCTAAGCTGGATTTAACCTTTAAAAGAATCTTTGGCACTGAAAAAAATAAGAATATTCTCATACATTTTTTGAATGATATTTTAGGGTTTACTGAGATAAATACTATACAAGAAGTGGAATTCCTCAGTACTATAATGGATCCTGAAATTGCATCTGATAAACAAAGTATAGTTGATGTTCTTTGCAGGGATTCTAGTGGGGCCAGGTATGTGATTGAAATGCAGCTTACTCGCGATAAAGGCTTCGAAAAACGAGCTCAACTATATGCTGCTAAGGCTTACTCAAGGCAAGCTGATAAATCTGGTAAGTACATTGATTTAAAGAAGGTTTTCTTTATTGCTATCTCTAATTGTAATTTATTTCCTGATAAGCTTGATTATATATCCAGCCACACTATAAGAGATGAGAAAACCAATGAGCATGACTTAAAAGATTTTCAATTTGTATTTATTGAACTACCTAAATTTCCTAAGAATAAGGAAGAACAGCTAGAAAGCATAGTGGATCGTTGGTTATTTTTCTTCAAATATGCAGATGAAACTACGGAAGAAGACTTAAGGAAAATAGCAGAAAAAGCACCAATAATAAAGTTAGCCTACGATGAATTAGACAGGTTTAGCTGGAATGAAAAAGATTTAGTAGCTTATGAAGAAAGAATAATGGATCTACGGAAAGAAGAAGCCATTCTTGAATACAGACTTGACCTTGCTACTGAAAAAGGCATCCAAATTGGCGAAGAAAGAGGCATCAAAATCGGTAAAGAGGAAGGGAAAATTGAAGGAAAAATCGAAGGAAAAATCGAAGTCGCAAAAGCAATGCTGGCTAACAATGTTGATGTCAACACTATTGTCAAATTTACTGGCCTTTCTATTAGTGAGATTGAAGAATTAAGTGTGAACGGTTACCCCTACGTCATACCGCCGCGGCGCTAACTAGTAGCGGAATGACGGTTTTTCAAATTGTAGAGCCACTTTAGCTATAACATCTTTAGCAATACCTTCATAAATCCCTGCTAAATCTTCACTTAACATTAAAGGATTTCCACAATCAGAAGCATGGCATATTTGTGGATCTAGAGGAACTCTGCCTAGAAGTTTGATGCCCAGCTCCTCAGACATTTTTTTTGCACCGTCTTTTCCAAATATGTATATTTTTGAGCCGCTTTGAATGAAATAACTCATATTTTCTACAATGCCAATAACCGGTACGCTGAGCTTTGTAAACATATCATAAATTTTGCGAGCATCGATTAAAGAGAGCTCCTGTGGAGTTGAAACTATTATCGCCCCAGTTAAGTTAAAATTTTCCATAAGACTTAAATGCACATCGCCAGTTCCAGGTGGTGTATCAATTATCAAATACTCTATATCGGACCATTTTGTTCCCATTAGCAGACTATAAAGTGCTTTTGTAATCATAGGTCCGCGCCATATTGCTGCACGATCTTTATCGATAAAATAGCCAATTGAAATAGTATGCAGTCCATACTTTTCTATAGGCATTGCTTTACTATCCTGTATTTCTGGCTTTAATTTTTCAGCGCCAAGCATTTTAGGAATTGAAGGACCATATATATCTGCATCAACCAGCGCAACTTTGTGTTTTAACTTTGCTAATGAGAGAGCAAGATTTAGCGCAACTGTGGACTTGCCCACACCGCCTTTACCAGAGGCCACAACGATTATATTTTTCACTCCTTCGATATGTAATTTAGCTTTTTGTTGCCCAGTTTGTTTTTGACAAGTAGCAACCACGGTCACTTTTGTCACCCCCGGTATAGCTTTAACAGCTTGCTCACAATTTCTTCTTAATTCTTCATTTGCTTGCGTGTTACCGGCAACTTCAAGCACAAAACCAACATCTTGACCTTTAATAATAATTGAGGATATTATGCCAAGAGCGATCACATCTTTACCGCTTTTTTGCTCTATGACTTTTTTTAAGTTCTCTCTTACAATTTTTTCGTTGATCATTAGCCTTTTAGGTGATTTCTTCCTGAAGTCGTTTAATCTCAGCTTGAGGAAGGCCGGTTGTCTGAGAGATAATATCAATAGAGATGTCAGCCTTAAGTAGGTTTTTTGCTACTTCAATCTTTCCTTCAATCTTTCCCTCATCAAGTTTTTTAGCGAGGATGCCTTCTTCTTTCAGCAGATCCATTATTCTTTCTTCATATGCTACTAAATCTTTTTCATTCCAGCTAAACCTGTCTAATTCATCGTAGGCTAACTTTATTATTGGTGCTTTTTCTGCTATTTTCCTTAAGTCTTCTTCCGTAGTTTCATCTGCATATTGTTGTCTAAGTGAAGAAGGTCGCCCCTCCTCACTCGACTTCAAAACCGTACGTGAGACTTTGAGCCTCATACGGCTTCTCTCTAATTTGGTGCTTTTCATGCACACCTCCTGTGTAATTCATCGTGACAATGTCCATGTAACAAAGATAAGTTTGTGATCATATTGTTTCGTCTATTCTGGTCTTTGTGATGTATTTTTATTGTATCATCACTTTTAAACCATAGTCTACAATTATCGCATTTACTTTGGTGCAACCTCAATAATTTTATTACTCCTAGTGGCTTATCTGGTATTTTTCTCAGACGTTTACCCCAATATACCCAATCACCATCATATGGGGATCTGGTTTTTTGCACTTTGTTTAATAACATGATCGCTGTGTATAGTAAGACGTACCTTGTTACTTGTCATAAAGCGCCAGTTTTCGTTATTATACTTCTTAAAGTACTTTCTTTTTATCCAGCATTTCCCTTTGTTTGGGTGCCTAAAGACTGACCTTACCCAGAAAAAGTGGAGAGAAAGAAAGGAGTTTTTTCGGGTAAAATAAAATTTTGGAGGATTAGAAATGGTAAGAGAATATACAGCAGAATTCAAATTGGAAGCTGTTAAACTGGCAAATGAACAAAGAAAGGCAGGTCAAACAATTACAAAAATAGCAAAGGATTTAGGAATAAAGGGTGGTTTATTAGGAAAATGGATAAAGAAACACAACGAAAAAAAGTCGGCAGCAGATGCATTTCCAGGTAGAGGTAACATGGCTCCTTACGACAAAGAGAGGTTTGATTTACAAAGCAAGAGTAACAAGGGAAAGAGACATTTAAAAAAAAGCCCTGGCCAGTCAAAAAGAGTAAAATATTTTTTTATATAGTAACTGCTATAAAGTACAGGAATTATATAGGATTTTCTGCTAGTGGCTACTATAAGTGGACCACAAGAAAAATAAGCAGTAGAGAATCAGCAAATAAAGAGCTACTCGAAGCTATTCAAAAAATATATCAAGTTTCTAAATGTAGATATGGAGCTCCTAAAATTTATGCTGAATTGAAGGCTTTGGGTAAAAGTTGCAATTTGAAAACGGTGCAAAGTATTATGCAGAAAAATGACATCAGGGCTATACTGAGAAGAAAGTTTAAAATTAAAAAACAACAAACAGATAATAGAGCTGTAGCTCCCAATATACTAGATCAAAACTTTATTGTTGATCAACCAAATAAAGTATGGGATTACTTACATCAAAACCAAGGAGGGATGGCTATATTTGGCAGCAATAATTCTCACGTATGGTAGTTAATGAGTAGTGCAATAAATAAACAATTGGTTATGAACTCTTTATTAATGGCCATTAATAGGCGTAAACCTGTTAAAAATCTACTGCTGCACAGTGACCAAGGTTCACAATATACTGCGCAAGGGTATCAATATCTCTTAGCTGTAAAGAATATAGATGAGTAATAAAGGCTGTTGTTACGACAATTCTGTTGCAGAAAGCTTCTTTAGCTCATTGAAAAGAGAAATACTTATTGATACTTCACAACACTCTGCTCAACAAACTAGAACTGCAATATTTGAATACATAGAAATTTTTTATAACAAACAACGTCACTATTAACTATTGCATTCCAGAACAATTTGATGCATCATTCTTTTTGTAAAAAACATTCCACACTTTCTCTCCACTTTTTCTGGGTAAGGTCAATTGACAACTGTCCACTTTCTATTCCCATGGATTCATATTTTTTGCCTTGACCAAGAAAAAATTCAGCTATTGCCTTACTTTCTCTTGCAACAACTTCTTCCTTAACAATTTTTCCTTTCTCATCAACGATACTTATAAAAGTTTCTTTTAGTGAGATCGCTATAATATTCCATGAGACTGCTCCTACTAATAAAAGTTTAAATTATTTTTGAAGAACTTATTCTACTGAATTCGTTACTTCGTGCTAAAATAATGGACTCCATCATTCAACAGCAATTACAGTATGTTTACCCTTTTTCTTGTTATTTTTCTAATCTATAGTCAGCGTTCAAAACCATATTCGAAAAGTATCTCATATATTTCCAGATTTTTTTAATGCTGTTTATTTCATCCTCAACATTGCCTCTACCTTTATGAACTAAGTAGCAGCATTAAAAATTATAACGTATTCCTACTTCTAGAATCGCGTCCGGTATTTGTACTGGTGGTTTAAAGCCACTTAGTTGCCCGCCTGCGGTAATACCAACTGTACCAACTATCTGTGGAGCAATTTCATAATCAACACCGACCTTTAGTTTATAGGAAATAGAACCCAGTATTTTATCTACTACAGATGCCTTCTCTCCAGCAGCTTCAATATCTTTGCTTGCAGGTTCACTTGTACCACTGTTACCAAAGCCAAAAGGTATTACTTGTAGGTATCCTCCTGAACCTCCGCTGACATATAGCTTAACGGGATCAATATCAAGGTTAGGGTAATAACGGTAATTTGCTAATAAGCTAGCCCCCATTTTCTTTTCTTCTTTACCAAACATATCACTTATGTCAGTGAGAACCTCAAGTTCAAACTTAGAGTTTTTGTCATGATGATAACCAAAAACAACGCTAGGTTTTATTTTTAAGCCACCACCCCATCCAGCACCAAAGTTTAAACCTGCATAATACTGATCTTCTGACTTACTTGCACTATTATTAGCTGTACCTGCTAGAGATGAAGTGAGCAACACAGCTAAAGCACATAATCTTTTCATTTTCATATAACTCCTCATACAAAAAAATATATAATGCATAAGTATATATCCTTTATATTAAAAAAGATATAATCGCATGTTAAAAAGAGTATAACCATGAAGTCAAAGATGCGCTACGGATTTTTTATATAACTATATTTACTATCTTATTTGGTACAGCATATACAGTGCGAACTTTGTTTTGATCGATCTTACTGGACACAGAGTCTATCGCTATTTTCTTCAATTCTTCTTGAGGTAAGTTAATTGCCACTTCGATTGTCGCACGCAACTTTCCATTGATCTGCACTGCTATAGTTACCGTATCGTCAACTAATAATGATTCATCAGCTTTTGGCCAAGGTTGACCTCCTATTTCTTGCCATAGGCTTTCAGCTAAATGCGGCATAAATGGTTCGATTACTCTGATTAGTATGCATATACCTTCATTAATAAGAGATTTTCCAGCTGCTACGTCTATTTCAGCTATTAAATTCGTCATTTCACGAAATTTTGCCACTACACAGTTTAATCTGCAGTTTTCCAAGTCATCTGTAAGTCCATGTAAGAGTTTATGAATTTTTTTTCTGTACTCTAGAAGTCCACCCGTAACACTTTTGTTATCATAGTGCATATTCACAGGCTTAAGCTGCATGACCATACGCCACAATTTATTTACATAACGAGAACAACCTTCCACACCATCATCGGACCATTCCATATCTTTCTCTGGAGGAGTGTCAGACAACACAAACAAGCGGGCAGTATCAGCACCATACTTTTCTATGATAAAATTTGGATCAACTGTGTTCTTTTTCGATTTGCTCATTTTCTCGACTTTTCCAACTTGAACCTTAGCTCCTTGTGCAATCAACTCTTTTGCTTCTGCGGGAAATAGCCACTTACCATTTTCGTCTTTATAAGTTGCATGGCAGACCATTCCTTGAGTGATTAAAGTAGAGAAAGGCTCTTTAATATCAAAATAGCCACATTTGGTTAAAGCACGGCAGAAAAATCGTGAGTAAAGCAAATGCAGAATTGCATGCTCTATCCCACCTATATAATAATCAACAGGCATAAAACGATTACATGCATCTTTGTCTATTGATTTATCTTCACTACAGAATGCAGCAAAATACCAGGAAGACTCAAAAAAGGTGTCGAATGTATCAGTTTCACGCTCTGCTTGCTTTCCACATTTTGGGCAATCAACGAACTTCCAAGTTGGGTGTTTATCAAGCGGATTACCACCACTTGTAAATTCCACATCTGTTGGTAGAACTACAGGAAGGTCTTTTTCTGGTACTGGAACAGTTCCGCAGTCTCTGCAATATATGATAGGTATAGGGCATCCCCAATAACGTTGTCTCGAAATTCCCCAATCATGTAAACGATAGTTTGTTGTTTTCTCACCTATCCCTTTTTCTTTGAGCTTTTTAATGATTACTTCCTTTGCTTCACTAACCGTCAATCCATTTAAGAATTCAGAGTTGCACATTATTTCGCCGCCAGTGTAGGCTTCTTCTAGAGTCACTATGGCTTGTGCACCCTTTTCACAAATAACAGGAATAACCGGCAAATCGTATTTCTGTGCAAATTCAAAATCACGCTGATCATGTGCAGGGCACCCAAAAATCGCGCCTTCCCCATATTCCATCAACACAAAATTCGCTATGTAAAGCGGCAATTCCTTATCAAGAAATGGATGCTTGACGTTTAATCCGGTGTAAACTCCTATTTTTTCGTCATTTTCCTCCTTTGCTTTCATGCCATCGATAAAGTCTCGTATTTCTTTGTCCTTAAGATCCTGCACAATAGGGTGTTCTGCTGCTACCGCAAAAAAAGAAGCTCCAAACCAAGTATGAGGAGAAGTTGTAAAAATCTTTAATTTCTTATTTAAGCCAACTATTTCAAAATCTATAGTTACCACTTCAGATTTTCCTATCCAACGCTCCTGCATTGTTTTGACTTTTTCTGGCCAATTTTTCAAACTTTGCAGACACTTGAGTAAATCTTCAGCGAAATCAGTAATCTTTAAAAACCACTGGGATAACTTACGTTTTTCAACAACGGCGCCTGAACGCCATCCTTTTCCATCAACCACCTGTTCATTTGCAAGCACTGTTTGGTCCACTGGATCCCAGTTAACCCATGATTCTTTTCGATAGGCAAGCCCATGCTTTAAAAAATCCAGGAAAAATTTTTGTTCGTGTTTGTAATAATCAGGCTCACATGTGGAGAGTTCACGCTCCCAATTATAAGAAAGACCTATAGATTTCAACTGTGTACGCATATTATCTATATTCTCTTTTGTCCATGTTTCGGGGCTAATATTGTTATCCCTTGCTGCATTCTCAGCTGGTAATCCAAACGCATCCCAGCCAATTGGATGCAAAACCTCAAATCCATTAGCTCTCTTGTAACGCGCTATCACATCCCCTATTGCATAGTTACGTAAGTGTCCCATATGAATTTTACCAGATGGATATGGAAACATTTCCAACACGTAACACTTTTCTTGTTTACCACTCTTGCTTACAGAAAAATCCCATTTATCTTGATAAAATTTTTCAACACTTTTAAAATCATATTTCATATAAATCCAAATTCAATTACAGTTCATATGCATCAAAGGATCAACCGCTTGGCCATTATGTCGTATTGTGAAACACATCTGTGGATCTTTATCTTGTGTGCTTGATTTACCTGCAGATCCAATTACTTGACCTTGCTTTACTTTATCGCCAATTTCAACATGTATGTTTTTTAAATAGGAGTACACAGTCATGTAATTATCTTTGTGTTCCACTATAATTAAATTCCCATACCATCTCAGCCCTTTGCCTACATATATCACTTTGCCTGGTGCAGAGGAAACTACGTTCGTTCCATTTTGAGCAGCAATTTTTATGCCATCCTTACACATTTCATCAGAAGAGGTAGCTGAACCTTTAACTGGCATTACAAATTTACAATTTACCCCCACATTTTGTGTATTATTGTTATCTTTGTATATCCTATTTATGATGGCTTTTCTACTTTCTTTTTGCACTGAAGGCTCCCTAATTAAATGGTACTCTCTTGTATATTCCAGATCTCTTTTTCCGTAAAATTCTTCGCCTTTAAGCAGCACAGGTGCAGGTTTTTGCAGGCCACAGCCTATTAATATTGCTAATAACATAAGAAATGAGGCTATATGCCACATTTTAAACTCTCACAAAACTCCAAAATTTTAGCGAGACGTAGTGTTTCACGCCTGCTTGTTACTTTCCTCGTTATTTATTTTACTAGTTAAATAGTCCCTCAAATCGGTGAGTTCTTGCAACAAATTCTTTGTGACTTTTATATCATTACCAAATTCTTTTTGCACTCCTTTTATTGTATATCCTTTATCATATAGCATGTATTTTACTTTCTTTATGGCCTCTATACACTTGCGATCATATAGCCTTCTTCCTTTACGCTTTGTAGGCTTAATTTGATGAAATTGACCTTCCCAAAATCTCAAAACATGCTGTTCCAAATGTAGCTCTTCAGCTACTTCCCCAATCGTATAAAATAATTTTTCCTTGTTCATTAATTATTGATTGATTTTTTTATAATTTTTGAAGGCCTAAAAGAAACTGAATTTCTTGCCTGAATCATCACTTTCTCCGATGTATTTGGTATATTTCCTGGTCTTTCCTTCTTTTTCTTAACCAAGAATGTTCCAAATGACGATATTTTTACTATTCCATCCTTTACCAAGCTTGTCTTTATTTCGTCCAATATATCATCTATTATCGAAACAGAGTCTTCCTTTGATAATCCTATTTCTTGGTTTATATCTCCAGCTATCGTTGCCTTAGTTACTGTTGTGTCTTTTGTTGTAACGTGATCCATTATTGATAAATATTACAATACGTAAATATAATATAGCAATCGACTCGAGATTCAGCTACTTTATTTTTTAGAGTATGTCTCTTTTGTTGCATAATTTAAAATACCGGCAACTATCAATATCGCAAATATTGCAAAAAGTGCCATTTTATGATCTGTAAAAAGTGCTAACATTGACACTATAACTCCACTGCCAATAAACATAAATCCATTGATAATGGATGATGATGTGCTGATGTATTTTCGTTTCACAATCTCGCTGCCGACAGTAAAATTAAGCATATGTCCTCCCGCAAAAAACCCGAACATTAACATACAAAAGTACACAACGTGGACTGTTAAATGGCTGTATAGTAAAATAATAATTGAGACGCCTTGCAATAAAGCAAAAGCAGAAATTACATGTTTCCTATTTTTAAATAAGTTTGAGATTCGATCTGCAATTGGAGCACCAACTGCAAGACCAAGCCATAGTATTGCAGTTGCTATACCTGACTCCATTGCATTGAGTTCTGAGTTGCCCAGTAACCTTGGAGCCCACAAGGTATTAAGTGCTAAAAATGTTCCAAAAGTAATAGCACCCACCACTGAAGTTATCCAGATATCTCTTAATTTTAGCACTGTTAATATAGAGCACATTACTGTCTTCATAGAGCTTTTTATTGTGCGCTTTTCTGAGCTGCTTTCTGGAAGTGTGTTTGGACAAAAAAGCGTAAGTACAAATATCAACACACCAAATAGTATTATGCATACAATCAGATTTTTCCAATATGCATCTTCGGCAAGCAAGTTAGAGAACAGTATTTGAATTACCAAAGCAGAAAGGCTTGAAATTGTCTGCACTAGTGAAAACATTAGTCCAAATTGGGCAGCGGAAAAACATATGCTACTTGTGTGAGCAGCACCAATAAAACCAAATGATGCTCCAGTTGCAATCAACACTTGAGACAAAATCAAATGGGAGAAATTGTCACTATTAATAAGGACAAAAAACCCCAAGATCATAGTTGATAACGAGAAAAAATAAATTTTTTTACTGGAAAAAACATTAAACGTTGCTCCACTAAAAAATTGTAAGATGGCGAAAGTCCAAGTATATGCTGAATTAGCCAGTGCAACTTGCGCGATTGTAAGTCCAAGTTCCTTTTCGAGATTTACACTTATAAAGGTATAAATTATCTGCATGTTGCTGAATATAACAACCAAGTTACTAATCAGCCAAATGAACCAAGCCTTAGCTCTGCTTTCCATAAGATTTATTTTTATAAGTAATCTATTAGAAATTTAACACTAAGTCTCTTTTTAAGCTATTGTTTCCTGACTACTGTTATAGCTAACCCAAAAAACGGTTTCCCTACGTCATGCCGCCGCGGTATCTCTAGATCCCGCTAACAAGCAGCGGGATGACGAGCTTATCGTCACGCCGCCACGAACCGTCATACCGCGATTCATTCGCGGTATCTCAGCCGCTAACAAGTAGCGGGATGACGGTTGTCAGGGTGTCATGAAAGTAGCTGACACTGGAATCCAGAAAAAAAGAAATATGTATCAGCTACTTTCATTTGCTGCGCCTCGAAAATAAACGTTCATGTAGCTAAGCCATAAATCCAGTATAAAGACCTTTAATCATTGGCTTCGTAGTACTTCTCAACCAACTTATTAAGTAACCTTACACCAAAACCTACTGCTCCTCTTGGACAAATGTCAGTACCTTTCTCGTGCCAAGCAGTGCCTGCGATATCTAAATGTGCCCAGCAAGTTTCATTCACAAAACGCTGTAAAAACTGTGCAGCCATTATGCTATCTCCACCAGAGCCTGCAGGAGCGATGTTTTGAACATCAGCAATCGGTGAATCAATAATTTTGTCATAAGTTTCATTCATAGGAAAACGCCATAACTTCTCATTTACTTCATTTCCTGCATCAATCAGACGGTTTGCTAATTCATCATTATTTGAAAAAAGACCAGCATATTCGTTATTTCCAAGTGCAACCACTATAGCACCAGTTAAAGTTGCAAGATCAATCATAAATTTTGGTGAGAATCTATCTTGCGTATACCATAAAGCATCTGCAAGTATGAGCCTTCCTTCTGCATCGGTGTTCAACACTTCTATTGTTTGTCCAGACATTGAAGTTACTACATCACTTGGTCTTTGAGCATTACCACCCACTGCATTTTCTGCAAGTGCGACCACGCCAATTGCATTTACTTTTGCTTTTCGTCCTGCTAAAGCATGCATCACCCCAACCACAGTAGCAGAGCCTGCCATGTCATATTTCATCGACTCCATACCACGTGAAGATTTGAGTGATACTCCACCAGTGTCAAACGTTATACCTTTACCAACAAAAGCTATAGGCTTTTGTTCTTTAGAAGCTCCATTCCATTTTATCACTACTAATTTTGGTTCTTTACTACTTCCTTGTGCAACTCCAAGCAAGGCTCCCATTTTTTTCTCTTCCATCTGCTTTTTATCAAGCACCTCGATTTCAAGGCCAAGCTTAGTAAGTTCTTTTTTTATATGATCAGCATAGGATTCTGGATATAGAATGTTAGGAGGCTCTGTTATAAAAGAGCGCGCAAGAAATATACTCTCACCTTCTTGCCTTAAGTGCTCAAATGATCTTTCAGCATTACTTAATTGTTCATCTTTTACTAATACGGTAATCTCCTCTACCTCTGTAATTTTCTCATCCTTTTTAGTTTTATACTTATCAAACTTAAAACTACGCAGAAACGCACCATATGCAACATTTGCTGCACTACCTTCGATTAAAACCGCTGCTTTTTTAATTTTTAATCTGCTTAGCTCACAATATATTTTACCACCAATATTTAATTCTTTATTTTCATTCCATTCATCCTTCTTACCCAGTCCAACAACTATAACATTTTTTTCTTCTGGCAAAGCAGTAGAGAAAAATTCACCAAAACTTCCATTGAAATCGCTAAATTGCTTTATATTATCTATGACCTGTTTTCCTTGCAAAACTCCGCCATCATTTACGGTTTCGTTGTCTTCAAATAAACCCATTACTATTGTTTTAAAATCGGGCGAAATTTTAGAAATTGTTATTTTCATTGCTGGTATCTCCGTTGCAAATAATTGTAAACTGTACATAAAACATAGCAAAAACATCAGTAAGATATTTTTCATATACATCCTAAGTACAATAACACTTAAGTTTACTATGGACTCCCTTACATGCAAGGTTTTTTATCTTTTATTAGAGAACTTATTATATCCGCCCAAGGTAATGTTAAACGTATAGGTTTTTATGACCTGATCACTGTAAGTAAATGGTGTTATGAGAAGGCTTGCAAGCCCATTACTAACAAAATCTTCAAGAACAGGATCAGCGCAATTATCGCAATTATGGTCAGCAAAAAACATTTGCGTTGTGAATTCTGGAAAATCCGGATGTTGAACTAGAAAGTTGATATGTGGAGCTCTATCACCAATTTTACCAGGTGCTATCGTAATAAAATTATAATAGCCAAGATTATTCACTACAAACCTTCCTGATCCAGCAAAATTCAGATCATCCTCTATATTCTTATCGTAATGGTTCACGCCGCGTGAATTCGCGTGCCATATAGAAACTACAGCATTTTGTATTGGTAAGCAGTTTATATCAGTAATTCTACCCACTATGTGTATTAATTCCCCTATTGCACTATTTGGAGAACCAGGTTTTCTTCTTAAATTGTTTGAAGAGTTAAAATTTTTTGGCCTTGCATCAAGGTCATATATTTCTGGAGTTTCAATGCAGTTGAGCAAAACAGGATCAGCTGCAAATAGCGGCAAACTGAATACCATTTGTACTAAAAACGCTAATAAGATATTTTTCACATTCATTTCATTTATAATAGACTTCTTGCATAACCATATAACAAACTTTTATTGGGAATAGAAACGAAAAAACTTACTTTACAAACTCCGCCAGCCCTCTTATCATAAAACTGAAGGTATTCAGTTATCTTCATCTGTGCAGATTAAACAGCAAGAAAACAACGTAGTTGGCGTCTTATTTTTAATTTTTTGCACTATGTGCACCTTATGTCTTCACAATATTTCTAGGTTTTTACCTACACAAGCTGAAACGCGCTTATAAGTCGTTCAAGACAGTATAGTACGCCAATTTGCAGGATTAGAGAGTGACAACTAGCTAACACGGGGTTTCTTTTGCCTTTTTTTCTGTTTAGTAAATTGTATCCGTTCAGCGGAGTGGTAGAATAAGGTAGACAAAGTGATCTAAAAAGATAATCATAGAGCAAAAGTGAGGTAATGTGGTAAACCTTTTAGAACTTTGCAAAAATTTACAGCAAAAAATAGAAAAACTGGAAGCAGAGATAGAAAACTTAAAAGCAGAAAATAAAGCTTTAAAGATAGAGAACGCTGAATTAAAGGAAAGGCTTGGTTTAAACTCGAAAAATTCATCTCTACCGAGCTCTAAAGAATTGTACAAAACAAAAAAGGACAAGCCAAAAAGCGAAAGGAATGTTGGCGATCAGGTTGAGCATAAAGGAAATTTTCATGCTACAATGGAAGCGGATAAAGTAGTAAAAATAGAGTCGCCTAATATTTGCGAATGCGGAGGAGAGCTTGTAATATGCGAAAAACCTTATGTTCACCAAAAAGTTGATCTTCCGGAAATTAGGCCTTATGTAGTAATTGGAACATGGTCGTTGTTGGAGATGCAGAAAAAGAAAAAGTAGCAAGTTACCAGAAGGTGTTACGCCAGATACATTTGGTCCAAGGGTTAAGTCTATAATTGCAGCACTCAGCGGATTTTACAAAAACTCAAAGCGTGAAGTGGCTAGTATCATAAATGACATTTTTAATTTGAACATAAGTGTTGGCAGCATATCAAATCTTACTATTACCCACAAATATGAGGTTCGTGAGCAAGTCGCCATCCTTCTTCTAGATCAAAGAAACGTCTCCACCCTTTCCAAAGAGTAATTGGTCCTGGTTTTGGGTCGCTTTTTCTTGCTAAATGACCTCCAAGTTCACGAAACGGCTTCTTTTATAGTAGGGGCTATATTTGGACATGGTTTCCTGTGTATTTTAACATATAAAACTTTCCATTCTTCCTCAGCTAATAAGGCAGTACATGGTAATGTTGGGTTAGTTCTTGCAATTGATGTAATAAAGAAAATTCTCCAAGCAATAATGCTCATGACTGTTAAATACCTCATTAATCTTTCTGCTGTTCCAAGTCTACATTCCTCAACTTTGAGACCGGATTTAAAATTTTATGTAATATCTCTATTTTCCATCTAAGGAAATTGTAAGTTAAAAACGTGATATAAAAGAGATAAGAGAGAAAGATAACCCTGCTCACTAGGAATAGCGGGCGTGCGCGACCGAAAGGAAATTGGTATTACAACCGTTGGTATCAAGGTACGCTAGCCCTATCTCTCGATACGTTTGAATAGTTGCTTGGGACATATATATGCACCCGTTTACAATCTTAAATTAACTAAAACTATCGAGGTTTATTATGGTTACATCTTATCAAAATTTTATTGGCATTGACATCGGAAAATTTAAAAATGTCGTTGCAATTCACAAACAGAAGAATGCTGTCGAATTTGATAATAATGCTTCTGGTTGGCAACAATTATTTCAAGAGTTTTCAGATATTCTACCTAATGCTTTAGTGACTTTAGAAAATACAGGGAAATATGAGCTTGGCTTATCACATTTTCTTACCGACAAAAATATTGCCGTGCATCGAGCTAATACTCGTAAAGTAAAAAGCTTTATTTTATCTCACGGAGCTTTAGCAAAGTCTGATAGATCAGATGCAAGAGCTCTTGCTCAATATGGATTTGAACGCCATAGAACTATCTCTCTATTTGTACCTACCTCTACAGAACAATCAACTTTGGCTGCACTTTGTCAACGTCGTGATGATATTACGCAAATGAGAACTCAAGAAAAATGCAGACTTGAAGCACCGGAAAATGATCATATAAAAGAAAGCTGTCAAAAGACCATTGAGTTTTTCGATAGTCAAATAAACGAACTCAATGATACTATACAAAAGATTATTGATGAAAGCCGCGAATTACAACAACGCCAAAAAATTCTTAAAACAGTTCCTGGAATAGGTAAAAAGTTATCACAAGATTTTTTGTGTTTAATGCCAGAGCTTGGTTACTTAAACAGAAAAGAAGTAGCAAGTCTTGCCGGAGTTGCACCGCATCCAAAAGAAAGTGGTAAAGCTGTTGGTTACCGAAGGATTACAGGTGGTAGAAGTAACGTTCGTTCAAAGCTCTTTACAGCCGCTATGGCTGCTACAAGGTCAAAATCTATACTTGGCGCCTTTTATTCTAAGCTTGTTGAAAGTGGTAAGAAGAAGATGGTGGCTATAACAGCCCTAATGCGTAAAATTATAGTAATTGCTAATACAAGACTTAAAGAAGCAATTAATTTGCATACTTAAAAATCTTCACAACGGTAACTAAAATTGGCTAATGAATATGTGCGTCCACACAGACTTAAAGCACATATTCATTAGCTTAAGCAGAAATTGCTGTGGTAGCTGTTTGATATAAAATTCTATTTCTATGACAAACGGGTTTTTATTGCCCATATAATTTGCAAAATTACACAAATAAAAAAATTTTTAAAAAACATAGTTGATAGCAGAAAAAGCACCAATAATAAAGTTAGCCTACGATGAGTTAGACAAGTTTTGCTGGAATGAGAAAGATTTAGTAGCATATGAAGAAAGAATAATGGATCTGCGGAAAGAAGAAGCCATTCTTGAATACAAACTTGAGGAAGGTATAGAGAAAGGAAAAATCGAAGTTGCAAAAAATTTACTTAAAGCTGGTGTATCTGTTAATTTAATAGCTGAATCCACTGGCCTTTCTCAAGCTGAAATTGTACAGCTTAAGCAAGAAGTAGCCTAAGTATCACGTTTTTCAGGGCTTTTTTAGCTCGGCAGTGGTCTGAAAAGTCCATTTTTCACTTTATAAAATGTTTATATTTTACCACCTACTTTATTTGAATAAGTTCTTCTGCCACACTCTGAACGGATACTTGAATCAGGCTCAAGTTGACAAGTAGATGTTATCTTGTTATAATAAATATTTATTAATTTAATCTTAACTTAAGAGGGTATTTATGGTAGCAAGTGATAGTGTTTTAAAAAGGTATGCGTTAGCCTATATAAAGAAATTAGGTAATAATAATAATATTGAAGGGTTTCTACAGTATTGTAATAATACACCGAATTTAACTTGGAGCAAGGAGAATTTTAAAAATGTGTATGAAGAATTTACACATCCAAATTCAAGCAATAGGCACGATACAGGAAGCAGAAATGATCAATATAACGCAGGGAATAACGCACAACCTACAGGCTCTCAGACTACACATATACATGTATACAATGATAGAGGTTTAGATTTTTGGGATTATTTACTACTTCGCAGCCTGTTTGGTGGTCATACTACAGTTATAAATAACCCTGGTTTCAGTAGTGGTAGCCATCAAAGCAGAGAAGATAAGAAAAAAGACTCAGAAGACAATAGAAAGTTATTAGCTTTAGGTATGGTAGCTGCAGTTGTGTGTGTTGCTTTCCATGCTGGTATGTGTTTTTGGTATAACAGCAGCAGAAAAGTGGCTAGAAAAGAAGAAAAAATAGATTACCTGGATAGTAAATTTAAAACGTTCAGAAATATAGAATTTGCGGTTGGCGCTGTTTCTTTGGCAGCTTTGGTAGCTTGTGCTGTTTACCCAGTCTTACCAGTGTGGGGTTTAGTTATCCTTGGCGTTAATTCTCTTGTGTGTTTTACTGGTGGTTTAGCTTTTCATATGAAGCATGAGGAAGAATCAGAAAATATCGAGAAAGCTGAAAGAGCGGTAGATAGCTATCTTAAACAAGGGCATGGTTATGGAGATTCTTCTCGTTATGATGCACCACCTCCTTACTTTTCTCAAGATCCTAATACTACTCCAACTGCTCCTCCTCAAAATGCATTTGATAATCCTTATTTGCAACAGAAGTTTGGGAATTGTAAGGGGTTCACGCGTGATAAAAATTAACAGTTTTATTTTTAGCCAAATTAATTGAATCAAGCTACAAAACCTGCTAAAGTTAACTTTGTGAAAGCACCCTTAGCTCAGTTGGATTAGAGCATTTGACTACGGATCAAAAGGTCGGGCGTTCAAGTCGCTCAGGGTGCACCACATTTTATAGGAAACAGAAGTCACACTTGAAATTAATATATGTAATACCTATCTTTAAAGGTTAAACACTAAACTATTATATATGAGCAAAAAAGACTACTATGATCTGCTGGAAGTAGGCAGAAATGCCAATATTGATGAGATAAAAAAAGCATATAAAAAATTAGCGTTAAAATATCATCCTGATAGAAATCCTGGCAATAAAGAAGCAGAGGAAAAATTTAAAGAAGTAACAGCTGCATATGAAGTTCTGTCTGACTCTGAGAAAAGGGCAGGCTATGACCGTTATGGCCACGAAGGTGCTTCTGGTGGATTTCAAGGCTTTAGCTCTGCAGGAGATTTTAGCGACATATTCAATGACTTCTTTGGTGGAGGATTCGGTGGTGGTGCAAGTAGATCGAGAGCAAAAAGAAGTACAACAGGAGTATCTGGAGCAGACCTACGTTATGATCTTGAAATTACCTTAGAAGATGCATTTAAAGGAATACAAGCGCCTATACATTATGTGACAAATGTAAAATGTGATACATGCCAAGGCACAGGTGGCGAAGGAGCAATTAAACCAGTTCAGTGCCACACATGCCAGGGAAGCGGTAGGATTAGAACTCAACAAGGCTTTTTTACCATCGAAAGAACATGTACTACATGCTATGGGGAAGGAGAAATAATACAAAACAAATGTAAGAAATGTGGTGGAAGTGGACGTAGAAGAGATGAAGTAAATATATCCGTTTCAATTCCAAAAGGCATAGAAGAAGGAGCTAAGGTAAGGATAAGTGGTAAAGGAGAAGCTGGAACAAAAGGTGGAAAAAGTGGAGATTTATACGTATACGTGAAAATAATTTTCCATAAAATCTTTGCTAGAAATAAAGCAGATTTACACTGTAAAGTGCCTATAAGAATGACACTAGCAGTGCTTGGTGGTGAAATCGATATTCAATCAATTGATGGAGCTAAAATAAAAGTAAAGGTCCCTGAAGGCACTCAAACTGGTACCAAACTACGTTGTAGGGAAAAGGGTATGCCATATATGAACTCACATGCTCGTGGTGATTTATACGTACAGGTAATAGTTGAGACTTTAAATCCAAAAAATTTAACTAAAAAGCAAATTGAACTATTAAAAGCGCTTGAAGAAGAGGAAAATGCAAGTGTACAACAGCAATCTGAAGGGTTTTTTAGTAAAGTAAAAAAAAAATAAGAAATCTGCTAAATGACATAAAGGGGTAACTGTTTACGGGTTTTCATTTAATCCTGCAATTTTTTGATCTCACTCATGGAAAACTTAACAATAATTAGCCAATAGAAACTTCTTAGCTCCTTATAGCCAAAGTGGCTTAGGTTTACCTACAATTTGAAAAACAACAAATTCGTCATTCCGCTACTCGTTAGCGGAATCTATACCGCGAATAAATCGCGGTATGACGTTGGGAAACCTTTCTTGGGTTAGCTATAAAACTATGTAAAAGCAATAAATTTCTTTATTTAAGGTCGAAGTTTTGCTATTCTCAGGTTTTAATAATTTAAATTTAATGAATATAAACAAAAATGAGTTTTTATTTCTTCCGCTTGGGGGAGTAGGAAGAATCGGGATGAATGTTAGCCTATATCATTACCAAGGTAAGTGGATTATGATCGACCTTGGTGTTGGTTTTGCAGATGAAACTATGCCAGGTGTTGAGCTGCTCATTGCTGATATAGATTTTATTGCTCAAAGAAAAAAAGATTTACTTGGAATAATAATTACACATGCACATGAGGACCACTGCGGTGCAGTGCCCCACTTGTGGGAAGAGTTGCAGTGCTCCATATATACAACAAAGTTTACGGTTAATTTTCTTAAAGAAAAACTAAAAGAATTTCGATTGGAAGGTATAGTGCCTGTAAAAGAGGTAGACATAAATGGCAGCATAAATTTGGGTCCTTTTACCGTCGAGTTTATAAATGTAACTCATTCAATTCCTGAGGCAAATTCAATATTAATTAGCACTGAAATGGGTAGTGCACTCCATACCGGAGACTGGAAATTTGATCCAAAACCTGTTGTTGGATTAACTTCTAATATGGAGCGTCTAAAAGAAATTGGCGATAAAGGTGACCTGCTTGCAGCAATTTGCGATTCAACCAATATATTAAGCAAGCATCACCCTGAGTCAGAAGGTGAAATTTATAATAATATTTATAACATAATAAAGCGGTCTAAAAAATTAGTTGCTGTTTCGCTATTCGCTTCAAATGTGGCACGAATTGAAACGATAAGCCAAGCTGCAAAAGCACTAAATAGAAAAGTAGTTTTACTTGGTAGATCTTTATGGAGAATAGTGAAAGTTGCGCAAGATAGTGGTTATTTAACTGATTCTCCTCAGTTTCTTGAAGCAAAGGAAGCAGTAAATTTTCCAAGGGAAGAACTGGTGCTACTTTGCACAGGTTGTCAAGGTGAGCCACTGGCAGCTACCGCAAGACTTGCTGCTAAGAGTCATCAAGCATTTAAAATGCAGCAAGGTGATACCATGATCTTTTCGTCAAAAATCATTCCTGGAAATGAAACTCGTGCGCACAACATGCTCAATGCCTTTATTGAGATGGGGGTAGAAGTTATTACTGAAAAAACAGAGCATGTTCATGCTTCTGGGCATCCAACAAGAGAAGAGCTAAAGGAAATGTATTCTTTAATAAAACCGAAGATGTCTATTCCAGTTCACGGCGAATATATTCACACGCATGCACATGTAAAATTTGCTAAAGAGTGCGGTGTGGCAAAAGCAATAATGATTGCACCAGGTGATATTGTTAATTTGGAGAACGGAGAAAAAGTTGATTCAATTGATGTTGACTACTTTGGTATTGATGGTATGCTGCTACGTCATCCGGAGAGCAGTGTTATAAAAATGCGTAAAAGGATGAGAGATGCCGGAGTTATTGTGGTAACAGCAGTTGTAAACAAGAAAAATAAATTGCTTGCTAAACCAAAAGTATTTGTACCTGGTGTTTTTGAAGTGCTAGAAGATGCAGCTACCATACAGAAAATTGTCAAGAAAGTTGAGTCGTTGTTTAGTTTGCAGCCAACAAAAAAAATTAAAAATAAGATTGAAAGTTCAATATTGAGTATCTTAAAGGAATATTTACTAAAAAGGCCTATAATTGAGGTTCAGATAGAACAGGTATGAAATGAATGAAGCTATTCGTTCATCTGGTGTTATTTATTTCGTTATTTATTCCTTATTTTACAAAAGCTGCTTTATATGTTGATATAAAAAAAAGCAGTGTTGGTAACATTGGTCTTGTTGTATCTAAATGTACATGTAAAACAGCGTTGGAAAGCGAATTAAGCGAAAATATTGCAAAGGTAATAGGAACAAATTTATCTAATTGTGGCTTATTTAATGTAAAACGTGGCGCGGAAGCTGAATCTAAATCTTGGAAAAGCGATACTGTAGTCACAGTAAGTTTAAGCGAAATATCTGGTAGTGCATTAGAGCTATCATTTCGTTTATTTGACACTTTTACAAAAAGAGAATTACTTACTCAGTCAGTTGTTTTTCCAGCAAAAGACTGGAGAAAAATTGGTCACCTCGTTTCGGATGTGATACATGATAGATTAATTGGTGAGAAAGGGCACTTCAACACAAAAATCACGTATATCGCTGAAGAAAAAGATAGCAACTACAAATCTGTGCGTAAAATTGCTGTGATGAATCAAGATGGAAGTAATATAAAATACTTAACAAATGGCAATAGATTTGTGTCAACACCGAGATTCTCACCAAATGGAAAGGATATTGTTTATATCTCGTACGCAAATGGTAAAAGTTATATAATATTAAAAAATTTAAAAGATAACACTGAATCAATAATCAGCGCATTTGAAGGAGTTGTTTCTGCACCAAGATTTTCTCCCGATGGTAAATCTCTTTTAATTTCCCACTCATTGGGTGGTGAAACGAATATATTATCTTTGGATTTAAGTAGTAAACGAACAAAAAAAATTACTAAAGGTTCAGCTATAAGCACTTCTCCCTCTTTTTCTCCAGATCAAAAGTATATGGCTTTTAGTTCTGATATAAGTGGGAGTCAGCAACTGTACGTTATCGATTTTACTAACAAAAGTAAAAAACCTAAAAGAATTAGTTTTGGAAGTGGAAGATATGCTACGCCTGTTTGGTCGCCAAAAGGAGATCTGATAGCTTTTACAAAGATTCAGTCAGGAAAATTTTACATAGGAGTTATGAAGCCAGATGGCAAAGAAGAACGTCTGCTTTCAGAGGGGCATAAAATTGAATCCCCGGCATGGCTACCAAATGGTAGAGAAATCATTTTTACAAGAACAGAATCACCAAGCAACTCTAAACTATATTTAGTAGACTTAGTAAAGAAAAATCAAAAAATGGTTTCCACTCCCACAAATGCTTCTTTACCGGATTGGTCTTATTTTTGAAAGTAGATCTATTATAGGTTTGATATGAGCCTTATTTTACTTTAATCGCTTATAACCTTTGGCACTACAAAATACCCATGCTCAGGTTTTGTATTGGACAATATCTCTTTTTTAATGTTTTGAGAATTTATAACATCATCGCGTACATGAATGTCCTTGTCTATGCTGCCATAACGCATAGGAGAAACACCTTCAGTATTAACTTGCAATAAAGTATCGTGTATCCAATCCAGCATTGTCAGTTCTTTGGAGTAGTGATCAATCTCGTCATTTGATAACTTAATCCTTACAAGCTGTGCAATTTTAAGCATTTCTTCCTTGGTAATTGTTATTTTTCTCTTATTTGCAAATTCTATTAGTGAAGTGATAACGTCTTCTGTTGACTTAGCTGGCATTTCTACCTCCTTGGATGAAGTGAGTTAAAATATTTACAACCGAAACAACTTCTATTTTACCAGTTTTTTCAAGTTTGTGAAGTATGGTATCCGTAATCACTAATTTATCTAAAGAAGAGGAAGAGATTTTCTCAACTGCACTTCCTGAAAGCACACCGTGTGTGATGCATGAAGTTACGGACTTTGCTCCGTAACTTTTTAAAGCAAGAGCTGCATTACACAACGTTCCACCAGAGTCAACTATATCATCAACAATGACACAATTTTTGTTTGCAACTTCTCCTATTATGTTCATTACTTGAGATGTGCCTGCTTTCTCCCTATATTTATCTACTACAATAATCTTATCACTTAACCCTATCTTGTACTTTTCCTCTAAAGCCCTCGCAAAAGCACGTGCTCTGCCAATTGCCCCAACATCAGGTGCAACAATTGCCAAATTTTCCGTGTTTATAGAGTCAACAAATGCTTCAAAGCAGTTCAAATTAGTTACCGGTACATCAAAGAATCCTTCAATTTGACTTGAGTGCAAATCAATAACTGCAACACTACTTGCACCTGCAGTTTGAATAAGATTTGCAACTAATTTAGCACTTAAAGCAGATTGCATATTATTGTTTTTGATAATTCTATCTTGTCTGCTATATCCATAATAAGGAATAATTACTACTATCCTTTTGGCTCCTAATCTATTTACTGCATCAATTATAAGCAGAAGCTCCATAAGGTTATCATTCACAGGGGGAGAAAGAGATTGTACTATGTATACTTCTTGATTATACAGATCATTTGCTACTTCTACATTTACCTCGCCATCGGTAAACTTTGATATCCAAGCAGAGGATGGTTGAACATCTAGCCGGTTAACTACTGATTCCCCTAATTCCTTACTAGCATTACCTATTATTATCTTCATAACGCACTAATTGAGTTTTTAAGATTATACAGAAATTGTAAAATAATTGAAATGTAAGTTTCTTTATCTAGTATTCTTGTCGGCGAATTAGGTATCTCTTGTACAATGACCTGTCATTTTCACGCATTGTTTCAATATACAGACCCAAATTGAAACAACTATACAAAATCCTGCTTATGTTTCAAGATAAATGACTTTAATGAAATATAATTTATCTAGTCATTTGTATCTGCTAACATACTACACTTCCCATTGTAGAGCCTCTGCAACTTACTGAAATTTATAATCGCTTTATAAAAAGTTTTATACTCTTTGCTTAATTGGAGGTGCTACCTCTGCACTTTCTGCTCTGTCTAGGGTACTACTTGGTTTTTCTGCAGTAATTTTTTGAATGCTACCATCTACCTTATTCTTGATATCTGCTCCATATGATCTTAATACTTCAATAGCTTTTTCGTTTCCACTATTCAGCGCAATATCCAAAGCATCCATTCCATCATTATTTTTGTGGTTGATAAAATTCTCTAAATCAAAGATTTTTATATATTGCTCAATGATGAATTCTACCACTTTTCCAGGGCAATTATTAGCGGCAGGAAAGAGTACTGCATTGTTATTATTGTCTTTCTTTGTTACATCTGCTTTGAGCTTGTCTATCAAATACTTGATAATTTCTATTCTGCTATCATCTTCTGCTTCAGTGCACTGCCTAGCAGCTAAAAACAGAGCTGTTCGCCCATTATTGTCCACATCTTCAATATCTTGTCCCTTATCAATTAAGGCTTGTATTATATTTTTGTTCCCATACAAAGCAGCAAAGTGAAGAGGAGTATACCCTTCGGTGCTTTCTCTTTCATTAATCAATGCACCATGGCTAGCTAGTAATTCTATAAATTCTGGCGTATTTGCAAAAACTGCAAAGTGCATTGGTGTTAGATCATCTTTACCATGATTTTGAGTTTTTGCATTAACGTTTGCTCCATTTTTTATTAGCAATTTTGCTATTTCTAATTGTTTGCGTCCGATGGCAATATGCAGTGGCGTACGATTGCGTTCATAATGATCATTGACGTTTGTGCCACACTTTATTAGTAGTTCTGCAGCTTCAATATTACCTTCCTGAATTGCAACATATAAGGAAGCATATCCATCTTTTGTTTCCTCTGTCATACGAAATTGCGAACATGTTAGTTCATATATTATTAAGGATTATTATTAAGTTTTTATTAATACAATATTAATGTAGCGGGATGACGAGCTTATCGTCATCCCGCCGCGAACCGTCATACCACTGCGAACCGTCATACCGCCGCGGTATCTCTAGATCCCGCTAACAAGCAGCGGGATGACGGTTTTTCAAATTATCGTAAGTCAGTTTAGCTATAGCTACAAGTTTCATTCTTCCCTTACAAATAACTTTACTGCGTCCTTTTTTCGGATTCAGAATTAGCAAGAAACGTTCTTGTAAGGTGGTCTACTAAAATTTTGCTTTATAAAACAATGTCTGAACTATGCAATTAATACATTATCAACACAACTGATTCATAAAAGCAAATATTATAACCACGAAGAGAGGAAATGTTATACTTAGTTTAATAAGAAAGACCTTGAGAAAAAAAATGACTCATCAGGTAAACGATTCGAAATTGAAAGAGAAAGATGAAAAAAATATTTTAAAATTAGCATCAAAAATAAAAGGCAAAAAAAGTAGCATTGCTGAAGAACTAGAAAAAATATCTAAAAAGGAAAAACAAAGGATTCTTACTACGGAAGTAAGCAAACATCGGGGTAAAGAACCAACTATTATATCACTTGCTTATGCTATACTACGTAAAGATAGTATAGCTGTTGAGAAAATGTTAAGAGTAGCTAAAGAAAACGGTATTCTGAAAGACATTCTTGACGCAACAACAACTATAAAATATCCAGGTGGTCAGGAAGAAACTTGCACACCACTTACTTATGCCATATTATGTAAAAATAGCAAAACTATTGAAGAAACTTTAAAAGTCTCTAAAGAAAACGGTATTCTGAAAGACATTCTTAACACAACAATAACCATAAAACATAAAAATAATCAAAAAGTAACTGATAAGTTACTTGCCGCATTACATGATCGCAAAGTTATTCAAGAAATTTTAGACATAGCTAGAGAAAACGATATTCTGAAAGACATTCTTAATGCAACAATAACTATAAAATATCCAGATAGTGAAGAAAAAATCTACACACCACTTACTTATACAATATCATGTAAAAGCAACGAAGCTTTTAATACAACAAGAGCTATAAATCAAGATGGTCAGGAAAAAACTCACATCCCATTTCCTACCGTTTCCGTACTTGATGAAAGAGAAACTGAATTAAAATTAAAAGAAAAAAGACAAAGTAGAAGAGATGAGGGATTAAATTTTAACAATGGTAGTAGTGACAAAAATGTTGAAATAAAAGTTAATGGGGATATCTTGTTGCAGCATAGTAGTGGAACTAAAAATGAAATAAATCATACTGCTGTACGTAATGATGTAGGGGGGGTAAAGCCTCTAATAGAAAGTAGAGTAAATGTTAAAGTACAGAATATAAATGCAGTGATTGCAACTTCTGTGACATTTAAAATGATTGCAACTTCTGTGACACTTGAGTTGGTAGCTAGTAAAATAACATGTGTACTGTCAAAACCCACCACTAAATTGGAAGAAGTAGCTATAACATATTTTCAAGGTTTAGCACTATATTTGTGAAACTTAATTTATATGTGCTAAACAAGATGCTGATTAGTTTTATAGCTAACCCAAGAAAGGTTTCCCTACGTCATACCGCCGCGGTATCTCTAGATCCCGCTAACAAGTAGCGGGATGACGATTGTCGTTTAGCCATAAATATTTAAGAAATTTACCAAATGAAAAAAAAGGCAAAAGAAGCCCTGGGGTTATTATCCGCTTTAAAATATTGGCGTTTTTTATGTTTTAAACGCTTGACAAGCAAGATTAAGCTGCTTTTAATTGCAACTAACTTACGCTGCAAATGTTTAAGAAGTTTACTAAGCAGAAAAAAAGACAAAGAATCCCCGAGTTAGCTAGTCTTTTACTATCTCTGTCGAGTATTGGCATTTTTTGATGTCTTGTAACGCTTTATAAGCGCGTTCAGCTTATTTAGATAAAAATCTAGATGTAGATGAAGTTTTGTAAAGACATACAGTATCTATATACTGCAAAAAATTGAACATAAGACGCCGATACATTAAGTAATCCTTACCTTTTAATCTGCAGATTGGCGAAAGCAAATACAATAGCTTCAGTTTCATGATAAGGGGGCTGGCGGAGTTTGTCAAGGAAGTTTTTCGTTTCTGTGAACCACCTGCTAACCGACAGCTAACATTAACTACCGATATCGTATCTGAAGAAGCCCCCTGGCCATTCTAAAAAATTTAATGCTGAGTACAGCTTACTTTTGGCTTCCTCTATAGTGCTCCCTTCTGCTACTATATTTAGCACTCTTCCGCCATCGGAAACTAAGTTACCACTTTCATCGAATTTAGTACCAGCATGAAACACCAACACACCAGGAATGCTTTCAATCTTATCTAATCCTTTAATTACTTCTCCCTTTTGATAATCACCCGGATAGCCTTTACTTGCAACAACTACACAAACTGTAGATTTGTTGTTAAGTTCCACCATTTTGACATTTAACTTTCCTTCTGCAACTGACAACATCAATTTTAACAAATCGCAATTTGAATCAAATCTAGGTAATATAGATTGCGTTTCTGGATCACCGAATCTAACGTTATACTCGAGAAGTTTTGGGCTATCTTTGCAAATCATTAAACCAGCAAAGAGTACTCCTTTATAAGACGTACCCATGTTAACCAATGCTTGAGCTGTAGGGTATATTATTTTTTGGATAATTTTTTGCTCCATGTCCTTACTTATAATTGAAGGTGATGAGTACGACCCCATACCTCCAGTATTTTGGCTTTCATTACTTTCATCAACTCTCTTATAATCTTTTGCACACCCAAGAGTTACTACTTTCAACCCATCAATAAGAGCAAAAAAACTTACTTCTTCTCCAACTAAAAACTCTTCTATGATTATTTCTTCACCTGATTCACCAAATTTTTTCTCCACTAGCATTGAATTTATTGCTGAAAAAGCTTCGCTTTCTGTATTACATATAACCACCCCTTTTCCTGCTGCAATTCCATTTGCTTTCACTACAAGTGGAAACTTTATTTTATTGCTACGTACAAAATCTTTAGCTAACCCTTCATCAACAAAACACTCGTACTTGGCAGTTGGTATACCATATCGTTTACATAGTCCCTTGGTGAAAGACTTCGATCCCTCAAGTTTTGCAGTTGCTTGACTTGGAGCAAAAACATTTATTCCCTCTGCAACTAAATCATCAGCAAGCCCATCAATTATTGGTTGTTCTGGACCAATAACAACCAACTCTATATTTTCTCTCTTGCAAAATTGTGTAACATCTACTGAATTTTGAATATTTACATCCACAAGAGCCCCAAGATCTTTCATAGCTTGGCGACCAGGAGTTACATATAACTCAGTCAAGATAGGAGATTTTTTTAGAGCCCAAAGTAGAGCGTGCTCACGCCCACCAGAACCTATAACCAGAACCTTCATCTTTATTTCCTCGCTTTTCTATATGTCAAAATTATTATTTGCTTATAACAGTATCATTACTCATGTATTTTTGCAACACGTTTGGTATTGCAATCGACCCGTCAGAATTTTGATAATTCTCCATTATGGCAATAATCGTTCTTCCTATAGCTAAAGCTGAGCCGTTTAAAGTGTGAATATATTTTTTCATCTTTTTATCAGTTTCTGAAGAGTATTTAGCGTTCATCCTTCTTGCTTGAAATGCACCACAATTTGAGCAGCTTGATATTTCTCTATATTTATTTTGCCCAGGTAACCATACCTCTATGTCATAAGTCCTTTGTGCAGCAAAACCCATATCGCCACTGCAAAGCAGCATTACTCTGTATGGCAATTCTAATTTTTTTAATATCTCTTCAGCAACACTCGTCATACGCTCAAGCTCATCATTTGATTGGTCTTCAGTTGTGATGCTTACCAACTCCACTTTACCAAATTGGTGTTGCCTTATCATGCCCCTGGTATCGCGACCTGCACTACCTGCTTCTTTACGAAAGCACTCCGAATATGCAGTAAAGCGAATAGGCAGTTCTTTTTCTTCCATTATTTTGTCAGCAACTAAATTTGTTAAAAACACTTCACTTGTGGGAATCAACCTCAATTCGTCGGTAGTTAAATACGAATCGTCAGAAAATTTCGGTAGCTGACCAACATTATACATAGCTTCGTTTTTCACCAAAGCCGGGTGGTACACCTCAGTATAGCCAAATTCATTAACATGCATTTCAAGCATACAATTTATTAGCGCTCGTCCAAGCTTAGCTAACTGTCCTTTTAATATCGTAAATCTTGATCCGGAAATTCTCGCCGCTTGTTCGAAGTCCATTAAACCTAACTTTTCCCCGAGCTCATAATGAGATTTTGCTGTAAAATCAAACTGTCTTTTTCCTCCATATCTTCTCACCTCTAAATTAGAGTTCTCATCTGCGCCTATTGGCACATCTTGCGCAGGAATATTCGGCAAGTTAGATAAAACATTCACTAACTTATCCTTTTCTGCTTGTTCTTTTAAGCTGATTGCCTCTATCTCATTTGTGATGCTTTTTGACAACTCTATTTGCTCTTCACAGGGGCTCTTGCTCATTTTAAGCTTTTTTATTTCCTCTGTGATTTCATTGCGCTGCCTATTCAAATCCTGCAGTTTAGTGGTTAATGATCTTTTCTCGTGATCGATTTCTAATATCTCTTCCGCAGTAGATTCTCTAATTCCCCTGCTTTTCATTGCCTTTTCAAATCCTTCAGGGTTTTTGCGTATATATTCTATATCGTGCATATATTGTGCTATTACTAACATTGTTACTGTACTCCAAAAGCTCTTAATATTCAATATATTCTCATACTACTAAAATTATTATGGTTGATTTTTTTGTTAGAATTTGTTAAAATTTAATTAACTTAGCGTTCATAGGGTGTAGTATGTTGGGTATTACAAAAAATAATCAGAAAGAGAGCACTGACTTTGCTGGTGAGGAATTCGTTATCTACGCTACTTGTGTATGCCTAGCAGCCACATTCGCTGCTGGCTGTTTAGGGGCGGTAATAGGATCCCCTCTATTGACCTTTCCACTTGCTATGCTCATCTCTAACCCCGTAGTTTGGGTTTTAATGGGAATAATTCTTACAGTAGCATACAAAATGGTTGTTGAACCTTTATTTTACTTAGCGAAGAACTATATTAATGGAAAAAGAGCTTCAAAGGGGGAAAAGAGTGAAGAAAAAGATACAGAACTACAAGATTTGCAAGGCAAGACTCCAGAAAAGCAAGCAAGACCGAAAACTCCTGATAGGGATAGTGGTATTTTTGACTGCAAAGAAAATAAGGATTCTTTTGTATATAAGACAAATAAAAAAGAAGATTATAAATTTTGGTTAAGTAATTTTGATATTGCAGAGATTGCAAAAAGTTACTATGGATGGATGCCATATCGTAAAAAAGGTCACAGGGAATTTTCCAAAGGAGTGTTCTTTTCTTGCCTCGATAATCTTACATCTTTTCTGGGGAACCGATTGCAAGAATATAAAGATAAAGTAAAAGGGGATAACAATTTAGTATTATCTTCAATTCTTAACTTAAATAACAATCATTGGGTAACATTGGTTATTTCTCATGATGAAAAGAGTAAAAAGTTTAGAGCATATTATTGCGATTCATTTGGTGAACCATTACCAGAAGAGGTATCAAGTGCGCTACAGAAAACTCTAGGAATAGACAATAGTAGTATTAGAAACTCAAAAGCTAAACAACAAGATGATAAGTATAATTGTGGAATATTTGCCTTAGAGAATGCTAAGAAAATTACAGATATGCTGAAAGCAGGCAAATCGTTTGATGAAATTGATGATCAGCTAAAATATGAACTTAGTTCAGAGCAATTAATAGAGAAGAGAAAAGAATTTGCAAAAGCGTTGAAAAAGGATGAACAAAGCAGGGCTGGCACGCCAAGCCCTGTATTAGGTGGTCCAGGAAATATAAGTCGTAAAGATAGCGGAGTAAGTTTAGATTCAGTAGAAAGTAAGCAAACAAAAATTGTTCAATATAATACTACAGGTGATGGCAACTGCTTTTTCCATGCGGTATTTGGTGATAATAGCTCTGGTCAATATAAAACTGAAAAAGCACAAGATATGAGAATGGAATGGCACAAATTTTTAAGTCAATTTAACTCTTTGAATGATCCAAGGATGCCTGAGTTATTGAAGGGACAGATGCAGAAAGTTTTTGGTGCATTCTTAGAAAATCCAAATCATTTGATTGGTATGTCGGACTCAATAAAAGATTTGGTTCAGCATACAAACAGACGGGTAGAGAAGATCAAAAAAAAGACTAATAAATTAATAAAAAAGTTATGTTGTCTTACAACATTAAAAGAAAATGAAGTTATAGGTGATTTAAGAAGCATTAGTGCTAGTAATCTCAATATTAGTGAAAGAAAATATGATAGAAATTATAATAGTGATACTGCAGCAAATTCTTTTCTCAATGGCAAATCCATTTATAGATCTTATCTAGAGGCAATCAGCAGCCAAAGTTACCATGTTTTCATAGAAGAAATTTCTATCTTAGCTTCGCTGGCTAATATTGAAATTGACGTCTACTATAAAAATAATGGTAATGATGTAAATACATTGTTTCTGCCAAATGCGGGAATGATAAATGAAGGTTATCAGCAGAACAACGAGCTATGGGGAAATAAAGAACAAGAAACGGTATACTTGGCACCTGGTCATTATGAGAGAGCTGAGATAGTAGAGGTAGAGCCTTCTCTTATGGAAAAAGTAAGTTCGGCTATACAAAGTGTTGTAACAGTATGTGTAAATGCGCTAGGTTTGAACACATAGAATATATGTCCCTACAAGTAGGAAATTTGACAATTGATTCTCCAGTTATTTTAGCTCCAATGTCTGGAGTGACTGATTATCCGTTTAGAAGTATTGTGAAGAAACTTGGTGCAAGTTTGTTAGTTTCAGAGATGATCGCAAGCAGAGCTATGATTATGCAAACTCGCCAGAGTTTGCAAAAAGCAAAAGTCGATGCATTAACTGCTGTGCAGCTTGCTGGGTGTGAGCCAGATGTTATGGCGGAGGCTGCAAAATTAAACGAGGACATGGGAGCAAAAATTATAGACATAAACTTTGGTTGCCCTGTTAAAAAAGTTGTAAACGGTTATGCAGGATCAGCGCTAATGCGTGATGAGAAAAAAGCCGCTGAGATAATTGAAGCTGTGGTCAAAGCAGTGAATATGCCAGTTACGGTGAAAATGCGCACTGGATGGAACGATGAAAATCGCAATGCCCCGAGACTTGCGAAAATTGCCGAAGACTTAGGAGCAAAAATGATCACTGTGCATGGAAGAACAAGAGCGCAGCTTTATAATGGTCAAGCAGATTGGAAATTCGTTAGAAATGTTAAAGAGCAAGTGAAAATTCCAGTTATAGTAAATGGCGATATTAAAAATTTAAATGATATTCAGAATGCTCTCAAAGAATCTGGAGCAGACGGAGTGATGATAGGTCGTGGTGCCTACGGTAAACCTTGGCTGATTAATCAAGCAATGAACTTTCTCAGTGGAAGTGAAACTTCTGAGCCAACAGCTTCAGAGAGATTAAGCATCATACTCGAGCATTACGACAATATTCTTGAGTACTATGGAAATGACACAGGAATAAAGATGGCCCGCAAACACATAGGTTGGTACAGTAGCGGGCTTCAAGGCTCATCTGAATTTCGTGTGAGAGTAAATAACATGACAGATAGCACAGAAGTGAAAGAAAATATTATTGGCTTTTTTGGTCAAGAGACACACTAGCTGTACTCAATTCGACTGATCGTATGCCACTACGCTCTCTTCCTCACCAGAGTGTAAATGACAACCATTATCCATCAACCATTCCTCGTCATAAGTTTCAATATCAAAATATTTTTCATATTTATCCACATTATCACAAAGTGAAAGTGCTCTGATCTTATTCATAATCAAACCTGTACCAGCAGGAATTAATCTTCCTACTATAACATTTTCTTTTAATCCACTTAAAGGATCACTCTTCCCGCAGAATGCTGCTTCTGTAAGTACTTTTGTTGTCTCTTGGAAAGAGGCAGCAGAAATAAAGGAGCTAGTTTCAAGACTTGCCCTAGTAATCCCCTGCAGAATAGGAAGATAATGAGTAGACCGTTTGCCAGAGTTACTCATAGCATCATTTTCCCTATCAACTTCCAGCTTGTCAATGCTTTCGCCAACCAAGTACATAGTATCACCAGGATCAGTAATTTCCACTTTTTGTAGCATTTGTTTTAAGATCACCTCTAAATGCTTATTGTCTATACGAACACCCTGCAATCTATAAACTTGCTGTATTTCAGAAATCATATAGTGCGCTAAAGCTTCTAACCCAAGCACACGTAAAATATCATGGAGATCAGGGTCACCATCCATCAATAGATCACCTTTACGTACAAAATCACCTTCATTGACTATTACATGCTTACTTCTTGATACCAAATATTCAACTGGAGAAATTTGTTCATCTACAGGTTTAATTAATATACTGCATTTTCCTCTACGGTCTTTTTCAGAAAACGCTACATAGCCATCTATCTCACTAACAATAGCATGCTCTTTAGGACGACGTGCTTCAAATAACTCTATAACCCTCGGTAAACCACCAGTAATATCACGAGTTTTAACTGACTCTCTTGGTGTTCTTGTAATAACATCACCTGCATGAACCTTCTGGCCATCTTGTACATTGAGCACTGCACCGATTGGTATAAAATAACATGCTTCAACGCCACTTGCGAGTGTCATTACTTTACCATTATCGTCAAGCAGCACAATACGAGGACGTAAATTAGCTCCACCAGAATGCAATTTCCAGTCTTTTACTACTTTGCTTGATATTCCTGTAGATTCATCCATCACTTCAGTGATCGAAATTCCATCTTTTAAGTCCTGATAAGACACTGTACCAGTCTTCTCCGTGATAATAGGCAATGTATAAGGATCCCATTCCGCAACTTTATCGCCAATTTTTACTGACCCACTCTCATCTACATAAAGCTTAGCGCCGTAAGGTACACTGTGCTTCAACTTCTCACTACCAAGGCTATCAATCAACACGACTTCACAGGAACGGCTTATCACAATTTTATTTCCGTTTCTATCTATAATTATATTACTATTGTTTAACTTTATTTTAGCATTAATAGAAGCTATAATATTCGAGGATTCAACGCCTCTAGTCATTACTCCACCTATATGAAAAGTACGCATCGTTAACTGAGTACCTGGCTCTCCAACAGATTGAGCAGCTATAACACCAACTGCTTCACCTATTGAAACAATTTTACCAGTTGCAAGGTCTCTTCCATAACATAAAGAACATACACCAGGACTTATTTCACAAGTTAAAGGCGATCTAATTTTTACAACATCAAGACCTGCAATGCTGATTTGCTTTACTTTATCCTCATCAATTAATTCCCCTGCTTTTACTAATAATTCTTTTGTCACTGGGTTATATATATCATTTGCAGCTGTTCTACCCAGCACAACACTCTCTAGAGATGCAACTATAGTACTTCCTTCAACTGTAGCTCTCACAACAAGACCATTTTTTGTTTTACAGTCATGCTTTGTAACTATGCAATTTTGAGATACATCAACTAAACGACGAGTTAAGTATCCAGAGTTTGCAGTTTTAAGTGCAGTGTCAGCTAAACCTTTACGCGCACCGTGAGTAGAATTAAAGTATTCAAATACGTTCAATCCTTCACGGAAATTAGAAATTATAGGTGTTTCTATAATCTCACCAGAAGGTTTGGTCATGAGCCCTCGCATTCCTGCTAGCTGTTTCATCTGTGAAGTAGAACCCCTTGCACCAGAGTTAACCATCATATACACTGAGTTGTACTTACTATTTCCATCATATATAGATATTGCTTTTAACATATCATTAGCTATCATATCCGTACACTTAGACCATTCATCTATAACCTTGTTATACCTCTCACTTCTAGTTATTAGCCCATCTTGATATTGCATAGAGAATTTCTTAATTTCACCCCTCGCGTGATCAACATGTGTAGCTTTAGTTTCAGGTATAACCATATCACAACGACCAAAAGAGACACCAGAAAATGTGGCATACTCAAAGCCAAGTACCATTAATTTATCAGAAAATGCCACTGTAGCACTTTGACCACAGTTACGATATACCAAATCAACTATACCAGTTATTTCCTTGACTGTTAATATCTGATTTATTAGATCGAAGCCTAGATTCTCATGCTTAGGAAAAATTTGCCATAATATTAAACGGCCAGGAGTTGTACAAACAGTTTTATAGTGAGTTTCACCGCTGCTATTAATATACTCCATCCTATACTTTATACTAGAATGAATATGTAAAGTACCATCACTCAAGGAATGCTCAACTTCACAAAAAGCACCAAAAGATGGTAAATTATCTTCCTTAGGTTCTTGTAAAGTCAGATAATATATACCAAGTACTATATCTTTACTAGGAACTATAATCGGTCTGCCATTAGAAGGACTTAAAACGTTATTAGTGGACATCATCAACACCCTAGCTTCAAGCTGAGCTTCCAATGAAATTGGCACATGCACTGCCATTTGATCACCATCAAAATCAGCATTAAACGCCGTACAGACAAGCGGATGAAGCTGTATTGCTTTGCCTTCAATAAGGATTGGCTCAAAAGCCTGAATACCAAGTCTATGTAGCGTAGGCGCTCTATTCAACAAAACAGGATGCTCTTTTATTACCTCTTCAAGCATATCCCAAACTTCTGGTTTTTCTGCTCTTATCAACTTACTAGCAAACTTAATAGTTGGAGCCATACCATACATCTTAAGCTTTGAGTAAACAAAAGGTTTGAATAGTTCAAGAGCCATTCTTTTTGGTAATCCACACTGATTTAGTTTCAAAGTTGGACCAACAACTATTACAGAACGTCCAGAGTAGTCTACCCTTTTTCCTAAGAGGTTCTGGCGAAAACGACCCTGTTTTCCTTTTAACATATCACTAATGGACTTTTTATATCCAACAGCACCAGCTTTATTTACCAAAGTATTACGACAACTATTATCAAAAAGAGAATCAACTGCTTCTTGTAACATCCTTTTTTCATTACGAATCATAATCTCAGGAGGATTTAAGCTCAACAATTTCCTCAACCTGTTATTTCTATTAATAATAGTCCTATAATGATGATTCAGATCAGAAACTGCAGGACGACCACTCTCAAGCGATACCAAAGGACGCAAATCAGGTGGTAAAATAGGTATAGTTGTAAGTATCATCCACTCAGGCCTATTTCCAGATTTAATGAAGTTTTCAACAATACGCAATCTCTTTATAATTTTCTTTCTTCTTATCTCAGAAGCAACAGATTCTAATTCTAGTCTTAAATCCTTCCTAATTTCATGTAAATCAAGGCGCGTTAGCAACTCTCTTATAGCTTCAACACCTTGCATAGCTACAAAACTATCGATCCCATAGCTATCTTTAGCTTCATTATAAGCTTTTTCACTAATAATCTCACCTTTTTCAAAAGGCGAAACAAGAGGATCTATTACGATATAATTATCGCTATATAAAATATTCTCAATATCTCTGAGAGACATATCTAATAATGCTCCAATTCTTGAAGGAAGCGATTTCAAAAACCATATATGAGCAACAGGAGATGCAAGCTCTATATGACCCATCCTTTCTCTTCTTACTTTAGAAGATGTAACTTCTACTCCGCATTTTTCGCATATGCGACCTCTGTGTCTTCTTTTTTTGTATTTTCCACATAAACATTCATCGTCATTGACAGGGCCAAAAACCTTAGGGCAAAATAATCCACCTTTCTCAACTTTGAACGTACGATAATTTGCAGTTGAAACATCTTCTATCTCACCACAAGATATACGCTTAATACTTTCAGGGCTAGCAATCGATATGCTAACCTCATTAAAAGGTTGTGCAATGTTAGTGTGAGATATATCTTCAATCACTACATCATTTTGCTTTAAATCTACATTTAAACATAAAGAACGTAGTTCTTTTATCATCACATTAAAGGATTCAGGAATTCCACATTCAAAATTACTGTCACCTTTTATTATCGATTCATAAATCTTAACTCTACCATTAATATCATCAGACTTCACAGTTAACATTTCCTGCAAAGTATAAGCAGCACCATAGGCTTGTAATGCCCAACATTCCATTTCACCAAAACGCTGACCACCAAAATGAGATTTTCCTCCAAGAGGTTGTTGAGTAACCAAACTATAAGGCCCTACTGAACGCGCATGAATTTTACCATCAACCAAGTGGTGCAACTTAAGCATGTACATGTAACCAACTGTAACCTTGCGGTCGAATTTTTCACCACTGCAACCGTCATATAATACAGCTTGTCCAGAGTTATCTAAACCAGCAAGTTCAAATAATTTTGCTATTTGTTCATCTTTTGGACCCTCAAATACAGGTGCAGCAACAGGAACGCCATCACGTAATTTGCGTGCAAATTCAATGAGATTATTATCACTAATATTACGAATATCATTACAGATAGATACGTTACTGCCATAGCTATAAACCTCAATCAGGAAGTTACGTAAATTGCTGTATGAACTTTTACAAGAGTTCAAATAGTTCTCTACTAACTCATTCAACTCGTCATTTAGTGCATTCTTATTAGGTGTATTTAAAACAGAAGCCGTTATTTCATCATCATCAATATTTTCAATTTTTTTATTATCAAGGTATGCTACTGCAAATTGTGTAAAATTATCATCGTTAAGGGACCTAATTCCCTTGCAAAAAGCACTTTTGATCTTATTGATCTCATCGAGAATATTACTTACCTTTTCCCCTAATTTTCTACAAGCCCAACCTACATGCGTTTCCAGTATTTGCCCTACATTCATTCGTGAAGGAACACCAAGAGGGTTAAGAATAATATCAACAGGAGTACCATCTTCCAAATAAGGCATATCTTCCACTGGCACAACTCGAGAAATCACACCTTTATTTCCATGTCTACCAGCCATTTTATCCCCTGGTTGCAGACTATGTTTCACAGCAATGAAAACTTTTACTGACATCGACACACCTTGAGGCAGGTCATAACCTTCATGTAATTTTTCTACTTTTCGCTTAAACTGTGCTATTGCATGTGATACTTTTTCATCAAAATCTTTTTTTAAGCTCTTAACTTGCTCAGAAATGGATTGGTTTTTTAATCCTATACCCCACCATTGCTCACGTTCAATAGAGTCAAATTTTTCTCGATCTTGAGAACCAGAATTAATAAGAAGTTTCTTCAATTCATCATAGAAATATTCACTAGTAACATTGATTATATAATCTCGCTCTTCCTCAAAGTCATTTATCTCTTTTTGTTTGATGAGTAATGCCCTTTCATTTTCTTCAACCCCCCTGCGTGTAAAGACTTGTACATCAATTACTGTCCCTTCAACATCTGGAGATGTATATAAAGAGGAATCCGCACAATCGAATGACTTTTCACCAAAAATTGTCATTAATAACTTCGTTTCAGGAGGCAATGAAAGAGAAGGTTTAGGTGTAACTTTACCTACCAGAATATAGCCTGGACCAACTCTTGTACCAATTTTCACTATACCACTATCATCCAAGTGATATAGATTTTCTTCATTAACACCAGGTATAGCACGAGTTATTTTTTCTGATCCTAAAGGGGTATCATGTACAACACAGTCAAATTCTTCTATATGAATAGAAGTAAAGAGATCTTTTTTAACAACTTCACTAGAAATAATAATAGAGTCTTCAAAATTATAACCTTGCCAAGACATAAAAGCGACTAGCAAATTTTTACCAAGCGCCAACTCACCACTGTTAATTGCAGGACCATCAGCTATTACATCACCCTTTTTAACATAATCACCTACGCACACTAGCGGTCTTTGATTAATACAAGTATTATGGTTAGAACGCTGAAACTTCCTTAGATGATAAATATCTACGTCCAAGTAGTTAACCCTTTCTTTATCAAAAGCACGTATAACTATAGAGTTACTATCAGAACTATCAACTATGCCATCGCGTTTTGCTAAAACTACAGCACCAGAGCCAGAAGCTACAAAAGACTCCATACCAGTAGCAACCAGAGGAGCGGTAGGCTTCAATAAAGGTACGGCCTGACGTTGCATATTTGAGCCCATTAATGCTCTATTAGCATCATCATTTTCTAAAAATGGAATCAAGGAAGCTGCAACTGATATTACCTGCTTAGGAGATACGTCAATGTAACTAACTTGGTCGCTACTTACCATGACGAAGCTACCAGCATATCTACAGTATAGCATGTCATCAACAAAGCAATTATTTTCATCAAGCTTTACGCTAGTGTCAGCTATATGATGTGAGCCTTCGTCTATAGCAGAAAGATACTCAATTTGATCAGTAACAACCCTATTGACTACTTTTCTATAAGGGCTTTCAATGAAACCATATTTATTAATACGCGCGTATATAGCTAAGCTGTTGATTAACCCTATATTTTGCCCTTCAGGAGTCTCAATAGGGCAAATTCTTCCATAATGAGTTGGATGAACATCACGCACCTCAAATCCTGCCCGTTCTCTTGTTAAACCGCCAGGACCTAACGCGGATAACCTTCTTTTATGTGTTATTTCAGATAACGGATTAGTCTGATCCATAAATTGAGATAATTGAGAAGAATTGAAGAAATCTCTTAAGACATTAGTTAACACTTTTGGATTAATAAAATCAGATGGAGAAACTTTATCTAAACTAGAAGTGGACATAGAATCAACTATTGCGCGTTCCAATTTCAACAACCCAGTTCTAAATTGATTTTCTATAAACTCTCCAACTGATCTTACTCTTCTGTTTCCTAAATGATCAATATCATCTACAGATCCTTGACCGTCACGTAACAATACTATTTTTTTCACAATTTCAATAATATCTTCATGCGTTAAAACAGTTAAATCCTCATCATAATTTAATCCAAGGTAAGAGTTAAGCTTCAACCTACCAATGTTAGACAAATCATAATATTCCGGACTGAAGAAAAGATTACGGAAAAACTCTTCTATTATCTCTAAAACAGGAACTTCACCAGGACGCAAAACTCTATATATTTCATATAGTGCATCCTGATAAGACATGTTTTCATCTAAGAAAAGCGTATTTAATATATAAGGTCCAACAAACAAATTATCTATGTTCAACACTGATATTTCATCTACAGATAATAACTCAAGCTTCTTTATGTCTTCCAGCTTTATAGATTCACCAGCAGATAAAATTTTCGTAGAGCTAGCACTATCCATTAAATCTTCTGCGAGGAATAAACCACATATAGAATTAAAAGGAACCAGATACTCTTTCAATTCATTATCATATAGCTTTTTAGCTAGTCTTGAGGTAATACGAACGTTAGCTTTAAGCAGCACATTACCTTCAATATCCATTAAGTCGAAAGGCAGCCTCACTCCTTTAAATTTATCAGGAACAAAAGGCACTTTCCAACCATCTTTATGTTTTACATACTTTATTTTCTCATAAAATCTATCGAGTATATCATTATTTGATAAACCCAACGCCTTTAATAAAACTGAGATTGGCAATTTTCTTTTTCTATCAACACGAAAATACAAATGGTCTTTAACATCAAATTCAATATCAAGCCAAGAACCCCTATAAGGAATAATTCTAGCAGAATAGATCAATTTACCAGAATTGTAAGTTTTTCCCTTATCGCTATCAAAGAATACACCAGGAGACCTATGCATTTGTGAGACGATAACTTTTTCCACACCATTAATGATGAAAGTGCCCTTATCAGTCATCATAGGCAACCCACAAAAGTGGACTTTCTGCTCTTCTATAGATTTTACAACGGTTGCAAGTTTAGAATGATCTCCACTCTCTTTAATCGATTTATATTCATCAAGAGAAATACCATCCTGCATAACAACAAGACGTATAGAAGCAATAACCTGAGCAGAAAAAGTTACACCACGCTTTATACACTCAGATTCATCATACTTAGGATCATCCACCCTACAACTTATAAACTCAATAGTAGCCCTACGCAAAGGATCATTTATTGGAAAGATTGTATGAAAGATAACTTCAAGTCTTTCATTACCCTTATTCTGAGGAGTAAATGAATCATACGATTCTTTTTGAACCTTAACCAAATCCAATAAAGAATCTCTTAAATCAATCGACCTAGAATAAGAAACTCTAGGAACAAAAGCACCAGAAGCGTACATATAAGAAGAATCAACCATTAAAATACCCCAAACTAATTAAAAGAGCTATATCAATATAAAATTAATACATTAAATATTATTCAAGCTCCACTTTAGTTGCTCCTGCTTCAATAAGTTTTTGCTTGATTTTTTCTGCTTCGTCTTTAGGAACATTAGCAGTCAAATCTTTAGGTAAAGATTCAACCAACTCTTTTGCTTCTTTTAAACCCAATGTAGAATTAACCTCTCTCACAGCTTTAATAACTCCTATTTTTTTACTCGCATCAATTTCTTTAATCACAACTTTATATTCAACTTTCTCTTGAGCAGCAGGAGCAGCAGCATTATCGCCAACAGGCGCCCCAGCACCAACAGCTCCACCAAGAAAAGAACCAGCAGGCAACCCTATTTTCTCTTCTAGAACTTTTACAAGTTCAGAAGCCTCTAATAGATTTAAAGATAATATTTTATCAACCAAATCACTTGTTACATTACTCATAATTACCACCTTACTTAACAATAAATTTATTTTTTAGAACTATAATAATCCAAAACTCTCATAAGCCTCATAGAAGATGAATTAATAGACAACGCCAATCGAGCAGGAATATCATAAGATATTAAACGCATAATTTTAACACGCAATTCATCCAGAGAAGGCAACTTAGCCAGTTTATTAACATCTTCCACTGTTAACAATTCATTTAAATGAGCCGCGCAAATCACAGACATTTTTTCTTTGTTAGCATTAGCAAAATCAACTATTAACTTTGCAGCTTCTACTATGCCACTAGAGTATATAATAGCAACAGGACCAGAAAATTTGCCTGATAAATAAGAAAATTTGCCAGTCCTTTCCAAAGCCAAGCGAGCCAGAGTATTTTTAACTACTAATACCCCACCTGTTATAGACTTCAGGTTATTCCTCAGGATTAATGAATCATTAGCATTTATAGATTTAAAATTTACTAATATTAAGAAATCATTATTTACAAATACGTTTATTGTGTTCTGTATAAATTCATCCTTATTTTTACGCTTCACGGTATCGCTCCCTTAAATTATATCTTCCACTTTGCTTATCTTATAAGCTTTACCCATAGTTGAATTTAAAAAAACACCCTTAAAGTAAACTCCTTTCACAGAAATAGGTTTATTATCTTTAATTACTTTAAGAAAGGCTTTTAAATTTTCTAGCAAGTCATCAATATCAAATTTAATATTTCCTAATTTACCATGAATAACACCATTTTTATCTGTTCTAAATTTTATCTGACCAGACTTAATGGTTTTAATAGCTTCTGCAATGTTAGAAGTCACAGTACCAAATTTAGGGTTAGGCATCAGCCTTTTAGCACCCAATACTTTTGCAATAGGAGTGATTTTTGCCATAAAATCAGGAGTAGTAATGCACCAATCAACATCTAATTTTCTACCTTTTTTTATTTCTTCAACTAAATCCTCTCCTCCTGCAATATCAGCACCAGCTTTTTCAGCTTCTAATAAATGTTTATCTTGAGCGAAAACAGCTACTTTAATATTCTTCCCGATACCTTTAGGCAAAACTACTGTACCACGCACCTGCTCTTCAGATTTACATGAATCTACGCCTAGATTGACCGCAACATCAACTGATTCATTAAATTTTGCTGAAGCAGACTCAACAATCTTCTCCAAACACTGCTTAGGATTACCATTATATGTATTCATTTACCTAACCTTCCACAACTTCTATACCCATAGATTTTGCAGTGCCTACAACCATTTTCACTGCTGAATCTTCATTATCCACTTTCATATCAACCATCTTGCACTTTGCCACTTTAATTATAGCAGACATAGGTAATTTAGCCACTAATTCTTTACCAGGATTACCAGAACCTTTACTTAATTTAGCTTCCTGCTTAAGTAAATAAGCCACAGGAGGACCGCTGACAGTAAAATCATGAGAGCGATCATCCTTTATGGAAATTCGCACTGTTACTAAATCACCTACTTTATAATTAGCGTTAGCAGCGCTAGTAACTTTATTAAAAGCTTCACAAAACTTAGGAACAGGTATACCACGCGGACCAAGTACTGAAGCAATTTTTGGTCCTGGAACTGCTTTTCCAGCTTCCATAAGTAAGTTAATCTTAGCAACTACAACACTCATAATTAATCCTCTATTTTCTCTACTTGAGCCAGATCAAGCTCTATTATTGTCGGCTTACCTAAAATCGATACTTCCACATTAATAATTTTTTTCTCATCGTTTACCATATTTACCTTACCAGTAAAATTTTGAAAAAGACCATCATTAATTTTCACTTTTTCACCTTTTTCATAACCATAACCTAACTTCTTTGTCTCTTGAGCATTATAAAGTGCATTACACATTGAGTGAATCTCATCATCCAAAATTACCTTTGGAATATTACCATTTTTCAAAAATCCATAAACCTTAAGAGATTTTGGTATATTATTGATAAAATTCAATACTTCATCGCATAAATTCACGTATAAAAAGACATAACCAGGAAAGCATTTCCTTCGTGTAGCAATTTTCTTAGATTTTAACTCTATTTCACTTAGCTCTTCATATGGAATAAAAACTTCCTTAAAGTAATCATTAACACCCAATCTCATAGAATTTTCCAATATATGTTGGCGCACTTTCTCTTCACAATTGGAAGCAACTCTCAAGATATACCATTTATATCTATTAAATTCTTTACACTTTAAACTTATCTCATCATCTGAAATCATCTCAAAATCACCAGATTCGCCACTACAGAATCCAGGCGTTTGATTCAAAATATTTTTGCTTTCATCACACAGATGCATATATACATACACTTCACATAACTCTTTTATATCAGACTTTGAATTACATACCGTTTGATAAGGAATAAACACTTCCTTAAAATAAACAGCATTACTTACCAATTCGCGTATGTTTTGCTCATATCCATAATCAACTTTAATGATATACCATTTATATTCACATTCCATAAATAATTCCAAATAAAGCCTTAATTACGTAAAGAGACATAAAATCCACAAAACAGAAGAAAATCGAAAAGCATAATATAACAATCATTACAACAAATAGAGATGACAACACCTCCTGTTTCTTTACCCAAGCAATTCTTCGTATTTCTTGCTTTATATCACAGAAAAAACCACACAAACTTTTTAACATTTCCACCACAACATTAATGCAGGAGCGATAGGAATTGAACCTACAACCTCTGGTTTTGGAGACCAGCGCTCTACCAATTGAGCTACACTCCTATAACTCAAACTCTCACTCCAAAATTTCAGAAACAACACCAGAACCAACAGTTCTACCGCCTTCTCTTATCGCAAAACGCAATCCCTTATCCATTGCTATCGGTACTTGCAATTCTACTTCTACACTCACATTATCTCCTGGCATTACCATCTCCTTCCCATCTAGCAATTTTATGCTCCCAGTTACATCCGTTGTCCTTAAATAAAACTGTGGCTGGTAATTCGCAAAAAATGGTGTATGCCTTCCTCCTTCCTCTTTCTTTAATATATAAACCTCCGCCTTAAACTTTCTATGCGGTGTTATCGTCCCCGGTTTCGCTAATACTTGCCCTCTCTCCACTTCTTCTCTTTTTGTTCCTCTTAACAATATTCCTACATTGAGTCCTGCACTTCCCTTATCCAGCAACTTCTTAAACATCTCAACACCTGTGCATATCGTCTTTTGCGTCGCTTTCAGACCTATTATCTCTATCTCTTCTCCCGTCTTTATCTCTCCCTTCTCTATTCTTCCTGTTACCACTGTTCCTCGCCCCGATATCGAAAATACATCTTCGATTGGCAATAAAAATGGTAAATCCACAGGCCTTGGTGGAACCGCTACATATTCATCTAACTTTTCCATCAATTTGTCTATTGATTTCTTTCCATATTCGCTGCTGTCATCCTCCAGCGCCTTGAGCGCTGAACCAACCACCACAGGCACTTCATCCCCTGGAAATCCGTATTTACTCAGTAATTCCCTCACTTCCATTTCTACTAAATCTATCATATCAGCATCAGCAACATCAGCTTTATTTATATACACCACGATATATCCAACACCTACCTGCTTCGCCAGCAATATATGCTCTCTCGTTTGTGGCATTGGCCCATCAACCCCCGACACTACCAATATCGCCGCATCCATCTGTGCTGCACCTACTATCATGTTCTTTACATAGTCAGCGTGTCCAGGACAATCAACGTGTGCATAATGCCTTTTTTCCGTCTGATACTCAACATGCGCTGTTGCTATCGTTATCCCCCTCTTCCTTTCTTCTGGCGCTTTATCTATCTGATCGTACGCTACAAAATTTCCATAATGCTTCGTTATCGCCGCTGTTAACGTCGTCTTCCCATGATCCACATGTCCTATTGTTCCCACATTTACATGCGGCTTTCCAAATGCTTCCACTACTGCTGTCATAATTATTACCCTTAATTATACTCTAACTTTAACTCATCAACCACATATTGTGGCACTTGCTCATAACAAGAAAAATGCATACTATACTGCGCCCTTCCCTGAGACATAGAACGCAAAACGTTGATATAACCAAACATATTTGCAAGAGGTACCGAAGCAGTAATTATTTTACTATTATTACCTAAATCGAGCATATCAGCAACATTTCCTCTTCTACTATTTATATCACCCATAACATCACCCATATATTCTTCAGGAGTAATGATTTCAACTTTCATTATAGGCTCCAGCATTTTTGGACCAGCTTTATTTGCCATCTCTTTAAAAGCACCTTTAGCAGCAAGTTCAAAAGCTAAAGGACTAGAATCAACCTCATGAAAAGCACCATCAAGAAGGGTAGCCTTAAAATCAATCAACGGAAATCCCGAAATTACACCACCTTCTTTTATCAACTCCAAGCCATTTTCTACCCCAGGAATATACTCTTTTGGAATAGCACCACCTACAATTTTACTTTCAAATTGAAACCCAGAACCAGGCTCAAGAGGTTCAAATTTTATTTTAACCTTAGCAAACTGACCAGCTCCACCAGATTGTTTTTTATGAATGTAATCAATTTCAACAGATTTAGTGATAGTTTCACGATATGCAACCTGAGGAGCACCGACGTTAGCCTCAACGTTAAATTCGCGCTTCATTCTATCAACAATAATCTCAAGATGGAGCTCACCCATGCCTTTCAATATAGTCTGGCCACTTTCCGCATTTACTGACATTCTCAAAGAAGGATCTTCTGCAACCAACCTATTTAGAGCAATACCTAATTTTTCCTGATCTGAAGTGGTTTTAGGTTCCACAGCAATTTCAATAACAGGCTCAGGAAATTCCATACGCTCCAATAATATAGGAAAATCAACAGAACATAAAGTATCTCCGGTGGTTGTTTTCTTTAGCCCAACTAAAGCAACTATATCTCCAGCCCTAGCCTCAGTTATATCTTCTCGGTTATTTGCATGCATAAGTAACATTCTGCCAATCCCTTCAGTTTCGTTTTTTAACGCATTTGAAACGGTAGATTTAGACTTTAATTTACCAGAATAAATACGGATAAACGTCAAGCTGCCTACAAATTTATCCGTCATCACTTTAAATGCAAGAGCAACAAATTTCTCTTTTTCTGAAGGTTTGACCTCAATTTTCTTTTCTGAATCTTTAGGATCAATTCCAACAATTACATCAACATCAATAGGAGAAGGTAAAAAGTCAACTACACCATCTAAAAGTGGTTGTACGCCTTTATTTTTAAAAGCTGATCCACATAACACAGGAACAAATTTTCCTTTAATGGTCCCATTTCTCACGCATTTTTTCAGTAAATCCACTGGCAGATCATTAGACTCAAAGTAAGTATTCATCGCTTCATCATCCATCTCAGCTGCAGCATCTAATAAAAGATTTCGATATTCTTGAGCCTTATCAAGCAAATCAGAAGGAATATCTTCATAAGAAAATTTAGCGCCCAACGTTTCTTCTTGCCATATAATGGCTTTCATAGAAATAAGGTCAATTATACCTTTGAAATCTTTCTCACTCCCTATTGGTAAATGAATAACTAAAGGTGCTGCACCAAGCTTCGTCTTTATCATATCAACACATCGATAAAAATTTGCCCCTATTCTATCCATCTTATTAACAAAGCAGATACGAGGAACGCTATATTTATCAGCTTGACGCCACACTGTCTCAGATTGAGGTTCAACTCCAGCAACTCCATCAAATACAGCAACTGCACCATCCAAAACCCTTAAAGATCTCTCAACTTCAATAGTGAAATCAACGTGACCAGGAGTGTCTATTATATTGACCCTATGATCATTCCAAAAACATGTTGTTGCAGCAGATGTGATTGTAATACCACGCTCTTTTTCCTGCTCCATCCAATCCATAGAAGCTGCACCATCGTGCACTTCACCAATTCTATTTTGCTTACCAGTATAAAATAAAATACGCTCTGTTGTGGTAGTCTTACCAGCATCTATGTGAGCCATTATCCCTATATTTCTGTATTTAGATATTCCAATTTCCATATCACAATTAATTAGCTAACATTAAAAACGAAGATGAGAAAATGCCTTATTAGCTTCAGCCATTTTATATTTTTCTTCGCACATCTTAAACGCACCACCGCGTTTATTATAAGCATCCAGTATTTCAGATTGCAAACAATCAACAGTGGTTTTTCCACTCTTTTTTCGAGCAACAGAAGTTGCTTTAGCAATCCACCTTAACGCTAAAGAAACCGCTCTATCTTGTCGAACTTCAACAGGCACTTGATAAGTTGCACCACCAATGCGTCGAGAACGCACTTCTATAGAAGGAGTAACATTTCCTACTGCTGTCTCAAAAATTGATAACCCACCTTCGCCTATTTTCTTTTCAGCTAAAGACAAAGCGTCATAGATAATCTTTTCTGCAGTAGATTTTTTACCACATTTCATGATTGTATTAATGAAACGCATCAGCAAAACACTGCCGTAACGCGAATCAGGACTTATTTCTCTTTTTTTTGCTTTATTCCGACGAGCCATAAACTTTAACCAGATTTCTTTACACCATATTTTGAACGAGCTTTCTTTCGATTTTGCACACCACGCAGATCAAGGGCACCTCTTATTATGTGATAACGCACACCTGGCAAATCTTTAACCCGCCCACCACGTATCAAAACAACAGAGTGTTCTTGTAAATTATGACCTTCACCAGGTATATAAGCCGTCACTTCACCATACCCACTAATTTTTACTCTGGCTACTTTACGGAGTGCTGAGTTAGGCTTTCTAGGAGTTGTAGTATACACCTTAGTGCAAACACCTCTCCTTTGAGGGTTGCTTTCTCCCAAAGCTGGTACCTTTTTCTTATGGGTCAATCCTAATCTACCCTTACGTATTAATTGATTTATCGTAGGCATATGTTATAAACTCAAGCTCATTAAAATAACTAAGTTTTTAGTTATAAAATAATAAACCTCAATAGTCAATATAAAAATAAACATTACTACTCTAATAATTAAGCTCAACTGCCTTGAAAGCCATCAGTAGACTTCTTGCACTACCTCCCAAGCCACAACTGTCATTCAGTAGAAACGAAAAAACTTACTTGACACCCTTCGCCAGCCCCATTATCATGGTACTGAAGGTATTCATTTATCTTCAATCTGTGCAGATTAAATGACAACAGTATTACGTAATTGGCGTCTTATTTTTAATTTTTTGCACTATGCACACTTTACGTCTTCACAACATTTCTGGGTTTTTACCTATATAAGCTGAAACGCGCTTATAAAGCGTTTAAGACAGTATAGTACGCCAATTTGCAGGATTAGAGAGTGACAACTAGCTAATACGGGATATCTTTTGCCTTTTTTTCTGCTTAGTAAATTTCTTAAACATTTAAACTAAGGTGAGTTGCATTTAAAAGCAGCTAAATTGCAGTGTTTAAGACTTAAAAAACGCCAATACTGAAAATAGACAATGACTAGGGCTTCTTTTGCCTTTTTTTTTGCTTGGTAAATTTCTTAATATTTATGGCAACATGAACTGAGCAGGAAGGTGTCATTCCAGTGCTTGACACTGGAATCCAGTTTTCCATATAATCTCATCGAAAATGTTGTAACCACTTTCTGTGCTAGTTTGCTTGCTTACAAGCAAACTTTTCTGGATCTCAGTGTCTGGGCACTGGGATGACAGGGGAGGGAGGCTACTTGGATGACACCATTCTTTTTCCTGGATCCAAGTAGTCAGGGCACTGGGATGACAGGAGAAGGTACTAGGATGACACCCTGACCTCGTCGTCCCGCTACGTGTTAGCGGAATCTAGAGATACCGTGACGGTATGACGTAAAGCTCGCATTAGCTATACTTTTATGCTCACCAACTTAGCTGGATCCAAGTAGTCAAGCTACTTGGATCTGCAAATTGCAATGTTCGTACAGCTGCGTGCTTGACACTGGGATTTAGCGCAGCTACCCTAAACTGGAAGCTCATCTTGCTATTTTTGGCTGAAAGAAACATATTTTTAGAATAATGAAAACAATCAGCACTTTAATTCAAGAAGGATCGGAGTTATTATCGTCACATAAAGTTGAATCACCACATTTAGATTGTGAAATCATCATGCAGCACGTACTTGGAGTGGAAAGATCATTTATAATTGTGAACCATGCTGATCAAGTGCCGATGGAGAAAGAACTTTTATTTTGGAAATTAACAAAAAAAAGAGCGGAAAGATATCCAATATCGCAAATAATAGGTAATCGTGAATTCTGGAGTAAAAATTTTATAGTTAACCAGCATGTTTTAGATCCAAGGCCAGATAGTGAAACAATAATCCTAGCAGTGTTAAAATATTACCCAAACAAAAAACAGAAACTAAAAATTGCAGATTTTGGTACAGGCACAGGTTGTTTATTGATATCCGTACTTAGTGAGTATGAATATGCTGTTGGCGTCGGTTTTGAAAAAAGCTTGGAAGCATATAAAGTTGCCTATCAGAACACAAAAAAACATGATCTTCTCAGCAGAGCCAAAATATTTCCAAGTTCGTGGACAGAGTGCAGAGGTTCATTCGATCTTATAATCAGTAATCCTCCATATATTAAAAGAAGCAAATTGAAAGACTTGCAAGCTGAAGTGCAAAAGGAACCAAGAATTGCCCTTGATGGTGGTATTGATGGTTTGAGCTGTTATTTGAGCATTTTTCCAATATTGAGAAAGTGCCTTAAAAAAAATGGGTTTGCGATATTGGAGATAGGTGAAGATCAAAGCAATATTGACAAAATAATCCCCTCATACGAATTAGCTTTTCAGGAATATGTATATGACTTAGCGGGAATGAAGAGATGCATTGTTGTGAAAAGAACATAGCTAATGTTTTTTTGCCTTCATCCCATATTATCCTATATCATCCCAGTACCCTCTACCTAGTCATCCAAGTAGCGTGACTACTTGGATCTATATTTAACTAGATCCTATGGTCAAGCCATAGGACGACAGGAACGGTTTTATGCATTTTTTAAAGGGCAACATGTTTAAGCTTTGCTGGCAAAATGGAAAGTAAGACCAGCCTCTATACCGTGTGTGTGAAATAGTTGATTACCTATATTTATTTCCTCAGTTACTTTGCTACCTGAGCTAGGATTAAGCTTCTTTTTTTTATCATTATTAGGGTCGTCTACCACTTGTCCTAACCTTTTTGCTGTAAGCTTAATATCGCTACCAATAGCACCAAAACCTCTATATCCGATATGCATATTTACATCTTCGTTTATGCGATAGTCAAAGCCAGCTTTTAATTGACCTGCGGGTCTTATTGACGGTTTTTCAAACATCGTCATTCTTGTTGCACCGATCCCAATACCAACGTAAGGAGAAAAAGAGAAACGGTCACTTTTCCAATGATGATAAACATTTGCCATTACAGATATGTTCTCAATTTGGTCATGACTAACTGCAGCACTATAGAGATAAGTTTCTTTATTAGGATCCTCACCAGTCTCCTTTAGGTATGAAACAGTTATTTGGCTACTTGTTAAACCAATATTATCCACTTTTACAGAAGAATACATCCCTTCCAATTCAGCCCTATAGCTGTTGTTACCCAATTCTCCTGTGTAACCAAATGCCACATTTGCAGCAAAAGGTGGATTATAATCTCCTTTATACTCACTTAGTGACTGACCTTCTGTGTTCTGAGCACCCCTGTCATTTATAGACAAATTTTTGATACCTGTAGTGCTTGTTTTTAGTACGCTTGTGTTATTTAAATATTGACCGTAATACCTACTACCAAAGTAAAACCCTTCTGTTTCACTTGCAAAAGATTGTTGTGACAACAATAAAGCAAATGCTGTAACCGCTAATGTTTTTTTACTAATCATTACTACTCCCCTAGTTAAAATAGCTAATCTAATACTAATTAATTAAAAATGGCTTAATATGAAAAAGCTAATTATTTGCATAACTTGCACTTTTCTGAGCTAAAAATAGGCAAAGTTAACCTTACTTCTCGTCATTTTTTAATTTATCCTCCTCTTCTTCGTCATCAAACCCATCATCGCTCCTATCCTCATCTTCCTCGTCATCATCTTCAAACTTATCGTCGATATCTTCATCATCAATATCTTCGTCTGCAAATTCATCTGATTCATCATATACTGCATCTTCGGTTTTAGTTTCAGCAGGATAATCAACTGAATTAGGTCCCTCAAGAACATTATTCCCCTCGTTATTAACCTTATCTTTGCTCGCAGCGGCAGAAAGAACTTTGTTTGGGTCATATGGTTCTTGTGTAGGCACACGAGTTTGTTTGAGCAGCCTTCTTGTGAAGGTGGTATCACTGTAGTACAAAATTTTCTTTGATTTAATTGGGTAAGTCGACTCTATTAAAATTATCTGATCGTCACGTGGCAACATAATAACTTCTTGAGGCAATAGCAATGCTCTCTGTATTTCAGAGATATGTAATGACCTTGAAGCAGGATTTAAATCTAAAAATTTAGGCTTATTCAACGATTCTTGTTGTACAGTTTTGTTTCCTATAAGTTGCGATATTAAATTAGCTGTTTCAATATTATTGGCTGCAAAAGTTATTCTGTAAGTCGAGTTTGACAAAAAGGAGTTCATCCCTGCTTCTTCGTATATTCCTTTGAGCTGCTCAGTATCTTGAACAATTAAGAATAACCTAACTCGATAACCACGAAAATATGCAATACCTGTTTGAAATTGCTCCATTTTTCCAAGTGTAGGAAACTCATCCATTAAAAACAATACGCCATAAGGCTCGTCATCCGATGGCAATTTTCTACATAAAAACTCAGTTGCCTGTTGGTAAAAAACCTGCATTAAAGGCCTGAGCCTAGTCAAGTTGTCAGGAGTTAAACCAACATAAACTGTAATTTTCTTCTTTTTAAAATCTAGAATATTAAAATCACTTGACGCAGTTGCAGTATCAATCAATGGGTTTGCCCACAATTCAAGTGATGAGTTCATGGTTGATACAACACCTGACCTTTCTTTATCAGCTTTTTGTAAAAAAGCTGCAATATTCATATATGCTACAGGGTGTAGTATTTTACCCATTGTATCAAGAGCAACAGCAAGATTATAAACCACGTCATCACTACGCATCGTACGCACAACTTCACCAAAAGATTTAACTTTCTCTGGTGCAGCAAGTAAGTATAATACCACTCCAACAAATAAGCTTCTTGCTTCATTCTGCCAAAAGTCTTGTTCAGGCATGATTAGGTTAGCTATTTTCTGCACATCGTCAACCATCTGCCCAGGTTTTTCACTAATCCATTGTAATGGATTGTAACAGTGACTTATTCCATCTGGCTGCGCTGGATTCCATACGTATACTTTTTGTCCTTGTCGTTCTCGCCAACCACTTGTTATTTCATAGTTTTCTAATTTTATGTCGTGTACAATTACCGAGTCAGTCCAAAATAATAAATTAGGAATTACAAAGCCAACACCCTTACCAGAACCTGTAGGTGCAAATAACAATGCATGCTGAAACCCATCAGAAATGAAGTATCCTCTTTTATCTTTACCAAGCAATAATCCCTTTTTGCTTCTTAATCCTGCTTTTCGTATGTCTTTCTCTGATGCCCACTGCGAATCTCCATGAAGTGATTCCTTCTTTTTAAATGGTCGCCACTCAATTATCCTTTCTCTTAAATTCCATAAGATAATCATTAAAACAATGATAGGCAGTGCAGAAGATATAATTAATGTGATTTTGAGCTCAAGGCTATATAACTCTGGATGATGCCAACAATATTGTATATGATCAAAAATCGTTGGCCAAAGAGCTTGAGGGAAAGGCGTCAAACTAGGATTAATTGCCTTAAAATCCACAGCATCCGGACCATCAGCAAACAGAACAAACAATATACCAGATAGATAGAAGCAAAACTCAAGTACGCTAAAAGCTACTACACCTCCTATGAGAATATTACGTAGGTGATTTCCATTACTCATAAACTACTCTTCCTTAACTTATGTATAAATTTAAGCATTTTCGCTCGCAGATCTAGTAAATAATATCTCAGAAATGCTTCTTTTGCCCCCACCGGTTCTTTTTAGCTGAATAACAATATCAATCACATTTCTAATGTATGGTATAATTTGGTCTGGAGGAATGCCAAGGTTTGCTTGCATAACCATCAGTTTTATTTGCTCAAGGGCCATTGTTGGACTATCCGCATGAAGGGTTGATATTGATCCAGGGTGACCAGTATTTATCGCCCTAAGAAAACTAAAAGCTTCCGCTCCACGGAGCTCACCAACTATTATTCTGTCTGGCCTTAAACGTAAGCACGCTTCTATCAAATCTTGAGTGGTTACTTTTGCTCTACCCTGCCCTCCTTTAGAGGCAATTAGATGGACTTTATTGGGATGATCGTTCAAAACGATTTCCCTTGCATCCTCAACAGTAATAATTCTTTCCTCATCTGGAATAGCACGCAAAGTAGCATTAGTAAAAGTAGTCTTACCAGTGGAAGTTCCACCACTAATTATAATATTTTTCTTACTTATTACAGCGTATTCTAAAAACTCTTTTATTTTTTTTTGCCTTAACAGTAAATCCAAATGACGGTCAACTGGATTATCAGTTGCTTCTGTAACAGTTTCAGAAAAAGCCCCCATTTTTTCGTAATCATCGAGTGCTAATTGCATGCTAGAAGGCTTACGAATCGACATGACTACTTTATCAGGCTCACATGCTGGCGGAAATACTATCTGTATACGATAACCATTTGGTAATGTTGCCGAAAGTAACGGCGCTTCTTCGCTAAGCTTTTGTTCTGTAGCTTGAGCAATCAGTCTGCCAAGAGATTTCAAATGGTTAAGATCGAATATTTCTAATTTTTCACACCTTACTTCACCACGATTTTCAATCCATACTTCCTTTGGCTTATTTATTGATATTTCATTTACGCCTTCTTCTTGAAATATGCCCTGTAATGGCTCCAAATATGTATCAAGTGCAGCATAGTTCATTTCATTGATTTAATATTGCCTGTGGAGGAAATACTATATCTTGGTTAACAAATACTTTCAATGCAGTGCCTTGATCAACATAAATAGTTGGTTTTTTATCTGTATATCTGCCCACTATATCTCGCATGTCTTTAGAAAAATCATTGATTGATTTCCCGATTGCTTCATCATAAACAGATTTGCTTCTTTTCTGAGTTTGCCTCAACAGTTGACGTACATCGTCTAAAGTTATACCGATATTGTCACTAGTAATTGCATCAACTCCACTAGCTCCAGAACTTTTTATCACACTTACTATTTCTTCCTTTATTATTCTCAGTAAATCCTGATCACTTTTAGCATCCCGAATTTTTTCAATAGCCCTAAGACCCAATTTCCATTTTTCGTCTCCTACCTTCCCAACTTCAGTTTTTATAGCATCCTCCAATCTCTCAACAATAGCCCCTTTGAGAGAAGAAATATCTATTTCAGTTGCAGTAATAGACTTCACTGCATCCATGGCAGTTAGCGCATCGATAAGATTAGAAGCCTTTTGCCCTATAACAGCCGAACTAATTGAAACACCAGCAAGTGCCACTGAAGAGAATAACGCACTTACTATTTTATTATCAACTATTCCCGCTATCCCTGCTCTACCAAGCTCGTCAGTACTAAGTGATGAGATGGCAACATCTATTCCATGTGGCAGAATCACTCTATTCCAGTTTATATTTACACGAGATTTAGCAACATTCGAGTCAAATGAATAACTACCTATCAATCTTGAGCCTTTAGGTATTAAAACTGTATCACCAGTTTCTGCATAAACATCTCTACTCACCATAGCACGCAGCATTCCTTGCAGATCAGAATTTATTGCAGTTTCAAGAACAGCATCAATAATTTTACCTTGAGTAATCATTAAACCAAGCTTTCCTACTCTGGTAGCTTTGCTCGACTGTGCTGAAGTGTCGGATAAAATAGCATCAGCAGCCTTGTTCTCTCCACTACTACCTGAAATTGTTAACATTTGTGCACTACGTCTGTCTCTAGGATAACCTCCGCCCCCTATTGTAGGAAACGAGGTAGGTAAATTGCTAATAACATTACTAGAAGGAAAATTTGGCTTTGGCAAAATAGGTATATTTGACACAGGGGTTTCTTTTGGTTTCTCTTCTTCTTTTTTAATTTGTTTTATTTCTGGTACGATTTGTGGTGTAGGAAGAGGAGGTAAGGGTGGTAAGGAATCGGTTATTATTCTTTCTGGAACTATTACATTATCTGGAACTTGTTCCAACTTTCCTTTAAATTCTTGAACGTTTTGCTTTGTTTCCTCTTTTTTAATAACTTCTGAATCCTCTTTATGAGAAGGACTAAAATAGAAATAATACACTACACCAACCAGAAGCACTAAAATCATAACCATCAATGCCCTATGACCTTGATTAGAGCCAACTGTTACTACCTTGTTCTCTATTTCTGACTCATCTTCTGAATTGTTACGCCTTTCTTTATTCATATTGCATGTACCACAGCTAAAGTGACCTATTTATAATTTCAACTTCATCATCTTCATAACGCATAAATAGCTTTTTATGTACCCCTTTTATTATAACATAATCATCAAATAACAGCCTTTTACAAGGTTTATCCTCCCCTTCTACAAAAATCTGAGGTATTTTATTATTATTTCTAAATTTTAAATAGGTTAAATAACCATCATCAAATAACTCAATCGGAACTATATCCGCATTACCACCTTCATCAATATATGTATAATTATACTTCGTATCATTTTCTTGTATTATTTTTTCTAGCTTGTCTGTAGTATACTGCATTTGAGTAGGTAAAGAAACCTCATCTAAATCAACATCAAATTCACCTTCTTCTTGAGGATAATAAAAACGTACTACGTAAGATATATCCTTTTCAGCAGAATAATCGTGATCCACTTTCTTAGCATTAGTGTCCAGGTATTTATCGTAGTTTGGCCTTGAGATTAAATCAAAAATGTAATTTCTTTTTTTAGTTGTCGTAATAATCATGTTAGTGCGGCTACTAACTTCAAATGGCATGATAAGCAATTTATTGTCATAAGGATTAATTTTCCAACTTGATGCATCACCAACAGCGATATTTTTAACTTTTTCTCCTTCCGCAAATTCAATATAAGAATAGTAACCCTGACTAAAAACCACCGTAAATACTTCATTAGGGCTATACACAAAAGTCTTTATTCTACTATCTACAGAAATAGGTTCATTATAATTAATGGATGCGTTTAAATTGCTACTTACAAGTAAAACTAAAACTAATAATATCCTATACATATTCATCATCTACTCTATATGAAATAACTTGAAACCCTAATGGGTTAATATATCTTTGCTGATCATTCATTTCAAGCGATGCATATCTATATGACATAATAACTATCTTATTTTTTCTTGTGGAACTTCCATCTTTCCGTATAAATTCCACAAAAAACCTCACCTGAAGAGCATCGTTACCCAATTTTTGAATCGAGCGAATTTTAAATTCATTTTTGGTATCTGAATATAAATTAAAAAGATCATCCATATTCTGCGATCCTATATAATTTCTAAATTCATTATACACATTAGATGAGGAAAACAACCTCACCTTTGTATAATAGTTATAATTATAATGATATGGATCAAAAACCTCCCTTGCTTTTATATACTCTGAAATAAAATAATCGTTCAGCGCTTCATCTGCAGAATACTGCTTTACTGTGACAGGATCAACCAATTGCACTATTCCAGATTTCTTGTCAATTTCTATAACAAATGGCTCAATAGTGCTACTTGTGCTAATTTTAAATATGACTAATATGCTGATAGAGATCGTTGCTAATAATATTAACGCAAATAAAAGTAGAATATTCCTTTGAGCAATAACTGTGCTGTAGCGGTTTGAATTCCAATTTATATCCTTATCTAACGATTCAGTACTTTTCTCTCGCTTAAAAAATCTTAGCATTTTAATATTCTTAAAAATCTTAACTTGTGTTAATAAACATAGCAAATTAACAAAGTAGTTACAACAAAAAAGCTAAAAAACTCTTAACTTATGGCCTAGCTTACCAAACTTTGTCTCCATATATGAATCGTTATATTTATTACGTTCCACAATAAGTGGTAGACACTTTGTAACCTCTATACCACTACTTTCCAATTCTGACAATTTCCTATCATTGTTTGTAAGTAATTGGATTTTGTTAATGTTCAATTTCTTAAGCATTTTAGCTGCAACAACAAAACTCCTTTCATCATCTTCAAAACCCAATATTCTATTTGCATCAACAGTATCAAGGTTATGTTCTCTTTGCATACTGTATGCTCTTAACTTATTAGTTAAACCAATACCTCTTCCATCCTGCATCAAATACAATATAATACCACTTCCAAAGTCAGCTATCATTTGAATTGCTTGATGTAACTGACTTCTGCAATCGCATGATAAGCTATCTAACAAGTCACCCGTATAGCACGAAGAATGAATTCTCACTAATGGTTCGTCATCTTTATCTGGATTGCCAATGATAATTGCATGATGTTCTCTTCCACCACTTTCGGTTCTATAAGATATGATATTTACTTCTTGAGTCTGTTTTAAAAATAATGATGTTTTGCACACTTCATATACATCCTGATTTTCTTGAAAATTATTTATGAATGACGTGTCCAGTGCAATAACGTCATTTTTCTCGCACCAATTTCGCATTTCATGGTTATTCTCAAAAGTCATATCAGCCACTAACGCGTATGGCAATAATTCTGAGAACTTAAGCAAGGCAATAGCACATTCATCTATTGTCTTTGAGCATTGCAACTCTTTTATGCAATCTTCCTTTGAACAGTTTATTAAATAGAGCAGTTCATCAAAATTATTCACCAACAGACGTTTGCTGTTATGTTCTTTATTCTGAGATATGTATTTTACCTTACTTGAAGTTAAAGTAACATATACATTACTTGATGTAAGCTTGTATTGATTAAATAAATCTCTTTCTAAAGCCTCAGCAGCAGCAAACAATAGGTAATTACTTTCATCATATATTACAATTGGCCGACCGCGCCTGATTTCGCTGATAGCTCTTTCTACCTTATTGCTACTCTGATTTCCTATAAACATTTTTACCCATATTAAACAGCGATAAAAACTGGTGCGGCCGAGAAGACTTGAACTTCCAAGGCCTTATGAGCCACAGCGACCTCAACGCTGCGTGTCTACCAATTCCACCACGGCCGCACTATATTCTAGTTTTTATATAATTATTTTAAATTACTTAATCATTTTAGAATTTTTCATCTAGAGTGTCAATCTGATACTAGAATAATTTAGAAATTGTTTGTATAATTTGATTATGAATTTTGTGATTATAAATTTTAATCATTTAAGATAACCTTACTACTAATTTTTAACTTAGGTTTTTATACAAATGAATATAGCTAATATCTTTATTTTTTTAGCTCTCTCTCTTATAACTAGCTTTCATTTCGTCCATGCACAAATATTATACACATGGTCTCAAGTTATCCCAGAAAATAAACTAAGCATACGCGCAATTACGGACAATGACATGTGTCCCATTGTTTATGTTGATGGCGAGGAAACAGAAATGCTGAATCGCAGCTCAATTAACAATGGTGATCATAACGAAACAGTTTGTGAACTGACAGTACAAACAAGTGCCAAAAACATTAGTATTGAGAATCTACGGGTTCCTATATTACCAAAAAAGGTTAATAAAATTGCTTTCATTGGTGACACGGGCTGTAGAATAAATATGTTATTTCAGCAGGAATGTAATTCGGTAGATAGCTGGCCTTTAAAAAAAAATTTAGATTCAATCGCCCTTCATAAACCAGATTTAATTATCCATGTTGGTGATTATCATTATAGACAAACAAAATGTAGAAATACAAAAAAGTGTGGCGATATTTATGGATACAATAAAGAAGTTTGGTACGCTGATTGGTTTGAGCCTGCAAAGGATATTTTATCACAATCCCCTTTCCTTTTTGTTCGTGGAAACCATGAGAGTTGTGATAGAGCTTATGAAGGATGGTTCAGGTATCTAGATTCATACCCCTTTTCGTCTGAAAAATGTGGAAACTTCGTTTCTAGTTGGTCCTTAGATGCTGGACCGATGAAATTTTTTATCTTCGACTCTTCATCCGGTGAGGATATTTTTACAACCCAAAGCACAATTGATGCTTTTGAGAGGCAATTTGATAAATTGATACAAAATAGTTCTGACAAGCCCATGTGGTTTTTAACTCATAAACCGCTTTGGAGATCTCCAAAAAAAGAATTTTTGACATTAAAAAGCCATGGTAATCTTACACAAATCGAAGCTTTTGGAGATAAATTTCCAAGCAATGTTACTACCATAGTTTCTGGCCACATTCATATAGCCCAGATTTTATTAATGGATAATGTTCCAGACCAAATTATAGTTGGAAACGGTGGTGCATCATTACACGCTCAAGATCAAGAATCTGTTTATCAAAATGTAGAATTTGACTATTTAAATGGTAAAAACTACTTAGCACACGAGGTTAGAAACTTTTTTGGCTTTGGCTTTGCAATACTAAATTTAGATGATCACGAATTTACCTTCTATAATCAACACAATAAGGAAATGTATTCTGCGAAGCTAACAGAAGATTTTAAACTTAAACGGATTAAAACTATAGTCGATTCATTTTAGGATTTGTTATTAGCTATTTTAAAAACGCTACTTAAACATTTTTTTTAATCGATTGATTTCATCAGCAAATTTTGAGTCGGTCTTTATAAAATTTTCTACTTGTTTTACTGCATGTATAACAGTAGCATGGTCTCTGCCACCAAAGTTTCTCCCAATATCTGGTAGGCTTTTTTGCGTAAATTTTTTGGCAAAATACATAGCTATTTGTCTTGGCCTTGCAAGACTGCGAAGCCTTCTATTGGATTGCATATCTGCAACCTTTATATTGAAAAATTCAGCTACTTTCTTTTGTATTTCTTCTATTGTGACTGACCTATGATTTGACCTAAGAAGATCGATTAGGGTTTCACTAGCTGATTCTACCGTCATACTTCTTCCAATTAATGAGGTATGGGTAACCTTATTTAATGCTCCTTCTAATTCTCTTATATTAGATTTTATGTTCCTTGCTAAAAACTCTAGGACATCTTTCGGAACATACATATTCATCTGCTCCACTTTTGCCTGCAATATACCAAGCCTTAATTCAAAAGTTGTTTCATTAATATCTGCCACCAACCCCCAACCGAGTCGTGATTTTATTCTTTCTTCCACTCCATCAAGATCACTAGGAGACCTATCAGCTGATATAACCAATTGTTTATTTTGGTCTATCAATGCATTGAAAGTGTGAAAAAATTCTTCTTGTGTACTATCTTTACCACTGATAAATTGCACATCATCTACCATCAATACATCTACTGATCTAAATTGCTCTTTAAATAACATAATATCTTTGCTTCGCAGCGCTGTAATATATTGGTACATGAATTTCTCTGCTGATAAATACACCACTTTTCTTTTTGCTGATGGGGAATTGACTATGTGCCAAGCTATAGCATGCATTAGATGTGTTTTACCAAGTCCCACTCCACCATATAGAAACAAAGGATTGCTGCCTAATATTGGATCTATAGATTCTGCCACACGCTTTGCCGCCGTAAATGCTAATTCATTTGGCTTTCCCACTACAAAATTATCAAAGGTGAACCTTGGATCCAGCGGCGAACCAAGATTATGATTACTTTCCTCTCTGTTTTTTAGTATAACATTAAAATTTGAATTCCTCTCCTCAATTACTTGAATATCAATAGAACGTATACTTTTATCTTCGCTTTGCCATAATGATAATATTTTTTTCATGTAATGAACTGTAATCCACTCTTTTATAAACCTTGTTGACACGGATAAAAGAACTTCCCCATTTCTGCTACTGACAAATTTTAGTGAACTCAGCCAGCTATTATATGTTGCTTCTCCATAAAGATTATAAAGACAATTTTGGATTTTTTCCCAAGTAACATTGTGATCCGTTACTGTAATAATCTGATCAAAAAACATAGTAGAAACCTTAGGGCTAGTTAAGTTCATATACCACACCAAGAAAAAAGCAATAATTAGAAAAATATAAGATAATCAATAGCCTACTGCAAAATGAAAAGCTAATACTACTTAATACATACTAAAAATTATGGTGATTTTTTGATGGGTTGTAAAGGGTATAAAAACATTAAAATTGATCATTTTTATTTCAAAAAAATGAAAAATTTGTAAATGTCGCTTGTATCGAGGATTAGAAGCATGCTATTAAAAACAGTAATACATTATGTATAAATAAGATGTTAAATTTACTGGCAAATAAGTAAAGTATTCATATAAATATAGCTAACCTAATATAGATTTACTGAAGCAAATTTATGATTATATTAAGTAATTTGAGTTGTTATGCTGTATTAGGTATTGAACTAGAGTTTTACATTGAAGGAATAGAAAAAGAATACTTATTTCTGAATAGCATCAAAAATAAAATAGCATCTCTTGAATTTTCTTGCGAGAAGGAGAATTCTACACATCAGTATGAGATAAAAAGTGGTTGTTATACGAACTCCTACAATTTAATTAAGCATTTTGAGTTAGCAAAACAATCACTTACTGAAACAGCACAAAAACTAGGTGGGAATGTTTCTTTTAAAGCAAAGCCTTATTTGGATAGAGCAGGCAGTGCATTAAATGTGCATGTTAATCTCGTGAATTCAAATAACGGTAACTTATTTTATATCAATGAGCAAAAGTACAGTGACTATCTGATTCATAGTATTGGTGGATTATGTGCAATGATGAAAAAACATATGTTGTTTTTTGCTCCAAATGATGATTCATATTTAAGATTTCAGTATCCGGATATTCACACTCCAACTACGATTAGTTGGGGAGTAAATAACAGAACTGCTGCGATAAGAATTCCCTATTTTGGCAACGATTTCAAAAGATGCCGCCTAGAGCACCGCGTTCCCGGAGCAGATTGTGACCTTGAAAAAGTACTCACAGCAATAATTGAAGGTATGGTTTTTGGTATAGAGAACAAAATTGCTCCGCCAAATAGGGTCTACGGCATTGCATCTGATCCTCAATATGAGATGGAGAGGTTAATATAACAACTATCTATCAAATCCTAATCCGTTAAACCCCTTTTGGGTAATTGGCTGTTTTAGCATTTTTTTTACATCATTATCTACATTTTTGCACTGTAATAGCAAGTCTAAAGCAGATAGTTTCTGCGTGCTTTTAGATTCAAGCTCTAGATTGCTTAACACTTGCCCAGGAAGTGGATTACCAGGCACATCGATGTGCTCAGGAAGAGGTTTCATCTGATTCTTTATAGAGCTAGAGTTATTTTGTGTAAGAGTTTTATCATTTAGCATGCTAAGAATAATTTCCTCAGGCACTACCATAGTTTTTGTATAATCAACAGGATTACTATTTTCAGCATCTATAGTCACATGAATTGGTTCGCCAAACGCATTTATAGGACCACCAAGTGATCCTTTCTCCATGCGTTCTTGTGCTCTTTTCCTTATTATTTCTTCTTCTAACTCAGTTTCAGTTTTTTCTGGTTCTTTTGCGGTATCTTTTTCTTCACCTTCATCAACACTGCTATACCCTTCATCTTCTGAAACTTTCTCTCCTGAAACACCAGTAATTTCAGGCTGTTCTTTTTTAGTTCTTATTTTATGAATCAGCGAAAGTAATAAGTAAGTAACTGCAGCAGCAGAAACGATAATGGCTATCTTTGCGGCAATGTGGATTGCTGTTAAAAATATTAAAGCTGATAAAGCTCCAGCTAATCCAGACACAATAACTTTATTTTTGCCTTTTGTTATATTTAGAATTGCCACCATAATAACCTCTCAAATACTGTTCTAGAATTATTATACAGGAATTTTCTTATACTTGCAATTTTGCGAAAATTTTAATTATTTGCATAAAGTTTTAAAGCTACACAAGGATTAATTAATATGCAATGTATCTCGACTATAATATTGTACAAACACACATATTCAGCTAACATTCAACATGCAGAGCTTACTCATAGAACGAAACAGGGCGGTGGTATTATTACTTATAGTAATTTTTATCTTCGGTTCATACGCTTATATAAAAATGCCAAGGGAAAGCAATCCTGATATACAGATTCCTATAATCAGCGTGTTTGTTGGACTTCCTGGGATTTCTGCTCAAGATAGTGAAAAGCTATTAGTGCTTCCTATAGAAAATGAACTAAGATCCATCGAAGGTGTAAGAGAATTGAGAGCTTTTGCAACTAATGATGGTGCTCACATGATACTCGAATTTGGAACAGAGTATGATAATAAAGAAGTGCTCGATAATGTTCGTTCAAAGCTTTCAAACATAAAATCGAAGTTACCTTTTGAAGCGGAATCTCCGATAATCAATGAAATAAACTTGAGCTTATTTCCGATACTCAATGTCGGCTTAATTGGTAATTTGCCAGAAAGAGCCTTAACTGAAATAGCACGCAAGCTAAAGAAAGAAATAGAATCTCTGCCAAATGTTCTCAAAGTTGAAGTGGCGGGTATGCGTAAAGAAACAGTGGAAGTTATAATTGAGCCCACAGTTCTAACAAAATATAACATTCAATCAAACGAAATATTCCAAGCTATATCAAGCAATAATAGACTAGTGGGAGCTGGATCACTGGAAAATGACACCGGTAAATATTCGATTAAAATATCAGGATTACTAAAAGATATAGAAGATATTATGAATATTCCTATTAGATCTCAAGGCGATGCAGTTTTGAGAATAAAAGATATAGCAAAAGTATACCCTAGGTTTGAAGATCACCAAGGGTTTGCTCGCATTAATGGATTACCTAGTGTCGTGCTAGAAATTTCAAAACGTAACGGAAAAAACATAATAGACACAGTAAATCAAGTAAAATACTTAATGGATAAGGCAAAAGATCAATTACCTGAAAATTTAAAAGTGGTGTACTTAAACGACCAGTCAAAAAACGTCCGCGATGTGCTTGATGACTTGGAAAACGGCATAATATTTGCTGTGTTGTTAATATTGATCATAATGATGCTTTCTATGGGAACAAGGATTGCTATTCTTGTGGCACTCTCGATACCCGGTTCCTTTCTCATTGGGATAATAGCTCTTTACTTTATGGGTATAACCTTAAATATCGTTGTGCTCTTCAGTTTAATTATGGCTGTTGGCATGCTGGTTGATGATGCAATTGTGATCAGCGAATATGCCGATAGAAAGATGATCTGCGGAATGGGCAAAGTAGAAGCCTTTCACACTTCAGTTCGTGATATGTTTTATCCGGTCTTATCATCAACGTTAACTAAATTGGCAGTGTTTTTTCCTTTACTACTCTGGCCTGATACTGTGGGAAAATTCATGCAGTATATACCAATTACAATAATTTTAACTTTAACCGGATCGCTCATTATGGCTCTGGTTTTTATACCAACACTTGGTGCAATCTTTGGAAAGCCATCAGTAACTTCAAAGGAAGAAATTGAAAAAATGAATGCTATCGAAAGTGGTGAAATAAAAAATGCTGGGCCTATAATAAGAGCTTACGTACGAATGCTAGAGAAGGTTTTGGATCATCCTAAAAAATTCGTATGTGCTACTGTATTCGTTTTGTTTTCATTTAGTGTGCTGTACTTTACTTTTGGTCCTGGAGTAAAGTTTTTTCCGAAAGTGGATTCAGATAATATTTTAATCAGTGTTAAAGCAAAAGAAAGCTTATCAGCCAAAGCACGAGATCTGATACTCAAAGAAGTGGAAGAACGCATTTTGAGCATTGAAAAAGAAATTCATGTTTCTTATGCTAGATCAGGAGCATTTTCAGACAACGTTATCGCCAGAATACAACTAGAACTTATGGATTGGCGCTTCAGGCGCAAAGCTAAGCACATACTAAATGATATAAGGAGCAGTGTGCAAGACATGAAAGGAATAATAATTAATGTTCAAGAGGAAAAGCCAGGACCGTCGGCTGACAAGCCAATACAAATCAACCTCAGCGGGAGTGCATCCAGTTTGAATTTAGCAGCAGAGAAAATTCTAGAAATTATGAACCAACCTTCATCCGGGTTTATAAATATTCAAGATAGCAGATCAGCACCTGAAATAGAGTGGAATATGAGTGTTGATAAGAATAAGGCTACAAGCTCTGAAGTAAGTGTTGCAACCATTGGCGATTTTATAAAGATGGTTACAAATGGAGTGTTGATTGGAAAATATAGACCAAATAACACGGATGAAGAAATCGATATTGTACTCCGTTTCCCTGGAAAGGATCGCAACATGAAGACTATAGACAATCTTTTTATCAATACAGTTAATGGCCCGTATCCTATGAGCAATATAGTAAAATATGCTCCCGAAAAAAAGGTAAACAAACTAAACAGGATTGATGGATTACGCACAGTGACAATCTCTGCTGACGTTGATACTGGCTATCTTGTTGATGAAAGAGTAAAGTTCATTCAGAATTCTATTGCCCAGGATTGGGACAAGGGAGTAAAAATTGATTTTAAAGGCGACAAAGAAGATCAACAAAAATCAGGAGCATTTTTGTTAAAGGCTTTTATATTAGCGATTACACTAATGATATTGGTATTAGTGACACAGTTTAATAATGTATACCATACATTTATCGTAATGACAGCAGTGTTTTTATCCACAACATGTGTGTTTTTTGTTTTCTTTCTTATCCAACAAGTTTTCGTAGTTGTTATGTGTGGAGTGGGGATAATTGCTTTGGCAGGAATTATAGTAAATAATAACATACTATTGCTTGATGCCTTTCATCACCAAATTAAGGTACACAAAAATGACATCAAGCGATGTGTAATAAACGCTGCAATTTCTCGCGTTAGGCCAATATTGCTTACCGTTGCAACCACAGTTCTTGGTTTAATACCGATGATTACCAGGTTAAATATCAATTTTTTTACGCTACAAATCACATATGATGCTCCATCAAGCCAGTGGTGGGTTGACATTTCAACAACCATAGCAAGTGGAATATTGGCTGCAACGGTTTTAACTTTATTCTTTACTCCTGCGTTGCTTGTTATACAAAAACATGAAAAAACTTGACTTAAATTAGCAATCATTTAACATTTAAGATAGTGTTCTTTGCCCGTTGGAGCTATAATTATAACTAATTACATTGGATTTATTTATTATGATTGCTAATCGTAAAAGCAGTGTTAAGCAGAAAAGTAACAAGAATAACATAGTTGGAAGCCTTGATGTAATAAAAACAGCAGGAGAGCTTTCACTTCAAAAAGGTTTAGATTTTGATGTTGTAATAAAGGCACTAGAAAGTGCTATAGAAGCAGTGGCTCATCAAAAATATGGTAGCAAAAGTAAAATTGTAGTTGATATAGATAGAAACACAGGCAAAGTTACTTCATATAGAAAACTAAAAGTTATTGATGATGAATCAAATGAAAAAGAGAATACCGAGTGTGAATCAATTACGCTTACACAAGCTAAATTAATAAAAGGAGATGCAAAAGTTGGAGATACTGTTAGTGAATTACTCTCTCTTAACACTGATCTTGCTTCAGCAAGAATTGCCCAGCAAAAGATTGCTCAAATAATTAAAGATGAAGAGTCAAAAAAGCAATATGAGGAATTTAAAGATAAGGTGGGAGAAATAAGGTATGGTATTGTTAAACAAGTAGAATATTCAGATCTTATTATAGACATAAATGGCACTAGGGCATATCTTCCATTGCGAAATTTAACTGGTGGTGAATCATTTCGTGAAGGTGATAAGGTTAAAGCTTACATACAGACTGTTAAGCGCTCTGATGATGGACGTCAAATTATTCTTTCTAGGACTCATGAAGGCTTTTTGGAGGCATTATTAAATCAAGAAATACCAGAAATTGCTGACGGATTAGTGACAATTAAAGGTATAGCTAGAGATGCTGGTTCAAGGTCTAAGGTTGCCGTTTTCTCTCCCGACAAGAACATTGATCCAGTAGGTGCTTGTGTTGGAGTTAAGGGAGATAGAATAAAAACTATTATACACGAATTAAATGGTGAAAAAATTGACGTTATAAATTACTCCTCAGATTTGGGTCAATTTGTTATTAAAGCCATTACTCCTGCAGAAGTATCGAAGGTTATTATTGATGAAAATGAAAATTGCATAGAGTTAATAGTTGCTGAAGATCAATTGAGTTTAGCGATAGGAAAAAAGGGCCAGAATGTAAGATTAGCTTCAGAGCTTGTTGGATGGAAAATTGAGATATTAAGCACTCAGCAAGAATCAGAAAGGCGAAGTAAAGAACTTAGTCAATGTTCAGCTTTATTTGCTGAAGCTTTAAACTTAGAAGAGATTATGGGTCAGCTATTGGTAACAGAAGGTTTTTCAAGTGTAGAAGACATATCTAGCGCTTCAATTAAAGAGCTTGCTTCAATAGAGGGCTTTAATGAAGATATTGCAAACGAACTTCACAATAGAGCAAATAAGTACCTGAAAGCAGAAAATGATAGAAAAATAGAAGAGCTAAAAAGTTTAGGTATGGAGGATGATGTAATCAATTTAACTTTATCAATAGACAATAAAATTGCTCTTAGTAAGCATGATATTAAGACTTTAGAGGACATAGCAGATTTATCAAGTTATGAGTTTTGCAGCATACTCTCTTCCTCATCCGATAGCAAAGAAGATCTAAAAGATACAGTAGATTCAATAATCATAGAAGCACGTAAAAAGCTTGGATTAATATAATAAAATAATATGAATAATGAAGATATCAGTGATAAAAAATTAACGCTCCAAGGTTTAAGCAAGCTTAAATTAGACCTCAATTTAAACTCTTCAGCTAGCCCAAGTACTGGAGCTACAGTAGTAAAAAAAAGAAGAAAAAAATCTCATGATGCAGAAGAACATAATTTATTTGACGAGAGTAAATTAGGTTCTTTAACAGAGAAAGAACAAATTTTCCGCATTAATGCTGTGCAGAATGCTGCTTTGCTGAAAGAAAGAAATCAGAGAGAAGAAAAAGAGAAAACAGCAAAAGAAGACAGCAATAAAGAGATTGACGAGAAAAATGAAGCGGACGCTTTATCTAAGGAAATAAATAAGCAAGTTTTAAGTAATACCCACTTAGTTGAACCAAAAGAAGATAGTATTGACCATGAGGACAACGATAAAAAGTCTTTTAAAGTCAACAAAGATATATATTCTAAGCATTCTAAACTGGTAATTGCACAGGCAATAGATGAAAAAACTGAACAACCCCCTGTATTTAAGCAAAGGTTTGGTATAAGAGGTAGAAAGTCAAAGTTTACTAAGGGTAAAAATATATCAAGAGAAGTTATTATACCAGAAAAAATAACTATCAGGGAGTTATCTATTCGCATGGCAGAAGATAGCAAGAGTGTGCTAAAAATGTTCAAAGAAGAAGTCGGTGAGAGTTATAGAGTAGATGATCTGGTGGATCCAGATATAGCATGTGAAATAGTGGAAAAATTTAATCATACGGCTAAACGAGTGAGCGATACCAACAGAGAAAAAGATTTATTTTTTATAGAAGGCAGAGAAAGCCTGCCTAAAAAACCTAAACCACCAATCGTCACTTTTATGGGACACGTCGATCATGGTAAAACCTCATTGCTCGATGCATTTCGTGAATCTAATGTTGCAGAAAGAGAGTCAGGTGGCATAACTCAACACATAGGTGCTTATCAAATAATAACAAAAGATAAGCAAAAAATTACTTTCATTGATACACCAGGACATGAAGCGTTCACTGCGATGCGTGCATGTGGTGCCAATATTACTAATATAGTTGTAATAGTAGTTGCAGCTGACGATGGAATCATGAAACAAACAGTTGAAGCAATAAATCATGCAAAAGCAGCAAATGTTTCTATTATAGTTGCTATTAATAAAATTGATAAATCTGAGCCTGGTGATGTGGAGAAAGTAATGAGTAGCTTACCTCAATATGATCTCATTCCTGAAGAGCTTGGTGGTGATGTTATGATTGTGCCAGTATCAGCAAAAAAGAAAACTAATTTAGATAAACTAGAAGAGACGATTTTGTTAATCGCTGAATTAATGAAGCTAGAAGCAATAGAAGATTGTCGAGCACTTGGATGGGTAATAGAATCCAAAATAGATAAAGCGAAAGGAATATCAGCTACATTGATAGTTGAGGAAGGAACGTTAAAGGTTGGTGATATATTGGTAGTTGGTACAACATACAGTAAAGTACGTAGTATGGTTAATCACCTTGGTCAAAGAGAAAAAGCAGCACTACCCTCCGCTCCAATTGAAATTACTGGTCTAAATGGTGTACCAAATGCTGGAGATAAATTTGTTGTTGTAAATTCTGAAAAGCAGGCGCGTGAAATTGTTGAATACAGGCTAGAGTTAATCAAGAAAAAGAAAGAAGATTTGGGCGACAATAATTTAGATATATTCAGTCGTAATAACAGCGAAACAGAAGAACTATCTGTAGTTTTAAAGTGCGATGTAACTGGTTCTATTGAAGCAATATCAAGTTCAATTGATAAACTCGGTAAAGACCAAGTGAAATTAAATATCCTACACAAAGCAGTAGGAGGGATAACAGATTCAGATGTGCTGCTTGCAGAAGCATCAAGTGCAGTAATTTTAGCTTTTAATGTAAAAGTGGACTCAAAAATAAGGGACTTGGCAAAACAAAAAGGTATAGAAATACATACTTATAACATAATATACGAGCTCATTGACGACATGAGAATGTATTTAACTAAAATGTTAAAGCCTGTTACACGAGAGGTTCGTGTTGGTTCTGCATCTGTAAGGCAAATATTTAATGTATCTAAAGCTGGTAATATCATTGGATGTTATGTAAGTGATGGAGTCATAAAAAAAGATTCTTTAATTAAGGTAGTGCGTGGTGGCAAATTGGTGCATGAAGGAAAGTTAAAAGCAATACGTAGATTTAAAGATGATGTTAAAGAAGTAGGTGTAAACTTTGAATGCGGAGTATCACTAGAGGGTAATATCGATATTAAAGTTGGAGATATTTTGGAAGCTTATCAATTAGTGCAAGAAGAAAGGGTGTTATAGTAGCTGGATATGAAAAAGGAAATTAGAAACCTAAAGATAGCATCGGTATTGCATAGAGCAATATCAAGAATTCTAATGGAAGGTAAGGTGTTCAATAAAAATGTAGCGGTATCTGACGTAAAATTAAGTAAAGATTTGAAAAAAGCAGATGTATATATTGTGTTATCTTCATTGAATATTCAAGTAGCTGACTACTTAGATCCAGAAAAAAGACGCACTGGAGATCCTTCTGAGAATAATTGTGATCTTAACACCGTTGTTAATGAAATGAACCAATCTGCATGGTCAATACGTAAATCTATACTGTGTTATGTTGATTTGCGATTTATACCTGAACTAGTTTTCAAGCCTGACTTAGCGTTCGATAATTTTGTTAATGTAAGCAAAATATTACATAATCACACTTAATTAATGCATTTCAATCGTTACTTTTCATTAATGAGGTTGCACAGTTTAACGGGTTTGTGGCTTGTGCTATTTCCCAGTTTGAGCGGTATTCTTTTAGCCTCAACTTCTCTATCGTATCAGGTTCTTTTTCTCCTTGTTTTGTTTACTATAGGTGCATTTTTAATGAGACCCGCAGGGTGCATAATCAATGATATCTTCGATAGAAAAATAGATGCGCACGTTGAACGAACAAAATATAGGCCACTTGCAAGTGGTGCATTAAACATAAAGCAGGCTTTAGCTTTACTTTCACTGCTACTGTCTATTGACCTGGTAATCTTATTATTAACTAATAAAACTACACTTATACTTGGAATAATCTCAATGTGTATGATAGCTACTTACCCTTTATTAAAGCGGTATGTTTGGTGGCCACAATTGTTCTTAGGGTTTACCTTCAATATGGGATCGCTCATGGGCTCAGCAGCAATAACAAACCAGATCAGTATAGAATCCTTGCTGTTTTATATAGGATGCGTCTTTTGGACACTTAGCTATGACACCATATACGCCCATCAAGATAAAAAAGATGATGAAAAACTCGGGATGAAATCTACCGCATTATATTTTGGTGATACAACAAAATCTTGGTTGAAAAGATTTTATTCAATATCTCTTATGACGTGGCTATATGCTGGTATTTTATCATCATTAAATAACATTTTTTATATTGCTCTACTTGCCGTAGGGTTCATATTTCACCGCCAATACAAAAATTTCAATCCTGACGATCCCAGTCAATGCATGTCCATATTTAAAAATAATTCCTACGTAGGGTTGCTTCTCTTTTTTGGCATCCTTTTAGATAGAATTATCACCTAGGTCTCAAGAGTTTTGGCTCTAATGAAGTCAATAAACTCAGGTACTCGCAGAAACGAAAATTGCTTGACACCCTTCGCCAGCGCCCTTATCATGATAGTGAAGCTATTGTATTTGCTTTCGCCAATCTGCAGATTAAAAGGTAAGGATTACTTAATGTATCGGCGTCTTATGTTCAATTTTTTGCAGTATATAGATACTGTATGTCTTTACAAAACTTCATCTACATCTAGATTTTTATCTAAATAAGCTGAACGCGCTTATAAAGCGTTACAAGACATCAAAAAATGCCAATACTCGACAGAGATAGTAAAAGACTAGCTAACTTGGGGATTCTTTGTCTTTTTTTCTGCTTAGTAAATTTCTTAAACATTTGCAGCGTAAGTTAGTTGCAATTAAAAGCGGCTGAATCTCGCTTGTCAAGCGTTTAAAACATAAAAAACGCCAATATTTTAAAGCGGATAATAACCCCAGGGCTTCTTTTGCCTTTTTTTTCATTTGGTAAATTTCTTAATATTTACAGCTAAACAACAACCGTCATCCCTAAGTATCCCGCTGCTTGTTAGCGGCTGAGATACCGCGAATGAATCGCGGTATGACGGTTCGCGGCAGGATGACGATAAGCTCGTCATCCCACTACTTGTTAGCGGCTAAGAGATACCGCGGCGGTATAGCTATAGGATGACAAAAAAAGGGCACTGTGACGAACTTAAATCACAATTATCAGTTAATGCTAATTACGGCATTATAAAAAACGCCAAACTTTTTTCTGCTTTTATGCAAGAAGTCTAGTCCATATATTCCTCCCACTTTTCCGTGACTTTTCTTACTATTTCCTCACTCATCTCAATTTTCTTTCCCCACTCTCGTTTGGTTTCAGGCGGGATTTTATTTGTCGCATCAAATCCCATTTTACCTCCAAGTCCACTTTCAGGGGAAGCAAAGTCTAAATAATCAATAGGTGCATTTTCTATCATGATTGTATCACGCACAGGGTCCATCCTCGTTGACATTGCCCACATCACTTCCTTCCAATCACGTATATTTATATCATCATCAACAACGATAATAAACTTCGTGTATAAAAATTGCTTTAGAAAGGAAAGTATGCCCATAACAATTCTTTTTGCCTGCCCTGGATAGGATTTTTTTATCGACACTACCGCTATTCTATATGAGCAACCTTCCGGTGGCAGATAAAAGTCCACTATCTCTGGAAATTGATTGATAAGAATGGGCACAAAAATTTCATTGAGTGCTTCACCAAGAATCGATGGTTCATCAGGTGGCTTGCCAGTGAAAGTGCTAAGATATATCGGGTTTTTACGCATAGTAATTGCAGTAATATTAAATTCAGGAAATTGCTCAACAGAATTATAGTAGCCGGTGTGATCTCCGTATGGCCCTTCGTCTTGATATCTATCCAAACTCACATAGCCTTCCAGAACGATTTCCGCGTGAGCTGGTACTTGAAGTGGAATAGTCCTACAATTTACCAGCTCAAGCGGCTTCTTTCGCAGCAGTCCAGCAAATTGGTATTCTGACAATGTTTCTGGCACTGGAGTTACTGCAGCAATAATCGTTGCAGGATCACTACCGATCACAGCAGCAGCAGGAAATTTCATATTTTGTTCCTTCTCTTTCCATCGTTTGTGGTGAGTTGCGCCACCTCTTTGTGCAAGCCAACGCATTAGTGTTGTTTTTTTATCTATAACCTGCATACGATATATTCCAAGATTAAAATTATCTTGCTTTTCTTTCGTGGGTCCTTTTGTTACCACAATCGGCCAGGTGATAAGTGGTGCAGGTTCATTTGGCCAGCATGTTTGAATGGGCAGTAGACTTAGGTCCACTTCATCTCCGGTTAGCACTACCTCTTGACATGGAGCCTTGCTCACGACTTTACTTCGCATCGATAACACGACTTTCAACAAAGGAAACATTTTTATAGCATCCTTAAAGTTTTTTGGCGGCTCAGGCGATTGCAAAAATGCTAAAAGTTTACCAAGATCTCTTAGTTCATCAGGATTTATGTTCAACCCCAATGCAATCCTCTTAATAGTACCAAATAAATTCACCAAAACTGGAATCGAATTTTTGCCATTTTCTGTGATAACATTTTCAAAAATGATCGCTGGCCCTTTGCTTGACAAAACTCTGCGATGAATTTCTGTCATTTCAAGAACTGTTGAAACTTCCTCCTTAATCCTAATCAGATCTTTTTTTTCTTCTAAGGCTTTGATGAAGTCGCGTAAGTTGTTGTACATATTCCAGTTTTTAAAATTTTAAGTTTATATCTAGTTTTCAAGCACTTTATTGAAATTTGACCTATGCACTGTCTAGCGAGCTTTCAGTTAATTTGAGATCAAATCTTCATATTGCTTACTAAGTTTGTATTTCCTTCCTCTATTGGAAAAATCTACAATCTTGATAAACCCCATTTCCACCCACTTTTTACAAAGTTGCGCACTAGTACGAGGCTTAAAATTAAATAGTTCGCCAACCTGACTAGCTGTAATAGCGGAAAACTCCTGGAAGAGCTCAAGAGCTTTGCGTTGTTTAGGATCAAGTTTACGTATAAGATCAGTCTGATCAGTGTGGTATTCTTCTTCATTTATACGTTGTAAAACGTTCTCAAATGAATTTGCCATACCTTCTACGAAATACTCCACCCACTTAGTGATATCTGCTTCAGCTCGTCCCATATAATAATTGTGCGATGGACCTACACTGATTGCCTCATAATAAGCTCCTAGATTCTTAGCATAATATTCTTCCAATGAATAAAGCCCTTTTAGGTCATATCCACCAAGGTGTAAAATTAATGTAGTCAACAATCTTGCAGTACGACCATTACCGTCATAGTAAGGGTGAATTGTTACAAATTGATAATGAGCAATACCTGCAATAATTGGGCAAGGCACTTGCTCACTGTCACGAATCCAATCAATCATACTGCTCATGAGCTTTGGTACATCCTTTGCTTCAGGGGGCATATAAATTATTGCACGTGTACGGCTATCACGAATAACGTTTTGACCATCACGATAAGAGGTTGGCTTCACTTTAGATTTTCCACTCGCCATTACTAGGGCATGAAGCGTTTGAATGGCTTTCTCAGTAATAGGGATCGTTCTCGCTGCCCATTGTTCAACTTGGGTTAAAGCTGCATAATATCCTTTAACCTCATTTTCATCTCTCCTATATTTTGGAAAGTGGCTTTTACCACTTAAAACCTCTTCAATCTGTTTAGGCTCAAGTCGATTTCCTTCAATCATAGTAGAATAGTGTGTGGTATAAAGCCGTGCAGTTTCACGAAGGGACGAGAGCATCGATACAGTGAGTGGCAAATGTAACACTTTTTCTTTTGCTGCTTCAATCCTCATAAGGCAATTAGCAATTTTAGAAGTAATCGTATAATTTGGCATCGGCATAATATCTGCATTACATTACTTCTATATTATGCTGATAAAATGCAGATAATACAACATTTACACGACGCCGACCATAAACAGCAATAAATTCGGCTGATTGAGAAAGAAGTTTGTCTTGTAGAATAGCTATTTCTTTTTCTCTGCCAATTATTGGTTCACTCATATGTTTATTCCGCGGAGTTTGTTGAAATTATACACAGCGGAATAAAATTATCAACTTTGTTTTACCGCCATGTTTACAGCGCGGCGGTAAAAGATAGAGCATCTCATAATTGGCTATTCTGGGGGTAGTTTGGTCACCTACATTATCAAGTCTTCTGATGAACTTTGTGACAATATACCTAATCATTGTACGTAAAGTTTGTATTCGAGGCAAAACTGACTATAAAATACACTTGATATAAATGTTTTTATATATTAACATTAGATGCTTCTTTTAATATATAGATAAATGTGTACTAAAAGTTTTATATTGTAGGTTCTTTAATAAGTATATGTCTAGAATATCGTTTTCATTGATTCTTATACTGGCAGTAGCAAGTTTACCAGTAATAAACAATTGGCTTTCACACCGCGGTCAAACCCTAACCGATGACCAAATAAGTACGAGATTAGATGATTATATCAGTAGAAATTTTGATAAGATCGTAAAAACTCTCAAAGAGGAGTCGATTAAAAGTAGTTACGCTGCTCGAGATAACGCGACTAAAGGTAAAATTTTACAGTACAAAAATGAAATATTCGACTCCGCTTATCCTTACTCAGGAAATGAAAATAGTAGTGTTATAGCTGTAGGCTTCTTTGACTATTCTTGTGGATATTGCAAAGCTATGAAGAATGATATAAAGCAGTTAATTAACGACGGTAAAATTAAGTATATCTTTAGGGATGCTCCAATACTTGGTAATGACTCTTTAAGGGCAGCAAAAAGCGCTTTAGCTGTTTACTTTATTGATAAAGAAAAATATTTCGATTTTCACTATTCTGCTTTAAGTCACAAAGGAGGATTTTCAGACGAAAGCATATTGGATATAGTGAAAAGCATAGGGATTGATGAGGACGATTTTAATGATTCCATAAAAGATAACGCGGACAAAATTGAGCAAATGATAAACAACAGTAGGCTTCTAGTAAGAGATTTGGGAGTAGGTGGTACACCTTTTTTAATAATTGGGGATAGTCTGTTTGTAGGAGCAACTGATTTAAATATACTACGCAAAAAAGTAGATGAATTAAGTCACAAGCAAGGCTAGTTTCAATTTGCCATAAAATTTTATTTTTTTTGCTTGACAACTCAAATGAACCTGAGTATAGTAACTGTGGGTGTGATAAGTAACGGCACGTAGAAGTGACACAGTAGCTCAAGAAAAGCAGGTGATGCCTATAGTCAAGCATAACCTCAGCCTGCAAAGATTGACTAATCCATTAAAAAGTGTTAAACTCAATATATAATTACCATTCTGGAGTTACAATATGAAAGAACCTAATTATACAAGAGAACCAATTGCTCTTTTTCGACAAATCAAAGAAAAGAAAAAATCAAGTAATTTATTGCATAATTTAAAGAGTGCTTATTCTAAAAAACTAAAGATAGGGGCTGCTCTAAAGACAGGGGATTGCTTTTTTGACTCCGTGGCTCAAGGGTTGAATGAGTTAAAACCTGGTCATCGTTTTACCGCAAAATCATTAAGAAAAGATTGTGCAGATTATGCTGAAAACAAAAAGGACTCACGATGGGTTTTTGATGAAATAACAAAAAATATTGCTGAAGGATATGCTGTACCTATGATAGGTTCAAATGGAAATGTAATGAAAGATAACCAGAACAATATTATACCAGACAATATTGCATCTTTTGATAGATATTTAAAAGATATTAGAAGTATGGCTACAGAAGCTAGCCTACCTATATGGGGTCGCCCAGGGATTGAAGGGAGAATGATATGTGATAAGTATGAAGTGGAGCTTGATATTTATTCAATAGAGGAAGATAGTCAAAAAGTTACAGTAACTAAAATTACAGCACATGATGATGATCTAGAAGTTTTTATACAAGGTGTGAATCTTGATCAATTAAAGATAGATAATAGTAAAAAAACTGTAGGAGTAGTGAATTACATGCAACATTTTGTACCACTCCTTAGTGGAATTTCTGAAGATATAAAAGAAGATCAACAAGTTTCTAGTGAAGCAATTCTTGGCACAGGTAAAAGAGTTCCTACTTCTGATCAATCAGAGAAAGAAGTACAACAAGAAATAATTAATATCAACACTAGTGCGCCGGTTTTACAAATTTACACAGATAAAAAAATCCCTTCCTCTCATCAGCAAGAACAAAAAACACAACAAAAAGAAATACAAAAAAAATTAATCAATAGTTACAGGAAAGAGGCTATTTATGTAATAGCTACTGTAATAACAGCTATAGCATTCACAGCATCTGCTATAGCTGCTATCATTACTCAAGCAATTCCTTTTGCATGTCTTGCTGGAACTGCTTTAGTCGCTGCATGTGTTTGTGTATATCAATTAACGCAGAGTCATAAAGACACTAACGAACTGAAAAGCGAGTTAGGAAAAGGTCAAGAAGATAATGCCCACACTTTCTTAGAGAAGGTGGGATTAAAAATGCACGATCTTATTAATAAAGCAATTTCAAAAGTTTAAGATTTTTCCTACTTTATCTACATCAACTCAACTTTATTTCTACAGGAGGGTATATGTCATTCACAGAAATTAGATTTCCAGAAAATATATCTTATGGTTCCGCTGGAGGACCGGAATTTTCCACTGACGTTGTAACAACTCATAACGGTTGTGAACAGCGCAACATCAATTGGTCTCATGCACGCACTAGATACAACATAGCTTACGGGGTCAGATCAAACGAGCAGCTACTAGAACTAATAACATTTTTTCATGCACGAAAAGGTAAAGCAATAGGGTTTCGTTTTAAGGATTGGTCGGATTTTATAGCCATCAACCAAGAGATTGGTATAGGAGATAACAAAAAAACGACTTTTCAGCTAATCAAAACTTATGTAAGTGGGGAAGATAAGCATATACGTATGATCAAAAAGCCAGTACATGGGACAGTAAAGATTTATTTAAATGGTAAAGAAGAGAGTGAATATTCAGTAAATTATTCAACGGGAGAAATAACATTCATGAAACCGCCAGTAAAAGATGCAATAATCACTGCGAGCTTCGAATTTGATGTGCCCGTGCGCTTTGATACAGATTACTTAAACGCTTCTATTGATGACTATGGAAGCAATAGCTGGAATAACATTCCACTAATAGAGGTGAAATTTTAGCTGTAAGCGAGCATAGATCTACATCATAGTAGGGCTACTAGTCACCATCAATTAAAAAAGTTAAGCACCACTGAGGCTCTATATTTAAATGAGCCTTAGTATATGCAATTATTTTAAACTTTATCACCAGCTATATACTACAATGTTGCTGAGCTTTGCTAACATTTACACTTGAAGCTTGGGGAGATTCTAGCTTAGTGCTTTCTCCTTCCTGCAAAATAGAAAGCTTCAACAATTCCTTTAGAGTTGATTTTGCAAGTGTTGTATCATCTTTGTTTAAGATGTAGTCTAGCATGTTGTTTTTCTGTAAGCGATTAACAAAATATCTATCTTCCTCATTAAGAACCTCTATCTTGTTAATACAAGATAATACTAAATCCGAATTCTTTGTTGCTAAAATTCCATTCAAAAAGATATCTAATTTTGTTTTGTCTTCAGTCAAGTCTCTAGCTAACCTATTTCTGATGTTATCATTATCAAGCACAGTGTACTCGAGGTACGAGCAAGGCTCAATAAGTATAAAGTCCTCTAAAGGCACTAGTTCTGGATAGGTGCCAGCGTAATCAAGTATGCCACACTCAGTAATACACCCTCCTTTTCTTATAACACAGCAATTGAGACGACCATGATACATTGATAACAAAGAAAAAAGACGTATTATACTTGTACCTCTATCTTTCATTTCCTCGAAAAGCTTCCTATCATTTATTAATTTGTGCAAAATGTAATCCATAGCAGGACCTGGTTTGCGGAAATGAAACATATTATTCTCTTCAAAAATGGCCTCAGCTAATTCGATAGATTTTTTATCCTCATCTACGAAAGCTTTTTCATTTCTATTTAACTGTATGATCTCAGCTTTGCTATCTCTGCGTAGACCAGTTCTCCTTATTAACATCTCAAATATTTTTGTATTCATATATATCCTATATTAGTTAAAGTAAATATTAATAATGTTTACTTTTTAAATAAAAATAAATGAAAATTTTAATAAAAATTATTTTTTTTTAATAGAATAAAAATCTTTTATATTTGCTTGAGTACCAAAAGGGCTTTATTGGTGTAATGCGTTTTCTATTGCGCCTGGCTGCAGCGCGTGATGCAACCGGATTCAAGTGTCAGCTACTTTTATAGCACCACTTCTGCTTCAATAACTGTAAATACTAAGCGATCTGTCTTAAAATCTCCTCTTGTTGCTGAGCATGGACACTAGCATAACCACATGCAGGAGATGCAGCAGCAGGTCTCGCGATACACTTAGGTCTTTTTGCTTGAATATCGAGATTGGACAACACTTCTTCTATCAATGGGTTGACAAAAAACCATCCTCCCATATTTTTTGGTTCTTCTTGACACCATATAATTTCAGCGTTTTTGTACTTTTCAAGTTCATTACTTAGTTTATCTGCAGGAAACGGATAGAATTGTTCTAAACGTATCACTGCTATATCGTTTATTTTTTGTGTTTCAAGCATTTCAATTATATCGTAATAAACTTTACCGCTGCATATTACAACTTTTCGTACTTTATCACTTGAAACTAAACCTTTTCTACATTCTGGAATCACCGTGAGGAATTTTCCTTCAAAATCGGATAAGTTAGAAACTGCTCTTTTATGACGCAGTAGTGATTTAGGTGTAAACACTACTAAAGGCTTGCGAAAGTCTCTATGCATTTGTCTGCGTAAGACATGGAAGTAATTCGCCGGAGTGGAACAATTAACTACCTGCATATTATCCTCTGCGCAGAGTTGCAAAAATCTCTCTATACGTGCGGAGCTATGCTCAGGTCCCTGTCCTTCATAACCATGAGGCAGCAATAAAACTAGACCGCTTGATCGCAACCACTTTGTTTCTGCAGATGCGATAAACTGGTCGATCATAATTTGTGCACCATTTGCAAAATCACCAAATTGCCCTTCCCAGAGCACCAGTGAATACGGGGAATCAAGACTATATCCATATTCAAAGCCCATTACAGCATACTCTGATAAAGCGCTATCTATGACCTCAAAGTGAGCTTGCTTTTCATTTATATTGTTTAGCGGAATAAACGCTTCTTCTGTTACCTGATCAACAAGCCTTGAATGACGGTGCGAGAAAGTTCCACGACCAGAGTCTTGTCCTGATAAACGCACTCCTATTCCTTCTGTGAGCAGTGATGCAAACGCAAGACTTTCGGCAGTTGCCCAGTCTATATTACTACCGGAATTTATGCTGTCTATTCTGCCATCAAGTATTTTTCTAACCTTATTGTTAATATTAAAGCTACTTGGGATGTTGCTATTTATATGTACACCTAATTTTTTCAACTCATCTGGCGGAACACCAGAATCCGTGTAGTATTCGCTCAAATCGTTCAACTTTGCTCTTCTTAATTTTGACCACACTCCACCGAACCAGTCAGCTTTTTTTGGAGTATAAGCCGCTGATTCAGCAAGACTTTTATCTAATTTTGCCCTGAACTCACTGCGCAATTTATTTACCTCATCACCACTTAATACTTTCTCTGCGATCAACTTCTCTTCATACAGTGTTCCTGGAGTTTTATGCTTTGATATTACCTTATACATGAGTGGCTGAGTGAAATTCGGTTCATCACCTTCATTATGGCCATATTTGCGGTAACATATTATGTCAATCACTACGTCCTTTTTAAATTTCTGCCTATATTCCATCGCCAGACTTGTAGCAAAACTCACAGCTTCTGGGTTATCTCCATTAACTTGAAACACTGGAGCTTCTATTGATTTTGCTACATCAGTACAGTAAAAAGAGGATCGCGCACAACACGGATTAGCAGTAAAACCAACTTGGTTATTAATAACAATGTGCACAATGCCATCTACCTTATAACCTTCAATATTGCTTAAGGTTAGAGTTTCAGCAACCACTCCTTGGCCGATGAAAGCCGCATCACCATGAATTGATATGCCAAGCACAGATCTTATATTCTGTTTTGCTCTTATTCTTCCAGCCAAAACCGGATTTACCGCTTCAAGGTGAGATGGATTAGGGCATAAACTTAAATGTATTTTCTTACCACTGGCAAGTGTTTGATCAGAAGAGTAACCAAGGTGATATTTAACATCACCGGACACCTCAAGACCACCTGGATATGCAAGATTGCCTTGAAATTCAGATAGCATTGCCGCATATTCTTTGCCCATAACTTTGGTTAGAATATTGAGTCGTCCGCGGTGAGCCATGCCAAGAACTATTTCTTCAATACTAAAAGCTGCAGAATCACTAATGATTCTCTCAATTGCAACGATAGCTGATTCCCCACCTTCGATAGAAAAACGTTTATATCCAGGAAATTTCATATGGAGAAATTGCTCGAACATCTCAGATTCAATTAAGTGCCTCAGTATTTCCTTTTTATCTTGTGAACTCAGCGTATAGGTTTGATTTTCGATCTTTTCCTGCAGCCACATCCTCTCCTCATAAGAGGAGATATGCATAAATTCAAAACCGATGTTCTTGCAGTAAATATCTCTATAGATTCCAGCGTCACTTGCCGGATATAGATTCGAATATTTCTGATAATCTACTTCCTTATTCACATTGGGTGATAACGGATTAAGATCCGCAAAAAAATGACCGTAAGATCTGAAAAAATTTGCTAAACTAGAAACTGAATCATCCACCTTAGTTACATGTTGTGCACCGCAGGTCTCCGCTTTATTAACTTCTAAATTGCTTGAAAAAATTCTATACCAATCCTCCCCGATTGATTTATCACCCTGCAAATAACGGCTATACATTTCTTCCACAAATTCTGCATTATCACCATAAAGGCAGCTTAAACTCGACATAATCACTATAAAAAGTATCAAATACTTATAAGTATAACTTAAGTTTTTTAAAAAAGAACTTTTTTAGTTTCTATACGTCATACCGCGATTTAGCTGCTTTTTAATGCAACTAACCTTTAGTCATAAATGTTTAAGAAATTTACTAAACAGAAAAAAAGGCAAAAGAAACCCTAGGGTAGCTAATTATTCACTATCCATTTTTTAAGTTGGCGTTTTTTGATGTTTTAAATAGCGTATTTCAGCTTGTATAGGTAAAAACCTAGAAATTTGATAAAGACATAGAGTGCACATAGTACAAAAAATTAAACATGAGACGCCAGATACGTTGAGTTTTTTTGTCATTTAATCTGTACAGAGAAGATAAATAAATAGCTTCACTTTCATGATAAGGGGGCTGACGGAGTTTGTCAAGGAAGTTTTTTCGTTTAATCCGTTTCTATGAGCTACTTGGATGACGAGGTTACATATTTATGGCAACCTCATTACCTACGCTCAAAAAGTTTTTCAATATCACTGAGTTTCATTTCTATATAAGTTGGTCTTCCGTGGTTGCATTGCCCGGAATATGGGGTTTTTTCCATTTGTCTCAGCAGCTCATTCATTTCATCTAACCTCATTTTTCTACCCGCTCTAATTGATCCATGACAAGCGATAGTGGCCAATATTTTGTTCACTTTATCTTCTACTGGCAATGTATCTTCTATTTCCGTTAATCTATCAATTATGTTAATTAGCATCTCTTTCACATCTATTGCTCCCAAAATTGCAGGGATTTCTTTTACTATCACTTTATTCTCTGATTTGATTTCAATATCAAAACCCATTTCAAATAACTTATCTTTATAGATTTCAATCATCTCCATTCCGGCTTGATTTTTGATTTCAACCGTTTCAGGAAGAAGTAGTTTTTGTCTTTTTATACTTGATTTTTGTTTTAGGCATTCATATACTAATCTCTCGTGGGCTGCATGCTGATCGACTATAATCAATTTGTCCCTTACCTCTGCAATAATATAAGTATTATAGACCTGACAGCGTGCAAAACCGAGCGGGTGGCTCTCTATCAAATCAACTTGCTCTAACACCTTTTTTTCTAGAACCATAGTCTCCGCTTGTGATGGTAATTTCTGTATGCCGGTATAATCAAACGATTTTGACTGTTCTGATAAGCTTTTTACTCTTTCATTTGGAGAAGCAAATTCTTTTATTAGTTGATTTTCAAAAGGACTTGGCCTTCTTTCATTTTGAACATTAGGTTTATCAAAAGGATCTGGCAATGTTGAATCCATTTTCTGGTCATGCGCTAGAAAGGTGCCTATCCTTCTTGACAATGCTTTAATTAATCCTCTTGTCACTATCTCATATATGAGCTTCTTATTCTGAAACCTTACTTCTGACTTATTTGGATGCACATTTACATCTACTTGATCATAAGGTATCTCTAAATGTAACGCTGCGAAAGGATACCTATCGCTTGGAATAAAATCATGATATGCATACCTAACTGCGCCAATAAGTAGATTATCTTTGATTGGCCTTCCATTAACAAACGTATAGATCTGAGTTGACTTACCACGATTGACGGTCGGTTTACAGATGTGTCCCGTAAGTTTAATGCCGTCTTCTTCTTCATTAATCTCCAGAGAACTGCCCTGAAATTCTTCTTCTACTTCACACAATCTATGAAATAACGAAGTCTGCTTAGCGTATTTTAAGAGCTTTTTATTACCTGAATTGAAAGTAAACCCTATATGATAGTTAATCATTGCTAGGTTATTTACAATATCAACAATGCTTTGAGTTTCTGCTCTTTCGGTTTTTAGAAATTTTAGTCTATTTGGAGTGGCAAAAAATAAATCTCGTACTTCAATATGTGTACCTTGTGATAAAGAGTAAGGAGTTTGCTCCCCTATTTTCTCTCCACCCTCATAACTTATAGACCATGCTTCATTTGCTTCTCTTGCCTTAGACGATAATTTTATCCTACTTACTGCTGCTATTGAAGGCAGAGCTTCTCCTCTAAAGCCAAGATGCTTGATTTCTATCAACTCATTGTCGCTCAATTTTGAAGTAGCATGGCGCATAAACGCAAGTTCTAAATCGTTTTTTTCTACTCCGTTACCATCATCTGTCACAATAATAAGGTTACGCCCACCACTTTCTATTTTGATCTCTATTTCTAAACTTCCAGCATCTATTGCATTTTCCACTAATTCCTTTACTACACTTGCTGGCCTTTCTATCACCTCCCCCGCTGCTATACGGTTTATGGTTTTTGTGTCTAAAAGAATTATTGCCATAGATTTATTATGAAACTGGTTTTTCTTTTACTTCTTTGGTCTGTTTCTCTCTCCACTTTTTTAACCTACCTGCAATTTCACTGTTGGAAATTGACAATATAGATACGGCAGTAATGGCAGCATTATATGCTCCATTTTCTCCTATAGACATGGTTGCAACTGGAACACCCTTTGGCATTTGAACTATAGAGAGTAGACTGTCCAGCCCATTTAATTGTTTACTATGCACAGGAACGCCGATAACTGGTAAACAAGTTAGTGACGCAACCATACCAGGTAAATGAGCTGCACCTCCTGCACCAGCTATAATAACCTTAAAACCTTCTTCTTGTGCAGATTTAGCAAAATTGAAGAGCCTTTCTGGTGTTCTATGTGCAGATATTATGAATATGTCATGTGAAACTTCTAATGCTTTTAACATATCGACGGTATGGACCATAGTAGTGTAATCTGACTCACTTCCCATAATAACAGCAATATCTTTTTTTATTTTTGTCATATTCAACACAATTTTACTTACTAACTAAATAATGTTCCAGCTAAAAAGCAACAAATATTTAAATTATATTATAAATATAATATATAGAATTCTCGTTAAAATAGAAATTTTAAAAATTTAAATAAATATTTATATTAAGATATAGAGATATAAACTTCTTATGTAAGATAAATTTATAAAATAATTATTTTTGTATTTCAAGCTTTGTAATCTTAGCTTGTTCTTTCTATAAATGGTTTTTTCAGATAGACTGATGGTAAAATGGTAATTTAAAATTACTAGAAATTTGATAAAAATATTAATATATAATCAACTTAAAGTTTTAAATATTGATATCATATAATTATTGACAAGTTACATGATATTAATATCTTGGTATATTAAATATTATGTTATAATATTTAATAAAGTTAATTGATATGTGAGTGTAAGAATTATGGAAATAATATCGTTAAATAACTTAGACAGTGCAGGAATAAAAACAAAGTTGCTTTATATAATAAATAAAATTGTAGAAAAAAATGCTTGGACTCAGGCTTTTGCAGCTGAGAAACTTGGTATTGATCAGCCAAAGGTATCACAAATTAAAAATGGTAAAATAGATGGTTTTTCTTTAGAGCGATTGTTAGGATTTCTAAAAAAACTTGATCATGAGATAACAATCACGATGACAGAAAGCCAAGAAATAAAATCTGAGGCAGAAAAAGTAAAACATGAAGTTGAATCGCAATAGATACAAAGTTGACAACTTGTTTTTTGTGATATAGTATAAAACTTATTAAGGTAGTATCTTATGGCTGAGTCTATTGTAGAAAAGTGTATAGAACGGGTAAGTAACCGTTTCAAATTGGTTCTGTTGGCAAGTCAAAGAACACATGATTTAAATACAGGGGCAAGTAATCCAATTCAAGCAGCTAAGTTTAAAGGTCATAAAAATACCATAGTTTCCTTACATGAAATAGCAGGAAAACAGGTGGATACTCATGAGCTGTTTAGCCTTTTGGTAGGTAGATGCAAGGAATACATGAAAGCAAATATGAATAATGTTTACAGCAGTAATACAAGTAAGCTAGCGAATTTATTAAATTTTTCTGATAACACAGACCTTGATGCAAGTCAAGAAAGCCAAGATTATGAAGTGGATGGTGAAATAGATGATGAAATAAATGATCAAGATGGCGATGAAGAAGTATCCGTTTAGAAATCTACTGAAGTTACATAGTCTTTAAATGATTTGCATTGCTATCTATACACTGTTGTTCTGTATGAGTGTAATGTTGTGTTGCATAGTGTCTAAGTCAAATGATGTGTACAATAAGGTTTTAGCGTTCAATAATTTCTCAACGCAAGTAGTTGTACTTATAACAGCAATATCAATCATTCTGAATAATTTTTTTTTAATTGATATAGCATTGTTGTATGCTAGCGTTAGCTTTATATCAACTATAGCACTAATGAGATTAATGTTGTTTTGATAATTTATGATAGGATCCATTTTCATATTTTTAGGTATTTGTTTGATAATTATTTCAAATATAGGGGTGATCAGATTTCCTGATTTCTATACTAGGTTACATGCAGCAGGTATTACAGATTCTAGCGGTGCAACGTTATTGTTAATTGGTTTTGCTTTGCAGAATGGATTTTCAATCAATACTGTTAAAATAGTATTATTAATTTTTATAATATGGGTAGCTAACTCAACTAATAGCTATATTTTAGCGCGCACTCATTATAAAGTTAAGAAAAAAACTGTTAAAGAAGGCTAAGGTGTTAGAAATATTAAATGTAGTGTTACTTTTGTTGTTACTAACAGTTACGGTTTTTATAGTTTTCTCGCGACATTTAGTCGTAAGTGCTGTTCTAATGTGTGTATTTAGTTCACTGATTGCGCTTATATACTTAATTATGAATGCACCTGATGTTGCAATTACTGAAGCTTCTGTTGGTGCGGGGCTCAGTACAGTTTTTACGTTTGCAGCACTCTCCTTGATAAAGAATCATAAAGTAAATCTATCTCATAACCCTATAACGCTTTTTTTTATGTTATTTCTGGCTGTATGTTTGTCATATTTTATGATTCAATTGCCAGATTTTGGCAGCCACAATGCTCCGATCCACTTGCATGTTGCTCCTTATTATGTGGAAAATACCGAAAAAGCTACCGGTATTCCTAATATAGTGACAGCTATTTTGGCAAGCTTTCGTGGTTATGACACGTTTGGAGAAACTATAGTAGTTTTTACTGCTGCGCTTTGTATAACGTTGATATTAAAAGAAGAAAAAGAAAATGATTAAAGATCCGATATTAAATGCAGTAACATTTTTGATGATACCTTTTATCATTTTATTTGGTTTATACATACAATTTCACGGTGATTACACTCCGGGTGGAGGTTTTCAAGCAGGAATAATTATTGCCTCCGGGATAATATTATATTCAATGCTATTTGGTGTATCTACAACTCTAAAAGCAATACCTTATTCTGTGATTAGATTGACTAACGTGTTAGGTATTTTAATTTATGGAGGAACGGGCGTTGCAACAACTTTACTTGGCCAAAATTTTTTATCTTATGATATCTTGTTAACCAATAATAGAACCGGTCAAAAATTAGGTATTTTTTTGGTGGAATTAGGTGTAGCATTTACTGTCTGCTCCTCTATGTTAATTATATATATAAATTTTGCTCGTAGGAAAAAACAATGACTTTATATAATTATACGATTATTATTGTATTAATGGTGCTAGGTTTATATATTATTATAAACGATAAAAATTTAATCAAGAAAATGATAGGGGTAAGCGTCTTCCAAGCATCTGTTTTGTTATTTTACATATCTCTAGGATATATAAAAAGTTCCTTGCCTCCTATATTGGTTTCAAATTTTTATTCATATAGCAATCCTATACCCCATGTTTTAATGCTTACTGCTATAGTGGTTGGAATTGCAACATTTTCAGTTGGATTATCCATAGCAGTAAAAATGGAAGAAAAGTATGGAACAATCGATTAAGACAAGTGTACATAAATTAACAGTATCTTAAACTATATGAAGTAACAAATAGCCACAAGTTAAAAGTAAAATTATAGACTTGCTCGTTGTAAGTTTGTTTGTTAATAAGAAATAAAATTATAAACTATAAAGGTAATGATGTCAACTATTAATGATGCAGAAGATAAGAAAAAAATTATCAAAGATCTGGTAACTAAGAGTATAAAAAAGGGTGGTTTTATCACCTTTGATGATATAAATGATAAATTATCAGATGAAAATTTTTCGTCTGACTTTATAGATGATGCTATATCTTTATTGCAGGATTCCGGAATTAATGTGCTTGAAAGTAGCGAAGATAAAGAAGATATTCCTTCCAACAGTGATGATAGTAAACTTGATGATGATGACACATCGCCAAATGTTACTGCAACTTTAGTACAAAATGATGATCCAGTGAGGATTTATTTACAAGACATGAGCTCCGTAAAGCTTTTATCAAGGGCAGATGAAATCGAGATAGCAAAAAAAATTGAATCTGAAAAGCATAACATGTTACGTGCAATAATTGAAACATCAGTAACATTAAAGGTGATAAAAGTATGGCGTGATGATTTAAGTAATGGAGCTCTCTTACTGAGAGAAATTATAGATCTGGATGCAATTTATAACTCTGATTTTAATGTGGTACCCAAAGAAGAAAGTGAAGAGAGTGAAGAAAGTGCTGAAGATGTTGAGGATTCTGAGGATGTTTCTGAAGATGCTGAGTACTGTAGTGATGATGAGAAAGATAGTAAAAAAAGTGATGATGAGAAAGACGGTAATAATGAAGATATAAGTTCAGTCAATTTAAATGTTTCTATTCTTGAAATGGAAAGTGACTTATTGCCAAAGGTCATAGTTGCATTGGATGAGACAATTACTTTAACAAATGAAGCGTTGATATTAAGAAAAAATTCTAAAAATTTCTCTAATGAGCTAGAAAATTTGTATAATCAAATATGGTCTATAGCATTACAAATTAAGTTAAGTGATGCTGCTGTTGCCAGAATTACACAAGAACTTTATAAGATAAATAGATCCATTACGCTTGAAGAGGCTAATCTTATTGCTGAGGCTAGAAAATACGATATCGATAGAGAAAGTTTCTATAAAGTTTATGATGACGTGCTTTTAAAGCACGAATTGAAAAAGATAAGTCTTTTAAAGATCAATGAAAATCAGTCCTCTTTTACAGGTGAATTAAAAAACAAATTTTTAAGGTTTATAGACGATAACTCTGAACATATAGCTGGTACCTTGAACGGTATTAAGCAGCATATACAGGAAGATAACGTACAAGAATTTAAGGAGCTAATCAAGAGAATACAAAAACACGAACGAGAAGTCTCTGAAGCAAAGCAAGAAATGATTAAGGCTAACTTAAGGCTAGTAGTTTCCATTGCTAAGAAGTATTCAAAAAGAGGCCTTGATCTGCTTGATTTGATACAAGAAGGCAATATTGGTCTTATGAAGGCCGTAGATAAGTTTGATTACAAACGTGGATATAAATTTTCAACTTATGGCACTTGGTGGGTAAGACAATCAATCACTAGAGCAATACCTGAGCAGTCTAAAGTAGTTAGAATACCAGTTCATATGGTGGAAATTATCAGTAAAATCAACAGAGCATTAAGAAAGATGACTCATGAGATGGGAAGAGAGCCGACGTTAGAGGAATTGAGTGTAGAACTGACAATGCCACTGGAAAGAATACGCAAAGTTATGAAAATAGCAAGGGATCCAGTAAGTCTTGAAGCTCCAACAGGAAAAGATGATAGTAGTACCTTTGGTGATTGTATAGAAGACAAGCGAGTCTCCAGGCCAGAGGATGCTGCAATACTTGCTGACTTGCGTGGCATTACAACCAATGTTCTTGCAACTTTAACACCAAAGGAAGAAAGAATTTTAAGAATGCGTTTTGGCCTTGGCAAAGATGGGAAGGAACATACCTTAGAAGAAGTAGGAAAAATTTTTAATGTAACACGTGAGAGAATTAGGCAAATAGAGGCAAAAGCACTGCGCAAGTTGAAACATCCAAGCCGTGCTAGAAAACTTAGAGGGTTCTTTTAAGTATACGTGTCAAGTTAAGAAGAAGCTGATTTTGCCCGGAAAAAGTGGAGAGCAAGTTAGGCCAAAGTTGTATAATTTCACCGCTATTTTTCTTTTTCTATGAATCTAATGAAACAACATGCTAATCTACGGTAAATATTATGACAAACAAAAATGACAATTCTAATTCAAAGTATAGAAATTTTTATGTTCTGGGTGATAGCTTATCCGATAATGGCGCAATCATTGGAATTTTAAATAATTTATCCTTTGCAAAAAGCGTAAAATTTGATGATCCTTTTTATCAAGGAAGATCTTTTAGCAATGGCCCTACTGCTGTTGAATATATAGCAAAATATTTAGATTTAGATGAATTTAAACCTGGGTGGAGTTATTCATTTTTTGGGAGATGCCACGAACAGCAAGGTCAGAATTACGCAGTTTCATATGCAACAGCATCTGAAATTTTTGACCCTATTTTTTCTTATTTCTTCAATAAATTTCGTTTAGCTAACCAGCTAGATGCGGTAATTAAACATCATCCAGATATAGGTAAAGAAGATTTATTTTGCATCATAATCGGCGGAAATGATGTTATGGTTGCCACTGCTTATGACGATACTAAAGCGGAAGAAGTGTTGGAACAAGCAGTGAGTGAAATATGTAATGCACTTAAGGTTCTAAATGAACATGGTGTTAAGCATGTAGTTGTTGCAAATGCACCTGAAGTTGGCTCAATACCAGCTTTTAATAGAGATGAAGAAGCAAGGGAACTAGCTACAAAGCTCACGGAGAGTTTCAATGCAAAACTGGCTAAAGGCTTAGATTATATGAAGAAAAGTACAAATCTTGAAATAAAAGCATTTGATCTTAACTCTAAAATGAGAAGTATGTTTAGCGAATACAAGAGCAAAGGTTTAAATTGTCAAGATGCATGCACATCGAACATTGCAGACCAAGTTGGGAGATTTAAAGAAAATATAAAAATACTCTTAAAGTTGATATTTAAAGGGGAACTTGACGTTCACTATAACCCTGGGTGTAGCAAAGAAACACTAAAGGATTATTTCTTTTTTGATTATTTCCATCCAACTGCGGAACTTCATCATGAAGTTGGTAATGAAGTGTATGAGTTGATTTGACACAGTTTTTTTGAACATATCCTTTTAAATAGTAACCAGACTGCATTCTGTGATTTTTAGCAAAACACGATCTTTCATTTGAGCTTTCTTCAATTTAAAATAAATACAGAAAATTGCTGCCTATAGCTAAACTGACTTAGATTTACCGACAATTTGAAAAACCGTCATCCCGCTACTATATAGTTATTGATATATATTTTCTTTTAAGCTCTTGGTTTTGATCGATAAATGTAATCATTTCATCTTCTAAAGTTTTAATTTGATTACGTAAAATTGCAAGAAGTTCCTCTATTTGTTTGATTATAGATGTATCAGTTACCTGTTGGATTTGGGTTTTTTGTATTTTTGCTATTTCTACAAGTTGGTTTCTACGAGATAATTTTTGTTTCAAGCAATCAATATTACCATTACTAACTGTTAAAGGAGTAACACGCATATCTGTATTATTAATATAACGTGAGATGATACTGCAGTCTATTTTATCAGTTTTTGTAGTAATACCAAGGCTTTTAGCATAGTCTCTCCCACCTTGGTTGAATGACGTACACTTCAAAACCATTGCTTAGTAAAGTATAGGCACATAATTTTTCGTATCCACCAGTTGCCTCAAGACCAATTTTGGTTACATTATGCAAACGTAAAAAGTCCAGCATTTCATCAATGGATTGTACATTGTTTTCAAATATTTTATAATGCTCAAGTGGGTGAATGTGGAGATCTAATTTACTTTTGCTAACATCAATGCCAGCAATAATGTTTGATGAATTCATAATTCCTCCGTAATAATAACATATACTGCATTTTCCAGCCTTATATACGAGCCTAAAAGCTCAATCAGTTGTTCGGAACTTTCAGTATAATAAACCAGAGAAGAGAACCTTGCTGAACAACGATTCTTATAATCAAGGGGCGTGACGGTTCCTCTTCTCTGTGTGTCTTTAATATCACTACTTTGATATTTATAAAGACTTGTTCTTAACATATAAGGGAAGTGTCCTCTAGGTAAGATTGTGGAGTATTCGTTGTAGCATTTGGCTGTTCAATTACGCTAGTTGATTCTTTAGGTATACTATTTCCTTCAAAATTTCCATCTTTTTATTATGTTCTCTTTAGCATTTTGAGAGTGAATTATTCTAGTTTTGATATTTAACCGTTTTGTATCTGCTGTAATGATTTCACTTCCAATTTGCTATTCTTTACATATTGAATTGCAAGCACTAACGCTTTACTCCCAGAAGCTGTGGTACTGTAAGCTATATTTTGCAAAATAGCAGTTCTCCTGATATCTTTGCTATCTGAAACTGATTTCACACCTTTTGAGGTATTGATCACTAGATTTATTTTTCCATCTTTGAGCATATCAACTATGTGGGGTCTGCCTTCTCTTACTTTATTTACAGCTTGTGCAGCAATGCCGTTATTGTTCAGATACGAAGCTGTGCCTTTGGTGGCATATATTTCAAAACTCAGTTCTTTCAACATTCGTACAACAGGCAATATATACTCTTTATCATCATCTTTTACTGAAACCAGAGCTGCTCCTTCTGTTGGTAACTTGTATCCTGCAGCCATGTGCACTTTTGCAAGTGCAGCTTCGAAAGATGAGTCGATTCCCATCACTTCTCCTGTTGATTTCATTTCAGGACCAAGTAAAGTATCCACTCCTGCAAAGCGGGTAAATGGAAAAACAGCAGCTTTAACTGCAAAATGATTGAAAGGCTTGTTTTCCTGATTCAATTTTTTACCCAAAATAACCTGAGTGGCAAGCTTTGCAATAGGAATATTGATTACCTTGGAAATAAAAGGAACTGTGCGACTAGCCCTTAAATTCACTTCAAGTATGTATACATCACTAGACCTCTTGCATAACTCGATTTCTGAAGGCAATTTTGTCGTCAAAGCTTGTCTGCGCTCCTCAAATACATTCGAGTATTCTGTGGTGCTCATCTGCACTTTTCCTAAAGATTTCTCATCACAAACAGGTTCTGCAAGAGGTCTATTCTCTTGAACAGCAAACTGAATGTTTATCAGACCTTTCACTTTTAATGCTAATGCTATTCTTTCAGTTTGTAGCTTAATCTCTTTTATTACTTCGTCACTCAATGTATTTGTCGGTATTGAGCATGTTGAATCGCCAGAGTGGATACCAGCTTCTTCAATGTGCTCCATGACCGCTGCAATGAAAACTTTTTCCCCATCACATACAGCATCAACGTCAACCTCAACTGCATTGACTAAAAATTTATCAAGAAGCAGCGATCCGTGTTCAAAAATTTTGGTTTGATTCAAGACATACTCTTTGAAGCTCTGAGTATCGTGTCTAATCGACATAGACTGACCGCCGAGGACATATGATGGCCTGACTACTAGTGGAAACCCCACCTTTTCTGCGTTGGTTAACGCTTCTTCTACTGAATGGCAGATAGAATTTTCAGGTTGTTTTAAATTAAGTTGCAAAGCAAGATTTTTAAATCTCATGCGATCTTCTGCAAGGTCAATAGAATCAAACGAAGTTCCCAGAATTTTGAAACCTCTCTCGTTAAGCACTTTGGCTAACTTTAAAGGTGTTTGACCGCCTATTTGAACTATTACACCAACCAGTGTGCCATTTTCTTGCTCTTTACTTAGTATTTCAAGCACATCCTCTGCAATGAGTGGTGCAAAATATAAACGATCAGCGGTATCGTAGTCAGTTGAGACAGTTTCGGGATTACAGTTGATCATTATTGTTTCATACCCCATTTCTTTGGCGGCAGAAGCTGCATGTACGCATGCATAATCAAACTCAATACCTTGACCAATGCGATTTGGACCACTTCCTAAAATGACAACCTTTTCTCGGTCAGAAATATTCGCCTCACATTCCGTTTTATTTTCAACATCACCCTCATAGCAGCCATACATATAAGCAGTGCTCGATTCAAATTCAGCTGCACAGGTGTCTACGCGTTTATAAACTTGTTTAATGCCAAATTTTTTTCTTATTTCTTCGATTTGTTTTACTCGATCTCCAGCGTGTAACGCTGGCTGGATCCCAGTGTCACGCACTGGGATGACATTAGAGGGTACTGGAATGACAGAGGTAGGTCTATTACTTAACTTTGCTAATCTTGCATCTGAAAATCCCATTTTTTTCATCTCTAACATTTCATATGCAGTCTCAGGAAGGCCGTTTTCCTTGATTTTTTGTTCAGCCAAGATGATTTGCTGTATATTTTGCAGAAACCATAAGTCATATCCTGTAATCGAATTTATTTCTTCTATGCTAATTCCGTGGCGCATTGCGTCAGCAGCAATCAGTAATCTGTTTGGTAGCAATTTTGCTAATTGAGATTTTATGTGATCAATATCAATGTTCTCAGGAAATACTTCATCAAGTCCTGTAAAATCAGTTTCAAGTGAACGGAAAGCTTTCTGTAGTGACTCATTAAAAGTGCGGCCTATAGACATCACTTCTCCCACTGATTTCATGGAGGTTGATAATTCACAATTCGTCCCCTTAAATTTCTCAAACTCAAATCGAGGAATTTTAGTGACGATATAATCAATCACTGGTTCGAATGCTGCTGGTATTATTGGAGCGCAGTCGTTACGTATTTCATCGAGCGAATAGCCGATAGCAAGTTTGGTTACAACTTTTGCAATAGGATAGCCTGTTGCTTTCGAAGCAAGTGCAGAAGAGCGAGAAACCCTTGGATTCATTTCAATTACAACGAGGCTTCCATCTTCTTTAGGATTTACTGCAAACTGAACATTTGCACCGCCGGCACTAACATCAATTTCTCTCAGCACTGCTATAGATGCATTTCTCATTTGTTGATATTCAGCATCACGCAGAGTCAAAGCAGGAGCAACCGTAATACTATCTCCGGTGTGCACTCCCATCGGATCAACATTTTCTATCGAACAGACTATTATGCAGTTATCTTTACAATCGCGGATAACTTCCATTTCATACTCTTTCCAGCCGATAATTGATTCATCTATCTGAACTTCATTTATTGGCGAAATTTTGAGAGCACTTTCTGCGATATTGAAAAACTCCTCTTTATTATATGCTATGCCACTACCTGCACCACCAAGAGTGAATGATGAACGAATGATTGCTGGTAATCCAACGTAATCCAAAGCCTTTTTTATTTGTTCTTGATTTTTTATAATGATACTTTTGGGGTATTTCAGTCCTATTTTATCCATGGATTGGCGGAATAACTCTCTATCCTCTGCTTTTTTTATTGCTTCTCTATTTACCCCTATTAATTCTACGTTGTATTTGTCTAACACTCCATCATCTGCAAGTTTTATTGCACAATTGAGCGCTGTTTGCCCGCCCATTGTTGGCAATATTGCGTCTGGCCTCTCCTTAATTATAATTTTCTCTATGATTTCAGGCAGTACCGGCTCAATATACGTCGCATCAGAAAACTCAGGATCTGTCATTATAGTTGCGGGGTTGGAGTTAACCAAAATGACTTTATAACCTTCGCTTTTTAATACTTTACAGCTTTGCGTTCCGGAATAATCAAACTCGCATGCCTGACCTATAACTATTGGGCCTGCTCCTATTACTAATATAGATTCTATATCTGTGCGTTTCGGCATAATTACAATAACGGTCTCTATTCAAGTAATGTTACCAATCTTTCCTGTATATGTGAATTTTTATTAAACCTATTAGCTAATTACTTTTAGGCTTGACGCATAACTGTACGAACATTGCAATTTGCGTGGCAGATTCCAGTGCTTGACACACAGCTGTACAAACATTCATTTTTGAAGGTAAATTGCACAGCAAATGATGTCATTCAAGTAGCTGACACTGGTTCCTTTATGACGGCAGTGCCCAGAGGTGTCATCCCAGTCTGGGATCCAGAAAACTTAACTTTAAATAAGTGGCTGCATAATAAAGACTAGATTCCAGTGTCAAGCACTGGAATGACACCATAGAGGCACTGGGATGACATCCTTCCTAGTGGAGATTACTCTCAAATCACAATGTTCATACAGTTGTGGGCTTAACGGTATCTTTGCAGATACTATGGTAATTTATTCGGGAGATTTGCTAAGCGGTAAGATTTTTCCTGATATGCCGCAGTCTTCAGAAGCTAATTCCACAAATTTATCTGTTAGTTTATCAGGTGACACCAATTCAGATCCAGGAAATGCCTGCTCACTACCCACAGGTCCTTCCGTGTATACAGCATTTACACATAATTTTGTATGTTTTGTCTCAGATGCATATATCTGCACCATTATTTCTAGTGCAACTTTACTTGCAGCATACGGCATCCAATATGGATAAGAGGAAGGAGAAAGTGTCACTTCTGAGGTCATGAATATCGCTCTTCCAGCATTAGACTTTTTTAGCATTGGATCTAAGTTTTTTAGTAAGTACCAATTGGCAGTAAAATTTGTATTCATTACGTTCTGTAGCTCTTCAATCTCACAGTCATGAATGGGGTTCAGTTTGCCTAAAATTCCAGCACACACAACTAATATATCAAGTGCTCCAGATTCTGATAATTTCAGGCTTTCTATCATGTTTGTCAGTATCTTTACATTCTCAAAGTCTAAAAGATCAAGCTGAATTAGTTTCACAGAGCCTTCTTTAAATTCTTCAAGCTCTTCAATTTCATTATATAGTGGCTTGAGATTATCAAGAGATCTTGAAATCAGAATCACACATGCACCTTCTCTTATAAACCTTTTTGCAACAGCAGAGCCTATTCCACCTGAAGCTCCGGTGATTAAAGCTACTTTACCTTCTAACTTACCCATTTCTTTCTCCTTAGCGAGATCCATTGAAATATTTTAGCTGAAAATTGAATTTTGCTCCATATATAAAAATCAAACTTAGCATATAAAAAAATAGTAATGACACTACCACACCACCTAAACTTCCATATATCAAATCCAGTTGGTCAAAGGAAGCTTTTAAGTATTGCTTAAAAGCTGAAGCAGAAATCGTCCAAAGAATAACAGCTACACAAGATCCAGGAAATACGTCTGATAAATTTTGTTTTACGTTTGGTAACATAAAATATAGCCAAGAGACTACTGTGAAAAGTACAAATTCAATAAGTAAATACCTAGTATAACTTAGCACCTGATAGGAAAAATCAATTAGCATTGGTACTAGTGTAGAAAACACTATAGTTAGAGTTATAATAAGCGTGATTACTAAAAATTGTAATATACTTAGTACTCTTCTTAATATATAAGGCGGCGAAACCGGAACTTTATAGGCCTTATTGAGTATTGTTCTAAGCCCTTCAATTGTCGATGAAGCGGTCCAAACAGCACCTACAATTGCTAAAGTTAGTAAGCTTTGCGGCGGGCCTGATATTATCTCCCTAATACGCGGCATCAAAGATGATAAAATATCCTGTGGCATGTTATCAATGATAAATACCCAGCCAATGTTGTACTGGTCTAAAAAATTTGCGAATGTTGACGCCACAGCCATTAAAACGATGAGAAAAGGAAATATTGATAACAGAATTAAAAATGATAAATACCCTGCATGCTCCACTCCATCATTATGAATTGTGTCAATCAAAGCACGATAAAGGCAATAAACGATGCTGTAAAATTTCTGTAGCACTGTAATATAGACGAACCAAGAAAAGTATTCTAAATGAAATAAAGGATACTTTTAAGCAAAAAATCCTCACCATTTACTTAAATTTAATCAAAGTAAAGGATAATCCAGCATTAAATAGAAATTATCGGAGGCGTAATGAAAAATTTTCTTCTACTTGTGGCTTTAATTCTCTCCTTTGCATTTGATGCAAATGCTACAAATACTTTTGTTGATAAAAATGATATAACATCATCGGTGATATGCAAGATAATAGGCTATACTCACGGCATAGGCGGACCGATGATCACAATAGTGATAATTGGTGCAGCTTTGCTTGCGATATTCGGCAGAATGCCATGGCCAGCGCTTTTTGCACTCGGTGCGTTCACTGCTGTGTTTTTTGGCGCTCCTGTAGTCGTTTCAAAAATAACACCAGGAGGTGTGATTTGTAAAGACGGTGCAGTAGCGGATAAGTAATAGAAATTATTGGAGGCACAAACGTAGTTTTCTTTACTTGAAATTGGTCAAGCTGAACACTTTCAGTGTCTATGAATACCTAATAAATTCTCTTTCTGTAATCATATCAGTTAAAGTTTAGATTCCAGCGTCACGCGCTGGAATGACAAGGCTTATCGTCATGCCGCCGCATACCGTCATACCGCGGTTCATTCGCGGTATCTCATCAGCTAACAAGCAGCGGAATAACGGTTGTCGTTTAGCTATGAATATTAAGAAATTTACCAAATGAAAAAAAAGGCAAAAGAAGCCCCGTGGTTGGCTAATTACTTACATTATACTTTCAAGTATGGCGTTTTTTTATTCTAAACGCTTAATAACCGCGATTCAGCTGCTTTTAAGCCGCAACTAATCTAAATTATAAACATTAAGAAATTTACTGAGCGAAAAAAAAGGCAAAGAAACCCTAGGGTGGCTAGCATTCAAATTCTCCCTTGTCAATTTGACGTTTTTTGCTATCTTAAACGCTTTGTAAGCGCGTTTCAGCTTATATAGGTAGAAACCTAGAAGTTTTATAAAGACATGAGGTGCACATAGTGCAAAAATTCAGCATGATTTACGCCAAATACATTAAGTTTTTTATCATTAATCCACTGCAGAGATTGCGAAGATAAATAAATAGCTTCAGTTTCATGATAAGGGGACTGGCGAAGTTTGTAAAGTAACTTTTGCATTTAATTTAAAGTAAAAAAAACAGAAATGTTTTGGTTTGAGGTTTAATTGCCGGAATTTACAATTGGGAGTTGCCTGTATGAGCTTTGAAAGAGGTACTATTCATTTGATAATTCAAAAAACTTGAAAGAATAAAGATAGCTATTGAAATTATCTTGATTTACATCAGTTATCCAAGTTTGACATTGAATACTTAACACTTCCTCCATTAACGCCTTTCTGTAATGTTTATCCAGATGAGACATTATATCATCAAGTAGAAGAAGTGGTGCCTTATTGTAATGAATACACCTTGCTTTTACACTGGATAAAATAATAGAAAGCAGTAATAACTTTTGTTCTCCAGTGGAGCACAGATTTATTGGTACGTTTCTTTTTTGACAAAAAACCCGGAAATTATCGTTATGCACACCAAGGGTTACTCTACCAGTCAATGAATCTTTTTCTCTGTTTTCCTTTAGACGATTCTGAAAATATTCTGCAGTATCGTCCAAAGTTAGCTGGCTGCTGAATTTCAAACTTGCCTTCGGAAAAAGCTTACTGGAATGGTTATCAATTGTATCTTGTAATATTTTTAAAACAGACGATCGCATATGTAAAATACTAACTGCATTAACGGCCATTATGTTTTCAAGACTAGAGAACCAGTTTTTGTTCAAAATGTTCTCCCTCAATAGTTTACTTCGCTCATGTTTAGCTTTTCTATATTTCATGTAGCAGCAAGTGTAATTTTCTTCAAACAGTGAAACTATACGGTCTAAAAATTTTAATCTGTCACTTGGAGAATTAAGAAGAACATAGTCCATTTGTGGAATCAGCCATATTACATTGGATATCTTATACAGAGATGAATAACTTGATTGCGTTTTTCCATCAATTTGTATTAGTTTCTTATCAAAACTCTTTGCGATACCAATTGAATTAAAATCCGTTCCATTAAAAAAATCATAGTGCACTACCCAATCTTCATTACTGAATCTATTTTGTATCTCACTGGCTTTTGCTTTTTTCATTCCATTGCTTTTAGCAAGCAACGAGATTGCTTCAAGTATATTAGTTTTACCAATACCATTTTCGCCAGTTATTACAACTGAGCTATCATCTGAATCCAGTTCAAAGTTTGAGTGGCTACGAAAATTATGTAATTTCAGCTTTTTTATGTAGCAATGGGTAGCCATTAACCTATTCTTTAGTTTATATTCTCTTTACTTCTTCCAGAACCTCATCAACATGTCCACTAACTTTTACATTTTTCCAGATCTTCACTATTTTACCTTTTTTATCTATTAAAAAAGTAGTGCGTTCTATTCCCATATACTTTTTGCCAAACATACTTTTCTCTACCCAAACACCATATTTTCCCAACATTTCAGCATTCTCATCAGAAACTAAAGAAAACGGCAGAGAGTATTTTGCTTTGAAGTTAGTGTGGCACTTAACACTATCTTTTGATACACCAATTATCACTGTGTCAAGGGAAGAAAAATCATCTATTTTATCTCTAAAGCCTTTTGCTTCCATCGTACAACCCGGAGTATCGTCTTTAGGATAAAAATAAAGAGCTACATTTTTTTTATCAAAAAATTCACTCAGTGATAAATTTTCACCAGAATCTGTTGGTAAACTAAAATCAGGTGCATTATTTCCTACTACTAACTCCATACCTTGCTCCATTAATAACGCTTCTATCTATAGTAGTATATTGTAGTCAGAGTATCAAATTTTATATATAGCTAACACAGATAAGATTCTTGATAGGGGGCTTATTGATAACTGCCTTCTCGGCTTGCCGCTTTTGATAAAGTGTGGTTTTCGTCTGATGTAAGGCCATATCAAATAGATCCTATTAAAAATCAATCGAATCTTCACATGTTTGTTCTTCATAAAAGAAGTTCAATGTTATCGTAGTACCAAGTTTCGCTTCACTTTTAATGTCAAAAGTTCCACCCATTAACTCTACTAATTTCTTGCTTAGCGGTAATCCGATGCCCGTACCTTCGTTTCTATATCCCGAATCTGCTTGGCCAAAAACAGACATAACTTTATATATATCCTGCTGCATTATTCCTATTCCATTGTCATGAAACTCAATGGTTAATAAGTTTTTTTCTATATTTTCTTTTATCACCATTCTTATTAAACCATCTTTAGGAGTAAACTTGATTGAGTTTGATAATAAATTTATTATAACTTGTTTCATTCTCTTGGAATCTGCAATGACTAATAATTGTTTATTAGTCATCTCTTTTTTTAAATTAATCCCTGCTTCTTTTAATTTAGGTAATAGCATATTTACGCATGAATCTATTATTTTGTTCAGGTTAAACTTCACTTTTTCTACTGTTAAACTACTTGATTCAGCTTTAGAAAAATCGAGCACATCATTAATTAAGGCAAGTAAGTGTGTCCCTGCATTATATATATCGTCTGCATACTCCTTGTATTGAGAGTTATCCATTGAACCTAAAGTTTCATTTTTGATCAACTCTGCAAATCCAATAATAGCATTAAGAGGTGTGCGTAATTCATGTGTAACGCTTGCAAAAAACTTTAGCTTGTTTGCATTTTCTTGCTCTAATGCCTCTTTTATCTGCTGTAATTCAATGTTAGTTTTATGTTGCTTGGCCAGCATTTTGGTATTAGAAAAGTGCAAATAGAACATTATTAATATTAAAATTATTAATAATAAGCCTAAAAATATTAAAAATAGGCCATATGCTATAACATAAGAATTATTGTAGCTTCGAAGAATCTTCAAAAAAAACGACGGCTTAGCGCTATTTTCATGGAATATAGGGAAAATAGAAGTTAATGTATTTCCTGTAGTATAAAGTATTTCTTGGTTACTTAATAATTTATCAATTTCATCGTTTGTAAGTAACTGTTCATAATCATAATCTTGAGTGTTAAAATTACTGAATATTATTCTGCCGTTTTGATCATACAGTATTAAGCTGAAATCCTTTACTTTGCTCACTGATTGTAATAATTCAGCACGCAGTTTTACTAGTTGGTTTATGTAGTCAAAATTTTTGTATTTAATGTGATGCTTTTCTATTAGTAAATAATGGTATTTTTTTATTATACCATTTTCTAATACACTTTTTAAGTTTACACTTGAATCACGGTAAGAAGAAAGGAAATTACTCCTTAGTAAATAATTACAATATATCACACTGAATAAAATCATAAAAATTGATGAGAATAATGCGATAACTTTTGTGTATTTGTTTTTTCCCAGTGCAGAAAACATTAATTTACCTATCTTATACATATCCTTACTCATTGCGAAACAACGGCTTTTATGTTATTAATAATAAAATTTAGCATATAATATTTTATGACAATTTCTCCTATTTTGCCAGTTTATTCTCCTATTAACATAAATTTTTCTTATGGTAAAGATATTTACTTGTATGATATTGACGGTAAGCGCTACGTAGATTTTCACTCCGGAATAGCCGTTAGTAGCTTAGGTCACACTAATTCGCGATTAATTAGTGCTCTTAAATTGCAAGGAGAAAAATTATGGCATATATCAAATACCTATAATATACCTGCTGCCAATAATTTTGCAGAAAAATTAATAAACAATAGTTTCGCTGACACTGTATTTTTCTCAAATTCTGGATCAGAGGCAGTAGAATGTGGGCTTAAGATTGCTAGGGTCTATCAAAACGGAAAAGGCAATAAAAACCGTCACAGAATTTTAACATTCCATGGTGCATTTCATGGAAGAACCTTCCTAACTTGTGCTGCAAACGATAAACAGAAATTTTCTGAATTACTGAGTCCCTGTATTGATTGGTGTGATAATATCGAGCCCAATATTGAGAGTGTAAAGAAAGCAATTTCAAGTGATATAGGCGTTATATTAATAGAACCAATACAAGGGCAAGGTGGTATCAAAGTAATGAATGAAGTCTTTATGAAAGAACTAAGAAAGCTGTGTGATGAAAATGACATATTGTTATTTTTTGATTGCGTGCAATGCGGTGCTGGTAGGATAGGAAAATTATTTGCATACGAACATATAGGAGTGGAACCTGATATATGTGCTCTTGCAAAGGGAATAGGCGGCGGGTTTCCGCTAGGGGCTTGTCTTGCGACTGAAAATGCTGCTAAATACATGGCAGTTGGTATGCACGGTTCCACTTTTGGTGGCAATCCGCTTGCAACCTCAGTAGGTAATGCTGTGTTCGAAGAATTGCTCAGTCCTGGCTTTTTGAAAAATGTTGAAATTAGAGGTAAGTATTTAAAAAATAAATTAGAAGACTTAGCAAGTAAATTTCCAATAATAGAAGAAGTGAGAGGGAAAGGGTTAATGCTTGGAATAAAAGTGAAAGCAGACAATCAAAAATTTGCAGAAGAGTTAAGTCATCGTGGTTTACTCACTGTTGGAGTAACATCAGATAACGTTGTGAGAATTTTACCTCCACTAATTATCACTGAAAAAGAGATTGATGAAGGAATTGAGATTCTGGCTCAATATTTATCTGAGAAATCTTCTGATTAGATGCTTGATATTAATATGAACGACAATCTGGTATGCTTAGGAATTATTACCTCTCCTCACGGAATTAAAGGAGCTGTTAAATTAAAAACTTTCACCGAAAAGCCCAAAAATATCTCCTTATATGGTGAGCTAATAAGTGGTGATGAGAATTATAAAATAGACTCAGTATCCATCATAGGTGATAATTTAGTAATAGCTACAATAAGTGGAGTAAATTCCCGTAATGAAGCAGAGCTTTTGAGGAATAAGAAGCTATATATAGAAAGAAGCAAGTTACCAGAGCTAAATGATGAGGATGAATTTTATCAAAGTGACCTTGTAGATATGGAAGTAAGGCTGGAAAGTAATGAATTATATGGCAATGTAAAATCTGTGTATAATTTTGGCTCAGGGGATATATTAGAAATTTTAGTTATCAGCACAAAAAAACGTATTATGCTGTCTTTCACTAAAGAGATATTTCCACATATAAATATAAAGGGGAGGTATATAGTATTAAATATACCAGAATTTATTGACTAATAAAAACTTTGATATTTATATAAAGCTATTTATAATTATAAGATCAAATTGAAAATGTAATTATGGCAGAAAGAGCTAACGATATCAGACCAGGTCAGGTGTTGGAACATAACGGCGGATTATTTTTGGTTGTAGGTATTATGCATACTCAACCTGGTAAAGGTGGTGCATACATACAAGCCGAAATGAAAAACATCAAAACCGGAGCAAAACACTATGAAAGATTTCGTTCTGATGCAACAATCAGAAGGGCAATTTTAGATGAAGAGGAATATGTTTACCTTTTCACTGAAGGAAACATTGTAAATCTTATGCATCCAAGTAATTACGAGCAAATCACTATAAATTTGGACTTATTGGGAGAAAAAAAAATTTATTTACAGGATAACATGAAAATTAAAGTTGTAGCTTATCAAGACAAAATAATTTCTGCGCATGTGCCTGATTATGTTACACTTGCTGTGAAAGAAACAGAGTCTGTTATTAAAGGACAAACTGCTACTGCTTCTTATAAGCCTGCAATTTTGGAAAACGGAATGCGCGTTAACGTGCCTCAGTTTATAAAAGAAGAGGATAAAATTGTAGTATATACTCCAGATGACAGCTATTATGAAAGAGTGAAAGAGTAAAAAGAAGAATGTCCATCTCATCACCACGAATTAATGTGATGCTTGATTCTGTGCGTAGTGCTTCCAGGCAGCTTATGCGCGATTTTAATGAATTACAAATCTCTAATGTTAAATCAGCAGACTTTATCAATAAAACTTATTCAAAATCCAAGCAAACCATATACGATTGCTTGCACGACTACAAACGAGACTATGGGTTTATTTCCGAAGATGATACTGATCAAGAAGTAAAAGATGACACTTATACCTGGTTTATTATGCCTATAGAGGGCAGGGAGAACTTTTCCAGTTGTATGGTTTATTTTGCAGTATCAGTCTGTCTCATTCATAAAAATAAAGTTGTGGCGGCTGTAATTGATGCTCCGGCTCTTAGAGAAACTTTTTGGGCAGAAGAAAAGAAAGGTGCTTTTCTTGAGGACTTTAGATCTCGTCATATAAAAATGCGGGTGAAAAGCCGTGAAGGTGGTCTAATAGATGTAAGTGGTAATTTGTTAAATAAATTGCTGCCTGGCAATAGTAGTGTACGCTCCATCGGTTCAACAATTTTAGGCTTTGCATACCTTGCGGCAGGAAGGCACAGAGGAATAGTTTACTCTAGAGTTAACAAATATAAAACCTTGCTCGGTAGACTTTTTCTACAAGAAAGCGGTGGAAGGCTAACGGAAGACAACGGATTGATTATTGCTGGCGATATTAAATTAGGATAAACAAGCTACAGAGATAGACAACTTTTCGAGAACTTTTACAAGAGATTCTGTCAAATGTTCTATCATTTCATCGGTATGATAAGGTGTAGGGGTAATACGGAAACGCTCAGTTCCTCTTGGAACTGTCGGGTAATTTATATGTTGAACGTATATTCCATACTCATCAAATAATAATTTTGATGCTTTTTTGGATAACTCTGGGTCGCCAATTATTATTGGAATTATATGAGTTTCTGTTAAAATGAAGTTAATTCCTGCATTTCTCAGTGAGTTTTTTACTTTTTCAACGACTTGCTTTTGCTTTTCCCTTTCAATGTTGCTTGATTTTAGGTGTTCAACGCTTGACTTTGCTGCCGCTGCTAAAACAGGCGACATAGCAGTGGTAAAAATAAATCCTGGAGCGGAACTTCTTATTACATCTACCAAGCTCTTTGAAGACGCGATATACCCACCCATCACTCCAAAAGCCTTCGATAGTGTACCTTGAATAACGGTTATTCTATCCATCAGGCCTTCTCTTTCTGCAATTCCACCACCATGTGAACCATACATACCAACTGCGTGCACCTCATCCAAATAGGTAATTGCATTATGTTGATCTGCCAGGTCGCATATTTCTTTAAGCGGAGCTACATCACCATCCATTGAATATACGGATTCAAGTACTATGATTTTTGGTGTCTTTTTGTCTATAGACTTAAGTAGCTGCTCTAGATGATTAACATCATTGTGTTTAAATATATGTTTTGGCCTTTTTCCTGATTTTATGCCTTCTATCATCGAAGAATGGTTCTTCTCGTCTGAAAAAATTACTACGCCCGGAATAACAGACGATAAAGTGCTAAGTGTTGTCTGGTTAGCGAGGTAGCCACAAGCAAAAGTTAAAGCAGCCTCTTTTTTATGCAAACAAGCTAAGGATTTTTCAAGTTCGACAACCTCTTTTGTTGTACCAGATATATTTCTTGTTCCTCCAGCACCAACAGATGAATTTTGGATAGCGGCAATTACACTCTCATTTTGTGACATTCCCAAATAGTTATTACTGCACCAGACGATTACTTCCCTATTTCTTTCATAGTCCATAATGTGGGGGAGCCTACCTGGCAATGACGCAAAGTGCGTAAATTCACGGTAGCGCCCCTCATCTTTTATATCTTTTATTTTATTCAAGAATATTTCTTCGTAGTTTACCAAGTCCTTATTTACCGATAATTAACATAATTATAATAAATTATTAAATGGTAAACTACAATATTTATTATACAGATACGGTAGTAGATGCTTCCTTCGTGTTGAAAGGTTTGTCAACCTTGTTGTTTTCAACTTGGCTTTTAGGTGTACAGCAGTATATAACTGCAGCAGCAACCAGACAACAAGCTCCAACTGCTATTCCTACCGCTAACATTTCCAAGTAAACTGCAACAGCCACCCCTGAAATAATACCAGCTATTGCAAGTGCAGAAGCAGCTATAACAGGCAGCTTACTACTTTTTGTATTTTGTGGAATAGCATTATTTTTGCCTGAATTATTAGGCAACCCGCCATTGGTTTGAGTATCATTCACCTGCTCAGATTTGTTGTTAGCTACTGAAGGCACTGGTTCTGGTGTTGGCACTGGATTCGGTGTTGGTGTTAGGTTCGGCGTTGGCACCGGTGTAGGTGTTGGAATTGGATTCGGTTCTTGCTGCCTGGTGGTAGTTTGAGTACCATCTTCTTGTCCAGGGATTTCGTTAGTTGATGTAGGTACTGGATCTCCTAGAGGACTATTGCCATCATCACTTGAAAAACCTATTAAATCTTTTTCTAGTGCATCATCTTGGTGCTCTTTAGACACGATTTTATCATGCTCACCATCACTCACAAGACTACGTGCTTCTTCAGGCGTAGTTACTGCTGCATTAGCAGAGGCTTCTGTACCTTCAACATCACCACTCGCAGAACTCTGTGGTGAAAGTGGTGGTGAACCTTGTTGATCACCTTTACTTTCAGACTCTACCGGTTGAACAGGAGTTTGTTTATCCTCACCATCAATTGATAACACGGTAGCACTTTTACTTTGAAGAACAAGAGCGTCCTGTGTACTTAAACTTTCAATATCATCCGTTTGTTCTGGAACTGGAGTCTCAGAAACTTTTTGTTGCTCTTGAGTATTAGAAGGCTGTGCCTTAAGTTTTGCACTTTCTTCTGGTACATGTTCAGCAGGTTGAGCATGAGCTTGTTTTTTCTCATCATCAATATTAACAGGAGCTTCGTGACTACTTGTAGTAGCGCTAACATCAGTTACTGATGATACAGCAGCCTTAGCATCAGTTCCAATGCTTTTGATCTTTTTTTCAAGAAAATCTCTAGTTTTTAAGAGTGTGTTTCTCTGATCAATGCATCTTTGCTTCTTAGTAGGACCTGGATTGATAATGTTCTTCTCCTCCTTCTTCTTTTGAATTTCAGCATTTACTTTGTCTATGATACTCTTCAAAATAGGTTCATCTTTTATATTATTCCTTTTTAAGTAACTCTCCATCGTCTTAGGAATGTAGATAGCATTCAACAATTTCTGCTCTGTGCTGTTTTTATTTCTAGACATTTTCTGCTTTGTACTTTTTTTATCTCTAGACATTTTACCCCCCCTATAATCATTATCTATAGCTTCTTCTATTGAAGCCTCTTCATTGTTCATAATATTTTCTCGTCTGTCCACATTTTCTTGTGGTTGTTGACTGCCAGTACTTTCAAGTCCTGGATTTTCTGATAGAATGTCACTTGTTATAACTGGAATTTCTAATTCATCTGCAACGTTATTACTTCTTTTTCGTATTATAAAAGTTCCAGGAGTTTGGCACATTTCATCCCACAAATCTTGACGTTCATGACAGGAATATTTTTGCACATCAATAGAAAATTGCAGAATATTTCTAATTTGCATTAAACTGAATATTAGATCAATATTCTTTTGACGTTTATTGTCTTTTGGATCTTTAGTGTATTCATCATACACTATGCAAGCAGTCTGAACTAATCCATTTACAATACCTGGAAGACGGCTGTTATATTCACGTAAAGCTTCAGATTGCAATAATTTGTTTTCCTTTTCCAGATCTTCTATGCGCTTTTCTATGCTAGATTTAAAAATCTTACACTCCTCTCGAAAAATTATGTTAATTGCATCAATTTCTGTGCATAAGTAACATACTTCCTTGACTAAGGAGCAATCTTCTTGGCCTATTGAGTAGTGTGTTGCATTTTTCAGTATATTCTGTATGACCGGCCTAATCACTTGCTCATTATGTGATACGTTTTGATGGATTTCTTTAGTGTAAAAAAGCACCTCGACTATAACGTCTGTGTTTGTGTATTCAACATTAGACAATGCAATGAGGATTGATTCGTGTATGTTATCAAATTCGTTATTTTTAAATTTTTGATTGAGATAGCCGATAACATCATTGCTGCATTTAGCACATTTTTCACACAAGTGCTCGATAAATGCAATATTACCAGCATCCAATGCAGTTTTCAGAATTAAATCATAAATTTCTTTTCTGCCACGAGCTCCTATGTTTTTCAGGATTTGTTGCCTTAGTATTGTAATAACTTTATCATCTGTAAATGCTTGTTTATATACATCGTAAATGGCATGATCTGCACTATTAGTGTATCGTTTGCACAAGTATTCAATGACAGATATGTGTTCTTGACTTATCGCAGTTTCTAACAAGGTAGCAAAGCTCTTTTTTAATAACTCTTCTGTTGAGGCTTTTTTAGTTAGCTCATTAATATATCTTTCAAATGCATCCAGCACTATCGTGATGAATTCTTCATTTTTGATCAGAGACGCTGTTTCAAGCACACCATACAAAGGATCAGGTTTACTTGTTTTTAACACCTGTCCAAAATCTCTTAAAACGTATTCGACAAAAACTGCATTTAATAATTCTTGCTCTTTTCTTAATGCTGTAGCTGAGAAGAAGTCAATCTTATTAGGTTCGACAAGTTGTATAGCTTGACCTTTTAATCTTCCGTAAACTCCATCGTTACCATGGAATTTTTCTATAAAAGCTTCAATATATTTTTGATTACCAACAAGGAGAGGTAAAAGACTTAAGTTTTCTTCAGCAAAAAGAAAATCCTGATATTGCTCTACTAGCTTGTCATTAGCTGCAATTGCCAATAGTACCAATTCTTTTACTGAATAATCATACTTGAAACCCTCTTGATCAAATTTATATTGTGATAGTACATTTGAATATATATGTTGATGGTTGCTTCTGTTTTGTAACTCCAAATTAAGTTGATTTGAACAGAAATCTTTGAGATTTTCATTATCCAGCGTAATAGACCTGCCTTCATAATCTTCAATATTTTGTACAACCTTGTCTAATTCTTCACAATTATCTTCTTGTATAGCTTGATTTAAGATATTTATAATCTCAGCAAAAGTTAAGTTTTTAGGAATGATACCATATGAATCTTCATCTTTTAACTCTACAGTAAACGACCTATCACAACCATCAGGAAAGTTTGCAAGTATTGCATTCTCTAAACTTAGATCTTCAGGGGATGTACTACATGGAGTAGCTGGTATCTCTTGACTTTCGCTATCTAAAACTTCAAACTCTTCTTCAATACCTGAATCTTCAGAATCTGGTTTTTCAAAACCATGCCAACTTTTGATTAATCTTTCAGAATTTGATTGGCCCTGTGAAGTTGTATCTTGTGATACAAAGTCTCTAAAATTGGAACCAAACATGTTTTACCTCCTAACTAGCAGCTAAGCTAAGTATAGCATTAAACAGAAATCTTGCCAAGCAAATTATTCAGTCTCTTAGCAAAGCTGCTCGCGTCATCCATCTCTTCGCCTTCCACGATGCAAGCTTGGTAAAACAATAAGTGAACCATGTCCTCCAATGTTGGGTTTTCACCACTTTCAGCATAAGATTTCATTATACTCTTTATTACAGGATGCTTAGTGTTAATTTCAAGCACCTTTGGCGTGCGGTAATTTAGCTGCTTTTGTTCACGCAAAAAACGCTCCATGCGAAGATCCATAGCACCTTCATCAACCGCTAGGCATACGGGACTATCAGTCAATTTTTTGGAAATTTTTACGCTTTTTACTGAATCTCCAAGCACTGTGGTAAAATATTGCAGTATAGTTTCCTCAGTTTTTTCTCCATTTGATTTATTTTCTTCATCTGTCTTATCTTCTTCTGAAGAGAATTTTTCCAAATCAACATCTGCACGGGTTACAGACTTGATTTTCTGATCTTTGTATTCATGAATTACACTAGTCCAAAAGTCATCAACTGGATCAACAAATAGGAGCACTTCTAGTCCTTTACTGACGAATCCCTCAAGTTGCGGACTGTTTTTCACTGAATCGAGGCTATTTCCGGTGAGATAATAGATATGTTCCTGCTCAGGCTTCATTCTGCTTATATAATCATCAATGCTGATCAACTTCTCATCACCGGTGCTATTAAATCTGCAAATTGAGAGCAGCGCTTCTCTCTCATCAGTTGGCATAGCTTCGCAAAGACCTTCCTTTAAAACTGCACCAAAATTGGTCCAGAATTTTGTGTACTCCTCTAAATTCTCTTTTGCCTTTTTACCGAGCTCTGATATCGCGCGTTTAGTGAGGGATTTCCTGATTTGCTCAACAACACGATTATTCTGCAACGTTTCTCTGCTGATATTAAGAGGTAAGTCCGGTGAATCAACAATACCTTTCAAGAAACGTAAATACTGCGGTATGATCTGTACATTATCTTCAGTGATAAATACTTTATTTACATATAACTTAACAGAGCAACGTCTATCTGGATGGAATAAATCAAAAGGTTTTATAGAAGGAACATAAAGCAAATTTGTATATTCTATTGCACCTTCATTTTTATTATGCAATATCATCCAGGGCTCCCCGCCAACGTGGGCAACACTGCGGAAAAAATCGTTGTGCTCCTCTTGAGTAACGTCATTTTTTGGCTTAGTCCAAATTGCAGCCTTACTGTTTAACTTTTCACTTTTTCCTTCTTCGTCTATAAATTCAACAGGAAAATTTATGTGATCAGAGTAAGTAGTGACAATATTTTCAACACGAAATTTATCTAAAAACTCGTTTTCTTCAGGATGCATAATGAGCGTAATTTTGGTTCCGCGAGGGACTTGATTATCTGACTTGCTGATTGAATATTCCCCATCTCCTTTGGATTGCCAGATCCAAGACTCCTCTTCTCCAGCTTTTCTCGATTCTACTATTACTTCTGATGCAACCATAAAGCTTGAGTAAAAACCAACACCAAACTTCCCAATCAGCTCCACAGTTTGGCTTGAATCCTTGCTATTCTTAATCGCATCCAAGAACTTTTGCGTACCAGAGCTTGCAATTGTACCAAGATTGTCTATTAAATCCTGTCTATTCATTCCAATGCCATTATCAGTGATATATAGCTCGTTCTTATCTTTATTGGAGCTGATAGTGATTTTTAATTCGTCACTCAAATCTAGCAAATTAGGGTTTAGTTGAGATTCATAGCGCAACTTATCACATGCATCTGATGCATTTGATATTAATTCACGCAGAAAAATGTCTTTATTGGTGTAAAGTGAATGAATCACTATATTCAGTACTTTCCCTACCTCAGCGTCAAATTTTAAATTTTCAGTTTCTTGTACATTATGCATTTTGAGCTCCATTATTTGCCTACTACCCTAATAATTTAAGTATTGAATCACGATCTTTCAAGGTCACGTACACCAAAATTAATGTGGGTGTAGTTATTATGACACCCAATTTATGGGATCTCTTGCATAACAAACTTTTGGCAGCGCATTGGATGAAACGAAAAACTTCCTTGACACCCTTCGCCAGCCCCCTTATCATGAAACTGAAGCTATTTATTTATCTTCGCAATCTCTGCAGTGGATTAATGACAAAAAAACTTAATGTATTTGGCGTAAATCATGCTTAATTTTTTGCACTATGTGCACCTCATGTCTTTATCAAATTTCTAGCTACACAAGCTGAAATACGCTATTTAAAACATCAAAAAACGCCAACTTAAAAAATGGATAGTGAATAATTAGCTACCCTAGGGTTTCTTTGCCTTTTTTTCTGCTTAGTAAATTTCTTAACGTTTATAATTTAGATTAGTTGCGGCTTAAAAGCAGCTAAATCGCGGTTATTAAGTGTTTAGAATAAAAAAACGCCATACTTGAAAGTATAATGTAAGTAATTAGCCAACCATCGGGCTTTTTTTGCCTTTTTTTTCGCTTGGTAAATTTTTTAATACTTAGATTAGTTGCAATTTAAGAGACCAGAAATGGTCAGTGCTTGGCACTGGAATAACGTCCTCCTTTGTTATCCCAGTGCCCAGACACTGGGATCCAGGAAACTTAATTGCAAGTAATGCATTAGATTTGGTGAGTATGGGTTTTATGTTATAGAATGAAACACTTTTGGTGAATTTGTAAAGAAAACTGGATCCCAGTGTTTGGGCACTGGGATGACAGCAGTCCTACGTCATACCGCCGCGAACCGTCATACCGCGATTCATTCGCGGTATCTCTAGATCCCGCTAACAAGCAGCGGGATGACGATTGTCGTTTAGCTATAAATATTTAAGAAATTTACTAAATGAAAAAAAAGGCAAAAGAAGCCCTGAGGTTATTATCCGCTTTAAAATATTGGCGTTTTTTATGTTTTAAACGCTTGACAAGCGAGATTCAGCCGCTTTTAATTGCAACTAACCTACGCTGCAAATGTTTAAGAAATTTACTAAGCAGAAAAAAAGACAAAGAATCCCCGAGTTAGCTAGTCTTTTACTATCTCTGTCGAGTATTAGCATTTTTTGATGTCTTGTAACGCTTTATAAGCGCGTTCAGCTTATTTAGATAAAAATCTAGATGTAGATGAAGTTTTGTAAAGACATACAGTATCTATATACTGCAAAAAATTGAACATAAGACGCCGATACATTAAGTAATCCTTACCTTTTAATCTGCAGATTGGCGAAAGCAAATACAATAGCTTCACTATCATGATAAGGGGGCTGGCGGAGTTTGTCAAGGAAGTTTTTTTGTTTCTATTCCCAATAAAAGTTTGTTATATGGTTATGCAAGAAGTCTAATGAATCGCGGCATGACGTCTTAGCTATAGATGCTGGTCTGTGTGATTTCAAGAGAAGCTTAGTAGATAAGTTGTGTTTTAAACCAGATTCGGTATTTTAAACTGAACATTTTCAATAATACCACCTGGCATAACTGAAATTTTTACACTCAGGTTTACTTTTAGGTAGTCCATTAATTCATCAACTAATATGTCAGGAGCGGAAGCACCTGCAGTGATTCCTATCTTTTCTACGCCCTGGAACCAGCTTTTATTTACACATCTGTAATTATCAATCAAGTAGGCTCTTTTTTCTCTAGCAGTGCACAGATCTAATAAGCGGTTTGAATTTGAGCTATTTTTACTTCCTACAACTAATACCATGTCTACAATTTCAGCTAGCTTTTTAACAGCATTTTGTCTGTTTTGCGTTGCATAGCATATGTCCTTTAAATCTGGACCTGTTATGCTTGGAAACCTGAGCTTCAGGGCAACAATAATTTCATGGGTATCGTCGATGCTTAACGTGGTTTGTGTAACATAAGACAAATTATCTGGATCTTTAACCTTTAAATCATATACATCCTGCAAAGTTTGCACTAAAGTGATAGGATTGTTTACTCTTCCCCTAATTCCCTTAACTTCTGGATGGTTTTCATGCCCAATGAGAATTAATTCTTTACCACTGTTTTCATACCTTTTTGCTTCTTTATGCACTTTGCTAACTAAAGGACATGTTGCATCAATCACTTGAATACCCTTTCTTTTTGCCTCATCTTCTATATTTTTTGATACTCCGTGCGCGCTGAAGATCAGTATTCCTTCATTATCTTCAATTTCCTCGATACTGCTTACAAAAACCACTCCTTGTTTCTTAAAGTCCTCTACTATATATTTATTGTGAACAATTTCGTGTAGCACATAAACTTGGCGCTCGTTTTTATATTTTTCTAAAGTAATAGCTAATATGTCCACAGCTCTTTTTACCCCGGCACAAAAACCTCGTGGTTCAGCTAAGATGATTTCCATTTTTGTCAAATCAAGTAAATATGCAAGCATTACTTAAAAATAAGCTCCGCTCACTGTGTTTCATAGTACCATTATTTATATTTTATATAATAATTATTTTTCGCATATTCTCTTTAACATTTGATCAACCTACTACTTCAGAAAATTTTAGAAAAGATAATATAGTACATAAACAACCTGATATTTTAGATAGAAATGGAGTGGTAATAGCAACAAATGTGCCCACAACATCACTATATATAGATGCAACCAAAGTAAAGAATCCGGACAGTATAGCAGCACAACTGTGTTCTACTTTGCATGACCTCGAATACAAGAACTTATATAGAGTACTTACTTCAGAAAAGAAATTTGCTTGGATAAAGCGGCACTTGACTCCAAAAGAATTACTAGCGATCAAAAACGCTGGTGTACCAGGAGTAAATTTTTATGACGACATAAAGCGTATATATCCTCACAGTAATTTATTTTCACACGTGCTTGGTTACACTGACATAGATGGCAATGGTATTGCAGGAGTTGAGGCGTATATAAGTAAAAACAAACAACATTCTGTTATCCAAGTACCTGATATACAGTTGTATGAATGTTGCAACTTGAAAGCAATTCCTGCACAGCAATTCCCCACACAACAGATCCAGTGCGTGACACTGGGATCCAGATATAAAAATACTGACAAATTACGTGATGAACAACGGATTCCAGAAACATATGTCAAAAACAATGTTTGTGATGAAATTGCGCATAAAACTGGATTCCAGTGTCAGTGCACTGGAATGACACCAGACCAAGCTTCTGCACAATCTTCTGTCATCCGACAGGGATGGTCACGCTCTGCTGATCAATATGTTCAACTATCCTTAGATACACGAGTGCAAAGCATAGTACATGAAGAGCTAACTAAAGCTGTAAGCAGATATCAGGCACTTGGCGGAGTAGGAATTGTTTTAAATGTGAGAAATAGTGAAGTTATCTCGATGGTCAGCCTACCTGATTTTAATCCCAACTTACAGAATAAGGCAGAAGACGTACAAAAGTTTAATCGCGCCAGTCTTGGGGTATATGAGATGGGGTCGGTATTAAAATACTTTACAATAGCCGCAGCGCTTGATGCGAACGCTACAAAAACTAGCGATTTATATGACGTATCAACACCAATCACCATTGGAAAGTATAAAATTCAGGATTTTCATAAATCTAAAATTCCAAAAATTACTGTGCAAGATATATTTGTAAAATCATCCAACATTGGTGCAGCAAAAATTGCAGTCAAACTAGGTATTGAAAAACAGGTAGAATACTTTAAAGCTATGAAGCTATTTTCTCCTTTGAAAATAGAAATACCAGAAAAATCCACACCGATAATCCCGGATAAATGGAGTGAAAACACTTTAATAACAGCATCTTATGGTTATGGCATAGCTGTAACTCCTATACATCTTGCACAAACTGCAGCAGCATTAATCAACAATGGGATATTTCATAACGCAACCTTGATGTTGAATAAAAGAAGTATAGGAGAGCAAATTATCTCAAGAAGAACTTCCAGGGAAATGAGAAAATTATTACGTGCAGCAGTAACAGATGGCACTGGCAGAAAAGCAAAAATAAAGGCATATTCAATAGGAGGAAAAACTGGATCGGCGGAAAAAGTTGTAGATGGTAAATATAGCAAAGATGCAAACATAGCATCATTTATAGGAGTGCTAACTATGCTTGACCCAAGGTACATAGTGCTAATTGCTATTGATGAGCCTCAAGGGATGCACCATACCGGGGGAGTAATTGCTGCGCCTATAGTAAGAAACATTATAAATAGAGTAGCACCTATACTAAATGTTACACCTGAGATGTAAAATTATGATTGCTTTACTATAATTTCAAATTTATCATTACCAAAATCCTTATTAATATACCAAGAACCATCATCTTTAGTTACAAATTCAAGACCTTTAAGGTCTTTTTTTATTGTCTTTCCATTTTGACCATCAATAGCGATATTAATATCGAATGTAATAATGTCTAGATTTATCATAGCTTCTTTCCCGCTGCACGAATTTAGACTGAACTTGCCTAACATGACATCATTAAAACTCACTTCCCCTGTATAGACATCACACTGACCGTCCACACAACACGTAGTTTCAATATAGAAAAGATCTGACATACAAAATACCTTAAAAAAAAGAACTAAACATATATGGCCACTACACCACACCGCTAACAAGTAGTAAAGCGTCGATAAACCTAAGTTACTTTAGCTACGTAGCCATAATACAGCTAGAAATGTAAAATTCAACAGTTAATTGTGTGATTAATAGAGAAGTCTTATTTAGTACACCTTATAGGAATGGCTGTTTAGTTTTTTTGTTAATCTTTTTTACCATGCTGTCAATCATATGCTTTATCCCTTGATATACAGAGTATGTACTTTCGTCGCTACGCATATAAGCAGAACAGGAAAATACATTATGTTCTTCGTCTTCTATTGATAACTCTGTATCGCATTTTATGTGCTCGCCGCCAAGCCTTTCTATCAACTGTTCTCTGTCATCTCCTATAGTTACCTTAACCTTACTTTCTTCTTTACCTATCTTGCTACTTAAAATTGAAACAATGATGGCTGGAGATATGCATATCGCTCCTATTGGCTTTTTTGTAACAAAAAATTCTGAAACTAATCTTTCAAATTCAGGCATTACTGTCACCATGTCTTTACTTTCAGCTAAGTCAGATAAATTTTTCGCAACCCCGTATCCACCAGGTACAACTAGCATGTCAAAATTTTCAGCTTTGGCTTCTTTTAAGTCATATATTTCGCCTCTTGCGATTCTTGCTGCTTCTACAAGTACATTCCTTTTTTCTTTTGTTGCCTCTTTTGTTCTATGATTCATAACTTGTGTGATATTGATATCAGGTGCAAAGCATTTAACATCCACTTCCTGCTGATCAAGCACAAGCAAACTTAAAACCGCTTCTCTTACCTCTGCACCGTCAAGGTGACCACACCCTGATAAGACCACAGCAGCTTTTAATTTTTTTTCACCCATAAAGTACCTTGATTTCATATAATCTAGATATTTTAATACAAATTCTATATTTGGAAAGGGGTATGTTATATCAATTATAATATAATTAATGATTAGTATGTATAATTAGGCATATTTATAATCAACAAAGCTGAATATGGAATCTAGCAATAGTATGTTTTTTGACACTGACTATCCAGAACTAAGAAAAGCTATTTCAGATATAATAGAAAGTATTGCACAATCCTCACAAGAGGGGAAAAAAGAGTTATTTACAACCCTATCAGAACAAGTTAAAGGGATGAACCTCAAAGATTTAGGTTTAGCAATTAATGACCAAGGCTTGCAAAAGGAGGTAAATAAAGAATTATTTATAAAACTCATTGAAGAAGCACTTAAAGATTTAACTTCTGAAAATGTTAACTCAAAAATAATAGAAGAGGCGTTAAAATCTGTTAATCAGCAAGCAATAAGTAATGTTATAAATAATAATAAAGGTCCACTGGACAATCTAGTCAATTATTTTAAATCAGCCTCTGCAAATGAAAAAATAGGAATAGCTTCTGCTGGAATGGTATTAGGAGTAGCATTTTCTCCGCTTATTGTGCTTGCTACATTAATAGCGCTTGTAGCTATTGGAGCACGTTATGTAGGAATAGGTATAGGAAAGGCAGGGGAAAAAATAAAAGAAGGTGCGATTGATGCAGGAAAAGCAGTGAAAAGTTTATCTAAAAATTTAGGGGATAAATTGCCTGAGGTTGGGCCAAAAAAAGATAACTTTAGTAAATTATACAACAGTTTGGCTCAAGAGATTATAGGCTATAATATGTCCGAAGAAGGTGAAAAAATAAAAAACGCCCAGAGTAAAGCAAAGGTCATAGGCATGCTTCAAAATGAAGGGCAGCGATCTGCTATACAAGAGTTAGTAAAGAATGGAACTATTCAAAATTTTTCAGAAGATGACATGAAAAAGCTTAGAGAAAAAGGTACTAGTACTTATGAAAGTGATAAGGAAGCACTTGAGGAACTTATGGAGAAATTTCAATCTAAAATTATGGCCATTGGTGAGGGTAAAATAGAGGAGGTAGAAAAAATTGTTGATGAGAAAGTTGCAGCAATGAAGCCATCTTCTCACTTAGGTATTTCAAGTGCTGCACGAGTTAGTGAAGGAGGAATCACAGGACCAAGTTGATGCATTTTTTTACGCAAAAATTACTATCAGAAAGTGGGGTTACGCTACTCCTTTTTATCCACTTTTTTGAGCAATCCACTTCCACATCTAACACACATCTCAGTGATTATAATATCCAATTTTTGATCATGTTTTTCTACAGGTAAATCTTTACAATATTGTTTCTCATAGGCTACACCTATAAATATTTTTCCAAGTGGCCGCAGTTTTTCTATCATTGTATCATACCAACCACCGCCAAAACCCAATCTATTAAAATGATCATCAAAAGCAATAACAGGAGTAATGATTGTGTCGGGAATTACATCTTCATTTGTTTTGTTCCATTCCTCAAATTTTAGTAACTTATTTTTATTAGGAATTGCTACTTTATAATCTAAATCGAGTAAACTATGCATCAAAGGTACAACATTTATTTCCCCGTCCATTGGAATGTAAGCTGCTATTGTTTTGCCTTTAACGTAGCTTAAGTTCTGATTAAAGAGATTAATAAGGGAATTTGCTGCATAACTGGAATAACTTTCATCAATATCTTTTCTTATAGCTCTATATTGCTCTCTTATTTCCTTTTTGTGCTGTTTAATATCTTTGAACATGATCTATCCATTTTGCAGTAAGTTTTTCTTGTAAACTATTTTGCTTCAAGCGCTCACTTAAAAAGTCAAAGTCAATAAACTCCATATCCTGGTCTTGATTACTGCAGCTATAAACAAAACTTCTTTCTCCTGTTTCCTTATTTATATGTTGCTGAACACATTGAGCACAGATTTCTTTCATCATACACTGCATAGGAGAATTAACTGACGATATTGCTATATGACTTGACTTCAGATATGGCTTTAAAATTGTTTTTCTAGCTTCATTCACAGCTTTCATCATTTTATCAGAACCAATAGTGATAATTTTATCTATAACGTTCAAATTAATACCTAATCTTCCTTGTTGATAAGAGACTATTGCATCAACTATATTACCATGAAAGGATTTATCTTGATCTCTGCTTGTTTCTATCAATCCTTCTTCACATGCCCAAACTACTGCATTTGATGCACGCTCTATCAGTGCTCGTTTAAATACATCACTTAACTTCTTATAGCCAGCGAAGTACAAAACCTTGTTATTATTTTCAAGACATGCCTTCCCTATCGAAAATAACACTGCATTTCCAACTCCACCACCAATTAGCATTATATTCTTCATGTGCTATTTTAACTACATTTGTTCAAATTTTTTGAAATTTTATAGAACAAAGTAATTTATATAGTTCTATACACAAAGACAGAGACAAGGACACTCTCTGACTTCAACTATACCGATAACTGATAGCTGCATTTTTACGCATATCATCTAATAACAAGTTGCTTTGTATCATAATCTTTTGTTGGTACATTTTCTGTTTGATTGCTTCTATACCCGCTACATTACTCTTGATATCACACAACATCATCAACTTTGCAGTGCCATTTTCTCTCAATTCTACTATTTCATTCACACTTGTTTTACTAAATAAAATCTGTAAATCAGGATTTAAATCTCGCATTTTTATTTCAAATTCTTTTGCGTTTGGCAGCTTAAAATTATCTGCTAATTTATCAAAATTTAAACAATTAACTTTTTGCTCCTTGAGATTATCTAATAAACTTTCTGAACCTTCAACCACAATCTGTTTTAATTTTAAAGTGCTTTCCAGCAGTGCATGATTAAGTTGTACTTTATCTATTACTTTTATAACAGAGTAACCTTCACTAAAACTGAATGGACCTGCTATGTCGCTGGTTTCTAATCCTTCTAAAACGTTCTTGAGTTTTCCTTTTAGCTGACTTAAATTAACTGTTGCTTTACGCATCTTTATTGGAGATTCTGGGTTATTACTGTTGCGTAATTTTTTTACTAAATCTTCAGCTATACCATAAACGTCCTTGTCTTTTTGATCAGGAATTATAAACTCTTGGAACGTGATAAGATAATCCGGCTTTTCTGTTTGCCTTTTTACATCATTTACTTCTTTATCGCTTATATTAATAAATGGCACAATTCTTACTTCAATAATTTTGCTCCACAGTAACTGACATTTTATTTGTTTTCTTAAAATACCAAGATCTATATTATGCTTCTCTATGTATTGATCAACTTCATTAGCCTTAAGTTTAAAACTTTGGGTTAAAAATAACATGATAGCATTATCTAACTCCTCGTTGCTCAATTTTATATTCAGCCTCTGCGCTTCATTGATAATGATAATTTCGTCTATTAGCTCCCTAAGAATTTGAGGCTTTGCTCCTTTTTGATCAACACTTTGAGTGCCAAACAATGAATTTATAAAGTTGATGCGTTTTTCGATATCTAAATTTGAAATTGGCTCACCATTTACATCTGCAACAATTTCAATCTCGATTGCAAGCAACCTAAGTGGCAACACTATTAACAGTAAAATTAGTATTTTATGCATATAAGTAAGGTTAATAACCAATTCTATAATAAATACTGAGTCAATGCTAGCCAACTTTTTAATAGTGATCTCAGTGACAATGGAAATAAAAACCATTGCAACAAAATCAGGTACGCTGGTAAATAGGCTAAAAACATGCTAATATAGCGAATTTAGACCGTGCTCAAAACAGTATACGGAAGGAGAGGGATTCGAACCCTCGATACGACTTTTGGGTCGTATAACGGTTTAGCAAACCGCCGCCTTCAGCCGCTCGGCCACCCTTCCAAATTTAGAACCTAAAGATTATATAATACCAAGACCTCTACCACCTGTCTAATGCTTTTAATTGCAATATTTGTATCTGTTCAGATGCATGGCTAATGCTGAAACAAAAATTCCAGTGCTCCCTTTCTTGTCATCCCAGTGCGTGACACTGGGATCCAGGATTTTGATTAGCACTAAGTTGGTGAGCATATAAGTGTTATGTTAAAATATAACGTTTTTACGGAAAGTCTGGATCCCAGTGTCACGCACTGGGATGACATCGTTTACTATGTGCCATATTGCAATGTTCGTACGGTTGTGCGCGGTATAGATTCCGCTAACGAGTAGCGGAATGACGAATTTGTTATTTTTCAAATCGTAGAGCCACTTTAGCTATAAATCAACAAAAACTAATTTCCGCTTTTAATAGAGCTTGCAACAATTTGTTTTGCTTCTTCTACACCAACCCATTCTCCAACTGCTACCGTTTTTCCCTTTTCTAGATCTTTATAATGAGAAAAGAAATGAGTAATTTTATCTAGTAGGCTTTTAGATAAGTCAGAATAGTCCTTTATATTGTCATAATAGCTATCAACACTGGAAACAGGCACAGCTAATATTTTCTCATCTTCTCCTTTTTCATCTTTAGTGAGTAATGCGCCTATTGGACGCACCGATATTAAAACACTAGATGCTAAGGGAAATTGAGTTAGCACCAAAACATCCACAGGATCACCATCACCTGCGCAGGTATTTGGTATAAACCCATAATTGCAAGGATAAGTCATTGAGGTAGACAAAAATCTGTCAACTTGTAACAACCCAAACTCTTTATTAAATTCATACTTTACAGGCTCAGCATTCGCACTTATTTCAATTACCACATTCACCGCATTTGGTCCCGCTGTTATTTTACTTAAATCCATAAATTACCTCTTAACTTAAGATTATACAATATGTACTTTTAAGTTGCTACATTTATGTAGTTCTAAGCTTGTTTTGCATGGAGCGGTCCTAAATTTTCATTCATCATCTTATTGACTGTTGAAAGTGGTGGTTCCTGTGGTGGTTTCAATAATTGAAATAAGGCATATACTATTACAATAGTAAGCACCGCACCAATTATCAGGTTAGTAAGGTTGTCTTGTGGCAAAACATTTTTTATTGAGTTGAGCAATTTTTGCTCCATAAGGAAATAATCAGCAACAGATAACCCAACAGACAATATAAACATACCTAAAATAAGTTTACAGACTGTGTTTTTATAGTCTTTTTCTTTTTTCTTGCTGGTGATAAGATTTGGCCTATATTCATTCTCTTCTGGCAACACTGAGTAGTATATATTCTCAGGGCTCATTACTAATTGTTCAAATTCATCACTATTTTGGTTTTTTAACAGTTGCTCTAGGGTGTTTTTTGTATTTATAGGACATGTTAATCCATCCATTTTCAATGCTTTCTCTTGCCGATCCACATTCTCATGGTCGATTGTATATTTATCTCTACTTGATAATCCGATCATGTGTAGTTTGCTAGCTAAGTGCACTATATAGTTCTCTATTAACTGATTCTCACATATCTCTAGTACTTCTCTTCTTACTGTTTTGTTAGATGGTGAAAGTTCTTTATAGTAACTACCTATGGAAAACAACAATGCAATATCTTTATCTACTTTTATATTATGAATAGAGTAGTAACAGCCAATAACGCACTTATTTAATGCAAATTCTCTGTCATATTTGTTTAATGTATTTCCTTCACTTAGTAACTTTCTAAGACCAATGAGTACTTTATTTTCAAAATCTTCTTCTGTTTTAAATATTGGTTCTCTCTTTGGATTTGCTAAGATGTTAAGTAAATCTAATTTTCTTCCATCTACTACTTCATTTATATATTCATTTAACTCAGATCCTTTAATAACTTCATATATTTTATCTATGACATCTTTAGTATTCAGGTTATTGTTTTCACTTAGAATTTGATAAGCTTGAGCATAAATTAAAAACAGCCCTTGTAGACTAAATTTTAAGTTAAAATATTTATCTAATGGTTCCTCTTTTTTTCTAATGAATTCAGACAAACCAAAATGATTTCTGTGATCCATAAAACGACCTAAGTCAGCATGTTGAAAGCTACCTAAAAAAATAAATAACGTCTCTAATAAATTACCCTTACCAACAATTTTTATTAGTTCTTCAATTTCTTTTATCATTGCTGAAACCTATAATGTTCTACTTTATAGTATAAGGGATACATGGCAAAATAGCAATAAATGTTATTAGACTTCTTGCATAACCTAAACTAAGTAGAAAAAGGTATAGCTATACCGCCGCGGCACTAACAAGAGATCCCGCTAACACGCAGCGGGATGACGAGACTTATCTTTATGCCGCCGCGAACCGTCATACCGCGATTCATTCGCGGTATCTCTTAGCCGCTAACAAGCAGCGGGATGACGGTTGTCGTTTAGCTACAAACATTAAGAAATTTACCAAATGAAAAAAAAGGCAAAAGAAACCCTAGGGTAGCTAGTTATTCACTATCCATTTTTTAAGTTGGCGTTTTTTAATGTTTTAAATGCTTTATAAGCGTATTTCAGCTTGTGTAGGTAAAAACCCAGAAATTTGATAAAGACATAGAGTGCACATAGTGCAAAAAATTAAACATGAGACGCCAGATACGTGAGTTTTTTTGTCATTTAATCTGTACAGAGAAGATAAATAAATAGCTTCAGTTTCATGATAAGGGGGCTGGCGGAGTTTGTCAAGCAAGTTTTTTTGTTTCTATTCCCAATGTTATATGGTTATGCAAGAAGTCTATTGTATGTTTACACTCTGCATTAAAGCTTTTAGTTAAGAGCATATCCATCCACCGCCGATAACTTGCTCATCTTTATACGCTACACAGGCTTGACCTGGACTGATGCCAAAGTAATCGTCGTTTAAAATGACACAGGCTTTATTTTTTTCGTCAGTTGAATGTATTGTTGCTAAACTTCCCGCATGTGATGATCTCAGCTTCACAGTTACTTCCATACCTTCCTTTGGTTGTTCTAACCAATTTAACTCCTTGATCAATATTTTTTTTTGCATTAATACGTTGATCGGACCTACTATAACCTCATTATTTTCTGTATTAATTTTTATCACATAAAGAGGTTCATTGTGTGCGATACCCAAGCCCTTTCTTTGCCCCACTGTAAAATTTACTATGCCACTGTGCTCGCCTAGCACTTTTCCATTAACATCCACTATTTTACCTTTCTGTACAGATTGTGGAGCTAATTTAGCTATTGTTTTACTATAGCTTTCGGAAACAAAGCATATATCTTGACTGTCCGGCTTTTCAGAAATTTGTAAGCCAAAATACTTTGCTAATTTTCTTATATCACTTTTATAGAACCCACCTAGTGGAAATCGCAAAAGCTTCAATTGCTCTTGAGTTGTAGCAAACAAAAAATAACTTTGATCTTTACTTTTATCAATGCTTCTACACAACTTTACCTCACCATTTTTTTCTAACCTTCTCACGTAATGTCCTGTTACGAGCACATCCGCACCAAGATTTTTTGTAACTTGCAATAGATCACGAAATTTTACCGTTTGGTTACATCTCACGCATGGTATGGGAGTTTCCCCACGCATATAGGTACTCGCAAAATCCTCTATTACTTCCTTTTTGAATATTTCCTCATAGTTTAAAATATAGTGAGGAAAGCCAACACTTTCAGCCACACGCTTAGCGTCATAAATATCTTGTCCAGCGCAGCATGCGCCCTTTCTTGCACCATCGGTGCCATAGAGTTGAAGAGTTACACCTATCACCTGGTACCCAAAGTTATATAGCAGTGCTGCAGCAACGGAGCTATCAACTCCCCCGGACATTGCAACAACAGCCTTGGTCTGGTGCGGAGCTTTATCTTTTAGCAGAGGTTCAATTTCAAATTCTTTTAGCATAATCGCCTTAATTTATAAACACAAACTTGGTGTCATGCAAGTAGCTGACACTGGAATCTAGTTTCTATTACACAATTTCATCGAAACAGCATACTTGTTTATAGTCAATTTTTCTGGATCCCAGTGTTGGCTACTTGGATGACATCTTTATGCTTGAGGTAAAATTTGCTATAAAATTCGATGAACTACCTTTAAAAATAATTTAATCCTGCTTAAATAAAACATGGCCAAAATAATCCATGTTTTCAAGCACTTTTCCGCTACCCAGAGCAACACAACAAAGTGGGTCATCTGCAACACGAACTGGTAGTTTTGTTGTTTCACTGATAACTTTGCCCAAGTTACGCAATAATCCGCCGCCACCGGATAAAATTATTCCTTTATCGACTATATCAGAAGAAAGTTCAGGTGGAGTGCTCTCCAGTGCAGTCCTAATAGCAGAAATTATCTGATGTACAGGCTCTATTAAACTCTCTGCAACTTGGTATTCTGATAAAAGCATTTCTTTTGGCATGCCACTCACTAAATCCCTGCCTTTAATTATCATTCCCTCTTTGTTATTTTCACCTGGCAAATTGGCTGAACCTATGCTTTTCTTAATTTTCTCAGCGGTTGTTTCACCGATTAATAATTTATGATTTTCACGAATATATGATTTTATTGCTTCATCCATAATATCGCCACCTACTCTGGCAGAACGTGAATAAACAATTCCACCTAAAGAAATAATTGCAACTTCAGTTGTACCGCCTCCTATATCAACGATCATAGAACCCTCAGGTTCAGTAACCGGGAGCCCAGCTCCGATTGCTGCAGCCATTGGTTCTTCAATTAAAAATACTTCATTTGCACCAGCACTTTCTGCTGCATCTTGTATAGCACGCCTTTCAACTGGCGTGGATCCAGATGGAACGCATATGATAATATTAGGTTTATTAACAGTGAATTTTGTGTTTGCACTGCGTATGAAATATTTTAGCATTTCTTCCGCACTTTTAAAATCAGCAATGACTCCATCTTTTAAGGGCCTTATCGCCTCTATTTCTCCAGGCGTTTTTCCAAGCATCATTTTAGCTTTTTTACCAAAAGCATAAGGAACGTAGCTTCCTTTTTCTTTTATTCTTGCTACAACTGAAGGCTCATCAAGCACTATTCCCTGATTTTTCTGATAAACTAAAGTGTTTGCAGTGCCAAGATCTATAGCAATATCGCTAGCAAATAAACCTTTGAAAGTGAAAAGACTACAAAACTTTTCGGTTAATTTTCGAACAAAATTCATACGCAACTCAAGAAAATCATTTATTAAGACAAATTATACTTTCCAGATAAGTAGCTAATGCAGCACTCAACGTCTAAACCCTTACCTGTTACTTTTTTTAGCAGTTCCAGGCCACACTTTGCACTGTATATATTTTGAGATAACCAACTGATAAGTAAACTAAAATCTCCTTTTATTATAGCACTTAATGATTCGTAATGATTCTTTTTAACGCAAGAGAAAATCTGCACAGCAGCAATTAAAGCAATAATTTTTATAGGAAAGTAGCCCATAACACCGCTTGCCCAATATTCATCTTGAAAATAAGTGTTTAGCTCATTTTCAGCTTTTACTGGAATTTTATAGTGCTTCATACCTTCCAGCCACGCATCATGCAGGTCTTTGACTTCCAATGTACCATTTATTATATCTTGTTCTAACCTAGTTCTCAACATAATATGAGCTAACAGACTAAATTCATCTGCATTTTTTAAAAAAGAAGAAAGGTTTATTTCATTGAAAATCAAGTACAAATTTTCAACACTGCTAACTTTCTCGTTAGTTTTGCCTTTTATAGCAAATTTCTCTTTTATGTGTGGTTGAATGAACTCAATAAATTCTCTGGATGTTCCAATCATCCTTTCCATGAATAACCCTTGAGTTTCATACATAACATGTCTCGTAATTGGGCTACTTATAGAATTTTGCGCTAAACATTTTTGATAAATTGCATAACCACTATGCCGTAAAAGAGAAAATAAACCATAACAAAAGTCAGATTCATCATAATCTATAGGGTAGTAATAAGAAGTACGAACCTCATGCAGTGCGACACCCATTTGCTGTAAACATGACGAGCCAAGTTCAATCTGCTTCTGAGTAGCAACTTTTTGTATATTAGTAACCTTATCCTTTTTCTGCTTTTCAATTATTTTATCTACATTTCCACTAAAGAATTTGCCTACCTTGGGGAATACTTCCCTTATATTCTTTTCTGTGATATCAGAGTCATAGTCAGCAAGCAGTGAGTCGTATTTTGAGCATTTTAATTGCTGCGATTTTATAGAAGCTACTTCGCGAATGAGTGTGATTAAATCAGTAAAACGTTCTTTTAGTTTTTCCAAGTTACTGGCTTCAGAATTGTTTAGCCTCCATAAACTTTGGCATTCAACTTTAGCTTTGGACAAAGATTTTACTAAATCAATAGGAACAGCACTGTTGCTCTTATGTATTCTCTCTATTAACTTTAGCTGCCAAGCATCTGCACTCTTTTTGTTGTCAAGAGCATCTGCTAATGATTCCTTTATTACGTCATGAGAGATAATTTCATGTCTGATTTCTTCTAGAAGACTCATTTGTTCAACTTTGTCCTCTGCATTCAATTGGCTTTGGTTTAGTACTTTTAGCGTATTTTCGATATTCTTTACCCTATATAATACTTCCTCTAAAAACTTATAAGATTTCATATTTGTTCATTATTTTAGAAAACATCTGTTTAACATCGTGATAGATTAATAATAAAGTTAAAAGTATATTTGCTTAAAGTACAATAAAAAATTGTACTTTTTATTCTTTTATTGGATTTTTCTACTCAGAGTCCAGCATATTATAGGAAAATTAATTGTAAGGTTGTAGAAAAAGTATTTAGTATTTTATTTCTCTTGACTATATTACAATATGGAGAGATATTAGCTACTGAAATTAAAGTTACGCACTATTTAAAATTTATGGAGGTTTAGTAATGTGGAGTAGACTGGTTATAATGTGCTGTTTTTGTTTATTACTTACTGGTGTAAGTTCTTGCCCAAAAAAAGGAGCAAATACAACAAATAAAATAAATTCTGTTGTTAAGCAGATAGGTGATAAAAGAGTTTTCTTTGGTTATGATGAATCTAGTATTGATGAAGTAAGTGCAGATGCATTACTTGACGTAATGGAGGTGTTACAAGATAACCCTGACGCGAAGGTTACTTTAACTGGTCACACTGACAACCGTGGTTCTCATGAATATAATCTTGCGCTAGGCGCTAGAAGGGCAGATGCAGCTAAAAAATTTATGGTTAGTTGTACACCCTACATAGAAAACAGAATAAAAACTGCTTCTAAAGGTGAAACTGAGCCTTTGGTTAATGTAAAAGATGATTCTAGAAATTCTAAATATGAAAAAGAGCATGCTAAAAATCGTAGAGTGGAATTTTCATTTTCTGGAATAAAGAAATAGTTTCTTGCATTAAAACCTGGATCCCAGTGTCAAGCACTGGGATGACATAAAGAAAGGGCACTGGGGTAGACAAAAAAGGACAAACTTGTCATATTTCGTTGCTTGTTAGCGGGATCTATATATACCACAAATAAGTCGCTGTATGACGTAGAGACTATCTGGCCATCAAGAGGCATAATGGAATTAGAGTTATTATTTCAAAATGTGGTTAATAGTTTTGCTTTCTATAATAATCAAGTTGCAGTTGCAGTATCAGGTGGTGTAGATAGTATAATCTTACTGCACTTAATGAATAACTGGGCAAAAAAAAACAAGCTTCCACTTCCTATAGCATTAACAGTAAATCATGGGTTACGTTCAGAGTCTCAAAAAGAAGCTGATTTTGTTGTAAGTTATGCAAAGGAACTTGGAGCAAAGGAATCGTTCATATTAAATTGGGAGAAGCAAAATATTAAAGGCAATATTCAGTTACAGGCACGAAAAGCACGGTATAAGTTACTAGCAGAGTGGTGTAAAAATAATAATGTTAAATATTTACTTGTTGCTCATCACAAAGATGATCAAGCAGAAACGTTCTTGTTAAGATTAGAGCGAGGTAGTGGCGTAGATGGATTATCATCAATGGACTACAAGTCTTTCCTAAATGGTATTTATATATTTAGGCCATTGTTAAATTTTAGTCGTAGTGAAATAGAAAAGTACGCTAAGCTTCATCGGTTAAAATGGATCGAAGATAGAAGCAACTATGACTTAAAATACAGGCGAACTTTATACCGTAACTTACTTAAAGCAAGTGATAATCAAGAGATTTTAACAGAGCGAATATGCCTCACAGCCCTTCATATGAAAAGAGCTGCAAAAGCGTTGATGCACTACACACGCCTTGCGTTTAATGACTGCGTTAATGTGCATGATCTTGGTTATATTGAAATTAAACTAAGTGAGTTTTATCAATTGCCAGAGGAAATAGCCTTGAGGCTTCTTCTTTACTCCATAATGGCAATTGCCAGTAAACATTATAAACCAAGGTACAACAGCCTTATCGTAATATTTAATAAAATATTGCAAAAGGATAGTAATGTTAATTGTACACTTTCTAGGTGTAAAATAAGAAAACATGGAGAAAATATCTTGATAATTAGAGAATCGTCAAAGATACAAGAAATTACCTTAAACCTACCTTTAAATGAACCTACTCAATGGGATAACAGATTTAGCTGCACAATACTCGGAAATCAAGAGTGTTCAGTTATCATCGCTCCATTAAAAAAAACACAAAAAGTTCCTGAATTTCTGAAGGATTACAACTGCTGCCCTGAAGTTTTCTATTCTTTGCCTGTAGTGCTAAAAGATGGAAAGGTGCTTGCTTATCCTGATGTAAATTATAACGGAAAAAATACCAATGACGATAAGGTTCAATGCATTATTAATAGCACGATAAAACAAAATTTGGTAAGCTTGATTAGTATTTAGTTAGAAATAGAAATGAAAAAATTTTTAGAAGGCTTATTGATCTGGTTAGTAATTATTGTTCTTATTTCAGTTGCTTATATTCAGTTCAGCGGAAATGTAGGTAAAAGTAAAACAATTATACCTTTTTCGGAATTTTTAACTAGACTAGAAGACAATGATGTAGAAAATATTGTCATAAAAAACCAGAGCATTGAAGGCAAGTTCAGGGACGGTTCAAGTTTCAATTCAAGCGGTGTCATATATAGCGACCTAATAAAAAATTTACATGATAGAAAAGTGAGATTCTCCTTTTCAACTGGAGATTCTGCCATGAACGTAATTGGTGGATTACTTATCTCATGGGTCCCAACATTTATCTTTATTGGCTTCTTGCTATTCTTTCTTAAACAAACACAAGCGGGGGGCAACAGAACTATAAGCTTTGGCAAGTCAAGGGCTAGACTCATGACTAGTGGAAAAAAAGTAACATTTGATGATGTTGCCGGAATTGATGAAGCAAAAGAAGAGCTAGTAGAGATCGTTGATTTTCTTAAACAAAGGCAAAAATTTCAAATATTAGGTGGAAAAATACCAAAAGGGTGCCTTTTGATTGGCTCTCCTGGAACTGGTAAAACTTTACTTGCTCGTGCAATTGCAGGAGAAGCTAATGTGCCATTCTTTAGTATTTCTGGATCTGATTTTGTTGAAATGTTTGTGGGTGTTGGTGCAAGTCGTGTTCGTGATATGTTTGATCAAGGCAAGAAAAATGCTCCTTGTATAATTTTTATAGATGAAATAGATGCGGTGGGTAGACATCGTGGCATTGCTCTTGGTGGCGGCAATGATGAAAGAGAACAAACATTAAATCAGTTATTAGTTGAGATGGATGGCTTTGAGTCTAATGAAGGTGTAATAATAATTGCTGCGACTAACCGTCCGGATGTCTTAGATCCAGCACTGCTTAGACCTGGTCGTTTTGACCGACAGATTACTATTTCTTTACCCGATATAAATGGGCGTGAAAAGATATTAAATACTCATATAAAGAAAATATCAATAGCACCAGATGTAAACGTGAAAACAGTTGCAAGAGGAACACCAGGTTTTTCAGGGGCTGATCTAGCAAATTTGGTGAATGAATCTGCACTTATCGCTGCAAGAAGAAACAAGAAGATTGTTACCATGGATGATTTCGAATATGCACGTGATAAAGTGATGATGGGCGTAGAAAGGCGATCTCTCATTATGACAGAAGAGGAAAAGAGACTGACTGCATACCATGAAGCTGGTCATGCGATGATTGCTGTTAATATGCCTGCTTCTGATCCTATACACAAGGCAACAATTATTCCACGCGGTAGGGCACTCGGTTTAGTTATGAGACTACCAGAAACAGATAGAGTGTCCCTCACAAGAGAAAAGATGCTAGCAGATATAACTGTTGCAATGGGTGGAAGAGTGGCAGAAGAGCTAATTTTTGGCTACGATAAAGTCACAAGCGGTGCATCTTCGGATATAAAACAAGCATCTGATTTATCACGCGCTATGGTAACAAAATGGGGAATGAGTGACAAAATAGGCCCGATCTATCACAATCGCGAACAAACCATACATGGTTCTGAGATAATTTCTGAAGATACGTTAAAACTTATAGATGAAGAAGTGAAGAAAGTTGTATCTTCTTGCTATGAAAAAGCAAAAGACATTTTGACCAAGCATAAGAAAGGCTTAGATCTCATTGCCGAAAATCTACTGGAGTTTGAAACTTTAACAGGAGATGAAATAAAGGACATATTAAATGGAAAAAAAATTGTTAGAGAGGAAAATGAGAAGAATGAGAAAATAAAAAAATCCTCTCTCTATGAGAGTTGACCTCATCTTAAAAATGCTAATCAGCTAACGCTGCAATAAAACATTCAGAATTGTAACTGTCAATATAAATTGTATTAAAATATTCATAATATTGCATTTTCATCACAATAATGCTATCATTCAGTTAGTATTAATGTTTAATGAGGTGTGAGTAATGATTGATATAGCTTCTATTGGTGTAAGTACAGTTATTGATCAGAATTATAGAAGAAAAGCACAATTATGTTTATCAGGATTATTTGTAACTGTGTCAATAGCAACTGTTACCTGGTTTATTTTCCCTGCGTCACAAAATGTATTAGCTCCGTTTTTACTTCCGGCTATGTTCTTGCTCTTCACTTTATCGATGGGTTATTAAATGTTCATATTTAGTTGTGAAGAAAAATCTTTGGTAAAGAATGTTCTTGGTATGGTTGAACCGGCTGAATCGGTAAAGAGAGTGCATTGCCAAGAAAATATTAAGTCCTTATTAGCAGAAGTGAGAAGTACTACGAAAGATAGGTTTCGTAACGTGCTTGTTAATCTTTGTTTTGAAGATCGTAGTAAAGCACACAAACTTGCATTATATGTGAAAGAAATTGACAATATTGTGTCTTCAATAAAAAATAAAGACCTCTTAGACCATTTTGATCAATTTTTTACTATTACTGAAGTAAGCAATAAAAAAAATAGAAGTGAATTAATGAACCTCGCAAGGGCATATAAGATGATAAGTGAAGAAGATCCAGACAAAATACAGGATTTTTTAGCTACTCAAACAAAAAGTTATTCATATGAAATAATGTTACCTGAAATTGATAATTTTCTATCACAAGCTAGGTGATTTTATCAATAATTTCATTGTGTACGTGATTATCATTTTTTGTTTCAATTCCAGTGATAACACTGCACCTAACGGGCTCTTTTATGGCTATTTCCTGAAATCCTTTTCTGACCTTATTGTAAAAATTAACATCCATTTCTTCATATTTATTCTTGTCTTTTGCTCTATTTAACCCAACTTTAACATCAATATCTAGAATAAATGTAATATCTGGACATTTAATTTCTACTAACTTATGTAAGTCCCTTATTAGCCCTAAATCAACACTAAGCCCATATCCTTGGTATGCAATAGTTGAATCAATAAACCGATCACAAATCACTATTTTTCCTTCTGCAAGAGCTGGTAATATTAATTTTTTCATATGTTCGCGCCTCATCGAAATAAGTAGCAAGAGTTCAGAAATAGGATCAATATTATTCGTTAACAACACTCCTCTTATCTTTTCTGCAAAGTTAGTGCCACCTGGTTCTCGAGTCAATACCACATTATTTTCGCCGTTAATTTGCTTAAAATGATTTGCAAGTAGCTTAGATTGTGTTGTTTTACCAGAGCCGTCTATTCCTTCGAAAGTTATGAACATAAGTTTTATAATTATAATACTAAAAAAGAATATGCAAACAGTATACATAGAAACCGTTTGACATTTAAATAATAAGACCGTAAATTACATGTGGTATAATAATAGTCTATGGTTGCTCTGAATACTCCTAAAGTCGATTTTAGTTTTACTGCAAAAGATTTTAATCTTTTGGGAGTAGACAATAAATACTATACATTAAGTGACTGTTGTGGAAAAAATGGTCTTATTGTAATGTTTATATGCAATCACTGTCCTTACGTTCAGTCAATTATTAGTAATCTGGTAAGCGATGTTGATCAATTGAAAAAAGATTATCAGGTAAACACCATTGCAATAATGCCAAATGATGTAAATGAATATCCAGAAGATTCCTTTGAAAATATGATTAATTTTGCCAAGGAAAATAAGTTTACATTTCCATATTTAATTGATAGTACACAGAAAATAGCTAAAGAATACGGGGCTGTTTGCACTCCTGACTTTTTCGGCTTTAATTCCAATTTAAACCTTTGCTATCGTGGACGTTTTAACAACGCAAAAAAAGAAAAGGTTCAAAGCTATGAAGTAGGAAGTAGTGACTTATTTCAAGCTATGAAATTTATTGCAGAAACTGGTAATTCTCCAATTGACCAAAAATCAAGTATTGGCTGCTCAATTAAATGGTCTAATTCTACAGGTTAAATATCATGCACAGTGGCTCTCAGCATTTGTTTGATATTATAATTTTGCTTTCTGCTGCTGTGTTTATAGTCATAGCATTTTGGAAAATGAATATTAGTCCAGTGCTTGGTTACTTCGTTGCAGGTGCAGTTATTGGTTCTCACGGATTTAATCTGATACACTCAGCTGAAGCAATGGATAATCTTGCAGAATTTGGTGTAGTTTTTCTATTATTCATTATAGGCCTTGAATTGACATTTGAACGCCTGATCGCTATGCGTATTCATGTATTTGGGTTCGGTTCTCTTCAAGTTATAGTTACCATGGTAGCAATATGGTGCATCGCTCTTGCTTTCGGAGTGAATACGAATATAGCAACAGTTATTGGTGGTGGGCTTGCGCTATCCTCAACAGCAATAGTGTTGCAGGTTCTGCAAGAAAAAGGTTCTCAAGCAAGTCAGGTTGGTAGATTGTCGATAGCAGTGCTATTAATGCAAGATTTTGCAGTGGTACCATTAATAGTATTGGTACCTTTACTTACTGGCAATTCTGAGCACAGCCTGATAAGCTCATTGGCAGGTTCATTGGTGCAAGCAGCTATTGCATTAGTGCTGATATTTATAACTGGTAGATTATTGCTTAGACCTTTATTTTCGGTTATTGCTAAAATGGAAAGTAATGAGATCTTTATATCAACAACGCTTTTAATAGTATTAGGAGCAGCATTTATTACTGAGCAATTCCATTTATCGTTAGCATTAGGTGCATTTGTTGCTGGATTGTTAGTTGCAGAAACAGAATATAGACACTCAGTAGAACACGCAGTATTGCCATTTAAAGATTTGTTTCTTGGCTTATTTTTCATGACTGTTGGTATGTCCATCAATACCGAACTTTTACTCAATAAGTTACCACTAATTACTTTATTATCGATTATCCTTATCGTTTTAAAAACATCTATTATATATATATTGTGTAGATTTTTTGGGTTTAAGAGTGCACCTGCTATACAAGCTGGGTTACTGCTTTCACAAGGCGGTGAATTTGCGTTTATTTTATTTCGCTTAGCAGATGAGCTAAATGTGCTACCAAGTGAAATCGCTCAAGTACTTATGATGGTAACTACAGTAACCATGGCTTTCACTCCTCTTTTATCAGGGCTTGGAGATTGGATAGCAAACTCATTTAGCACTGAGAAAACAATATTAGATGATGAAGCTGTTGAAACAGATACACAAGATCTTTATAACCATGTGATAGTTGCTGGATTTGGTAGAGTGGGATATATGGTAACAAAAATGCTTACGGCAGAGCATTTAAGTTACGTTGTTGTAGATATTCAATCGAAAATAGTCAAAGAAGGAAAAAGTGATAGTTTTCCTATATATCTTGGAGATGTTACAAGATGTGAAATTTTAAAATCGGTAGGAATAGAAAGAGCTCAAGCTCTCGTTATTTCAATAAAGAATGAAGTTACTATAAAAAAAGTTGTTTCTTTAGTTGCAGCAAATTTTCCGCATGTAAATATTGTAATACGCTTACCAGATCTGAGTAATGTGGAGGTTTATAGAGATCTAGGAGCTAGTAAAATTATTCCTGAAACATCTGAGATAGGATTGCAGCTAGGTGGAGCTGCACTGAGCCTTAGTGGTATTAGCGAAAGTGGAGTTATGTCTTTAAAAAGTAGATTCAGAAAAGGCAATTACAGTATGTTAAAAGAACTTGGTAGTGATAAAGATGAATAACTACTTCTCTAATTTTATGTACAGAAAGCTTCAAGCTTTATTGAGGTTTTGCCTATAGTAAATTACGCACATAATCAACCAAATTAAGGAAAGTGCAAACCAAGTGATTGCATATTCCAAATGCTTCATTGGCTGTATAGCTACTTTGCTGCCAAAATTGTTCGGCCACAATATACACTTCTCTAGCTTAATACCTAACTCATTGGAAATTTCTTCTGTACTCAGGGTAAACCATGTATTCGAAGTAGTATCGTTCTTGATAAACCAATTTTTGCTTTTACTGCTATTGCAATATAAAACTCCACCTGCAGCTACTTTTTCAATTTTTGCTCTTTCCTCTTTTTTTTCTTTAACTATTCCTTTGTTCACTAGCATATAATTTCCAGTAGTAAGTAGCATAGGAGATAACACATGATATCCATATTGCCCTGCAAAAACATATAGTTCTATGTCACTTAGAATCCCATCGATCTTGACATGCCTATAGTTAAATTTTTCAAGGTCGTTATTGGGCAATAGATGAACAACTGGAAGACTCATATTTTTGATAATATTATTCTTCCAGTTCAATCTGAATACTTGCCATAATCCTAATAAAAAAAGGAGCAAGCAAGGTACAATTAAAATAAATACTATTTTTTTTAACACTCTATATTTGTGTTCTTAAATAGTTTTCAACACCCATTAGTTCAATAAGGTCAATCTGTTTCTCAATCCAATGGAAGTGCTCTTCTTCATTTTTTAACATCTCTTCTAATAACATTACACTAACAAAATCTTTTTCTTTCTCAGCGATAGAAATCGTTTCTTTGATATCCTTAATACCTTTTCCCTCTAATTTCAAATTAGCTTCTAAGATTTTCCGTATTGTGTCTTTTGTAAACTTTCCATCATGCTTTGATATTTCGTTTGTATCCTGAAAATTTGGAACTCCTTTAAATAACAAAATTCTTTCTGCCAACTTGTTTGCATGTTCAAGTTCTTCGTTAAGCTCATTTTTTACCTTTTCTGCAAGTCTATTAATTCCATTATTTTTGAGAATCGCAAAATGCAAAAGATACTGGCGTACAGAAGTCAGCTCATTGGTCAATAATTTATTCAAATGTTTTACTATCTCTTCATTCATAATCTTCCCTTAGTTCAATTCATCAGCATAATTTATATGATAACGATAGTTATAGCAACTCATTTAATAGTTCCTTTGATAACAACCGTATTAAATAGCATGTCGTGGTATGTCTGTTTCTTTTTAGAAAAACAAGCAACTAGATACCAGCAGAGAGTGAGCAGCACTATCATTACTTTCAATGCACTCAAGACATTCACTAATACTTCCTGATCTTGCAAAAATTCAGTAAGGATAACTGCTACACTGTTTAACAAAGGAAGAAAAAACTGGGAAGTGCTTCTGTCAAACGCTAAATTCAAGTCTATTTTAGAATTATCTAAATTGATAGTATATATATTCAGTAACTGTTGGCCGGGAGTTGCTTGGGCCTTTGAAGATATAAAATATGTGAAGTAACTACAATTTACACACATGTATGATAGATGTAAGATCAACGGAGAATCCTCTAATAGCAGTATAATTAATAAAGTTGGAATTAATAAAATTGCTACATCTATTAAATACGCGCAAAAGCGCCTTTTTATGCTGGCAATCTCTGTCATTACCTATCTTCTAAATACTTTATTACAAAATCTGTAAGTTTATCAAAATGTTGAAAACATAACAAATCTTCATAACCGCTTATTGATTGACCGTATATAATAGGTAAACAATTGGCATTTTGTGCACACAGAACATCTGTGATGCTATCACCAACGAAAAACACATTTTCTCTATTTATAGGCAACGTACTCTCTTCTAGTGCAAATAGCAGTGGGGTTGCAGATGGTTTATCTTCCGCGGTATCGCATGACCCAACCACTCTTTCAAAGTAAGAATCCAGTTTAAAATAGGTAACTTCTTCACGTAAATTAGTATTTTTCTTATTACTTACTATTGCTAGATAAACATTGTGGCTTTTCAGTGTCTGCAACATTTCCTCTACTCCTTGATTCAGAGCAATGTTTTGTAATAGCGCATTATCTAAGTATTGTTGATATATCTGATTCGCTTTTTTCCACTGATCGCCAAATAAATTGACCATATAGCTCTTTCTCGACTCATGGGAATTTCTATCAGCAGCTTTATTACTATACCCCATTGAGTTTATGGTATGCTTAATAGCATTAAAAATATTATCTTGAGTGTCAACTAAGGTATTATCCCAATCGAATACTACTGCTAATGGGCTGTTTTTCATTTCTATATTGTTATATATTTTAAGTTAATAAATAAATAGCATTTTAATGAAAAAGATATAAATAGGACGCTCTACCACAAGTTATGTTAACTGTTTTTTATATAATTAGCTAATATACTGGTTATATGATATGTTTTAATAGGTAATAGGTATGGCCCAGACATCTCAAGAAAGTGTTGAAAAAAAGTTTAAAGACGTCTTTGAACGTTCTCCAGGTGCTTTTCCAGAAGGTACTTCATTAGAAGAGAAGGTTAATTATATCGCAAAAGGAACAAAGGCTCTAAAAGCTGTGAAAAGTAAGGAGCTTGAGAACAAAATGAAAAACGTTGCAGAATTGAATCAGAAACTTGAAAGTCAAGAAGGACGTGCAGATGAAAAAGCACGTCAAGATTTTGAAAGAATTGCTGAGCTTGACCAACAATATAAAGGGAAGGGCATCTTCACAAGTGAAAAAGTTGCAGAATTAAAAAATGACAAAAAATTTCAAGAAGCAGCTAACACTCTTAGAGAAACTACAACAGAAGGTAAAAGTGTTGAACAGAGTGGACAAAAAAAGACTTCTGAGGCTTCTGTACAAACAGATACACAGCCATCAGAGCACATCGTTAGTCCCTCAGTGAGCAAGAGTTCTGTAAAAGAGAAGCTCAACACTGAGCCGGACAAAAAAGATACCACGCCTCAACCACAAGAAAATCAAAAAGAAGAAGGGTTTTTGAGTCTTCTGAAGCGCTTTGTTAAGAAAATATTAGAAAAACTTTTGGGTGAGGATGAAAAGAGTGTGGAGAATACTCATGACATGAGAGAAGATGCTCAAAGAGATACGTCAAATAACGAAGAGCAACAAAAGAGTAAGCAGCTTGATGAAATTTTAAAGGACAAAAGTGTAAGCGAGGGTTTGAAGCAGGCAACAAAGCTTGAGAACCCGGCAATAACGCCTGTTAATACTCCTAAAGTGAATGAAGTAAACACGGGTCGTGAAAGGTGATCCGCTTTCAAGCTTCATTATACCGCCACGAACCGTCATACCGCCGCGGTATCTCATCCGCTAACAAGTAGCGGGATGACGATTGTCAGGGTGTCATCCCAGTGTCCCTATGATGTCATCCCAGTGCCCTGACTACTTGGATCTAGCAAGCTTTGCTTGCAAATAAGTCTAATACGCGTCGCGTTTTATGCCAAAACACAATTGGAGTTACATGCAAAATAGATCCCAGTGTCAGCTACTCGGATGACAAAAAAAGGAGCACTGGGATGACACCATTTGTTGTATTTAACAAAGTTCGTACTTAGCTTCATGTTAGCTATAAACATTAAGAAATTTACCAAGCGAAAAAAAAGGCAAAAGAAGCCCCAGCTAATATCTATTTTAGAACATTGGCGTTTTTTAAGTCTTAAACACTGCAATTTAGCTGCTTTTAAATGCAACTCACCTTAGTTTAAATGTTTAAGAAATTTACTAAGCAGAAAAAAAGGCAAAAGAAACCCCGTGTTAGCTAGTTGTCACTCCCTAATCCTGCAAATTGGCGTACTATACTGTCTTAAACGACTTATAAGCGCGTTTCAGCTTGTGTAGGTAAAAACCTAGAAATATTGTGAAGACATAAGGTGCACATAGTGCAAAAAATTAAAAATAAGACGCCAACTACGTTGTTTTCTTGCTGTTTAATCTGCACAGATGAAGATAACTGAATACCTTCAGTTTCATGATAAGGGGGCTGGCGGAGTTTGTCAAGTAAGTTTTTTCGTTTCTAACGGTTGTTGCCAAAAACTATGCAAGAAGTCTATTGACAGGTGATTAAATTATAATGTAGCCTATCGCCGTATATCCGGGGGTGGGTTGTTGTGAGGCTTTTTCACTTTTTATTCTTGTTAATGTGTTTTTCTCTGTATTACTATGCGGGTTTTATATTTTCGCCCTGCCCAAAAGCTACGGTTTGCTTTTCACCTGGAGAAGATTGTGCTGTACCGATAATCAACGTAATAGATCAGTCTAAAAAATCTATCTTAGTTCAAGAATATACATTTACTCTTGGAACAGTTGCAAAATCTTTGATTAATGCTAAAGAACGCGGTGTTGATGTGAAAGTCATCTTAGATAAATCGCAACTCTACTCAAAATATAGTGTTATAAATGAATTATTTTCAGGTGGAGTACCAATTTGGATCGATGATAAGCCAAAGATTGCTCATAATAAGATAATGATTGTTGACAATCAAAAAGTCATCACAGGGTCATTTAACCTTAGTAAGACAGCTAAAAAAGGAAATGCTGAAAATTTATTAATTATTACAGATTATCCTGAATTGATTCAGCAGTATGTGAAAAACTGGGAGGCACGAATGTCACAATCTTACAAATACGCTCCCAACTAATCGAGAGCGCTTGCTCAAAATCAGTTTTAAAAACAGCAAGGGAGAGCTTTTTTGATTGATTGGCATAATGATTATGATATAATGAACTAAAAATTTAAGGAATAAAGTAATGGATTATATAAATGATGCTGCCGGTAGCTACACTGCTATTCATGATTTTTTTCAAAACAACGGTGTTGGAGATTACAAAGTTCAATGCAATTATGGTGGGGTGCCGTATGCTACTGATGAGTACGTGCATTCTGGCGATAAATTTTGGAGTAATAATTTCATAGACTCACATTTTGGCAGGGAAATAAAAATGTATCCTCAAAGTGAACTTTTAGCTAAAGAATATGCTGGAAATACGTTGCCAGTTTCAATATCACTAGATAAGGATTTAATAAAAATGAAGGAATGTCAGAAAAAAACGAAATTTGTGGAACTAGAAAGGGAGTCAGGTGATTTAGTGCATGATAAGCAAAAGTATGTAAAGTGTTACACAACAAAGCTATCATATGATGATGTACATATTTACAATAACGATAAAGTTTCAACATTTAGCATAAAATACGACGTGCCAAATGATCCGAAATACAGTTTAAATATAACATTTACAAAGGTTAATGATAATAAACCAGGATTTTGGCAGAAATTTAAAAATATGTTTTAACGTGACCATTCACTGGTTTTTACTCAATCAACCAACAACAGTTAATATCAAATTTTTATAATTAAAAAATATGCTATTTTTTAAAACTTTCATTCTCCTTGACTCTGTCAACTTCACAAAACAACTCTTGGACCAAATGTATCTGGCATAACACCTTTTGGTAACTTGCTACTTCTTTTTTTCCGCATCTCCGACAACAGCCATTGATATTCCACTACATAAGGCTTGATTTTTGGTAGATCAACTTTTTTATGAATAATACTATGCTTCTCCTTAAATTGACCATTTACCCTAAACGCTATTAGCTTCCTTAAAATTTACATTAATGCCTATTTTGCCTAAACTGAAGCGTCTTTTCCAATTTTTTCTAGCATCAACTCAGCAGCTTTTTGTTCAGCAATCTTTTTACTAGAAGCGCATGCAGAAACTTTACCATAATCTTCTATGCAAACTGATATAGTAAATTCAGGATTGTGCGCTGGTCCAGTTTGTTTTACAAGCTCATACTCTGGTAAAGGCAATTTGTTTTTCTGAGTCCACTCTTGCAGTGAGGTTTTAGGATCTTGAGGGGGGTCAAGCATGCCTTTAGCTAGCTTTTCCCAATATTGGATAATAAATTTTTCAACATTTTCAAGCCCGCCATCAATATAAATTGCACCTATTAGTGCTTCAAGCGAGTTTTCTAAATTTTTTAAGTTACATCTCCCTCCATTGCAGCGTTCACTATTATTCATGATGATAAAGCTGCCTAATTTTATTTCTTTAGCAACATTAGCAATGGTGTTGCCACAAACTAAATCCGTCTTTCTTTTTGCCAATGCTCCTTCTTTTTCTTCAGGAAATAGTTTAAACAGTGTGGCAGATACAACCATATTCAAAACACTATCGCCCAAAAACTCTAGTCTTTCGTAGCTTACAATCTGGTTTTTGCTATTCCTTTTATTTACGCTTGGGTGAGTTAGTGCCTCTTCTAATATTGCATAATTTGTAAATTTATAATCAATGATCTTAGATATTGCATCATTCAAACTCTTCATACCCATTATTTAAAAGAATAACACTTCCTACCACACCTTTATACCAAAGAATTAGTTTTGTTTTATTAAAATAATACCAACAACTTCCAAAATATACAGTTTAATAGACTTCTTGCATAACCATTATTTGAATAATGATTCATCGATGTTATTCCAGTGTCGGCTACTTAGGTGACAGAGAAGATGTTTAATGTATACAACCCACCACCTCACTAATGTTACTAAATCCATCTCTCCTTATTAGTTCTGCAAGTTCTAGATTAATTTTGTTTACAACTTGAGGTCCGTGGTATATGAGAGCAGTGTACAACTGCACCAAAGAAGCTCCTGCCTTTATTTTTTTATATGCATCAGCACCACTTGAGATTCCTCCGCATCCTACCAACAATATTTTGCCCTTAGTAAGTTTGTACATATCGCTCAATAACTCGGTTGAAAGTTTAAACAGCGGTTTGCCACTCAACCCACCACTCTCGTTGTGGTGGGAATGTAAGTTATTCCGACTGATCGTAGTGTTGCTCACTGTTAATCCGTCAATCTTATATTCCAACGCAAGCTCAGCGATATTTTCTTTCGTTTGCTGATCTATATCTGGTGAGATTTTTAATATTATTGGTATGGATTTAGAATTATCAATTGATTTCCGGGTTAGAGTTACGGATTTCAACAATTCCAATAATTCTTGCTTATTGTGCAGATTGCGTAAATTAGGCGTGTTTGGGGATGAGATGTTCAGCACTATATAATTGCTTTTTCCATATACTATCTTTATTAAGTCAACATAATCGCTGATTTGGTCCTTTGATGTACTGTTTTTTCCTATGTTGATGCCAAAAATGCAATCATCAAGCTTGGTTTTATCTATTTGTTTAAGAAAGTAGTCTATTCCTTTATTGTTAAATCCCAATCTGTTAATTACCCCTTGATCTTTAATTAACCGAAAAATTCTTGGTTTTTTGTTTCCATATTGTGGATTACGAGTTACAGTACCAGTTTCAATAAATCCAAAACCAAATGAAAGCATAGGCCTTATAACTTCTGCATTCTTGTCAAAACCTGCAGCCAGACCCACGGGGCTTCTGAGCTTATTACCAAAAAAATTCACACTCAAAGATTCTGGTAGCTCTATAGGATTCTTATAAGGTATTTTCTTTAATGCCATAATTGCCAAAGAGTGAGCAACTTCGGGCGGCAGTAAAAACAATAAATCACGTAATATCATTTTGTAAAACACTTTGCTTATTTTTAGTTTATTTTTTACCATGAAACGCTATAAGAGTATAACCATAACTTGAAAAGAAATTGATTTTACTTATGAATAATTTTCTCTATAGGTTACACACTTAAAGCTACTGTTGAATTGAGCAACTTTTACAAGATATAGAAAATGAAAGAGGCCGGGACCGGAATTGAACCGGTATAAAAGGATTTGCAGTCCTCTGCATAAGCCATTCTGCCACCCAGCCGTTTTTTATGTGTAGATATCCATTATATCTTTTAGCATAGATAAAGCTTCCTCCCTTTTGCGTTGGAAAGTGTTACGTCCAATGATTGAACCATTACCACCACCCTGCTTAATTTCTTTCGCTTCATTGCATATGTCATTCACTGATTTCGACTCGCCACCAGAAAAAATTACTATTCTTTTTCCTGCAAAACAAGATCTTTTAACATATTCAATTCTTTTAGGTAATGATTCAATATTTTCTGTTTCTATTTTCTCCCTTTCCAAATATTTAGTTGGAAGTTTTACTTTTATTATATTAGCGCCAAGCAAAGCTGCCATGTGTGCAGCATAGGCAATAACATCAACCGCTGTTTCACCTTCTTTGGAAATTCCTTCACCGCGTGGATAAGACCATAGCACTACTGCAAGCCCATAAGATTTGGCTTCAGCTATGATTCCACGGGCTTCTTCCATCATATCGAAACACTTAGCAGAACCAGGATATATAGTAAATCCGACAGCTAAGCAGCCCAAACGCAGCGCATCTTTCACAGAAGAGGTTATTGCCTGATCAGAGGTTAGATCCTTTGAATGTAAAGAGTTGGAACTATTAAGTTTCAAAATAAGTGGGAGCATTCCAGCATAAGTTGCAGCACCAGCTTCAATCATACCAAGTGGAGCAGCATATGCACTTACTCCCGAATCAACCGCAAGCTGAAAATGATAATGTGGGTCATAAGCATCAGGGTTAACTTCAAAACTTTTAATTGGACCATGCTCAAATCCTTGATCTACTGGCAGAATCACTAACTTGCCAGTACCGCCAAGCTTTCCATGCATGAGAATACGAGTAAGATTTGCTTTTACCCCAGGGTTTTCACTTTCGTAGTAGCTTAGGACTTGTTTTACTTTATCACTTATCACTATAATTCAAATTGAACTTAAGTTATAGATTGTAACAAAGATGAAGTTCAATACAAGGATTTTAAACTATATCAAAAGCAATTTTATTTTCTACTTTATTCATATAGATTCTTAATTTCTTTCCTTTTATTAATTTACGATTCAGTATTTCTTCCGCTAAGTAACTTTTTATCTCTTTTTCAATAAGTCTCTCTATCGGACGTGCTCCCATTTCCTTACTATAACCCATTTGTACAAGATAAGATTTCACTTCATCCTCTACCAAGCAGTTTATGCCTTTTTGTGTCAGTTGCTTTTTCAGTTCTAGGACAAATTTATCCACAATATGCAAAATCACATCCGTACTTAAGTCGGAAAAAGAAATAATCGCATCAAGACGATTACGAAATTCAGGGCTAAAAACCTGTTCTATCGCTTTTTCACTATCACCAATGTTAAAATTTTTATGCCCAAAGCCAACAAAACTTTTGCTGCGTTCAACTGCTCCTGCATTAGTTGTCATAATTAAAATTATATTGGAAAAGTTAACTTTACGTCCGTAAGTGTCTGTAACGCAGCCATAATCCATAATTTGTAGCAATATATTATAGATATCGCTATGAGCCTTTTCAATTTCATCAAGCAGCACAACACTATATTGATTGTTAGATACAGACTCTGTGAGTAATCCACCTTGATCATAACCTACATATCCAGGAGGAGAACCAATCATCCTTGATATCGTATGAGATTCAATATATTCGGACATATCAAAGCGTATAAGATTCATGCCCATGCTTTCTGATAATTGTTTTGCTAGCTCGGTTTTACCAACACCGGTTGGTCCTGCAAAAAGATAATTTGCTAAAGGCTTATTGTAATTTCTCAACCCAGATTTAGCAATTTTAATAGAACTAACAAGAGATTCTATTGCCTGCTCTTGGCCAAAAATCACCTTCTCTAGATTAGCTTTTAAAGATTTTACTTTCTGCAAATCATCAGATTCAGATCCACAAGGCACATTTGTAATTCTAGTAATGGTATTCTTAATATCTCTACTATTTACAATTTTACCCCTGTTTCTTAGCAATTTACAATATGCCCCTGCCTCATCAATAACATCAACCGCTTTATCAGGTAATATTCGCCCAGTAATATACTTATGCGAAAGTTCAGCCGCAGACCTAATGGCATTCTTTGTATAATATACTCCATGATACCCTTCATAGTAGTGCTTTATGCCATCTAGTATCTTTATCGTTTCATTAACAGAAGATTCTTTAACATTAATTTTTTGAAACCTTCTCGCTAGTGCTTTATCTTTTTCAAAACTAGCGCTGTATTCTCTATATGTAGTTGCACCTATACAACGCAGTGTACCTCTTGCAAGCGCAGGTTTGAGTAGGTTACCTGCATCAAGAAAGCTACCACTTGTAGAACCTGCTCCAATGATAGTGTGTATTTCGTCAATAAAAAGGATAGCACCTGGTTTTGCCTCAATTGCTTTTATTATAGATTTTATTCTCTCTTCAAAATCACCTCTGTAGCGTGTCCCTGCAAGGAGTGATCCTAAATCCAAAGCATAAATTATACTGGACCTGAGCGCACTTGGAACACTGCCTTCAATGATCTTGAGTACCAAACCCTCAACTATTGTTGTTTTGCCAACACCTGGGTCTCCAACATATAAAGGGTTGTTTTTTCTACGCCTCAATAATATTTCTATAGTGCGATTTAACTCATAATCACGACCAATAACATAATCTATTTTTTTGCTTCTTGCATAGTCATTTAAATTTTTACAATAACTTTGTAGAATTTCCTCATCTTTTAGTAGCTCACCTTTATTTACTGTAGTAGGAGCGTCATTATTTTTATCAAGTTTTACTTTATGATTGGTGGTGTATTCATCTATATCGCTCAAGTATTTCATATTAGATATATGGTAAATCAAATTGGAATCTTTCGCATTTTGTTTCTGCAATAGATTTTCAACGTATAAGTCTTGCCTAGACAAAATTTCTACTAGAACATTTGCTCCATTTATTTCTTTTTTTCCCAAGCTATGAGCCCGTATTATTGCTCTGTGTATTATGCATTGAAACATTGAGCTAGGTTTAACTCCACTGATAATCAATTCAGAACTGCTTTGTAAAAACCCTTTTATATTATTATTATAATCATTAGCCTTAATATTGCATCTTGATAGAATGTTATCCATACTGATGATTTCATCGGCTCTGATATTACATCTTGATAAAACGTAATTTACATCCACGTCTTTAGTTAACGCCAGCAATAAATGTTCTACTTTCGCATATTTAAGATTAAAATTAGAAGCAATGAATAGTGCTCTATTCAAACTTGCCTCTAAGTTTTTGGAAATCATCTCCTATTCTCTTTAAAAGTGGGAACTCATATATAATGAATAGCACACAATTATTAAAAAATTTGAAATCCAGCAGTTCGCTGTAGCCAATTTGAATCCCACTCTGGATCTACGTCATAGCACCGCAATATCTCAGCATAGATTCCGCTAATGAGTAGCGGAATGACGAGTTTTACGCTTATCAAATTGTAGGTAAATCCTATTTAATACGCTTTTTCTAGTACTCTGCTTTTCTTCTTAAATGCATTGATCTTTTTTCTACCGTATTTAGTCTTTAACGTACTTGGCCTTTTAAAGACCTTTTTGCTGTTACGTTTTTTAAATTGCACACTACAATCAAAATTTAGCTCTCCTTCTTTGTCTGCCAGTACAGGCAGTCTTCTCTTATCTTGAGGTGTAACAAAAGATAGCGCATACCCTTCAGCTCCAGCGCGTGCAGTTCTACCTATACGATGAATATAGTCAGCTTGCGATTGTGGTGCATCATAATTGATAACATGTTGAATGTGGGGAATATCAAGGCCGCGAGAAGCAACATCTGTTGCAACCATGATTTGATTACGGCCACGACGAAAAGAATTAATGACCCTTTCGCGCTTGTGCTGCCTTAAATCACCATGAATTGCTAAAGCGCTATAGTCATCTTTGTGCAATCTGTTAGCTAGCTGATCCGCTCCTCGCTTTGTTTTGACAAAGATAATGATTGATCCTTCGCGCTGACATAGTTGTGTAACAAGCTTTTCATATTTTTCTGATTCTGATGCATAAACAATTTCTTGCTTAATTTTTACAGAAGTTGTAACCTCACAATCAACAGAAATACGTTCTGGTCGATTAAGGTACTTCTCAGCAAGTTTTACTATATCTCCAGGAAGAGTTGCAGAAAACATAAGAGTTTGCCTTATTTTAGGCAAATGCTTCATAATTTCTTCAATCTGAACTCCAAAGCCCATATCAAACATACGATCCGTTTCATCAAGCACAAGAACGCTAACATTGCGAGTAATCAAAGTTTTACGCTCAATATGGTCTATAATACGACCAGGAGTACCTATTACAATTTGTGGTTTTTTCTGAAGCTGATTTAGCTGCCTAAAAATAGGCTCACCACCAATCAACAAAGCGACCCTTAGTGCAGAATTTTGAGATAAGAGTTTTCTTATCTCATTTGTTACCTGATGCGCAAGCTCTCTGGTTGGCACGATGACTAAAGCTGAACCAGTGTTAGGCTCATTCAGCAACTTAGCAACCAACGGAATAGCAAATGCTAAAGTTTTTCCAGTCCCCGTTTGAGCAGATCCGAGAATATCTTTACCTTGTAGCGCTAAGGGAATCGCTTGTATTTGAATCGGAGTTGGGACGAAAAGATTATTTTTATCTAGAGCTTGTCTAAGCGAAGCTGGGAGACCCATCTCATGAAAATTATTCACAATACGTTAATCCTGTTAAAAGACTTCATAATAGATTAATCTTCCAATCTTAAATTTATTGCAGATTTTTTATCTTCTCCGTTTCTACCGCGCTCCTCTTTAACCTCATAACTCACCCTTTCTCCTTTTATTCCCTTCTCTTTATTCTCTCCTTTAAGTGCCTCAGGTCTTATTCCCGAACGTTCCAATGTGCTAATATGTACAAAAACGTCACCCCCTTTACCTTCTGGCTTGATGAAACCATAGCCTTTTTCGGCATTAAACCATTTTACATTACCAAATTCCATTTAAACAACTCCTAAATTATTAACTAACATTACTAATGTGATGAAAAACTTTGAAATTACGATTGAGAATGCTTTAAGCTTAGCTATTGAAACTAAACCTTTATACTCCATAGTCTATTCTTAACATTACATGACAATAATACACAATTGTTGTACTTGATGCAAATAAATTTTTTAATCGTTAAGCGAACCTGCAACCGTCATTTCGCTAACTTTAATCGTTGGTGAATTAAATTGCCCACAAAAAGTTAGATCATCTGCAACGACTAAATTGCTAAACATATCCTTCAAATTGCTAGCAATGGTAATCTCATGTATTGGATACGTTATTTTTCCATTTTCTATAAAAAATCCGGAAGCGCCTTGGCTGTAATCGCCATTGATTAAATTGACACCAAAACCAAATAAATCAGTTACATATATTCCCTCTTTCACTTCCTGAATTAATTCTTCAAACGATACATCACCATTCTCAATGTAGAGGTTACTAGCTGCAGGAATAACTGCAGCATTACTTGCACGAGTTGCACTTCCGGTTGTTTCTGAGTCTAATTTTCTAGCCGAGTATAAGTCTAAAATCCAATTTTGTAATATTCCGTTTTTTACAAATATATTTTTCTTGCTAGTTATCCCTTCTCCATCAAATGGTCTCGATGCTATGCCTCTTGGCAACAATGGATCATCGATAATATTAATTCTATCGTTGAAAATCTGAGCGTTTAAACTACCCCTCAAGAAAGAACTGTTGCTTATAATACTGCTCCCATTTATAGCAGAAGCAAAACTTTTTACTAGCCCTTTTGCTGCTCTTTTTTCAAAAATAACTGGAAATTTACCAGTTTTCATTGTACGTGAATTCAATTGATCAACTGCTCTTTTTGCTGCTTCTTTTCCCATTAACTCTGGCAACTTTAAATCACTAAAATTACATGCTATATCATAATCGTAACCAACCTTCATTTCACTTTCTCTTCCAGCAACAACAGAGACCTGATTAGCAAAGGTTGATTTACTAAACGAGCCAATAAAACCAGAAACAGTCGATAATACTGTATTCACTAAAGCGTATGAAGAAGAGGCTCCTTCAGAATTAGTGATACTCTTATGTGCAAGGGCTGAATTTTCTGCAGCTTCAGCAATTTCTTTTAGGTTATCAACGGTTACAACATTATTATCTGAGATACTTAAATCTGCAGAAGAGATATAATTACTACCATTTACAGCAAAATTAATGCAAGGATCTTCTGGCGCATTCTTTGCCATTTCTACCACTTGGCTTACTGTATCACTCAGATTATTCAAATCGTTTGTAGAAATATACGCAGCTTTGTTTTTACCTGCTATAGCTCTGATTCCTACAGTGCAATTTTTAGATTGTGATATTTGCTCAATTTTTGATAGACGCTGAGAAACTGAAGTCTTATTAGTTTCATATATTGTAACTTCCGCATCTTGATTTTGCTTTTTTATTAGTTTAGTAATATCTGCTGCAATATTTAATATATTCATTTTCTATTCCTTAGATTTCTATAAAGATTCTGCACCACCTATAACTTCAATTAAATCAGTCGTAATCGCTGCTTGACGAGAACGATTATAAAGCAATGCTAATTTGTTCAGTATCTCTTTAGTGTTTCTGTTTGCTGATTCCATAGCAACCATTCTAGCACTATTCTCACTCGTTGCACTTTCAAGTAAAGCAGAGTAAAGAGCAATTACAACGTAATCTTGAACCAAAGATTTTAAAATAAATTCAATATTTTGTGGTTCATACTCATAGCCGTAATCTGTTGTTGGACCAGCCAGAGAGCTATCAATCAAGGATGAGTCTTTACTCCATGGTTTTATTGTTTCCAACATTGGTTTTTGCGTGAAGGTATTATAGAATTTACTATAAAAAACTTTAACTTTATCGTATTTACTTAAATCTATACCATCAACCAAAGCTTCTACGTGCTTTAACGTGATTCCCTTACTATTTTCAATTTTTAAGATACTTTTAGAGTCAAATCTATTTTTACCTACATCAAAAGCTTTTTTACCAAGAAATACAATATCTACTTTTTTGCCATTTGCGATTGACTTATTTACACGCTCTTGACTAAATTTGACAATAGAAGAGTTAAAGTTGCCGCACAAGCCACGATCAGACGCAATAATGAATACTAGGTAAGAACCGTCGTTACTGACATTTAGAATTTTTGCCAGTAATTCTTGATCAACTGATAGCATTAATGAAAAAATAATGTTATGCAGCTTAGATACATATAATTTTGAATTTAATAACTTCTTTTGGCTTTGTAACAACTTTGCTGCAGAAACCATTTGCATTATTTTCGTGGTTTTCTGTACAGACCTAATATTCTTAATTCTTAAGGATAATTCCTTTAAGCTCTTCATTTTGTATACAACCCTGATTTATTAAAATATATAACTGTTAGTGTCTAAAAGCAAGTTTTTTTGACATTAAAACCAAGTCTAGCTAAGAAACTTGCAGGTTTATTGTTTGGAGATAAGGATTATATTAAGAAAGTGCTCTAACTTCAGCAATATCAATGTGAAAGTAGCCTAATGGTAATTTCTACACTTTGTGGAATTTTATAATATATAATAAACACAATTAAAACTATTACAACTTGAACACTTATGATCCCATTGTTCTAGTTCCCTGTTACAATTTTTACATTTCCAGCCTGGATCAGGCAAAGCTTCTGAGCCCATCTTGTTTAGCCAATAAATTACCTTGTCGTGTTCTTGCAATGTAACCTTGAGTTGTATTACAATAAAGTAGATTGACATGTAATTAGCTTTTTTCATAGCAGTGTCTAAATATTGACTTGCAAGATCATATTTACCTGAACTCATTGAGGACAAAGCAAGTAAACAGTAACTAAAATAATAATCAGGGCGTAAGTTGTATAGTCTTTCAGCACCTTTACTATTTAAATTGATGTACATTTTAGCTGACTGAGGAGTAGGATTTACTGTATACTCTGCCTCTAGCACTGCAGAAGCTTTTCTGATTTTTCCAAGTTTAATATATAATTCTGCCTTTAAATAATTGATGGGCTGAAAAATTGCACTATAACGTTGTGCTCTAAATAAAGACTTTATAGCCTCCTTAAAATTTCCTTTACTTTCATATTGCTTTGCTAAAGCGCAATAAAACACTGCAAACATTTCTTTATGATCAAAGGGGAGAAAAATATTGGACTTAACTGCTTCCTTCAACCTCAAAATTGCATTAATCCAATCTTCTTTCAATATGCAATGCTCTATTTGAAAGGGAATAGATAGCATTTTATCGTTAATTGAACTAGAGCAATATTCTATAAATTTTTGAAAGACTACTTTTTCTTGTTTGAGGTGGACAATCAGCTTATTGGCTAGAAGTAGAGCTAAGTTACGATTTTTATTTGCAATATTTGTTAAACCGTTACTGAAAAAGCTGTAATTTCCCGTCTTACCTGAGTTAAAGAGCTTTATTAAAGACAACCTATCGCTCTCCTCACTCAGACTTTTAACTAGCTTTTGGGCATTCTCTATATTGTCTAAGTCTATGCTAAAGAAAGCTTCAAAGAGAAGCAATTCTTCCCTATCCCTTCTTCTATTTCTTATGTTGGCAAATGTTGATGAAATGGAGGAAAAAAAGCGTACAAGTGTAATTAATAAAAATAATAAAACTACACAAGTAAAAATAATGAAATATAGATCAATACTTATAGTGTAATTGCCTAATTCCAATTTTATTACTTCACCACTTACCTTGACCCATATACCAAATAAAAACGAAAAAGCGAAAATTATAAAATAAATCATGAGATATATTGTAATAAGCGATGATATATTGTTGAAATATTCTTAGAAGCTACAATAAAACCATTCAATTTATTCAGCCATGGCTTGAATTCTGAATGCGTTAAATTGCTTACTGTAACAGTTATATTTTGCCAATCATTATCATTTATTGACTCCTCAATTTCTGCGAATTTTACTCTTAATGGATCATTTCGGTCGTCTACCTTTATCCAGTTTGAAATGATTTTTTTAGACAATGTACTTTTGTTGTAATCGATAGTATCAATAGTTTTTTCAAAAGATAACTTCAATTCGTGTAAGGTATTTATCTCTTTCAAATTTTCTAATTCATCTACTGCATTTTCTATCTCTGGATCGTCAAGCTCTGATATCAAAGGCTTTATTGAATTTATATGGTTATCAAATTTTGCTTCTCGCAATAACGAATTCTTCATTTTAACCACAAGTAATAGCAATTTTGCAAGGTTCTTACATCTTGAGTTATTATCACCTTGCTCACATTGAGTATGCTGACTTCTCTTGAGGTCAAATATCTTTTTTTCTATTCTAGATTGATTAACTTCAAGCAACATTCTAAATTCATCCATGTTTTCCGTTAAAGCTTTCACATTGTTTTCACTCTCTTGCTGATTTATTTTTAAAAAGATTATGTTATTTATTGTGATGTAACCGGTAAATAACAATACAATTAAGAACCAACCTATGTACTTTTGCTGAGTATCATTCATAACGTAGTATCTCCGCAGGATCTTGTGCAGCTGCCTGCAACGCAGGAGCAATTGTCGCTAAAAATGATAAGAGTAACGCAAGTGCAGAAATATTTACTACGTCTTGGGGTACTAATATCACTGGCAAACTTGAAAAAAAGTATATCATAGGATCAAACAGCTTGACGTTAGTAATGTTTTCTAAAAACACTCTAATGCTTTCGATATTGAGAGAAAAAACGACACCTATAATACAGCCAAGACAAGTTCCCGTAAAACCGATTAATAGACCACAAGCGCAAAATATACGCATAATGCTTCCACTTGTTGCACCAAATGTACGCATAATTGCAATCGCGGATTTCTTTTCTTGCACTATCATCATTAAATTTGAGATAATATTAAACGCTGCTACAACTATAATCAAAGTGAGAATTAAAAACATCACATTTCTTTCAGTTTTTAAAGCACTAAAATAATGGCTTTGCTGTGATTGCCAACTTTCAGCTTCCATTACTATTTCTTTTTCTATAGCATCTGCCAGCTTATCAGCTCTAGTAACGTCGTCTACAAGTACTTCTATATTTTTTATGCTATTTTTATAATTAAAAAAGGCTTGTGCTGATTTTAGAGGCATATATATCAAGGTATTATCATACTCAAACATACCCATATCAAATATTGCTATAACTTTATATTTTTTCATTCGCGGCATTTCACCAAGTAATGCATCAAATTCTTCAGATGATATAAACGTAATTTCGTCGCCATAGTCAACGTTCAAAGCTTCTGCTAAGCGTGCTCCTATTATTATTCCTTCATCAAATTTTTTTACATCACCTATAATTACATTATTTGTAACGGCAGTACTATCAAGCAAGTCTTTAGTTGATACACCTCGCACTACGCTACCTGCAATTTTACCGTTTGCTACAATAATAACTTGATCATTGGTCATAGGAGTAGCTTTTAATATACCAGGAATTCTCTCAATAGATTTTGAAACTGCGTAGTAATCTGAATTTATGTTCCTATCAAAATAAACATTAATATGGCCATCAATGCCAAGTATTGAGTCAAGCAACTTTGCTCTGAATCCGTTCATCACAGACATCACCACTATTAGTGTTGCAACTCCAAGGGCAATGCCGATAATAGAGAACAAAGTCATTATAGAGCAAAATCTGGCATTTTTCGCTCGCAAATAGCAAGCAGCCATAGTAATTTCAAAGGCAATGGACATTACAAAATATTTTGAGGTTAAACATTATATTTTTGAAACTTCGTATAATTGTAGACTTTTCTTTATTTGAAAACTAGAGATTTTTGCTTCCTTAAATTTAGCAGGCTTATAGAGTATCTTTAACATTAGAATTTCAAAATCTTCCATATACATCATCCAACCTCACTATATCATTATCAGATAAATGCTCTCCTATCTGAAATTCAACTATTTCAAGTGGAGAGCTTATGCTTCTATTTTCAATCCTATGGGAAACTTCCCTTGGGATTTCTATCATATGGTCTTTTGCTATAGCATATTCTTTGTCTTCTAAACTAACATACCCAACTCCTGATAGCACTATATGGTATTCATCTCTATAGTGATGGAATTGCTTAGAAGTGCAGCTTAATGGATTTATAAAAAGATATTTTATAAGAAAATTTTCGCTCATTAAAATTATACTACAAAATCCCCATGGTTTAACTTCTTTCCTTATCACCTTTACTTTCTTAACTTTATGAATAAATGAAATTAGACTTTTGTTTGGTTGCTTACAAGCTCCACCCAATAAATTTTTATTACTTTTTGTCGTTGAAACTGGTTCTTTTTCTCTAATCACATGCTGAAATGACACCGGTTCTTTACTAAACTTCTCACTCAATTCTAAAACTGAATTCCAAGTTCCAACATCCAACCAATCGAAATTAGCTTCTATCATTGCAACGTTTTTTGCTTTCTCCATCACCAAGTAATCAATGGATATGCCTTCAATTCCTGCAAAATCTCGTTGTTTTAAATACAGAAATCTCTCTTGCGGTGTGAAATATTTAAAACATAAATTGTAAAGATTCGGGGCAGATTTTTTAATCTCATCTATGTAGCGTTTTGCTTTAAACACAAATATTCCAGAGTTCCAATAATGATCGTTACTTAACTTACGCTCGGGCTTTTCTGTAAAATCTTTCACTATATGACATTTTTCTTTCTGATCATATACTGCATTTATATAGCCGTATTCAGAATTGAATTCATGAGGCTTAACCCCAAAAGTGACTATAGAGTTAGTTTCAGAGGCTAACTTAGACGCTTTTTGAGTAGAAGCATAAAAACTATTCAAATCACCTATAAAATGGTCTGAAGGCAGAATTAACATTGTCTCGTTTTCATTGCAGAGAAGTGCAGCAATTAATATTGCCGCTGTTGTTCCAATTTTCACTGGTTCGAAAATCACTTTATATTCTTGCAGTGCATGCAATTCCTCCATCACTAATGACTCGTACTGTATATTTGTAGCAATTATGGGCGGCATATAATCGCTTTTTAGCCTCAACAAAGTGTTGTGAAACATAGTGTTCTGACTAAATATTTTCTGAAATTGCTTTGGCTTAGATAAAGGCCAAAGTCTGCTACCACTACCACCACACAATATTACAGGGCGCATTTAGTTAAGATATTAATTAAATAATTAATATCTTATACTGAGGGCAAAATACATGCAAGTTTTTGTTGTGGAATAGTTAATAAAGAAAGTAAATGTTGATTTAAAGTAATTGCTAATGAGAGTGATCATGTGTAGCGCCTTGCCCTTGCTGTGAATTTCTTCTATTTTGTAATTCCTCAACATGACCTTTTCTTTTATCACTTAATATTTCATTACCCTTATTTTGTTCTTCCTCAGGACTCTTTAGTATTTCATTACTCTTGCTAACTTCTTTATCATCCCCTTGTTTCTTTGGCCTTCTAGCGTTAAGCTCATCCCATGTGCCCACTAGTGAATCACGATTCCCATGATCCGGCTTTAGCCTTTCTTCACCTTTAATAACATTAAAGTCACTTTTTGCTTCTTCCAAACATCCTTTCAGTTGGTGTTTCCACATGGTGTAGTAAGCATCACCATATTTTTTCTCATTTGCTACAAACAATAAAATTGGAGCCTTAAGTATAGTAGCTCCCATATTCACTAAATTTTTTATTGCCATTGCAGGAGTAAATAAAAGATAACCAAAAGACTTTGCAATTGGGTTTTGTTCGCTTATTAAATACTTCCCTAACTTTATAGGAAGAGAAGTCAACAATTTAGTACAAACTTTAGCCAAGCTTGTAGCAAAAACGATAGGAACAGATATAAGACTTTTATCTAGCTCTAGATTACCATTCTGATCTCTAATTTCTGAAAAATGGGTGCTTAGCTTTTTGTCATCACTAGTGTATAATAATTCTCCATTTCTTCCTTTTTCATCAACAACTTCCTGAACTTTACCTTCTTTATTTTTCACCTCTTTAGTTAACACAGAAGAGTTAGTTAATTCAAACGGATATTGAGGATTCTTAGTTTTTTGAGCTTCGAAAATTGGCGCGTGTTTTTTCAAATCCATTCTCGAAAAGCCTAATGGCTCAAAGTATGACTTATTTAACCAATCTATAGGAATTTGCTTACCCTGATTGTCTATATAATTGATAGTAAAATAAGATCTATCATTATCTTCATTTTTGGGAACTAAAGATAATCTGAAACTTGGTTGTTTTCTATTCTCATCTTTTTGACCATACAAAAGTTTATAGGTTGGATTTTTATCTTTATCTAGTATAGCATTTCCATGCATATCCCTGTTTTCTATGATTTTAGCAGACTGTACAATTTGATCATAATTTTTTGGATACTGGCATTTCCTTCCATCATACATCATTACCTTTCTAAGGTCTTCGACGTAAACTTGAGATTCAGGTGAAGTAAGCAGACCTTTTGCTTTAAGTGTAAGATCTATTGCTCCCTTTTTTAATGCTTCAAACATATTGTCAAACCAAAATCGCTATAATGCTATAGTTCAATAATAAAACTAGTACACTAATAATATATTAACACAGCACCGGTGATTTTACAAGAAAATATGCCTGTAGAAGATAAAGATTGTAAAAGCGAGGGTTATATAAGTAATGCTTGATAAGTACTTTATGCATGTAATTGTAAAAATCCTCAAAGGTACGCTGTGTATATAATCTTCGCATACTACCTGCATTCCAAGAACTGCGTGCCAAAAAATGCAAAACAACAATACAACAAAAAATAAAAGCTCTAGAGGGTGATTAATAAATTTTTCACTAAAAGACAAAGAGCTATCAGTATAAAATGTGCAAGAAAATGAATAGATAAACCAAGGAAACAGGAACAGTAAAATTACCGCAGAAACACGCTGAACCCACCAATGATGTACTGAATTTCCAGACTGACTCATATAAACATAAATAAAAAAGCCATAGTAGAAAGAAGTAGCGTTACTGTCAGCAGTATAGCACCCCTTGAAACGCCAGTAATTTCTAAATTAAGCCCAACATCCCACAATAAATGACGAATACCATTAAGAAAATGATATACAAAACTTATAAAACATAAGACATAAGCTAATTTAGCAACAGGAGTGAATAATAATGCATTTAAGTACCTTACTATAAGTAACTCAGGAAAGTAAACATGTAATATGAAATACCAAGAAAGTATCATTAATAAAAGGAATAGCAAGATACCAGTCAATCTATGCATAATAGAGAAAAAACTAGTAACTTGTACTTTATATATTTGTAAATGTGGAGAAAGAGGTCTATCACTCATAAAATTCCGTTATCGGGAAATTAAAATAAAGTAGAAGTAAAGACAGCAGTATAGCACATAACAACACCATCATTAAAAATGGTAAATTATGTGCAAAGCCTAAGGAGGTAATCCAGCTGCAGATTCCCCTACTGCTACCTTGTTACGACTTCACCCCAGTCACCGATCCCACTTTAAATAACTCCCTCCTTGCGGTTAGGTCGTTAGCTTCGAGTGAAACCAATTCCCATGGCGTGACGGGCAGTGTGTACAAGACCCGAGAACGTATTCACCGTGGCGTGCTGATCCACGATTACTAGCGATTCCAACTTCATGCACTCGAGTTGCAGAGTACAATCCGAACTGAGATGGCTTTTAAGGGATTAGCTTAGCCTCGCGACTTTGCAGCCCATTGTAGCCACCATTGTAGCACGTGTGTAGCCCACTCCATAAGGGCCATGATGACTTGACATCATCCCCACCTTCCTCCAGTTTATCACTGGCAGTTTCCTTAAAGTCCCCAGCATTACCTGATGGTAACTAAGGATGAGGGTTGCGCTCGTTGCGGGACTTAACCCAACATCTCACGACACGAGCTGACGACAGCCATGCAACACCTGTGTGAAACCCGGCCGAACCGACCCTATCCCTTCGAATAGGTATAATTTCCATGTCAAGGAGTGGTAAGGTTTTTCGCGTTGCATCGAATTAAACCACATGCTCCACCGCTTGTGCGGGTCCCCGTCAATTCCTTTGAGTTTTAATCTTGCGACCGTAGTCCCCAGGCGGAATGTTTAACGCGTTAGCTGTAATACAGAAAGTAAAACTTCCCATATTTAACATTCATCGTTTACAGCGTGGACTACCAGGGTATCTAATCCTGTTTGCTCCCCACGCCTTCGCGCCTCAGCGTCAGATTTGAACCAGATAGACGCCTTCGCCACTGGTGTTCCTCCTAATATTTACGAATTTCACCTCTACACTAGGAATTCCTCTATCCTCTTTCAATCTCTAGATTAGCAGTTTTAAAAGCAATTCCAAGGTTGAGCCTTGGGATTTCACTTTTAACTTACTAATCCGCCTACGCGCCCTTTACGCCCAATAATTCCGAATAACGCTAGCCCTCTCCGTATTACCGCGGCTGCTGGCACGGAGTTAGCCAGGACTTCTTCTGTGAGTACCGTCATTATCTTCCTCACTAAAAGAGCTTTACAACCCAAAGGCCTTCTTCACTCATGCGGCATGGCTGGATCAGGCTTTCGCCCATTGTCCAATATTCCCCACTGCTGCCTCCCGTAGGAGTCTGGACCGTATCTCAGTTCCAGTGTGGCTGATCATCCTCTCAGATCAGCTATAGATCATTGCCTTGGTAGGCTATTACTCCACCAACTAGCTAATCTAATATAGGCTCATCTAATAGCAATAAATTTTTCCCCCGTAGGGCGTATACGGTATTAGTTGCCGTTTCCAACAATTATTCCGTACTACTAGGTAGATTCCTATACATTACTCACCCGTCTGCCACTAAGTTATACCATAGCAGGCTACAATATAACTCCGTTCGACTTGCATGTGTTAGGCCTGCCGCCAGCGTTCATTCTGAGCCAGGATCAAACTCTCAAATTTAGACTTCAACCTATAAAAGGTTGAGGGTACATCGGATAAATCCGACAAAAAATAATTTAGCTTAATACTGCTGTCTTTATTTCTACTTTAGAAATATTTTAATCTCCAACTATTCAAACAACTTTAAGAATATTATTATGTGATATAATCACTATGTCAATATGTTTTTGCAAATCAAAAGCATTAATGTATAAATATATAACTATTTGGAATATTACCATGAAAAAATACATCTTTCTGCTTGCACTCGCGCCAATGTTAGTTGGCATCACATTATACTTATTTCGCAACATTGATAACACAAAACAATCTATAACTGCAGGTGACAAGTTTTACGAAGTATTATTCTTAAAAAAAGATAATAAGCCGCTGCTAGAAGAAATAGATTCAAATTGGGAGTATTTAGCAAATTTTGAACGCGCATTCAATCATATCTCAGATTCAATGCCAACAGACACAGCATCTATTTATAATGATTTGGCAGATGATAAAGATGCTCCTAATGTTTTGCGTGAGTTAGCACAATATTTAGAAGTAATGAGCTTACTTCACTCCAACGGTGAAAAAATAAATAAAGATAAAATTGATAATTTAGAATCAAGTGCAGTGTATCCTTATTCAAGCCAAGAAGCTATTGCTGTAGTAAAGATACACAATAACGACGTTAAGGGTGCAACTGAAATATTGCGTTCCCTATTAAATGATAGAAAATGCCCTATCCTAATCAAAGCTAATGCACAAGAATTACTCAGGATATATGGGAGTTAACTCATTGGACTTTTTGCATAGCTTTTGGCAGCGCATCGGATGAAACGAAAAAACTTACTTGACACCCTTCGCCAGCCCCCTTATCATGATAGTGAAGCTATTGTATTTGCTTTCGCCAATCTGCAGATTAAAAGGTAAGGATTACTTAATGTATCGGCGTCTTATGTTCAATTTTTTGCAGTATATAGATACTGTATGTCTTTACAAAACTTCATCTACATCTAGATTTTTATCTAAATAAGCTGAACGCGCTTATAAAGCGTTACAAGACATCAAAAAATGCCAATACTCGACAGAGATAGTAAAAGACTAGCTAACTCGGGGATTCTTTGTCTTTTTTTCTGCTTAGTAAATTTCTTAAACATTTGCAGCGTAAGTTAGTTGCAATTAAAAGCAGCTTAATCTTGCTTGTCAAGCGTTTAAAACATAAAAAACGCCAATATTTTAAAGCGGATAATAACCTCAGGGCTTCTTTTGCCTTTTTTTTCGTTTGGTAAATTTCTTAATATTTATGGCTAAAGATTGCACGAATGTTGCAATTACAAAAACGATTTCTACTAGGGTGTCATCCCAGTGCGTGACACTGGAATCCAGCCTTTATTATGCAGCCACTTGGTTGAAATTAAGTCTTCTGGATCCCAGTGTCACGCACTGGGATGACACCATTCTTTTTCCTGGATCCAAGTAGTCAGGGCACTGGGATGACAGCTACCCTGACAATCGTCATCCCGCTGCTTGTTAGCGGATACCGCGGCGGTATGACGTAGAAGTTATACTTTTATGCTTACCAACTTAATAAAATTCCTGGATTCCAGTGGGCTTTGTTGCATCGCTCAAGTGAAAAGAACTGGCAGTTACTGACAAAATTCATTATAAATAGCCATTTAACTGTTGAAGAAAAAATATGCCACAAAAAATGAGAGTCAGTAACTGCCATGAATATAACAAATTTCTCCAAGAAAGAGGAAGCATTTTTTGTTATATCAATGACGCCATAGAAAATTGGTACGAGAATTGTCCAAAAATGCAGGGCGGCAACTATATTTATAGTGATAAAGTTGTGATTTTGGTGCATATAATCGTCAGTTTCTTTAGAATTGGTTTAAGACAAACAGTCGGGTTTATAAAAGGGTATTTGCAACAAATAGGAAGAGATTTGGCAGTTATCAGCTATTCACAAGCATCAAGAAGGTTTAAGAAACTTAATATTAAGATAAATGATTGCAGAAAATAATATGGAAGATATCGAAATTGCTATAGACAGTACAGGAATTAGTATATACAACAACACTCCTGGTCACAGCAAGGAAAATAGCACTGACAGAAAATATCGTGGCTATGAGCAAACGAGAAAATTGCACGTAATGTTGAATATAAACAACAAAAAAGCCATAGCTGTAAAATACAGTAACGGTGTCTACTCTGATCACTATGGAGCTTGTGATTTGCTAAAAGAAGTTGATTTTCAGCATGCCATAAAAGCACTATATGCAGATAGAGCATGTGATAGGCACAAGTTTTATAAGTTGTGTAACGAATATGATATAAAGACAAAAATTCCACCAATAAACAATGCGGCAGAACATCCAGAAATAGATTATATGTCTGACAGGAATGCTGCTATTAGGTTAATAAAATTATACGGTGAAGATGGCATGAAAGAATGGAAAAAAGAAGTAAATTATGGGAAAAGATCTTATATTGAAGGGTTTTTCTCAAGATTAAAGCAAATATTCGGATTTAGTTTTAGGAATAAATCTGAGATAAATCGAGAAAAAGAACTGCTAATCAAATGCTATTTGCTTAATAAATTCACTGATATTGGTATGGCTAAATTTGAGATAGTTACATGAATTTACCATAAATCACCATCTCATAAAGTGTGATGCAACAAAGCCATTCCAGTGTCAGCTACTTTCATGACACCAACAGTTGATATTGGTTTGTTGCTTTGCTAGCCAACTACTAGCTATGCCTCAAGTTTCCTATTCAAAATTTTCAATATCAAATCCAATTCATTTGGATTATCATACCGTATCATAACTTTACCCTTAGAATTGTTGTCATTAATTTTGATCTTTAAACCAAGTTGAGAAGATATAGCGCCTTCTATTACTGTCATATCTTGATTTCTAGTATATCTCTGCTCTTTTTGATTGTTGTTTTGATGTAGGTCCTTTATCAGTTTTTCAGTTTGTCTAACGCTTAAGCCCTGAGAAACTATTTTTTCTGCAATACTTTCCGCATTTTCAACATTAATCAACGCTCTTGCATGACCCATAGACAATTTTTTCTCATTGATCATTGTTTTCACCCTATCAGGGAGCAACAACATCCGAATCATATTGGTTATGTGGCTGCGGCTTTTGCCTATAGCTGAAGCTAATTCCTCATGTGTATAGAAAAACTCATCTATCAGTTTTCTGTAAGCTTCACCTTCCTCTATTGGATTAATATCTTGCCTTTGTATGTTTTCAATAATGGATACTTCCAAGCATTCCTTGTCGCTCAGATCTTTTATGATAACCGGTGCACTATCAAGATTTGCAATCTTGCTTGCTCGCCAACGACGTTCTCCAGCTATTATTTCATAACCATCATCATTTGAATCTTTGCGTACCACGATAGGCTGTATAATGCCACTTTTCTTTATCGAATTTGCAAGTTCTCTTAATGACTCCTCGTCAAAATGTTTCCTCGGTTGAAATTTGCTTGGGTGCAGTAATGAAATAGGCAAATGCTCTTGTCGATCTTCTTTATTATCATAATTATCGCCTATGAGGCCGGCAAGACCTCTGCCGAGGCGTCTATCATCCTTCATACTACGCCCTCGCTTACTAGTTTCTTCTCCTTACAACTGCTCGCGTGCTTTTTTAAAATTTCCCTTGCCAAACTTATATATGCTTGTGCACCAGGACACTTAAGATCATACACAATAGCGGGTTTTCCATGAGAAGGCGCTTCTGATAACCGTACGTTACGTGGAATAACAGTCTCATACAATGGGATGATAGTTTTGTATACTTTATCATTTAAATACTGGCAAATATCGTTTTTAATCTGTTCACTGAGTTTGTTGCGCCTGTCATACATTGTTAACACTATCCCTTCTATTGCCAAAAAAGGGTTTAGGTTATTTCTTTTTATCAGCTCTACAGTTTTAACTAAATGGCTTAATCCCTCCAAAGCAAAAAATTCACACTGAAGAGGGACAATAATAGAATTAGCAGCAGTCAAAGCATTTATGGTTAGAAGCCCAAGTGATGGAGGGCAATCGATGATTATATACTCATAATTATCGCGTATCTTCTCTAATGCGCTTTTTAGCACAAATTTTCCTCGCTCAAGTTGCGATAATTCAATTTCTGCAGCTGATAAATCAACTACTGACGAAATTAGTGATAAATTTGGAATTTCCTTTATATTGAAAATTGCCGATTCTATCAATTTATTTTCGCTGCTTAGTAGTATTTTGTATATATTTTTTTCTTCCCTACTACGATAAGAAATCCCGAGCCCGGTGCTAGCATTTCCTTGAGGATCAAGATCTACCAATAAAGTGCTTTTTCCCACAGCAGCAAAGGCTGTCGATAAATTTATACTAGTTGTGGTTTTGCCAACTCCACCCTTTTGATTTACTATTGCAATAATCTTGCTCACGCCTTTTATCTTATGTATAAAATAATTCTATTGTATATATGCAAGAAACTTTTGCATTAGAAAATTTTTTTGTTGTTAACCACACTAAAATTAGACTGTCTTTTTTGCTTTGTGTAACACACTTTGAACCTTGTTTCCTAATTCATTCAGAGTGAATGGTTTTGGCAAAAAGTGAAAATCTTCTATATTGATGTCATCACTCTTTAAAAAAGCATCTTCTGCATACCCAGAAATAAAAATAACGTTGATATTTGGCCTATGGATCAATGCTTCTTTAACTATTTCTGGGCCGCTCACCTCTGGCATGATTACATCAGTGATTATAAGATCTATGTGTTGACTTTTTTTACTGATTATTTCTAGCGCCTCGCTGCCTATGCTTGCTTCTATTACATCAAATCCTTTTCTTTTGAGTGCTTTAGAGATGAATTCCCTTACTGAATCTTCATCTTCGATTAATAAAATTATACCATTACCTTTAATTTCACTTACTACCGGTTTTTCTGTTTCTTCACTATCTTCCTCTCTATCATTTTCATCTGATATGTAAACCATGGGCAAAAATATGCTAAATTTAGTTCCATGATTTACTTTGCTAGCAACATAGATGTATCCTTCAGTTTGTTTAATAATGCCATATACAGTAGAGAGGCCAAGACCTGTACCAGAGGTAATATCTTTGGTAGAAAAAAATGGATCAAAGATCTTTTCAGTTGTATCACTCGTCATTCCACATCCAGTATCAATTACTTCAATCACAACATAATTTCCATGTTCAATCGCTTCCTTGTCTGGAGAAAACATATCCTGAGGTGTAGAATTTAATGAGTCAATCTTTTGATTAAAGGTTCGTATAGTTAATTCTCCGCCCTTTTCCATAGCAGCACTAGCATTGACTGCTAAGTTAAGTATAACTTGCTCTAATTGCCCTTGATCAGCCCTAACAGCACCCAAGTCTCTACCATAATAAATATTAAATTTTATATTTTCACCTATTAATCTTTTTATCATTTCATAAAGATTAGCTATAGTATTATTTACATCAATAATTTTTGGCTGCAAGGTCTGTCTTCTTGAGAAAGCAAGCAATTGTCTTACTAAATTTGATCCACGCTTTGCATTTTGCTGTATCTGTATTATATCTCCAAAAGATGGGTCACCAGCTGAGTGTTGGAGTAAAAGCAAATCGCAAAATCCTATTATCCCAGTCAATATATTGTTGAAATCATGCGCAATACCACCTGCTAACTGCCCTATAGCTTGCATCTTTTGATAATGCTCAAGCTTTATCTCTAGGTTTTTGTGTTCAGTATTGTCAATAAAATAACAAAGTATGAAGATCATTTTATTATGAAGAAACTTATTGAAATATATTTTTATGTTATTACCGCCGTTGAGCTGTACATCAAAGGACGCATTATTTATTCTATTACTCGAAAAATATTCACGTATTTTCACATGATAACTATCCAATATCAATGTAAAGATTGAATTATTATCTGACCCTGCAAGCTTTATTAGTGCCGTATTTTTCTTTACAAAGTTGCCGTTTATGTCACATTGTGCAATAGCAATTGATGAATTTGCAAAACAAGGGTGTAATTGATAATCAACAAGATTTGATTCGGTTGGTGTTATAAAGCCATATATATAGCTATGGTTGTATTTATCACAAAATATAGCAGTGCTCATATAAGCCTTGAATGGAATACCACTTATAGTAAAAAACAAAATTTCATTATCGGTTATTGTATTGTTATACTTAGATTGAGATATAAAATCACTGATTGAGCTACCTTTTTCCAGTTTTTTCAGTTCAAATATGTCTAAAAATCTTTTATTTACAGATAAAATCACTCCTTTGGCATTTGCAATGTAAGTTCCTATACTGTGTTTTTCTATTAACTCTTCATATATCTGCTCCTTGTTTATCTGTGTTGCTTTTAACACAAAATACCCATCTGGCCTTGCTATTGGCACTAATGATAAATTTAAAATCTTATTACTATTTATAGCAATTTGGGGATTATCTGGTATTGGCTCAAAGAGCAAAAGAAAGTTAGATACTCTATTCTTCTTGTTTAAGGAAATGCATACCTGTACAGAAGAGTTATTTTTTAGTGCATGATAGAGTACTTTTTTGTCTGCTTCTGAAACATCTCCTATTTCAAGAATCTTGCCTAACGTAATGTCATCATCTATTATATGATCTTTAAACCTTTCGTAGAACCTTGCATCAGCATAAATAACACCCTCATCTTTATGTAAAATAAGGCAAAATTCTGTATTATGATTTAGTGCATTTGCAAATATTGCATTTTGAAATTCTATAGTATTAAGTAGGTATCTGTAGCGTTTTACATTATACATCATAAAGAGAGTTGTTAGAATGCTAACTAATAAATTAATCTCTATATTAATATGCTGACTATATATATCAAAAAAGTAGAGTATCGATATTGCTACTGGAGGTAAGAGCATAATAACTGCCATCACAACAATTGACATTCCATAATTTCTTAGTATGAAGTCAACCCTGTTCTCTTTTTTGTTATCTATGTATCTTTTACTCATTATTGTTACTTGGCATTGTTGTACATACGAAAATGTTTTATTATATTGATTTAATTATTATAGATTTATTAACGTCTTTGATAGATAATTATCATCCAAATCTAATTAAGTTCCTTAAATATCAGATATAACAATGTTAATAAGCTAGCGAGAGGGTATTATGGAAAAACAAAGAACACAAGCATTTAAATGGTTCTGTGCACTAAGAGATAAGATCATAGAATCTTTCTTATTAATTGAAAAACAATCATCCGCAGAGCCAAAGATCGAAAAGAGAAAGTGGGATCGCCCAGGTGGTGGAGGTGGTGAATCTACAATTATTTTTGGTAATGTTTTTGAAAAAGTTGGAGTAAACGTTTCAAAAGTACACGGAAAATTTGCAGATTCAGCCATCAATGAAATTCCTGGTGCAAGTGAAAGTAACGGAGAGTTCTGGGCAAGCGGTATATCTTTAGTGTCTCATATGCAATCGCCCCTTATCCCTGCAGCGCATATGAACACAAGGCTGATATATACTTCAAAACAATGGTTTGGTGGAGGAATGGATTTTACGCCAATATATAGAAATGAAGAAGATTGCAAGTATATTCATGAATCAATCAAAATGACATGTGATAGATTTGACACCGGATATTATCCAAAATTTAAAGAGCAATGTGACAATTATTTTTTCTTACAACACAGAAAAGAGCCACGTGGCATTGGTGGCATTTTCTATGATAATCTGAGTTCTGGCAACTGGGAAAACGATTTTGAGTTCACAAAAGCAGTAGGTGAAGCCTTTTTGGAAATTTATTCGCACGTCATACGTAAACATATGCAAAAATCTTGGACAAAAGAACAACGAGAAAATCAATTAATAAAACGTGGCAGATATGTAGAATTCAATCTGTTATACGATCGTGGCACAAGGTTTGGTTTAATGACGGACGGCAATCCAGATGCAATTATGATGTCAATGCCACCACTTGTTAAGTGGTTATAGAGAGCTGCTATTAGTAGAAAATAAATCATCATAGTTTAAAATTGCACCATGATAGTGAGCTTTTATATAGGGGGTATAATCATGGGCATAATAGATAATTTTTTAATTAAATCTGTCAAAAACAATGACATAAAAGGTGTTAAACTGACTCTAATTCTCTATGATGCATTAAATAGTTTTAGAAAATTCTTTTCAAAGACTATGTCTCTCAAGAATACAGGATCATTTGATATAAATAATAATCAAGCTTTAAATCAGGCTTTAGGACATGCTACAGATCACAAAATAATGGAATTGCTGATTAATCGTGGAGCTGATATCCACTCAATAGATGAGAATGGAAAGAATGTTATAATTCGTGTTATTGAGAGTTTAGCAGAATCAAAAAATCTAAAATTGGATAGTGAGAAAAACTTACCAGCAGAGATAATTCTTCACCCCACAGTTTCCTTTTTACTAGGAAAAGGCGCAGAGTATTATTCTACAGATGATTTGAATGTTGAAGCTATACAACAAAAACCTCCTAGAACCTCTGAATATGAGCCAATAACTATGTACGCTGAGGTGAACAACAATGTAATACCACCTCAAAAACCTTCTAGAACTTTTGAGTATAAGCCAAAGAGCACTAATTATGATGCTTTGCCTTCAAAAGAGCCAATTTACGCTGAGGTGTATGATGCTAAGGTTAGTAACTCATTAGGGGAGAATGGTTATTTGAGTGTATCAGAAGAATCTATTTATGCTGAAATATATGATTCACATAAAAAATCCACTGAAAATTTATCATTGGAAGATAGTGGTTATTTGAGTATATCAGAAGAACCTATTTATTGCACTATAGATGATCTTTCAGAACAAAAAAAGCCTGCTAGCCTAAAACAGAAAGAGCCAGAACAGTCGTCAGAACCTATTTATGCTAGGGTAGATTTGTCCAAGAAAAGAGCAGAAAGAAAAGCAAAAGACATAAAAGCTAATTCTGGAACTTGCCATGGGTTAGTGCAAGATAAAGTGAATGATTGGCAAGTGAAGCTAAATGAGCTAAGTGCTAATAAGTCGATAAGTCAGCAACAGACTAATGATCAAAAAATTAAGACCAAGGCTGGCTTTAGTGTAGAAGAAATAAGGCAGAAATATGAGCGTAGAGATTCTGGCTACGATTCTGGCTATGATTCCGATACAAAAGTTGAACAACAATTAGAATTAGCTCCTAAATCTGAGATAGGTTCAGTGAGTATTGAGCATGGAGTAATAGGAGGCTGTCGATATAAGATTACTGATATATCCCTCTAACTATGTGATTCAAAATAATTGAATTGACTTTATATATGTAATCGATATAACCTAGTTAGATTCAAGTTGACTCTTTCGTCTAGTGGTTAGGACACCACCCTTTCACGGTGGTAACACGGGTTCAAATCCCGTAAGAGTCACTCAAATAGAATATAATTAAAGTTTTAAATGGGAAAAATTAGGCTTTATGTTGAAGAAGCTTTATCACAAGGCGTGAGTTTAGCACTTAATCCACAACAAAGTCACTATATTTGCAATGTAATGCGGCTTAAGAAGTATGATAATCTCTCTCTTTTTAATGGAAAAGATGGAGAATGGTTAGGAGAAGTAGTTAATATATCGCGTAAATTGACAAAAATTACACTCAAAGAATGTGCCAAACAACAGCAATATGAGGAAAATTTATACCTGTATTGTGCCATGGTAAAAAGTGCTGCTTTGAACAACATAGTAAGACAGGCAACTGAAATGGGAATAACTTGCATTCAATTTATTTCAACGGAACGTACAGTAGTAAAAAACATTAACCTAAGTAGAGCAAAATTACAAGCAATCGAAGCAGCGGAACAATCCGGTAGGATGAGTATACCAGAGATTTTGCCTCCTATTAACTTTTGCGAATTACCTGATTCCCAGAGTAAAAATTTTGTTTTATGTGATGAAACAGGTAAAGCTGATAAAGTGCTGAAAGGTAAGAAAAATGTTGCTATTATTGTTGGCCCTGAAGGTGGTTTTTCATCTTATGAACTTGATCTTGCCGATAAGTTTTGTCAAAAATTGAGTCTAGGAAAAAGAATTTTAAGAGTCGATACCGCTGTGGTTGCTGCACTAACTTTCACCAATTGGTGTAGCTAGATTTTTAAATATGGCTAAGATAAAGAAATCTGGTTCAGTGTTGCGCGCACAAAAACCCTGTAGACTTTCTACGAAGCAGTCTGTTGTTAAAGAGGAGCTAATAAAAAACATATTCTAAGATAATATTAAATCTCATATTATATTTTTTCTAAAGTAAACAAATGAATCTTGCATTTTGCCTGAGTTATTGATACTCTGAGTAAAGAAGTCGGGGCGTAGCGCAGTCTGGTAGCGCATTTGGTTTGGGACCAAAGGGTCGGGAGTTCAAATCTCTCCGCCCCGATGTTAGTATAATTGTAAGAACGCTGTAACATAAGAGTAATCTCCATCAGTAAGCAAGTAGCTGACACTGGAATGACATTATTCACCATGTAAATTATGGCATATTACATTTTAACGCTCAAGTTTATAAAATAATTGACAATGTTAATTTTCTAATTTATAAATAGATTTTGAAATGATTACCGAAGGAGGTATAGAGTTTGATAGAAGTATCAGTCCATTATGGTGATGTAGACAGAGCTCTTCCAGTATTGAAAAAAACAATTCAAAAGGAAGGAAGAGGGTTGAAAATGAAAAAACAATATCATGAAAAAAAATCAGAAAAAAGAGCTAAAAAGAAAGCTGAAGCTAAAAAAAAGAGGTACCAACAAGAGTGCAGAAGGCAGCGTTATGGTTGGTAGTTTGTACTCAGGTTAATAGTTTATCATTGGTTATTTTATGAATATTCACGAATATCAAGCGAAAGAAGTTTTGCATAAATTTAATGTCCCAGTGCCAAAAGGTTTTGTTGCTACATCTGCGGAAGAAGTAAAGACTCAAGTAAGTCAATTAAAATCTGACGTGTTTGTAGTTAAAGCTCAAATTCATGCAGGTGGTAGGGGTAAAGCCGGTGGCGTAAAGCTAGCAAAGTCAGTTGAAGAAGCTCAACAGTTTGTAAAGGACATGATTGGTATGACTTTAGTTACTCATCAAACAGGGCCAAGCGGGCAGCAAGTAAGAAAAGTGTACGTTGAAGAAGGCTCAAGCATTAAGAAAGAGTATTACTTAAGCCTGGTAATCGACCCGAAGCTCAGTAGGCCAATATTCATATTTTCCTCAGAAGGTGGAATGGACATTGAAGAAGTGGCGAAAAATTCTCCTGCAAAAATTGTGAAATTTGATATTGATTCTGCTACAAGTTTTGATAGCAGCAAGTTAAGCAGCAGTTTTGATTTGAGTCCAGAACAAATAGAAAAGATATCGAACATTGCAAAAAAAATATATGATGCGTTTATTGCAACTGACGCGAGCCAAATTGAAATTAATCCACTGGTTGAAACAAATTCTGGAGATTTTATTGCGCTCGATGCGAAAATTAATTTCGATGACAATGCTTTATATCGTCACCCAGAAATTATGGAACTTCGTGATTATGATGAAGAAGTGAAAGAAGAGATAGAGGCTTCAAAATATGGGCTCAGTTACATCAAAATGGATGGCAGTATTGGTTGCATGGTAAACGGTGCAGGTCTTGCTATGGCAACAATGGATATAATAAAATACTACGGAGCAGAGCCTGCTAACTTTTTGGATGTTGGTGGTGGAGCGAGTAAAGAAACTGTAACTGAAGCATTTAAAATCATATTGTCTGATAGCAACGTAAAAGGAATTCTGGTTAACATATTTGGTGGTATAATGCGTTGCGATATTATCGCAAGTGGAATTGTTGCGGCTGCAAAAGAAATGAGCATTAAAGTTCCTCTAGTGGTTAGATTATCAGGTACTAATTTTGAAGAAGGAAAAAAAATCTTAGAAGAGTCAGGATTAAATATTATTGCTGCAGATGAACTGGGTGATGCTGCACAAAAGATAGTAAAAGAGGTAAAATAAAGCATGTCCGTTTTAGTAAACAAAGATACAAGATTAATATGCCAGGGTTTTACTGGTGCACAAGGCACATTTCATTCAGAGCAAGCAATTGATTACGGAACGAAAATGGTGGGAGGTGTAACTCCTGGAAAGGGTGGTAGCACTCACCTTAATTTACCGGTTTTTAATACTGTAGCAGAAGCCAAAGAAAAAACCGGTGCAAATGCTACAGTTATATATGTACCTGCTAAATTTGCTGCTGCTGCAATACTTGAAGCAATAGATGCAAAAATAGAATTGATAATTTGTATTACAGAGGGCATTCCTATACTTGATATGGTGAAAGTTAAGCGTGCGCTTATCGGCTCAAAAAGTCGATTGATTGGTCCCAACTGTCCGGGAATTATTACACCTGAAGAATGCAAAATAGGAATTATGCCTGGCCATATCCATAAGCGTGGACACATAGGAATTATGTCTCGCTCCGGAACTTTAACTTACGAGGCAGTAGCACAAACAACCGCTGTTGGTCTTGGTCAATCCACGTGTATCGGAATTGGGGGGGATCCAATTCATGGTATGACATTTGTTGACTGTATGGAGCTCTTTTTAAAAGATGACGATACTCATGGTATTGTAGTTATTGGTGAAATAGGTGGAAACGAAGAAGAAGATGTATCACATTTTGTGAAAACAGAAAAAACTAAAAAGCCAATCGTTGGTTTTGTAGCAGGCCAAACGGCACCTCCAGGAAGACGTATGGGACACGCTGGAGCAATCATCTCCTCCAGCGGTGGAAGTGCTGGTGCAAAACTAGAAGTTATGCGGAGTGCCGAGATTGCAATTGCTGAAACCCCTGCAGTAATTGGTAAGAAGGTATTGGAAGTAATGCATCACTAGAATTAGGGTCACAAAAACCCTATATCACCGGTCATGAATACGTTATTTGCCCATTCGATTAATAACTTGCCTCCTGGTAAATTTACTGAAGTCTGTTGGGCAACCAGATATCCACGTAGTGTGGATGCAACAAGTGCTGCACAGGCTGCACTACCGCATGATGCAGTAATGCCTGTACCTCTTTCCCAAACTCTTAAAGCTATTTCTCCAGACTTTTCAACTTGTGCAATACTAACATTAATTTTCCGAGGAAATAATGCGTGATTTTCTAGCTTTGGTCCTAAATTTCGCAATGGTATTTCACTTATGTTATCAACAAAAAAAACTATGTGAGGATTGCCAATATTTACTGCAACAGGATCTTTTAGCATTTCAAGCTCTATAGGTAAGTGAAGAGTGTCACACTCAGTAGACAAGGGAATTTCATGCCATTTTAGCAAAGGTTTACCCATGTTAACCTTTATGGATTTATCACCCACTTTAAAACACTCTAAAATGCGTTTGCTTGTTAGCTCAATAATGGAGTATTCAGCACCTTTTTCTGACATTATCAAATATCCAACACAGCGTGCTGCGTTTCCGCACATTTCAGCTCGACTGCCATCAGCATTATAGATATGCATAAAACAGTCTGCAGCATTAGACATTGTTATAATTATCACTTGATCACAACTGCTTTGATCAGCAATTTGTCTATGGTTCCAGTCTAAATTGTTTGTTGAACGTGAGTCTATGATAACGAAATTGTTACCAGTGCCGTGCATTTTGATAAAATTTTCAGAATTTTGGCCACTCATCATAAAAAAATATTTCTTCTATTGGTCTTCTTTTCTTCTTACTTGTTTCAGCACCCTCTTCTTCGTAACCAACCGCTATCACTGACATTACGTTAAAGTCATTGGGTATATTGAACTCTTTCACTATTTTATCTCTATCAAATCCACCCATTTGATGGGCCATTAAGTTCATAACTGCAGCTTGTAACATAAGTCCATAATTTGCTGCACCAGTATCATGATTAGCCCAAAGATTTTCTCCTTTACCTTGTTTACGGAAGTTTTTAGCACTTAAAGATATGATTAACACTTGTGCATCTTTTGCCCATTTTTGATTAGATTCATCAAGGCAATTTAGCAGCTTTTCCCATGCGCTTTGATTGTTCTGTTTGTTGCATATTACGTATCTCCAGGGTTCATCACCAAAACATGAGGGAGTCAGCCTTACAGCTTCCATTAAAATATCCATGTCTTCCTGAGATATTGCTCTTGTAGGATCGTATGAACGTCCGCTGTGTCTTGCTTTCATCAACGATAATAGATCTTGTTTACTCATCATTTTTAATTTAATAGTGCATAAATAATTCATTGTAGCACAATATAAGCAAAATTTAAATTGCAAAACCTCTCATACACATATATTACATTTAATAAGTTATTTTTATTGGGAAGGTATGTTTATAACACAATCTAGCAGCAGATCAACACTGGCTGAAATATTGTCTTGCGTTTTACTTTTATTCTTGATGGCTCAAATAAGCATACCATTGCAGCCTGTGCCTATCACATTGCAAACTTTAGGAGTAATGCTTATTGGGCTTAAATTTAACCGCAGAACAGCATTCTATTCTGTGCTTACATATCTATCACTTGGTGCAGCAGGATTGCCTGTTCTTGCGAATTTTTCTGGTGGTTATCACGCTCTTCTTGGACCAACCGGTGGATATTTAATTGGCTGTTTAGCTGCTGTTATGGTAATGAGCAAAGTAAATGAATTACTGAACTCTAAGTATAAATCATTTGTATGTAATTCTTTAAGTTGTCTGGCTGGTACAGTTGTAATCTTTATTTGTGGTGTTAGTTGGCTTGCTGTTTACTTGGGTCTGGGACAAGCAATAATGGTAGGTGTTTTACCATTTATCCTTCCTGGTTTGATAAAAATTTTTCTACTTGTAGCAGCTTTGCAATATTTGAAAAAATGATAAAATTTCGCCCTCATCATTTCATGTGCACCCTCGCCTTTCGGGGATATGGGTATTCTCAGGGTTTTGTAGAAAATTATAAAAGGATAGCAAGCAAAGTAATTAGTACTCAAATCGAAGTAGTTGGTAACCTTGATAATATCTGTAGTGCTTGTCCAAATCAGACTAAACAAGGTAAATGCACCACACAAGCTAAAGTTTTAGAGCTAGATAGAAGGCATATGGAAATTTTAGGAATTAAAATTGGCGAGACTTTAACTTGGAATGAGGCAGTAAAAAAGATTAGGGAGAAAATGTCTTTAAAGAAATTCGAGTACGCATGTGAGGGGTGCAACTGGCAGCCATATGGAATATGTAAAAATGCCCTTTTAAATCTACAAAGGTAGTTGACAAAATGTTAAGATAAATTGAAGCATTTTTGTGGAAATAAAGCGAAATATGGAAGACAAAAGATAAATGCATTCTGAAAAGCTACACAGCATGTTCGTCCCGCTAATTAATAATATCTTTATTATTGTATGAGATAGGTAATTTAGCATTTATGAATTTGTAATGTGTTACGCATAGCTCAAAGAAATAAGGTTTACTGGTTACACGCTGCAGCCAATGCCACAACACTAGGACCTATGTTTATCTGCATGTTAATTTGCGTTGTGATTTTATGGAGGTCTTCTGTTACCTATGCTAGTGAAAATTTGGAGATACAAAAGGCCTTCGATAGTGTTGTCAAGCATATAAAAGCTGATAAAAAATATAAAGATTTTGATGTTATTGAGAGAAAAAGTGACAAATTTAATATCAAAATTTCGCAGAATTCTGGCAAGAGTTTTGACATATACTCTACTTTAAAAAAAGCAAAAGATTCCTTTGAATCAGGAGATAATGAAGCAGCTATTTCTCTCCTTAATCACATTATCGCAAAGTTTCCTTATCATAAAAATGCTTTAATTGGATTGGGAAATATTTATTACGCTAATAAAGAATACAAAAAAGCTGTAGAGATTTACACAAGACTGTTAAAAGAACACCCTAGTAACCCTTACATATTAAAAAATTTTCTGACGATAATCTCACAATATGATCCTGATCTGGCGTTGAGTGAAATGTTAAAATTGTATGATATACATAAAAATTATGCTCCTTTATTAGCAAATTTAGGTCTGATCTATATGAAAAAGGAGGATTATGTAAAAGGTAAAGAGTATATGATAACTGCTATCTCCCTCGATGAAAACAATATTTTTTATACTTATAATTTAGCTGTTATTCTAGATAAACTTTCAGATTTTCAAAATGCTACAATATTCTACTTAAAGTTGTTAAACATGGCTACAACTTCGAAAGATGTGAGTGAAAAAATACCTTTATACAAAGTGACAGCAAGACTAAAATTTATAAAACTTCACAGCACGCACCCAAAGATTTCATAAAAGCTTATAGCTTACCTAAAGCTAATTTATCGTATCTGTTCAAGGGAGTGGCTAATGTGCAAATATTGAAGCAAAGTGTGTGACACACAGCTGTACGAACATTTGTTTGCAAAGGTAATTTGCACAACAAATGCATAACTGTACGAACATTGTGATTTTGGCCCATCAGGAGGGTGTCATCCCAGTGCTTGACACTGGGATGGCTTTGTTGCATCGCTACTTATGAAAGGCTAACTATAGTTAGGATTATAAGCAACCTATTGAAAATCTTGTTTTTTTGCAATCAATCTGATCAAATTTAAGAATAGTAATTTGTTATTTATATTAATAAATTTAATTCTATTGAAAATAGCTAAAGCATTGAAATTCTTGAATTTTAGCCGGATTGGTAAATGGTAGTGAAATTTCTTTTACTCAAATTTAGGTATTCATTGACCGTTCTTGTTATAAATACCAGAATAATAAGCTACTGATATTCGCTATCTTTTTTATCTTTAATCCATCATAGCTAGCGATGCAACAAAGCCCACTGGGATCCAGGAATTTTATTAAGTTGGCGAGCATAAAAATAGCTGTTTTATGTAAAAATACAACGTTTTAATGATTATGAAAAAGCTGGATTCCAGTGTCAAGCACTGGAATGACACCATTCTTTTTTCTGGATCCCAGTGTCGGCTACTTGGATGACACCATTTATTGTAAGGACTTACCTCACATTTACTCTATGATTATCTTTTTAGATCACCTTGTCTACCTATTTTGCCACTCTGCTGAACGGATACAATTTATTGCTATTTTTGTTTACAATAATAATATTGAGCTATAGAATTAGATCTAAAGGGGCAATTAGCTCAGCTGGTAGAGCATCTCGTTTACACCGAGGAGGTCGGCAGTTCAAGTCTGTCATTGCCCATTTGCTTAACTGAATGTTAGTATTATTAATTACTTCAATTAAAGTATAGAAAATGCAGGATAATATAGTACCAATCTCAATAGTAAAAGAGCTGGAAGATTCTTATCTTTCCTACGCAATGAGCGTTATCATAAGCCGGGCTATACCTGACGTGCGGGATGGATTTAAACCTGTTCACAGGCGCATATTATATGCAATGTCAAGAGCTGGATTCGATGCCGGTAAGCCATATAAAAAGGCAGCTCGTATAGTTGGGGATGTAATGGGGAAATATCACCCACATGGTGATGCAGCTATTTACGATTCCTTGGTTAGAATGGCCCAAGATTTCTCTCTTCTTTTACCACTTGTTGATGGGCAAGGTAACTTTGGTTCGATAGATGGAGATCCACCAGCTTCAATGCGATACACAGAAGCAAGACTTCAAAAAGTGTCGCACTTTTTACTGAATGATATTGATGAAGATACAGTTAATTTTAGGCCAAACTACGATGGAAATGAAACAGAACCAGTTGTGCTGCCTGCAGAGTTTCCGAATCTATTGGTAAACGGTGCAAGTGGTGTTGCAGTTGGTATGGCAACCAATATTCCTTCTCATAATCTTGGAGAAATAATAGATGCTTGTATATTATATGTAAATAATCCTGAAGTTACTTTGGATGAGTTACTTGAAGTGATGCCAGGGCCGGATTTTCCAACTGGGGGAACAATTCTTGGAAGGTCTGGAATAAGATCAGCATTTGCAACTGGTCGTGGATCAATTGTTGTGCAAGGCAAGACTCATATAGAAGATCTGCCACAAGATAGGCAAGCAATAGTGATTGATGAAATACCTTACCAGGTAAATAAAGTAAAATTAATTGAGAAGATAGGTGAGCTTGTAAAAGAAAAAAGAATTGATGGTATAACAGAAATTAGGGATGAGTCCGATAAGTCTGGTATTAGAGTAGTAATTGACCTCAAAAGAAATGCTGAAGCAAGTTTTATACTTAATCAAATATTGGGGCTAACTCCACTAAGAAGTAGTTTTAGTGTTAACACTTTAGTGCTCAATAACAACAGGCCTGCTTTGATGTCATTGAAAGAAATCATAGAGGCCTTTATTGATTTTAGAAAAGAAGTGTTAATCAGGAGAACAGAATTTCGTCTAAGAAAAACGAGAGAAAAAGCTCATATATATATAGGGCTCTACATTGCGGTCCTCAGCATAGATGAAGTGATAAAAATCATCCGCGGTGCAAAAGATCCTGCGGAAGCAAGTAGAGAACTTTTAAATAAAGAATGGAAAACTTCGAATGAAATCAACACTATTATCGAGTTGATTTCAGATAGCGCAAGTTTTTTGAAAGATGGAGTGTATAGATTAACTGAGCTACAAATTAAAGCTATCCTTGATATGAAACTGCAGCGTTTAACAGGCCTTGAAAAAGACAAATTAGAAGCTGAGCTAAGTTCAATGATCAACCTGATAAAAGAATATATCGCTTTTCTTGGCTCAGGAGAGAAGTTGATGAAAGAAATAAAAAACAATCTACAAGAAATAAAGAACAGATTTGCTGTGCCGCGAAAAACTTCAATAGAAGAGTCAGACGCGGACATTGAAGCTGAAGATCTAATTCCACAAGAGGATATGGTGATAACCGTAACTATGAATGGTTATATCAAGCGTGTAAAACTTTCTCACTACAGAACTCAGCGTCGTGGTGGAAAAGGAAAGCTAGGACAGGGATTAAAAGAAGAGGATGTAATCACAGAATTATTTGTTGGAAATACCCATACTAGCTTTTTATTCTTTTCTAACATTGGTCGAGTTTATAGATTAAAAGTTTATAAGTTACCTCTTGCAGAGCCAACCGCACGTGGAAGAGCACTTGTTAACATATTTCCGCTTAGCGATGGTGAAACTATAACTAATATCATGCCATTGCCAAGTGAAAATGACGAAAATCAAAACATAGTTTTTGCTACTGCCTATGGAAACATAAGGCGTAACTCCTTAGCGGACTTTCACTATATTCCAAGCAATGGAAAAATAGCAATAAAGCTCGATGAAGGAGACAAATTAGTATCGGTTAAGGTATGTAATGAAATTGACCATGTTTTACTTTCAACAACGCTTGGAAAAAGTATCAGATTTGTTGTAAGTGATGTGCGTCAATTTAAGAGTCGCAATTCAGATGGCGTAAGAGGTATCAAACTTGTAAAGAATGACAGCGTGATATCCATGACCATATTAAATGGGATAGGTGTAGCAACAGAAACAAAAGAACTTTACTTAAAAGTTCCACTTGCAAAAAGACTGGGGACTGCAATTAATAACTCCATTGATTCTAAATTGGAAAAGACTTTGAATGATTTAGGAATAGATAACGAATTATTCTTAAAACTTGCAGTGAATGAGGAGTTTATATTAACTATTACTGAAAATGGCTTTGGTAAAAGAACTTCTGCGTATGAATATAGAGTAACTAACAGGGGTGGTGTTGGTATCACCAATATTCTTACTACTAGCAGAAACGGTAATGTTGTTGCTAGTTTTCCAGTTGAGCAGGGTGATAATATAATGCTTATTACAGATAAAGGAAAGTTAATTCGCATTTCGGTCAATGAGATTAGAATTGCAGGACGCAGCACTCAAGGAGTCACTCTGTTTAAAACAGAAAGTAGAGAAAAAGTGGTGTCAGTAGCGAAAATTGAAGATCCTGATTCCACTGAAGATAGTATTTTTGAAGTTGAAAACTCTATCTCTTCTCAACCGTAGTACAGGTTAAACAAAAAGCGCAAGTTTTTGTTGATTAATACGCAGTATTTAAATTAAAATATATACTTATGGCTAAGTAAAGATCAATGGACAAAAATTTAACTAAAAATAAAAAACCACTGGCAAACAAAGAGGATAAAAAAACACCTCCTGTTAAAGACCTTACTAAAAATAAGAGTAGGAGAGATTTTATAACATTAACTACATGCGCTATGGCAGGTATAGGAGCTGCAAGCGGACTTTGGCCACTGGTTAAATCTATGAATCCTTCTGCTGAAGTTCTAGCAACTTCCACAGTGGAGGTGAATTTGTCTGGAATTCAGGAAGGACACGGAGTAAAAGTAAAGTGGCAAGGTAAACCAGTATTCATTCGTAGACGCACAAAGCAAGAAATTGAGGCTGCAAGAGCTGTGAATGTGAAGAGCTTGAGGGATCCTCAATTAGATGAGCAGAGAGTATACGAAGGAAAAGACGAATGGTTAATTATGCTTGGAATATGTACACATCTTGGGTGTGTACCGGTTGACCACGCTACAAGAGATGGTAATGGTTGGTTCTGTCCTTGCCACGGTTCATATTATGATACATCAGGCCGAGTGATTGGGGGTCCTGCACCGAAAAATATGGCTGTACCTGATTATTTTTTTCCCAGTGAGAATGTTGTGGTAATTGGCAAGAAGGCTTAACGGAACTCGTTAAAAAAAACTCACAGGATCAACATCTATTATCACTGCAATACTCGAATTCAAGTTACAATTTTTAATCCAATATTTCAGCTTTTTTTGTATAGATAAACTGTGTTTATTGTGTATTTTTAATAATACCCTATGCCGATACTTATTATTTAAAAAATTTATTGCTGCTGGTGATGGGCCAAGAATTTCAAATTCCTTTTTGTCTACACCTACATTTTTTTCCTGGATACAAGTAGTTAAGCTACTTGGATAACAAAGAAGAGATTTTACTATTTCATTCGCTGCTTTTTGTGTTGCAATCTGATTCTTACCACAAATTATAAGCGCTATTAATCTGCTAAATGGTGGCATTTTGGCTTCGCGTCTTGACTTAAGTTCGATTTCATAAAATGAGTCTCTTTTTTGATGCAGCAATGCTTTTATTATTGAACTTTCAGGATTATTAGTTTGCACTATTACCATTCCTTTTTCATTAAACCTTCCTGATCTGCCTGCAACTTGGTGCAATAATTGATAGGTCTTTTCCGCTGCTCTTAAATCAGAATTTTCGAGGCTCAAATCTGCATTTATTACTCCAACCAAAGTTAATTTGGGAAAATTGTGCCCCTTAGCAATTATCTGTGTGCCGATTATAATGTTCACCTCTTCCTTTAACACTAAATCAATGATGTTACTAACCGACTTCTGATCGCTGCTTATCATCGCAGTTTTTGCGTTTGGTATTAATTTCACCATTTCTTCAAGTAACCTTTCAATTCCTATGCCGTAGAGGGACAATGGCTGTTCACTTTGGCAATTAGAGCATTTTTCTGGAAGTTTCAATTGATAAGAGCAGTGGTGGCACAAAAGAGCATTTTTTTTCTTGTGATATGTAAGCCAAACAGCACAATTTAAGCAGGAAATTTTATATCCACACTTTTTACAAATTGCCAGTTGTGCATACCCTCTGCGGTTTAGAAAAAGCATAACCTGCTGTTTTTTCTCTATGGTTTGTTTGATGCTTTCAAAAAGCTCAGAGGAGATCCATTGCTTGTTGTTCCTCATATCTACTACTTTAATGAGTGGCAATTCTGCACCACCAAATCGCTTAGTTAGCTTTACATGATTGTAATTCCCGTTTTTAACATGATGAATCGTTTCAAGCAGTGGAGTAGCTGATGATAAAATAATCGGAATATTTTCAAATTTGGCTAAGATTATCGCCATATCTCGAGCATTATATATAATTCCCTGTTCTTGTTTAAAAGATGAGTCGTGCTCTTCATCAACGATAATCAATTTTAGGTTTTTATAAGGCAAAAAAAGCGCTGACCGTGCACCAATAATTATCTGCGCATTTCCATTTGCTATATTGAGCCAATTATTCCGGCGAGTTTTTGGAGTGAGCCCTGAGTGCCATTCAACTAAGTTTTTTGATATCTGACCGCGAACACGATTTACCAATTGTGAAGTTAAAACAATTTCAGGTAGGAGGATTAAAATTTGTGTATTACCTTCTCCTGATGTCATTTCAACATATTCTGGTGTCATACTAGTACGTGGCAAAGACGGTATGCTAAATGTTACAGTGGGTTTTGCCTTGAGTATAAAGGTGTCATTCCAGTGCTTGACACTGGAATCCAGGAATTTTGATTGTAAATTAGGTATTGGTTTTAAGTTAAAATAAACATTTGTAATGAGGTTATATGAAAAACTGGATCCCAGTGTCAGGCTACTCGGATAACACCCTCTTGGTAGACCCAAATCACAATGTTCGTACAGTTGTGTCTCTGGGCACTGGAATGGTAAAGTCTGAGCAGCATTTGGAACGGCAGTGTAATTCTTAATCAATTGTGCAATCACAGAGAGATAAACTTCGGTTTTTCCAGATCCTGTCTCACCGTCAAGCAAAGTCACTGAATACTCGTTCAAATTGCTTATTATTTTATCACTAGCTATCTGCTGTTCAGGGCTTAATTGGCAACTTATTTCACTTGTTTCCTGCTTTTGTTCAACACAAACCAATTTATCTATGTGATTTACTTTTAACACTCCTCCCATTATCACTTTGGCAAGCATACCAATAGGTATTAAATTGTATTGTGCAACCCACTCTGCAAATGCAATCAATTTTGGTCTAATATTTGGTAAATCGATTTTTTGCTCAATAAATTTTAATTCTCGGTTACTTTTATCACTGTATTTCCAAACTATTCCGATTAAGCGTTTTTTGCCAAATGGCACCACTACGTAATCTCCAAGTAAAATCTCAGTATTTTCCTCAATTGCATATGAAAATAACTGATCAATTGGAAGTGATAGTAATACGTCAACTGTTTTTGCCATAGTGATTGAGTTTAACATTGTTTTAAAGAGCTTGTAACTTTATTAAGCCTGGCAATATAGATGAATCGGTACAGAGAAAATCTTAACGTTTAACACATTTTTCATAGTACAGACCGTATGATTGATAAATAAAATGATTTATAGAATTTGTGGAGGCTACCAATGGTCAACGACAAGATTACTTTGAACTTTGAAATAGAAAAAGGCGAACCTATAGATCGATACTACTTTTCTGCACATATAAAGCTTACAGATGAAAGCAAAAATCTTTTGCGGGAGAAGCTTGGCAGTACAATTCAATTCGATAATCTAGATGATCACTTCAATCTTAACCATGAGAATTTTTATATCTACTACAACAAATATAGTGAGCACAATGGTAGAAGTGAGCTACACGTTAGGGATGATAACGGTAAATATTTAACCTCCAATCTTCCACTTAATTACTATGGATTCTCAATGGAACTATCACCTGACGGAGCGTCAATTGCAGATTATGGTTTTTATCCTCTGTATGCAATCTATAACCCAAATCACTATAATAAAGCAAAGGAAAAAGTATTTGATGATCACGGTGAATTGTCACCAATTGCATCAAATGTGTTAGATAATTTTTTAAGCAACACAAATAGCTTAACCACACAAGATATATTACAAAATGTATTCTCACAACTGCAGAAGAAAGCTGATGAAGAAGCAGAAAGATTGGCAAGAGAAAGAGAAGCAGAAAGACAAAGGGAGGAAGAGTTAAATGAAAAGAACGAGGAGTTAAAAGAACTTGTAGAAAAGGATGAGATTAAAATATTCAAAGTGGTAAAAGGTAATGATTTAGGTAATGGGCATTCAGCAGTAGTTTTACAACTTGATGGGGAAGAAGGTGACAAGATACCTCTCGACTCTAGTAAATACTACATAGCAGAGTATAGACACCACCCAGAATGGGAAGGCGATGAATATTTAAATTTTGTTAGCCCTGATAGTGATATGCTGGTTAATTATGAAAACTTATTTTTTGTGCTCAATCAAAGCTCCTACTCAGACTTTGAAAGTGGGTTTTATTCAGAAAACAGAACCGATCCCCATAATTATGCTAAATATTCAAAGGAACCATATTTGAGTGGTGACCAGCTATCTGAAAAATTATCTAATGAATTGGAGGAAGATAGCAATCAGATAGGTACTGAATTTACAATTGATGATGAGCAAGTAGACGAAGAAGTTGTGGTAGAGAGTGAAGCCAAGTCTGGGGAGAAAGGAACGGTTGGTGAGGATAACGCAAAAAATACTATACAGGAAGAAGAATCTAACTATATAGATCAAATGCAAGCGGATGATAGCAGCAGTTATAAACCAGCTTTGCAAAGCAATCGTGATGATTATGCTGATACGAAAAAAGCTCTGCAGGAAAAATTGCATGGAGATGAAATACACAAGCAAAGTAATGAGAAAGCTCAAAAAGATATAGAAGTAAAAAAAGTAACTGTGGAAACTGACAGTAGCAGTAATAAGACTGAAAAACAAACAAAACCAACAGAAGATGAACAAGAAACTGTTATGGCAAGTGTGATAGAAAATATGGATAAAAATTCTGATATTGAAGCAGAAACTTCTAACAGTGTTGCAAATTCACAACATCCCTTAAAAATAAAGACAGGAAGTCCTCTTGAAGTGGGAAAGTATAAGGTGGAGCTGCAAGTGACATATGATGATGTAAAGAATTTTTATGATACCGTACGTGGTAAATATCATGCTGGCGATGGATATAACTACGAACAAGTAATGGTTTTATATAATGAAATTGTTAGGCCCGCTCACAATCATCATTACGAGCTGTTTACTCTTGATGAAGCACATGTTGCTAATGATCACCTGTTTATCAAGGGTCAGGATTTTGGAACTCTAAATGATTTTAATGAGATGTTCTATAAAAGTGATGAGTTAATGTGATGTAAAAAGCAAGATTCAATCTGGTGAACGAGAGTTAACTGACAGAGGAGATTGACACGTATGCCTTTATCTTTAAGATTGTTTATCAAGTATAGACATCAGCTCGCCCCATTCTCTTTTACCAATATTACTTTCTTCTCTAGTAACGTTTTCCCCTTTAATTAATTTGCGAATTATTTCTAGACCAGTTCTTGAAATACAGGCTGATTCTAGGCAATATTCAACAAAGGCATTGTAGGCCAGTGGAACCCATTTTTTTATTATATCCAGCATAACTTCTGCATAAACTCTGATTTCATATTGGGCATGCTTATCAGCTCTAAGCTTCAAAAAATGAAGGAGATTATGCAGATCTATTTTCCAATAAAATTGCGTGTAGTAATTAAGCATTAGGTTAGTTCTGGCAATTTCTCTTGCAAGCCCCTGCTCAATAAATTTTTCATAATGAGAATATACTAAATTAGAGTCATTTGTTAGAGAATCTATTATTTCCTTTGAGGTATCTGGATCAAAAGCTTCCCCGCTACCTTGTTTATTATTGTCAGATTGTTTTGCAACTTGTTCTGGTTTAGGTGTATAAAATTCATTATCAAGTATTGAATACCTTGCTGAATATTCATTCACATTTGCAGTTCTATGCCTTATCCATTGCCTTGCAACAAAAATTGGAAGTTTCACGTGAAACTTAATTTCACACATTTCAAATGGAGTTGTATGATGATGTCTCATTAAATACTTTATAAGTGCTTCATCCTGACTTATCTGTTTTGTTCCCTTGCCATAAGAAACACGAGCAGCTTGAACTATAGCGCTATCAGAGCCCATATAATCCACTACTCGAATAAATCCATGGTCTAATACCTTATGTTCTTCATATAAGATTGCATCTATTTCTTTTACTATAGTTCGTTTGGTTGCTTCATTCATAAAATATCCTCAAGACGAAATGGAGATATCAGCTCCACATGAATTGAGTTTTTCATGCATTGCTTCATATCCTCTCCATAAATGATGTGAATTGTTTATTATAGTTTCTCCACCGGCTACCAAAGAAGCAAGCACCAAAGCTGCTGTTGATCTTAAGTCAGTAGCATATAGATTAGCTCCAGATAAGCTTTTTATTCCACTTATAGTAGCTTTGCTTTTCTCGATGCTGATATTAGCACCTAACTTTCTCAATTCATCTGCATGTGTAAATCTGTTTTCAAAAATGTTCTCTTCAATTACTGATATCCCATCAGCGATGCACATTGCAGACATCAGTTGTGGTTGCATATCACTGGGAAAATTGGGATATGGATCTGTCGCAACGTTAGCAGACTTAATAGAGCCATTTTTTCTGGAAATAACAATGCCTCCATCATACAGTTCAACCATAGCTCCTATAGTCTCCAACTCATTTGTAATACACCTTATATCAGATAGATTTATTCCTTCCAACTCCAACTTACCACCGGTTATTATAGCAGCTAGTGCATAGGTGCCTGCTTCTATGCGATCTGGTATTATTTTATGAACACATCCATTTAGTGCTTCAACTCCTGTTATTATGACCTTTGTATTATCAATTTCAATATCAGCACCCATTTTCTTCAGAAAATCTATTAAATCAAGAACTTCCGGCTCAGTTGCAGCATTGTTTATTGTTGTCACTCCTTCTGCAAATGTTGCTGCCATTATTACATTTTCTGTTGCGCCAACACTTATTTTCTCAAATGTGATTTCTTTTCCTTGTAGCTTTCCTTTCACTGTTGCAATTATATTATAGCCGTCAATTTCAATTTTAGCTCCCATTTCTTCTAATGCTTTAATATGCATATCAACGGGACGCTTTCCAATGTTGCATCCACCAGGAAATGCTGTTCTCGCTTTGCCAAATCTGCTAAGCATTGGACCCAATATTAGAAAAGAAGTTCTTAGCTTACTTGCGGTTTTATATGGCATCACGTGATTGTTGATATTGCTGCAGTCAATTTTCAAAGTATGGTTCGCTTTATAATTTTTATTGTGCATAAAGTTCACTTCTGCTCCAAGACTTTCAAGCAACTTAGACATTAGATGCACATCAATTAAATCAGGTACATTATGCAAAATTACCGGGGAGCTACTTAATAGACTTGCTGCCATTATTGGTAAAACAGCATTTTTTGAGCCATTAATCTTGATTTTTCCGACCAAAGGTTTGTAGTTATTTCTTATTAATATCTTGTGCATTTAATTAGATATAAAGTATAATTCATTAGTTTATTGAAGTCTTACTAAGTATAATAGATTGACCGTAAAAGGCAAAATTTGCTTTTTCTTCCTCATCATCCCAGTGTCATGCTACCTGCATGACACCTGATGCGAATTGCCCCCGAAATTTTATACTATGAATTACTCAAATGACGCTCTCGAGCTTTATCAAACCAAATAACACCAATTGCAACAATGAAATAACCAGCTGCTCCTAATGTAAGGCGAATTACTGCATCGAAAGTTGACAGAGGAGGAGACGGCATTAGAATGCTCAAAACACTATACACAAGATTATTTGTTGCATGAGCAATAGTTACTGGCCAAATCGAGTTGTCTTTTTCAAACAACCAGGTAAACATTATAGACATTGCACAAATATAAAGGGTATAAGCACAAATAGTCGGGAATGTAAAGCCATCCTTCCACAAAGCTGAGCCAGCAACCACATAAGTTGGTATGTGCCATACTGACCAAATAATACCGACAATAATTGCTCTGATATAAAAATTTGATATTTTGCTTTTAAGATTTTTCAAAAGATAGCCACGCCAACCGATCTCTTCACCAAGAGACATAATGATCCACATCACAAAGGTTGATAATAAAACAAATAACATCACTAATGGACTCAAAACTGCACTCAAATCCTTTACACGGTCTAACGTAAAAGACTCTCGGAAAAATGAAAAACCGCAGTAAATTGACAAAAGACCATTGGAAATTAGCATACTTACCAGAATAAGTATAAACCCTAATAGACAGTTTTTTGGCGAACTAAGTTTAAAAAGATCCCTTACCTTCTGTTTATTATAAATGGTTAGCAAAATTGCAACTGAAGCCGGAACAAATGTTGTTAATAATGTTATGTCTTTGAAAGGTAAGCACCAAGCTATAATGCACGTCAAAAAATATGTAATTACAACAAATAATGTACAATTAATAGTGGTTAAATTCATGCATACGCCCATCAATTCCTTTTCTGCATTATTGATCTTTATTCATAAATTGTCAATAAAATACTTCTTCAGGGATGAATAGAATATTTTTTCTTTTTGAATTGCTATTGATAGTTTAATTTTTATATGTATTCCATTTCACAACCGTTTGTCATCCCAGTGTCACGTGCTGGGATGACAGTAGGAGAGCTGCTTGCATGACAAGAGGAGGGTACTGGAATGACAAGAGGAAGACACTGGGGTGACATCAACTAAACTTGTCCAAATATGAGCGATGCATTAGTGCCACCAAAACCAAACGAATTAGAAAGTGCATATTGAATTTTATGCTCCTGAGCTTTAAACGGTACAAAATTTAAATCACATCCTTCTGAAGGCTTGTGTAAATTTAAGGTTGGTGGAATAATCCCATTATTTAATGCAAGAATACTGAATATTCCCTCAACGCTTCCTGCAGCACCAAGCAAGTGCCCTGTAGAGGATTTAGTTGAAGAAACGGGTATTTTATAAGCGTAATCGCCGAACAACTTTTTCATTGCTATCACTTCGATTTTATCTCCAAGTGGTGTTGAAGTTCCATGTGCATTGATATACCCTACTTGATTGGGATTAATTTGTGCACTATGAAGAGCAAGTTGCATTGCTTTAAATGCGCCTCTTCCTTCTGGATGCGGTGCAGTGATGTGGTGTGCGTCTCCTGTGAGTCCATATCCATTCAGTTCAGCATATATTTTTGCTCCCCTTTTTTTTGCATGTTCGTATTCTTCCAACACCAATATACCTGCTCCTTCACCCATAACAAAACCATCGCGTTCTGCATCCCATGGTCTGGAAGCTTCTTTGGGTTTATCATTGAATTTAGTTGATAACGCTTTCATAGATGCAAAACCTGCAATTCCAACTCTACACAGTGCACTTTCTGCTCCACCTGCAATCATCACATCCGCTTCACCAAGTTTTATAGTTCTTGCTGAGTTTATGATTGCATGCGCACCTGTTGCACATGCGGTTACTGCTGAATCGTTTGGACCTGTAAATTCGTATTTAATAGAAATATGGCCAGATATCAAATTTATTAGACTTGCAGGGACAAAAAATGGACTGACACGTCTGGGCCCTTTTTCCTGCATGGTAATAACATTTTCCTGAATTGACGGAAGACCACCTATACCAGAGCCAATAGTCACACCAACACGTTCCCGATTGATATTTTGGCTTTCCAAAATTAATGAATCATCTACTGCCTGAATAGCTGCTGCAATACCGTAATGGATAAAACGATCTGTCCTTTTTGAGTCTTTCTCAGAAATATAATCTAGTGGATTGAAATGGTGCTCAATGTTGTCTGATTGCAACGGCACCTGCCCTGCAATTTTGCAAGCAAGATCAGAAGAGTCAAATCTATCCGTATTGATTGCTTTTATGCCGGATTCACCTTTTATTAGCCTTAACCAAGTGTTGTCAACATCTGCTGCTAGTGGAGTGATTAAACCAACACCAGTGACTACTACTCTTCTGCTCATTTAACACTAACTATTAGCCTTTTTTATTATTAATGTACTCAACTATTTGCTCCATAGTTTCCATTTTTTGTGCGTCTTCATCTGGAATTTCTATCCCGAACTCTTCTTCTGCCGCCATGATGATTTCAACTGCATCTAAACTGTCCGTACCATGCTCCGAAAGCTTTGAAGAGCTGTTGAATTTCTCTACATCCTTACTAATGTGCTCTAGTATAATCTTTTTCACTTTTTCTTCTATGTCTTCTCTAGTGCTCTTTGCTAGTTCGCTATTCACATTTCTTACCAAAAAAATAACCTATTCTTTGATGTTATAAAAAATTTTTATGTTTGCAATATCTTTTATAACTGGTAAACTACAGCAAAGTTTTCTACTGCCCTAGCTGGCTAGCGTTACGTGCTAAACAATTAACAATTCAAAAATGCTAGACGAAACAACAAAAAATTTGCTTATTGTAGAAGTAAACAAACTCTTACCCGAAAATAGCGAGAATAAGCTTATATCAGCTATGCGTTATATACTCCTTGCTCCTGCAAAACATATACGCTCCTTTTTAGTCATAGCTTCATCGCAAGTGTTTAACGCGGAAGCTAAAAAAGTAATATCAGTTGCTGCAGCAATTGAATTTGTTCATGCTTACTCTCTAATTCACGATGATTTACCGTGCATGGACAACAGTGATACTCGCAGAAGCCAGCTAAGCTGCCATAAAAAATTTGATGAAGCAACAGCAGTGCTTGCCGGAGATGCACTACTTACTCTGGCTTTTGAGGTATTATCTTCGTTAAATGAGAAACGCTGTGAGATCATAAAAGTGCTCTCTCAAGCAATAGGAATTAGGGGAATGGTGGGAGGACAGGCTTTAGATATTGACACAGATTTTAACAAAATAAAAGAAATTCATTTGATGAAAACCGCAAAACTATTTGCAGCTTCATGTGAAATAGGTGCTATAATAGGGGGTGCTACAGATGAACAACGGAGAGCGTTATATAACTACGGGATAAACCTAGGGCTTATCTTTCAAGCTAAGGATGATATTGAAGACTACGAACAAGATAAAACAAATAACCTAATGTCTGTGCTTGGTAAAAGTGAAGTAGAGGACTATATAGACGGCCTCTTTAAACAAGGCTTGGATAATTTGAGTGCGCTTTCAGGGGATACTAATTATTTATATGATTTATTGAATCAAGTAAAGAAAGATGGTTAGAAAAATTATATTACAAATGCTTATTTCCGTAGTAATGATTCTCACTTTAACTTCTGCTTTTGTGTTTACTATTGTCTATATAAACAAAGGTAAACCGGAAAAAAAGGACAAGCTTTATGAGATAAATGCCACGCATGGTGGTTTGATACAGACGATAGCATATTACCTAGTGAAGCCAATACTTGAATCAGCACTTGACCGCTATATTGAAAAGCATGGGCTAACAGAATATTTAGAAGAAATGACGCAGCAAAAAGAAGAGGATTCGATAAATTTTTATGAAATTACTGAAGGCAGTGGCAGCAAGGCTTTTTGTGGCCTGGAAGTCCTATTGCAAATATATAAAATTTCTAATAATAACTCAGCAACACTCCCTAGCAAAGTTTCTGATGTTACTTTGAAAATAGGTCAAGATGACCTAAAAGAAGTGAGTTTAGGGGCAATAGGTATGAAAGAAGGCGGAGAGCGTGTAGTTACTATTGCCAATGAGAACAAAATGAATTTTAATTCTTATTACGTCAAACTGATCGAAGTAAAGGATAAATATCCCGACTCAGTAAATAATCTGATGGTTTTTAATGACTTAATTAACAAGACTGGAAAACAAGTAAGGTGCGGTGATGAGATATCGGTTAAATATAGCGTAAAGGAGCATAATGGGGAATATATAGTCAAAGATCAAACAGTGCAATTTAGGGTTGGCGATAAAAAAATACCACTTGCTATAGAGCTTGGAGTTGTGGGAATGAGAGCTGGTAATAAAAGAACTATTCTTTCTCCGCCTGACCTTTTGACTATTACTGACGATATGTTAATAAAAGACATAGATTATGATGAAAAAAATATCTCAATAATTGACTTAAGCTTAGATGTTAAGCAAGAGGTCGCAGCACACCATTCTACTGTTGAAAAACAGCCTAAAGAATATAGCTGAAATTTTAGGTCTACTGGCTAATCTTCTGAACACTCTCTATACTACTTAAAGTAGGCTTTTCGTTTTTCCTAAAGTATAAACTTAGATAAATCAAGCTGCTTCGAAATTGACTCAAGTTTATCTTTTACATACTTGCTGTCTATAATGAATTTTTCGCTATTTTTCTCAGAAGCAATGAAACTTATTTCATCTAAAAGCTTCTCCATGACAGTGTGAAGCCTTCTTGCGCCTATATTTTCCACTTGCCTATTAACTGTAAACGCTATTTCAGCTATGGTTTTTATACCATCATCAGTGAACTCAAGTGTCACATTTTCTGTTTTCATTAAAGCTATGTACTGCTTTAACAAACTAGATTCTGGTTCCTTTAATATTCTTATTAAATCCTCTTGAGTAAGTGCCTTAAGTTCTACCCTGATCGGTAATCTGCCCTGCAATTCCGGTAAGAGGTCAGATGGTTTAGACTGATGAAAAGCACCAGATGCAATAAATAATATATAGTCTGTTTTTACATGGCCATACTTAGTTGTAACAGTTGTTCCTTCAAGTAATGGTAACAGATCGCGTTGCACTCCTTCTCTGTTTACTTCACCTTTTACTTCTGTACGCGCTGCAATTTTGTCTATTTCATCCAAAAATACTATACCGTCATTACTAACAAGATCAATGGCTTCTTTGATTATCTTATCTTCATCCATTAGCCTTTCACTTTCTTCATTAATTAATATTTCACGCGCTTCTTTTACCTTCACCGTAATAGTTTTTGTTTTTTTGCTCCCGTTAAACATCTTGCCCATTATTTCTGTTACATTCATCACACCAACTTGCCCACCTGGCATGCCTGGTATATCGAAAGTAGGTAACATACTCTTGCTCTCTCTGACGTTAATAGAAACTTCTCCGTCCTCAAACTCTTTATTCCTCAACTTTTCTCTAAAAATTTTTTTACTCTCTTCGGTTGCATTTTCGCCTACCATAGAGTTTACTATTGTTTTCTCAGCTAAAATTAAAGCCTTTTTAGCTAAGGCTTTACGGGCTTTCTCTTTAACTAAAACTATTGCTGCATCAACTAAATCGCGTATTATCGAATCAACGTCACGTCCAACGTACCCTATTTCAGTAAACTTCGTTGCCTCAATTTTTATGAACGGTGCACCGGCAAGTTTTGCTAAGCGACGAGCTATTTCAGTTTTACCAACCCCTGTATGACCGATCATCAATATATTCTTAGGTATGATTTCATCACGCAATGGAAATGGAACCTGATTGCGACGCCAACGATTTCTGAGCGCAATAGCAACAGCACGCTTTGCATCATCCTGTCCGATTATGAATCTGTCCAATTCTTTAACTATCTTCTGTGGTGGCAGGTCATCTAACAAAACTTGAGTGCTGTCATTAACTTGAACATCGCTGTCATTTGAATCAAAACCACTCTTAGTATCTTTATAGAGGTTATCTTTTTCATCGTAGGTGTCACTACTACAAGACCGCCCTTCTGAAAGGGTTATGGGCTGATTGGAAAAATTGGTGCATAAAGTTTTTTGCTTGGAAGACATATCACTCCTCTATCTTTTCAATAACTACATTATGATTTGTATAAACACATATATCGCCAGCTATCTTCATAGCCTTTTTCGCAATTTCCTCTATTGATATTCCTTTAATGTCAATTAAAGCTCTTGCTGCAGATAGAGCAAAATTTCCCCCAGAGCCAATAGCTGCGACTCCATCTTCAGGTTCAAGAACATCACCTGTTCCCGTAATTACTAATGAAATAGATTTATCTGCAACGATCATCATAGCTTCTAATTTCCTCAGATATTTATCCATTCTCCAGTCTTTTGCAAGTTCAACACATGCTCTCATTAATTGCCCTGGGTGCTTGTCAAGTTTAGATTCTAATCTTTCAAAAAGAGTAAATGCGTCGGCTGTTGCCCCGGCAAATCCAGCAATTACGGAATCACCAGAAAGACGCCTAACTTTTTTTGCTCCAGATTTTATAACAGTGTGGCCCAGTGAAACTTGTCCGTCACCTATTACTACTACACTTTTATCTTTTCTAATTGATAATATAGTAGTGCCATACATTTTATTGTTATCGTGTTGAATCATTTTTCTATCACTTTAAATAAGAATCTCATTATACTTTAATCTTTAGTCAAATTTACTAAATATGTTCAACTATAGCTTATAATATAATACCTTCCTTATAACATTTAAAGTGCAGATGCAAAACATAATTCACCCAGATTTGGAAAAAAGTATAAATAATTGGTTCGAAGCAAAATTTAATGGCCTTACATCGCCATTTTATAGCTCTATAGATCTTAGAAACTCTGGCTATAAAATCGTTCCAGTAGACGCTAATTTATTTCCTGCGGGGTTCAATAACTTAAGTGAAGAATCAAGAACGATGGCAGCAAGATTGATAAAAAGCTATTTTAAAAGACATCAATACAAAAAGGTTCTTATAATACCGGAAAATTATACACGCAATAAAATGTATATAGAAAACGTATTTGTTATAGAGAAAATACTACAACTCGCAGGTTTTGAGACTAGAATTGGCCTTTTATATAATGAAGTATACAATTTAATAGAACAGTATGAAACTGTTGTGAAAGAAAACTCTCTGCTAAAGACAACTTCAGGATTTGTGCCTGATGTTATTATACTGAACCGTGATATGACGAGCCACATTCCAGACACGCTGAAAGACGTAAAGCAAGATATAGTACCAAGCCCACTATACGGTTGGCATAGCAGGCAGAAATTTAAGTATTTTGAAATCTATCAAGAATTAGCATCTGAGTTTTGTGGCGAATTTAAAATAGACCCATGGCTAATTTCTGTGCTTACAGAGAGCTGTGATGGAGTTGATTTTGATGATGATTTGTCACTAGGAGCAGTAGCAACTAAAGTTGACCAAATATTATCTCTAGTGCAAAAAAAATATGAGGAATATGAAATAAAAACACAACCTTACGTTTTTATCAAAGCAAGCAATGGCACATATGGGATGGGCATTATAACAGCAACAAGTGGAGAGGAAATATTAAACCTCAATAAAAAAAAGCGTCATAAAATGAAAAAGATAAAAGAAGGAATAGCAATCAATAGCGTTATTATACAAGAAGGTGTACCAACCATTGACATGTTTAAAAGCAGTTCTGCAGAACCGCTAATATACTATATAGGAGATACTCCAACATGTTACTTATACCGATGTAATAGCAGAAAAGATGTATATTCTAGCTTGAATGCCACTGACTGTGAGTTTCATGATGTTAGCCAGGTTGTAGAAGGTAAAATTCTATCACTTTGGAGTATTGTTAGCAAATTAGCAGTACTAGCGTTGGCAGTAGAAATAAAATCTTTTCATCCCTAATTCTTATACCTCTACAGTGCTGTCATTAGAATGACCGTTTATATTATGAACATCATCAAGTTCAGTGGAAGGATCATCATTGACAGGTTGTTGAAACAATTTGTCAAGCTGAACTGCAAGAAATACTGCACTATATATTATGCTGACTGTTACGCTTAAGTTGAAATTATAGATTATACCATTACCTAAGTTTATTGGTATAGTTGGAGTCTCTATCCTTCTTAATATGAAGTTTAATAAACCTAACGACAAAGTTAATGTGCTAATAATAAGGTCCTTCTTACACTCAGCAGACTTTTCAGGATCCTTATTATCCAGATATTCCTTGCATGTATAATAATAGCTTATAGGTTCTGAAATGAACAAAAATAGGATCGTTGAGGTTAAGTTAATATAACTTATTATGTCTGTATTGCTTCCAGTGCAAAAATGGATGATTTTCAACATCATTAGCGCTTCTATGGTGCTGCTTGCAAGATTAGCCGATTTACCCACAATTTTTGCCAGCTCTTTTTTACTCTCAGGGTTTCTGTAATCCTTAATTAGATCCTGTAGAGTAAATGCAGAATGGGCAATGTATAGAATAGATGTCGGAAACTTTACTAGTCGAGCAACATTCCGTATAAGAAAGATATTGGATCTATTATTGTCAATGAACTCGCAGCAAAATTGCAGTGAAATCTTACACAATAGGGCTGTTAAACCTGTTGTGATGCAGATTACCTTCCTGAAATCATGATCATAAATATCATGCACCCTTTGTGCGAGTATGTTAGATTTCTTTTTTAGCTTGTTTGGCATGAAATAGTTAATAACTTCCTGTTATTCTATCACATAAAATCCTAAAAGAAAAGCCCTATGAATCAGGACTTTAAGGGAGATTTATGCACAAATCGGCTAAGCATTTTATAAACAAGGGATCGGTACTGAGAGTTGGCACACGAAAGTAATATCCATCCTTGATAATTGCTTTATATTCTATATCAAGTTCAACTAGAGTTTCTGAATGCTCAGAAACAAAAGATATAGGTGATAGAACTACAGGTACACCATCAGCTTTTGCGCGTAATAGCTCACTTTCAGTGCTTGGCTCTAGCCATTTTACAGGACCAATCTTACTCTGATAACATATTGACCAATCTAAGTTATTGATAGCTAACTTTTCTACTATTAACTCTACGCTTCTTTCTACCTGTGAAGCGTAAGGGTCGCCCTTTTTAATGATACTAAGAGGTAAGCTATGGGCTGAAAATAGGACTCTTGGTTTACCGATTTTTCTAGCCAATTTATAGTACTTAGCTATCAGATTAGTGTGAGCTTCAATAAAATCTTGGTTATCATAATAACGGTGAATCATTTTTGTATTGCATTTTAGGCCATACCGTTTAGCATTTTTTTGCCAATTCTCGATGGATGACAGAGTTGTGGTAGTTGAATATTGTGGATACAGTGGCAGCAGAATTACTTCGTCAGGATCAAACTGTTTTACACTTTCAATAACTTCGTCAGCAAATGGACGCCAATAGCGCATGCAGATGAATACCTTGTGTACATGGTTTCTATTTTCGTTTAATTTTAGTTCTGAAGCATTAGCTTGCATTTTTGTATTCTCTAGAATTGGCGATTTACCTCCAATTTCCTCGTATATTTTTCGTGCAGTATTTTCTCGTTTCGCAGATATAAACTTTGCTAAAAGAAACCGAAAGGGATTCGGTAGATTGATTATTCTCCTGTCATAAAAAAGGTTGAATAAAAAAGGACGGACTGCATTTAGTGAATCAGGCCCGCCAAGATTAAATAAGATAACTGCCTTTTTCACCTACGCACTACTACAACAAGTTACTTCTGGGGTGCCTATAAAATTAGCTACACACTCATCAAATTTAGTTATAGGCACTAAATTTCTTACACTGGCATACAATAAGTGGCCTGATCTCTTCAGGTTACTCTTGGTAGATGTGAAGTTCCAATCGAAAAATGTATCGACAAAAAGACTTGGTACCGTTTCAAGAAGTTCAACAGCAGCTAAAGATAGCATTATACAACTTTGCAGGACATTCAGAAGAACCTTGAGGGGAAAAAGTAAAACTTTAACGAAAAGAGAGGTGCTACTTGTTTCATCCAGTAGTCGCCCTGAGTTAGGCGAATTATACTCGGTGTGTTTTCTATTTTGATCAAAGATAGGAAATTTTATAGTATCTTTCTTAAATTCCGCGTCTATTTCTTTTCTACTATGGTTAGTGATTTTTTCCATTAACTTCTCACGCAGATGAAAAGTTCTGACAATAAAACATGTGGCAATCATTAAGGAAGCACATAAAAGTGCGCATTGCATGAGGCTCATACTGCCTAGCATAGCTGGCAGTGCAAAACAAACAAATGGCACTATGATAGCCATTTCAAGAAATGGAATAGTGTTTCTTTTCATTGCAAAAGCAGCACCTTTTTTTAATTCTGTATTATGATGTAAGCTATATTCCAAAAAGCTTAAAAAGGCCAAATTAAAAGTTAAAAATCCTTTTGTTCCACAAAAAAGTGATGACTTAAAGTTACTTACTAATTTTTTAGTAGTAGATTTAGCTTGTTTTTTAGTGGTAGGCTCAGCTTGTTTAGTAGTGTTATTTTTACAACATTCACCCATACAATACCTCCTTGATGGTTTATTCTTAACTATAAATAAAAAACTACTTTTATCAAATCAAAATTTGCAATAAAATGAATCCATAAATATACAATCTTATATAAGGGAATAATATGGCAATTGAGAAGACACTTTCGATATTAAAACCTGATGCAGTAAAAAATAATATTACAGGCAATATAAATTCCTACATCGAACAATCTGGGCTGAAAATCACAGCACAAAAAATGATGTTACTAACAAAAAAACAAGCAGAGCTGTTTTATGAAATTCATAAAGATAGGCCTTTTTTTGGGGAATTAGTAGAGTTTATGACCTCTGGTTCTGTGGTAGTTCAAGTTTTAGTTGGTGAAAATGCAGTAAGTAAATACAGACAAATCATGGGAGCTACCGATCCAAAGCAGGCAGATAAAGGCACAATCAGGGGTGATTTTGCTGATGATATTAGTGAAAATAGAGTTCACGGCTCAGATAGTCTAGAAAATGCTCGTAAGGAGATAGCTTTCTTTTTTGCTGAATGTGAGTTGGTGTAGTCAACTCAGATTGGCGTCATCCAAGTAGCTGACAACATAGAAACGAAAAAACTTGCTTGACACCCTCCGCCAGCCCCCTTATCATGAAACTGAAGCTATTGTATTTGCTTTCGCCAATCTGCAGATTAAAAGGTAAGGATTACTTAATGTATCGGCGTCTTATGTTCAATTTTTTGCAGTATATAGATACTGTATGTCTTTACAAAACTTCATCTACATCTAGGTTTTTATCTAAATAAGCTGAACGCGCTTATAAAGCGTTACAAGACATCAAAAAATGCCAATACTCGACAGAGATAGTAAAAGACTAGCTAACTCGGGGATTCTTTGTCTTTTTTTCTGCTTAGTAAATTTCTTAAACATTTGCAGCGTAAGTTAGTTGCAATTAAAAGCGGCTGAATCTCGCTTGTCAAGCGTTTAAAACATAAAAAACGCCAATATTTTAAAGCGGATAATAAACCCAGGGCTTCTTTTGCCTTTTTTTTCATTTGGTAAATTTCTTAATGTTTATGGCTAAACGACAACCGTCATCCCGCTGCTTGTTAGCGGGATCTCTTGTTAGCGGCTGAGATACCGCGAATGAATCGCGGTATGACGTAGATTGCTGTCATTCCAGTGCTCCTTTTTTTGTCATCCCAGTGTCTGGACACTGGGATGACAGCTAGCCTGACAACCGTCATCCCGCTACTTGTTAGCGGCCGAGATACCGCGAATGAATCGCGGTATGACGGTTCGCGGCAGTATGACGTAGAGCTCACGTTAGCTATACTTTTATGCTTACAAACTTAATAAAATTCCTGGATCCCAGTGTCTGGGCACTGGGATGACAAAGGAGAGCTACTCGGATGATACCTTTTTCTACTTAGTTTGGGTTATGCAAGAAGTCTATTATAATCAGGCTTTAAGTGTGCGGAAGTAATTTTTTGCGTTAGAGTAAAAAATTTTTTCTATAGCTAATCAAAGTGGATCAAGAGAAACTTACCACTTTCTTTACAAAGGGTTTGATGTTACCATTTAACTGCCTATTCTGAATTTATTGAATGAACGTTAACATAAAGAATCTAGTTCATGCTTTCTCTAAATTGCCAAGTTTAGGGCCATCATCATCACGCAGGTTAGTTATACATTTACTCCAAAACAAAGAAAAAGTTATGCTACCACTTGCATCTTTGATTAAAGAGCTAGCAGATCTTATAATAGAGTGTGAAGTTTGCGGAAATCTAGATACTAAATCACCTTGTTCTATTTGTACTAACCCAAAACGTGACACTAAGTTACTGTGTGTAGTAGAAGAATTGGGTGATTTATGGGCGTTTGAAAAAGGAAATATATATTCAGGTTTATACCATGTTTTGGGGGGCAGATTGTCTGCGATAAATGGCATAGGTCCAAAAGAACTCAACCTTGATACTATTCTGAAAAGAGTGACAGAGTCTAAAATTGAAGAGATAATTATCGCAATTAATCCGACATTAGAGGGTCAAGTTACTGCACAATATATAATTGAATTGCTAAAAAATTTGGATGTGAAAATATCACGTCTTGCTTGCGGCATACCAATGGGCGGAGAAATTGACTATCTTGATGAAGGAACGCTGAGGATAGCACTTACTTCAAGACAAGAATATGAGTTAAATATAAAATAAGACATGTGCTTAAAAAAACTTATATCGCTAATAACATTCAAAAAGAAAGAAATAGCGCCACCACTTAAAGTGGTGGCTTGGGAAAATGACCGTCTAAACTATAAGCAATTTTCAGGTAAATTTAACAATATAATTAAAACAATTGATCAGTCTTTTACAATAATATCTTTGGAAGGATATGATGGATGGGGCAAGACGTTTTTTTTGAAAGAATGGGTAAAAGAGTTAAAACAGCAAAATGAAATTGCAGCTTATTATAGTGCATGGGATATCAATGCATTGGACCAACCACTGCCTTCTTTTTTAAATTTCCTATTTGAAGATTTATTTGTATCGTATAAAGTAAAAAGAAGTGTTATACAACAGTTCAAGAACATAAACCAAGAGCTATTTTCTCTAAACACACTAGGAAAGCTGATCAGTAAATCTCCACTTGCTATGCTTTCAGTATTTCTTGATGCTGCAAAAGAGGCTGATAAAAAAGACATAGGTTTTGTCTTGAGTGAATTAAGTCTTCTCCAAAGAAGAAAAGAGAGTACTAGAGATTTTAAAACACAGTTAGCGGATGTGGTTAATAAAATCAGAAAAGACAAAAACATTTATATAATGGTGGATAATCTTGATGTGTGCCGTCCTAAATTCGTTGTCGATTTTTTGGAATCTATAAAGTATATGCTTGATGTGGAGGGGCTGGTTTTCATTATTCCTGTAAGTAAAGATAAGAGTAATGTACAAAGAGCAATCAGCACAATACTTGGACCAAATTTTGACCTAAAATCTTTTACTGATCTCTCTTTACATTTGCCAAAACAACCGATAGAAAAATTTACAAAAGAACTATTTGAAAATATTAAATTACCGAAAAAGTCAAAAAATTTGATTGTAGATAGTTTTATATTTTATGCAGAAAGCCTGTCACTATCGTTAAAAACAATAGAATACTGCGTAAAAAAAATAAAGCTGTGTCTTCTGAATCACACAAGAGAAGAATTACCTGATCCGAATTTGTTTTCATTTTTGGTAATACTGCAATCGATAAATATTGATATATATGAGGAATTAGGTTTTTCATATCAAAGAGCATTGGAAAAAATTGAAAATGAATATAAATCTTTAGTTCTAAATGGTCAAGAAGAATGGGAAAAACTTAAAACCTCTCTAGAAACTGCTTTTGCAGAGAGGGAGTCAAAAATTAACAAAGCTATAAAGGATATACTATTTTGAAAAGATACCCTACCTTCACATATACAAAGATAGGGTAACATTTGATTAACGCCCTTTTACTATGTCATTACCTTGTTCAAACTTTCTGATTAATTCGCTTACATTGACATTAGATAATTTTTTACCTGCAGATTTGTCATTATGTGAAGCATCAGGTTTACGAAGGTCTTCCTTACTGTTACTCCTAGTAATATTACATCTAACAATGTTTGAATTATTAGACTTATCGCTTACATCTGAAATATTGCTTTTTTCACTACATGAAGACGAATTACTCGACATATTGCCTAAGCTAAAGAGCTTTTTACCTTGATAGATTGGATTCCAATCAAGTGGATTATAAGTTTTTTTGCTAGTCTCAACCTTTTGGTTATTTTGCTGTTTAGGAGAAAAACCAAGTTTTTCTCTTTCTTTCTTGCTTAGCGTTTTGAGAAATTTTACGGTTTCTAATTCATCAGTTGCTTGTACTTTATGTAAATCAAAGCTTTTTTGATGGTTATCCTGCTTAACATTTTCCATCATTTTATCTTTTATTGTTCTATCCTCATCATCAGAAGTGCTGCTACTAATATCACTGATACCACTATCCCCTGAATTGCGGCGTTGTTTGTTAGGAGTGCTATGAATGTTGTCTTCCATGAGTTTTTGCATTGTTGGGCCAAATGTTCTTCCAAGATTGCTACTCACTGTTTCATTACTATCATTTGCTTGAGAATGAGGTACATTTCGCTCAAAAATTGCTTTTATTCCAGCAAATTTAGCTTGGGAAGATTTCGGAGGAACAGGTGGGGCAACCATGCCTTTTGAGTTAATCTTTCCTTCATTTTGAGGAAAAATTTTTGGATTATTTTTTTCTACTGTAGTATTCATTTTTTTACCTCTAAACCTATTAACTAATAAAAGTATAAACTTAGAGGTATTAATTTTGTAATAACAATGCTAATAGATTACCGCAGTTTCAATAAGCATCACCAGAGGATTCTCTATATAATGCTTAAAGGCATTTAAAAACTTTGCTCCGAGTGCCCCATCAACTGCTCTATGGTCAACAGAGAGCGTTACTGTCATTATTTCTGCTGTTTCTATTTTCTCATTCATAACAATTGGTTGTTTTTTAGATGCACCAACTGCCATAATGCAAGATTGCGGCGGATTGATTATAGCACTGAAGGCTTTTATACCAAACATCCCTAAGTTGGAGATAGTAAACCCTCCTCCTTGAAACTCTTCAGGTTTCAATTTTCCAGATCTTGCTCTGCTTACTAAATCTTTCACTTCTTTTGATATAGATAAAATACCCTTTTTATCAGCATTTTTTACTATAGGAGTAATTAGCCCATCTTCAAGTGCCACAGCGATTGAGATATCTACATTCGAGTATTTAAGTATTTTATTATCTATCCACGAAGAATTTATATCAGGAAATTTTTTCATGCTAAAAGCCACAGCTTTGATAATTAAGTCATTGATTGTTACTTTATTGTTTTCATCTGCTGAGTTAATCTCGTTTTTTAACGATATTAACTTATCAACCTGGCAGTCTACAGTTAAATAAAAATGTGGAACATTCTGTTTGGATTCAGTCAGGCGCTGTGCTATCACTTGGCGTATGTTGCTTACTTCAACTATCTCAGGACTTTCAGTATGTATACCACTGCCTAAAAACTCCAACACATCAGCCTTAATTATGCGACCGTATGGTCCTGTACCTTTTAATTGCTGCACATTAACCCCTTCATTTTGAGCTATTTTCTTAGCTAATGGGCTTATTTTTATTCTACCTTCTGTTGTCTTAGTATCTTCTTCTTTTCTAGATCCCAGTGTCAAGCACTGGGATGACATTGAGAGGTTGGATTCCAGCGTCACGCGCTGGAATGACACCGAAGAATGACTTATTGGCTTTCCGTTTAAATCTTGGTGTTCTGATTTTTGATTATCAACAGCACATTTTGTCACTTCCTTTTTAACTGCACTATTGATGGAAGTTGAGGTATAGTTGTTAAGTGCATTTTCATCCTCCCCTTCTTCCAGCATTAAAGCTATTGGTTGATTTACAGGCACGCCACTTGTTCCTTCTGTTACTAAAATTTTTGCTACAACTCCTTCATCTACAGATTCAAACTCCATTATGGCTTTATCAGTCTCTATCTCAGCAATTACGTCGCCTACTTCAACTTTGTCTTGTTCTTTTTTATGCCACTTTACAATTTTTCCTCCAGTTTTGCTCATTGTCGGTGAAAGAGCAGGCATTAATATTTCTATAGGCATTGATTTTGCATTTAAAGATCTATTCAATTTTTAATTTACTCTTTATCTTATGTCAACCTAATCGTGAATTATGATGAATAAGTCTGTTACACTATCCCTCACGTTATCCCAGTGCGTGACACTGGGATCTTGGTTCAGTACTATTATCCTATTGTTTTTATTATTTAGCCATAGCTTGTTTGCTAACAACTTTGTTTCAACCAAATCAAATAAGATCAACATGAGAACGGGGCCAGGGTTTCACTATCCTGTAAAATGGATATACACTTGCAAAAATCTGCCCCTGAAAGTGATAGAAGAGTTTGAGAGTTGGAAAAAGGTCTGCGATATAGATGAAGACTGCGGATGGATAAAAGGCAATCTTCTTAGTGATAAGCGCTACGCGATTGTAAAAGAAGATACTTATGGATATCAAAAACAGAGTGTAGACAGCAAGATTACTATAAAAATAGACAAATTTGTTGTAATGAAAATAGAAAAGTGTAACGAAGAGTGGTGTTTTCTTTCTACCCCAAAACGCAAAGCATGGGTACAAAAAAAACATATATATGGGGTTGATTAGGTTGACAAAAGATCTGAATTAACACTAGTTTCTAGGCCTTCTGTAGCATGCTCTTCATGTGAAGCAGAGGATGGCACTGACTTCTTCATGCTCTGGAGACTGTACAGGGCTATCACAGAAACTCCTTAACATCTCCTCAGCGGATGAATCTAAAATTTGTACAATAGACTTTTCACTTTGTTCTCTTAGCGATTGATCCACTCTAGAAATCAACTCAGAAAACTCGCTACCTGATTTTTCAGCTTCACTTTTTATTTTACTTTCTATGCTTGCAATATTACCTTGTTCAATTTCTTCTTTTGTTATGTTGAACGAATTTGCAGCATCTTGATATCCAATCTTGCAATTTCCACAACCAATTATGCAAAAAGCAATGGAATTAGATATTTCGCTTGCAGCCCACTTATGTATAGCGTAAGCCAAATAATTGTCATGGTATTTAATGCTAAATTGTTGTTCTATTAGCTCAGAAATTTTATTCTTTAGAGACATAAAGTACCCTCCTTACATTCGTTATACCTTTTTGTTAAGATACAGCAATTACACCATTTACTACATGCTTTACTTTAATTAATTATTAAAACGAGAGCATAATTTTCAGAGTTATATCTTTTTACCTTAACAATTCTTTTTTGAGTTCCTCTTCAATCATCTTAGTTAAACTCGTGTCAAACTCACTCCTCGAAAAATCCCTAACCTCCCCGGGATCATATCGATTTCCTATCATTTTTTCAATAGCATCATTTATTATGTTTATGTCAAATCCCTTTATAATAGGCGTTACCTTCACCTGCCCTGCAGAGCCTTTACCATAAATTCTTTTGCTTTTATCAATGCAACCACCTGCACCAGGTTTACTGCTTCTAAAACCCTTGCTACACTTTACTGTTTCATGCTTGATTTCACCATTTTCTATATATATTATTTTATTATCTTCAGTAACCCGCAATCCTGTTGTTGTGGTTTTTTCTTTTAATTTTACACTATCATCAATTATTGGTTCGGTATAATCCTTATACTCATATATTTTATAGATGCCTCCGCCTCCCATAGTGATTAAATCCTTGCACTCTTGTTTACCTAAACGACACTTTCTTATAAAAATAGGACCCCCATCCTTATCTGTATATTCCTTTTCCCTGTTACCTCCTCCCTGTTCAACTTTAATGTTAATTATAGGATAATCAAGATCAATTTCCAATTCAGCTTTAATATAATCTCCTGGCATTCCTACTCTACTTTCAGTGGAATTAGGTGTGTAAGTGTAAGGTGTATCTTTTATGTGACCTGCTTCACCACATCCCCACACTTCTATTTCAACACGGCTAGATGTTATTTGTGAGCCATCCACATCATAATCTCCACTTCCAAAAACATGGGACTTTTCGCTCTTTTTTTCCGGTTCTTGTTTCTCTTTTTCCAGTTGTTTCTCGATTATCTCTTTTAACTTCTCTTTGAGACCTTCTAAATCGAACCTACACAATTTATCAGCGTAAAAGACCTCCGTTCTGTTTGCTTTAATTGGTGCTTCTTGTTGTGTGACAACGCCATTTGTATTTTGTGAAATCTTTGTATAAAAAGGTTGAGTGTTTTCTTTGTCTACATATCGTGTTGAACGGCTGCATGTTCCAGTAAAGCAGATACAACCATCATCACCTTGATTACATTTTTCTCTATGCTCTACATCCGTCAATTTGTATACTACTTTCAGTCCTTTACTAGATTTAAATGTATCGTCTATCTCATCATTTCTTTTTACACAGTAACTGCATTCTCTCTTCTTCTGCTCATTTTCATCAGGGAAGAAAACATACCCTTGTTTATTGAATATTATTTTATCTAACTCACTCTGATCTCTGTTTAAGAGATCGGCTCTTTTATTTTCCTTGCTTGGAAGATAATAGAACTGATTTGATTCCTTGGAGTAAACAGCATTGTATTTAGTATATCTTGTTCCCATTAATTTTAGTGGTATTATTTTATTTTCTCTTTTAAGAACAAACTCCTCTGGTTCTGGCTGCCATCCAGAAAGACAAAGCATTTTACTGTTAGAATTTCCTTTATACTTTACTTCTATTTCCGGCTGCCCAGAGTTATTAAATTCACATTGAATAGATTTGTCTTTTAACTTTTTCTCAAAATCATTAAAACTATAAAAACTTCCGCCTTTAGAACATTTAATTTGCACATCAGGAACATAGCCATATTCTTTCAGAACTTTAAATTGTTGCGGATTACTTTCTAATATACCTTCTATAATATTATCAATATTACTATCAGTTGTTTTTGCTACTATTGCTGGTTTTACTACTTTTAAAGATAGGGGGCCAATGTTTATAGGATGGTTGAGGTCAGTATTAACATTAAAAGTACAGGAACCATTACTATAGGTTCCATGTGCTTTAGCACAAGTGCTCTCACTCATCTTCATTTCTACTTTCAATGTATTTTTATTTACTATCTCCACTATCTCAGGTTCTGGAGCAGGTGGTGCAGGAAAACAGCGGACGAACTGTGGATTTTGTTCATTTATACTTTGAGTTCCAAGGTATTCAGCACAGAGCTGGCCCTTTTTTCTATAGGTTTTGAAGTAATAGTGAGTATCCTTATCTGTAACAGTATATGAGTGATTTGGAATGTTCTCATTATTTGAAACAACGTGTGGAAAACCTAACTCTTTTCTTTCCTCCAGTCCGCTAATTATCACCCCAACTCTTGGATCGAAGTAATCATTATCTTCATTTGTTATAGGAACAATTCTAACTTGTGGAGGTGACATCGCAAGTTGTTCACAGAATGGAGGGGGGCTAGGTGCAAGTGGCACAGGAGCACATTTTACTGCCGTTTGGTAGCAGGTATCACAGACTTTTTCCATCTCCCCAGGACGGAAAATATTCTCACCCGAAAATACTCTAGAACCCCATGAAGAAATTCCTGACATACAAGCCCCTTTTTGACTGCAAGCACATATTTTAGGAGAGTTAGCGAATCTTCTTTTTTCCTCATCAGTAACACCGTCTGCCCATTCCCATTTAAGACCCCGAGCAATTTCTCCTCCAGCTTTTGTTTTATCTCCTTCCCAGTCGATAAAAGCTGCAGCAGAAACTCCAGCTCCTGTACCTTGCGTTCCATATATCTGGCGGCAGGATTCCCCACTTTGTAAGTCATAACAATAACTTTGTCCATCATAAGCACATACTCTAATTTTGGGATTAAAGTAACCATCAACTCCTTGATCTTTTATTGCTTGCACCTTAATTTCCTTTACCCAATCTCCACCAACTATTGCTTCCAACCAAGTATTACTTTCTACAAATGTTGGACAATCAGCATATCCTTGATACGAAAGACCAAGTATCAAAAAAAATATCAATAAGAAATTAAGCCTTACACTTCTCATAAAATACCGGTAACCACTCATTAACTTCTTCTCCTTTTTCCTTTATTGCCTCGTACATATACTTTATCGTCTCTTTGTTAGCTGAAAGTACATGTATTTCTTGCATATTCTTTAAATCTAAATTTAAAGTTACTAATCCTTTATACTGTTTTATCAAAAATAAACCTTCCTGCGTTGGCGTCTGCAGAATTATATTCAGCTCCTCTTTTGATAAAGAAAATGCTTTCATGTATAATCTATTTGCATTGACGTTCGGCATCAAGATTCTTGTATCAACATGTTTATCTAAATATTGAGTAAATTTGCTAGCAAATGCGAGATTTAAATTTTCAGTACTTAGGATTACTACAACATTTAGTTCCGTCATTCTTTGCATCCAGTTATCAAACTCTTTCTCTGTAGGAAAAATATTACTTATCTCCCATGCTTCATCCAAAACAAGTATTGCAGGCGAGCCATCACATTTTGCCTCAAAAGAATATAAAAAATAGTAAAGTATCACGGACATACATTCCTTTTGTTTTGTAAGGTTTGCGGTGTTGAGAGATATAATTTTTGTTTCCCAGTCAATATCTGATTCATTACCATCTTGAAATAAGTAAGCAAAGTCACCATCGTCACACCATCTACTTATCTTACCCCCAAGGAGCAAGAGCACCTCAGAAATTTGTGAAATAGAACGTGATTCCTTGGGTATAGCAAATATAGAATCCACAATTTTTCTTATCTTTTCTTCTACGTCCACCAAGCTCGTATCGGCTACCATTCTTCTGATCAGTTCAACCAACATATTGCGATTGGAAGCACTATCTTCAATGTTTAGTGGATTAAATTTTAGGCTTTTGTCCTTATATTTTGGATCGATTATGTAATATTTACCACTCACTGCTTTAGTAAAAATTATTGATTTTCCAGTGTTATCCAATATGACAATTCTTGGGTTAAACTTTCTTGATTCTGATAATAGAAAATTAATGAGTGAAGTTCTGCCTGAATTTGGAGCTCCGAGTATCGTAGTATGGCCATTATTTCTTTTTCCATGAAAATTAAAGAAGTAAGGATTTCCTTTTTTTGAGAAAAAAATCATTACCGCTTCTTTCCACCTTCTTCCTTTTAATGTACCTGACGTAAAATCGTGCAGCATAGCAAAGCTGCAAGCGTATTTTGTTAAGATATTTTTCGGTTGCGTAATAAAAGCAAAATTGCCTGGAAGTTGTGCCCAAAAATGACTTTCCATATGTAAATCAGTTCTAAACATCATGAAGCCAACTAATGACATTATAGAAGATAAATCACTAATACTTTCAGCTAACTTATTCCTATCATCTGCAAATATTGTAAAAATAATTTTCTGTTGGCAGAAGTCTATACTAGAGGTCTTTTCAAGCTCTATTATTTCTTCAATTCCTGAGCTTTTAAGTAAGGTATTATCCTCACTAATTTGCAGCATGTTGATTTGTTTTTTAAATTCTTTTATTGCTTTGTTATTACTAGTAAATATCATTATTTCTGTAATGATAAATTCAGATTCAAGCTGCAAGCATCTATCTATATTACCTAAAGAGATTTCCCGGTATTCTTTTATGCTGAAAATAGAGCCAAATTTCTGTTGATTTTCAAATATTGTTTGAAACGTATTGAAACCAAAAGCTATTTTAAAATTTCTAATATATTGCGACAGGTCCCTTTCATGTATTGGATAATCTTTGTGCGTTAATGTAACAATATAGTGGAGAAATTCTATCATTTCAGAATATATTTTACCTTCACTAAACCTTAGACTCAGTTTTTTAGCTCCAAAAGGTCCTAAATCATTTTGAATTACGTCAGTTATCTTTTGCAACTCCTGATGGCTTTCTTGTAAAGACAACTTATGCTTATTCTTTATTCTATTGAAAAAAAACGAATTATTAGTATGCTTGCCAAAATCGCTAAACAATATTACAATGTATAGTTCATTTATATACTGTAATTTACTATCAGTTAGTTTATTAAACCACGTTGAATGTAGGTTGTCAGAGAAGTCTTCAGTTTTATTCCATTTCAAGCTCAGTTTATTGCGCTTTCTAACGGTATGAATCCAAACGGTAAAACACAGGCTATTAATATTTTTTGATATGCTTTTTCTAATTTCAGTTCTGAGGTCGCTGTAGTTATCAACAGAAGAATAATCTTCTAACTTGATTATTTTTAACAATTCTCCCTGTTTTGTTAGTATGGTTTCTTCATCGTAATGACAAGCATAAGGAACAAAATCTAAATCAATGCTTTCTAGTAATGCTAAGTTGTTCTTTTTTTTAAGCTTAGAGTTAACTGTTGGTACTTTTAACTGCATATGCGTATTCAATAAAGATAATTAAAAAAGATAAAAATACTATCTTAATTTTTATCTTTTTTTTCGCTATCGGATTGTAATTTTATATCTTTTGCAAAGTTAAATTTTTCTTTTAAGTAGTCTGTTGCCTTTTCTGTACTACCGAACATCAGGACCAGTACACCAAACATTATCATAAAAAAGATTAGACCTCTGAACACTACTGCAAGTATCACTGCAGCTATACACAACCCTATGATTGTTGAAGGACTCATATTTTCTACAGTATCTTTAACTGAAAATGAAGAAATAAAATTTTTTACCGTTTCTTGTATACCCTTTAATTCATCACTCGCCGAACTTGCTTCGCTAGAATATGATGCAAAAATGAAACTTAATAAGGCTATAAAAACCAAAACTTTATTCAATTGAATGCGCATCAACTAAACACCTTTTAAACATTCCTCAAATATAACAACTTTTATATCAATAGGCAAGAACTGAATTCACTTATCCACTACAAGTAACACATATTTAATTTTTACCGCTGTGAACATGCTGTAAGCTCTTATCATCAACAAGAGGACTCACATTAATGGATGTTAATTTACTTGATAGGAAGTTTGAATGCAATTCAGCTACTGCTGCTATAGCAAGCACTGCAACCATAGCAAGTAGTCCTGCTCCTATCAATCCTGATGTCATTGCTCCTGCAACAATGCACCCTATTGTGGAGAGAGCACAACCTGCTACAAGTGCAACGTGAAGATTTCTGTTATTGGGTTGGTTTTTAAGTAGGATATCTTTCTTAACTTGATCTGGATTTGCTTGACCATCTGAGTTTTCATTTTCTTGCATTTTTGGCTCTTTTTTTACAGTCTGCTCTGGCTGCACTTGAGTCTCGTTTTCTTTTGGGGATTCCAAATTTGATTCTAATAACTCAGTTTTTTCTCCACCCTCTGGTTGTAAGCCATTATCTCCTTCAACAGAGCTCAATGTTGAGTTTAAACTTTCCTCAGATGAAGTGCTTGTTACTAAAGTTAAACTGCTCCTTCTGCTACTTACTGGTGATTTCAAACTTTCTTTACTCGTTCTAGGTGAGTCTATTCCACTATCTGAGTCATTGCCACTACTGAGTTTAGAAGTTTTCTTCTCCTCTATTTCTTTCACAACCTTGCTATATTTTTCAAACACTTCCTCTGCAACATCTGAATTACTAAGTATTTTATTATCACCACTTTTTTTCTCAGCTACATTCAAGGGTGTTTCTTGTGTGTTGTTTTGCTCTTCAATATGTTTTAGCTGCATTTGATCTTCAATATTTTCTTCAACAGCATTTGGTATTGAGCTTACACTGCTGCTCCTGTTAGTAATATCCAAAATTGTTTTTACTATTTTTCCTCTTATTGTTTGTGGTCTTTGTGATTGTTCTCTTTCATTGTTAAATACTGTAGGTACAGCTAGTTCTTCTGATTTTATTACTTCATCTTTCAATGCAGGAAGAAAGTTTTCGATATAATACTTATAATGTTTTTGATATTCCTCTTGTTTTTCTGGTGATTTTTCTAATTGTTCTCTCAGCGATTTTTCTAATTCAGTTAATACCTCAGGACTAGCTCCTTCCTTGAACAACTCTATGCATTTTTTGATAGTTCCATCTCCCTTTTGTGGGCTTCCATATTTATGATTTTCTTTTGTTACCTTTTTGTATATAGTGTCGTGCAATTGTTGGTTAATATCTTTTTTAGAACTTAGCATAGACTCCTCCATACATAACAAAATGTATAGATACCTCTTTAGCGTTAATTTTACATTAAAACTGGGCAATTATGCCATATTATAAATAATTGCGGCAACTTGCTTATTGGAAGGTCGCTTAACTATTTGCTTTCTGGGCTTTCTACTTCTACAGATTTGCTATTAATATGATTCTTTGCTTGTTGAACTAACATATTCACTACTTCTTTTACAGGCTTTTCCCTATCAACCATGCCAACACTTTGGCCAGCCATTAGAGATCCTGTTTCAACATCTCCATCAATTACTGCTCTTCTTAAAGCTCCAGCCCAGAATTTTTCTATTTCAAGCTGCCCATCTTCTTTTGAGATCTGGCCCTTTTGGTATTCATCAATAACTTCTTTTTGACGCTTCATGAAGTCATCACTTGCTTTGTTGGCTATAGCTCTTACAGGAATTACAGGAAAATCAGCACTTATCTGTACAGAAGGTATTGCATTACGTGCGGCCGATTTAATAAACACTTCCTTAAAATTTTTGTGGGCAATTGACTCATTAGTGCAGACAAATAATGTGCCTATTTGACAGCCACTTGCTCCCATTTCTAAGTAATTAACTATCACTTCGCCTCTGCCTATTCCACCTGCAACAAACACTGGTATTTGTTCATTTTTAAAATGAGGCAATATCTCTTGTGCAAGAACAGAAGTGCTCACTGGACCTATATGCCCACCTGCTTCCATTCCTTCTATTATTAATGCATCTACTCCCATTTTTACTAACCTTTTCGCAAGGCTTAATGCTGGTGCAAAGCACATAACTTTAATGCCTGCACCCTTGATTTTTTCTATATTAGGCTTTGTTGGCAGTCCACCGGCAAGCACTATATGGCTCACTTTCGTTTCAATACACACATCTATCAACTCACTCAACTTTGGGTGCATAGTAATTAGGTTTACACCAAATGGCTTGTTAGTTAATTTTTGTGTCTCTATGATTTCTTTTTCCAGTAAGTCTGGGAACATTGCACCACATGCAATCACACCAAAACCACCAGCGTTTGAGATTGCTGAGACCAAGTTTCTCTCTGAAACCCAGCTCATAGCACCACCCATTATAGCAAACTCACTGCCAAGAAAATCTGTTCCTTTTTTCCAGAGGCTACTTAACATATAACCTATATCATACGTTTAAAAATGTTTTGCTTATCTATAAATGTGTGCTTCAAAGCGCCAAGTATATGTAAGATTATAAAGAGTACCATAAAATATGCAAGCATCGAATGTAGCTCGTTAGCCGTGTTAGCTAGATCTTTGTTTTGATTAATCAACAAAGGGATATGGAAAAAATATTTGATCTGTTTGCCAGAAGCAGAAGACATGACATAGCCAGATAGTGGCATTAGCACCATTAAAGAATACAAACCAAAGTGCACTGCTTTACTTATATTGATTACAAACCGAGAAAAATTTGCTGGAAGTGGTGGAACATAAGTAAAGACGCGAAAAAATATGCGTACTATGATTAATCCAAGAATAGTGATACCGCAAGCCTTATGAATAGCGTATATGTTGAACTTAATTTCATTGCTAAGTGGTAAGCTTTTCATATAAAGTCCAGAGCAAAGCATACCGATAATAAAAACAGCCATCAACCAATGGATAACTCTTAAACCTAGGCTATATTTATTGTCTTCCATTTTGATTACTCTAAAGTAGCATTTATATAATAGAAAAACTATTTTTCAATCAAAATTATTAAAGCAATTTAGATTTACCAACAATGTAGCTATACAAATTCGACCCAGCCGGAAGTCAAGGGCACCTAAATCAAGAAACGGATTAAACGAAAAACTTACTTGACACCCTTCGCCAGCCCCCTTATCATGATAGTGAAGCTATTGTATTTGCTTTCGCCAATCTGCAGATTAAAAGGTAAGGATTACTTAATGTATCGGCGTCTTATGTTCAATTTTTTGCAGTATATAGATACTGTATGTCTTTACAAAACTTCATCTACATCTAGATTTTTATCTAAATAAGCTGAACGCGCTTATAAAGCGTTACAAGACATCAAAAAATGTCAATACTCGACAGAGATAGTAAAAGACTAGCTAACTCGGGGATTCTTTGTCTTTTTTTCTGCTTAGTAAATTTCTTAAACATTTGCAGCGTAGGTTAGTTGCAATTAAAAGCGGCTGAATCTCGCTTGTCAAGCGTTTAAAACATAAAAAACGCCAATATTTTAAAGCGGATAATAACCCCAGGGTTTCTTTTGCCTTTTTTTTCATTTGGTAAATTTCTTAATATTTATGGCTAAACAACAACCGTCATCCCGCTACGTGTTAGCGGGATCTATGTTAAGGTATAGTAGGGGATCTATGTTAAGAGATACCGCGAATGAATCGCGGTATGACGGTGTAGATGATGGTTAAGTAATTCGTCATCCCGCTGCTTGTTAGCGGGATCTCTTGTTAGCGCCGCGGCGGTATGACGGTTCGTGGCGGTATGACGGTTAAGCAATTTGTCATCCCACTACGTGTTAGCGGGATCTATGCTTTGAGATACCGCGAATGAATCGCGGTATGACGGTGTAGATGATGGTTAAGTAATTCGTCATCCCGCTACGTGTTAGCGGGATCTCTTGTTAGCGCCGCAGCGGTATGACGGTTCGTGGCGGCATGACGATAAGGTTCCAGTGTCAAGCGTTTGGCATGCAAATTTCCTTAAACGTTCGTAAGCTTAAAACTTTACTTTAGATCAAACTGCTGTATAGTGACTTTATAGCTTTAGTTTTACAATGAGTATACCTAGTATAGAAAATTGTGATCTTCACAATAAAGCCGTCTTACTCAGAGTTGACTTCAATGTTCCTATAAAAGATGGAGAAATTCGTGACGTCACTCGTATTTTGAGAGCATTGCCTACTATTCAGTATTTAGTGAATGCGAGTGCAAAGATTATTATTATATCACATTTTGGACGCCCAAAGGCCAGAGACAATAATCTGTCGCTAAAAAATGTAATTGACACTTTATCGCAGTTACTAAATAAAAAAGTGAAATTCATTGACGATTGCTTTGGTGAAAAAGTACAAAGAGCAGTAAGTGTTATGGATGCAGGAGATATAATATTACTAGAGAATCTAAGATTTTATAAAGAGGAAGAGCAAAGTGACTCAAATTTTGCCAAACAACTAGCATCTCTAGCGGATATATATGTAAATGATGCATTTTCTTGCTCTCACAGAGCTAACGCTTCTATTTCACGCATTACAGAATTTTTACCTTCTTATGCGGGATTTTGCTTGCAAGATGAGCTAAAGTATCTTGAAAAAGCTGTATCATTTAAAGCTAAACCTATTACTGCGATAGTTGGGGGAGCTAAAATATCAACTAAAATAAAAGTGCTTATGAAGCTAACAGAAAAGGTTGATTACCTAGTTCTAGGTGGTGCAATAGCCAATAATTTTTTGTCATTTAGCAAAGTAAATATAGGGAAATCTTTCTTTCAAAATGGTGTTGACGACCTTCTACATAATATTGTTGAAACAGCAAATAAAAACAATTGCAAAATAGTTGTGCCAGAAGACGTTCTGGTTGCAGTAAACTCTGATTACAGCACTAGTATTTCAAGAAGAACTGAGTCCATTTTGGACGGTGATATAATTTTGGATATCGGACCACAAACTTTGAGTACAATAAGCAGTATAATAGCAAGCAGTAAGACTCTGCTGTGGAATGGACCTATTGGTGTTTTTGAACATTCAGCTTTTGCAAGTGGTACAATAGGGGTAATGAAAATCGTAAGTGACTTAACGCACAAAGGAAAGTTAACCAGCATAATAGGGGGAGGCGATAGTCTATCTGCAATAAGCGCTGCAGGCCTTACCGATAAGGATTTTACATATGTTTCCACTGGTGGAGGAGCATTTTTAGATTGGTTAAGTGGCGATGAAATGCCGGGAGTTGCTGCTCTGCAAAAACGATTAGATTAAAACTTTTTTAAATTATTTCTTATAGGCTAGCTTTTTTGTGAACGTGATTATGTCGAAGACAGTTAAACTAATTTTGTGTTTAATAATACCAATAATAGGATTTATTTTTTATATTAAGGATCATTATTTTCACACCGGCTATGTAGAAGAAAATGTTGAAGTCAATTTTGAACCATTTTTCAGTTCACAACCAGCCACCGTTTCAGAATTAACTGACTTCGATAGAGGAGTGTTGAAAGTTTGTGGAGATTGGGGAGCACATCCAGATAAAGAAGATTTCAAAATTTTACTTAGTTGTCCGCAGCATCAAGAAGTAGTGAAAGGAATATATAAGTGATTACGCCAGATGCGGATTTGGAGTTACTTAAAGATGAACTGGCTAACATTTGGTTTACAAATAGTGAAAGTGAAAAAGAAACTATAGGGTTTGGACATATTTTTTGTGGTGAGCCAAACGATAAACTAGGTGGTATGCATTTTGTAGGTAGATATGTTGAAGCTCAAGAAGATAAATGGGCAGGTGCAATTTGGAATGATAAGTCCCTATGCAATAAATCAGATATTAAGCCGCCAGTTTATACATTTGGAATGAAATATTTAGGTAAGGATGGGGAAGTGAAAGTTAAATGCCCAAATGGATACGCATATAACCTTCATGCCGATAATTTCTGCAACTAAGGCGTTTAAGGAATTAGGAAAAGATGGAATGTGTCTATATGAAATGGAAGATGACGATTATCAATCAGTGTTTGTAAGAAAGAATGATGCTATACTCACGTTCTATCCTGACTTAACACCAAAATGTGATGATAAGAGTACTTATTGTAGTTGCGGTAAATCTTAATTTCAAAACCAATAGGGTAAACAAATGATAAAAATGCTATAGGGTGTAGCAAATCCAAATGAGTTAAAATTTTGATTAAAGGGTTTTGTGAATAATAATGAAGAAGGGCATTATTCGTCTAATAAAAGCAATTCAATACTCTTGTGAAGGAATAAAATCAGCTTTTATATCAGAAATTGCGTTCAGACAGGAGTTACTGCTTTTTATAGTATGTGTCTCAATTTTGTTTGTTTTGGATGTAAGTAATCTAGAACGTGCAGTAATGATAAGCAGCCTATTCCTGGTGTTAATTGTGGAAATTGTTAACACTGCTTTTGAAACGACAATTGAGCGTATTTCCAGTGAACAACACATACTTTCAAAAAAGGTGAAAGATCTAGGTAGTGCAGCAGTTTTTCTTTCATTAATTAACTTCCTGATAACATGGATGATAATATTGATAGGTTAATACGAATGTTATTAAGATATGTTGTCAAACTCACCAATTAAAGTTTTTATATCTTGCGGTAAATCAGAGACAAATTCCATGTATCCCTTACTTTTGGGGTGATATAAGCCCAGTGTATAAGCATGTAGTGCTTGTCTATTGAAATTACGAATAAAACTAGAGTTTTTAGCATATTTTGTGCTTTTACTACTATTTTTTCCATAAACTTGATCACCAACTATGGAATGTCCTATGTGGCTCATGTGGACTCGAATTTGGTGTGTTCTGCCTGTCTCTAAAGTGCATTTAACGAGGCTTACTTGTCCTATAACTTTTTGCACTAAATAGTGAGTGATTGCTAATTTGCCTGTGATTTTTGTTACACACATCATTTCTTTATTACCGCGTTTGGGAGCAATGTTAGTTTTTATCGTGCCTTGCTGAGAAGATAATGTTCCCCAAACTACTGCTAAGTATTCCCGCTTTATTTTGCGATTCGATAACAATTCAGACAAAAAACTATGGGCTGCTTCATTTTTTGCAATTACCATTAGCCCACTAGTATCTTTATCGAGTCTATGAACAATTCCTGGTCTTACATTAAGGTGAGCGATAACTGCGTTCAAAAGCGTATCATTGTTTGTCCCACCACCTGGGTGCACTGTTAATCCACTTTGTTTACTCAGAACTATAATATCCTCATCTTCATAGACGATATCAAGTTTTATGTCATAATTAGGCTCAATTGATGTGGATATGTCAGGTTGAACGAGATGTACTATATACTCTTCACCTGGTTTTACTATGTGATCATTATTAATTATCGGTATGCCAAGTAATTTCACCTGCTCATTTTGTATCAATCTTTGAGCTTTACTGCGTGATATGTTGCATTTTTCAGCTATATAGGTGTCTAACCTTAATTTCTCTTTATCATTATTAACACTTAAGGTTATTATTGAGTGATCTATAGTGATTTACCCCGCGCCATTTCCCATGCTGCTTGAACATTTGGGTCTGTAAACATTGTTGCACTAGACTCAATTTGCAGATCACCTTGTTTTTTAATATGGCAAATTGTTTGAGAGCCATCTTTCCAGTAGATTGTAACTTTATTATCAAAATCTCGTAATGTTGCCTCAACCTTTTTTTCTTTATTATCTTTTTCTTCCAGCTTAATAGATTCTAATAAATAATATAGAAAGTCACTTGGTTTGCCGTTGATTTTTTCTTTCCATTCATCTGTTTTTTCTTGTTCAGATTTTTTTTGCTCTAACTTTTCCTTCTTTTGCTGCAGCTTATTTTGTTCTGCTTCCAGCTCTAACTTTCTAACTGTGTCACGTAGTTCTTTGACTTTATTTTCTAATACTAATAATTTATTAGTATTATTTCCATTGTTAGCTTCTAAATCAGGCGTACTTGGTTGAGCTTGCTTCTTTTTTATTTCTTCTAATTCATTCCTTACTACGTTTAATTGCTTCTTCAATTCCGTTTTTTCCTTCTCTGTATCCTCTTTTAACTTTTTTAGCATGCTAAGGAACTCGTTATTATTAGACTGCGTAGTTGATTGAAGCCAGCCTACAAAGCGGCTTGGTTCAAATCGTTCAATTTTATCTTCAGCAATTTTAATAGCATTCTCTAACCTAGAAAAAGTACCTTCAATATCTAGTGAATGTGCTTTTTTTGTCAATTCTTTAGTGTTATTTAAAACTTCTGAAATTTCTGCATGTAGCCAATCTAAATCTTTTTTGATGTCTTCTCTGATTTTTTTTAGGTGATCAAGCGTTTCTTTAATGTTAATATTTGCAGGCTTTAAAAGACTATTATCAAGTAAATCGCAAGCTTTTTTAAGGTTACTGTCAAATGAGTTGCAAAGCGGACTAAGTAGTTTTTTCATTAGAGATATTAGTTCATTTTCCCTTTTACCAAGCTTATTTTCTACTACTGATACAATCATGCCCTTTCCAGACCAGTATGGAAATAGAAGACCTAAAGAACTGTGTTTTCTAATAGTATGATTTTCATGATCCACGCTATTACTTATTAGATTGCTAAGTGTTGATATGATGCATAAAAGAATAGCGACTAATAAAGCTATTAATATTATTGGAGCATTAATGGATTGTGATATTGCTGAAACTACTATAATAGTACCAAATACATATGATCCAGTAAACAAGAGAATCCTATTTCTATTTTCTGCTTCTATATCTTCTAGTATTTCTCTCTGCGTCTTAGAAATTGGTAAAACTATTGAAAGCTTTTCCCCCTTTTTATCTAAATTTGTTACAATTTCAATTTTTTCGGCTTCTTGAACAATCTGGCTGTACTGTTCATCAACTTGATAGTTTCCTACTTTTTTATCTATCTCATTCTCTTTTATTTTTTGTGTATTTATAAAGTTTATAACAGCAGTAAATAAGAGAACTATAAGAGGAATAAAGGCAAGAGGTGCTGGCGTGAACGCAAACCCAGCAATACTTACTGTAACAGGCTGAATAGAAAAGGCAGTAAATGCTATAAGAGTAGCAATGGTACTTGCTATCGATATAGTACCAGAATACTTTCTTATAGAGCTCAAAATTCTACTGGGCTGGTCAGAAAGTTTTCTAAATCCTAAAAAATCAAAATAGTCTTTGAAAGGATCTTGAGTGTCTGTAACCATAACATTTTTCTAGTTTAAACTTATTTAGGTATACATTAACCAAACCTTAAAATCAAGTTTCTTAATTTTTCAACATGTGCCAAGGCCTATTGGAGCGCACTGTATTAATCTTTACGTAACGATTTGTTAACCAAACAGAATGTGTGCCATACGTTTCTAGATCAGCATGTTTAATAATTTTAGCGTTGCAAGCTGAATAGTCAAACTCACTTAATTGAATTGTTAAATCAACTTTATCACAATTTTCTGAAATATCTTCTTTTTTATAAGCTAGCAGCACTAATTTATTATTTCCTTTATTATATATGCAGCCATACTTTAGTCTTTTATCTGGATTGCTATATTTTGTATGATTCAAAATTTGGTTCTGTCCGTTTTGCTTTGCCCACGTTTTGATAACAAAATTTCTGCTTTTTCTAGTGAGAGAATATAGTAAGTTATCACTCTCCTTTGCAGCAACATTATCAGCATTTATTAGGATGTCGGGGGTTTTATATGCAGCGCTAAAGCAAATACCTAGTACAATAAAAAAAAATCCCAAAAAACGCCAATTTCTTTCCCACAAGCACAGCCACAATAACCCAAATGTTATTATAATAATTGATGAGGCAGGAAAAGTACGAATGGGAATAACCAAATACTGAAGACTAGCGATAGCGTTTGTTATATACAAAATGCTGTCAATTGGGCGCTCTATAAGTGGCGCTATAATCCACTCAATACCCAAAGGAATCAAAAAAACATAGATTATTCCAAGTGGAATAATAATTAATGTAACTATCGGTATAGCAACTAAATTTGTGATAATGCTACTAATTGAAAAATAATTAAAATTATATATCGTATACGGAACAGTTGCTAAACTTGCTATTACTGAGCTGATCATTATCGACACAAAATATTTCATTATTTTTATTTTGAATAATTTGTTGGCATTGATCTGATAACTGGCAACCAGTGCCAAAACAGCAGAAAATGACATCTGAAAGCCAGGCTTTAAAATTGCTTCTGGTTCTACTGAGAGTATCACTGAAGCAGCAAACGCAATTGCTATTAACCCTCGATATTTTCTCTCTATCATTATTGCAACGAGTACTAAAATCACCATGATGTAGGCACGCTGAGCAGAAATTTCCATACCGGTAATCAACAAATAAAACGTGGTTGGCAAGATAGTAAGGAATGCAGATATTTTCTTGGTGTTATACTTAAGAGTCAAAGTTTCAGATATTGCGAATAAATTACGAAACACTACAAAAAACAGACCAGCAACGAATGATAAATGCAAACCAGATATGGCAAACAAATGTGCTATACCTGAATCTCGTATCGCGTCCATAGTTTTTTGATCTATGCCATCTTTTTTACCGATCAGTAATGCAGAGATTATATCCGCATGTGGTTTCTTGATATTTTGCTGCAGGTTTTCATAAATGTATTGACGGAAAGATTCTATATATTCTTGAAATTTCCTTGCTTCAGCCTTTTTGTGCAGGGCTATTTTGCTTGTTGCAAAGCCTGTTGCACTTATTTTCTGGTAATATGCTATTCTTGCAAAATCGTATGCATACTCCGAGGGCGCAATCTTTAGAGGGAAGAGTTTTGCTGATAATTTTACTTGATCGCCTATTTTAATGCCTTTTTCCACTTTGGTTCTAACTGATATTCTGATGTTATCTAGAGCTCTATCCGGTGTCATTCCAGCGCGTGACGCTGGAATCCATATCTTTTTTTTCTGGATCCCAGTATCAAGTACTGGGATGACAAAAGGGGGCGCTGGGATGACAGGAGAGGATTTTGAGATAGTAGGGGATTTTTCAACAGAAAGCAGAAATTGTTTATATGAGCCCCTGTCGTTAATATCCTTCACTGTGGCAACGATATCTTTTACATATCTCTCTTTATCAAGAATTTGAGTATCAACTAAAGCTGTTCTTAATTTACTAGCTGTAAATCCTATGAGCACTGCAATTAAAGCGATACACAATATCGCGTACCTTTTATACAATATTGCAATCAAAATTAGTGTGGGTAAAAGCAAAAGAAAAATAGATATGCAGCTTGGTTCAAAACTTAGGGAAAAATAGGTTAGAATTCCTACACACTGAAAAACAGGAAACCACAGTATCAAGTTATATTGTTCATTGCGCAGATTGTTACGTATATAACTAACTATTATGTCAAGAAAAGTTAATAAGTGTGTCGATATTTGCATGTGGTGAAATTTTATTTTTCTTTTTTCATTATTTGTATATATAATAACTAAATAAGCAACGACGCGGGATGGAGCAGCTCGGTAGCTCGTCAGGCTCATAACCTGAAGGTCGTAGGTTCAAATCCTACTCCCGCAACCATTTTTAAGGATATAGTTGTTCCACTTTCCAATCGCTTCCCTCAACAAGAGTGTATCTAAATCTAATATGCTTCCTATATTCACCTTCTTGCCAAAATTCAATTACTTTTGGGATTACGCAAAATCCCACCCAAAAATCAGGACGAGGGACCTTTTGATCATAAAATTCTTTATTCTTCAATTCAATAGCTTGCTCAAAATCTTGCCAATCTTTCAGAATGCTCGATTGTTTTGAGCACCATGCGCTAATTTGACTATCACGTGCTCGAGAAGAGAAGTATTTGTCAGTTCTTTCATCGTTTAGAAGTTTAACCTCTCCTTCAATTCTTACCTGCCTAGAAAATTCTATCCAGTGAAACACTAACGCAGCTTTGGGGTTCTCAGTCAATTCTTTCCCTTTTTTACTGTTTACGTTAGTGAAAAACACAAAACCTTCTTTGCTATATTCCTTTAGTAATACCACTCTTGCAGATGGAATACAGTCTTTGCTACAAGTTGCTAGCGTCATTGCAGTTGGTTGTTCACACGGAGAATTAAGTACTGCTTTGTACCACTTTGAAAACAAATCAAATGGATCTTTTTCAAGTGAAAATATCATATCAAAAAATAAAATCTTAATTCTGGCACGCGTTGCAAAAATAAGTGCTACGGCCATTTTGTCGTATAAGTGTTATGATATTATTGCAAATCTTGCAAGGTTTTTGAACTTTACCATATACGTAAAAGTTATTTTGAAAGTATCCAGCAGATCCAGATGGCTGTGCATAATCTTTCAGTGTTGAACCGCCTGCAGCAATTGCATCACTCAGAGTATTTTTTATTTCAGCAGCAAGTTTTTCGCACTCTCTATAGGTCAAGTTTTTTGCTGACCTGAGTGGTGATATACAGGCTCTAAACAAGCTCTCAGAAGCATATATGTTGCCTACGCCAACTATTGATTTATTGTCCATTAACGCTGATTTGATATTCACTTTTTTGTTTTTCAGCAACTCCTGTAAATAGTCTCCACTGAATTCATCCGTGAGGGGCTCTATTCCAAAATCGCTAAAAAAATCCGTTTCTTGTTCTTTATTTAAAACGATAACTAATCCAAATCTTCTTGGGTCATTAAAAATTATTGAAGTATTGTCAGAAAATAAAAATACCACGTGATCATGCTTATTCCGCATTTGATCGTGGTCAGCATATATAAGCTTTCCGCTCATGCCAAGATGTATGATTACAGCCACACTACCATCTGTATTCCAGATGGTATACTTACCTCTACGCTTGATGTTGCGTATGACTTTGCCCTTTAGCATATCATCAATATTTTTTGTTATTGGGGCACGTAAATTCCAATTATTCACTATAACATTACTGATTTGCTTGTTTTTAATTTTATCAAGCAAAAAATTAGAGATTACTTCCACTTCCGGTAGTTCTGGCATGATACCTCCTTCAAAACTTAAGTTTCTGATGGTAATTTTGTCGTTCTCAAATACATTCGAGTATTCTGCGGTGCTTTCTCCTAAAAATTCCTCACCACAAACGAGTTTTGAAAGGGTTCTCTGTCTACTCTGTTGCTGCTTTTTTCTTTTCAAAATATTTTGCTTTAAAGCTTTCGCTAATCTTTTTTTCTCCTCTTCTTTTTCCTTATTCTTTTTTGTGTTATTCATTATCATAATATATAAACTTGCCGTTGTAGCTCAGGTGGTAGAGTACGTCATTGGTAATGACGAGGTCCCAAGTTCGAGTCTTGGTAACGGCACACTGATTATACTTATAATATTGCATAACTTGTAAGCAAGGCTTAGAAGAAAGTTACAGAGGTAAGTTGTCATGCTTTTTCCATATCCTTTCTACCTTCTTGTTTTTGAGTAGCTCTAATGCTTTACAAAAGTGATACCTTGTTTTACTTGGCACTATAATGTCATCAATGTATCCATATGATGCAGCAAAAAATGGGTTAGCAAATTTTTCTTTATATTCTTTAATTAACGTTTGCTGATCTTTTTCGTGTCGAAATATAATCTCAACTGCACTTTCAGGGCCCATCACAGCTATTTCAGCAGTTGGCCAGGCATAATTTATATCACCTTTTAGATGTTTCGAATTCATAACAATGTATGCACCACCATACGCTTTTCTAGTGATAAGGCTAATTTTCGGCACGGTCGCTTCAGCGTAAGCGTAAAGCAGTTTCGCTCCGTGTTGTATTATATTATTGTATTCTTGATTTGTACCCGGCAAAAATCCTGGAACATCAATAAGTGTGATGATCGGAATGTTAAATGCGTCACAAAACCTTACAAACCTCGCAGCTTTTCTTGAAGAATCAATATCCAAACATCCTGCAAGGTGCATAGGTTGATTTGCAACAATACCGACAGTATTTCCTCCAATTCTACCAAAACCAGTTATGATATTACGAGCAAAATCAGGTTTCAGTTCAAAGAAATTCCTTTCATCACAAACTTTTTCAATGAGTTCATACATATCATAAGGAGTATTAGGATTGGTAGGAATTAGAGTGTTTAAGGATTCATCAATGTCGTCAACATCATTACAGATTGGTGCAGATTTTGGTGATTCTTGATTATTTGCTGGTAAGAAAGTAAAGAATTCACGCATTTTTAGCAGCATTTCAACATCATTATTGAATGCAAAATCCGCTACTCCTGTTTTGCTTGTATGAATTTTTGCTCCACCGAGGTCTTCGAAACTTACATCTTCGTAGGTAACCTTTTTTACTACATCTGGCCCGGTTATAAACATATATGAACTGTTTTTCACCATGAAAGTAAAGTCAGTTAATGCTGGGGAATAAACTGCACCTCCTGCACATGGGCCCATAATTAAAGAAATTTGTGGTATAACACCCGATGCATTTACGTTTCTTTGAAAAATTTCTCCATAACCAGCAAGAGAATTTACTCCTTCCTGAATTCTGGCTCCACCAGAATCATTTAGTCCGATAATTGGAACTCTGGCATTAATTGCCATATCCATAATTTTGCATATTTTTTTTGCATGTGACGCACCAAGTGAACCACCAAAGACAGTAAAATCCTGAGAATAAACAAAAACTTTTCTGCCATAAATAGTACCATGACCAATCACTACCCCATCACCTAAAAAATTAGCATTTTGCATGCCAAAATCATTTGCATGATGTTTTACGAATTTATCGTATTCTGCAAAAGAACTTTCATCGAGCAATATACTGAGCCTTTCTCTAGCAGTTAATTTCCCTTTTTCATGTTGTTTGGTAATCCTGTCAGAACCGCCTCCTTTTTCAGCTTCTAGTGCTTTGGTTTTTAGATTTTCTAGTATTTTAAAGTCTTGCATACAATAAAGTAGTTTTCAAATTAGTTGTAGACTTTATTAAGTTTACAAACCCTACTAACTATACACATACACTATTGCTATATGCAACAATGTATGTATGATAATTGTTAATGCTCTGGTGATTCATGGTCACTACTTTGAAAATGTTGCGATGTGTCAACACTTTTCATATTAGAAAGAGGTGGACTAACTGCACTGCTTTTTGTTTGTGCAAAACTTTTAGCAGCTTCAACAACCTTGCTTATACGAGGTTCTTTTTCTAGCTCTTTTAGGTACTTTGAGAAGATTTCACAACTTTTGTCATCCATATGTACCATTATTTTACCAAAACTTTCAGCTTTTTCAGAAGATAAAATCATTTCGATCTTTTCATCGCCTACCCTAAAGGTCATTTTTACTTTGCCTTGCATATCATGATATTGCCAGCTTTTTATTCAGATTAGATTATCTCCTTCTCCTATTCGCAATGCACCATATTCTAAGTCCTTAAATTCCGGGGAGTTCATAAATTTTGCAGGAGTGATCACACTTTTTTCTGGACACTGTACATAATAAAATTTATTATCTCTTTCTACTACAATTTCTTTTTTTTTGTCATTTTCAATACTATCACTTACAATTTGTTTTAGACGTGACAAATATTCGCCGCGTTCTTTCAGTATATCTTCTGGCAATAATCTCCGAACTTCTTGGCTCACATCAGTGCCTGTTGAAACTAGATTAAACATTTCTAACATAAGAGGCCGTAGTTTTTCTTTTCCAGTCTCAGTAACATTTTTATCTTGCTCCATGAGGTGGTATAAGATCAGTATCGAATAATCTATTATTGATGACTTTTTTCTCCTTGGAATACATCAACACTAAACATGACCTTGTGCTTTTTTGCATCGTCTATAGATTTTTGAAGTCTCTTTGCTATGTTTTCGATAGCTTCATCATTAGGTAAGTGTTCAGGCAATGGCGTCAACTTAAGGAAAAATATCAGCGATAGTGTATAAAATTTCTCTCTAAATTTTTTATCATTAAATTATCCAAAGAGTGCAAGGGACAGCACTTTTGTTTCTGTTTTATTTCAACAAAGAAGTCTAAAATGTGTCCTTTTTAGGTGAAATATGCAAAAAGGAAAAAACCTTATTCTACAAATTAAAAATATAATATACTCGAAAACTTTTCAGAAAATCCATTGTGTTGAGTTTTACACGAACAAGAAAACTTCCTTTTTCGACAGTATTTTCTATGATTTTAAAGTTAGTTAAAAAAAGTTTGGGAATAGAATGTGAACTTATGGAGCCATTGACATGTACCCTCAAAGCAAGCTTTTTCTAAAGCAAGGTATAAGATTTGCCATACAGGCTTTCAAGAATTTAAGCATCCAAACAGCCTATCAGGATGAACCTGAGTTGGAGAGGCTATAGACTTATTGCAGCAGATGGTTCTGGTATGAGATTACCCAGCTCTGGGGAAATTGTATCCGAGTTTGAACCAAATGGAACAACAGGCACCATTGGCAATTTGTTTGTTGATTTGTGTACTTCGCTAATTTGTAGTGCTCGTCTTGCAGCTTGGAATATAGGTGAACAAACGTTGGCGGCAGAGCAATTACCCGAAGTTATCACTCAAATGCGTTTATTAAATCAAGAGAAATTATTATTTATCTATGATCGTCTTCAGTAAAATTCATTCAGCAGCATTATGATTTGGAAGTAGATTTTATTTTTCGCTTGCAAAAAAGAAATTATAGTAAGCTATGGGAACGCTGGCGAATTAGATTTTGATTTTATATTAGAAAATGAAAAGCTAAAAAATAAAATGAAAGGACAGAAAGTAAGAGTTATAGTGCTGACATTAGCCAACTGAGAAACAGAGTTTTTGACCGAGACTTTGGAGCAAAGCTTATGTGTTAAGGTGGCACATAGAGGAGTGCTATAAACGACTCAAAGTAGGAGCAGAGTTAGAGAATTTTTCTGGAGAGGCTGTATTACAAGAATTTTGGGCAAACTTGGTCATGTGCAATATATTATCGCTTCATATATGTGATGCACAAGGGCCTTGGAACCCAGATCAAATTACTGAGTATCGTTTAAATTTTTCAGTTTTATTTGGTGTAATGAGGCAGAAACTCTATCAGGTACTTATTGCGCCAAAAAACTTTCAAGCCCTTTTTAAGTATACGCGCTAAAGTTAAAATCCGACCGGGACAGCCGCAATAAAGTAGATAAGCCTAAACGCCATCATGTCTTTAGGAGAGTTTGCTAATGAAAGTTCTTAAGTTGACGCCATTGGCTGAACGGATACGGAATGACACCATCCTTTTTTCTGGATTCCAGACTGGAATGACACCTCTGGACACTTCCGTCGTAAAGGAACCAGTGTCAGCTACTCGGATGACACCTTTTTTCTACTTAGTTTGGGTTATGCAAGAAGTCTAATGAAGTGAAAATAAATTTATTTACCAAAATAGAGTTGCCTTGGTCTACAGATCTTAGTTTCTTTATCATTTATCATTTCATACCACTGAGTAACCCAACCAGTGGTTCTTGCAAGTGCAAAAATAGGCGTGAACATATTTGAGGGGATATCAATAGCATTCATTATTATACCTGAGTAAAAATCAACATTTGGATATAACTTACGCACGATAAAATATTCATCCTTTAAAGCTATTTCTTCAAGTTTTTTTGCAATTTTAAGCAGTTCATTATTTTGTTCTAGTTTACTTAGAACCTCATGGCAAGCGCCTTTCAATATACGCGCGCGCGGATCATAATTTTTATAAACACGATGTCCAAATCCCATCAATTTAAATGGATCTTTATCATCTTTAGCTTTTTCGATGAATTTATCTATATCTCCACTTTGCTCTATCTCTTTTAGCATATTTATAACTGCCTCATTAGCTCCACCATGTGCTGGTCCCCAAAGTGTAGCAACTCCTGCAGAGAGGCTTGCAAACAGATTAGAACCAGCCGATCCCACCAATCTGACAGCCGCCGTAGAAGCATTCTGTTCATGATCAGCATGGAGAGTAAATATTTTATCCAGAGCTTTTGCAAAAAGGGCGCTTTTATCATTATCAACAGCATCGCCAAATATCATCTTTAAGAAATTTTCACTGTAACTTAATTCATTGTTAGCATTTATGAATTCCTGATTGTTGATATGCCTATAAATCATTGCAATAATTGTGGAAACTTGCGCTATTGGAGAAATTCCAAAATCTAGGTCTTCACCATTGACATTGTTGCCATGCTTTTCATGATAAGATGCTGACAAACTTGCAAAACATGCAACTAAGATTGACATAGGGTGAGCAGTTTTTGGAAATGCTTTAATTACATTTGTAACTTGCTCTGATACTTTGGATGATTCTTGTATTTTGAGAAGAAATTTTTTGTGTTGCTCTGAACTGGGTAATTCACCATAGAGCAATAAATAAATCACAGCAGTAAAATTATTATTCTCTGCCAAATCAGCTATATTATGTCCCCTATATCTAAGAACTCCTTCATCTCCATCAATGAATGTAATTGTAGAAGAGCATGAAGCTGTAGAAACAAACCCTGGATCGTAAGTGAATAATCCTGTCATCTTATATAAATCCTTGATATTTAACACATCAGGACCTGTTGTTCCGCTTAATACAGGTAGCTCGATTTTTAATCCATTACTTAGTTCTAATAGCACTTTTTTATCCATCACTTAAGCTACTTAAATTTTATACAGAATATACAAACTGAGGAGTATATATTAATACAGTTAACTTTACATTAACCGTATTAAGCGGTCATCAATGCTTTTACTTTTGCATTTAAGCGACTTATTTTACGCGCAGCAGTATTCCTATGAATAACACCTTTATTCACACACTTGTGTAAATTAGATTCAGCATTCCGAAATGCCAGAACAACATTTTCTTTGTCGCCAGACTTGATTATATCAACCAATTTTCTAATAGAGGTGCGAGTTTTACTTTTCCGCATCTTATTTATTAAAGTGCGCTTTGCTATTACCTTTATCATTTTTTTAGCACTCTTATGATTTGCCATATATTAATACCTAAAATACTGTACTTTTCTTTTAATTATAAAGTTTTTTTGTTAATTTGCAATATCAGTTTTTCCTATGGTTAATCTACTGCTTCTCTCTTCAATAATTTTTTCTAAACTTTGCAAGAATTCATTTTTGTTTAACCCAGGATATATTGGGGGCAATATTTCTATTACTGCCTTTCCGGGATTCTTTCTCAGAGAAAGTATGCTTTTTGGCCAAAACAAACCAGTGTTTAAAGCAACCGGTAACACAGGAACAGATAATACGCTATATAAAGCAGCAATACCTGGTTGATATTTTATATTTTGGTTTATAGTTGTTCTTGTACCTTCAGGAAATATTATTATGCTTCTATTTTCTTTTATACGCATTTTTGCTAGTTTGATTATATGGCGTATAGAACTGATACCATCTGAACGGTTAATAAAAATCATTTTCAGCGCTATAAGATGCAAACCAATGAATGGAATCCATTTCAATTCACGTTTTAAAATAAAAACCGCTTTTCTAAATAGTAGTATAAAAATAAATGTTTCAAATGGAGATTGGTGTTTAGATGCAATGATAAAAGGTTGCTTAGGGATGTTTTCCATTCCCCTCACTTCATATTTAATGCCACATAATAAACGCAGCATGAATAATACAACTCTCACCGAACAGACGAGGAAAATGGTTATTACACACTCAGAAAAGAAAATTACAGGGAGAGTAATGAAAGTATAGAATACCTCCCATAATATAAGAAAGAAATTAAACAATAAACTTGAAATCACAAACTCACATAAATTTATTTAAATTTAACTTTATTACAAATTAAAAACAATAAATTTAATTATTGATCATCTGAGTAATAGGATGCGAATCAGCTAATTTGTCCTTTAACTTTTCGTTAGCAATATGAGTATATATTTGTGTTGTAGAAAGGTTAGTATGGCCAAGAACTTTCTGTATCAACACAATATTTGCTCCGCTATTTAGTAGATGGGTAGCAAAAGAATGCCTAATCACGTGTGGAGAGATCTTATTTTCATCAATATTGCATTTTCTTGCCAACTCCTTCATTAATTGACCGAGCCTCTGCCTTGTAATTGGTTTATTAGGTTTATCACCTGGGAATAGCCAATCGGATTCCTTTTCTTTAGAGATCAGATTATCACGAACTGATAAATAATTTCTAAGGCTCTGCAATGCTTGTTCATTAAAAAGAATTTGCCTCTCTCTACCACTTTTTCCTTTTATTATTATATAGCATTCTTTGTTATTACTGTTTATTAAATGTGACACTTCACATAATTTCATACTAATTAGTTCAGAAATACGCATTCCAGAAGAGTAAAGGATATCTAAAATCGCACATAGCCTTTTACTGCTTATCTCTTTATTCGATTCGCTTGCTGATTTTCTCACTGTGTCCATTAGCAAAAATATTTCTTCGACACTTAAATACTTAGGCAAAGGACGAGAAACTTTTGGATTCTTTAATTCAGCATCATTAGCCGGCGCTGGATTAAAATCTATTATTCCGTCATTAAATAGACACTTGTAAAAATTTTTCATAGCGGATATTTTTCTTGATATAGAGCTACTTTTATATTTTTTTTGTGTACATAAAGATTTCGCATAATCTTTAATATTGGTTTTGTTTACACCAACCAAGGTAGTGCCGCTTTCCAATAAAAATTCTTCAAACTGGTGTAAATCCGAACGATAACTTTCCAGAGTATTTTGTGCAGCGAACCTCTCTGAAGCTAAAGCATCTATGTAATATGTTATGTAAAGATTTTCTTTTTTATTTTGCGACTGTTTATTTTTCATTATCAGTTCCTATATTTATTTCTTTGGCTATAATTTGATTAGAAGTGTTCCCTGTGTTTCTTATGAGAAAATATGAGACAAATAAAGCATTTATCAATAGAGTGAACATCACAAATTTTTGCTTTAACCTTTTTCTTAAATTTAATCTTACTCTTATCATAGTTAAATTATAACGTTAAATCTATAAAAAACACCTTATAAAGTGAGCTCTACTATAAATATAGAATACTTCTTAGCTGTATCTATCTATATTTATTATAACATAACATTGATTATAATTCTAACATGGACAGATAGAGATTCCAATTACGTTAGTGTTATGGGTGTTAATAAATTTTTAATATACACCTTTACAAAAGAAGAAATCAAATGGCATCTTTTTTTAATAAAGTGCTAATAAAAGGAACGGTCACATTTGACCCTATAGATTCATTATCTATCTTTTCTATAATTTTATCAATGCTATAGAAAGAACGTTCTATTCTTGCTAAAATATAATTAATCACTTTTAAATCAATTTTTAACTGTTTATCTGAAAATCGTTTTATTAGCATAATTCTTAATAATTCCTCGCTTGCAGGCAAAATTTTTACGCTGATAGTTGATAATATTCGAGAACTTAAATCTCTTAGTTTGAAGTTAAGCTTTTTTGGTGAAATTGAAGAAGTGATTAGCAGCCTCTTGTCGTTTTCTTTCATGTAATTGTAACAATGTAATAACATTGCTTCATCTTTAATGTTTTGTACGTCTTCTAAAATAAAAGCATCGCTATACCTAATCTCGCTTACGAAGTTATTCACATTGATAAAGATTGCATCGTTTATTGATTGCCAAATATGAGCAAGATGAGTTTTACCGGAGCTTTTAGGTCCAAAAAGAATCAGACATTTCCAAGATAAATCATTAACTACCGAATTATATACGTGCTTATTTTCATCTAAGATGATGTAATTTTGCCGGCTATAATCAGCTTGATTGTTGTTAAATAAATTTAATTGCACGTTGAACCTCTTACGTAACCTCTTTCTGGTAGTAATTTTTGCGCAGAAATTTACTTACGCTCCTCAAATGTGTCAGGTATTCTGGGCTCATTTCTCCTCTTACCATAAATTGATTATGCAAAAGGTCTGTTAGCCGTTTTTATAAAGCTCACTTTTAAAATATTTATTGATTGCATATTCTACTGATACATTGAACATTGCTATTATTGGAATAAAAAGTAATATACCTGTAAATCCAAAATATGAAGCGCATATAGTAATTCCCAGAATAATTACAGTTGGATGTATATGAACTTTTTTTCCTATTAATAAAGGAACTAATATATTTGAATCTATTAATTGTCCAACACCAAATAATAGCAAAACGGCAGCACTTTCAAACCATCCACTAAATTGAGTGATAGCGCTCAAAAACCCAATAATGGTATATAATAATGGCCCTACGTAAGGTATGAACGTTAACATTCCTGATAAAATTCCAATAACAATAGAGTGTTCCAATCCGATTATGCTCAGGCTCACAGAGTAAAAGACCATCATGACAATACATACATTTACCTGCCCCTTTAGATAATTAGATATAATGAAATCCACTTTGGAAAAATAATCTGCAATTTTTCCTCTGTAAGGAATAGGGATTAATTTATTAGCTTTTTCTATAATTAAAGGCCAATCACGTAATATGTAGAAAAACACTACAGGAGTAATCACCATTAATGATACCGTGTTAAAGCTTGAACTTAACACTTGGATTATAAAGTTACTAGCAATATCAAGAGCATTCATGAAATAAGATACATAGTTGCTGTAATTTTCTGCTAGATTTTTAGATAAGTGATCAAATAAGCTATCCTCGATTTTTATATTAAGAAATTCTAATACAGAGGGGATTACTTTAAGCTTTAATGAAGGCACTTTACTCACTAAGAAATTTAATATTGAAGTAATTTGAACATATATAATAGGTAAAACAAATGTTATGACTAGTATAAAAGCTATTAATAAAATAAGTATTATAAAAATTACAGAACATGAACGCGGTATTCTATACTTTTCAAACTTAACTACTAGCGGATTAAACAAATATGCAATAATAATAGATATTAAACATGGAAAAATCATAGGACGCATCAGGAATAACATCCCTATTATAAAAAGCAGTATGAAACAAATAGTTATATGACGTTTTTGCATGTGTTTAGCATAGCTAATTTACTGAAAAATATGCAATTTATTTTTCCTATGTTGAAAGTATTTTACGATTTGTAATACTATCGTTTTTTACTAAAATTTAGTTGTTTAATCCGCAGGCAAAGATAGATTTTGAGCTCTCTAAATATCTCTTTTGCTATTATAATTATGCTAGTTAATAGGGGAAGTAACTTTTATATGATGTCAGAAATTTTATTTTTCGGAAAGAATCTTGGATAGAGAGGAAAGCTTCTACAAAAAGAAATATGTGCGCTAAGAAATACAAAATAGCAGCATTAATAGTTGCAGCGGGAGTAGGCAGTAGATGCAATTCTACGATTCCTAAGCAATATATAAAACTGGCAGGTAAATCTGTTTTATTTCATACAATTAAAAGATTTCTGGCTAACCAATATATAGATTACATAAGAATAGCAATTAATAGAGACCATGAAAGTTTCTATGAGAAAGCTATATCACTAATTACAGACACTAAATTACTAAGCCCTGTATACGGAGGAGAAAACAGGCAAAGTTCAGTTAAACTAGGGCTTGAAAGCTTACAAAAAGTTAACCCAGATTTTGTAGTTATACACGATGCTTGTAGGCCTTTTGTGTCAGATGTTCTGATAGATAACTTGGTTGAATCTATGATTGATGATCAATATACAGGAGTAGTTCCAGCAATAGAAGTTGAAGACACTATGTCATTGGTGAGTAATAGTTTTATTGAATCTACGATTTCAAGAGGAAAGCTCAGAGCCATACAAACCCCTCAAATTTTTAATTTCAAAGAATTATTATCATGCCATCAATCAGTCAAAGAATTTACTGACGATTCATCACTAATGGTAGAGCACAAAAAACATGTTGCGATTATTAAAGGTGAGAAAAGCAATTTTAAGTTAACCACAAAAGAGGATATCAATATGGCAAAGCTTCTTTTTGAAGAGCCAAAATTTCGTGTCGGAGCCGGTTATGATATACATAAGTTCATTAAAGTTCAAAACGGTGCTGAAAGCTTTATAAAAATTTGCGGTGTGAAAATTGAACACAACATGGCAATAGAAGCGCACTCTGATGGTGATGTTGCAATACATGCAATCGTTGATGCAATACTCGGAGCACTGGGATATGGCGACATAGGAGAGCACTTTCCTCCTAGTTCCTCTGAATGGAAAGATTGCAATTCATCTCACTTCCTTGACTTTGCTGCTAAAAAAGCAAAAGAAAAAGGGTACAGCGTATCTAATTTAGATATTACTATAGTTTGTGAAGAGCCTAAAATATCGCCTTACAAAGTAGAAATGAAGAAATTCATATCAAAAGCATTAGAAATTGATGATGAATTTGTAAATATCAAAGCAACCACTGCAGAAAAATTAGGTTCTCTTGGAAGAAATGAAGGAATAGCTGTACATGCTTCTGTGTTATTGCATACAAACTTTTATTGGAAATAGAAACGAAAAACTTCCTTGACAAACTCCGCCAGCCCCCTTATCATGAAACTGAAGCTATTTATTTATCTTCTCTGTACAGATTAAATGACAAAAAAACTCACGTATCTGGCGTCTCATGTTTAATTTTTTGCACTATGTGCACCTTATGTCTTTATCAAATTTCTGGGTTTTTACCTACACAAGCTGAAATACGCTTATAAAGCATTTAAAACATTAAAAAACGCCAACTTAAAAAATGGATAGTGAATAATTAGCTACCCTAGGGTTTCTTTTGCCTTTTTTTCTGTTTAGTAAATTTCTTAACGTTTATAATTTAGATTAGTTGCAGCTTAAAAGCAGCTAAATCGCGGTTATTAAGTGTTTAGAATAAAAAAACGCCATACTTGAAAGTATAATGTAAGTAATTAGCCAACCACGGGGCTTCTTTTGTCTTTTTTTTCGTTTGGTAAATTTTTTAATGTTTGTGGCTAAACGACAACCGTCATCCCGCTGCTTGTTAGCGGGATCTAGAGATACCGCGGCGGCATGACGTAGGACTGCTGTCATTCAAGTAGCTGACGCTGGAATCCAGCCTTGCTGTAATCTCATCAAGAACGTTGTGTTTTAACATAAGATCAGCCACTTTTATGCTTACCAACTTAATAAAATTCCTGGATCCAAGTAGTCAGGCTACTCGGATGACACCTTCATAAAGTGAAATGAGATCCCGCTAACAAGCAGCGGGATGACGAGAAAGGGGCTACTCGGATGACACCCTCATAAAGTAAAATGAGATCCCGCTAACAAGCAGCGGAATGACGGGAAAAGAGGTGCTGGGATGACACCTTCACAAAGTGAAATGAGATCCCGCTAACAAGCAGCGGGATGACGGGAAAAGAGGTGCTAGAATGACACCGTTTACTATGTAACATCTCATCATATCACAATGTTCGTACAGTTGTGGCGGTATAACGTAGAAAAACTGTTAACTTAAATCTATATTGACATGTCCCATTTTACGCTTATCTCTAACCTCTTTTTTCCCGTATATGGTTAAACTAGCTTTTTCGTTGCTCAAATACTTATGAGAATCATATATATCATTACCTATTATATTTTTCGTCATACAAGGAAAGCGTAATACTACTTCCTGCATAGGTAGCCCGCATATTATCCTAACCAGCTGTTCAAATTGACTAACGTTACATGCATCCAAGCTCCAGTGGCAAGAATTGTGAGGTCTGGGAGCTAGTTCATTAACTAACAATTCGTTATCTTTAGTAACAAAAAATTCAATAGCCAGAATTCCTATTACATCAAGCGCATTTGCTATTTTCTTTGCAGCTCGTTGTACCTCTTGAGTTAATTTGCTATCTATTTTAGCTGGCACTGTTGAAGTATCAAGTATTCCATCAACGTGGTAATTTTCTGCTATAGGAAAAAAAGCTACTTTACCGTTTTTATCTCTTGCAACGACTATTGAAACCTCTTTCAGTAAATCAACACTTGCTTCAAGAATGTACTCTGTATTCCAATCAAAGGAAGCAAATTGCTTCACTTCAGAATCATTCTCAAGCACATATTGCCCTTTTCCATCATAACCCATTTCTGTTGTTTTCAGCCTTGTTGGATAGCCAAAAGCTCTACTGCTTTCCAGTAGCTCATTATAATTTTGTATACTTTTGTATTCAGCAGTTTTTATACTCAAGCTTCTAATGAAATCTTTCTCTCTAAGCCTATTTTGCGCAATGTGTAACGCTTTTTTACCCGGATAAAAATTTACATCGATATTAATTGCACTACATGGAATATTTTCAGACTCAATAGTGACCAAATCCACACTCTGTGCAAAAGATTCAAGCGCTTTCTTATCAGAGAAATCTGCTATTGTGAAATCATCAGCAACAGAGCAAGCCGGATCGTCTTTAGCACTGGCAAAAACATGTGTTTTTTGTCCAAGTTTTGTTGCAGCGATAGCAGTCATTTTACCTAATTGTCCACCACCTATTATTCCTATTACTTTTTTGCTAAGCGCATCTGGTTCATTCATACTATAAATTGATATTTCCTAATTAGAGTATACTTGAAAAATCTATGAAAAAAGTATATAATTAGGATACTATCTTTTTATCATGAATATTCTATAATGATTCTAGAATACACACTAACTACCAACTTTGTTGAAGTTACAGTTTTACCAATTTATATTGAAGAGCAATCCATTCCTTATGAAAATTGCTATGTATGGATGTATAACGTTAAGATAAAAAACAAAAGCCAATCAACTATTCAATTGTTAAGTCGTCATTGGCAAATAATAGATTATAAGGGAAAAGTAAATGAAATTGCCGGAGTTGGTGTTATCGGAGAACAACCTGTGATAAAATCTGGAGAGGTATTCAAATACACAAGTGGAACATACTTAAATGCACCGTCAGGAATAATGCAGGGTAAGTATGAATTTCTGAATGAAGAAAGCATAAAAATTTTTGAGGTTATGATACCACCCTTTTCTTTGGATAGTTCATACGTCAAAACTAGACCCCATTAACTATCAAAATAGTTTATTTGTAACCAGACTGCATTCTGTGATTTTTAGCAAAGCACGATACACAATCGTCATCCCGCTACTTGTTAGCGGGATCTATGCTAAGATACCGCGAATGAATCGCGGTATGACGGTTCGTGGCGGTTATGACGTGTTAGCTATAGCTATCTTCAAAAATATGGTTGAATAATTGTTAATAATAGTGTATAATTATTAATATTTTTAAGCACTTTGGCTATGGCTCTTTCAAAATTTCTCGATCCTCGCAATGATTTGTGTTTCAAAAAAATCTTTGGAACGGAAAAAAATAAGAATATCCTGACCCACTTTTTGAACGATATTTTAGGGTTTACTGAGATAAATGCAATACAAGAAGTTGAGTTTCTTAGCACTATTATGGATCCCGAAGTTGCCTCTGATAAACAAAGTATTGTTGATGTTCTCTGCAAGGATTCTCACGGAAATAGATATATAGCAGAAATGCAGCTCGCTAGAGACAAGGGCTTTGAAAAGCGCGCACAACTCTATGCTGCTAAAGCCTACTCAAGACAATTAGATAAATCTGGCAACTACATTGATTTAAAGAAAGTCTTCTTTATTGCTATATCAAATTGTAACTTACTTCCTGAAGAAGTTGATTATATTTCTACTCACAATATACGTGATATAAAAACTAACGGCCATTACTTAAAAGATTTTCAGTTTGTCTTTATTGAGTTGCCTAAATTCGCAAAAAATAAAGTAGAGCAGTTAGAAAGTATAGTAGAAAGGTGGTGTTTCTTTTTTAAATACGCAGAAGAAACAACAGAAGAGGACTTAAAAGAGATAGCAGAAAAAGCGCCAATAATAAAGCTAGCATATGATGAATTAGACAAGTTTCGTTGGAACGAAAAAGATTTAGTAGCCTATGAAGAAAGGATAATGGATCTACGCAAAGAAGAAGCTATTCTTGAATACAGACTTGATCTTGCTGAAGAGAAAGGTATACAAAAAGGTATAGAGAAAGGGAAAATTGAAGGGAAAATTGAAGTCGCAAAAGCAATGCTGGCTAATAATGTTGATGTCAACACTATTGTTAAGTTTACTGGCCTTTCTATTAGTGAGATTGAAGAATTAAGTGGAAATCTGTGAACAGTTACGTTTATTTTTTATCCTTATCATCAAGTGTAAATAAGGTTATTGTAGAGATTAAGCCTATTATAACTATTATTAACGAAAATGGGGCAGCTTCTCTATAGCGCTCATCGCTTACAAGTTCATATATTCTAGTTGATATAGTTTCAAAATTAAATGGTCTTATAATGAGTGTTGCTGTGAGCTCTTTGATAGTATCCATAAATACGAGCAAAAATCCCGATAATATACTCTTCTTGATGAGAGGGATATGAACATTCAAACATGTGGAAATAGGTCCGTGACCCATGGTATATGCAGTCCACTCAATTTCATTTGGTGTTTTTTTGAGCCCTGACTCTACCGCCTTGAAAGATATAGCAAAAAAACGGAATAAATATGAGTAAACTAATGCGCCAATAGTTCCTACTAAGCTAATTTCCACAACATATTGAGTAATGAAAGAGGATATTCTGCTTAAAAATATTATTATACTAATTGCGATAATTGCATTTGGAATTGCGTAGCCTAAAGAAATGAGACGCGCTATATTGTTGATTACCTTATTTTTACGCGCCGTATATCCAATCATTATTGCAATGCTAATTGAGATTAATGCGGTGATAAATGATAAACTAATGCTATTTGCTATTATGTTATAGAATCTTGCTTCGTATATGAAAAACCCCTTCTCTATGCTCCAATATATGAGCGGAATCATTGGCAAAATAAAACCTATTAATATCGGCAATACACACATAAGATAAGCAAAGATCAACGGTATAGCGCCACTTATACTCCGTTTATTGTGATAATCTGAATTGGTATTGATTGAAGAGTAAGATATTCCTTTTTTTTGTAGTTTTTTTTCGATAGCTATTAGTATCACAACGAAAATTAATTCTGCAACTGCTAAAACAGTAGTTGAATATTTGTCATGCAGTAAAAACCAGGTGCGATATATTCCCGTCGTAAAAGTATCGATAGCAAGAAACTGTGGTGTGCCGAAATCTGTAATTACTTCCATTAGTACCAAAGACAACCCAGCTATAATCGATGGGCGTATGGAGGGTATGATGACAGAAAACAGGCTCTTCAATGAGGAGAACCCAAGTGTTGATGCAATAGTGACTGAGTTACTAACATTCTTTAGACTTGAGCGGACTAACATATAAACGTATGGATATAAACTAAATCCCATTACTAATATTCCACCACCTAGGGATTTTATTTCAGGAAACCAATAGTCACCTTTGCTCCACTCTAAAATGTCTCTTAATGAGCTCTGCACTGGACCTGAAAATTCTAGTGTATTTACATAGACGAACGCTACTATATATCCAGGAATCGATATCGGAAAGAACAAAGCAATCTCAAAAATTTTACTTCCAGGAAATGAAAAAAATGTGGTGAGCCACGCTGGAATTACTCCAAATATGAAAGATATTCCCCCCACTCCTATCATCAAAATTAACGTACTCAGTATATATTCAGGGAAAAGTGTGCTGATTACCCATCCGGAATTTGCTGTATCTGTAAATAGAATTGATATTAATGATAATATTGGACAGACGAATAATATACTTACTAGAAATAAGAATATATTTTTAAATACTCTTAAAAACATTAATTTGAATCTATATTTTATATTAAAATGTTATATGTAAAAACTGAAGATATCCAGTAATTAACAGCCGTACTATTGAATATCTTTATAATTTTGTATATCATGTTTTTAGTTGATAAGTGAATAATCATGAGCTTCGTCATTGCAACTTTCTATCATTTTGTAGAACTTTCTAATTATTATGACATGAAAGACGAAATAAAAGCTACATGCAACAACGTTGAGTTAAAGGGCACTATACTCCTTGCAGAAGAGGGTGTTAATGCAACAATATCTGGTGAAAGAAACGCAATTGATAAAATATTCGATTTTCTACGTTCTGATTATAGGCTAAGGGACCTTACATGGAAAGAGAGTGCAGCAGAATATCAACCATTTAGCAAGATGAAGGTAAAATTAAAAAGAGAGATTGTGAATCTTGGTGTAAGCAATCTTGATATTTCCCTGAAGGGTAAATATGTTGATCCAGAGCATTGGGATGATTTTACTTCTCAACCTGACGTTTTAGTAATAGATACACGAAACGAGTATGAAGTGAAATTAGGCAAGTTTAAGAATGCAATTAATCCACACACACAATGTTTCCGTGAGTTTCCTCAGTGGACAGAGTCATTTTCTGAGAGTAAAGACCTGAAAGTAGCTATGTACTGCACTGGTGGAATTAGATGCGAAAAATCAACAGCGTACATGAAAAATCTTGGATTTAACGATGTGTACCACCTGAAAGGCGGCATTCTTTCTTACCTCGAAAAAACTCATAATAAAAATGATAATTGGGAAGGTGAGTGTTTTGTTTTTGATGATAGAATTGCTGTTGATAACTCACTTACTCCAAGCAACACAATAAAATGCATACTCTGCTCAAATCAAGTTTCAACTGATAAACTGAAATCAGTTCCACGTGGCCAGGTGGTTTGTTTCAACTGTAAACTTTAGCATTAGAAAAAAGCTCCTGTACTAGAATTTAACACGGATCTTCAACAACTCCTTCGTGGTTGCATATTGTTTAATTCAGTGCTTTCAAGATATGTACTCACAGCATAACCCACCCCAGCTCCGAGTAACGCGCCAACCACAGCAGATGCAATAAACGCTGCAACAGAAACACCAACAGGAGTTAAAGCAGCAGCCCCTAAACAATATGCTGCAACTAGACCAATAACTAAACCAACTGTTGCTCCACAAATATAGTATTTGCTACTGCTTTTAAGTTTTTCTTGCGAGTTTGATACCTCATCCTGCAATTTTACGTTTGCACCTTTACCGCTAATCTTGTAACCAATTATATTAAGTGAAGGAAGATTTTTTTTGAGTTTATCTAATTCTTTTGCAACTTCATTGCTAATCTTGCAACCAATTAAATTGAGTGAAGTAAGATTTGTAAGTTTGGTTAATTCTTTTGCAACTTCAACACCAATATTGCACCCAGCTAAATGAAGTGAAGTAAGATTTTTGAGCTTAGCTAATTCTTTTACAATTTCAACACTAATCTCGCACCCAGCTAAATGAAGTGAAGTAAGATTTGTAAGTTTGGTTAATTCTTTTGCAGCTCCAACACTAATCTCGCACCCAGCTAAATGAAGTGAAGTAAGATTTGTAAGTTTGGTTAATTCTTTTGCAACTCCAACACTAATCTTGCACTTACCTAAATGAAGTGAAGTAAGATTTGTAAGTTTGGTTAATTCTTTTGCAACTTCAACACCAATATTGCACCCAGCTAAATGAAGTGAAGTAAGATTTTTGAGCTTAGCTAATTCTTTTACAATTTCAACACTAATCTCGCACCCAGCTAAATGAAGTGAAGTAAGATTTGTAAGTTTGGTTAATTCTTTTGCAACTCCAACACTAATCTCGCACCCAGCTAAATGAAGTGAAGTAAGATTTGTAAGTTTGGTTAATTCTTTTGCAACTCCAACACCAATATTGCACCCAGCTAAATGAAGTGAAGTAAGATTTTTGAGCTTAGCTAATTCTTTTACAATTTCAACACTAATCTCGCACCCAGCTAAATGAAGTGAAGTAAGATTTGTAAGTTTGGTTAATTCTTTTGCAACTCCAACACTAATCTCGCACCCAGCTAAATGAAGTGAAGTAAGATTTGTAAGTTTGGTTAATTCTTTTGCAACTCCAACACTAATCTTGCACTTACCTAAATGAAGTGAAGTAAGATTTGTAAGTTTGGCTAATTCTTTTGCATCTTTAACACTAATCTTGCACTTACCTAAATGAAGTGAAGTAAGATTTATAAGCTCAGCTAATTCTTTTACAATTTCAACACTAATCTTGCACTCAGTTAAATCAAGTCTTGTGATATTTGGTATGCCTACTAACTTACTTACATCCGTGTAATCTAACCTACATAAAGCTGGAGTGTCGCCCTGTGTGTAAAATATCATTTATCCCACCGCATTATTAGAGTATATTTTAACTTTACCTAATATTTCAATAAAAGTCTACTTCTTATTCTTAATCAACTCTAAAGCCTTCTCCAGATCTATACTTTCAATATCTGCACTCTTGCCCAAAGCAACGTTTGTTTTACCGCATTTTATATAGAATCCGTACCTACCGTTGCAGATAAAAACTTCTTTTCCCTTTTCATTAACCCCGAGAGATTTTAACTCTTTGCATGGACTGTTTGCAATAATTTGTACAACTTCGCTCAATTCTCTATTCAGCACCTCTTTGGAGCTTTTCTTAAGAGAAAAGTATCTACCATCATAGAAAATATAGTACCCAAATCGCCCAAGGCCTATTTTTACTTCCTTTCCGGTTTCAGGGTGTTCTCCGATTACTTTTGGCAAGGAAAGTAACTGAGTAGCGGTGCTCAGATCAATCTCATTAACATTTATATCTTTTGGTATGGAAACCGTTTTTTTCTTTTTTAACTCGTTATTAAACTCCAGATAAAGTCCAAAAGGACCCTTTTTGATCATCACTTCTTGGTTTGTTATATCATCTATACCTAAACTTTTTGGATATTCTGAATTGTCGTTACTGCCCGTAATTTCTTTTGTATGGTTGCATTCAGGATAATTAGAACATCCAAGGAACACCCCGGCTTTTCCAAAGTTCAATTTCAATATGCCATCAGAGCAAGCAGGGCATTTTGTATTCACCTCTTTTTTTCCTTCTTCTGAACAAAACCAATCGATTACCAAATCGTGAATGCCGCTGAAAACTTCATCATGCGTCATTTGCTTGACAGAGTTTACATGACCAAAAAATGGCACCCAAAAGTGGCCTAATTCTTTTTTCCAATCTGCATGTCCATTTGAAATTAAATCAAGCTTCTCTTCCATTTGTGCTGTGAAATCATACTCTACACAACGCTGAAAAAAAGTTTCTAAAAATATAGTAACGATTTTACCGCGGCTGCTTGGAATAAACCTTTTGCTATCCAATGAAACGTACTCACGATCTTGTAATACCGAAATAATTGTTGCATAAGTTGATGGTCGACCTATACCGATTTCTTCCATTTTTTTTACGATACTTGCTTCACTATAACGAGGTGGCGGTTGAGTGAAATGTTGTTTTGGCTCAACTGAAATCAGCTTACACGCTTCCCCTTCCTTCATGGCAGGTAGCAGGCCTTCATTTTCGGCTTCTATGTTATCTTGGTAGACTCTATAAAAACCATCAAAGAATATACTTGATCCACTTGCTCGCAGAATTACTTTCTGGTCAGTAGAACTAATTTCGACTACCACTTGATCAAGAATCGCCGACTCCATTTGACTTGCAATGGTCCTTTTCCAGATTAAATCATACAATTTAAATTGCTCTGGCGTTAAGTAATCCTTAATACTACCCGGCGTTCTATTGATATCAGTTGGACGAATTGCTTCATGTGCTTCTTGAGCATTTTTGACCTTTTTTACATATTTACGAGGAGACTGCGGTAAATATTTATCACCATATAATGACTTAATTGACCCTCTAATTGAGTTTATAGCCTCATCTGCAATATGAAACCCATCTGTACGCATGTAAGTTATCAACCCTACAGTTTCACCACCAATATCGATACCTTCATATAAATTTTGCGCTATGCGCATAACACTTTTCACATTAAAATACAGTTTATTCACTGCATCTTGCTGAAGACTTGAAGTAATAAACGGAGGAAGCGGGTTTCTCTTAACTTGCTTGCGTTCTACTGTGCTTACAGCATATTGCCTTGATTCAATCTCCCTGACTAAGTTCTTTGCTTCTTCTTCATTCTTAATATCAAATTTTTCTAGCTTTTTATTGTCATAGTGGCTTAGCATAGCAAAAAAAGCCTCATCTTTGCTATTTTGCATTTCTGCTTTTATGCTCCAATACTCCTGTGTTATAAATTTACTAATTTCATCTTCTCGTTCGCATATAATCTTTAATGCAACAGACTGCACTCGCCCTGCAGACTTGCTTCCCGACAATTTTGTCCACAGCAGTGGTGACAAACTAAATCCAACTAGATAATCCAAAGCTCTACGTGCTTGTTGTGCACGCACTAAATCCATATTAATTTCACGTGGATTTTTTATTGCTTCTTGTACTGCTCTTTTTGTTATCTCATTAAAGACTACTCTATAAATGTTGTTTTCATTACTGATTGCTTTCTTTTCTTTTAATGTCTCTATCACATGCCAAGCCATTGCTTCCCCTTCTCTGTCTGGGTCTGTTGCAAGATATATATCTGATGTTTTGCTTGCGGCTTTTACTAGCTCTTTTATATACTTTTCTGCTTTTTCAATGGTTTCATACTTTATAGCAAAATCATTATCCGGATCGACAGAACCGTTTTTTGCTGGAAGATCCCTCACATGTCCAAAGGATGCAGCTACTTTGAACTCTTTACTCAAATATTTACCTATTGTCTTTGCTTTCGCAGGTGATTCAACTATTAATAATGCCATATTGTTAATTATTTTAGTACTTAAAGATAATATGTTGAGAAATATACAATGAAAAGTAAAAAAATATTTTAATGGTTCTTGTGAATTTTACAAAGTAGACGGTGTCATGAAAGTAGCTGACACTGGAATGACAGCAGTCCTACGTCATACCGCGATTCATTCGCGGTATCTCATCAGCTAACAAGCAGCAGTTCTACGTCATACCGCCGTGGTATCTTTTAGCATAGATCCCGCTAACAAGCAGCGGGATGACGGTTGTCTCCTAGCTGTCATCCCAGTACTGGTAGACTCAAATCACAATGCTCGTATAACTGCAACCCTGGAGGTACTGTTTCTCACCCACTGCAAATATTGCACGGTACTGTCCACTTGGTCGTCGTGGCGCGTTTCAGGAAACATTAAAATCTCATACTCAAAATCGTTCAGCCATACTGCTTGATGTGGCAGAAAAACCTTGCCAGACTCTATAATCGGAACAATTTGATGAAATCGAGTGAGCTTGTCATCATGTGGCACTATTTCAATAATCGGTAAATCACTGTTTGTCTTTAGCTCTTGCACCAATTGTTGACCACTTGTTTTTGCTTCGATTAAAATTGCGTGTGGCGTCCATCTTGCAGCTAGTGACAAAACCTGTTCTTTAAGCTTTGGATACTCAAGCTTTGCGCGATATACGTCGAGTAAATAGAATTTATTATCTATTTTTGCTCAGGTGGTGCAGACACTAAAGTTGCTCATGTTACTTGTTGAAACCGCAGTATCCCAACTTTGTGTTATATGCGAGAGATTATCAGGAAATTTTTTATAGCGTTTCAACCACTCTGGTTTAATTATACCACTTGAAAGCGGCAGAGGGTTTTGTTGATATTGAGCAGCAAAAGCGTAACTCCCAAGTTCAGCTTTTATTATCTCAACTTCTTCTTTTCCTCCATCGAGGGGATATAACAACTGACCTTCTTCTCTTGAATATAATATCCTTACAGGTGACGCTGGTTTATTATATAATCGCCTGGTCGCACAGTGCTGAGCTACTCGGATGATAGGAACGGGAGGTATTGGCTTTTTGATTGAATAAATAACCTGCTTATTTTCAGAAATCATTGGCAAACAAATATGATGCCATATGTTTTTTGGCTTGGAGAGAAGGTGTCCAGTTAAGTCCTCCTGGTGTAGCCTGTGCATTACAAGAACGATGACTCCTTTTTTTCTATCGTTCAGCCTGGTTACTAAAGTCTGATCAAACCAGTTTGTGGCACGCTTTCTAAGCGTTTCACTCAAAGCTTGAGCAGAACTGAGCGGATCGTCCACAATGATAAAATCACCACCTTCACCAGTTAGTGTTCCACCAACTGATGTTGCGATTCTGTATCCTCTCTGCACTGTTTGAAATTTATATTTTGTATTCTGGTCTTTGGATAGTTCTATCTCTGGAAATAGCGCTCTATACCAACTAGACTGCATCACGCACCTGGTGTCGAGCGAGTGCTTTTCGCTGAGCCGCTGAGAATAACTTGCAACTATTATTCTCGCAGTTGGTTGGTTTCCCAGTATCCATGCGGGCCACGCAACGCTTATGCACATGGACTTCATCGAGCGCGGAGGCATATTGAATATTATTCGTTTCACTTCACCAGCGCTCGCTGCTTCCAGCCTATCTGCTATGACTTTTATATACTGATAATCGTTATACTCACACCCCGGCACTACCGTTTGAAAGCACAGTTCAATGAATTTTAGAAAGTTCATGATATAATGTTGAAACCAACGCGTGACGCTGGGATGACAAAAAAAGGAGCACTGAAGGCTATAGGTGAGACGTCGCGGTATCTCTAGATCCCGCTAACAAGCAGCGGGATGATGAATTACTATGCCGCCGCGAACCGTCATACCGCCGCGGTATCTCAGCCGCTAACAAGTAGCGGAATGACAACAATCCTACGTCATACCGCCGCGGCGCTAACAAGAGATCCCGCTAACAAGCAGCGGGATGACGAATTACTTAACCATCATCTACACCGTCATACCGCGATTCATTCGCGGTATCTCAAAGCATAGATCCCCTACTATACCTTAACATAGATCCCGCTAACAAGCAGCGGGATGACGAATTACTTAACCATCATCTACACCGTCATACCGCGATTCATTCGCGGTATCTCAAAGCATAGATCCCGCTAACACGTAGCGGGATGACGGTTGTTGTTTAGCCATAAATATTAAGAAATTTACCAAATGAAAAAAAAGGCAAAAGAAGCCCTGGGTTTATTATCCGCTTTAAAATATTGGCGTTTTTTATGTTTTAAACGCTTGACAAGCGAGATTCAGCCGCTTTTAATTGCAACTAACTTACGCTGCAAATGTTTAAGAAATTTACTAAGCAGAAAAAAAGACAAAGAATCCCCGAGTTAGCTAGTCTTTTACTATCTCTGTCGAGTATTGGCATTTTTTGATGTCTTGTAACGCTTTATAAGCGCGTTCAGCTTATTTAGATAAAAATCTAGATGTAGATGAAGTTTTGTAAAGACATACAGTATCTATATACTGCAAAAAATTGAACATAAGACGCCGATACATTAAGTAATCCTTACCTTTTAATCTGCAGATTGGCGAAAGCAAATACAATAGCTTCACTATCATGATAAGGGCGCTGGCGAAGGGTGTCAAGTAAGTTTCTATATAATATTTTCTAAAATAAATAGACTTCTCGCATCCAATTTTGGCAGCGCGCGACACACAACTGCAATGACAAGGTGTCGCAAGATAAACATCATATTCACACGAAGTACTTGACTTCACTTGTACTAAGAAGCATTTTATATATGTTGTGTGCCCGTAGCTCAGCTGGATAGAGCAACAGCCTTCTAAGCTGTGGGTCGTAGGTTCGAATCCCACCGGGCACACTCTTTTATCAATACTTTCTATAAATCTTCAAGTACTCTGGCACCACATTTTCAATTGCTAATGGTCGAACCTTCATTGTTTCAAGGTCAACTGACTTTTCGATTGAACTATTCATCATAACTTTCACCTGATCTTGAGTAAGCATAGGGTTCGTATCTCCGGTTATTGGTTTTAGCAGCATAGAAATAATTTTATTTTCTAAAAAGAAAGCTATTAACTTTGCCATTGGAAAAGATACATTGACCAACAAACACTTTCTGTTAGTAACATTCAGAATAAACTTCAATAAGCTTTTGAAAGAGTAAACCTTTGGTCCACCCATGTTATAAATTTTCTTGTCTTGCTTATTAAAACTGATAATACGATATACCACTTCAGCTAAGTCTGTTACACATATTGGCTGAAATTTAGTTGTTCCATTGCCAATTAGTGGTAAGAAAGGAAGAATAGTTGCTAATCTTGCAAATTTATTAAAGAAGTTGTCTTCTTTACCAAATACAAGGCTTGGCCTAATTATTATTGCTTCTTGAAATGCTGAAGTTACAGCTTTTTCACCTTCCAATTTACTTTTGGCATATTTTGACAACTTGCTATTTTCTATTCCCATAGCAGAAAAATGTATCATCATAGGTACATTTTTCATTTTTGCAGCTTTTGCTATCCTTTCAGCTATTTTAACGTGAACAGCGTAAAAATCGTGCTTTTTTGCTTCATATAATATTCCCACTAAGTTTATAGCTACATCACATTCTTCCATACCATCCAGAACTGATTTTTCATCAAAAAAATCGCCTTTAAATATTGATATTTGTCCTAAATTGCCACACAATTTTAAACAAGCAGCTTTTTCCTGATTACGAGTGAATATCTTTATTAAATATCCTTCTGCTGCCAAGCGTCTTACGATGTGTTTCCCTATAAACCCCGTTCCACCAAAAATAATTACACGTTTTGTCACAATTAAAGTTCCTAATAATTTGTTACTGTAAATTAATACAATGATTTCGCTTAATATTTTATTACGAATTCCCGTACAATAAGATCCATTTTCATTCCTCGTGAGCCTTTAACTAGAATTGCGTCATTATTCTGAATAATGTTAGCTAAATCACTTTTCAATTGATTAGAATCATTAAAATGCGTGCCTCTTATATTATCTGGCAAAAGCTCATGCAATTCTAACATAAATTTACCAACTGTATAAACTTTATCTATATTATTTTCTGTGATAATCTTAACCAAATCTGTATGAAACTCTATGCTTTCATCACCAAGTTCCAACATATCACCAAGCAAAGCTACTTTTCTCTGATTAGAATATGTACTCAAAGTTTTTATTGCAGTTTTCATCGAAGCAGGGCTGGCGTTATAGGAGTCATCAATTAAATGTATATATTTTCTATTGTATTTGATCTTATGAATATTGCCTCTACCTTTCGCTACACTAAAATTCTTAAGTGCAAGTGGTAATTTTGATAAATCAAGTCCGAGGCTTTGCACAACTGCTGCAACAGCAAGTAGCGAATAAGCAAAATGCTCACCTTGTACACGTAAATTACAGTTTATAATTTGATTATCACTCAGCCTGATTTTTAAACTTAATCTATTAGCAACTCGGTTTGATGTCATTCCAGCGCGTGACGCTGGAATCCAGTCTTTATTATACAACCGTCTGATATGCTCATTTGCAATTGAACTTCCTGGATCCAAGTAGTCAAGCACTGGGATGACAGAAGATAGTGCTGAAATGACAGAAGATTCATCGTTTCTTATTAAGTTTAGTAAACAAACTTCAGCATTTTTATCTTTACCGAAGCTTATTACATTTCTATTGGCGTGTGATGAGAGATAATCATAATATTTATTATCTCTGCTTAAAACCAAAGTACCGTTATTTTTCATACCATACAGAATTTCTAACTTCGCTTGTGCAACGTCAAATAGTGATGAAAAATTTTCAGTATGTGCAGGTTCGATGTTGGTAATAACTGCAATATTTGGATTACTAATCTTTGATAATTCTTTTATTTCACCAGCTTTATTCATTCCCATTTCAAGGATTAAGTACTGGCAGTTTTTTGGAGCTTTTAGAATTGTCAAAGGCAACCCTATATTATTATTTAAGTTACCTTCGTTTGCATGGGACACTCCATATTGCGATAAAACAGTGTGTAGCATATCCTTTGTAGTGGTTTTTCCGACACTGCCTGTAACTGCAATAACTTTAGCGTCAATAAGAACATTTCTAATGTAGTATGATGCCATATCGTGCAAAGCTTTCAGGGTATCTTGTACAATAATGAGAGGGAAATTTTTATATTTACCCTCACTTACTATTGCAGCGACAGCCCCTTTTAAAAACGCTTCATGCAAAAAATTATGGCCATCAAAATTCCTTCCCTTGAGTGCAATAAATAAATCACCTTTTTTTATGCTTCTTGTGTCCGTTGAAATATTTGAGCTATGTATCCAATTACAACCATTTACGTCTCTTCCGCCAGTTGCATCAATGATATTATTTGTGTTCCATTTAAACATAATTTAGAGTATTCTTTATAATAAATTGAACAATAAAAGTAGCGAGAATACTACATGTTTTAGACAATGTGCAAATAATGGTTGCAATCCCTATAATTCTATCTTATAATGGATATAGAAGTTTAAATTTTTTCGTCTATAATTAAAATGTATTTAGTTATAGAAAGTACCTTGGAGGTATGTATGTTAACAAGAGAAAATGAAAAATCTACTTCTATACTAGCTAAAGTTGGTAATGCAGCTTCGGGAGTAGGGAGTTTTCTGGGTAGAGGTGTAAAAGTCCTAGTCAAGGGTGCAATATACCCTATATGGCCAAAGAATTGGTTTAAGTCCTGGGATGAAATGCGGCACGACATAAAAAATGGCGGGCGTTCTATTATTGGCAACCCACATGAAGAATATGATCCACCCATAAAAACCACACAAGCTAGTAAGGATCTTGGCGTACAAATAACAGAGCAAAAGAAAGGGACAGGAAAGGTAAGTTTTTTAGCATCAAGGACTCTTACGGGAGATATACCTTATTTGAGCCCAGAGCAATTAGATAAAATAAAAAAAGATTTACCGAATGTAACTATTTTTAGAGAAGAAAATAAAATTGTAATTGAAGTTGATGTTAAAAAAATAATTGAAGACATTAAAACTGACTCTAAAAATAAAGGAAAGAGTCCAGAGGAGATAAAAAAGCTTGCTCTTCAAGGAATTGCTGATAGCATTAATGGCGACCTTAAGAAGCTGGCAGGAATTACTGGTGGAGAATTTAAAATTCATACAGACTTAAAATTGCTGAATGGTATTGCAGAAAAATTGTATAAGGAATATGATAATCAAAAGCAGTCATCAGACAAAGTTGTGAAGTCTGATGTTGGTCAGCCTTCAGAAACTATAGCTTCAGGTGAGAAAAAATGGGCGCAAGAAGCTATAAAGCCAGGTAAGTCGCAAAGTTGTGGAATGCAAAAATAAGTTATAGGGGAGTATTATGAGTGAAGCTAAAAAAATAGAGGAAAGACATCATAGTCTAACTGTTCCTGGGGATATGTATCACTTACAACCAGGAGTTATTACTGGAAAAAGGGTAAGTGGAATAGAACCCTTTTTGAAAGAACAGCAGGACATGGTAAAAGTAAGGGAACTTGTAAGCTCTTTAAATCTTGAAGATGCTTCTGGTGAAGCGATAAAACCACTATCTACACCTAATGTAGAGAAAAACGAAGAAAGAGGGAAAGGTCGCTCTTAAAATATGAGCAATGAAGTTTATGATAGCGATAACATCTTTGCTCAAATATTAAGAGGTGAGTTACCTTGTGAGAAGGTACATGAAAATGAAAATGTACTAGCTTTTCATGATAAGTACCCTGACGCACCAGTTCATATTTTAGTTATACCAAAAAATCAATATATTTCATATGATGATTTCATTCTAAAAGCTCCTGAAGAGGAAATAGCGGATTTCTTCAAAACTGTAAGAGAGATAGCACACAAATATAATCTAGAAAAAACAGGATATAGATTAGTCACTAACTACGGTGAAAATGGAGAGCAGGTTGTACCACACTTTCACGTGCATATTTTAGGTGGTAAAAAGTTAGGAAAGCATGTAAACTCATAGTGTTATATGTTTTGTTAAATGAGCGAATATTTAACCATAGTAATCTTTATCTGCGTATCAATTGTAGTATCTTTTGCTTTAGGTATATTGCCTATGTTTCTTGCAGTGAGTAAGCCAGATGGTGAAAAGCTTTCCACATATGAGTGTGGCTTCAATCCACTATCCAGTGCAAGAAAAAATTTTGACATTAAATTTTATCTAGTTTCAATATTATTTATAATATTTGACTTAGAAATTGCTTTTCTTTTTCCTTGGGCTGTTTCTTTATCTAAGATAAGCTATGGTGGATTTTGGTCTATGATGGTATTTCTTGCAATACTCACTATAGGTTTTATCTATGAATGGTGTAAAGGTGCATTAGAGTGGGAGTAGTTTATGACAAATCAAATTCTATCTAATGATGACTGGGGTCGTTATAAAAAAGAAGGGTTTCTTGTCACTAAATTTGGTGATTTAACAGATTATGTAATGAATTGGGCAAGGTCTGGTTCATTGTGGCCAATGACATTTGGTCTTGCATGTTGCGCAGTTGAGATGATGCATACTGCATCCAGCCGTTATGATCTTGATAGATATGGTATAATGTTTCGTGCAAGCCCACGTCAATCAGATGTGATGATTGTTGCTGGCACACTAACTAATAAAATGGCAGCAGCATTGCGCAAGGTTTATGATCAAATGGCAGACCCGAAGTATGTTATTTCCATGGGAAGTTGTGCAAATGGTGGTGGTTATTACCATTACTCTTATTCAGTGGTCCGAGGCTGTGATAGAATTGTGCCAGTTGACGTGTATGTCCCTGGATGCCCACCAACCGCTGAGGCGTTGCTATATGGAATGCTATGCCTACAAAACAAAATAAAACGGACTCGGAATGGATAAAACTGCAAAGTATATACAAAAAAAGACCAAATGCGAGTGCATTCAAAAAGATGATGGCATTATTGTAATATATTCAACTTTAGATGAAATTGAAAAGCACCTATTCTTTCTACGTGATGATGAAAAGTGTAGGTTTGAACTATTAGTTGATATTTTTGGGGTTGACTATCCAAATAGAGAGAAGCGTTTCGAGCTAATATACAATCTGCTCAGCATTGTGCATAATATTAGAGTACACATAAAGCTTCAGTTATGTGAAAGCGACATGCCTCCAAGTGTAGCGAAGATATTTAGTACGGCTTTGTGGTTTGAGCGTGAAGTGTTTGATATGTATGGAATAGAGTTTTCTGATCACCCTGATTTGCGTAGGATTCTAACAGACTATGGATTCAAAGGTCATCCAATGTTAAAAGATTTCCCTCTCACTGGTTATGAGGAAGTAAGATATGATATAGAGACAAAAAAGGTTGTGTATAATCCTATAGATTTACCGCAAGATTTTCGTATGTTTGATAGCTTATCGCCTTGGGAAGGTAAAACCATAAAAGTAAATACAAAGGAGTAGAAAATGACAGTACAAAGAAAAAAAATATCTTTAATCGGTGCAGGAAATATCGGTGGAACTCTCACCCATATGATTGCACTAAGGGAACTCGGTGATGTTGTTTTACTTGATATTAGTGATGGAATACCACAAGGTAAAGCACTCGACATAGCAGAATCATCCCCTATTGATGGATTTAATGTCAATATTACTGGCACAAATAGGTATGAAGATATAAAAAACTCCGATGCAATTATAATAACCGCTGGCATCGCTAGAAAACCTGGAATGAGCAGGGATGACCTCCTGCAAACCAATGCTAAAGTAATGAAGGAGGTTGGCGAAAATATTAAAAAATATTCTCCAAACGCGTTTGTAATAGTGGTTACCAACCCTTTGGATGCCATGGTTTCAGTGGTGCATAAATTTTCAAACCTTCCAACTAATATGATTGTTGGCATGGCAGGAGTGCTTGATTCTTCCCGTTTTCGTTACTTTCTTGCAAGTGAGTTAAATATCTCAGTTGAAGATATATCTGCTTTTGTGCTTGGAGGACATGGCGACACTATGGTACCACTAATCAATTGTGCTTCAGTTGCTGGAGTTCCACTTACTCAAATTATCGATATGGGTCTTATCACACAGAAAAAAGTCGATGAAATAGTTGAACGCACTCGCAATGGCGGTAAAGAAATAGTTGATCTGCTTAAGTCTGGATCTGCATACTACGCTCCTGCATCTTCAGCTATATGCATGTTAGAATCATATTTAAAAGATAAGAGGCGCATATTACCATGTGCTGCTTACCTTAATGGTGAATATGGTGTAGAAGAGTTGTTTATTGGTGTTCCTGTAATTATTGGAAAAAACGGAATTGAAAAGATCCTAGAAGTTAAAATGAATGATAGTGAACAAGAAATGTTTAATAAGTCTGTAAACTCGGTGAGAGAGCTGGTGAAATCTTTAGGTTCATAAGCAAATTAATGGTTTTATAGAACTTCTTTATAGCTCAAACAGCCTAAAAAAGTTGCTTGTGGTTACCTTCGCTACTTGTTCTGGTGACTCATTCCACAACTCTGCCAAACAATCAACAACGTATTTCACCATTGCTGGTTCATTCTTTTTTCCCCTATAAGGCTCAGGTGATAGATATGGTGCATCAGTTTCGACTAAAACACGCTCGCGTGGTACATTTTGTGCAATTTCTCTGAGTAAGCTCGCATTTTTAAAAGTAATAATTCCAGAAAATGAAATACATAACCCCAAATCTATAGATTGATAAGCAAGTTCTTTAGAGGAAGCAAAGCAGTGCATTACTCCACTAAAAGCACCGGCTTTCATTTCTGACCTTAACATATCGATCATCTCATTATCAGCGCTTCTTGTGTGAATAACTAAAGGTAGTCCAGTTATTCTTGACGCTTCTATATGTAATGCAAAACTTTTTTTCTGATTGTCTTTGTTGTCAGATTTATAAAAATCTAACCCGGTTTCACCGATACTAATTACCTTTTGGTTCTTGGTAAATTCAACTAATTCATCAACATGTATACACTCACCATTTTCTATAGCAGCATCAAGCGGATGTATACCAACAGAGGAGTAGACCTGATCATAGGATGAAGAAATTTTTAATAACTTAGGAACATCGTCAATGCTTACGCATATGTTATGCAAAACCTTTACACCATTTTGCTCTGCCCTTGAAATTACTTTTGGTATTTCATCGTCAGAAAAATAAATCAAGTGGCAATGAGAATCTACTATCATGAGCTTATTGTTGAGGCTTTTATTATAGAAGAAAACTCTTCTATCACTGTTTTATAAACTTCTTTTTTAAATGATATAGCACTGGCTACTAAACTATCTATACCTTGCCAACGCCACTCTTTGAACTCTGGATGACCAGTATAATTAATATCAATGTCCTCATCCTCTCCGCAAAACTTCATTAAGAACCACCTTTGCTTTTGACCAGAATATTTTCCATTCCAGCATATTGGTATAACTTCTTCAGGCAAGTTGTAGTATATCCAATCCTTGCTTTTAGTTATAACCTTTACTTTATTAGTACCAACCTCCTCTAGCAACTCACGTAACGCTGCTTGTTCCAGTTCCTCACCATCATCAACACCTCCTTGTGGCATCTGCCAGTAAGAATCGCTATCAAAGCGTTTTCCAATAAAGGCATGTCCTTGTCTGTTAAATAGCATTATGCCAACACAAGGACGGTACTTATCTTTCTGCTCAACCACGAGTACGCTCTGTTTTTAAATGATTTGTTACAGAAGTTTTAATTAATTTTCCATTTTTTTCTTTCTTCATCTCTTCAACAATTTTCTTTGCAACTTCCTTTGCACTCAAGTTCGAGTTATCAATTTCAAGCGAACCCTCAGGTATAAATAGCCTTTTCCCTTCAATTTTCTTTATAGCAAAATCCGGATCAGTAATTTTATTTTCCTGATATCTCTCTTCTGATTGGACACGTCTTACTAGTTTTTCATTATTACAATGTAATACTACAGAAAAAATTTCCATGTCCATTTTTTTACTTAAATTTACCACTGAGTTATATAATCTTTGGTCATAGGGATCACCCTCTATCAATTCATTTGTAAATATATAATGTTTTGATTTTACGTAGTGTTTTTCCAGTATTGCTAATACATTTTCCCTAACTGCAAAAATTTTTTCCCATAGGTCATCTGGAACTTCAGCGTTTTGTAATTTAACAATATCAAATATAATATTATTGAATAGATTATTGCTTACTATCACCGCATCAATGATTTTACACAGTTCCTTTGCAGTAGTAAACTTACCACTACCTGGAAAGCCGATTAAGTAGATGAGAGTCTTGCCCATAATGAATACTAGTAAAAAGCTATTCTCAATTATACATAAAAGTATATACATTGTACATGCTAAAAACATGATGATAAAATAGATGCAGGTAACACCTTTTTAACGGTTGAAAATAGTTCATATTTAGAAATTTTGAGTATATAATTATAAATGAATCATATAACCTGTAAACAATGCTTAGCGATATGAAATCGATAAGAAGTACAATTGAAGAGATAATAGATCAAAATAAAGGTCATGATATAGTAACTTTTGATGTGCAGAATAAAACCGTTATTGCAAAATATATGATTATTGCATCTGGTGATTCAAGCCGTCACGTTAAAGCTTTAGCTGAGCACGTAATAAAAAGCCTCAAGCCACATGATAAAATAGATGTAGAAGGTATGGATGAAGGCAATTGGGTGGTTTTGAATTTTCAAGGCATAATAGTTCACATATTCAGGCCGGAAGTAAGGGAGTATTATAAAATAGAAGAGTTATGGAATTGATTATCCAGATAGCTGGTACACAATTGCACAAACGTTGTAATTTTGAAGGCAACTCCTGCACAGGTAGTGGTGTCATGAAAGTAGCTGACACTGGAATCCAGTTTTTCATGCAATTTCATCGAAAACGTTGTATAGTGTGCTTGTTTATAATTAAGTTCCAGTGTCTGGGCACTGGCTTCTCTATTAGGGTTACCTTCAGCATTAATGACAGGATAGACTGGGGTTTATAAAATGAAACACGCATCTGAATTTTTAAATTTCATCCAAGAAAGAGGGTACCTATACCAATGCACAAACATTGAAGGACTAGATCAATTATTATTGCAGAGCAATTATATAGTTGCATACATTGGGTTTGATTGCACAGCACCAAGTCTTCATGCTGGTCACCTAATTCAGATTATGATGCTCTGTCACCTACAAAAATTTGGTTATAAGCCGATAGTCTTACTTGGAGGTGGCACAACAAAAATTGGTGACCCATCCTTCAAAGATAAAGCAAGAAGCATCTTGCCTGTAGAGAACATCAATCAAAATACATCCAGTATAAGGAGAATATTAGAGAAAATGGTGTCTTTTAATGACAGCAAGACTGGTGCAATGATAGTAAATAACGCAGATTGGTTGGATAACATAAAATACATAGATTTTTTGCGTGATATAGGAGCTTATTTTTCTGTAAATCGTATGCTAAGTTTTGATAGTGTGAAAACCAGGCTGGATAGAGAGCAAACCTTAAGCTTTCTGGAATTTAATTACATGCTATTGCAAGCTTACGACTTTATTGAATTAAACAAAAAATATGATTGTCGTCTGCAGATTGGAGGGTCAGACCAGTGGGGAAATATAGTAAACGGAATTGAACTTGGAAAAAAGTTGAATTTACCTGAGCTATTTGGCCTTACCATGCCTCTTTTATTAAATGCACAAGGAAAAAAAATGGGCAAAACTGAAAGTGGAGCAGTGTGGCTTGATGATAATATGCTAAAGCCTTACGACTACTGGCAATATTTTCGCAACGTTGATGATCAAGATGTTGGACGTTTTTTAAGATTGCTCACTGATGTGCCAATTGATGAGATTAGAAAATTAGAGTCTTTAAAGGATCAAGAAATAAATGAAGCAAAAAAGGTCTTGGCAACAGAAGTGACAAAAATATGTCATGGTGACAAAGAAGCGGAACTTGCACAATTTGCTGCAATTTCTGCTTTTGAGAATGAAGATAGCTCACTACTTCCTGATTACATCATAAAAAAAGAACAAGTTGCAAGCGGCATATCCTTAGTAGACCTACTACATGACACCGGTTTTGAACCTTCAAAAGGCGCTGCAAAGCGTTTAATACAGGGCAACGGATGCAAGATTAATGATAATGTTGTAAACAATATTGATCATGTAATAAATTTCGAAAGCTTTAAAGATCAGCCATTTATAAAATTATCTGCAGGAAAGAAACGCCATATAAAAGTTGTGGTAGATTAGGTCTCGAAGTAAGAAAACAAATTTTATACAAGTGAGAAATTAGATATGGAGCAAATTTTCAAAATTCGAGAATTATGTATAAAACAACTGGAAAGATAGTAGAAAGCGAAATTCTATTATATATAGCTAAAGTGGCTTAGGTTTACCTACAATTTGAAAAACAACAAATTCGTCATTCCGCTACTCATTAGCGGAATCTATACCGCGAATGAATCCATAACTGTACGGACATTGCAATTTGGGCCTACCAGGAGGGCAATGCCTCTTATCCAAGTACCCTCTTCTTGTCATCCCAGTGTCAAGCACTGGGATGGCTTTGTTGCATCGCTAGCTATAATGGATTAAAGATAAAAAAGGTGGAGAATATCAGTAGCTTATTATTCTGGTATTTATAACAAGAACGGTCAGTGAATACCTAAATTTGAGTAAAGAAATTTCACTACCACTCACTAATCCGGCTAAAATTCAAGAATTTCAATGCTTTAGCTATTTTCAATAGAATTAAATTTATTAATATAAATAATAAATTACTATTCTTAAATTTGATCAGATTGATTGCAAAAAAACAAGATTTTCAATAGGTTGCTTATAATCCTAATTATAGTTAGCCTTTCATAAGTAGCGATGCAACAAAGCCCACTGGGATCCAGGAATTTTATTAAGTTGGTAAGTATAAAAGTAGCCGTTTTATGTTAAAACACAACGTTCTTGATGAGATTACGGCAAGGCTGGATTCCAGTGTCAGCTACTTTCATGACACCATTTGCTGTGCAATTTACCTTCAAAAATGAATGTTCATACAGTTATGGAATGAATCGCGGTATGACGTAGGGAAACCTTTCTTGAGTTAGCTATAGCACTATAAAATTGTCCGCAGGGCCATATAAAAGTTGTGGTGAGTTAATAAATTTTTATGGAAGAAAGGATATATTAGAAAATTGAGGGTTTTAAAGGAGGTAAAAATGAGACTGTATTATAAAGATATCACAGGTCTTATCAAAGAACCCTACCGCTCCAGAGGAAGGGATTATTTTGACAAAAGAAAGGTACAGATTATATCTGTTAATGAATCTCAAGCTAAATCAAAGGTAGTTGGATCAAATGTATATCGAGTAACACTAAAGCACGATGGTCCTCTTTTGAGTGGAACATGTTCCTGTCCTGCATTTGTGTATTATGGTCCATGTAAGCATATGGCTGCAACAGGTTTTGCTTTGGTTGCACTTGATAGAAAGGAGTATCGATCGTCTGCGCGCCCAGATGAACAGACTCTCTTTGAAAGGTTTTACTAAGAAAAACAAAGCAAGAGCTAATTTCAATAATTACTCGTTCCAGTAAACATTATCCTGAGATTTTTGAAGAACTAGAGGATAAAGAATATGAGCAATTTATTCAAAGTGAACTTTCAAAATCCGAGAATTATGTATAAAACAACCGGAAAGATGGTGAGATCAGGTAATCTATGGCTAAGACGTCATACCGCCGCGGTATCTCTTAGCCGCTAACACATAGCGGAATGACGAGATGCCACCACGAACCGTCATACCGCGCGATTCATCCGCGGTATCTCTTAGCATAGATCCCGCTAACAAGCAGCGGGATGACGGTTGTCGTTTAGCTATAAACATTAAGAAATTTACCAAACGAAAAAAAGGCAAAAAAAGCCCCATGATTGGCTAATTACTTACATTATACTTTCAAGTATGGCGTTTTTTTATTCTAAACACTTAATAACCGCGATTCAGCTACTTTTAAACCGCAACTAATCTAAATTATAAACGTTAAGAAATTTACTAAACAGAAAAAAAGGCAAAAGAAACCCTAGGGTAGCTAGTTATTCACTATCCATTTTTTAAGTTGGCGTTTTTTTATGTTTTAAACGCTTTATAAGCGCGTTTCAGCTTATGTAGGTAGAAATTTTATAAGACATAAGGTGCACATAGTGCAAAAAATTAAACATGATACGCCAGATACGTGAGTTTTTTTGTCATTTAATCTGTACAGAGAAGATAAATAAATAGCTTCAGTGTTTATGATAAGGGGGCTGGCGGAGTTTGTCAAGTGGTTTTTTAGCCACGTTTCCCTGTTATAATGTTCGTTTGCTTGACCTAAGATCCGGGAGTATTTAAACTGAACTCTATATAGTGTTAAAAATGATAGGAAATCTAAGCGGAATAGTTGATGAAGTGCGCAGTGATCACATAATCCTGAATGTGAATGATGTTGGCTATATGGTGTATCTTTCAGCCAAAACTTTAAGTGCTTGTGCAATTGGAAGTAGAATCAAATTACTTATCGAAACCTATGCAAATAACAGAGAAAACACTACTCAGCTATATGGTTTTATAAGCGAAGAAGAACAGCAGTGCTTGAGGTTGCTTGTCAAAGTAAGCGGCGTTAGCTATAAAACTGCAATGTCAATTTTGAGTAAATTAACTCCAGAACAGCTATTTTTGGCAATTATGAATGAGGATAAAGTAGCACTCAAGATGAGTGGACTTGGCCTGAAACTCATAAATCGAATCATCACTGAATTGAGTGGCAAAGTGAGTAAACTAGAAATAAATAACAATAACTTTAATCCAATTAATGAAGATGCCCTTTCAGCATTGATCAATCTTGGATATGAAAAAGTGAAAGCTTATGATACGATAAAGAAAATACAAGACAAATCGTCAAATCTGGACACTAAGGATATTATTCGCATAGCGCTTAAGGAGCTTTCAATACTATGAAATCAATATCGTGCGGTAAAGAATATACTGAAGATGTGCGCAATATCAACATCAGGCCTGAGCAACTTGATGATTTTGTCGGGCAAAAAGACTTAATACAAAATTTAAAAGTGTTTATAAACGCTGCACAGACGAGAACTGAAGCCTTAGATCACGTCTTATTATACGGTCCTCCAGGACTTGGCAAAACAACTTTAGCACAAATTGTCTCTAAAGAATTAAGGGTCAGCTTCCGCGCAACTTCTGGTCCATTGCTCAGTAAAGCTGGAGATTTGGCCGCAGTGCTTACCACTTTAAATGCAAAAGATGTCCTATTTATCGACGAAATCCATAGATTAAATCGCAGCATCGAAGAAGTTTTATATACTGCTATGGAAGATTTTTGCTTGGACATATTAGTAGGTGAAGGTCCATCTACTCGCACTTTAAGGATAGATCTACCACCATTTACGCTAATTGGAGCAACTACACGGCTTGGATTACTTTCTGCGCCACTCAGAGATCGTTTTGGCATTCCTTTGCATCTTGAGTTTTATTCTTTTGAGGAGCTAGTCGATATTATAAAAAGAGGCGCAAGAGTTCTTTCTGCTGAAATTGAAGAGGGTGCTGCACGGGAAATTGCCTGCCGTGCGCGCGGTACTCCAAGAATTGCTTTGAGGTTACTCAGAAGAATAAGGGATTTTGTTGAAGTGAAAGATGATAAAAAAATCACTTATGAAGTCGCTGATTCTGTATTACTAAAATTAGGTGTAGATAAAATGGGACTCAATAAACTTGATATGAATTATCTAAGATTTTTATTCAACACTTCAGGCCCTGTTGGAATTGACACCATATCTATTGCGCTATCCGAAGATGTTGGCAATATTGAAGAAACAGTAGAACCTTATTTAATCAAAATTAGTTTTGTAAAGCGCACACCAAGAGGGCGCGTTCTAACCGATCAAGCAAAGGAGTATTTGAGCTTTCAACATTAAACGTCATAATTTATATTGACTAATTGAGATAATGCTCGTATGTTGACATTTGTGTATTAAGGATAATGGAGGCATATATGTTAGATAGTAATGAAACTGTATCTTTGATTGTTGATCAAAATATTGCTGCTGGTAGCGTATCTGGGTCAATACCGAATAAGGATAAATGTAGGTACGTCACTCTTGATGATGAAGAAACATGGAAGAGGTTCTTTGTAGATCAGAACAACCCTTCTACGAATACTACTAATAAAGTAATAGTGAAACCTCATGTTCATAAGAATAGCGATGGTATGTATAGATATACTGCTGAGGAGACCAAATATCATGGTCGGGAAATTGTAGGCAAAGCTGCTAAACAAATTGAAGAAGAGATATCTAAAAATATTGATGCAAAGCTTATAAAATTAAGAGAAACTAAAAATATAGATAACAGTGTTAAGCCTGTCATAAGAATTGCGCTGAACGATTATATAAAAGAAGTAAACTTGCATGATATTCTAAGTGGTAATATGTGCAAAAAGTACGATGTAAAGACAGTTACGTTGCTACTACCTGACCAAAAAACAAGGGGGGTACGTTGCCAAATTGATAAGGATGGGGCAAGAATTTATGAAGTGGCTAATGGATCATATCAAATGGCTCTAAAGTGGTATGTTGATGGACAAGAATGCAAAATTAAAATCCTCATTAGTGATGATGGTACTATAAAGCCCATCGAGGGTAATGGCGTAACTGAAGAACAGTTACGTGCAAACCAAGAAGTAAAAGTGGGAAGGCAATATGAAGCAAAGCCTTTACATGAAGCATTAGCATCACAATTGCCACAAACACAATTACAACAAAGTTCTGAAGAAGTAAAATCTTGGAGCAACTTTCAACAGATGTAACAGAGAGCACAACACAAAAGCATCAAGCTCCTGCTGCTCAAATGAGTAAGTAAGAAAAAACAAAAGTAATAATTAGTATAAGTTGCTTGCACCTGCAAGTAACTTATACTCTTATAATGAGCAACATAATACTACCAAGAAATTTCTACGAGCGGCCGACCTTAACTGTAGCTGGAGAGTTATTGGGAAAAGTCCTTAAATTTTCTAACTTTAGTGGAGTAATAACCGAAGTTGAAGCCTATATAGGAATGAATGACCCAGCTTGTCACGCGGCAAGAGGCTATACTAATCGAACTTCAGTAATGTTTGGTATGCCGGGATTTTCGTACGTATATTTTATATATGGGATGTACTATTGTCTAAATATTGTAACAGAAGCAGAAGGATTCCCAGCAGCAGTGTTAATACGAGGATTAAAGCTCATTGAACCGCTTGAAGCAAATTTAGGTGGGCCAGGAATATTGTGTAAAAGATTAAATATTACAAAAGAACATAACAAACAGGACCTTACTATAAGCCACAAATTTTGTGTTTATGAATCTCACCTCAAACCAGATTATATTTGCACCCCGAGAATCGGAATTAGTAAAGGCCAAGAGAAATTTTGGCGGTTTAAGATCTGAGCTCCAGTGATCTTACGTAGATTATTTGCCAATCGGATAATCACCAGTGAAACAAGCATCACAATATTGTGGTGTAGCATTGTTACGCACCTCTCCTTTAACAGCCTGATATAGTCCATCAATACTCAAGAAGGCTAGGCTATCTACTCCTATAACTTCCTTAATTTCCTCTACAGATTTATTTGCAGCAATTAAATCTTTGCACTCTGGTGTATCTATTCCATAAAAACAAGAATGCTTAATTGGTGGGCTTGAAATTTTGAGGTGAATCTCTTTTACTCCTGCATCCTTTAGCATAACTATTATATTTGTTAACGTACTACCACGCACTATACTATCATCTATTAAAATTATGTTTTTACCTTTCAAAGTGTGCTTATTAGCATTGAATTTTAATTTTATTCTAACTTTACGTGCTTCAGCGGTTGGTTGTATAAAAGTTCTTCCTATGTAATGATTACGAATTATTCCCAGTTCCATAGGTAATCCTGAATGCTTTGCATATCCAATAGCTGCAGGTATTCCAGAATCAGGTATTGGTACAACCATATCTACATTGTTTTTTGGTGGGCTCTCTTCTGCAAGTATTTTTCCTATTTCTTTTCTTATATCATATATGGACCTATTCTCCATTATGCTATCTGGTCTTGAAAAATAAACGTATTCAAAAATACAAAAACTTGATTTTTGCTGTGGGAAAGGAAATGCTGAAGCTAGATTACCATTTCGATCAATGGTGACTAACTCACCTGGTTCTATTTCTCTAACAAACTCTGCATTTACTATATCAAGAGCACAAGTTTCAGATGCAAGAACGTAAGAACCGTTTAACTTTCCTAAAACAAGAGGCCTGATTCCAGACGGATCACGTACTCCAATAACTACTTCTTGATTGATTGCCACAAAAGAATAAGCACCTTGTATTTGCTTTAATGCATATATAAAACTCTCTAAGAAGCTATCTTTTTCACCGCTTGCTGTCAGATGCACTACTACTTCTGTATCAATATCTGACTGAAAAACGCACTCTTGTTTAATTAATTGTTTGCGTATCGGAGAAATATTAATTAAATTACCATTATGTGCTATGGCAAAATCCCCAAATTTGCCACTTTTGCCAAACATGGGCTGCACTCCAAATTTACTACCACTTGTTGAGTATCGAACATGACCTATTGCACAATCTCCAGGTAAGGATTTCTTTATTTCATCTATATCATCAAATACGCTGCTCACTTGACCTTGAAAGTGATAAGAGTGCAGCTTATCGTTGTTACTGGTTGCTACGCCAAAAGACTCTTGACCTCTATGCTGCAAAGCGTGGAGAGCAAGTATAGAGTTAAAAGCAGCACTTTGGTTGCAACTTATGCCAAATACCCCACACTCCTCACGCATTTCATCTAGCATAAAAACTATTAAGTAAAGTTTAATTTTACTTTAGCATAGGTAAAATACAAGCATTTTGTTGTTCATCTGCTTTTATTGCCAGCAATAATCCTATGCATATCAAGCTTGCAGCAGTTGTACTTCCTCCATAGGAAAGAAATGGCAATGGGTCGCCTATCACAGGTAAGAGGCCCATTGTCATTCCGATGTTTATAAAAAAATGAGCGCTAAAAAAGGCGAAAATGCCGATAGATACCGACTTAGAAAAATAATTTTTCGACCTATAAGCGATAGAGAAAATTATGCCAAGTAATGAGGTATAAAGCAAAATTAAAGCCATGCTACCTAAAAAGCCCCACTCCTCACTCAGCACTGCAAAAGCAAAATCTGTACGCTTTTCCGGCAAAAATCCAAGTTGAGTTTGACTTCCGTTAACAAAGCCCTTACCAAGCAAACCTCCTGAACCAATAGCTATCTGAGATTGCTGCGCATTATAACCTATCCCAAGTGGATCCACTGATGAATCCAAAAACGACAATATCCTTTGCTTGTGATAAGGACGTAAAAAAGGCCAAATAGCCGGTACTGCAAAAATGCCAAGCGTTCCACATATTACCGAATGAGATCTTTTTATTATTGCTGTGAATATAATTGATATCCCTATAAATAACATTATCACAGCTGTGCCTAAATTAGGTTGCTTTAACACCAAGAACACGGGTAAGAAAATAATTATAAGTGCCTTAAGCAATATTTTAAATTCCATCATTTTATATACACTCTGCTTATCAAAATAGCGAGCAAGCGCAAGTATTAAGCCTACTTTTGCAAATTCTGATGGCTGCAAACTAATTGATCCAATTCTTATCCACCTTGTTGCACCCATTATGTGTGAGCCAAAAAAATTTACTGCTAATAGCGAAATCGCTGCTGCTATATAAAAAAAGTAGGCGTACTTCAAGTAAAAATCTAGCTCTATGAATGACATAGCTATAGCGAATAGGAAAAAGAAGGAGAATATGACCAGTTGGTGAATCGCAAATGGCACCCACTTTCCTCCAGCAGAAGAGTATTGAACAACAATGCCAACGCAAAACAGCGCTATCACGTTAATGACTAACAACCAATGAATCTTCTTCAGCCTATCCACAATAAAGACCTTATAACCTTAAAGTATAGTAAAATATGAAACAAAGATAAAAATCAAAAAACCAACTTCTCAACTACTAACCGAATTGAAGTACTATATATTCCAGTTACTACTGTTAAAGCTGCCATAAACAATAGACAGAAAAGCATAGGAAATGGCACATCATTAATTTTGTCCGGTGTCATTCCAGTGCGTGACGTTGCATCATTTTCAAAATACATTTTCTCTACCATCTTCCACATATATATCAATGCAAGGAAAGAGCCAGCAGCAAATGTTACAAGGGAAATCCACGCATGAGATTCGATAATTGCTTTCATTATATACCACTTGCTTATAAAGCCATTTGTTAAAGGCATACCGATTAATGCTAAACTGAATAGAGTGAACGCAAGTGCTGTATAAGGCATTGATTTCTTGAGTCCCGATAAATTCTCTATTTTTGTTGTATCAAATTTGTAAGAAATACATCCTGCAGCCATAAATAAAGATGTTTTTATTATGCTGTGGTTTACTATGTGAAGAATTGCTGCAAATACACCTGTTTTTGAGTTAAAACTCAGTGCTAAAATTATATAACCAATTTGGCTAATACTAGAGTGAGCAAGCAGTCTTTTTATGTCTTTTGCGGTTATTGCAAATATCGACCCAAATACAATAGCGCAAAGTGCGAGGATAATTATCACATTGTCCAGTAGCGGCTTAAACAAGAAAAAATTTTGATGAAAAACAGTATAAAAGATTCTGATGAAAACATATATCATCACTTTTGTCACTGTGCCTGAAAAGAATATGCTAATGAAACTTGGCGCCTCACTATATGCATTAACCAGCCACCTGCTTAATGGAAACAGTGCCATTTTGATTGAGAGACCAACAAAAATGAACAACGTGCCAAGTTTTATGATGTTGTTATCGTATAATGGAACTATTCTTTCAGCCATGTCAGACATATTGAGCGTTCCAGTCATTGAATACAAGAGCCCGATGCCAAATAAATAAAATGTTGCACCTATTGTTCCACTAATTAGACATTCAAATGCTGCAACCAAGGCTTTTTTATCCCTTCCCATTGAAACTAATACATAAGAAGAAAGAGATGAAATTTCCAAGAAAACGTAAAGGTTAAATATGTCGTTTGTTACTAGAATCCCGAGCAGTCCGCTTAAGCACAGTAGAAATAGAGAGTAAAAACCAGTGATTTTGTTTTTGCTAATCTCTTTTTCGTTAATATAAAAGCTATAAAGCACACTAATCAGCGCTATAAAATTCACTAGGGTTAGAATTAAGGAATTTAACACGTCGATTCTTAACTCTATTCCATACGGAGGAGCCCAATTTCCAAGGTGATAAGTTATAATTTCACCTTTATATGTTTTAATGAGTAGTATTGATGAAATGATAAGAGTGATTGTTGTTGCAATAAAAGAAATAAACCAAGATACCTTGTGTTTCTTGGCAAGAAAGCAAAACATTGATGCAATTATTGGGATAATAACTTGTAAGATTGGTAATTGCATTAAATTGTTGTTAATATATCGTTAAAGTATTAGTATATATAATACTTTTTGTTTTAATACCCTTATGTTATCTAAAATTTGTAATGCAATAAAACGCCTATTACGAAGAGAAGATAAATTTGTAGGAAGAGATGAAAATGGAAATTCTTACTATGAATCAAGTAAAGGAAAAAGGTGGGTTATGTATAGCAGTGTTTCTGAGCCTACAACAGTGCCTCCGGAATGGCATATATGGCTTCACTATACTGATAATGTAGTACCAGTTAATAATAAAAAAAGAAAAGTAAAACATACTCCTAATTTAACGGGTACAAAAGATGCATACTATCCAAACCAAAAAGTGAAAAATTACTATAAAAGCTGGAGTCCTGATAACTAAAGATGCGAAGGTCAAATATACTTGAAATAACCGCTGGATTATTTGTATTAATTTTTACTATTTTTCTGATTTTCTTTGCTATTGATAAGCTATCTTACATAAAGAAAAACTATAAGGATTGCTATAAAATATATGGTCTTTTTGCTAACGCTAACGGTATAGGAGTTGGTGATAGTGTCAAGATCTCTGGTGTAGATGTTGGAAGCATAACTGGTGTATCACTTGACAAAGCTACCTACGTAGCACGAATCGATATGTGTATAAGCAAAGACATAAAATTGCCAATTGATAGTTCAGCTCTGATCACTAGCAGTGGAGTTGTTGGCAGTAAATTTGTTAATATATCACCTGGATCAGATATTAAACTAATCTTGCATGGTGGTAAAATAGAGTATACTCAAGCTGAAGCAAACATGGGTGGAATAATGGACAGAATTCTTGGTATGTTTACGAAGTGAAAATGGCAGGATTCCAAGTGTACCCGTTCAGGTGAAGCCTCCTGTAGTTCTAAAGTATTTAAGGAGTTTACCTTATTTCTTGCCTTTTCTACCGCTTGCTTTGGGGTTTATAGTATAGAAAGTGCCTTAACAGTTGCAGTGCATGTCTATTAATGATAAAATGAAGATTAATTCATTTTGATATTATGATTGGTTTACTGTTTGCCGTACTATTGTTCCTCTGTGGTAGTGATGCACTTGCAAAACAGGAGCCACGTTCAATAGCTGGAGATAATCACATAAAGGTAATAAATTATAACCCACAGGCTATACATAAGTATACGGGTTTTTATGGTTATCAGTCCAGTATATTGTTTGAACCAGGGGAGATAATACAAAACCTTTCAATGGGTGATTCAACTGGTTGGCAACTTCTTCCTCAAGGTAACAGATTGTTTATTAAGCCCATAGATGATATTGCTGATACTAATGCAACTATAATTACCAATAAAAGAGTTTATTACTTTGAACTTCATGCTGAAGAAGCAACTGGACTAGATGATCCAAGATTAGCATATGAAGTAAGGTTTCTTTATCCACTATTTAGCAGTGATGAGATTTACACAACAAATAACGGTGATATCTTCGAACAAGCTAGTCATACCATTATTCCTGATATCAATGATATTGAAGTTGTAAAGAAGGGATTAAATTTTAATTATTCCATCTCGCACGTCAAAGGTAGTCAGTCAATAATACCAATTAAGGTTTTTGATGACGGAAAATTTACATATCTACAATTCAATAAAATAAACTCTGATTTTCCGGCAGTTTTTATGGTTGATTCTGCAGGATATGAGTCTTTAGTAAATTTCCGTACAGTTGATAACTACCTGATAATCGAAAGGGTAAGTTCAGTGTTTACCTTAAGGAATGGATCGAGTACAGTTTGCCTATTTAATGAAACCATACCTTTCAAAAAAGGGTAAAGGCTATAATGCCCGAGATATGGGTGCAAAATTTTTTCTATGATGTTCTGTAATTCCATAAAGGCCAATAGCGTTAAGGTGCTCTTTTGTCCCATATCCTTTATTTTTATACCAATTATATTCAGGATGCTTATTGTGCAATTCTTGCATAAGCCGATCTCTCGTAACTTTTGCAACGATTGAAGCTGCTGCAATTGATGTACTCAAATTATCACCATTTACTATGGATTTCACTTGCCATTTCACTTCAGGTGGTTGATTACCATCAACTAGCACATAATCTAATTCTAGGTCCAAGTCTATCAACGCACGTTTCATTGAAAGTTTTGTTGCTTGCAAGATATTGTATGAATTTATTTCTTCTACGCTTGCCATTCCTATACCAAATTTTGCAACGGATATTATTTTTTCATATAGGACTTGCCTACATTGAGGAGTCAACTTTTTCGAGTCGTTGATTCCATCAATAATTGTATTTCTATCAATAAACACTACGGCTGCGGATATTACTGGACCAGCTAGCGGACCTCTTCCAACTTCATCCACTCCTGCTATCACTCCTGATAATTTATTTTCTAATGTAAAGTCTGGGTATTTCATAGGTTTTTATAATAAGAAAGTTATAGTAAAAACTGAACAGATAATAGAAATTATCCAAAATTTCATAACGATTACATTTTCTGACCATCCCTTCTTTTCAAAGTGATGATGCATTGGTGCCATAAGGAAAACTCTTTTTCCTTCTCCATATTTAAACTTTGTATATTTAAAATATGATATCTGAATAATAACAGATAGAGTCTCTATTACAAAAATTATTCCAATAACGGCAAAAAGCATTTCTCTTTTAATTAGGACACTAGTTAACCCTAAGGCTGCGCCTACCGACAAGCTACCAACATCACCCATAAATATTTTTGCTGGATGTGTGTTAAACCACAAGAAACTTAGAATAGCTCCTATAAATGCAATGCAGAATAAAGTAATATTCATATCTGCTTGAGTTATATATGCAATTAGCCCCAAAAAAGCAAAGGAAGTGATGACTTGAGTTGCAGCAAGGCCATCCAAACCATCTGTGAGATTCACAGCATTAGAAGAGCCGACAATTACAAACGCAGCAAACGGAACATATAGATAGCCAAAATCTATTATTACTCCTTTAAATAGGGACGTTTTTGTAAAACATTCAGCAGAGTATAGCTTAAGTATAAACACACCAACCAGAGCAACAATAAACTGAATAAGTATTTTGGTTTTTGCACTTAAACCTCGATAGTGATTTGTCTTCAATTTTAAATAATCATCAATAAATCCAAGTAGAGCAAAAAATAGAGTTATCAATATCAGCAGCAAAATTTCTGGTGTTAACTGAACCCAGAGTAAAATTGGTAATAAAGAAGAAGTCAGTATTATTATTCCGCCCATAGGTGGTACATTCTTTTTTGTTATTAAATGACTTTCTGGTCCACATGATCTAATTGGTTGCCCATCTTTGCTTATTTTTTTTAGAAGCTTTATAAAATAGGGAAAAAGAATAAACCCAAAAACAAATGAGGTAAAAAATACTTTTGTAGCTAAGATCATCTGCTTACTTAAATTGACTGAGTGTCATACCACCTATAGCTAATAAAGTCAATTTCTGTCATCCTATAGCCTGACCCACAACTGTACGAACATTGTGATTTGGGCCCATCAGTAGGGTGTCATCCCAGTCTGGAATGGCTTTGTTGCATCGCTCAAGTGAAAAGAACTGGCAGTTACTGACAAAATTCATTATAAATAGCCATTTAACTGTTGAAGAAAAAATATGCCACAAAAAATGAGAGTCAGTAACTGCCATGAATATAACAAATTTCTCCAAGAAAGAGGAAGCATTTTTTGTTATATCAATGACGCCATAGAAAATTGGTACGAGAATTGTCCAAAAATGCAGGGCGGCAACTATATTTATAGTGATAAAGTTGTGATTTTGGTGCATATAATCGTCAGTTTCTTTAGAATTGGTTTAAGACAAACAGTCGGGTTTATAAAAGGGTATTTGCAACAAATAGGAAGAGATTTGGCAGTTATCAGCTATTCACAAGCATCAAGAAGGTTTAAGAAACTTAATATTAAGATAAATGATTGCAGAAAATAATATGGAAGATATCGAAATTGCTATAGACAGTACAGGAATTAGTATATACAACAACACTCCTGGTCACAGCAAGGAAAATAGCACTGACAGAAAATATCGTGGCTATGAGCAAACGAGAAAATTGCACGTAATGTTGAATATAAACAACAAAAAAGCCATAGCTGTAAAATACAGTAACGGTGTCTACTCTGATCACTATGGAGCTTGTGATTTGCTAAAAGAAGTTGATTTTCAGCATGCCATAAAAGCACTATATGCAGATAGAGCATGTGATAGGCACAAGTTTTATAAGTTGTGTAACGAATATGATATAAAGACAAAAATTCCACCAATAAACAATGCGGCAGAACATCCAGAAATAGATTATATGTCTGACAGGAATGCTGCTATTAGGTTAATAAAATTATACGGTGAAGATGGCATGAAAGAATGGAAAAAAGAAGTAAATTATGGGAAAAGATCTTATATTGAAGGGTTTTTCTCAAGATTAAAGCAAATATTCGGATTTAGTTTTAGGAATAAATCTGAGATAAATCGAGAAAAAGAACTGCTAATCAAATGCTATTTGCTTAATAAATTCACTGATATTGGTATGGCTAAATTTGAGATAGTTACATGAATTTACCATAAATCACCATCTCATAAAGTGTGATGCAACAAAGCCATCCCAGTGTCATGCTACTTGGATGACAAGAAGAGGGTACTTGGATAAGAGGCATTGCCCTCCTGGTAGGCCCAAATTGCAATGTTCGTACAGTTGTGGATTTCTCATCCGCTAACAAGCAGCGAGATGACGAGGTCTTTCGATAGTAAATCTTACCTGTGTTAGCTATACCAAAAAATCAAAAGTCGTATTTATTCATTAATAAAATCTTTGTCTTCTCCTAAAAATTAGTTAAAATGTAGAATATTTTGTGTTATTAAGTTAGCACTTGACTTAACTTTAGTTGTTACTTAGACTGCTAAAGTGGAATTTTAATTTTTTTTACGAGGACAATTATGCATTATAAAAAGTTTTTTTCAGCAGCCGCTTTAGCAACGTTGCTAAGTTTATCAAACTCTGCTTTTTCAGATCCTGTTGGTCCAATAAGTGATGAAGAAACTAGCTACTACGTTCGTTTGCAATACAACGGTGAAATTTTACCTCTTTTCACAAAAGTTGATGGTGCTACAGGTACTAAAAAGAAGACTGCGGATACTGATACAACTACTGACCTTTATAAAGCTTCTTTTATGGCTGGTGGTGGTGCATTTGGTTACAAAATGGACGACATCAGAGTTGATGTTGAAGGGCTTTATTCGCAGCTAAGCAAGGATACACTTGATGTAGCTCCTACTCCAGCAATTGCAGACAGTTTAACAGCATTTTCAGGATTAGTTAACGTTTATTACGATATAGCAATTGAAGATATGCCTATCACTCCATATGTTGGTGTTGGTGTTGGTGCAGCGTATATTAGCACACCTTTGGCAACCGCTGTGAGTAGTCAAAATGGTAAATTTGCTTTTGCTGGTCAAGCAAGAGCTGGTGTCAGCTATGACATAACTCCAGAAATCAAACTCTACGCTGGAGCTCGTTATTTCGGTTCTTTTGGTGCTCATTTTGATAAAGATGCTGCTGCAGCAAGCAAAGACAAGGGGGAACTCAAAGTTCTTTACAGCACTGTTGGTGCAGAAGCTGGAGTAGCGTTTAATTTCTAGTCTATCTCAGTCTTGTTATCCCAGTGGGTTTTTTCTTGTCATCCAAGTAGCATGACACTGGGATCTAGAAAAAAGAAATGTGGATTCCAGTGTCAAGGCACTGGAATAACACTATTTGCTATGTGTTTAAGCTATAACGTTTACCATTGTACTGGTAGAATATCATCTAAAGTTACATAATGTTATCCAATTAGCTAACACTGCGGCCTACTGTCTCCAAGAAATTAGATGGAAAATTTGTACTTTTTTCAAATCAAAGCTTGAATTTTTGCTGGAAAATCAATATATTATATGCATGAAGTTTTAATTTAAGTTGTTATGTTGACCCCAATGGCAAGCTTATGTGTCGATAGCAGAACCAATCTCATGCAATATATTGCTAGGGTGCGAAAATTTCCCATGCTGTCTCAAGAGGAAGAAGTACAACTAGCAAAAAATTGGAACCAATACAAGGATATTTCTTCTGCTCATAAATTGATTACCAGCCATTTGAATTTGGTAGTGAAAATTGCAATGAAATTCAAAAATTATGGACTATTGTTGATGGACCTGGTCATGGAAGGGAATATGGGTTTAATGCATGCAGTAAAAAAGTTTAATCCTGATTTAGGGTTTCGTTTTTCAACTTATGCAGTGTGGTGGATTGAAGCTTCAATAAAAGACTTTATATTGAAATCTTGGTCATTTGTGAAAATAGGCACAACGCAAGCACAAAGAAGATTATTTTTTAGTTTACGTAAAATAAAAAAAAGAATTTTACAGTATACAAACAGAGAAACTTTAAATAATGAAGAAATAAAAGCAATATCTAATGAGCTTTCTGTATCCGAAGGAGACATTATACAGATGAATTACCGTTTGGCTTGTAAGGATCAGTCGCTAAACGATTGCATAAAAATAGGTGATGACTCTAAAAGGGAGCTACAAGATATGATCCCATGTAACTTGGTCAGTCAAGAAGTAACTTACCAAAATCATGAAGAGAAAGAATTAAAAGAAACAATTTTAAACAATGCACTAGCAAGTCTCAACGAAAGGGCGAGAGACATTTTTATCAGTAGATATTTGTCTGAAAACACTCAAACTCTGGATGAACTTAGTAAAAAATATTGTGTTTCAAGAGAAAGAATAAGGCAGTTGGCTGAGCAGGCGATGGCTAAGGTAAAACAATATATACAATCAGAAAGTTTGAAATTTGGTTTGCATGCGTAGTTTTTTTATATTTCTAATATTTTTTTCAATAGGCGCTTTTGCATCAGTTAGTGATGTGCAATTGAAGGAAAAATATAAAGATTGGCTCGTGTATACTGCATTGGAAGATGGAGAGAAGGTATGTTATATTGTATCCTATCCTAAAAAAAAAAGCGAACATTATACAACCAACCGAAAGCCATATGTAATGGTTAGTTATGTTGATAAAAAAGCAGATGAGGTAAGCGTTACCTCTGGTTTTCAGTATGATAAGGAGCCTGTAGCTCTCAATATCGACAAAAAAATTAAATATACACTGCCTATAATACAGGGAAGTTTTGCGTGGGCAGAGCATACAAAAATAGATCAAGATCTCATTCTAAAAATGAAGCAGGGATTATCAATGGTAGTGAATGGGAAAACAAAAACAGTGACCATTGATGATACTTATTCCCTACTTGGGTTTCAAAAAGCGTATCAAAAAATGCATGATTCATGCCATACAAAGTAAATTATTGTAACAGAATACCCAGCTATAGTATAAAATAGACTACTCTTTCAATGAATAGCACTTTACTTTATATGGAATGCGGATATCATTTAAAATATATTTTTGAGAGTTAGTAATGTCAGAGGTTGCAGGTGTAGACACAGAAATCAAAAAGCAAAATTCTGTGTGCGAGCAGATGCGTTTTAGCGTGAGCCGCACAAGTCTTTTAAATACATTATCCAGAGTAAGTGGAGTGGTCGAAAGGCGTAATGCAATAGATGTTTTGGCATGTATAAATATCAAAGCACAACATGGCAGCATAAAATTAATGGCAACTGATCTTGACATTTCAATGTTTGCCTCACTTGCTGCAACCGTATTAACAGAAGGAGAAGTAAAAATTTCAGCGCATACTTTACATGACATAGTGAAGAAGTTACCCGCTGATTTGGATGTCAATTTTGAAGTAAACAACCAAGGAAAATTATTGATGTCTTGCGGAAATGCAAACTTTTCTTTACCGAATGTAGTTTCAAGCAGTTTTCCTGCTCTTGAAGAAGACAATTATAAATATGATTTTACTCTACTCAATACGGACCTGATAGACTTATTAACCAAAACAAAATTTGCTGTATCACTAGATGATACAAGGTATAATTTAAATGGAATATATCTACATACAGATGAGCAGTTTCTGTACTGTGTTGCAACTGATGGCCATCGTTTATCGTGTATAAAGAGGCCAAAGCCTGGAAATATCAATGGCGAATTCGGTGTGATCATTCCACGTAAAACTGTTATGGAGTTGTTAAAAATATTGGACGATTGTAATGAAATTAAAGTAAAACTCTCAGACAGAAAAATCAAGTTTACATGCGGTGAATATATTCTAATATCAAAATTAATAGATGGAACTTTTCCAAATTATAAAGCAGTTATTCCAGCATCTCAAGATAAGCATATGATTATTGAAAGTAAAAAACTTTCAGATGTTATAGATCGAGTTTCCGTTGTTGTATCTGATAAAGTAAAATCCATTAAATTCTCACTACAAGAAAAGCTGCTAACTCTGCATTCAAACTCCCAAGAGTGCAGTGATGCAACTGAATCCATAGAAGTGGACTACAATGAAGCCCCTATAGAAATAGGGTTCAACTCGCGTTATTTGCTTGATGTTCTATCTTGCATAAAAAATAAATGTAAGTTTAGCTTAGCCGATGGTAATAGTGCTACAATTATCACTGATGAAGATGATTCAAATGTATTATATGTAGTGATGCCAATGAGAACTTAAACTCGTCATCTCGCTGCTTGTTAGCGAGATCTGGAGATACTGCGGCGGTATGACACTTATTTCACTAAGAACGTTACTTTTTATTAAATTAGTAATCTATCTTTACCAAATACAAGCCAAAAGGCGGCGCGGTAACCCCAGCAGCACTTCTTTTGCATTGGCTTAATATATGTAGCATTTCTTGCGGATTGGTTCTATTTTTTCCAAATTCAACTAAAGTACCCGCAATAATCCTCACTTGGTTATGTAAAAAGGAAATAGCAGATATTTTGATGTGTATATGATTCCCGTTTTGTACTATATCGATATCATCAATTGTTCTTATCGGATTTGCGGCGTGACAATCTTTTGAACGAAAACTTGAAAGGTCATGTTTTCCAAGTAGATGTTTAGCAGCTTCACGCATAATATTTACATCAAGTGGGTTAAACACTTGCCATACATAACCCGTCTCCAGAGCGGCAGGAGCATAGCGATTAACTATTCTGTATTCGTAATATCTTTTTTTTGCTGAAAACCGTGCGTGAAACGCATCATCTACAACTTCTGTATTAAGCACAACTATAGGAATTGATTTTAAATGATAATTTATTGCGTTTCTTATTCTATAAAGCTCACATTCCTTTTCCATATCAAAATGAGCAACTTGTCCTAAAGCATGAACCCCAGCATCGGTCCTTCCACCACAGTACAAGGCAATTTTCTCACCACTAAAATTAAATATAGCATTTTCTATCTTCTCCTGGATTGAGTTAGCAGAGTGTTGCTGTTTTTGCCAACCAGAGAAACTACTACCATTATATTCTACCGTTATTTTGTATCGCACTGCATTACATCAAGCTCTATCTAAAATAGTCATTTTCTATCTTAACATAATTTATGGTCAAGCCTACAGTGCTGCCACTCCCATAAAGTAGTTCGTCCAATCTTAAATCTTGCTGCCACTGCTTCTCTGCTTTCTCCTTCGTCTAGCGCCTCCATTGCTTTTTTTCTTAAATCATAACTATATGCTGCTGGCATTCAACCTCCTTATCATTATCTATCCTTATCACATCCGGACTTCTATGAAAAGAGCTATAAATCGTGAAAAAGAACTGCTCATTAAGTGCTATTTGCTTAATAAATTTACTGACATTGGTATGGCTAAATTCGAAATGGCTACATGAATTTATCGTAAATTATTACCGTATAAGGTACGATGCGACAAAGCCATCCCAGTGTCAGCTACTCGGATGACACCGTCATAAAGGAACCAGTGTTAGCTACTTGGATGACAACCATTGTGCTTGAGGCAAAATTGACTATCACTTCTTTTTATAGAGCTTGCTCCAAACTTTGTTGTTAGTTAATACAAAAAACACTGTTAAAATTATAAAATACGCCACTACTTTTAATCCAAGTTTATGCCGGCGCTCTAATTCTGGCTCTGCTGCCCATTGTAAAAAATTTATCACATCATACGCCATATTTTCAACTGTGGCTTGCCTTGCACCATCATATTCCACCATTCCTTCAGAAAGTGGTGGCGCCATAGCTAATCTGCCTGTTGGAAAATACGAATTAAAATATAAATCATTTTCATCGTGTTCGCCGTTTTGATAGCCTGTTAACAATGAATAGACATAATTTGCACCATCATGCCTTGCTTTAATAATTAATGATAAGTCTGGTGGGACTGCACCATTGTTGCTTGCTGCAGCTGCTTCTTTTGTATCAAAAGGCGCAATAAAATAATCCGAAGGTACTCCAGGTCTGTCAAACATTTCACCCAAATCATTCGGACCATCTTTAACTTGATAAGAAGCTGCTATTTGTTTTACATCTTCTTCAGAAAAACCGACATCTTGCAAATTACGAAATGCTACCCTATTCATTGAATGACAAGCAGCACAGACTTCTTTATACACTTTATAGCCACGCTGAATTGACTCTCTATCGAAAGATCCGACAATTCCATCAAATTTCCAGTCTATTTTCTTATTTGGTGATGATTTAAATTCTTCTGCAGATATAAGACTAGATAGAAATAACATGCAGAAGATTGCAAATACATTAGATCCCATGCATAACCACTGTTTTAGTAAATTTCGAATTGATGTCATGCAAGTAGCTGACACTGGAATCCAGCTTATTTCATCACTGACATTATGGTTATCATGCACTCCTAGAATCTGTTGTCCATTGCATGATTTGTAAGTATTTTTATACCTGGATCCCAGTGTCAAGCACTGGGATGACAACGGAAGATAGTGGAATGACACTGTGTGTTGTATACAACGTTCATACAATTGTGTACATGATGCTGGAATCCATTTATTTTTTTTCTGGATCCCAGTGTCAAGTACTGGGATGACAAAAGAGGGCTCTGGGATGACAGAAGAGAGCTCTGGGATGACAGAGAATTTTGTAAGAGATCTGCTTTGAATTGACATCACCTCATCTCCGGCACAGAATCACTTAAGGTTTTTGGTGGTTCTTTTGGCTTTTCATACTTACTAAGCAGTGGTAAAACTATCACAAAGTATGCAAAGTAATAAAGAGTAGATAGCCTACTCATAGTGATGTAAGGCTCTTTTACCTCTTGTCCTCCAAGCCAGGCAAGAAGTACAAAATTTATTGCAAAAACCCAAAAAAATTTCTTAAACACCGGGCGATAAGCACCACTTTTAACTTTTGATTTATCAAGCCAAGGTAACAAAAACCACACTAAAATAGACGCAAACATGGTAAGCACACCAGTAAGTTTATCTGGAATTGAACGTAGCATTGCATAAAAAGGTAAAAAATACCACTCTGGCACTATATGTACCGGAGTGACCATAGAATCAGCTTCTATATAATTGTCTGGATGCCCAAGATAATTGGGAGCATAGAAAACAAATGCGAACAAAACTACAAAAAACAGACCAAAAGTTATGCAATCCTTGACTATATAATAAGGATAGAGAGGGATGGTATCCTTATCTGATTTTACCTCCACTCCACTTGGGTTACCAGAGCCAAACCTATGCAGAGCTATCACATGAAGCATAGCTAAAGCAATAATAACAAAAGGCAGAAGATAATGCAGAGCGAAAAAACGGTTAAGTGTTGGGTTATCCACTGAAAAACCACCCCATAACCATATAACTATTTTATTGCCAATTAAAGGTATAGCAGAAAATAAGTTGGTTATAACTGTTGCACCCCAGAAACTCATTTGTCCCCAAGGCAATACATATCCCATAAAGGCAGTTGCCATCATTGCAAAAAATATAAATATTCCAATAAACCACACCATCTCTCTCGGTCTTTTATAAGATCCGTAATATAATCCACGCATTATATGAACATAGACTACCATAAAGAAGAGCGATGCTCCAACAGCGTGAGTGTAGCGTATTAACCACCCGTAATTCACATCCCGCATTATGCGCTCTACACTATTAAACGCATAATCAACATGCGGAGTGTAGTGCATAGCAAGAAATATACCTGTTATTATTTGTAAAATCAGCGCTATACCAGCCAAAGAGCCAAAGTTCCAAGCATAATTTAAGTTTTTTGGCACTTGGTAAGAAGCAGTGTGTCTTAGAAAAGAAAATATAGGCAATCTATATTCTATCCATCCTAATATGCCTTTTTCTTCTTTTATTGTTTCTTTTTTGTTATCTTCCTGCATAACTTAAACCTTTCTGAACACATGTCCATTGCTACTTTTATCTTATTTTTTTATTGTAGCAACTTATCCTTTACGCACAAATAAAAACTTTAAAGCAATATTAATTACCTCTTCAGCAACCTGTCACGTGCTGCGTTTAATTTTTGTGCAAAATATTCCGAGCCTCCTTTATCTGGGTGAACTAATTTCATTAAATTTTGATTGCTTTATTGATTTCATTTTGGTTCGCTCCAGAATCTATTCCTAGCACTTTAAATGCTCCATCTCTGAACATGTTACTACTACCAGACTAGTATGATTTTGTCTTGTAAATTTATTCAACAACCCTATTCTAACTATATAATGAAAAATTATCTACAAAGTGTTTATGAAGATGGTATGAAAATCCAACTATCTAAAGTCAACAAATATTTATTAGTTTTACTGATTACTGTCTCAGCATTTCTCATATCTGGGCAAGTATCCAGTTCAAGCAATATCGAGAATGATTTTCAAGATTTACAAGAAAAATTACCATTATTGAAAGATCAGGATTTGTTATTTTTAGATCCAGCTTCAGCTTTAAATTATGGTGATAGGGCAGGTAAAAAAGTGTTAATGGTTATAGTTCACCATACTGAAACATCAACACTAAAAGGTACAAAAGATACGCTGAATGCTAGAGGATTGTCAGTTCATTTTATTGTCGATAGGGATGGCAGCATCACCTTAATGGTTCCATTAGAGAAAGAAGCATGGCATGCTGGTATTAGTTATGCAAGAGTTAAGGTAGATAGTAAGCTTGAAGAGTTACGGAAGCTAAACAACTATTCTGTAGGTATTGAAATTGTAAACACAGGACTTGAGCCTTTTCCGGAAGAGCAAATGAGATCTGTTAAAGAGCTGATTTTATACCTTATGGAGCGTTTTAAAATTAAAAGGGATATGATATTTAGTCATTCTGAAATAGGAACTATAGTGTATGATCCAGAGCTTGGCTATACAATGCGTAAACCAGATCCACACAAATTGTTTGATTGGGAGTTATTAGAGAAAAATGAAATTGGATTGCACATAAGTGACAGAATAAACCCTAAAGATGCTAAACACAAAATGGGCAAAACATTGTATAAAGCAGGTGATAGAAATGAAGGTATTTTGAAATTAAAACAAAGGCTGAACAGATTTTTCTATAAGATAGAACCTTGGAATGATAAGAAAGGTAATGTAATTTTTCCTGATAATAATGCTGATTACTCAGATGAGTTTGATGAGAATTTTGTATGGGTTATTTATCAGTTTTCAATACATAATTTACCAAGAGAAATTAGAAAAGATCTACCTCTTAAACTAGAACAAGCAGATATATTTCCTGAATTCTTTAGTGAATATAGTCATGGCATTTCTTCTAGTTATCTAACCTTTAGTGAAAAAATTAAATCGACTCTACAACCATGTTTAAGCAAAGTAGATTATGAGAATTTATTATCTTCTCTTGCACAATATGAGAATAACATTTCTCCTGATGCATCTACCACTTTAATGTACAAAATTAAGTTATACTATGATTCTTATTTAAGATATCGCATATGGTCTTCACTCTATAAACCATTTAAGCTTAATGTATTGGAAGAGTTAGAGATTTTAAAGAGTGGAGTGTTATCTTTAAAATCACTAGATAGCTCTAAAGCTGCAGAAGTTTCCAGTTTAATTGATAGCTTTAAAGTAGATATTTCTTTAGAATTTCAGGGTTTTGAAAAACAGTGGTTTCAGGAGTTTAAGAATGCTTGGAGACAAGAATTTATACCTTCCCTGGAAGAACAGATAACATGGACTGAACTACATGAAGCAATATTGGAGTATTTAGAAAAAGCAAAGGAAGAAATTCGTTAAACGAAAACTTTTTTTAAGATCACTTTTTTAACAATTTATCACGTGCCGCATTTAGCTTTTGCGCAAAATATTCCGAGCCTCCCTTATCTGGGTGAACTAATTTCATTAAATTTTGATATGCTTTATTGATTTCATTTTGACTTGCCTCAGGATTCAGCCCCAGTATCTTTAATGCTTCATCCTTGGACATGTTATCACCAGTGTAATTTTCAGTATAACTTCTACTGCTACTAAATTCGTTCAAAAACTTACTCAATATAGAGTTCATCATGAAACTCATATTATTTTTTTTTGTCAGGAAAAGAAAAAATATAACAACGCTAGGCAAGACAAATGTAACTACTATGAATATCAAAAAAAGGAAAAAGATGAATGACATGTATATTTTTTTATCATTTTATGATTAAATAGTAACAATTATAATCGTCATGGTAAATAACATGTTCATTCAGATTGAAGAAACACCTAATCCAAACACACTGAAATTTCTCCCTGGATTTGCAATTCTAAACGAAGGAGAAACGGCTGATTTTTCAAATGCAAATGAGATAAAAAATTCTAAACTAGCAGCAAATCTTTTTCAAATAGAACATGTGGTAAGAGTGTTTTTTGGTCATGATTTTATTTCAGTAACAAAATTGGGTGAAATTAATTGGGATACATTAAAAGTAGAAATTTTAACTAAAATCATGGATCACTTTACTTCAGGTGGAAAAGCGCTAAATAAAGAAGGAGTGAATGATAATAACATACCAAATGAGGAATTTTTTGATGAAAGTGATATAGAAATTGTAAATAGAATAAAAGAATTGATGGAAAGTTATATCAAACCTGCAGTTGCTCAAGATGGTGGCGATATCAAATTTCGTGGCTATAAAGATGGAATAGTTTATGTTGAATTACAAGGAGCTTGCTCTGGATGCCCAAGTGCTGCAATTACTTTAAAGCAAGGAGTGCAGAATATGCTGAGCTACCACATACCAGAGGTTGCAGGTATAGAGACCACACTATGACTAATCAAACAGTTAGAGGAACGAAAGACCTTCTATTTGATGAGTGGTATAAGTTTAAATACATTCAGCAAACAGCAAATAGAATCTCAAGTCTATACGGCTTTTTGCCCGCCCAAACTCCAATATTTGAGTACACGGAGGTTTTTACAAAAACTTTAGGTGATAGCTCAGATATCATCACTAAAGAGATGTATAGCTTCAATGATAAAGGGGGAAAGAGCATAACTTTACGTCCTGAGTTCACTGCAGCGATTGTCAGGCTATTAATTGAAAAAAAACTGCAAACGCCGATAAAATTATTTTCAACAGGGCCTGCATTTCGCTATGAAAGACCGCAAAAGGGAAGACAAAGGCAATTTCATCAGATAAATTTTGAGGTTTTTGGCATAGAAGATCCAAAAGCCGATGTTGAATTGATATCACTCGCTCAGCACTTACTAACTGAATTTGGCATCAATAAAAATGTAAAGCTGGAAATCAACTCTTTAGGTGATGGTGAGACAATAACTAAGTATAGAGAAGCTTTGATCTTATACTTTACAAAGTATCAAAATGATCTATCAGAAGATAGCAAAAATAGGTTGATCAAAAATCCACTCAGAATACTAGATTCTAAGGATGAGAAAGATAGATTAATAATCTCTGATGCGCCTAAAATCAGCAATTATTATACGAAAGAGTCCTCAGATTTCTTTGAACAAATACTAAATGGATTAACAATTCTTGATATACCTTATACCGTAAACAATAAACTAGTTCGAGGTTTGGATTATTATTGCCACACAGTGTTTGAGTTTGTTACAGAGGATTTAGGTGCACAAGGGGCAGTTTTTGCCGGTGGAAGATACGATAATTTAGTATCTTCAGTAGGTGGAAAACACACTCCAGCAATAGGATTTGCAGGGGGTATTGAGCGCATAATGGAGTTAATCAATTATTCTCCGAAAGAAGAGCGACCTATTTACCTAATTCCAATCGGTAGAGAGGCTGAAAAACATGCTTTAACACTTGCAAATGAATTGCGCAGAAATAGTTTATATGTAAGTTACGAACACAGTGGAACAGTTAAAAATCGCATGAAGAAAGCAAGTCAAGCAAATGCTAAAATTGTATTGATCTTTGGGAATGATGAGTTAAACAACAATACTGTTAAAGTAAAAAATATGGATACAGGTGAAGAAAAAATAATTGCTCGCGATAACACAATAGAAAACATCTAATTAGGAGCAATGCAAATGTTTTTCTCAGTCAGCTATAGAAGAAAATTCGTCTGCACAAGAATTTTTCATAGCATTCAATGTATCATAATCTGTAAAATCTAATTTTACTGGTGTGATAGTAATAAATCCTTCTTTTATTTTATTTATACTACCACTGCCTGAGTGCTCTCGAGACCAATTTAAGCTAAAAGAGCCATTCGAATTTTCAGTAAAAATTAAATCCCCATCAATGTTATATTCACCTTGTTCAGCAAATTCTACTCCTTTTACTTTTTCCGTAGCAGGAAAATTTACACTCATCACTATGTTTTTAGGCCAACCAACCTTAACTAGCTTGGCAATAACCTTTGGTGCAAAAACCTTTGTATTGTGCCAGTCTATTTTATCATGATAAACTTGGCTCAGTGCAATAGAAGGTATAGACCTTGCAGCACCTTCCATTACAGCACCAATTGTTCCTGAATAACAAATATCGTCCCCAACATTTGATCCAATATTTACTCCGGACAATATTAAGTCTGGTTTTTTATTCATAACTTTATTTAGCGCAATAATGACACAATCTGCAGGAGTACCAGACACACTAAATTCCCTTTCACTATGTTGGTTTATTCCAATAGATTGTTTCACTGGATAATCAAGAGATCTTGCAGCCCCGCTTCTATCAGTATCTGGTGCCACTATCCATATTTCTGACGCAAAATTCCGTGCAATCTCTTTGAGTAATTTTATTCCTTCACTTCCAAAACCATCATCGTTTGTTATTAATATTATCATATACAATACTCAGCTATACAGCTCCAAATTATGTAAACCACTGGCTGTAAATAAACTCATGAGGCTTTAAGTTTCTTTGCATAACTACGAACTGTAACAAAGAACCTGCTGTAAATCAATAGATTTCTTGCACAGGCCATAACTGTCATTACAATAGAAACGAAAAAACTTGCTTGACAAACTCCGCCAGCCCCCTTATTATAGTGTTAAGGGTATTTATGACTCAAAACTTGTTTTTGACCTGCAGGCTCAATGACAAAATTCAGTAAAAACTCAGGGTATTTTTTGGCGGATTACATAAAATTATAGCGGCTGCATGTCTTTTAAAATTTTTCTACATTCAGCCAAATCGCGCTTATTTTAAGCGTTAGCACATTATTACAGCGCCACTTACAGTAATAGAGAGTCAAAACTCGCACTACGGGGCTTCTTTTGCCTTTTTTTTCATTTGGTAAATTTCTTAATGTTTGTAGCTAAACGACAACCGTCATCCCGCTGCTTGTTAGCGGGATCTCTTGTTAGCGCCGCGGCGGTATGACGGTTCGTGGCGGCGTGACGATAAGCTCGTCATCCCGCTGCTTGTTAGCGGGATCTAGAGATACCGCGAATGAATCGCGGTATGACGTAGGACTGCTGTCATTCCAGTGCTTGGCACTGGAATCCAGCCTTTCTGCAATCTCATCGAAAATGTTGTAACCACTTTCTGTGCTAGTTTGCTTGCCCACAAGCAAACTTTCCTGGATCCCAGTGTCTGGGCACTGGGATGACACCCTTTTGGATAGAAACCAGTGTCTGGGCACTGGAATGACACCGAAGGGGCTACTGCTGTCTTGGATGGAAACCAGTGTCAGCTACTTTCATGACACCCTGACCTCGTCATCCCGCTACTTGTTAGCGGGATCTAGAGATACCGCGAATGAATCGCGGTATGACGGTTCGCGGTGGCATGACGTAGGACTGCTGTCATTCCAGTCTGGAATCCAAAAAAAAGGATGACACCTCTGGGCGCTGGGATGACAGGAGAAGGAGGCTACTTTCATGACACCATTCTTTTTTCTGGATCCAAGTAGTCAAGCTACTCGGATGACACCCCACTGGTGGCCCACACTACAATGTTCGTACAGTTATGAAATGAATCGCGGTATGACGTGTTGCTTGGGTCAGCTATAGTATTTCTTAAAATTAATAATAAATTTCTTGGCTAGCAAGAAGCTGTAAATTTTTTTGCGAGACCTAAGCCGCTTTTGATATAGCTAAAGGTTTACTGATGATTTGTCTCATTCCACTACCTGCTGACTTACTTTCTGCTTAGCATATCCATCAAATCAGATTCTTTGAGTTTACTATGGTCAACTTTACTGAACTTATTTACCATAGAGCTCATTTGATTATACTGCTTAATTAGAAGATTAATGTCAGTTACAGTTGTTCCGGACCCCTTAGAAATTCTAAGTCTTCTTTTGCCATTTAAAATATCTGGATTTTGCCTTTCTTTTTCAGTCATTGAGTTTATGATGGCTATATATTTTTTCACTTTATTGTCATCTGGCACACTGCTACTTAGCTTTTTTGTAAATGAACTAGGAATGAATTTCATTATGTTGCTAATGCCATCCATTTTACTCAGAGTTTTTAACATTCCCACTAGGTCGTTTAGGTCGAATTTACCTTTTTTCACTTTCTTTTGTAACTTATCAATTTCTTCCTGACCAACAATCTCAGCAGCTTTTTCAACCAATGAGACAACATCACCCATGCTAAGTATTCTTTTTGCAATTCTATCTGGATAAAAATCATCGAGGTCACTTAATTTTTCACCACAAGCAATAAATTTAATTGGACAATCGGCGATCATTTTCATAGAAAGAGCAGCACCACCACGTGCATCACCATCAACACGGGTAAGAATAATGCCGGTTACACCTATTACCTCATTGAATGATTTGGCAATGTTGACCGCATCCTGGCCTATCATTGCGTCGGCTACTAAAATAACTTCTGCAGGTGAAGCTATTTCCTTTACGGCTTTCAACTCATTCATCATATTATTGTCAATATGAAGCCTGCCTGCGGTATCTAGTATTAATACATCACAATTATCGTTCTTTGCTGTTGCTAGTGCCCTTTTTGTAATTGTAATGGGCTTCTCGTCTATTACTACAGGTAAAGTTTGCACATCTATTTGTTTACCTAGCACTTCAAGTTGTTTTTGGGCAGCCGGCCTATAAATGTCTAAAGAGGCAAGCATCACTTTTTTCTTTTGCTTTTTTAGCTTTAAAGCAAGCTTTCCTGAGGTGGTTGTTTTACCTGCACCTTGTAAGCCCACCATCATAATCACAGCAGGGGGTTTAACTGCTAGATTTAAGTCACTTTTCTCTGATCCGAGAACTGCAACTAAATTATCCTGCACAATTTTAATTATCATTTGTGCTGGAGAAACACTTTTTATGACTTTTTCCCCAATCACTTTATCTTTAATGTCATTGATGAATTTTTTTGCAACTTCAAGTGAAACGTCAGCTTCAATTAAGGCTATGCGTATTTCACGCATGGCAAGATTAAAATCATCTTCAGAAATGATCGACTTTCCTCTTAGTTTACTAAATACAGAATTTAAACTTTCGGTTAACGACTTAAACATAATAGCATTAGTAGAATACTCATTAAAAAGAGAGAAGAAGCTGAAACAAAACTCACTGAGTTATAACCCAGCACTTCCTTAAGTTTAGTAATATTATCAAAGTATAAACTAGTAAGTGAATTAGTCAAGTTTTGCAGTACGTTGGCAGACATTTCTCTCACTTTAAAGACCAATTGATTGAACAGCAAGATAATATAGGGTATGAAAGCTCTAAAAATCCAATCAACATCCATTTTAAAATTTATTCTCGGGTAAAATAACTTGCGTAAAAGAATGAACAATAAAGTGGTACATAATAACAAATTAAATTGCGACAAAATATTTTTTGTGTTGTACACAAAATCGAAAATCGAAGGTTTATTGTAAATAGGTAAGTAAGGGTTGCCAGCAATTACGCATATAAATGCTAAAATAATCATAGTCATTTTGCCTCCCCTCTCTGCTAAAGGTTTTGACTTACTTTTTGCAATAAATATGTAGTAAAGAAACTTGAGCCCCACGCTTAAATAAAGCAGTAAATTTAGAATCTTGTATAAGTTTTTATACACTTCTAAATTAGCACCACTTGCTTCAATCTCGGCTGTAATGTATGATTTGCTAATAAATCCAGCGGTTCCAGGAAATGCAGCCATTGTAAGTATTGCGATTATAGCACACATGCCTTCCACTGACATCAGTTTGCCTACTCCATTAAAACTAATTGTTTTTGTTCGTGAAATAATCGAATTGCTGACTACAAACAATAATGATTGATAAACAAGAGAGAAGATTATATGCAGTATCAAAATTGGTATTGCCTTTTCCGAAGGGCTGAGTAAACCTCCTGCAATAATCAGCAAGCCCATTTGTCCTACAACGTTATAGCATAAAAATCTACGAATATTTTGCTCGAGAGAAGCAAATATAATGCTGTAAATTGCAGTGATGGTGCCTACAAGCGCTAATATTTCAGTACAATCTTGCCATAGGTTATAAGTGTGTAAAAGCATCACTAAAAAAGAGACTTTAGTGGTAAATAAAGAGAGATATGTGGTGCCATGTAGCGATGCAGCAGGATATGCATCAACAACCCAAAATGAAAAAGGAAAACAAGCGCAGTTTATCAATAAACCCAAAATTATCAGGTTAGTGCTTTGAAGTGCCAATCCTGCTATTAATATAACTCCAACGAAAAAGTGTACACAAGCGTACCTTATTGCAGGTCCACTATCTCTACAGCTAGCTGCGATAATAAAAAATGCACTGATGGTCATTAATTCACAGAATATTATAACCAATATCATATGTTCAGATAAAACTGCATAAAGTGAACTAATAGTGTAAGCAGCAAAAGATAGCATCTCTGAAAAAGTCAAATTTTGTGCTGGTAGAACAGCTAAAAATGCAACTGATAAAAAAGATATTAGTATGGTACGAAAAGATAAATCAAAATCTAGAATTGGGAGAGACCAATTTACTGCAATGCTCAAATTTTCAGGTAATTTTAGGACTATAACTATTAATACAGTCAGTAGAAGTAACAGTGACGATTTATAAAGTTGCACAATAATTAAAACCAATATGGTTTATGCTATCTCAATATATGAATAAAATCAATTTGCATATTAACCACTAATTAAACTAATTATCATATAATTATATCAGAGTTTAGAGGGTTATAGAGAAACCGGTCAGATTAGGTTTTTAATCTAATCTGACCGATAGCTTTAATAGTGAGGTAAGCTTTAATATAGCACTCCTAATTCATAACGCTACACTCGTGCATAATTTATTTTTAATTTGTGCACGAGCGTTAGTAAATTATTTACTTTTTGAAATAAAATTTGACATCACTTTAATATTGAGACTTAGTAAACCTCAGTAGGTCTGCCAGTTGGGCCCATAAGAATTATTTGCTCGCCTTCTCTTAAGTGTCTGCATAAATTAGTGGAGCCGCCGATTTCCAGCACAATAGTGGAAATAATTCCTTTTTTTTTGTCTACTTCAGTGCCGGTTACGGCTATACCTTCCATAGCAAGGTTTGTATTATTGGCTTTTCTGCCATTGGTTTCAAAATTTTGCAATCTAAAGAATTGCCCAGGCTTAAAATTCTTTGCCGCAAGTGGTGCTTTGATCACTATTTCCACAACTTTGTCTGTTAAATATTGAACTTTTATAACCTTTGCAGTGAATTGCTCTTTGATTCTATTAAATAATTCTTTATTAGCCAGGTCTTCAACACTTGGCCACGCATTTTTTTTCTGGCCCACAACATCACACACTGGAATGACAGAAACGAAGCTATTAACTCTATTCAAAAGCTGGGAAATAATAGGGTAGCCGTTCTTAGCACTTGCCATAGCTTTCACAACGCTGCCGCTATACGAAGGATGAAGATCACCAAAAAAGCTGATTGTTTTATTGCCTTGCTTATACACTAATATTCTATCTTTATTTTGCATTTTTGGAGAAAATATTGGATCTATTTCTTTTCCCAATGAATTCAATTGAGTAAAATACCCATTACTTAATTTAAAATGCTTTTTATCTTCTGTTGCAATAACTGTATTTGGCTCAGTACCTGCTGCTATAAAAATAGAACGTGCTTTTATACGTTTGATTTCGCCGGATTTTGTGTCTATCAGTTTTATTAATTCAGCATGGTTATATTTATCCGTCACAACTTCAACTGGCTCTAAGTTTTCAATAAAGTAAATCCCTTCTGATAATGCGTTTTGCACCTCTTCGCTATTTAATCGATAACTTGGTGAATCTTTTAGCTCTTTTCTATATATAACTTTCACTCCCCCGAGGCTCTGCATTAACTCTAATATTTTTATTTCTCTATTCTCTTTTTTTGCTAACTTTTGCTTTTCTCGGATCAATTGTGCGTGCGATATAAACTCATTCGCAATTTCGCGCTCTTCTTCTGTCCAATCTTTTTCAACACAGTCCTTTCCATACTTATCAACTAATATCTCATAACGAAGAAGAAATTTTTCTACTTGAATTGGATAATACGCTAAAGCTTCAGTGGCAGTGTCAATCGCAGTAAGCCCCGCACCTATGACAACTATCGGCATACGAACTTGCAGATTTGCTATAGAATCGAATTTAAGAGCGCCAGTCAGTTGTAACGACATCAGAAAATCAGATGCCATGCGTACTCCACGAGCTAGTATGTTTTTTATTTTGATCATTCGTGGCTTACCAGAGCCAAGTGCTAGGGCGATGTGATCAAAACCCAAGTTGAACGCGTCATCAGCATTAATCGTGCCACCAAAACGAATGCCTCCATAAAGTACGAAATTCTCACGTCTTTCCAGCAGTAATCTAATAATCTTTAAGTAATTCTTATCCCACCGAGAAGTAATACCATATTCTGCCACCCCACCAAACCCTCCTGCCATGCGTTCACTCAATTTTTCGTGTTTGAAATCTTTAATTAGCTGGAAATTATCGATCAAAGGCTCAATTTTTAGTCCATCAATGGCAATAACGTTATGCCCATCATTCAACAAATGATGAGCTAAATTAAAACCAGCAGGACCAAGGCCTACAACTAGAACGTTTTTTCCAGTGTTTCCTCTTGGCAATGAACGCTGAAAATTTAAAGGATTCCAACGGCTGAGCAGAGAATATATTTCAAATCCGTACGGTAAACTGAGCACATCATCCAGAATCCTTGTTTCAATTGCTGGCACATTTACGGGTTCTTGTTTTTGATATATGCACGAATTCATGCAGTCATTGCATATTCTGTGCCCAGTGGCTGCGCATAATGGGTTATCTATCATCACAATTGCAAGACTTGCTATGCTGTACCCTTCGCTTTTCACCAGATTCATTTCTGATATTTTCTGCTCTAGTGGGCAGCCGTGCAGTTCAACTTTTAGTGGAGATTGTTTAAAAGTATTGTCGTTATTAATTAGCCCCTTTGAGCAGCTGTCCTTACTTTGCTTATGACAAAATATGCAGTAGTGAGCATTATCTAGTGCTTTATTCAAACTCACCTTTTTGCTTGTTAGATCAAAACCGTATCGTCTTTTTACTTCATTTGAATACAGCACTTCAACTTTGTCCACTTCTTTTTTAGAAAATGGTATGAGGTTTTCGTGGTCGATTTTTTTATGAATACTGAATAATATACTCTGTTTATTTTTTACTCTCCACACTGCATATTGTGCTGCAAGTTCTATTTCTTCTTTGTGATTTTCTTTATCTTCAAACCAATGCATCACCTGCTCAGCAAAATTTTTTTCTGTTGTTGGCAAAGTGAGAAAATGACTTAGTTTGTTAGTAATATCTATATTCGCCACATTAGTGTATTTCTTCAATGCATAGCGTTGGACAAATAACCTTTTGCATTTATATATTACAGCAAAGTCGTTGTGCTTTTTCTTTAGCTCCTCTATTTCTTTTTCAACATTGAAAAGTTTTGCAATAAATTCATCAAGTAAATATGAGAGGTCTACTATTAACTGACTATCTGTCATCCAAGTAGCTGACCGTCCTTCTTGTTTTCTAGATCCCAGTGTCAAGCACTGGGATGACGGGGGGTGACACTGGGATGATGGGAGGTGACACTGGGATGACATCGAAGAAGAAGCTGCTTTTTCTCTTGCTTCAATTAATGAACAAAACAAGCTCTCATCACATGATTTGATATAATTCAAAAATGTCTCATCTAATTTTATTAATCCATTGCGAGTATATAGATTCGAAAATGAGATTTTGAAATTCAGCTTCATTGCTATACTATACAGTGTACATGCTGTTTCTTACAGATGAAGATTTTATTTATTTTGCAATACTGCTGAGATTGTTGCTTCTGCAACTTTTTCTTCGCTAACAGATGCAATACACCTAAATTTGTGTACACCTAAACACACACTTTGAATGTTAGCTTGAAGAATCAATGTGTCCCCTGGAGTAACTGGCTTTCTGAATTTTGCATTTTCAATGGATCTCAAGTAAACAACTTTATTTTCTATTGTTTCTTTACCTAGAACACATATAGCAGATGCCTGAGCTAGAGATTCAATTATCAAGACTCCTGGCATTATCGGATGACCAGGGAAGTGGCCAATAAAAAATGGCTCATTGAAAGTCACATTTTTGATTGCTTTTATACTTTTACCAGGATCACACTCTATAACTCTATCTACTAAGAGAAACGGATAAGAATGTGGTAATATTTTTATAATATCACTGATATTAAATTGCATAAGCCTACTCAATGCCTTTCAAAGCAAATTCAGGTATTTTCTTGTTTATATTGTTTAATACCACATCTGATAAATCAACTTCATCCATGGAGTATAAAACTTGGTTCTTTTTTGAAATAAATAGTACCAAATCTATGTTGTTTTTTTCTGCCGTTTTTTTAGCGACTTCTTTTATCTTGTTAAAAACACTCTCTACTGCGTCTCTATAGCTTTCTTCTAAATGTAACATTTTTTTAGCGTAATTATCTCTAGTATTTACAGTGTGCTTATTAAACTGTTCTGTCTTTTCTTTTTTTGCTTCTTCTGACAAAAGTTCAAATTCTTCTTTTGATGGCTTAAGTTTTTCTAACTCACTTTCAAATTCTTGTTGTAATCTAGAATTCTGCTCCTTTATTTGTTGTTGTATGTTTTGCAGAGCAAGAGATTCATTGATAACTTTATCACTATCAATAATGGCAGCCTTTGTGTTCTGAGGTTGATATCCTACAAACTTATACCCCACAAATAAGGAAATAATTAAGGCAATAACTGATATAAATAACTGTATATATTTCATTCAAATCCCCGCTTCAATAGAAAATTTAACATTTGGTGATGGTATTATATCATAAGATTCCTTTACTAAAGGAAACCCGAAATCCAATCTAAGTCTACCAAAACGAGAAAGCATTGAAAAGCCAAAACCTGGTGACACTCTCACAAGCTTGCTATCATAGTATTTCCCTTCATACTTCTTATTTTTATCATCTAAGCCAAAAAGTGTCGCATAGTCAACAAATAGTGAGCCTTTGATACCAGCATAGTCATATAGTTTTGGTAGAGGAAAATCCACTTGCTGTGTTAGATTAAAATAAGTTTTGCCTCCTAATGAGCTTTTATTTTTGTCTTCTGCTCTTGGTCCAATACCGGAAAGGTCAAACCCTCTAATCTCATTACCCCCTTTAAAAAAGTGCTGGCCAATGTTTAGATTTTCATCAGTATAAGAAAAAATATGACCTGCCGCCATCTTAAAGCGTAGAGTTATATCATCGTCAATTTTGCTTAATATAGGGTGCGTATAAAAAGATAAGAATTCAGATTTTAGGAAATTCACGTTTCCTCCCAATCCTGAAATATCCTGACTTAAGCGCAGTAAATACCCTTCTTTTGGAGTATAGAGGTTATCCAGTTTATTATGTGCCAACGTGTATCCCACTGATGAAATCTGATGTTCACCTTTTCGGTCCAGTATTATTTCAGAGATATCGGTGTCTTGTCCACCCTTATTATCCATGTGTATATGATTATACTTATAAGAATAGCGAAGGGAATTAGTTAAGTTCTCTGTGACTTTATATGATAACTTTGTAAAAAATCCCATATCGCAACTATCAAAAGTAGTGTTTGGCTTATCTTGTTTTTCGTAAAATACGTCTACACCTAGTGACGTATCAGAATCATTAAAATTATTTTCAACAAACTCTAAATCAGTAGAAAATACGTATTGACTTTTTTCAAGAGCAAAAGAGAGCTCTTTTCCAGTACCAAATAAATTACGGTCTTTGAGGTCAATTTTAATCAATGCTCCACCAGGAAGAGACACACCGCCTCCCAAATACAACGAAGTAGTGTTTTTTTCTTTAACATTTAAGTCAAGATTTACTGTATTGTCATTAACTGCGTAACTATTTACTTTCACTGTTTCAAAAAAATCACTACTCATTAGTTTTTTACGTGACTTTTGAATCTCAGATATATTGTACGCATCACCTTCTGCTACACTTAGCTTACTTCTGATCACTTTATCTAAAGTGCGATCGTTACCATCAATTGTAATTTGATTTATATAAATCTTTTTACCCGGCAGCACTCTGTAGGTTACATCTACAACGTTGTCACGTTGTGCATACTCTGGATTAACTTTTGCAAATATATATCCTTTTTCATTTAAATATTTGTTTATTTTTTCTACTGTATTATTAATTTTAACTCTATTAAATATCTTATCGTTTTCCTCTGTTATAAAATCCAATATTTCTTCTTTTAGGCTCAAATCCTGAATTTCAGTTTCAATATTAACCTCATTATTTCCAAACAAATACTGCTGTCCTTCGTCAATCAAAAAAGTTAACTCTGTTTGATTGTTATTATCAACCTCAACAATTGGTTGAATATTATTTTGAATATATCCCTTAGACGAATAAAAACGATCGAGCAATTCTGTGTTAATCAATAGATATTGCGGTGAATAATGATTTTCGCCTTTAAAAATGGCTCTAAATAACTTACTAAATATGTCATTACTATGTCTTTTAATAACTTGCTCTAGCTCATTTTCAGAAAAGTTTTTATTGCCTATAAATCTTATATCCTTAATTTTAGAGGTTTTGCCTTCTTTTATTTTGAAAATTAGATTGACCCTATTACTATCGAGCTTCTCCAACTCATATTCAATTTTAACGCCAACCTTACCGTTATTTCTATAAGTAGTGATTAAATTCATTAAATCGTTTTGCAATTTTGTTTCAGTGAAAATAGTTAGCGATTTTGACTGAATCACATTATTTAGTAACTCTTTGCTATTAAATAACTTATTACCCTTTAATATTATCTTGTTAATTAGTGGATTTTCTTGAATTTTTATTACCAAATTTTTTTTATCATCTATGTAAGCATTAACACTAGCAAATAACTTTGTTTTATATAGATCTTTTATAATTGAGTCTATATCATCGTCGTTTATATAATCACCAGATTTTAGTTTTATATAGAACCCTATTGTCTGGTTGCTTACCCTCTCATTACCAATACATTTGACATCTTTCACCTGCACTTTTTCCGCAGTTCCTAAAGCAACAAGCAGGGCAGGAAAAGAAATAAAAACCACTACCAGTATATAAAATAGCTTTTTCATATTTTATTTCAAAAAAGATCCCTAATATCATTTGACATTCCAGTTGCCATAAGCAAAAACAACACTAAAGCACCAAAAATAGCTGCATATTTTTGACATTTCAAGCTTAAATCCCTACGTATAACCGCTTCTATGATATAATGAAATAAATGCCCACCATCTAGCAGTGGTATTGGCAGCAAGTTAATTGCAGCTAAATTAGCTGAAATGATTGCCATAAAATATAGAACCATAATAAATCCCTTTTTAGCTAATTGTCCTGAATATTTTGCGATTTTTATTGGTCCACCTATTTCATTGATACTCCTTTTACCAACAATAATGTGAAAGAGAGCTTTGATCGTTAAGCACATAGTGTGGTAAGTTTCACTTACTGATAAGCTCACAGCCCCAAGAAAAGACGACTGCTTTAATGTATTGACTGAAATAATCCCTATAGTTTCTCTTTCTATTGTGTTGCCAAAAACGTCTTTGTCCTTGGTTATTAATGGAGTTAAACTGGTCCTGTGCTTCTCATTATTTCTGCTATACTCAATCTCCATTCTTGTTTTAGGATTCGACATTATCACACGTGAAATATCTTCAAAGTATTTTATTTTATGCTCATTGATTTGTGTAATAGTGTCACCTGGCAACAAACCAGCTTGCTTAGCTGCACTACCTTCGATTACATTTTCAATCACCGGTGGAGTGCGATAATAACCTGCTATGCTAAAGAATATTGTAAAAGCTATAACAGCAAATACCATGTTTGCAAAAGGCCCTGCAAAAACTACTGCTGCTTTTTTATGACGCGGTTTTGTATGAAATGAATACAATTTTTCTTCTTCCGTTAATTCTTGTTGATCAGCTGGGACACTCGCTGCATTAGTATCTCCTAGCATTTTAACATAACCACCCAATGGAACAGCGCTTAATTTCCATCTAGTTCCAGACTTATCGTTAAAACCAAAAATTTCAGGACCAAAACCTATGGAAAAAGATTCAACTTTAACTTTGCATGCTTTGGCAACAACATAATGCCCATATTCATGCACGAATACTATGACAGAAATTATTAAAGAAAATGATAAAAAATAATATATTCCATCGCTAAATTGATGGATAAGATTAGAAATTAATTCCACCTGTATATTTAGATCTTAACAAAATGTTAAGTATATTAAAATGCGCCTCGCTTGACAAGTATTTAGTTTAACTTTTAAATTAAAAAAAGTTTAATTGTAATGACAGATACCTCACTACTCAGAAGAAAATTAATATATAGAAGCTGGCATAGGGGTTGCAAAGAAACCGATATACTTTTAGGGCATTTCGCATTGAAATATCTTGATAAATTTTCCTTAAGCGAACTAATCGAATACGAAAAAATAGTTGATCTTGATGATTACGAATTATATTGTTACATAACTCGTAAGACAAACCTCCCTCCTGGCTTGAATAGTCAGATAGTCAATTTAATTGCTTGCTTTATTGAAGCTAATCCTTTATGCACTCAAGATTAGTGATAATCTTATTTACCTTATCTAGTACCTCAGTATATTCTATTCTTTTCTCGTTTCTATACTTTTCGCGCTCTTGATTTACTTCATCTAATCGCTTTGTTAATTCTAAAATTTTATCCTCAAGAATTAGTGCTGCAAGTAAGAAATTTAATGCATCCGAACCCTTACCTCCAGTTTTTTGAGATACAGAACTAACTAACTTGTCAAAACTATTAGCAAGGCGTAATAAATGATTCCCCTTCCCACTTTCGCAAGATATTTTATATGTGTTATTACGTATAACTATTTCTACTACTTGCATATGGTGCTAAAAATTTCTATCGTACAGTATAAACTCAAACCCCTACTTTCATCTTATTTATGGTATAAATTTTTATTCATTTATCAAATCAGATAATTTTTTACTGCTACGAAAATATGTTTTAAAGTATTGATTCTTTGTAAACTTCTGTAACATTAAATGGCTTGTTTCTTTCAAGTTATAACTTCTAACTGAAAAAGAACCAAACCCCCTAATTTCAACTCTATTATGATGTTTCAATGTGCTTGAAAGTATCCCAAAAAATCTATCAACTATAGCTGCTATAACAATCTTATCTAAAAAAGGATGTCTTTTTGCTACCCTCGCTATTATATCAGACTTTGTTGCCATTTATATGAAGCCAAAATAAGTAAACCTTATCACTTAGCAGATAATGCTATGTTATATTCTTCAACACCCAATACTTCAACTTCTATTTTTTCTGATATAGAGAATTTTTTATTCTCTGGTAAATGCTCTTGATCTATTAGAAGGGTTACATCGTTCTCAACTTCAACGACTAGTCCATTATCTTCTCTCTTACCTACAATAACCTGTATTTTATCACCTACCTTAACTTTCTTTATCAGTTCTTCAAGAGGATCATACTCTATTTGTTTTATTCCAAGATAAGTTCTTGCCCGATTCACGTTAGCCCTTATTACTTTTGCTTCTATTTTATCACCTACATTATACTTCTTTATCTCATCTGAACCATTTTTAGACCAACTAAAATCTTTCACATATATTGTCCCTTCTACGTTCTCATCTATTTCAGAATCACCGAAAGCAACAGATACATATGAGCCGGTATTATTCTTCACTTCACCAGAAACAATAGAACCAGGAGGATATTTATTGATAAATACTTGCCAAGGGTTGTCTACACACCTTTTCATGCTTAAACTCATCCTACTCTTAGCAATGTCAATACTGAGAATTTTTACATATACTTCTTGTCCCCTTGTTACGAGACTACTAACTGGTAAATTACTCTTAACCCAAGTTATTTCTGACGAGTGCACTAAACCTTCAATTCCAGGTCTAAGCTCAACAAATAATCCATAATCTTCTATGCTTGTTACATAACCCTTATTCACACTATCAACTGGATATTTTGACTCTGCATCTTGCCAAGGGCTATCTTCTAGCTGCTTCACACCCAAGGAAATTTTAGCATTTTCCTTATCTATTTTTATAATTTTAACTTTTATAGTCTGACCACAAGTAAAAACTGCAGACGGATGACTTACCCTACTCCAAGAGATATCTGTAATATGTAACAATCCATCTATAACTCCCACTACATCTGATTCATGAATACCGACAAATACACCGTAATGAGTGATACTTTTTATTTTCCCTTCTATTATATCGCCTTCATTTAAAGATTCTAAAAATTTAATTTTTTCACCAGCGTGCAATTTTTCTAACACCAGCTTTCTTGATACTACAATATTGCCCTGCTTCTTATCCATTTTAAGCACGATGAACTTTTGTTCAGTTTCAATAAGGTGCTTCGCATCTTTTACTTGCTTCAAATCCACATGACTCAGCGGTAAAAAAGCGCTTATTCCGTCACCAAGATCAACAATAAAGCCACATTTAATTGAGCGTTTAATAACTCCGCTTACTTCAGCCCTTGTAACTGTATCTTCTTCCAACTTATTCCATTTTTCGTCCCTAATTGCTTTTTCACGACTAAGAACAACATTACCATGATAATCTTCAATTCTTTCCACATAAACTCTGATTTTCGAGCCAATAATGACCTCATCATTACAACCGAGTTCCTTGATCAGAATTCTCCCGTCAGATTTTAAACCAATATCAACCACAACGTCGTTAGGGTTTATTCTTGTAATTACACCTTCTACCACATCTCCTTCTTTAATTTTGTTAACAAAAGAATCTTCAAACAAGGTATTATCTTGATCCTCAAATTGGCCTTGACATATCTCTTCTATAAATTTGTTTGATGATAGCTTTCTGATAGTAACCGGTAGATTTACGACTGGATTATTATTATTCATACCTTTAACTTAAACTTTATTAGAACTCATATATTATATAATATTAACAATTATTGACAAGTAATTTTTCATTAACTCATTTCGAGAATTGTTTAAGCTATATAAAATATAGTGAGAAAATTATATATGTATCAAGAATATGCTATTTAAGAATAGCAAGTGGATTAGATCGTTCTCCAGAAGGTCCAGGCTAAAACCTGATGTTGATGAAATATTGGAAAAATATTCTATTCAAAACAGCAAGGAATCTATAGAGAAAATTGTAAATTCACAAAAAAGAATATGGGTAGAAATAGGCTTTGGCAACGGTGAAAATATGCTTTACCAGGTGCTCAATGAACCTGATCTATTATTTATAGGATGTGAGCCCTACTTAAAGGGGGTTTCTCGCTTGCTGACAAACATAGAAATACAGAACATAAAAAATATTTTAATGTGGACAGAAGATGCAAGAGAATTGATTGCAAATTTTCCTGATAACAGTGTTGAAAGATTCTTTATTCTCTTTCCAGATCCATGGCCAAAAAGAAGTCACAATAAAAGACGATTAATTAATACGGAATTTTTAAATTTATTAGCAAAAAAAATACTTATAACAGGGGAAATATTCATTGCAACCGATCATCAGGACTATGCAGAGTGGATAGCATCACATATAAAGCAGTGTAACTCTTTAATCTATAGGGAAGACGATTTCACAAGTTATACTCTTACAAAATACCACAGAAGAGCGCTCAAAGATCAGCGTAAAGTGAGGTTCTTTAAAGTAAGTGTTATTAATAATTTGCAGACTATGGATCAATAGAGTTTTTGCATATCTCTTTTACGTTAACTATAGATTAAAAATAATAAAAAAAGAGGGAGAAATAGAGTAAATTCCTTTAACTACTTCTCCTTATGAAGGAATAGACTTCTTGCATAACCCAAACTAAGTAGAAAAAAGGTATCATCCAAGTAGCCCCTTTCTCGTCATGCCGCTGCGAATCGTCATACCGCCGCGGCGCTAACACGTAGCGGGATGATGAGGCTTATCGTCATGCCACCGCGAACCGTCATACCGTCACGGTATCTCTTAGCCGCTAACAAGTAGCGGGATGACGGTTGTCAGGTTAGCTGTTATCCCAGTTTTTGACACTGGGATGACAACGAAGGGCTACTTGGATGACAGGGAAGGATGCTGAAATGAAGGTTTTTCAAATTGTCGATAAACCTAAATCTATAATAACTATTTGCCTTTTTTCTAGGTTATGCAAGAAGTCTACTGAATAACAGTAAGATTTTTCAATCCTGTTCCACAGCAAATTTTAGTGCCATGTGAGTAGTTACAGTGCTGTTAACAATCAAAATAACAAAAACTAAGATGGTGATTAGTAGTGTATAAATATTCAAGGATAAATTTTCAAATTGAGTTAGCATTTTAAAATACACAAAGGTTGGCATTATCATTGGCAAAACAAGAATTTGCGATACTCCTGATGCTAAGTTGTTTTGACCAATCATCAATGCATTTCCAGTAGCTGAAATATTAGTGATTATCAGCGTATTAAATAATAAAGACACTCCAACTGCTATTGAGTGTTCAATACTATTGCCTAGAATTGCAAAGCTGAATATGGAAGAAATTACTGAAATCGGTAACCCAAATAATAACCAGTGAGCGAAAATTTTATAAGCAACTATAAGCCTAGAAGAGAGTGGCTGTACAAAGATTTGCTCTAATATTCCATCATGATAATCAGATGTAAACAAATTATTTGTAGAAATCTGCAAAACAAATGTAGCACATATCCATGTTAATGTTAACATAACTTCTTGTTTATTGTTGTTTTTAAGTGTAAATGAAGATAAACTTAACATTATGATAAAAATACATACTATATAGGTAAAGTTCTTATCATCTATTGCTAATTTTTTTACTGAGTCGATCATACTAGGCTTTTAAATGTTTATTATAAATTATAGTGTTTACTTTGAGGTAGTATAATTTTTTGTTCATAAATTATATAGGTTTTATTATTTTTTTGATAATGCAATTATGGAAAAGTTACCAAAAATAAAGTCACCAGAAGATTACACTCCTTCAGAAGATGAAGAATATATGAGCGTAAAACAACTGGAATACTTCAGCTTAAAGTTACAATCAATACTCGCTGAGTTAGAGAAACAAGAACTAGAAGATAATAGTATTGATACATACTATTCTGATGAAGATAGTGGAAACGAGGAATTAATCAAGCGTCAAAAAGATAGAAAAGAAAAAATTAAGGAGGCGTTAGAAAAAATAAAATTAGGCACTTATGGTTACTGCGATGGAACAGGAGAAGAAATAGGAGTCGAAAGACTTAAAGCTAATCCGCTTGCTATATATTGTATTGAAGAGCAAGAGAGAGTAGAAAAAGAAAAGAACGTGTACAACATTAACGATTAATTTACACATAAGTGGTGAGCCCATTGGACTTCAAGAGGAGCAAGAGGCGCTGAAGTATGTTATGCTATAAAGAAAGTGGAAAATTGGACATTCTCAACTTGACTCCTGCAGATTAAAAATTAAGTTGTATCCGTTCAGGCAATGGCGTCAACTTAAGGAAAAATATCAGCGATAGTGTATAAAATTTCTCTCTAAATTTTTTATCATTAAATTATCCAAAGAGTGCAAGGGACAGCACTTTTGTTTCTGTTTTATTTCAACAAAGAAGTCTAAAATGTGTCCTTTTTAGGTGAAATATGCAAAAAGGAAAAAACCTTATTCTACAAATTAAAAATATAATATACTCGAAAACTTTTCAGAAAATCCATTGTGTTGAGTTTTACACGAACAAGAAAACTTCCTTTTTCGACAGTATTTTCTATGATTTTAAAGTTAGTTAAAAAAAGTTTGGGAATAGAATGTGAACTTATGGAGCCATTGACATGTACCCTCAAAGCAAGCTTTTTCTAAAGCAAGGTATAAGATTTGCCATACAGGCTTTCAAGAATTTAAGCATCCAAACAGCCTATCAGGATGAACCTGAGTTGGAGAGGCTATAGACTTATTGCAGCAGATGGTTCTGGTATGAGATTACCCAGCTCTGGGGAAATTGTATCCGAGTTTGAACCAAATGGAACAACAGGCACCATTGGCAATTTGTTTGTTGATTTGTGTACTTCGCTAATTTGTAGTGCTCGTCTTGCAGCTTGGAATATAGGTGAACAAACGTTGGCGGCAGAGCAATTACCCGAAGTTATCACTCAAATGCGTTTATTAAATCAAGAGAAATTATTATTTATCTATGATCGTCTTCAGTAAAATTCATTCAGCAGCATTATGATTTGGAAGTAGATTTTATTTTTCGCTTGCAAAAAAGAAATTATAGTAAGCTATGGGAACGCTGGCGAATTAGATTTTGATTTTATATTAGAAAATGAAAAGCTAAAAAATAAAATGAAAGGACAGAAAGTAAGAGTTATAGTGCTGACATTAGCCAACTGAGAAACAGAGTTTTTGACCGAGACTTTGGAGCAAAGCTTATGTGTTAAGGTGGCACATAGAGGAGTGCTATAAACGACTCAAAGTAGGAGCAGAGTTAGAGAATTTTTCTGGAGAGGCTGTATTACAAGAATTTTGGGCAAACTTGGTCATGTGCAATATATTATCGCTTCATATATGTGATGCACAAGGGCCTTGGAACCCAGATCAAATTACTGAGTATCGTTTAAATTTTTCAGTTTTATTTGGTGTAATGAGGCAGAAACTCTATCAGGTACTTATTGCGCCAAAAAACTTTCAAGCCCTTTTTAAGTATACGCGCTAAAGTTAAAATCCGACCGGGACAGCCGCAATAAAGTAGATAAGCCTAAACGCCATCATGTCTTTAGGAGAGTTTGCTAATGAAAGTTCTTAAGTTGACGCCATTGACTGTTCCGATTCGTTATATGACATAAGAGCATCATATATTTCATGCAATGTATTTGAGATGTTTTTTTCCATATGTTGATTAATATGCCCATATATTGTCGTCTCTTCCGAACACTCTGTATCTTTATGTATATGATTTTGTTGCTTTAATTCTTCTCTATCTACACTCTCTATTTGCTCTGACACTAGCATAACTACCCCATATTTTACATAACGAAATAAAAAAATTCTAACTGTAGTATGCTTATATAATCTACGAAGTCAATAGTTAAATTGAAAAGTTTCGGTTATAATTTACTTCATATAGAACATGCCCTTGAATTATGCTAAAAATCGCCATAGTAGGCCTACCAAATGCTGGAAAATCGACCCTATTCAACAGATTAGTAGGAAGAAAAGCAGCAGTAGTGAGTAACATTCCAGGAGTGACAAGGGATAGGCGAGAGGGAATGGGGAGAATTAGCGATTTGGAGTTTAAAGTTATAGATACAGGAGGATGGAACGACCAAACTAATTTTTCACTACAAGTTATTGAACAAATCGAATTTTCTTTATCCAATTCAAACATAATTTTCTTTCTTGTTGATGCAAAAGTGCAAAATGAGCGAAATGAAGAGTTTGCAAAGTGGCTGAAGAGAAAAATAAATAAACCTGTAATACTAGTAGCAAATAAATGCGAGAGTCATAAATCCGAAAATGTTGATTATTTGCAGTTTTTTGATTTTCTTGGCCCGGTGTATATCTCTGCCGAGCATAATCTTGGCATGGTTGATCTTTATGATGCATTAGCTGGTGTTATTGAAAATTTTAACGAGAACACTGAGTTACCTAACAATGAACTGAGTAGGCTGAGGATCGCGATCATCGGCCGTCCGAATGTTGGAAAATCAACTTTTTTAAATGGTTTACTTGCAGAAAACAGACTAATAACAAGTTCAGAGCCAGGTACCACACGTGATTCTGTGGATATTACATATGATCATGATGGAGAGTTAATTACTCTAATTGACACTGCCGGAATCCGCAGAAAGGCGAATGTTGTAGATGGCTTAGAATCAAGATTTGTTGAGAAAAGCATGGAATCAATCAAGCGCTCTCATGTGGTAGTTTTAATGCTAGACTCCCTAGTTGGTATTGAGCAGCAGGATTTATCAATTGGTGAAGCTGCAATTAAGGGAGGGAAAGGGATTATTGTTGTTTTAAATAAGTGGGATTTAATAGGTAAGGATGACAGAAGCAGGTTAATAAAATTTGTCAAACAACAGGAAGTAACCAGGTTATTCTTGGAAGTGCCAACTATAACAATTTCTGCGTTAAAAGGCATGCGCTGCGGTGATGTGATAGATAAGTGTCTTGAAGTGAGTGAATCCTTGAACAAGAAGATCAGCACTGCAAAACTGAATAAGTGGCTCATAGATGCTGTAGAAAAACATTCTCACCCTCTTGTAAAAGGCAAAGCAGTTAAAATGAAGTATATCGCTCAAATTGGTACTAAACCTCCAGCTTTTTCTTTGATATGTAACATACCTGAAAGTGTTGATGAAAGTTACAAACGCTATTTAATTAACGATCTCAGAAAAAATTTCTTTGCAGACGGTGTGCCAGTTAGATTGCTTTTGAAAAAAAATAAAAATCCCTATGTAAAATGAATACTCTGCTTTATACTTTCAGGGATAATTTACTTAAAGTTATGTGTAATAATTCCAGAATTCCTGCAATCTTTCTGCTGTCGAGTGCCGCTGCTCTAATTTTTGCATATGTGCTAGAATATTTTTTCAACATGCTGCCATGCAAGTTATGTACATACGAGCGAATAGTTTACTATATCGCCGGATTACTTGCAGTAGCGTGCATGCTTAAAGACAACAAAATTCTAATCTATGCAATGTTTTGCAGCTACCTCATAGGTGCAGTAATATCTTTTTATCATATAGGTCTTGAACTCCACTTATTTCATGATGTTTTAGGTTGTACAGAGCAAGCAAGTGGTAACGTTAGTATAGAAGAGCTCAGAAATAATCTACTAAATCCTAATTACTCTCCATCTTGTGACAGACCTCATTACGTTCTAGGTGTTTCCTTAGCAACATGGAATCTAATTTATCTCATAGTAGCTCTGTTCGTATCAGGTAAGGTGTATTGTGGAGAAAGAAAGAAATCTAAATAATTTAAGGTACAGCAACAATCAGTTCTTGCAACAGGCAATTAGAGTAGATCACGCTGGAGAATATGGAGCTATTTGCATTTATTCTGGTCAAAAATTTATTCTTAAGAAATCTTCTATAATCAATGAAATAATTGAAATGGAAGAGCAGGAAAAAAAGCATTTTCACTATTTTAATGAGAAAATCAAAGAGCAAAAAGTTCGTCCTACTGTTTTGTTGCCTGTTTGGCGTGTTTTAGGAGTGTCGCTTGGCGTTGCAACTGCCATTATGGGCAAAAAAGCTGCTATGGCTTGCACTGCTGCAGTTGAAGAAGTTATCGGGGAGCACTACAAAGAGCAAGTTTCACATTTAGAAGATGGGGAATTAAGAGAAACTATAAGTAAATTTCGCGACGAGGAGTTAGAGCACAAAGATATTGCAATTCAGCACAATGCTGAAAGCGCATTTGGCTACAACATTTTATCATCATTCATAAAAACAGGCTGCAAAACTGCTATTTACTTGTCTAAGTTAATTTAACTAAGCAGCTTTCTTAAAGTGTTTTAAATGTTCTGATAACAACAGAAACCAGGAAGGAATTCAAGTGTAACAATTATTTTATAACTATATTTACATATCACCATTATTAATAAATAATTAGTATTTGTAAATTAAATACATCTAAAGTATAGACTGCAAAGGAGGCAAAAGTGCGTTTTAATTTAGAAGAGGGAAATGCTCTTATGTAATACCTGCCACAGGTTCACAACTGTACGAACATTCATTTTTGAAGGTAAATTGCACAGCAAATGGTGTCATTCCAGTCTGGAATCCAGAAATTTTGCTTATAACTGAGCTGATAAGCTAAAGGTAATTGTCTTACACTAAAACAAACGTTTTTAATTAAGTTGCATAGAACCAGTGTCTGGGCACTGGTATGACACCCCACTGGTGGTCCAAACTACAACGTTCGTACAGTTGTGGATTCCAGACGGCTTTGTTGCATCACACTTTATGAGATGGTGATTTATGGTAAATTCATGTAACTATCTCAAATTTAGCCATACCAATATCAGTGAATTTATTAAGCAAATAGCATTTGATTAGCAGTTCTTTTTCTCGATTTATCTCAGATTTATTCCTAAAACTAAATCCGAATATTTGCTTTAATCTTGAGAAAAACCCTTCAATATAAGATCTTTTCCCATAATTTACTTCTTTTTTCCATTCTTTCATGCCATCTTCACCGTATAATTTTATTAACCTAATAGCAGCATTCCTGTCAGACATATAATCTATTTCTGGATGTTCTGCCGCATTGTTTATTGGTGGAATTTTTGTCTTTATATCATATTCGTTACACAACTTATAAAACTTGTGCCTATCACATGCTCTATCTGCATATAGTGCTTTTATGGCATGCTGAAAATCAACTTCTTTTAGCAAATCACAAGCTCCATAGTGATCAGAGTAGACACCGTTACTGTATTTTACAGCTATGGCTTTTTTGTTGTTTATATTCAACATTACGTGCAATTTTCTCGTTTGCTCATAGCCACGATATTTTCTGTCAGTGCTATTTTCCTTGCTGTGACCAGGAGTGTTGTTGTATATACTAATTCCTGTACTGTCTATAGCAATTTCGATATCTTCCATATTATTTTCTGCAATCATTTATCTTAATATTAAGTTTCTTAAACCTTCTTGATGCTTGTGAATAGCTGATAACTGCCAAATCTCTTCCTATTTGTTGCAAATACCCTTTTATAAACCCGACTGTTTGTCTTAAACCAATTCTAAAGAAACTGACGATTATATGCACCAAAATCACAACTTTATCACTATAAATATAGTTGCCGCCCTGCATTTTTGGACAATTCTCGTACCAATTTTCTATGGCGTCATTGATATAACAAAAAATGCTTCCTCTTTCTTGGAGAAATTTGTTATATTCATGGCAGTTACTGACTCTCATTTTTTGTGGCATATTTTTTCTTCAACAGTTAAATGGCTATTTATAATGAATTTTGTCAGTAACTGCCAGTTCTTTTCACTTGAGCGATGCAACAAAGCCCACTGGGATCAGGAATTTTATTAAGTTGGTAAGCATAAAAGTAGCCGTTTTATGTTAAAACACAACGTTCTTGATGAGATTACGGCAAGGCTGGATTCCAGACTGGAATGACATCGTTTACTATGTGCCATATTGCAATGTTCGTACAGTTGTGGAATGAATTGCGGTATGACATAGGGCTGTGCTAGCTATAGGCGCATTATATAAAGAAGTCTAGTATTAGAAAAAAAATACTTACACTAAAAGAAACTTCAGTAGTAAATTCAAAAAGGAAGTTTAAATCCAGGTGGTAAACCCATCATACCTGCGAGATCAGAAGTTGCATTTGCCATATCTTCTTCTGCTTTTTTAACGGCATCATTAAACGCTGCTGTTACTAAATCCTCTACTATATCTTTTTCCTCATTTCTCATAAGTTCTAAGTCTATGTTCACCTTTTTAGCTTTATAGCTACCTATTTTTATGACTTCCACTAATACAGAAACTTTGCCACCACCAGAAATACCTTGAAACTCTTTTCCAATATATTTTTCTTGAGCTTCTGCAAGCTTTTTTTGCATCTCTTGCGCTTGTTTCATTATTTGACTAAAATCCACAACTTACTCCTTATTTTCTATATTAACTACTTTTGCACCTTTAAACATGTCAAGTATATCCTTGACTGCAGGTGCATAATTTAAATTACTCACTTCCCTGTTTATATAACCCGTATCAACTGTAATAACCCACTCCTGCTGAGTTGCCTGGTTTAAGTAATTTTTTAAATCATTGCAAAAATTACTGTCCAACTTAGATACAGCTTTTAATTTTAAATACCCAGGTTTACAATCTATTAATTGTAGATTATTACACAGTTGTTTGTAAAGATAAATTTGGTTACTCCGCCTTAATAGTTGCAAAATCTTATCAAAATCGTAATTTTGTTGTTTATTTTCCACATGGATCCCAGTGTCACGCACTGGGATGACAGAGTGGGGTTGTTGTTTACTTTCCACATATTTTTTTGGATCTGAGTAGTCAGCTACTTGGATGACAGAGGGGGAAGGTGCAACAGGTCTGCCCTGTCTATTTCCTTGCTCTACATTTTGTGAAAGAACTTTTTTGATCACCTGTTCTGGAGAAGGTAGATCAGAGAGATAGCAAAGACTAATTAGCATCATTTCAGCAGCAACATCGTTGCATGTTGAAGTTTTTATATCTTGAATACCTTTAAGCAACACCTTCCACAATCTTGAAAAAAATATTAAAGATCTCTTTATACTTAAATCTTTTATCCTATTCTTTTCATACTCTGTAACTGCACTATCAATCTCTTTCGTAATTAAAAAACGGCATACTAACTGAATTGTTTGCAATAGACCTTCAAAAATACTAAGTGGGTTTGCTGTTTTTATCGCCTTGTCAAACACTGATAGAGCTTTCTGTAAATCACCTTCTAATATTGCCCCTAATAGATCAAATATAATATCTTTATCCACTAGGCCAAGTATGTCTGTCACATTTTTAGTGGATATTGCACCATCTTTGCTATATAGCACTGCTTGATTCATCAAAAACAAGGCGTTACGCATTGAATTTCCAGAGTGTCGTGCAATTAATTCTAATGCTCCCTTTTCAATAGAATAACTCTCTTTTTGTGCAACATCATTTAAACGTTCCACTATTTTAGCTACAGGAATGTTGTGTAAATCAAATCTTTGACAACGTGCAATAATAGTTATCGGTATCTTTTTTATTTCCGTAGTTGCTAAAATGAATTTTACACTAGATGGTGGCTCTTCTAGGGTTTTAAGTAATGCGTTAAATGCACTGCTGGATAACATATGTACTTCATCTATAATGTAGACTTTGAATTTAGAGCTTATAGGTGAATAGCAAATATCTCCCAGGATTACTTTAATATCGTCAATGCTAGTGTGACTTGCTGCATCGATTTCAATCACATCTGGATGGCTTGAATTTTTTATTGCTAGACAATTTTCACATGATCCGCAAGGTTCAAAAATTGGCCCCAGGGAACAATTCAAACATAAAGCTATTATCCTTGCAGTGGTGGTTTTACCAACTCCACTACTACCAGAGAGCAGTATAGATTGTGGGATTTTGTTTAAAATAAAAGCATTTTCTAATACACGCACTAATATATCTTGACCTACTAGATCTTTAAAGCTACTAGGACGATGTTTTAATGCTATATTCACAGCTTCGGATAAAACAAATAATGAAGTAGGTATGCAACCCAAAAAGGTTCTGATATGGCTGCTTCATTTCTGATCTGACCAAATTACAGAGTTTTTGCCTGCATACCTTATAAAATATTATACTTTTTTTTTTATTTAGCAAGGTATATCCTATATTAGTCTTATAATTTATATGTTAGACCTCTTGCAACATTACTTTGGAGTAAACAACTGTTACCTAAAATACTCTTCTCTTGTCATCCCAACTTGGATCCAGAGAAAAAAGATGTGGATTTCAGTGTCACACACTGGAATAACAACCTATAGGTACTGGGATAAGAAAAGAGGAATATTATGATTTTATATCATTTTCCTCTTTGTCCATTTTCACGAAAAGTTAGAGCCCTTCTCAAAGAAAAAAAGTTGGGCTGTGATCTAGTGTATGAAAATCCGTGGGAAAAACGGAATGAATTTATGGAGATCAATCCAACCGGGCAAGTACCAGTATTAATAGATAATAACTTTGTAATAGCGGATAGTAATGCCATTTGTGAATATATAGAAGAAACTTACAATAGCGACGTCAAATTATTTGGTTCATCCACTATTATTAAGTCTAAAATACGCGCTCTAATCAATTGGTTCGATAACAAATTTTACAATGAAGTTACTAAGTATATTATGAATGAAAAAGTAATTACTAACCGCAGCCCTGATTCTAGGTTTATCTATGCAGCTCAGCATAATCTGCTTTGCCATATAGAATATGTTGAACACTTAATTAACAAGAACATTTGGCTTGCAACCGATAAGTTCACTTTGGCTGATATTACTTTAGCATCGCATATTTCTGTAATAGACTATGTAAGTAGTTTTCCATGGGAAAAAAGTAAAATTTTAAAAGAATGGTACTCCATTGTTAAATCAAAGCCTTGTTTTCGTGAGATATTATTAGAGAGGATTTCTGGTTTAATCCCTCCTAAACATTATGCTGACCTTGATTTTTAACTTATGTTAGCTTTAAAGCTACAGTCATTCCTTCATCAGTTGGAATCAATATAGAGAAATATTTTTTTTCATCTGATAATCTATTATTAAACTCCCTCATAGCATGCCATGATTTTTCTGATACTTCTTTTGGAGGCGATTCTAAAAATACTGTGTTAAACAATAGAGTGTTATCTGCAACGATTAGCCCATCTTGTTTAATGTATGACTCTGCCCAATCTAAATATTTAGGATAACCACCTTTATCAGCATCGATAAATATCATGTCAAATGGTGCTTTTGCTGATAATTCATTAAGTTTTTCCAATGCATTGCCTTCTATTAGAGTAATTTTATCACTCAGATTAAAAGCACTAAAATTTTTTTTTGCTATTCTTGAGTATTGAGGGTTATTTTCTATTGTATATATGTGACCATCTTCCAGTAGAGCTTTTGCCATGCAAATCGACGAATAACCGTATAACGTGCCAATCTCAACAATACTTTTGATTTTATGGATTTTTATAAATAAACTTAATAGCTTTCCTTCTTCATGGCCGATCTGAATATGTTGCTTTTTTTCAAGAATACAATATTCTTCTATTGTTTTAAATTCTTTTGCAAATAGATTTCTTATGTATGACAATTTTATACTAAAATTATTACGCATAGATTATAAATTAGGGAAGCTTAATTCATACACAATTTATAAATATAATAATATAGTTTGAAATAATAAAAACATTTATTTTAAGTTATTATTTCATAGTATAAAATTTTAAGTGACAAGAATTATTATATATTGTACTATAGTTAACTAGTATAATAAGCAGTTGATTATTGTGCTGGAATTAAAGAGATTGTTTATGCGCATTTCTCTTTATTAAAATATAATTTTTATAATCAATTAGAGGGGGTTATATGTCTTATACTATTGCTAGCGAAGTTGAAACGTTAAACAAAAAATCTAACAAGAATGAAGGGGTTATGTTACTAAATAATCCAGCTTATCGTGAAAAGTATAAAGAACGTTTTGATGAAGCTCAGAGAAAAGTTATGGATATGGTTCAGTTTTATGATGGAACAATAGTATTAATAGAGAATAAAATTGCTATGTATTACTACGCTTGGCACAGTAAAAAAAGAGAATTTGAGCGTAAAAAACAACAAACAGTCGTAAAAAACAATGACCCAGCATAGAGTCTTTTATACGGTAAGCTACAGTGGTATTACTTCACTATAGCTTTTCCATATAATTTATCTATTACATCAGTGAGGTATTTCAGCTCTTTATACCCTTCATGTTTAACTTTATTATGCTCTATATATGACTTACCATCGTTAAGCTTGATGAAAAATATTGGGGTAGCTGTGATACCAAGTTTATTAATTGCCAGTGATTTATCATTTATGATTTTATCCATAATTTTCTTATCATTAATGCATTGGTTAAATGCATCTTGCTTTAAGTTGCTTAGTGCAGCAATTCTTTGTAGTAAAGTCAAATCACTTAAATTGTAGTAATTCCACGAATCTATTGAGTTAAAAACAGCTTTGTTAAAATTAAAGTAGTCTTCTTGTTTTTCGTAGCAATGACTTAGCATTGCAGCCTTTAGCCCTCTGTAATCCAAAGGAAAATGACGAAATATATATAACATCTTACCTGTGTCTATATATTTCTCTTTTATTTTAGGAAAAACATTCTTATGAAAAAGAGAGCAGTGATAGCAAGTTAATGAAGCATATTCTATCATTAGAATTGGTGCTTTTGGATCTCCTAATAATTTATCATCGGGTAATAGTGATAGTAACTCCTTTGATGTTATTTCATTAGTTTCTTTTTGAATATGTTGGTTAACAACTGCATAAGAATTAACACTTATAAAAATTGATAAAAGCAATAGTCTAAAAATCATTACGATATAAATACTTAACTTACTAAAAAAATTATATATTTATATAAATAGTGTCAAGGTAACTTTTGTTTAGCAAGGCTTTCAGCCCTGTCTTTAAATGCAGCAATTATTTTACTTTGTGTATATTTATATACTGAGTTTAATAGGGTTGAAAATGAGTTGGACTTAAACTTAAACTCTATATAAAACTTTACCATAGTTTTATTTTCATCTATGGGAATGAATTGCCATTTATTGCATAGATGTTTAAATATTCCATTTGATGATACAGCTTTTATCCAACCTTCGTTTGTTCTACTTGGAGAAAGAAAGGTTACCTCTGATGTATATCTTCCTTTAATTCCATGAAAAGCTGCTAGAAGGTCCACAACCATTTGATTGTCAATTTTTTCTTTTATATAAACGGCTTTGCACCAAGGAACAAAATCAGGATACCTTTCAACATCAATTACAATTTGGAATACTTCATTAGGCGAACATAGGAAGGTACCTTGTTCTCTGTATTGATGAAGCATAAATTTAGTACCAATCAAAAAAGGATCCGTATCTACCGTCAGCCTTAGTAGATTCCTGAGACCTGAAGTTAAGGTGGGCATCGCATATTAGTTTCAACGAAACCAGCAGAGGCAATTCCCTTCTCTAGAAATTATCGCTCGGGAAATTTAACTTAACTCATAACGCATAGCACAGACCCCTACTTGAATTATAGATGATTTACACAGGGCATGTCTATAGGTATATTAAAGTCAGTAATTGTTATTTAATCTTTATTAAACTTTGCATTTTAAGTATATCTTATGAATATTACTAAAGTTTTAATCATTATTGTTTTTATTGTAATTTCTTCAAGTGCTTACACTAATTGTACAGATCACAAAATTTTTGTGCATACTATGAAACAACAAGTAGACAGCATATCTACAAAAGGAAATAGAAAAAACCTAGAGCATGTACACGAAAAGCTTCAGGAGGTCATTCAGAATAATGTTAACCTCAAAGAAATATCTCGATTTGTCATGGGAAAATATTGGGTTTTGACTACCCGGAAGGAAAGGGAAGATTTCTTAAGAGAGTATGAAGTGTATCTTACACGTTTGTGCGTTAAAATTTTATCTAAATACATGAGTAATAGTGAAATGATCATAATGAGTACAAAAGCAGTTGACGATGAAACTTGCTTAATTGGCACAAGGTTCTCTTACGGTGATGAAGAATTTACAAATATTGATTTTAAAGTTACTAAAAATCACAGTTCTTTCTTGATAAGTGATGTTGTAATGAGTGGAATAAGTATTGCTATTAATCAACGTTCTCAATTTAGTGAGAAGATTGACACGCATGGCATAGCAAGTGTGATAGGTGAATTAAAATGTAACAATAATCTATGATATATATGCCTCATTGGCCTAAGCCACTTGGTAGCAGGCCGAATGATTTTTCTCTTGATCGCATAAAAAGCTTTCTTAGTAAACTAGATAATCCCGAGAAAAAAGTGCCTCCCGTAATTCATATAGCTGGAACTAATGGGAAAGGCTCAACACTAGCATTTATAAGATATATAATGCAAGCAGCAGGGTATAAGGTACACGCATACACTTCTCCACATTTGGTGAATTTTAATGAAAGAATAGTTATTGCAGGCAGTTATATCGACGATAATGAATTATATAGCTTGTTAGAAGAATGCCGTGCCGTAATTGCAGAACAACCTATCACTCTGTTTGAAGCTGCAATTATTGCAGCTTTTTTAGCTTTTTCTCGTCACAAAGCCGATATAACTTTAATTGAAGTGGGTATGGGTGGAAGACTTGATACAACAAATGTTATAGATAGTCCGATTTTAACAATAATTACTTCCATTGCACTTGATCATACGGAATATCTTGGCCCTACTATAGAAATTATAGCAGGTGAAAAGGCTGGAATAATGAAACCTAATGTTCCTTGCGTGATAGCACCACAAGAAAAATCTATAATGAACACGCTAGAATACCACGCAATAAATAAGAAATCTCCCTTATATAGAGGAGGTTTTGAATGGAATTGCAAAAAAAAGAACAACAAAATGGTTTTCCAATCAGCTATTCAATCAATAGAATTTCCTTTGCCGTCTTTAAAGGGTGATCACCAAATAATCAATGCAGGCAATGCTATTGCAGCATGTAGCATTTTGAGTGGAAAATATGGATTTGATATTGGAGAAGAGGATATCACTTCAGGTTTACAGTGCACTTATTGGCCTGCACGACTGGAGCGTATAAAAGAGGGCAATTTAATTTCTTTACTACCAAAAGATTGGCAATTATTTTTAGATGGTGCGCACAATAATGATGGTGCTAGAGTACTATTTCAGTGGGTAAAAGATAATTTTGCTGAAGGTATCTATATAATTTTTGGTGTTACTCGTAACAGAAATGTGGAAGAGTTCTTAGAGCACTTAAAGCCATATATCAAGCTACTATGTGCGGTTTGTGTTAAGTCTGAGCCCAAAGCAACAAATACAAACTTGATTAGGGAAAAAGCCAATAACATAGGAATAAAAGCAATTGAGTGTGAGTCAATTGGCGATGCAATATCAAATCACATATTAAAAGCCTCTATCCAAAACGTCAAAACCATACTAATCTGTGGCTCATTGTTCCTAGCTAGAGACTTCGCTATGGAGAATAGCTAACTTTGATGATATTAACTGACCGATGGGGAAATAACTTTGATTGCTCATAGTACTGCTTGGCTTTTCGTTATCGACTTCTATAAACTGATCATCACCTTTAAATTGCTCCTCAATTGAATTTATAGCTGTCTTTTTGAGAATATAATTACTTGCAGCATTTAAAATAGGTGAAGTAACAATTAAAAGCGTGAATGGTAATGAAAGTAATAAGCCGGATAACATCATAGAGTTAGTTATACCAAAGCCGTTGGCAACTAAATCTAATCCCACACCGAAAAACATTAAAGATGTACAGATTGTGTTGCTCAAAATAACTGAATTTTTTAGCCACTTTAATTTAGTCCTATCACTCTTTGAAAAATTTTCGCATTCTTGGTCAAAGTTAAACAATAATAAAATATTAGTCTGATGATTAAACTCTTTCCCATTTCTAGTATAAATGCTCTTAACAGCTAGACTCAAAATAGATCCTGCTAACAAGGGAGCAAGAAAACCTACTGCTATTGGTACATTAGAAGAAATACCATTAATTATTAAAAATGCAATTGATGTGAAGGATACTAAAAGAACTCCTAAGAGATTTGAATAAGAAGAATATTTTACATAAGCAGTTACATTATTGTTAATTGACTGCTGCTTATTATAGAGTTTATTTCTGCACTTATCATCTAAGTATTTTTGCAATTCTTCATAACTGCGACTCCACAACTTACCGCGTAATTCTTTTATTAAATTATTTCTTTTATTGAGACCTTTCTCCAATGGCTCTATTATAAATTCTTCAAAAAATGGCTTATTTAATGCAATAACCTTAAATTTCTCCTCCGCTTCTTTATTGTTTGGGTTTTTATCTGAGTGATATTTTAACGATAATTTACGGTATTGTTGACTAAGCTTTTTCTTAATATTCTTAATGTCAGAATTTACCACATCCTCCTTTTGAATATTAAATGTTAAAAACAACTGCTTTAAAGCGTGGTACTCATTTTCATTCAAAACATTTCTAGCCACATTACACCTACAAATTAACTAACTATTAACGTTCTATAATATACATATTTCCAAACTATGTCAATTATTTCATAAATATCTTTGGTAAAAATTATTTCTGTTATGACTAGCATGATAAGTGTATGAAGCGACTAAAATTGTCATTACAGCGCTTAGTGTACGACAGTGCTCCAACATTTAGGGTTGCAGTTTTCATGGCAGATCTGAGTAGCTGACCCATCTAAGAGTTGTCATTCAAGTAGCTGACACTGGAATGGCTTTGTTGCATCGCACCTTATACGGTAGTAATTTACAATAAATTCATGTAGCCATTTCGAATTTAGTCATTTCAGTGTTGGCTACTTGGATGACACCACCTGCTATGCTGCAAATTGCAACGTTCGTACACTAAAGTATAGTGTGTTACTAACGAAGGCAAACAAATATCTGCTTTATGAAAACGTTAATATTTTTCATTGAAATAATACATAAATACTAGAAAAACCTTGGCAGGTTATTCGCGTTTGATTATCATAGAGAATTATATAAATTAATAAATGATCTATGGCAAGTAACCCAGAAGAAAGAAATAGTGATAAACAAAAAGCGCTAGATAACGCAATAAGCCAGATTGAAAAAGCATTCGGTAAAGGTGCAATAATGAAGTTGAAGCAAAACCCTGTAGAAAAAATAGACACAATATCCACAGGATCAATTGCGCTTGATTCGGCTCTAGGTGTTGGAGGTCTGCCAAAAGGGCGTATAATTGAAATATTTGGCCCCGAGAGTTCTGGTAAAACCACTCTTGCCTTGCACGTGATTGCTGAAGCACAAAAAAAAGGAGGATCATGCGCATTTATCGATGCAGAACATGCATTGGATGTCTTATATGCTCGTAAACTTGGGGTAAGCACTGATGATTTAGTGATTTCACAACCAGACACTGGAGAGCAGGCGTTGCATATTGTTGAGTATTTAGTGTGTTCTGGTGCGGTTGATGTGATAGTTATTGACTCTGTCGCAGCATTAACTCCAAGAGCTGAAATTGAAGGTGATATGGGTGATCAACATATGGGGCTGCAAGCAAGGCTTCTAAGTCATGGGCTACGGAAACTAACCTCTGCCGTTTCAAAAGCGAACTGTATATTGATATTTATTAATCAAATTCGTATGAAAATAGGAGTAGTGTATGGAAATCCTGAAACTACCACGGGTGGAAATGCATTAAAATTCTATACTTCTGTAAGGCTTGATATAAGAAAAGTTGGTGTAATAAAAGACAAAGAAAATATTACAGGTAATGAAACAAGAGTTAAAGTTGTAAAAAATAAAGTTGCTCCTCCATTTAGAGAAGCGAAATTTGATATAATGTACAATGAAGGTATATCAAAACTCGGAGAAATAATAGATATGGGAGCAAAGCTTGGTGTGCTTGAAAAAGCAGGCGCTTACTATTCATATAACAACACACGTCTTGGGCAAGGAAGAGAGAATGTAAAAACTTACCTAAAAACAAACAAAGAAGTCGCAAATGAAATAGAAACGAAAATCAGAGATTTACTCAGAAATCATGATAATTCTATCATAATAGACGAGGATAGTGAGCAACTTTTAGAAGAATCAGTTTTCTGATCTAAACTTAGGCATTAGATTTTGTGTTGGACGGGTTGTTACAGTATGACGGTAATTCTATGTGCTAATATAACAATCTGTAATGTTACCTTGTATCAAAAAGACTTTGCTGAAGCAGTTAAAAAAAGCTTTTCATGAGAAATTATAAATGATAAATTGTTAACAATAGGTTATTGTTAATAAGATTATGTGTTTTGGTTTACCTAATATAAACAGGGAAGGTTATTCATTTATAGTAGTTTCCTTTATAGTAACGTGTATAGCATTCTCTATATCTTGGGGGTTTGGCGTTACGTGCTTGTTTCCGACATTATTGTGTACTTATTTCTTTCGTGATCCAGCAAGAGCTGTGCCAAACAATAAGAATCTTATATTAAGTCCTGCTGATGGTGTGATTTCAAAAATTGAAGAAGTTAATTATCCTTTATCAGCAGAAAACGGAGAGGAGAAGAAGTTTACGCTTGTTAGCATATTTTTAAGTGTTTTGAACGTCCATGTGAACCGTATACCAATATCTGGTACGATAAAGGAAATGAGTTATAAAAAAGGCAAGTTTGTATCCGCAATGAGCAATAGGTCTAGTAATGAAAATGAAAAGCAGGTTATTGTAATTGAATACGAAAAGGGGAAAGAAATTATTGTGGAGCAAATAGCTGGATTAATTGCACGTCGTATCGTTTGTAATTTAGGAATATCCCAGAACGTAAAAGCAGGTGAAAGGTTTGGAATTATAAGGTTTGGCAGTAGAGTGAATATCTATGTTCCTGCTGATACAGAAGTCAGAGTTTCAGAAGGGCAAACTGTTATTGGTGGTGAAACAATTATAGCAAACTTAAATAAGGAAAACGTTCAAGAGAAGCTTACTTTTGACGTTATATGAATAACGATGGAAGTAACAGTAGATTCTTACCTATTACTAAATTATTCCCAAACTTTATAACTTTATTGGGTTTATGTTCTGGTCTCACTTCACTTAAATTTACATTTAATGAACAATGGGAATTCTCAGTAATTTTTATCATCATTGCAGCAATAATAGATGGAATGGATGGCAGAATAGCTAGAATTCTAAAATCAACTAGCGATTTTGGAGCCCAGCTTGATTCTTTTGCAGATTTTCTAAATTTTGGTGCAGCGCCTGCATTTCTTTTGTATTTTTGGAAGCTAAACGAAATCAAAGTCATAGGTTGGATTTTAGTAATGATATACGTAATCTGCATATCAATAAGACTTGCAAGATTTAATGTTTCGCTACACTCAGAACAACCATACTGGGAAAAATTTTTCTTTTCTGGTGTTCCAGCTCCAGTGTGTGCTTTACTTTCTTTGTTACCAATAATTATTACCTTTCAATCTCATGAGAGTGAATACTTACTTCTCATAGAGCGATTTTTTAACACAAGAAACGTAGCTTGTTACTTTCTGGCCATTTCATTTTTTTCGATAAGTCACATTCCAACTTTCTCTGCAAAATATATTTATATTCCCAAAAGCCTATCCTATATATTTGTGTCATTTTTTGGAGTACTTATTGTATTTTTCATCAGTAAGCCCTGGATGACTCTACCAATTTTAGGTATAGTGTATACACTTACTATTCCAATAAGCATCGGGTTTTACATATATTTTACATATAAAACTCGTTAGCTAACAAAAAATAGAAAACTGCATGATTTTGAAGATAAGTGAACTATTAAATTCATTTCTGTATATAAAGATATTCAACATTCCATTTATAATTATTTGGGTAATTGCAACTGGAATCTTTTGTACTGCCCAGTTCAAATTCATTAACTTTAGGTTACTTAAATATGGAATACAGACGCTATTCAATCTAAAGTGTAATAACAGCAACAATGGCATAATCACTCATATTCAAGCGTTTGCAACAGTAATTTCAGGAACAGTTGGTCTTGGAACAATATCAGGAGTTGCAATAGCTATCACAATAGGGGGCCCAAGTGCAGTTTTTTGGATGGTAATTACCGGAATACTTGGTATGTCGATAAAGTTTGCCGAGGTGGTGCTTGCATTTACTTATCGCTCTGAAAATACAACTGGCGGGGCTTTTTATTACATGAAGTACGGGCTTGCAAAAATTGGATTTGCAAAAACTGGTAGATTTCTTGCCTTCACTTATGCGATTATGCTACTTATTGCAATGATTTTGGGCGGTATACCATTTCAAGCAAATCAAATAGCAGCACTATCAAATAACCTCCTAGAATACAACGCATCCATTATTATATCCCTGCTTGTCTTTATTGTAATATTGGGAGGAATAAAGCGCATTGCTTTCGTTTCAACGAGCTTAGCACCAATTATGATAGTGCTATATGTGGGTATGTGTATATATTTAATTTATGTAAACGGAAGTAATTTGCTGAATGCTCTATCCATAATATTCCAAGATATCTTCAATAAATCAGCTATAGGAAGCGGAGTATTGAGCGGATTAATAGCCGGAGTGAGAAGATCAGTGTTTGCTAACGAAGCAGGTACCGGAACAGCAGCTATAGCACATTCAGCTGTAAAAGAAGAAGATCCAATTAAAGTTGGGTGCGTTGCAATGATTGCACCACTTATAGACACAATATTAATCTCATTTTTGACTGGTATTGTGATAATTATCACTGGTATGCATAGCACTGATAACGTGGGTGATATTACACTAATTAGTTCGATATTTTCAACAGCTTTGCCCTTGTTCAGCAAGTTAGTTTTTCCGCTAATGATGTTTTCCTTTGCATTTTCCACAATAATAGCTTATTGTTACTACTGTGAAGTTGCTTTGCTGTATTTATTTGGTAGTAAAAAAATACTGATACCGTTCCAAATTCTTATAGTGGTTTCAGTGTATATCAGTTGTATGTCAAAGAATATAGAATTTATATCTTATCTAGGTGAGAGTTTGTTTATGTGCCTTATGATTCCAAATGCTGTTGCAATATATCTACTGAGAAGGGAAGTCTTGAGTACAATAGATTCCTATTACAATTCTAAAAGGTATTAAACATGACTTATAGATTACTTTGTATGGTGTTATTTTGTCTATTGTTTAATGATGCGCATGCTGCTTCAGGTTTTTACGAAAGTTATGACGCTGTGTTGAATGGAATAAATAACTTCATGAATGAAGTGCTGTTTTTCAAGATCCTTTACGTGCCATTTATAATCCTTCTACTAGTTTTTGGTTATGTGTTTCTAACATTACGTTTTGGATTTCTCAACATAAGAATGTTTAAGCATGCATTTGCTATTTTATGTGGAAAATATGACACGAATCACCATGATGGTCATATTACGCATTTTCAGGCATTTATGACTGCACTTTCAAGCACAGTAGGCCTTGGAACTGTTGCTGGAGTCGCAATTGCAGTTTCAATGGGAGGGCCAGGAGCGGTGCCTTGGATGATGATTACAGGTTTTTTTGGTATGTCAGCAAAATTTGCTGAGGTAACGTTGGCGTTTAGACATAGAACAGAAGATCAGGACCAATTGTTTAGTGGTCCCTTTCAGTATATAAGGAATGGTCTGGAGGAATTTGGATTTAAAAAACTTGGTATTGTGCTGGCTGCCATGTATGCAGTATTCTTTGTATTATCAGGTCTTGGTGGAAGTGTAGCGTTTCAAACCAACCAAATGGTTTCCATATTATCTGGCTATTCAAGTTGGGTAGATGGTCACTCTTGGTTTCTTTCTTCCATAATCTCTGCGCTGCTTGCTCTAGTGATTATTGGTGGAATTAAAAGGATAGCTAGAGTATCTTCTGCACTAGTGCCTATTATGTCACTTATATATATCTTTAGTTGTATTATTATTATTGCATTTAATATTCATAACCTTGGTTATACGTTGAAAATATTATTTTCCTCTATGATAGATTTCAATGCTGTTGGCGGAGGGATGGTAGGAGCATTTGTTGCTGGAATTCAAAGGGCAATCTTTGCCAGCGAAGCGGGTGTTGGTTCTGCTTCAATTACTCATGCAACAACTAAAGATGAAGAACCAGTAAGAACAGGGCTTGTTGCAATGATAGAGCCGTGTTTTGATACAATGCTCATTTGCTGTTTAACTGGAATAACGATAGTAATAACAGGTGCATACCAAACAGGTGTTGGTGAGGGAATATTAATTACTCAAAAGGCATTTGAGACAGTTTCTCCATGGTTTCCTATCCTTCTAACAGTAGCTGCTCCTTTGTTTGCATTTTCTTCGGTAATTTCATTTGTATATTGTTGTGAAATGGGGTGGCTATATTTATTCGGTGCAAAAAGTATAGTGATATACCGCATAGCGGTAATAATTGTGGCGTTTTTCTCTGGCCTTTCTAAAGATATAATGGTTATTGCCAATATCGGTGGAACTTTGTTCTCTTGTTTAGCTTTGATCAACATGACAGCGCTTATACTGTTTAGCAATCAGATTAACGATGAAGTTCAGTGCTACCTAAAAAGGCTGAGGAATAATAAAATTAATTAAATTTTGGCATATGAAGGTACAACAACAGATGTCATTTCAGTACCATCTTCTTGTTACCTCAGAACTCTCTCTTGTCATCCCAGTGCGTGACACTGGGATCCAGTCTATTTCATCATGGACATTATTTTTAAGATATGCTCCTAGAATCCGTTGTCAACTGCATAATTTGCAAATACTTTTATATCTGGATTCCAGTGTCAAGCACTGGAATGACACCCTTCTGGTACTCAGATGATACGAAAAGAAACGCTGGAACGACGTCGTTCAAGGCAACAAATTGCCTTCAAATTACAACAACTGTGGATATGATGGAGAGGTACGTAATCCTTATACTATCCTACATACTCGGTTCAATACCGTTTAGCTTAATCATTACAAGAATAAAAGGGATAAACTTAAGAGAAATAGGTTCAGGTAATATTGGTGCTACAAACGTTGCAAGAACAGGAAATAAATTTCTTGCTGCTTTGGCATTACTTCTGGATTCCTTTAAGGGATTTATTGCCGTTTATATAGCACAACAATTTTTTGATGATAATCTTTGTATATACATATCTGCAATTTTAGCAGTTTTAGGACACATGTTTCCTGTATGGCTAAAATTCAGTGGAGGAAAGGGCGTTGCAACCACTCTAGGGATACTGATAGCATTTAACATTGATATTACTTTAGTATTCGTAATAATTTGGATAATAGTCTTTCTTGCCTTTAGATACTCTTCCCTTGCTTCACTCAGTGCTACTTCAACGGCTGTAGCATGGTCCTTTTTTTTTCAGAGGAATTTGTTCTTAACATTACTAATTATAGGAGCACTAGTTTTCTTAAAGCACCACAGAAATATTGTGAATCTTCTGCAAGGTAAGGAAAATAAATTTTTATAAGCATGCTGACTCTGCTGCTATATTACTAACAGATACTTCATGCGAGAAACGACTTGAGACTACTTCCTCTACTTCTTTTATCATTTCTTCCATGCTTTTTCCACTTTTCTTACATGCATCATCAAGTGCTAATTTTAGCTTACGTATATCATTCTCTTCTAGCATCTTATTCATTTCTTTTTTCGTTATCTCTAATTTTTTTAGTAAGATGTTCTCCATTATCTCTCTTTCATCACCTTTATACTGGCTACTTAGTCTGCTATACGCAATGCAACACTTCTTTTCTCGTGGCAAGGCTGACAGATTTTGCAATGTAGCATCTACTTGAACTTCTATAGGGTTAACTTTCCTAGCCTTTTCAACAGCTTCTGACCTAAATTTCTCGACTTCTCCTATTATTATTTTGCTAGCTATTCTTTTAGCTTCATCCACAGATGAATCCTTGAGAGAAAAATCTGTCTTGAGTAAATTTTGGTTTAAAAGCTCTAGAAAAACTTTTTCTTTTATATCAGCACAACATCTTGTGTTTGTTTCTTGTGCAATATAAAAAGATAAGCGCTCATCCAAGAATTCTACTAACTTTATAGAACTAATATCTTTCATTAACATCAGCACAATTTGTTCACTATATTGAGAAGTGAAACTCAATAATTTTCTCATTAAAGGAATACTTACTTCTGAAATAAAATTATCAACTATCTTCTGACTTTCATCGTTAGGGTCATTCTGAGCTTTGTACCAAGCCTTAAGAATTTCTTTACTGTTTTTTTTGTTTTTTAACCTGTCTAACATGAACTTACGTGCTTCATTTTTTGCCTCTGAAATTGATATTTGCTGCGGAGCAGTAAATCTAATTTCTGGATCAGGATGAATACCCTCTAGTGTGCTTAACATTCTGTAGACAATACCGGTAAAACAGGTGTTAGGGATTCGCTCTTTTCTAGAGAAAGTTTGGCTATCAAGCAAATTTGTAATTAACGCGTCTTTTTTATTTTTTACAGCTTCTCTGTCTCCATCATTGCAGGCTTTCAGAACTAAAAGTAAAATCTGTCCACCTGTAAAGCCGGAGCTATGCTTTTGATCATCTTTGCAAAAGTCATTTAAAAATGTAATTACTCTTCCTTTATCCTCATCACTAAATTGACGATAATTAAGTTCATTTAAATCATTTATATATTCAATAAATTGCTTAAATTCTCTATCATTAATAACGTCTTCGGATACTTTTTCACCATACTTATCTTTTAATTTATCAATATTTTTAATGATATCATCATTTAATTGATGGGGCAGTAAATGTTCAAGCTTAACATCAAAACTATTAACCATACCACGTAAATTCTCTTTTATACCCTCCAAAAAGAAATTTATAGAAGCTTTAAGCAGCGTAAATGGGTTAAAATCTTTTGGTCTCAGTTCACTCTGCAATAAAACCAATAGCATTGTAAGTGGTATAGTTCCCAGTAACGAAATAAGCAAAAAAGTGGTAGTGAAAGTTAGATATGTTATAAAAGCAGAAAACAAGAGGAAGGCTGCTACCTTGATTGTATTGTTCTTAAAAAATATTTCCCAATATTCCCTTTTGCTCATCTTTTGCTGTTTTGCCGTTTTTATTTCTTTGTAGATATAAAGAGTTTTAATTTCAGACCTGAAGAATATAGTACCAAGAGAAAAAAGAACATTAACGGGATTAGTGATAATGCTTAAAGAAACAAAAGTTGCAAAATAACTAACAAACTTTAGCCTGCTAGATTCCTTTGAAGGAAATTGTATTTGAGAAATACCTATCATAGCTTACCTTCAACATCATTACACTTTAGTAATAGCATAATAATTTAAAACGTCAATGTTTAAGTATCTTATTATCCGCACATTCATCATACTCGATTTCAACTGTAGAGTGTGCTATTTCGAACTTATCTAGCAATATTTTTTTTATTTCATATAAAACATTGGTGTGCTGCACATTTTGCTTTATTTTAGCATGCATGGTAATTATAAAATAATTATCAGACAGCGACCATGTATGTATGTGGTGCACATCTATCACTTCAGGTAATTCTGATGTGATCTTACTTTTTATCTCTTCAGCAGATATACCCTCAGGTGTACCTTCAAGGAGTATATGGCAAGAATTCTTTAGAATTTTGTAGCCACTATTTAGAATTATCACACTAACAAATACTGATAAGATTGGATCTACTATTTGCCATCCAGTAAGCATGATAATTATGGATGCAAGTATAGCAGCTACAGAACCTAAGATATCTCCTATAACGTGTAGTACAGCACTTTTTATGTTTATATTGCTCTCGCATTTACTATGTAATATAAAAAAGACTATGATATTAGAGATCAGGCCAAGTGTAGCAATTATTAACATTACTTTCCACTCAACATTGACTGGAAAAATAAACCTTTTTATTGACTCAATTATAATGATTACTGCAATGAGGAATAGAGTTAAACCATTAACAAATGCTGCAATTATCTGCAACCGATGATACCCGTATGATCTCTGCAAATCGGATTTCTTAGCTGAAAACCTATGTGCTAACCAGCTTAAAACCAAGGCAAAGAGGTCAGTGAGCATATGCCCTGCATCTGATAATAGAGCAAGCGAATGTGAAATTATTCCACCTACTATTTCCATAAACATTGTTATCGCAACTATTATTATGGAATAGATTAAGCGCTTGGACTGCGCTGCTGAGTGTTTACCGTTATGCACTGCTGTCATATAAAATCTTTTCATGAACAAAAACGTGGGTAACACTGGGTTCGAACCAGCGACCGCTTGCACGTCAAGCAAGTGCTCTACCAACTGAGCTAATTACCCATCGTGGTTTTAGTATAGTGCTTTGGTGGAATGAAAGTCAATAAACCACTTTGCTTTTGTCCTTGTCCAATGTGATTCCGAAATATAGCTGTATAGAATTTCAGCCATATTCTAAATTTTACATATTAAGTTAACTATCTATACTTTATTTATTAAGATATAAATTATATTAATACAGGAATTTACGTTTTTTTTAGGGAAATTACTTTATGCTTGATATTTGAAGAGTTAATAAATTATAGGTTAGAATCATGGCAATCAATCAACAAGTAAATAAAAATATAACTAAAGAAGAATACTTCAACAATAACGGCAAAGGGTTTAATTCGCCACATGTTATAGAAGTTGAAGATTTAAATATTAAAGTAGAGGTTTATTCTCACAATTTAAGAGCAAGTAAAGTTGCTAACATTGAAAGTGAGATAAGAGAAACAGCTACTAGTTTTAAAGATACATTCAAGTTAGAACGCGGCAGTTCAGAACAAACATTTAAAATTTACATGTTTGATGACAAGGATGATTACACTCACCTTGGTGGAAGCGAGCGTTTCGGTTCTTACCTTGGAGACGAAGGTGGTAAATGTTACTACAAAGGGAAAGCTGATGTTTTTACTGAAATGTACGTCTACCAGCAAGGTGGCGTTCATAATCTTCAGCATGAATTTGCACATGGTTTAACTTACTTGGCTACAGGAGGCAAATCTTTACCTACAGTATTAATGGAAGGAATTGCAGATTACTTTGAGCATCATTCAGATCATAAATTCAATTCTCAAGGATCAAGTATTGACAAGACCGAAGCTGCAAATTTGGATTTAGATAAAATTTTAAGTTTAGAATACTCAAAGGACAGCGAAGCAAATAGCCTAGTTTATAAAACAGGTCATGCGTTGATAATGTACTTACAGGAAAAAGATCCTAGTTTATTAAGAGACTACCTAGATGCTTTACGTCAAGGTAACTCAGATGAGTCAAAAAGTTTCTTGAAAGACATAAAAGGACACGATACTGACTTCAAAAGTTGGCTTGCTGAGAATGATACAGAAACTGCAATGGAACATCTCAACGCTTTGCAAGTTACAAAAGGAGATTTCATAGCAACTGGTCAAGAAATAGTGGGTGGAGAAATTAAAAACGTATCCTACTATAAAGCAAATATAGAAAAAATGGATGGAGAAAACGTTGGAAGTTTTTCTCCTGTAGAACACGTTGCATTTTATGATGTTGCTCGTGCTATAAATAGGGCAACAAATGATACACTTGATATATCAAAGGAATATCATTTCCTCAAGGTAGTAAAAACTTCCGATGGACAAGATAAACTAACTTACTCTGACCAACAAGGTAATGAGTACCGAAACAGTCTAGAGTATAAAAATCAGGCTTTTAGAATGCTATCAAAGTATGATGAAAATTTAAAGAAAGCTTATGATGATGCATTAAAAAATCTGGATGAGCAGAGGCAAATGGAATATCCCAAGATAAATAAAGAATATAGCGAAGGGAAGATTTCTTACGAAGAGTATTCAGACAAATATTATTCAATTCCCTCCAAATATGAGGAATTAAAAAGTACCTTACTTGATGAAACCATAAACACTGGCTTAGAACAAGTAAAAGCGACTAAGAACATCGATGTAGAAAAGATGTTAGAAGAGATGATCAATATCGATTCAAACTTGATAAGAGGTACAAATCATATTGATCTACAAGAAGGTAAGATTTTTTCTATGCAAGCTCATGGTCAAGGAGATATGGGTGCACTGTCTATATATGACGGAAATACAAAGCTTGGAGAATTATTGAGCGAATCAGGATTTTTTAAGCAAGTTGAAGGCCAAACTAAAGAAACTTTCGTTTTTGAGGATATATTACACAACTTAAATGTTTCATACGAAGGCGGTGCTTACATGGCAGTTACAAAAGAAAATGGTCATTATAAAGCTTCCCTAATAGATGGCAGAACAGTTGAACGCGATGAATACTTTGATGAAGCGCATTTACATGAAAATGAATTGTTGCATCCTAGCACTGGACACATCCAAAAAGATTTAGATTCTCTGCTTCTTAGAGGTACCAAAATTTTGAATCATCAGGATTCAGAACATGCACAATATTCTGATGAGCAAAAGGCAAATGGAGTAATCGTGGAAAAAGGAAAATTACTGGATAATAAGGGAACAGATAGGACAGACGATGATGTATATGAAGCTGTCGTAAAGCAAGGAGACGAGCGCTTACATGAATTTAAAAATATGGGCTTTTATATTACCGAGAAAGGTGATCTATTTATTCATGACCATGGAGCAAATGTAAGGTTTCAACTACCACAAAGTATTACTCATCTAAAATTAGTGGAAAAAGACGGAGCATATAAGCTTGTTCCGGTGACAAAAGATGGTAATGAACATCCAATAGGTATGCCAAATATATCAGATGAATATAGATACATAGATCCAATATTTGCACATGAATATGAAAAGAGAGATTATTCCCATAAACATGTAAATGTGGGCCTTATAAACTTAGAGAAATATGGCTCTGGCAAACTTTTTGCTATAAAGTACGACCCAAATGATTACCACATACAAAGAAACTCTAGCGGTGAAATAGTTAGAATAAAAGATCAAACATATTTCACTAAAGTAAAATTGTTTGATGGCGACGAAGAAATTGGAATGTTATCTAATAACTTCCATAACTTCAAAGGTAAAATATTCTTTTCTGCTGACTACAACTACAGTTATAACGATTTCCTAGCATCTGTTTCTCCTCAAGTTGAAATTGAGGATATGGGAAATGGAAGTAAAAAAATAACTTTCGATCAAGGTAGTGGTGATATCGGTGATACTAATAGAGGCTACACGGACTATCAGAGAATATATACAAAAACCGAAAGTCCAAAAGGGCAAGTAAGTGAAACTAAGACAGAAGTTCATAGTACTACTAATGTTGTTGCACAAGCTGCTGAAGAGAAAACTGCATCAAACGACAATAGTGAAATGCAGTCTGACCAGCCACAAATTCCAACAAGGGCAAAAAGGTCAGCTTCAGTGGAGGAGAAAGAGCAAGAACAGGTAGTATTAAAAGACACAATTCTCAAAATAGAAAAGAGCTACGAGCAGGACTCAGAAGGGAAGCATAAGGCAAATGTAACGATAGATTATAATGATGTAAAAGCCTTATATGATAGAGCGGAAGGAGCAGAAAAGCAATCTGTGTTAGATTTTTGGAACAAACTGCACACATCAGAATACAAGGTTGGTGCTTTGCCGGAAGACAAATACTATTTTGAAAAAGGCAAATTCGTAATCCACGATAGTGATACGAAAAAGCTTATAGTGTTACCTGAAGATAAGGTGTCCATCAAGATAATGAAGGATGGTGATAGTTATAGTTTAGCTATATCAAGTGGTAATGGCAAAGTAATAAGCAGCATTAGTAAAATAGATAATCCAAATTACGAATTGCTGTCAGATTCAAGTCATTTCAATTCAGAGGAGCAAGATAATATTGTATTATCAGATCAACATCACGAATATAATCTTTATCTAGAGAATGGTTTTGTGAAAATGTTCGATTGCGCAAGCGATCACATTTATCACGACCACAACTCGGCCTATATCTAATACATACAAGGAGGGCAGTGCCCTCTTCTTGTCATTCCAGTGTCAAGCACTGCCGTCTTGGATGGAAACCAGCGTCACGCCCTGGAATGACAGGGTTTGTCATCCGAGTAGCCCCTTCGGTGTCATCCCAGTGCCCAGACACTGGGATGGCTTTGTTGCATCGCTACTTATGAAAGGCTAACTATAGTTAGGATTATAAGCAACCTATTGAAAATCTTGTTTTTTTGCAATCAATCTGATCAAATTTAAGAATAGTAATTTGTTATTTATATTAATAAATTTAATTCTATTGAAAATAGCTAAAGCATTGAAATTCTTGAATTTTAGCCAGATTAGTGAGTGGTAGTGAAATTTCTTTTACTCAAATTTAGGTATTCACTGACCGTTCTTGTTATAAATACCAGAATAATAAGCTACTGATATTCCCTATCTTTTTTATCTTTAATCCATCATAGCTAGCGATGCAACAAAGCCCACTGGGATCCAGAAAACTTAACTTTAAATAAGTGGCTGCATAATAAAGGCTGGATTCCAGACTGGAATGACATCATCTGCTACACACTTGAATGACAAGAGAAGAATTCTGAAACAACAAGTTTCAAGGAAATCTTATGTAAAATCTAACATTAACGAAAATTATACTATTTTCATGCATGCTATGGTTTTTGTAATTAATGGAGGGTGATATGGCATTGAGTGAAAAATTGAGTACAATAGATACAATAGAAAACCTTGCAACTAACAAAGATTTTTTAGGAAAATTGATAGTGGAACTCAATAAAGGTGCTAATGATAAAGGTATATATACTAAAAAAGGTGTGGATGATGAGTTGAGAAAGAAAGCTAATACTGCAGATGTTTACACTAAAAGAAATGTAAATGATGAGTTGGCAAAAAAAGCTGACAAGAATTACGTCGATGCTGAGCTAGGAGAGAAAGCTGGTGCAGCTGATCTAGCCAACAAAGCTAATACTGCAGATGTTTACACTAAAACTGATGCAGATACTGCTTTTGTCAAAGCTACAGAGCTTAAAACAAAAGCTGCAGCAAAAGATGTCGTGGATGCTATAATTGCTTCTACTGATTTTACCGATAAAGTATACACTAAAACTGATGCAGATACTGCGTTTGTTAAAACTGCAGATCTTGCAACAAAAGTTGCAAAAAAAGCTGTTGTGGATGCTTTAATACCAGAATTAGCAAAAGGTGCTGATGATAAAGGTATCTATACCAAAAAAGGTGTTGATGATGCATTTGTTAAAACTTTAGGACTTACAGATACGCTAAAAACAGAAGTAGTAAAACAGCCTGTTGTGGATGCTATAACTGCTTCTCCTGATTTTACAAATAAGGTATATATTAAAGCTGCTCCAGCCGATGAAGTTTACACTAAAACTGCTGCAGAGACTGCTTTTGTTAAAGCTACAGAGCTTAAAACAAAAGCTGCAGCGAAAGATGTCGTGAATGCTATATTTGATGCAAAAGACGGCGACAAATCAATTTTAGTGGATAAATTAGGAGGATTTCTTGATGCTACTGACACAGCGTATGGTGACAAAAATGATCAAACAGCAAAGGTGTTCTTAGGAGGTAAAGGGCTAAAAGGGGAGACAGGAGCCACTGGTCCTAAAGGAGCAGATGGTAAAAGTCCAACAGCTGCTGAAATAGCTGCTGAGAAAGCCTTACAAGAGCATGTAACAAAGATAAACATACAAAGTCCAGAATTTAAAAGAGCTGTGCAAGAGGAAATGTCACAACCGTATTTTGAGCCTCCAACAAGTGATGATGCTGCACTTAATTGGACTTGGTAATACAGCTTAGATCCAAGTAGTCACGCTACTTGGATGACGTCATATGGTCCTCTGATGACGGAAAAAGGACTCGGATAACACCCTACAATGTCATTCCAGCGCGTGACGCTGGAATCCAGCCTTTTCATAATCATTAAAATGTTGTATTTTAACATAAAACGGCTACTTTTATGCTTACCAACTTAATAAAATTCCTGGATCCCAGTGTCTGGGCACTGGGATGACACCCTACTAGCAGAAGTTACTCTCAAATGTTTGTTCATGTTAGCTACAAACATTAAGAAATTTACCAAACGAAAAAAGGCAAAAGAAGCCCTAGTCATTGTCTATTTTCAGTATTGGCGTTTTTTAAGTCTTAAACACTGCAATTTAGCTGCTTTTAAATGCAACTCATCTTAGTTTAAATGTTTAAGAAATTTACTAAGCAGAAAAAAAGGCAAAAGAAATCCCGTATTAGCTAGTTGTCACTCTCTAATCCTGCAAATTGGCGTGCTATACTGTCTTAAACGCTTTATAAGCGCGTTTCAGCTTATATAGGTAAAAACCCAGAAATGTTGTGAAGACGTAGGGTGCGCATAGTGCAAAAAATTAAAAATAAGACGCCAATTACGTAATACTGTTGTCGTTTAATCTGCACAGATTGAAGATAAATGAATACCTTCAGTTTCATGATAAGAGGGCTGGCGAAGGGTGTCAAGTAAGTTTTTTCGTTTCTACCAGCTACTTGGATGACACCACATAAATTAATAAATAGGAAAATTACTACAAATCCTTTCAACTTTAGCTTTTACTGCTTTTTCGACACTTGAGCTATTTCCGCTGATTAATCCTTGAATTACTTCATTTATTAGACCAGCTATCTCTTTAAAATTTTCTGCCTCAAGTCCGCGTGTTGTCTCAGCAGCGGTGCCAAAACGGAGCCCTGAAGTGATGGTCGGCTTTGCTGTATCAAATGGTACAGAGTTTTTATTACAGGTAATACCGGCTCTCTCAAGGCTATCTACAACGTCTTTTCCAGTTAATTTCTGCGATCTTAAGTCAACTAGCACTATATGAGAGTCAGTGCCACCGGTTATAATGTCAAGTCCATGCTTTTGCAATTCTTGAGCCAGCACTTTCGCATTTTCCACGACTTTCTTGCTATAAGTCTTAAACTCTGGTGCTAATGCTTCTTTAAATGCAACAGCTTTTGCAGCTATCACATGCATAAGTGGCCCGCCCTGCAATCCTGGAAAAACTGCAGATTGAATTTTTTTGTGTAATGCTTCATCATTGGTCATCACTATTCCACCACGAGGACCACGCAAAGTTTTGTGAGTTGTGGAAGTCATAACATGTGCATATTCAGCAGGGGATGGATATTCGCCCGCTGCAATAAGCCCTGCATAGTGAGCAATGTCTGCAAGTAAATAAGCACCAACTTTATCTGCAATTTCGCGAAAGCGTTTGAAGTCCATTTTTCTCGGATAAGCAGAAGCACCAGCTATGATCAATTTCGGTTTATGCTCCAGCGCCAGCTTTTCTATCTCATCCATATCCAGCAAGTAAGTGTCTTTATTCACTGTATATTGAACTGACTTAAACCATTTACCAGAAAGGCTTGGTGCCGCACCATGAGTTAGATGCCCACCGCAATTCAGTGACAATCCAAGTATCGTATCACCTGGAGCAAGTAGTGAAGCAAACACTGCTTGATTCGCCTGAGAACCAGAGTGAGGTTGAACGTTTGCAAATTTTACACCAAACAACTTACAAAGTCTCTCTATAGCCAGACTTTCAATTTTGTCCACATGCTCACAACCACAGTAATATCTTTTACCTGGATAACCTTCTGCGTATTTATTAGTCAGAAAAGAGCCTTGTGCCTCCATTACCGCTTTGCTTGCAAAATTTTCTGATGCAATTAATTGCAATTGTGATTTTTGGCGTTGTAATTCTTTTTCTATAGACTGATAAACCTCGTTATCAAAAGACTTTAAACTATTTTTAGAGCCACAGATTTTTTTTAAAACACTCATCATAGATCAAACCTCGCTTTAATTTTAAGATGCACAAGCAATTTTAAGACTGCTTATCCTGCTTTTTTAACCATAAGAGCCCAAAAACAGCTATCAGCAAACATACAGGAATAATAGATGTTGCTTTTATCAGCAATTCAGCACTATACACAGGATTTCCTTGTATCACTGTCCTATCCCAACACAAATCTATTATTTTTGCGATCCCAGTGTGAAAAAAATAGCCAAAAACCATGACTATCATATTTGACACAGCTGTAGTTAATCCTATTAAGTTATTATTTACATAACTTAATGCTTTGTACAGTGTTACTATTTGATATCCAGAAGCGAAACCTATAACAAGAAGTGCAGGCAATACAATATACAATCCGCCAGCCTGTGTAAAAAGTAAAAGGAAACTAGCAATCATTGCAAAGGAACAGACAATAATAACTTCATAATGTCTATTTGGATATTTTTCTAATATGTGAGCAAAAGAGAGCAATCCAGCTGCAAATCCTACATATATAACAGAAGAAATTGAAGACGCTAGATCACCGGCCATTTGATATACCTCACATAAAAAAGCTTTTGTCCAAGCATCAGCAAAACCTTCTAGTGGACCTACCATTAAGCCACCAAAAAAACTAATTAGAATGATATATTTATTGAAAAGCACAGTTTTTAGATCCTTCATGCTAATTTTTTCTTTTCGAAAGTTGTAAGCATTGTAAGGAATAACTAAAAATAAAGATAAAGCGAGTAAGAAACCAAACCCTGAAAGAATATAAATTACATAATTCCAACCAAACTCATCAAGCAAAAGTTCTATTGGTAGACCACCATATATTGCCCCTAATAGCCCTATAATAACAGATATGCTTGCCATTTTTGCTGATTTTTCTCGCGAAAAATACATACTGGCAACTTTAAATACTCCTATTACTGACGCAGACGAGCCAATCCCAACAATTATTCTACCTAATACTGAATAATACCACTCATCAAAGCACACAAGAGGTAATGTTCCAATAGACACCAAGACAGCACAAATAGGTAAAACAATTTTTGGACCGAATCTATCAAAACAAAGACCAACAGGGATATGAACTAGTGTAAATCCCACATAGTAGAGACCATTAAATTGCCCTAAATCTGCAATGCTTATATTAAATTTTGTTATTAATACAGGCGCAATTATGTTTGGCATGACACGTAACACATACTGGTATGCATAGAAAAGAGATACTATCAACCATACAAAAAAATTACTTTTCGACATACCTACCACCTAATAAAACCCAATTACAATTAAAACAAAAATATCAAAGTAAAATAAAGTATTATATTTCATAATAACAAGAGCCTTAAATTAGTACATCTAACGATTTTATCATACGAGCCTTCGATAAATTATCTACTTATTACAATCAACTTCTCTAAAATCTTTATTTTTTAACCATAAGAGCCCAAAAACAGCCACCAGCAAACATACAGGAATAACTGATGTTGCTTTTATCAGCAATTCAGCACCATACACAGGATTTCCTTGTATTATTGTTCTATCCCAACACAAATCTACTATTTTTGCGATCCCAGTGTGAAAAAAATAGCCAAAAACCATAACTATCATGTTTGACACAGCTGTAGCCAGGCCTACTAAGTTATTATTTACATAACTTATCGCTTTGTAAATGGTAACCACCTGATATCCAGATGTGAAGCCAATAATAAAAAGCGTAGGTAATACAACATACAAGCCACCAATCTGAGTAAAAAGCAAAAGAAAACTAGCGATCATTGCAAATGAGCATGCAATTATTACTTCATAATGCTTATTTTTATATTTTTCCAATAAATAAGCCAAAGAGAATGATCCTATTAACATTCCTATCAATATTACGGAAGAGAGAGAAGATGCCAAGTCTTCATTCATTTTATATACTTCAAAAAAGAATGCTTTCACCCAACCATCGGCAAAACCTTGCATTGGACCGACCATGAGTCCACCAAAAAAGCTAATTAGAATAATATGCTTGTTGAAAAGTATGTTTTTTAAGTCTCTAATGCTAACTTTTTCCTGTTGAGCATTGCTTTCAGGCGTTACTAAGAACAGCAACAGAGCAAGTAAACACCCAAATGCTGAGAATGTATAGATAACATAATTCCAGCCAAATTTATCGAGTAAGAAGTCTAAAGGTAACCCGCCACATATCCCTCCCAAAATTCCTATAATTATAGATAAGCTGGCCATTCTTGCTGATTTTTCTTGCGCAAAATACATGCTTGCAACTTTAAAAAGTCCAATTGCTGAAGCGGATGACCCAATTCCAACGACTATTCTGCCAAGTATTGAATAATACCACTCATCAAAGCATATAAGTGGTAATGTTCCGGTAAATGTTAAGATAATACAAATAGGCAAAACAAATTTTGGCCCGAATTTGTCAAGAGCAAGACCAATAGGTATGTGAGCCAGCGTATAGCCTACATAGTATAACCCACCAAACTGGCCAACATCTGTAATACTTATGTTAAATTTTGTTATCAATTCAGGCGCAATTATGTTTGGAATTACGCGTAATATATATTGGTATGCATAAAACAGTGACGCCAACAACCAGATTAAAAAATTCCTCTGCAATACTTTACCCCAAAGCTAGTGTTATAGATACTCTGTTTATAGAAAACAATATTTTTATGAATACTTATTTTAATTTACCGGAATTTTATACAGTTGAACTCATAACCAACATAAGTAGTTTATGCATTAACTAAATTTTCCAGGTTCAAGTTTGGATGATGGAAAAAGTTCACTTTTTCTATTTTTAAAAGAGACCTTTTATTTTACTTATAATTTTTTCTACCATATCTACAACTGGCTCATGAATAAGGTATATAAAAAAAATTACACCACAAATGATAAGTATATTTATGATTTTACCCTTATTCATCTTTATCTTGAGCTTCACTTTTGTTACAAGATCCATTTTATTTATGTTTTTATTTCATGCTGACAATTATATCTTAAATACCATAATTTTCAGTAAAATTTGACTTCAGAAGTATTCTATTAATTCAATATTAACCTTTTTATGTGTAAAATAGTTAATATAATATTAAAGCAGGCTGATGAATATAAGCACGATAGATAATACGCTGCAAAATTACATAACAAAATACATTGAACAAACATTCGCTACACACGTGCTAGGCAATAGATACGACAAATTGTATAGGAAACTTCTAAGTGGTATAGAAGAGATAATAAAGCTTGCTGTAAATGAAGCAAAACACTACGATGAAAATTTAGAAGATCTATATAACGATTCAAGATTTAATAAGAAATTTATTCAAGCTGTTGCTAAACATCAGGTGTTGGAATTTTTAAATACTTATCCGAAAAGAAAAGAAATTGTTGCAGAATTTTACAATGAACATCACATTAACGAAAGTGATTTAAAGACTCTGGAAAAGGGGAAAGATTTAGTAAATAAAATAAATAACATTAACTTACTGCAACAAAATGAAAAAAATGAGGAATTCAATATTAGAAAGACACTTGCTCAATCAATAAAAATGCCTTCCATAGAAAAACACAAATTAGAGCATTCAAGATAACCTTAGTGAATATTTTTGACGCGGTGAAATGGGTAATTAATGGATAGTCTATTTCATTTTAACTCCTGGCACGCTTTAGTAATACTATCACATCCAATTTCTAATTGTTCCTGAGAGGTTGCATAAGAAATTCTGATAAAATTTTCTAGACCAAATGCAATTCCTGGAACCACAGCAACCAAATGATCTCCCAGTAAGTATTCAGTAAAATCTAAATCATTATTTATTATCTTACCACTTTTTGTGCTTTTACTGAGCAATCCTTCACATGAGACAAATAAATAAAACGCACCTTGTGGAACAGACGCTGATAATCCCGGGACAGAATTTAGCTCTTTCACCATAAAATCTCTACGACTCTTAAAAATCCTTGTTCTTTCTTTCAAAAAACTATGATCACCGTTTAATGCTGCTGCTGCTGCTGCTTGTGCTATCGAATTTGGATTAGAAGTGCTTTGAGACTGCAGCGTAGAGATAGCTTTTACCACATCACTTCTACCTGCAATATACCCTATTCTCCAGCCTGTCATTGCATAGGCTTTTGATACTCCATTGACTACAAAAACTCTATCATAAAGCTTCGGCTCAACCTGAGCGATAGTAAAAAACTTTTCGTCGTATATTATATGCTCATAAATATCATCTGTAACGACATTCATATGTGGATATTCAAGCAATATTTGTGCTATGTCTTTCAATTCATCACATGTGTACACAGCTCCTGCAGGGTTGTTCGGTGAGTTAAGAATTAACCATTTAGTTTTTTTAGTTATCCTGCTTTTCAATAATTCCGCTGTCAGTTTAAAATTTTGTTTGCATTCTACTACAACTGGCAAGCCGCCAAAAAGACTTACCATATCAACATATGAAACCCAATAAGGAGCTGGAATAATAACTTCATCTCCAGAGTTAATTGTTGCCATGAACAAATTGAATAACACCTGCTTAGCACCTGTACCAACACAGATTTGGTTAAGCGTGTACTCGAGGTTATTATCCTTTCTTAACTTATTAATTATTGCTTCTTTCAGCTCACGCGTTCCATCAACAGCAGTATATTTAGTCTTACCTTCACTTATTGCTTGAATAGCTGCTTTTTTTATATGATCTGGAGTATCAAAATCCGGTTCTCCTGCAGCTAAAACACAGATCTTTTTTCCTTCATTTTTCAACTTATTTGCCTTATCAGTTACAGCAATCGTAGGTGATGGTTTTATTAGGAACATTCTTTTTGCAAGGTCTGACATATTTTACTGAAGCTAAATTTAAATGATAAACCCCGTACAACAAAAAAGCTAGGAATTTTGTGTATTGTATTAGTAGCTTTTTACCAGGTTTACCAACGCAGCAATATTTTCAACTGGAGTATCAGGGAGTACTCCATGTCCGAGATTAAATATGAAGGGTAAATCTCTAAAGCAATCTATTATACGTTTTGCTTCTTTGATTGCTTCCGTTTTATTATAGGCTAAAAGATTAGGATCAAGGTTTCCTTGTAGAGGGATGTTTAGATTCGCTTTCGCCCATTTTATTGGAACATTATAATCTATACTTACTGCAGATACACCTGTTTGTTCGCAGTAATCTTTATAAAGATTTCCAGCAGACCTTGGAAAACCTATTATTGGAAAATCAGAAAATCTATCCTTTATTGCCAAGATAATTCTCTTTGTTGGTTCGATAACATATTCTTTAAACAATGGTTCCGATAACGCACCAGCATTACTGTCAAATAGCTGAATAACATCTGCTCCAAATTCTATCTGTTTAATTAGATAAATAATCGTTACTTCCGTTATTCGTTCAATTATTTCCTTCAAACACGAAGGATAAAAATTTAATACTTTGGAAAAAGTTTTGCTGCTCCCACCTTCTATGATGTATGAGGCTACTGTCCATGGTCCACCAGCAAATCCTATGAGAGATTTTTCTTTTGGTAATTGGCTTCTGACTTTTTTTATAGCGTTTAGAATTGGTAAGGTTTTAGTTTCAATTTCTTGTGGACCCTTCAATTCCTTAGGACTTTCCACGGGTTTTATTATTGGACCTACACCGCGTACGAAATTCACGTCACAACCCAAAACATCAGCTATTATTAAAATGTCTGAAAAAATTATCGCCGCATCCATGTCAAATCTTGTCACCGGCTGTAACGTCAATTCTGTCACTAAATCTGTGTTGTAGCATATCTCCATAAAATTATTCATATTTTCTACTGCTTTGCGGTACTCAGGAAGAGACCTGCCAGCCTGACGCATTAGCCAGATAGGCACTCTTCCACCCGGCTCATTTCTCTTAATAATTTTCGCTATTGTTGTTTTGCCGCTTTCCA